>CANQVO010000005.1 GCA_947627325.1 uncultured Oscillospiraceae bacterium | reverse complement strand
GTCAAAGATAGCCTTGATCTTGTTACTGGTGTCTTTGGCGTAAAACTCGTTCATGATATTGAGGAAAGGGGCAAAGTCGTTGTCGGTGGCGTTATCGCTGTCTATGCCGTTATTGATAGCGATGAAGCGCACATCCTTTTGGGGGAAAAGGATTTCCGTATAGAATCCAACTTCCAGATAATTCCTACCAAAACGGGATAGGTCTTTTACGCAAATCGTCTCGACTTCCCCTGCTTCAACGGCGGCTATCAAGGCTTGAACGCCCGGTCTGTTGAAGTTCACACCGGAATATCCATCGTCAGTAAAATGGCGGATATTCGTCAGGCCGTTCCTGTGAGCGAAATCTTCCAAGTATTTCTTTTGGTTGGTTATCGAGTTCGACTCGCCCACAAGGTCATCGTCCCTCGAAAGCCTTTCATAGAGTGCTGTAACTCTTGCTTTTCCTGTTGTTTTCGGCATCCTTTGCCCTCCTTTCCTTATGTAATATGTTTTGAGATTATAGAGATTACTCGCCCTTCACCAATAGGAGAAAACAGGGGGTCTAAGCGGAACTGTTTTTCAAAAAACTTTGAAAAATTTTCGGAAACCTCGAAACCGCCTTTGACCGTCTTTTTTCATTTAGAAAAGTACGATTTCATCATCCTCAAAAATTATAGCCCTCCGGGGCCAGCTCCATAGCGGTGACGGTTTCCCCAAACGTGGACGCCCATGCGTCAAAATGAAGCAGTTCCTTTTGCTCCAGCAATCCGTACTGCAAGTATTTCTGCATGGTATACATCTCTACCATTGTGTTGGAGATAGGGGTGCCTGTGGCAAAAATAACGCCCCGGCCCCCGGTCAACTCGTCCAGATAGCGGCACTTCATATAGAGGTCGCTGGACTTCTGCGCCTCCGTCTGGCTGATGCCGCCCACGTTCCGCATTTTAGAAAAGGACGCGAGGTTTTTGTAATAATGTGCCTCGTCAATGAAGATGCGGTCAACGCCCAATTCCTCAAACGTGACCACATCATCCTTACGGCTTTGGTCGTTCAGCTTTTCCAGCTTGGCGTCAATGGATTTCCTGGTGCGTTCCATCTGCTTGATGGAAAACCGTTCCCCGTGGTTGGCTTTCAGCTCCGCAATACCGTCCAAAACGTCCCGCCGCTGCTGCTCCAGAAGATACCGCTGGCGCTCTATGCTCACCGGGATTTTCTCAAACTGCGAGTGCCCGATGATGATGGCGTCATAGTCCCCGGTGGCAATTCGGCCACAAAACCGCTTTCGATTTTTAGTTTCAAAGTCCTTTTTCGTTGCTACCAGGATGTTGGCGGAGGGATAGAGCTGCAAATACTCCGCCGCCCACTGCTCCGTCAGGTGGTTGGGGACAACGAACAGGCTCTTTTGGCACAGGCCCAGCCGTTTGCTCTCCTGTGCCGCTGCCACCATTTCAAAGGTCTTGCCCGCCCCCACCACATGGGCCAGCAGGGTATTCCCGCCGTAGAGGATATGGGCGATGGCGTTCACCTGATGGGGCCGCAGGGTGATCTCCGGGTTCATGCCCACAAAGTTCAGGTGGCTCCCGTCGTACTCGCGGGGCCGGGTGCTGTTGAACTTGTCGTTATAGAGCCGCGTCAGGCGTTCTCTCCGGGCCGGGTCTTTCCAAATCCAGTCTTGGAACGCCTGCTTGATAAGCTCCTGTTTGCCCTGGGCGATGGCGGTTTCTTTCTTGTTCAGGACGGGGGTTCTCTTTCCTTCGGCATCTTCAACGTAATCAAAAATCCGCACGTCCCGCAGATTCAAGGTTTCCTCAATGATCTTGTAACCGTTGATCCGGCTGGTGCCGTAGGTGTTGTGTGCCCTGATGTTGCTCTTGTCGTAGGATTTACCCTCAATGTTCCAGTCACGGGTCATACGGGAATGGTGGACTTTGATATTCCACTGTGCGTAATTGGGTGTGTCAAACAGCTCATACATGAATTGCTGGACAACCTCGACGGGGAGCCAGTCGGCTCCCAGCCGCACGGAAATCTCGCTGGCGGTCAGGTCAACCGGCTGCACCCGTTCCAGGGCTTCCACATTGGCGGTATAGTCCTCCGGGTACTGTTCGGCGCTCCGCTTTGCCCATTCCAGCTTCTCCCGCACATTGCCGGAGAGGTATTCATCGGCGGTGAGGTATTTTTCCTCTGTGCTGCCGCCATATCCGTGCATGGGGTTCAGGAAGATCACGCCGTTCAGATCGGCATATACCTCCTGTTCGGTCTTGCCGGTCAGTTCCATCATAAAGGGCATATCCACCCTTGCCTTTTCAGCCAGTGACACGGCCAGGGCCTCGGACGCGGTGTCTACGCTGGTGACGACTACCTTCTGCTTGATGGTACGCTTGGTGAACATATCCGCCTTGCGGACAAAGTTCCGTTCATCGTCCAGCACTTCCAGGGAGGACAGCAGAAAGTAGGCGCTGTCCATGCTGAACGCGGCGCTGTTGGCGCGGGAGTTGATACGCCCGTATTTCGCCGCAAAAGCGTCATAAAGAGCATTGAGCTTTTTTTGCTGGGCCTGAATATCCTCGGCGGGCCAGTCCTCGGTCTGATACTCAATGAGCGTCCGCACACAGTCCCGGATGCCGATCAGCCCCTTGATGCGGTTCGCCGCTGTCACCGATGCCTCCACCGGGTTCATCCGACTGTTTTCCCGGTAGTACACCTGACCGTCCACCACGGTGTAGCTGAAATTCCGCACCTCCGGGTCGGCGGGAATGGATTTGTCCTCGCCCTCCGCTTCCGGGTCGTCCAGCACATACTCGGTAATAGAGCCTTGGATGTTCTGGATGGCGGCGTTGAGCTGTTCGCCCAGGTCTTGCCCCTCGCGGGGTAGGCAGGCGGTTTCTGGCCCGTAGGGGCCGCTGACCTCCCGCATTTCGCCCATCACCATCTCCGGGTGGTCGATGAAATACTGATTCATTTTCAGCCCGTTTTCATCGGTGTTCAGGTGTACCCAAGCCGGTTCCTCGCTGACAAGGGCGTCCCGCTTCTGCAAAAACAGGATGTCGCTGGTCACCTCTGTGCCAGCGGCGTCCTTGAACGTGTTGTTGGGCAGGCGGATAGCCCCCAGCAGATCGGCCCGCTGCGCGATATACTTTCGGACGTTGGGGTTCTCCTTGTCCATGGTGCCCTTGCTGGTGACAAAGGCGACGATGCCGCCCGGTCTGACCTTATCCAGCGTCCGGGCAAAGAAATAGTCATGGATCAGGAAATTGTGCTTGTCATACCGCTTATCCGATACCTTGAAACTGCCAAAAGGCACGTTGCCGATGGCGGCGTCAAAAAAGCTGTCCGGGAGGTCTGTTTTCTCAAACCCCTGGACAGCGATGGAGGATTTTTGATAGAGCTGCTGGGCGATGCGTCCGCTGATACCGTCCAACTCTATGCCGTAGATTTTGGAGTCGGCCAGATCATCCGGGCGCATACCGATGAAGTTGCCAATGCCGCAGGACGGTTCCAGCAGATTGCCGGTCTTGAAGCCCATGTTCTCCAATGCCTGATAAATGGAGCGGATGACCACGGGCGGGGTGTAAAAGGCGGTGAGGGTGGATTCCCTGGCGGCGGCGTATTCGTCCTCGTCCAGCAAGGCTTTCAGCTCGGCGTACTTGCTGTGCCGTTCGTCAAAGCAGTCAGCCAGACCGCCCCAGCCCACATACTGCGCCAATACCGCCTGTTCCTCCGGCGTGGCAAAGCGGTTCTCGCCTTCCAGGTTTTTCAGCAGGCGGATAGCCCGGACGTTGTTGTTGAAACGCTCCCCCGGTGTCCCCACGCCGATGGTGTCATCGGTGATGTGGTACTCATGCCGGTCTGCGGTGGGAATTTCGGGATGGAGGACAAAGGGGGACACCTTGGCCCTATGCCGGGGCGCGGGCGGGGGCAGCGGTGGCTCATTATTATCCGGGCCACGCCCATCTGCTAAACCTTCCGTGCCCTTTTCTGTGTCTACTGCTTTTTCAGCAGGTTCCAAAACCTTTTCTGCCTTGGGCCGGTGGGAATACAATGCTTTTTCAGCTTCTTCAAAGGTATCAAAGCCGCCCGCTGTCGCGTTGGAAAAACCGCGCTGTTCATCAAAGCCGTAATGATTATAAAATTGGCCGTTGGGGTATTGGAAGATAACAATGCGATCCTGGTCGAACTGATACTCCGCTACCTTCTCCACACCCTTGTGTTGAGCTGTGGGTGGCGGCAGAACTTCCTCTTTTTCGGCAGGGGTTTCCGGCACCGGGAAATTTCCAATGACGGAGATCCATTTTCTTTCCAGCAGGTCGTACACCGCCGCGCCCTCATAGGCAAAGCCGTCGTCCTCCAACGTGCCGTCAACGTAGCCTCTCGCCACATTTTCCGCTTCTTGCAGCGTTTCATATTCCCGCTTTTCGTCCATGCCGTTTTCGATGTGGTGGTAAACTACCACCTGATAACGGCGGGGCTGTGTCTGCGGTGAGGGTATATCTCCGTTAGAGCTGCGGCCATCCGCTGAACTTCCGGCGCTCTTTTCCGCTGCGGCCCGTTTGACCTGCTTCAGATAGTCCTCGGCCTGCCATTCGCTGGTAAATTCCTCCCGGATGCCCTCGCTATCCACATAAATACCGCCTTGAACGTCGTCCCATACGGCGTAACCGCCCTCCGTTTCAATAACGGTAAAACGCTCATGGGGCAGAGCGGTATCGTCGGCGGGCTGTTCCTGGCGGCTCTGCTCCTTTTGCTTTTTGTGCTCGTCCTCGGCAAAGGCGATCATCTCGTCAAAGTCAAGGTTAGCAAGAAGCCCAGTCAAATCATCCATATCGTGGCATTGAATGGACGCAGCCGCCTCGCCGTCTACCTGGTAGATCAAGCGGAAGCCGATCAGGTCGGCGCTGACCTCAACAGAATGCTCGCTGTCGCTGGTACTGCCAAAGGCAAGGTCAACATGGCGCAGATCGGAGAAATCGGCGGGGCGGTTATACGCTCTTTCACAAAACTCATTGATAAGACGCTTGGCTTTCTCCGTAGGTGCGGCGGGAATAGCGGTGATCTTATGCCGGTTATCTCCCAGCGACGCCACGATTACGTCATACCCCGCAGCGGTCAGCCGCACCACATTGTCCTCCAACGCATGAACAGGAAAACCGCACATGGACACGCGGCCATATTCGGGGATATTGCGCTTGGTCAGGGTCAGATTGAGTGCCGTCGCCGCGATATGTGCGTCCTCACCCTCAAGCCCTCCGTACAACTCAAAGAAGTCCCCCACCTGATACAGTACCAGACTGTCGGGGTTATGCTCCTTGATGGAGTTGTAGGCGTCCCAAAACCTGCCGCTGTCAGGCACAGGCTGCGGGACGGGGGTCACGGCAGGCTCCCGCACCAGCGGCGGGGTGGAGAACACGGGGGCGTCCTGGGTGGCGGAAATGGTCATGGTGGAGGTGGCGGCAAATTCTTCGATCTGCGCCAGCACATCCTCCGGCAGACCGTCCTCATAGTAGGTCACGGTTCGGTCGGGGGCGATATGGGCGATAGTCTTGTAATCGCCGTCCCGCAGTTCCAGCCGGTTCCACACTGTCACGCCGTTACCCAGATGCCCAAAACCCAGGTCATAACCGGGGATGTCAGGCTCCACCGTATCAACAGCGGGGGGCACATCCTCCACCAGCCGAAGCAAACGGTCATTGAGGGGGTTCTCCGCCAGCAGGCGGTCAAATTCCTCGCGTGGCAGTTCCTTATTGAAAATGGGAAACGCCGGGTCAAAGAGCCGGACGGTCTGCTCGTCAAAGGCCAGCAGCTCATACTCCTGCGCCCCCAGGTACACGGTGTCACCCAAGGCAAAGCGGTATTCCTTCTTTGGCGGGGGCGGCGGGTTCAGTTCCTCATAGGTCGGTTCCAGCGGCGCGGCCAGGGGGCCGTTCAGCTCGGCAAGCATGGCCTCGCACCGCTCTGTCAGGTGGGTGTTATCCTCGATGATGGTCTGCATGGCGTCCCGTAGGGTAGGAAGAACAAAGCTGCCCTCCATTGTCAAAACATAGTTTTTCTTATCTCCCACCCCAAAACTGTGCGTACAAGTTCTGGCAAACAAGGCCTCCGCACATTGTTCCTTTTCGCCAAGCTGGGTCTTAAAGTCCACATAATCGTCGATGATAGAGCGGATTTCATCTGCAATTCTCCAGCGTGCTTCCCGTTCCTCCACCTGAGCCTGATATGCCGGGTAGTATTCTTTTTCAGCCCGGTTCAGATAGCGGTCGGCGGCGATCAGCTCCCCGATGCGCTTCTCCACCTTGGCCCAGGACAACAGGAATTTGCCGTCAGGGTCGCCATAGTCGCGGGAGATAGTGATACCCTTGCCGTCGTGATCTTCCCAATAACCGCTGCCGGGGATGGCGTCAGAGTGCCCACCAACGCCGTACTCATCCCGCAGGAATTTGATATTTTCCTGCTTGCCCTCGTTTTTCTGGAATTGCTCAAGGATGCGGTACTTGCCCTGGGATATGCCGCTCCCGCCGCACAGGATATAGTCAATGGCCTCCTGGGGAATGGTAAAGGCCGAAGCCTTTTCCGCTTCGGCCTGTTCAATGAAGGAGATTTGCTCCGCTTCGCTGGGGAGGGGCCGCTCGTCCGGGTCAAGCCACTTGTCAAGCAGGATCATCCCATAGATGGTATCGGCAACAGAGGGCCACCGCAGATATACCTCCTTCTCCGGCTTTTGCCATGAGCCGCGCCAGATATGCAGTACATCATCCCATGCACAGTAGCCCGCCCGCTGGCCGTTTTCAAGGATTTTCTCAATCAGGGTATTATCAAAAAAAGCCTTGATAAAATCGCCGCGCTCTTTGTTGTCCGAATGTTCGGCAAAGAAGGCGGCGATTTCTACCCGGTCGTTTTTGAGTGCGTCACAGGTGCGGAGCAGTTCGGTCTTTTCGCTGTCCTCATGATAATAGGGGACTTCGGAACGGGCGTTAAAGTCGTGGTGACTGATTTTCAGCCCTGTGGGGCCTACTGCCGTCCAGTCGATGGGGGCCTGCGGCGGTTCTTCCCCGGTGGGAAGGGTGCCGCTTACACGTCGGTGTAGACCAGCTCCGTCAGCGCCACTTCCTCCGCCGCTGCCTTGATGTTGTTCATCATGCCCACCCACTTCATCTCGTCGGACGCTTTCAGTTCCTCCGTCACGCCCTGTTCCCGCGCCATCTGCGCCGTCAGCCGCTCCACCATCTTGGTGGCCTCCCGGTCGATCTTCTCCAGATGGGCGTTCAGTCTGCCGCTCAACTGCATCCCCGTGTAGTAGCCGTTCCTGTGCGTCCGAAGGTAACTGCGCCGCAGCATCCCATATTTTCCTACCTTCGGGGCCTCCGGCGCTTCCAGGTTGGGCAGTTGATAATCGCCCTCGGTTCTGTACGTCAGCTCCATGTCCAACGCTCCTTTCACTTGTTCTGCCGCCATTATACCGTCTGTCGGCGTTTCCGGCAAATGTGCGATTTTGCTCTTGTTCCTCCCGGTACAGATTCCGCACCGTGCTGGCGATCTCACGCAGGGGCATTTCGGAAATGTCGCTGACAGCGCCGCCCAGGATGGACAGGGTTTCCGGGGTGTTGAAGTCAAAGACGTGGGCAAAGTCCTCGCCGCTGAAATACTCCTGGGGGTCGATACCGCACCGGGTCAGCATGATATAGGCCACGCTGTTTTCCAGCAGCCCCTTAAACCACTGCTCCGTGTTGAGGTCGTCCAGTTCTTCCAGCAGACTGCCCTCTTTGACACGGCAAAGCTCGGTGTAGTAGTCGCCAAAGTTGTCCTCCACGATGACCTTCGCCGTCTGTAACAGGCACTCGGCAAAGTCGGATTTGTCGGCAAACTCCCCATAGCTGTTTTCCAACGCCTCCGCCACCGGCCCCTCGTACTGCGGCTTCATCTGCCAGATGGGGATGGTGCGCCCCTCCCGGCTGTTGGTGTCGGACATATCAAAGACGTGCCGCAGCTTATAGCCCCGGTCGGTGTCCACCAGCAGGGCGATCCCCGTGGTGCCCCGGTTCACCCACCGGCCATACTTGTTCCAGAAGTCGATCTGAGCGCAGGCGGTGGCGTCCGGCTTTTGGGCGTAGATCAAAAGCTGGTCGCGGAAATTATACTTGAAGTTGTGGGCGGCGGTAGTCAGGAACGCCATATAGTTCCCGCTGTTGGCGGAGATCTGATGGGCGGTCTGCGCCGCAAGCCGGACAATGGATTCCAATTTTTTAGCCACGATTTATCCCTCCTGTTCCTTATAAGATTTCAGCAGCCCCTTGGTGGCGGCGGCAATTTTGGAAATGCGCCCGGTAAGCTGGGCAACGGTGGCCCTGACCTCGGACTGACGTGCCGCATAGAAGTAGCCGGTGGCGTCGCTGCAAATGGGATAGCCGTCACAGCGCAGGCGGTTGACGGCCCGCCGCAATTCCGTCCCCTTGACGTGGAACGCGGCCTCCAGTTCCTTGCTGGAGGCCGCGCTTTCCTGTCCACGGCGGTATTTTTTCAGGTACTCGCACAGGGCCTCGTCAGTCATGGCCCCCACCACCGTTTTTCAGCTTTTTGTGGTATTCCTCGCCCACATCGTATTTGCCGATGGCAGACAAAAGGAGCTGCCAGATCAGTTCGGCGGCTTCTTTCTCATACATACGGACGCTGGCATAGGAGTCGCCGCCCGTGCCGGGGTAGAGCCGGGAGAAGCGCATACGCTTCTCCATTAAGTCCTCCGCGCCGAGGCGGACGCTCTCATAGGGGGCGTTGGCGGCGTTATCCGCCAGAACGGTCATCATCAGGTCGAACATGGAGGGATGTACCTCCAATTTGACCGGGGGAATTTGCGCCATAATAATCCTACCTTTCCACGGACACAGCCTGCCGTCCACGCTGGGGAAAGTCCCAGCCGTAAACCTTGCCGATCTCGTCACCCAGCCTGCGGGTGATCCTGGTAATATCGGCGCGGGTAGCCGTTCCGTAATAAAGTTTTTCTTTCAGCAGGTCGATTTGCGATTCCGTCACTCCGGGTTTGTAGGTGCGGTAAAGCAGGTGATTGGTGCCGTCGTGGTGGATGGCGTCACAGCGCAGGTCGCCCAGCCTGTCAACGTACCAGGTGGAGAAGTCAATGCCCCGGTCACTGTAAAGGCAGTCCCGGATGTTGCCGCTGGCAATCTCCTTGTAGCCCATGTGCCGCCCCGTCCAAAGGCCCAGGTCGGCAATAATCAAGATGGGCTGGTCAAGCTGGATATTCAGGTTGGCCCGCTCATCGTCCAGATAGCCGCCGTTGATCTCGTGCATCAGCATCATGCGCTCGTCCTCGGTCAGCTCCGGGTAGTCAGCCTCCAAATCGGCCCGCCATTCCTCGTAGTCCAGGTCAAGGTCGCTCCAAATACGGTGCTTCTGCTCGGTCATCTGGCATCACCCCTGTCCCGGTGCCTGGGCTTGATGGACTGGCCCTGCTCGTCGTAGTTCTTCGGGTCGGCGGCGGGGTCGGCCCAGCCCCGCATGGCCCCGGCCAGCATAGCCGCCGCCTGTGCCTTGGTCACGCCCAACTCGCCGTTCAGCTCGTCCACCAGCTTCTGGCTGGTGCGGCCCTTTGTCGCAAAGGACGCGGAGCGGTAGCCGTCAAAGCCCCGCTCAAACATGACGATGGCCCGCTTCTCCGGCACCTTGCCGTAGCACACCGCAGGCAGGGAATTTCTGAGGGGGATAACGGAGTTGCCGTTGCGCTCCATCATTTCGGCAAACTGGCAGATATGGTAGAGGTTGTCCCAGCCGGTGCCCACCTCCACATGGCACTCGTCGATATACCGGCATACCCGGTCAAGCACCCGCCCATCCTGACACCTGATCCGCACACTGTCACCGTCCGCAACCCTGAATTTTTCATCATAGTGCGGGGTAATAAAGCGGATGCCCTTCTCAGCCTGTTTCATGTGGCTGTCCAGCCAATCCCGGCGGTAGCAGTAGATGAACAGGTTTTCCTCCCCCTTGTAGGGTTGCAGCCGTATCAGGTAGGCATACTGCGCCGTGTCCGCCCGGAAGCCGAACGCAAAGCCGTCGTTAAAGCCGCTCTCCGGGTGCCCCTGGCAGAAGTCCCGCATGGCGTCCCGGCTTTTCAAAAAGCCGCCGTACTGCTCGTCGCCCACCAGGGCCTCCATGACGCCCTCCAACTCCTGCTGAAATTCCTCGGTGTCCAGGTTCTCCCGGTGACTGCTCCACTTGGGGAAAAAGCCCTTGCCGTCCCCGCCCATGTCGGCCCGTAGGTGGCCGATGCTCCCGGTCTGGCCCGCGATCTGCGTACTCTGGCGGGCGGTGTAAAGCCGCTCCGCAGGGGTAGCGGCCTGAAACGTCAATTCCATAATGTCACACTCCTTATCAATAGAGCGCGGCCACCAGCTTCTTGCTGATAGCCGCGCTCGGAGATATTGGTAAAAGGTTTTGTCAACAGGTGGCCTCTACCGGGTGTCGCCCCTGTCGTGGTGTTTGGGCTTGATAGGCCGTCCCTGTTCATCATAGTTCTTCGGGTCAGCGGCGGGAACTTCCCAGCCGAACATGGAACCGGCCAGCATAGCCGCCGCCTGTGCCCTGGTCACGTTGAGTTGCCCGTTGTATTCGTCCGCGATGGCCTGTGCGTGGGTACGGTCATGGCTGTATTTTCCAATGTGGAAATAACCGTCCTCGCCGTGCTTGATAATGATGATCTCATCGCCGCTGGGCAGCACAGCATAGCACTTTTCCGGCAAGGTAGAGCGCAGAGGAATAACCTTGCTGTTACTGTCTTTCATCCACTCCGCAAACTCTCGGATATGGTAAAAGCTGCCGCCAATTTCCGCATGGCAGTCATCGACATACCGGGCCATGCGGTCACGGCCTGCGCCTTCGCTGACAATGATCCGCACCATATCGCCGTCCGCCACCCTGAATTTCTCCTTGCCGTCGGGGGTAATGAAACGGATGCCCTTTTCAGCCTGTTTCATGTGCCGGTCAAGGCACTCCCGGCGATAGGGGTAGATGTGAACATGATTGTGGTTATCATCCCCAAGCGGTATACAGCGGATCAGGTAGGAATAGTCCTGGGTGTCGGCCCGGAACGCATACTCATATCCGTTGCGGAAACTCCCCTCCGAGTGGTCGAGGCAGTAGACGCGCATTGTGGAGCGGTTTTTCAGCACATGGCCGTACTGTGCGTCAAAACGGAGCACATCAAGCACGGTGTTGAACTCCGCTTTGAACTCCGGCGTATTTTGGGAACGATCAAAAGTCTGCCAATTTTTAAGGAAGATAGAGCCGCTGCTGTCCAACTCACCCCACAAACAGCCCGGATTACCGCACCGTTTGCCAATTCGCCCACTCTGTTCATAGGCGTAAAGCCGCTCGGTGGGGGTCGCGGGCCGCATAGTCAGTTCCATAAACGTCACTCTCCTTTCTTTACCGGGTATCATGCCCGCCTCTTTCCAGCGCCCGCTCCCGCTGGATGACCTGCAAATGGTCTTTCGCCCACTGCGGCATACACTCCGGCCTGACCTCTCCTAAAACATCCATACGCTCCCACCGGCCAGCTCTACGACCTGTGAACACGTTGATACCATAGACCGACGTGCCCCGTGAATAGCCCCGCGCCCCGCTGCCATTCGTCACAAGGATAAGCTGGCAGTCCGCCCGACGGTACTCATAGCGGAGAGAACTTGGCTTGACTGCCACCACCTTGCCGGTGATGTCGTCGCTGTCATTCAGCGGAAAACACTGTTCGCTGTTCAGTAAGTCCAGCGGTATATGGAGGGTCTTGCGCTGGGCCTGCAATACCGCCACCTGTCCTTTCAGTCTGTCCGCATAAAGCTCCATGATCTCCAGGTAGTCGTTGCTTGCCATCGCCTCGGTGCAATACTCGTTTATCCCGTCCTGGGTGCAGAAGCAGCACATGAACTCCTGCTCCGGGCTGACGCCCACCACCACCTCACGCGCCCCGATCTGAAGCGAGTGGATGATCTCAAAATTTTCAATCATCCGTTTCTCGTCTGGCATTACCATCACCTCTCCCGGTCGTCACGCGGCCTGCGCTTCTTCTGGCGGGCCTGTTCCTCTTGCTCCTTCACATGATCTGCCAGGGACTTGGCGGGCTTATCGTCAAACGAGATCAAGATGTTTTGCGGCGGAACACCCCGCAGCATCCCGGACAACTCCTTGCCCACGTCTTTTTCCTTACCCATGATTATCGCTCCCCTCTAACAGAAACGGAGATTTGCCTGTCCTCATTGGCAAATCTCCGCTCTAACTGTTCTACTGTCCAATTTTTTGTGAATTGCCCCAGGGGGTTGCGTCCAAACTGCGCGATAGCCCGCCTGTCCAGTTCCCGGAGCCGCGCCCATAATTCAGGGTGATGGGCACGCAGTTTTTTCAGCTCCCCGATCCGTTGGAGGGGACAGCACCAGCAGGAACAGCGGTTGTATATTTGATACAGTCCGCCCCAATCAAAGCCCCGGTCATAGCTGATCTGCAAGGCTTCGGCTTCGGTGATGCCCCAATCCACCAGGGGATATTGGTCGTCCTTGATGCGCTTCGGCTCGTCGGCGGCGATCCCGACATAGTGCAGGGCGTTCCGCTCTTTTTTCAGCCGGTTCACCTCTTTGTGGATAAGGTGTGTTTTTAACTGGCCCGTACACCAGCGCACACGGGCACCGGGCCAGCCGTTTCCATAGAGGGACACCCCCAGCCTTTGCCGGTTCTCAATGCTGGACTGCTTCACCTTCGGTTCCTCAAACATGAGCCATTCAAAGCCCCTGGGGTGCCGCAGGGTAGTGATGTGGATGCCGCGCTCCCGGTAGAGCAGGTCGTCCAGCTTTTGCATATGCTCATACATTTCCGGGAACTCCATGCCGGTATCGGCGGTCAATACCACGTCGATGGGCATATCCCGTTCGATCATCAGCAGGAGCATGGCCGTACTGTCCTTACCCCCTGAGAGGGAAACGGCGTGGTAGCTGCCCTCTATGGGCTTCTTGCCGTCAGCGTTCATGCTCACGCCCCCTCTCCGGGTCGGGCCTTTCATCATAGGGCCGCAAGCCGTCCTCGCAGGGGACGTACAGCCGCCCATTCTCCACACAGCGGAAAATGTCACAGTCTTTTACGGTGGCCGCTTCATAAAAGCCGCCGTGGGAGTAGGCGAACTCGCCGGGGAATAGGTCTGCCTCCGCTTCCTGTCCCATGCGGGACAACGGTATTCGGCGGTGGTATTGGCCCTGCGGTTCAAACCGCCGTTCCGGGATAAAGTGCAGCCCGCCGTACTCAAAGGGTGTATGCTCCATAGCCGGTTCCTCCTTGTCCAAAAATTTACACCGCCCTGTGTCCAGCGGACAAAGAGCGGTGTATGTATGGAGGAACGCTTTATTTTCAGGCCATCAGTTTTATCAGAAGTTCATTCACCGGGGCGGCGTCCCGGCCCTGGGCGGTCAGCTTGTTCCGCCAGTCCATCAGGTGCTTCCGCACAAGCCGGTATTCCGCGTCAGTCAATTCAAGATAGACTTTTTTCTCTCGTTTGAATATCCATTTGAACATTTGAAACAGCTCCTTTCCTTATCCCCATAGTACAAGAAAAAAGAAACGGTTTCAAATGTGCGAACGGGTATGTAAGTGGCCCGCTGTGCGGGCCACGGGGATGTGCTTAATACCCCGTCCGGGGCAGGGGCTTGGAGGGGGCGTAGACCTTTGTTACCCAGCGGGTAGTAGCCATGATCCACTGTCCGTTGTAGACGCCGCCCACGTCCGCCTGATTGACGAACTGACTGCCGCCCTTGGCCCAGGACACAACGGTGCAGTCAATTTTGGGGGCTTCCACCTGCCGGAAGTTGGCGGGGACGACGCCGAACACAAACATCACCTCTGTGACGTACTCGTTGGACGCCAGCCGCAGGGCCACGGGGGACGCCTCCAGCACATAGTTCTGCTGGGTGTTCAGGCTGTCCGCCAGCACACGGTAGTCGGCCCCGGAGAGATTGGTCTTGTAAACGATCTTGTAGCTGCCAGCGGCGTTGTAGGTGCCGGTGGTGATCTTCGCAAGCCGCAGCGCCTCCACGGGCAGGGTGTCCCTCCAATAAAAAGAGGTGAGCGCCGTGGTGGAGTTGTTGGCGATGTTGGAGAACGTGTAGCGGATGTTCTGACCGGGCATGACCTCGGCATAGCCGGTTTTCTGGATCGCCACATTGGTATAAAGGCTCTTGTTGGTCATGGCCGCTTTGACGATCTGCCCAGCGTGTTCGATCTCCACGTCAATGGGGGTCTTGTCCAGGGCGTAGAAGTCTGCCGCCTTGGATTCCACCACCTTGTACCGGCCCAGGGGCAGGGGCTTGGACACGGCCACGCCGTTCTTATCGGTGCGGATAGTATCGACAAGATTCCCGGTGCGGTAGTGGTAGACCTCAAACACGGTGCCGGGGATGGGGGTGCCAGCGGGCCAGCCGTTCATGCTGTTGTAGTCGGCGCTGGTCTTGGTGATCTGGAGCTGCCCGGTGATGGCGGTGTTCTTCCAGGTGATGGTGGTGCAGCCGCCGTACTCCACATAGATGGTCTTGGGCTGGGTGTCCAGGATATAGCCGTCCGCGCACTCGATCTCCCGGACGGTGTACTTGCCGTCCGCAAGCCCGCCGTCCACATAGACATACCCCTCATTGTCGCTCTCATAGGTGCCCACGGGGTTACCCTTGGCGTCGGAAAGCAGGAACTTCACGCCGAAAATGCCCTTGCCGGTCACGCTGTCGATCTTGTGGATGATGGCGCTGCCGGTCTGACGGTTGGTGATTTCCAACGTGGCGGTGCCGCCGTCCTTCACTTCGATCTGATAGGGCTGGCTGTCCAACTGATAGCCCTTGGCCGCTTTCAGCTCCGTCACCTGATACCAGCCCTTTTCCGCTTCGGGCAGGGAAATGATGCCGGAGCGGTCGGTGGTGTAGGTGCCGATGATCTCCCCGTTGAGTTTGCGGATTTCAAACTGGACACCGCTGATCCGCGCCCCGGTTTCCTCGTCCTTTTTGATGATGGTCAAACCGCCCACCTTCGTGTTATACACGGTGATGGTCTGCGTGTCAGTGGGGTTCACCTTGACGGTCTGCGTCCTGGTGCCCTCGTCCATCACATAACCGGGCAGGGGCTTGGTTTCCGTGATGACCAGCGTACCCACCACGCCGGAAATGCGGATTTCACCGTTGGCGTCGGTCTTGTAGAGGCCCTTGCTGGACAGGTGGCCGTAGTCGTCGTCCAGGTAGGAGCCGTCCGAGTAGGTGATCTGGAACTCCACCCCGGCCAGGGGTTTGCCGGTCTGCTTGTCCAGCTTCTTCACCACGATACAGCCCTGCTTGGCGTTGTAAAAACGGAGGGTCTGGACTTCGCCGGACTTGATAAGGATGGACTTGGGCTGGCCGTCCAGCACATAGCCCTCCAATGCCTTGACCTCCCGTGCGGTGACGGTGGTGCCGGGGGTCAGGTCATTCAGGACGATGCGGCCATTCTCGTCCGTGATGAACTCGCCGTTGGAGTTGCCCACCACCGCGCCGGAGCTGTCGGTGACAAGGAACGTGACGCCTTTCAGCGGTGTGGTGGTGCCCTCGATATACTTCTCGATCACAAGGGTGGTGCTGGGGGTGTTGGTGAAATGGAGGGTCTGCGTGTCATTGGGGTTCACCACCACCGTCTGCGTCCGGGTGGCCTCGTCGATGGTGTAGCCGGGGATGGTGGCCGTTTCCGTCACCACCAGCGTCCCCACCACGCCGTTGATGGTGATTTTGCCGTCTTTGTCGGTGAAATACAAGCCGTTGCTGCTGATCTGTCCGTTTTCAGCCGGTACAAACTCCCCCGTGGAGGTAGTCACCTTGAAGGTGACGCCCTTTAAGGGCTTGCCGGTGAGGGCGTCCCGTTTGTCGATCACCAGCGTTCCGGCCTTGGAGTTTTTCACGATGACGGTCTGCGTGTCGCCACCCTGTCCAATGACCACGTTGGTGCTGGCGGTGTCCATGACGTACCCTGTCGGAGCCTTGATCTCAGTCAGTACATAAGCGCCGGGGGCGAGGTTGGTGATTTTGATTTCGCCGCTGCTGTCGGTAGTGAAAATGCCGTTCTGCGTCAGGGTGCTGGTGCCGATCACGCCGTCCAGCCCCACCTCACAGCCAGCGGCGGTCGTCACTCTAAACTCCGCGCCGGGAAGGGGCTGGCCGGTGGCGCTGTCCCGCTTCTGGATGATAATTGCCCCTTTCGGCTGGTTCTTGAAAGTCAGGCTGACGGTGCGGCCCTCCTTGATCTGCACCGTTTGAGATTGGGTATCGAGGATAAATCCAGCGGGGGCGCGGGTTTCTGTCACCACCACGCTCTTGCCGGGGGTCAGGCCGGTGATACGGATTTCCCCGTTCTCGTCCGTGCGGTACACACCGTTGCTGTCGCCCACAACGGTGCCATCCGCATACAAAACCTTAAACTCGGCGTTCTGCAAGGTAACGGAGGGGTTGACGGAGCATACCTTTCTGATAAGGAGCTGGCCGTCCGGGGCGTTGGAAAATCTGACGGTGACAACGCTCTGTTCGCCGCTGTCGGCCAGCATGATGGTTTCGGAGGACTGGATGATGTTGTACCCGTCCGCCGCGTCCACTTCCTCCAGCACATACGCGCCGGGGGCAAGGCCCGTCCACATAGCGGTGCCGTTCTTGCCGGTCACTTTGGTGCCGATCACGGTGCCGCCCGTGCCGCTGGTGCCGCCCAGGTACTTCAACTGGAACGTACAGCCGGGGAGGGCCGCGCCGGTCACGCTGTCGTACTTCTCGCAAATAATAGCGTTCTTGGGCACGTTCTCAAAGGTGATAACCTTGCTCTCGCCGCCCTTGATATAAAATTCCTGGGTGGCGGGCTGCTTGATGGTGTACCCAGCGGCGGGTTCCAACTCCGTCACCTTGTACCAGCCGTCCCGGAGCAGGTCAACAAAGAACTGGCCGTTCTCATCGGAGAAGAAGGTGCCCAGGCTGTTCAGTTCCCCGGTAGTGGTGCTGCTGGAGCCGTACCAAACCTCGAACTTGGCCCCCTTGATGGGACTGCCGGTGATGCTGTCCACCTTGTTCACCGTCAGGGTAGGCTTCTTGTGGTTCTCAAAATAGATGGTGTGGTCGCGGTTGGGGTAAAGGGTCACAAGCTGGCTGGGGGCGTCCATGAGCCAGGGGGCCGGGACGGACTTCTCGGAGATTTCATATACTCCGGGCAAAAGGTTCGTGAGGGTAGCCTTACCCTGGCTGTCCGTCTTGATCTCGTCTACACTGTGGCCGTCCGCCGCCCGGACGGTGAAAATGGTGTCCGGGATGGGCTTGCCGGTGTCCGCGTCCTTTTTGTAGACAATGAGGTTGGGCCGCTTCTGATTCTCAATGGTGATGGTGCTGGTCTGGCCGGGGAACAGCTCAACGTGGTACTCCTGCAAGTCCAGAATGTGGTCGGCAACGGTGGCCGTTTCCTTGATGGAGTACACACCCGGTTCCAGCTTGGGGATGTTGATCTCGCCGTCCTGGTCGGTGATGCGGTCAAGATAGTGGGTGCCGTCCTCAATGCGGGCGATGCGGAAATGGACGCCGCCCAGCCGGGTGCCGTCCGAGCTGGTCTTGATAAGCCGCAGGGCGGGTTTGGGGGTGTTCGTGAAAACGAAGCTGGCGTTCTCGTCCGGGTTCACCTGCACCACCCGCACAGCGTCGTCCACCAGGTAGCCCTCCGGGGCCTCCAGCTCCCGCACCTCGTATGCGCCGGGGGTCAGCTTGGACAGGTCAATCTCGCCGTTAATATCGGTCACAAATTCCTGCCGGTAGGAGCCGCCCACCAGCTTGAACTCAAAGCGGACGTTGGGCAGGGATTTCATGGTGATGCTGTCCACCTTGATAAGATGGATGCCCGGTTTCAGGGAATTGAAAAAGACCAGCTCCCGCGTCTGCGTGTCACCGGCCTTTAACTCAATCTGCTGGGGGGTGCTGTTCACCACATGGGCGTCATCGGTGGCTACCTCTTTCACAAGGTAGGTGCCGGGGTCGAGGTCGTAGAGGAAAATCTCGCCGCTGGCGTTGGTGGTGTACTCCCCGAACAGGTCGCCGTCGTGCCATACCTCAAAGGTCACGTCAGGCATGGGGGAATTGCTGGTCAGGTCGTACTTGAGGATACGCAGGGCGGGCCGCGCCCGGTTGGTGACGGTCAGCACAGGGTCGTCCTCGGTGGCGGGGTCGTAGGGGTCGATGTGGATGCCGTGGGGCGTTTTGTCCAGCACATACCCGGCGGGGGCGGCGGTTTCCACGATCTCAATATAGGCTTCTTTCTTGATGCCCGTCACACGGGCCTCGCCGTTGTCGTTGGTGGTAACGGAGGTAATGAGCTTGCCGTCCGCGAACACATCAAAGGTGGCGTCAGCCAGGGAAACGCCGGTCTGCTCGTCCACCTTCAGGATGGTCAGGCTGATGTCCCGCACGTTTTCCCAAACGATGGTCACGTCCTTGGTGCCGTCCCACTCCACCGTTTCCACCCGGCCAGACTTCACATAGCCGTCCGGGGGCGTCTGCTCCGTGATGCGGTAGGAGCCGTAGGGCAGCTCGTCGCCCTCAAAGGAGATGGTGCCGTCAAAGCCGGTGACGCCGGTGGTCATATAGGAGCCGTCGATCTGCTCAAAACGGAACACGGCCCCCTGCAAGCTGCCCTTGTTCTGCGCGTCCACCTTTTTAATGGTAAAGCCCTTTTCGGTGTCGTCCGTTACAGTCAGATATTCGGTGCGGCCAGGGGTCAGGGTGACATTCATGGGGGCCACGATCTGATAGCCCTCCGGGGCGCCGGTTTCTGTCAGCGTGTATTTCTCATCGGCGGGCAGGTCACGCCACACGATCTGCCCGTTGCGGTCGGTGGTGCCGGTGACGGTGGTGCCGCCATCGCCGGTCAGGGTGAACTCGGCCCCCTCCAGGGGAGCGCCGCCAGCCCCGGCCTTGATAACTTGCAGGCTGGCGGTTTCGGTTTCATCTGTCCCGCTCCACTTAAAGGGAATTTGAGCGTCCAGGGTGGTGTAGCCGGGGTCGGAGATGATATAGGACTGCTCCGATGCGGCGGGGTTGTAAGCCAGGAAAAGGTTATACTGCGCCACGCCGCCCGTGGCCTTGATGGTAAAACTGCCCTCGGTGGGCACATTGTCCACGGGGAGGCAGACCTTGAATGTGCCGTAGTATTCCGAGCCGTTGGAGTTGAGATTGGTGTTGCGCTGTCTGCTGGTATCCACCAGATAGCAGGTGGCCCCGTTCTCCTGCACGGTTTCCAGCGGGGAGTTGTTCTCCGCCACAAAGATGGTGCCCTGGGGGGCGTCGGTGGAGTACACCTTGGTCTTGCGCCCGTCGATCCAGGTGGAGGTTGCGGAGGCCAGATACACCACACGGGTATAATACTCTTTCCCGTTGATGGTTTCTTTCTTGATGCCGTCCTCGTTGTCCTCGGCAGCGCCCTCCAGACCGTACTCGTTGAGGACTTCTATCCCCCGGATGTCTTTATCTTCCTCGGCCCGGAGGGACAGGCCGGTGTGGAGGCTTTTCGTCCAGTGCTGGGACAAACTCAGGATGGCCTTCACGCTGTCGAAAATGCGGATTTTCTGTGCGTCTGCGGTGGGCGCGGCGAGGGTGTCCCGGCCCGCCGTAAAGGAGGTGCCGGGGATAGCAAGCTGGCCGCAGGAGGCCCAGATCGCCAACTGCGTGGCGTACTTGTATTCGTCCTCGGTCAGCGCGTTCACGCCCCGCACGTCGTCCTGGTGCAGCTCCTTAAACTGTTCCAGCGTTCGGTTGGGGTAGCCGCTGGCGAACACGCCCATCGTCTGCGGGTTGCGGTTGTAGGGCTGGACGGTCAGGGCCTTGGAGGGGGATACCCCTTTCAGGCCGTGGTTGACGCAGTAGGCGGTGCCGGTCAGACCGTCATTGCTGGTGTACTTCCAATAGCCGCCGCCGATGGAGTTTCCCTTGGTCGTGCCCAGGTACTTGCCATACCCGGCCTGCTGGATGGTGACGGTGCCGCTATCTCCCAGCGAGGCGGCGCTGGCGGGGACGGCGAGGATGCCGAACAGCGTAGCCACCACCAGCAGCATGGACAGCAGGCGGTTGAAATGCTTGTGTTTCATGGGTTCTCCTTTCTTTCCGGGCATAGGAAAAGGCAGGCTGCTTTCACAGTCTGCCTATCCGATGCGGATGTTCGGTTGTCTTACTTTGTACTTCCGGGGACGAACAGCTCTTTCAGAAAAGCCGTCTGCTCCGGCGCTCGGTCTGGATGGTTGGGGTAGGTTTCCCGAAGCAGCATGGAATGGCTGTTTGTCAGGTCGTTCAGGGACACGTCCACATGGAGCCACTGGCCGTCCACATAGACCATATTCCAGGTGTGGTTGTCGGTGCTGATGGTAAAACAGGGGATGTCAGCCGCCCCGCACAGGAACTTGAACGCTCTGGCATAGGAACCGCAGGCCGCTTGCAGCTCCCCGCTGTGCTGGGCAAAGGTGCGGGTCACGCCCGCCGTCTTGCCTTTCTTGTAGGCCAGCAGGGTACACAGGTAGTCGTTCAGGTACTCCACCTTTTCGCTGTCCGTGTCCATCTGCTCAACCTCCGCGATGACGGGCTGGATGAAGTCAAAGGGCGCTTGGTAGTTCTCCGGCATGGCGGCGGACACGGCAAAGTAGTCCAGGTATTGCCAGTAGTTGGCGAAATTCTCCGGGACATGATGCTCATACCGTACAACGCCCTCCATCCGCCCCAGCAGGTTCTTCACGGCGCTGTATTCGCTGTCGCCCACCATCGTGTAGGCGGGGGCGGTATCGCTGGTGCCGTCCACCAGCGTCTGACGGATGGCGTTGTAGAGCGACCGGTCATAGGTGGCGGTGAACACGTCCGGGTTGGCGTCCTGGGAGAAGTCCTCCCGGCTCCATTGGGCGGCGCTGATGGTGTAGGCTTCCGGCTGGGCTTGTGCGGCGTGGGCCGGAACGCTCAAACCGGCGATAAGGGCGGTGCAGGCGATCCCGGCAAGCAAGCGGTTCAGACTGTTTTTCATTATGAACGACCTCCTTATGTGATATGTTGGGGGCTTTGCTGTCCCAACAGTACCACAAGGGGGTCAAACAGTCCAACGTGCGAATACCTTTTCAGCGGGTGTCTGTCAGACCTCCACGGCCCGGACAGCCCAGCGGTAGGCCCGCTGGTTGCGGACGCAGGTAAACAGGGTCACGCAGTTTTCAGCGGTGGGGGCCAGCAGGGAGTTGTCCGTGTCGCTGATCTTGTTCACGCTGGTGACGGAGTAGGTGCGGGTGCCCAGCCGGGTGGTCAGGGTGATGGTGTCGCCCACGTTCAGCTTGTGGATGTCGCCAAAGTAGCAGTTGGCCCCACGGTTATGACCGGCGATGGCGCAGTTGCCGTCCCAAATGCTGGTATCCTCAAAGTGGCCCGCGCCTTTTGCGAGGGTCTTATCATCGGTGCCCTGGTAGACCTTCACGCTCACCTTCAGGCTGGGGATTTTCAGGGTAGCCAGATAGCCGCCGCTGTAATAGAGGTCGGACGTGACCTCCGTGTAGCCGGTGGAGGGGGTGGGAGTGGCTGTACCCCCGGTGGAGGTGCCGCCAGACACGAGGCCGCTGGGGATGGTGTTGAAGTCGGGCGGGGCCACGGTGACGCCGGTATTGCCGTTGATGACGGCCCCCTCGCCCAGCATATAGCCGGGGGCCAGATTGGGGGTCAGGGGGTTGCCGGTGTTCAGGGTGTAGGCGGTGGGAGAGCCAAAACCGGGCGGGATCAGGGCCGCGTTCTTGCTCACGTCCACGTTGGGTAGCTCGCCCCGGTCAGCCGTGATGACCGGCTCAATGGAGGTGGACTTGCCGTACTCCGGGTCGCCGGGGCCGTCGATGTTGTAGTCCAGGGCGCTGGCGGGCACCGTCAGGGCCAGGGTCAGGCACAGCAGGGAAAAAAGCGTGGTCAGTTTCTTCATGGTAGATTACCTCCTGCGTTTGATGAAGTAGAACACGCCGCCGCCCAGCAGCACCACCACGACAACGGCCACCACGGGCAGGACGCTGTTCTTCTCGCCGGTGGGGGTGTCAGTGGGGTCGGTCGGGTCAACGGGAGC
The DNA here is from genome assembly GCA_947627325.1 of uncultured Oscillospiraceae bacterium. Classification (GTDB taxonomy): domain Bacteria; phylum Bacillota; class Clostridia; order Oscillospirales; family Oscillospiraceae; genus MGBC124762. The sequence goes on along the minus strand of CANQVO010000005.1, from coordinate 140,771 downwards.
GGTGGGGTCGGCGGGATCGGTCAGGCTGGGGTCAGTAGTGTCGCCGGGTTCCTCTGTGGGGGCAGGTTCCAGGGCGGTGCCCTCGAAGATTGCCACATAGCGGATTTTATTCAGGTTGATACGGCTCACGGTGCCCGCATAGTCGGCGGTGACGGTGTAGCCCTTCACATAGGAGCTGGTGGCGGAGCCGGAGTAGGAGGCCACGGCGGTAAAATGGCCGTCGCCCTCCGTCTGCCAGTTGACGGTCTGGAGGGTCAGGGAGTGGCCGTTGTCGCTGATGGACTTGGGGATATACTGCGTGTCCTGGTCGGCAAGGCCGGGATAGGTGCGGGTGGCGGTGACGCTCTTGGTGGAGCTGCCATACCCGGTCACCTCCACCTTCACGGTGTCCAGCTTCAGGGCCAGCGTCCCAGCAAGACCGTCCTCGGTGACAAACTCCTTTGTCTGCGGCAGGAGGGCCAGCACAGCGCCCATGTCCTTACTCTGGCTTGGTACGGACACGGTTTCCGTGTGCTGGCGGCTCTCGTTGGCGGGAAGCTCCTGTTTCAGCAGGTCGGTGAGGGTGTAGTGGTAGCCCTCCTGCTCAAAGTCGGAACGGGGGATGCCAGCGGGGTCGTCCTCCGGCCCCAGGTCGTACATCTTCCTGATCTCGCCGCCGTCCTCGCTCCGGGTGACGGCGGTAGGATAGCAGGGGGACGGCTGGGCGGGTTCAGGCGGGTCGGCGGCAAAGGCGGCGGTGGTCATGCTCATGGCAAGAGCCAGGACGCACAACAGCCGCGCCGCATGGGTGATGGTTTTCCGCTTCATAGATAAATTACCTCCATGTTGTTGATTTTGGGCGCAAAAAAGCCCCGTGGCGTCCACGGGGTCAAACGGTGCCCGGTGTTTGATGGTTCGTGCGCTGGCGCGCTTCTCTCCAAAGGTTTTTACCGGCTGAAAAAAGGATGGGCAGAGCCTTTCTTTTCAGCAGGTACAGCAGGTTCGGAGGGGGAGAGTGTGAGAGGGGGAGGGCGTGGAAAATGCCAGGGCCGCAAAAGGGCAGACTGCCCCCCAGGTGTGACGTTCATCGTTCCATCGCCCTTTCCCGCCTGCGGTACATCTCCAACGCCTTCACGATGGTATCCTCGATCTTCTGTGCGGGCGTCCCCGCAGGGAAAAACTTGTCGATGCGGTTCCGGGGTATCTTGAATTGCTCCACCTGATTGGGCTTTTCCTCCTGCAAGATGGACTGAATTACTGCGGGATTCAGTTTGCCCTTTTCAGAAAAATCCCTGATTTTGATTGCCTGGGCGTGAGAAGGGGTGCAGTCCTCACTCTCCATAGCTTCCACCAAAGCGTTTTGCTCGTTCTCTGCCAAATAGGACAGCTCCACGGCGGGGCGTAGGGCCATTTGCAGCCTGTCGTTCTCTTTCAGCACAGAATTGTCCACCATATCCAGAAGTTCCGGGATAAGATTGGTTAAACGAATATATAGCCGTATAGTTTCATGGCTGGTTCCGGCCTTTTTTGCAATACTTTCCCGGCTCGTCTGACCTTGTACCAACTTCTGCAAATCGTTTGCAGAAGTTAAATCTGTCCGTTGACCTTGCCGCTTCATGGCGTCTAACTTCATCTTATAAGCAAACGCCCTTTCTGACGGCAAAACCTTTTCCCGTTGGAGATTGCTGTCCACCATGATAATGATGGCTTCATCATCGGTCAGCTCCCGGACGATGCAGGGTAGTGTGGGCAAGCCCGCTAACTCCGCCGCCCGCTTGCGCCGGTGGCCGGACACCATCTGATAACTGCCGTCCGGCATAGGCCGCACCAGTACGGGGGAGAGGACGCCCCGCTCCCTGACGCTCTCCACCATCTGCTCCATTTCCACGTCCATCCGTACCTTAAACGGGTGGTCGGGAAAGTCGCTGATCTCGGCGGCGGGCAGGTCGATCATATAGCTGCGCTGGGCGTTGTCCCGTTCCTCCTGGGTGGTGAAAAGCTCACCGACTGAGGTCAGAAGTCCGGCTGCGCTCTTTGCTGCCAATGTCCAGCACCTCCTTTGTCAGTTTGCGGTAGGCGTCCGCCGCCCGTCCCCTGGGTTCGTACTGGAATATGCTCTTGTCTGCTGTGCTGACCTCCGCCAGCCGTACCGTTGCTGGGATCACCGTGTCCATCACAGGCAGGTGCCGCCCAAAGTTGGATTTGACGCTGTTCACAATGTCCTTGCGGAACGTGGTTTCATTCGCCATCGTCAGGAACACGCCGCCGATTTTCAGCCGGGGGTTGATCTGACGCTGGATGCTTCGCACCGTCCCCACCAGCTCCGTCATGTCCTCCGCTGCCAGATAGTCCGCCTGGACGGGGACAAGCACATAGTCCGACGCAGACAGGGCGTTGATGACCAGCATCCCCAGCGAGGGGCGGCAGTCCAGCAGAACATAGTCATAATCCCGCTTTACGCTGTCCACATACTGACGCAGCACCGTTTCCCGGCTCATCACGTTCACCAGCCCTACCTCTACGGCGGACAGGCTGCGGTTTCCCGGAACAAAGTCAAAGCCCTCATGGTGGTGCATGATCTCCGGGTGGTCGCGGGGCATCGTCCCGGCCACAACGTCGTTCATGGCGTTGGCAAGGGTCAGGGGCAGGTCGTGGGGCTTGCGCTGGCCCAGCATCTTGGTGAGATCACCCTGGGGGTCTACGTCCAGCAGCAGGACTTTCTTTCCTTCCAGCGCAAAACCGGCCCCCAGGTTATAGACTGTCGTGCTTTTGCCAACTCCGCCCTTTTGATTTGCTACACTCAACACTTTTGGTTTCGCCATTTGGGGTTTCCTCCTTTCGTAGATTTAGCCGCCTGCGGCGAAACAGACGGCTATGTACGGGCATAGAAAAAGCCGCCTTTTCAACAGTGAAAAGACGGCCTATCCAGTCGGGCAATATGTGATTTTAGAGGGTAGTTCAAAGGGTGGCGCAAAACCGTATGTCCGCATTTCCCGGTGTTTCGTCGTATCAAAGCTCATCCCCTGGTAGTAAATTCGTAGTAATTGGGGTGGACTGTTGTCAGGAAATGCGGCGTAATGCGCTGTTTCACAAGGTTTTGCGGGTTCTTACAAAATATTTCAGATAAACAATATTATTTTTTTCATTCCATTTCATCTCCCAAAGGTCGGAGTTGGATGGACAGGGAATTCCCCGCCCATCCAACAAGGGAACGACCAACAAAGAGGTGGTTGACCGGCGAAAGGCGAAGGGCAAGGAAAACGGCCCTTTAGTCCTAGTCCACAGAGGCGGCCGCGGCGGCAGGGGTAGGAGAGCTACTCCTATTCCCGGACGGCATCGCGCCGCCAAAGGCGGCATCTTCCACTGGCAATCCAGCTAATCCGGGCCGCCGAGTGGGAGAGGGAGGGGCTTCAATACTAAGCCCTTTCTTTTCTCTTTGGAGTCCAGGACCGTTTCTCTTTTCTCTGCGGAGAAAAGAGAAATGGTCCTGGCCCCCGCGCCGGGAGGCGCGACCTTTGCCCAGTGTGGGCAAGCGCTCACGCCCTGTTGAGAGGAAAAACCCCGCCCTTTTACGGGCGGGGTTTTGGTTTGCTTCGCGGGGGGCTTAGAGGTTGAAGTACCGCTTGGCGTTGTTGAAGCAGACGCCCTCCACGATGGTCTTCAGGGCCTCTTCGTCGTTGGGGTACTCGCCGTTCTCCACCCAGTTGCCCACCAGGTTGCAGAAGATGCGGCGGAAGTAGTCGTGCCGGGCGTAGGAGAGGAAGGAGCGGGAGTCGGTGAGCATGCCCACAAAGTTGCCCAGCAGGCCCAGGTTGGCCAGGGACTTCATCTGCTCCTCCATGCCGGTCTTGGTGTCGTTGAACCACCAGGCGGAGCCCTGCTGGATCTTGCCGGGGACCTCGGTGCCCTGGAAGACGCCCAGGAGGGTGCCCAGCTGCTCGTTGTCGGCGGGGTTGAGGGAGTAGAGGATGGTCTTGGGGCACTCGCCTGTCATGTCCAGGGCGGAGAGGAGCCGGGCGATATCGCCGCCGCAGGTGTTCTGGGCGATCATGTCAAAGCCGGTGTCCACCCCCAGGCGGCGGTACATCCGCTCGTTCATGTTCCGCAGGCAGGAGTAGTGGAGCTGCATGACGATGCCCAGGCGGTGGTACTCCCGGCCCAGGTGCATGAGCACGGCGGTCTGGTAGCCCTCGGCCTCCTCCAGGGTGACCGCCTTGCCGGACATGGCCTTTTGGTAGGCGGCGTTGGCCTCGGCGTCGGAGACGGGGCGGAAGGGGATGTAGTCCAGGCCGTGGTCGGTGGCCCGGCAGCCGTGGGCCACGAAGAACTCCAGCCGCTCCGTCAGCGCCGCCTTCACGTCCTCCAGGGTGTCCAGGCTGGCCTTGCCCACGCTCTTGGCCAGGGCGGCCATGTAGTCCTGGAAGCCCTCTTTGTTGATGTTGATGGCCTTGTCGGGCCGGTAGGAGGGGGCCACGGTGAAGGTGATGGTGGGGTCGGCGGCGATCTTCTCATGCCACTCCAGGGAGTCGATGGGGTCGTCGGTGGTGCCGATGAAGGCCACGTTGGACTGCTCGATCAGGCCCCGGACGGTCATCTTGGGGTCGTTTTGCAGCTTGTCCTTGGCAAGGTCCCAAACCTCCCGCACCGTCTTGGGGCCCAGCACGCCGTCGTAGCCGAAGAACTTGCGAAGCTCCAGGTTGCACCAGTGGAACATGGGGTTGCCGATGGCCATCTGCAACGCCTGGGCGAACTTCTCCAGCCGCTCGATGCCCGGCTTGTGGCCGGTGATGTACTCCTCGTCGATGCCGTGGGAGCGCATGACCCGCCACTTGTAGTGGTCGCCGAAGAAGGTGCCGTCCGGGTTCTCGCCCCCCAGCCACACCTGGCACAGGTCCTCGAACTTGCGGTTTTCGTAGATCTCCCGGGGCGGGATGTGGCAGTGGTAGTCGCACAGGGGCATTTTCTCGGCGTAGTCGTGGAACAGGTGCTTGGCGGTCTCGGTCTCCAGCAGGAAGTCTTTGTCCATAAAGGGTTTCATAGGGTGGTGCTCCTTTCCTTAAAATAAATTCCTCTCCTGAAACACGGGGCGGTCACGCCCCGGCCCTGCGGGCGCGCTTACAGCGGTCCTCCATCCGCTCCGGGGGAAGGTGGTCCCGCAGGAGGTCCCACACCACCTCCGGCCCGCCGGCGTCGGCGTGGGGCAGGAGGTGGGCCTGGTTCTCCCCCACGTAGAGGTACACCGCCAGGGGCGCGCGGTAGGCCATGACCACGTCCTCCCAGCCGTAGCGCAGGGGTTCCGGCCCGCCCTCCACCACGATCCCGTCCTCCGCCAGGGTGACGGTGGCGATGGCCTTGGGGGCGTCCTTCAGGCCCAGGCGCTGGATCTGGCTGGACAGGAAGCGGCGGATACTGCCGAAGAAGGCCAGGGGCAGTCCCAACCCCACCACCACCAGCACCAGCCCCAGCGCGGCGGCCCCCCGCTGACGGGCCTGAAAGGCGAAGCAGACCGCCCCGGCGGCGCACAGGATCCCGGCGAAGAGCACCGGGCGCCGCCAGGCGCGGGTCCGGCCCAGCACGTCGAACAGGTAGAACTCCCGAAAGCCCTGGGCGGTGAGGTGGGTCTGGAGGGTGAGCGGGGCGCGGGCCATAGGGGACCTCCTTCCGATGGCATATTTTTACCCTAACATTATTATATTTTGGAGACAAAAGCGCAAGAGCCCCCGGCATTTTTTGGTGAAATGCACAAAAAGCCCGGGCAAATTTTGACTAGTATACTAGTAGACAGGGAGGGGGCATGGCTGGTAAAATAAGACTGTGTAAAGGGCCGGGAGAAGCCCGGCCCGGGGGAGGGACCCCCAAACTATCATTCAAGGAGGAATGAACATGAAGAAGCGTATTCTCGCCCTGCTGTTGGCCCTGGTCATGGTCCTGGCTCTGGCCGCCTGTTCCGGCGGCGGAAAGACCGCCGGGGACGACAGCGAACAGCCCCCCGCAGAGGGCAACCAGCCCGCCACGAGCGGCTCTGTCACCCTGGTCTACGCCGAGGTCAACCCCCTGGACACCATCGTGGGCCAGCTGGCCCAGGACTTTAAGGACAAGGTGGAGGAGCTCTCCGGCGGCCAGGTGACCATCGACCTCCAGCCCAACGGCGTCCTGGGCAACGAGGCCCAGATCCTGGACGGCATCCTGGGCGGCGGCACCTCCGTGGACATCTCCCGCATCTCCGCCTTCGCCCTGAGCAGTTACGGCTGCACCAAGGCTACCCTGCTGAGCCTGCCCTACACCTTCGTCTCCCGGGATCACTTCTGGGCCTTCGCCAACAGCGACCTGGCTCAGGAGTTCCTCAACGAGCCCCAGGAAGTCGGCCTGCCCCTGCGGGGCCTGTGCTACGGCGAGGAGGGCTTCCGTCACTTCTTCTTCAAGACCCCGGTGAGCGGCATCGACGACCTGAAGGGCCAGAAGATCCGCGTCTCTGAGGACCCCGTGATGACCGGCCTGGTCAAGGGCCTGGGCGCCAGCCCCACGGTGGTCAACTTCAACGAGCTGTACTCCGGCCTCCAGACCGGCGTGTGCGACGGCGCGGAGCAGCCCATCGCCAACTACAAGTCCAACGCCTTCCAGGAAGTGGCCCCCAACCTCCTGCTGGACGGCCACACCCTGGGCGCGGTGCAGCTGGTCATCACCGACAACGCCTGGAACAAGCTCTCTGAGGAGCAGCAGGGCTGGGTGATGGAGGCCGCCGCCTACGCCTCCAACAAGAACGCCGAGAACTCCCAGGCCGCCGAGGACGAGGTCCTCCAGGAGCTCATCGACGAGGGCATCAACGTGGTGGACGTGCCCGACAAGAGCGCCTGGGCCGAGGCCTGCGCCGACGTGGTCACCGCCAACCTCAACGGCAACGACGATCTGTATCAGCAGATCCTGGACATGGCCCCCTGAACGCCTGATCCATAACTGAACCTAGACCTCCGCGACGGGAGCGCAGGGCATCTCCTGTGCTCCCGCCGCTCATTTTCAAAAGGAAAGGAGCGCGCGATCTCCTATGCCGAAAGTGTTTGTCGCTTTGGACAAGATACGCCCGGTCTACGACGTGGCGTACAAGGTGATCCTGTTCGTCTGTAAGGTGCTTTTGATCATCGACATCCTGGTCACCTCCTTCGCGGTGCTGGGGCGGTACGTCCCCTTCATCCCCGACCCCGCCTGGACCGAGCAGGTGGTGCTCACCTGCATGGTCTACATGGCGGTGCTCTCCGCCACCCTGGCCATCCGCAACGGCGCCCACATCCGCATGACCGCCCTGGACCGCTACCTGCCCAAGACCCTGCTGAAGGTCCTGGACGTGCTGGCGGACGTGGCGGTGCTGGTCCTGGGCGTGATCTTCCTCTACTACGGCTGGAAGATGTGCCAGTCGCCCCTGGCCAAGTTCGGCAAGTACGAGTCCATGCCCTGGCTGAGCCGGTTTTGGATGTACTTCCCCATCCCGGTGGCCGGCGTGGGCATGATGATCTTCGAGCTGGAGTCCATCTACAACCACATCAAGGCGTTCTTTGTGCCGGCGGAAAAGGAGGGTGAGACGGTATGAACCCGGAAACCTTAGGTATTATCGTGCTCCTGGGGAGCTTTCTCGTGATGATCCTTCTGCGCTTCCCCATCGCCTACGCGGTGGGTCTGTCCTCCGTCCTCTGCCTGGTGACCATGGGGCAGGACCTGACCACCCTGGCCCAGCAGATGGTCCGGGGCGTGTGGAGTTACAGCCTGATGGCCGTGCCCTTCTTCATCACCATGGGCGTGCTCATGGGCAAGGGGGGCATCTCCGACAAGCTCATCGCCCTGGCCAACTCCCTGGTGGGCTGGATGCGGGGCGGCCTGGCCATGGTGAACATCGTGGCCTCCTACTTCTTCGGCGGCATCTCCGGCTCCGCCTCCGCGGACACCGCCTCCCTGGGCTCCCTGCTCATCCCCATGATGGTGGACCAGGGCTATGACGCCGACTTCTCCACCGCCGTCACCATCACCTCCTCCTGCGAGGGGCTGTTGGTGCCCCCCAGCCACAACATGGTCATCTACGCCACCACCGCCGGTGGCATCTCCGTGGGCGCCCTCTTCCTGGCGGGCTACCTCCCCGCCGCGGTGCTGGCGGTGGCGCTGATGGTGGGGTCCTACATCATCTCCGTCAAGCGCAACTACCCCAAGGGGGAGCGGTTCAGCCTGGTGAACTTCTTCAAGCAGCTGCTCACCTCCTTCTGGGCCCTGGCCGCCATCATCATCGTGGTGGTGGGGGTGGTCGGCGGCGTGTTCACCGCCACCGAGTCCGCCGCCATCGCGGTGATCTACTCCCTGATCGTGTCGGTGTTCATCTATAAGGGCGTGAACTGGAAGGGCGTGTGGGATGCCTTTGGCGAGTGCGTCAACACCCTGGCCATCGTGCTCATCCTCATCGCCACCTCCTCCGCCTTTGGCTACTGCCTGACCCTGCTCCACGTGCCCAGCCTGGCGGCCAACGCCATCGTGGGGGTCACCGACAACCGGATCATCCTCATCCTCCTGCTCAACCTCATCCTGCTGGTGCTGGGCTGTATCATGGACATGGCCCCCATCATCCTCATCGCCACCCCCATCCTCCTGCCCATCGCCACCGGCGTGTGCGGGCTGGACCCGGTGCAGTTTGGGATCATGGTGGTGCTCAACTGCGGCATCGGCCTGCTCACCCCGCCGGTGGGCGCGGTGCTGTTCATCGGCTCCGCCGTGGGCAAGACGCCCATGGAGAAGGTGGTCAAGGCCACTCTGCCCTTCTATCTGTGCATGATCATCGCCCTGCTGTTGGTGAGCTACGTCCCCCAGATCAGCACCTTCATCCCCAGCATCGTGGGCAAGGAGCCCTATATCCCCACCGCCATCCCCGTGTGGGCGCCTATGCCGTGACGGGGGGAAAGGAGCGCCCCTATGCCCATGAATATGACCTGGCGCTGGTATGGCGCGGGCAACGACGCCATCCAGCTCTCTGACATTCGACAGATCCCCGGCGTGGAGGGGATCGTTTGGGCCCTCCACGACAAGCTGCCCGGCCAGGTGTGGGAGACCGCCGAGATCCAGGCGGTGGCCGACCAGATCCGGCCCTACGGCTTCCACATGGACGTGGTGGAGAGCGTCAACGTCTCCGACGATATCAAGACCGCCGGCCCCCTCCGGGACCAGCACATCGACGCCTATATCCAGACCATCCGCAACCTGGCCCCCTTTGGGGTGAAGGTGATCTGCTACAACTTCATGCCGGTGTTCGACTGGACCCGCACCGACCTGTTCCACCCCGTGGGGGACGGCTCCACCGCCCTCTACTACGAGGCATCCAAGATCAAGCAGGACCCCCGGGAGATGGCGGACTACGTCATGTCCTTCACCGAGAAATACCACATGACCTTCCCCGGCTGGGAGCCGGAGCGGATGGCCAAGCTGGACGAGCTGTTTGAGCGCTACCGCCCGGTGGGCAAGGAGGATCTGTGGGAGAACTTCCGCTACTTTTTGGAGGCGATCATGCCGGTGTGCCGGGAGACGGGAATCAAAATGGCCGTCCACATGGACGACCCGCCCTGGGACATCTTCGGCCTGCCCCGCCTGCTGGTGGACGAGGCGTCCATCGGCCGCTTTTTGAAGATGGTGGACGACCCCCACAACTGCCTGACCCTCTGCTCCGGCAGCCTGAACGCCGACCCCCGGAACAACGTGGCGGATATCGTGCGAAAGTACTGCGACCGCGTGGCCTTCGCCCACATCCGCAACGTCAAGCACTTCCCCAACGGCGACTTCTCCGAGGCCAGCCACCGGGATTGCGATGGGGACACCGGCATCCTGGACATCCTCAAGGCGTACCACGACTGCGGCTTCCAGGGCTACATCCGCCCCGACCACGGCCGCCACCTGTGGACCGAGGGCCCCGGCACCGTCCGCCCCGGCTACGGCCTCTACGACCGGGCGCTGGGCGTGATGTATATGCTGGGGGTGTGGGACGCCCTGGACAAGTTCGACCACTGACCCGACCCGCGGCGGGCGGCCCACCCCGGGCCGCCCTTCCGGGCCGTATGACAAACAAGGAGGGCGACGCTTTTGAAGCTCAACGACAAGGGCCTGGCCGACCGCGCCCCCTGGGACGCCGCCGGGATCAGGCTGCCCCGGTTCGACCGCGCCGCCATGCGCGCCAACACCGCCAAGGCCCCCCAGTGGCTCCACTTCGGGGCGGGGAACATCTTCCGGGGCTTCATCGCCCGGCTCCAGCAGGAGCTGTTGGAGCGGGGGCTGGCGGACACGGGCATCGTGGCCGCCGACACCTTTGACTTTGACATCATCGACCAGATCTACGACCCCTTTGACGCCATGACCCTGGTGGTCTCCCTGCGGCCGGACGGGACCATGGACAAGGAGGTGACGGCCTCGGTGGCCAAGGGCCTGCGGGCGGGCCGGGACTTCCCCGGCGACCTGGCAGAGTTGGAGGCCATCTTCCGCGCCCCCAGCCTCCAGATGGTCTCCTTCACCATCACCGAGAAGGGCTACGCCCTGGCCGACCTCCGGGGGAACTACTTCCCCCAGGTGGCGGCGGATCTGGAGGGGGGCCCGGAGGGGTGCGGCCACGCCATGAGCGTGGTCACCGCCCTGCTCCACGCCCGCTACCAGGCGGGGGGCGCGCCGGTGGCTATGGTGAGCATGGACAACTGCTCCCACAACGGCGAAAAGCTCCGCGCCAGCGTCCTCACCGTGGCCCAGGAGTGGGCCGCCCGGGGGCACGTGGCCGGGGAGTTTGTGGACTGGCTCTCCGACGAGGGGACCGTCTCCTTCCCCTGGACCATGATCGACAAGATCACCCCCCGCCCCGCCCAGGTGGTGGAGGAGGCGCTGACCCAGGCGGGGGTGGAGGACATGGCCCCCATCGTCACCTCCAAAAAGACCTTCATCGCCCCCTTCGTCAACGCGGAGGTGCCCCAGTACCTGGTGGTGGAGGACAGCTTCCCCAACGGCCGCCCGCCCCTGGAGAAGGCGGGGGTGTATCTGACCGACCGCCAGACGGTGAACGACACCGAGCGCATGAAGGTCACCACCTGCCTCAACCCCCTGCACACCTGCCTGGCCGTCTACGGCTGTCTGCTGGGCTTCCCCACCATCGCCAGCGAGATGGCCGATCCCCAGCTGAAGACGCTGGTGGAGCGGGTGGGCTATGACGAGGGGATGCGGGTGGTGGTGGACCCCAAGATCCTGGACCCCCGGGCCTTTTTGCAGGAGGTGCTGGAACAGCGCCTGCCCAACCCCTTCATCCCCGACGTGCCCCAGCGCATCGCCACCGACACCAGCCAGAAGGTGCCCATCCGCTTTGGGGAGACCATCAAGAGCTACGCCCAGCGGCCCGACCTGGAGGTGACCGACCTTCGCTATATCCCCCTGGCCATCGCCGGGTGGATGCGCTACCTCCTGGGCGTGGACGACCAGGGCCGGCCCATGGAGTGTTCCGCCGACCCCATGCTGGACACCCTCCAGGCCCAGCTGGCCGGGGTGGAGCTGGGCCGGCCGGAGAGTTTGGGGGACAAATTGACCCCCATCCTCTCCAACCCCGTCCTCTTTGGCAGCGACCTGGTCGCCCTGGGGCTGGGGGAGCGGATCGCCGGCTACGTCCGGGAGATGCTGGCCGGGCCGGGAGCGGTGCGGGCCACCCTGGTAAAGTATCTTTCGTAGGTTCCGACCTTACCCCTGAGAGGAGGAGAGAGGATGTATCTCACCCGGCGGGAGCCGAAGGAGACCGGGCGGGAGTACGCCCTGCGGACGCTGAAGGACAACATCATCCGCCTGGAGCTGCCCCCCGGCGCCATGGTCAGCGAAAACGAGCTGGCCACGCAGATGGGCTTGAGCCGCACCCCGGTGCGGGAGGCGCTGGTGGAGCTGTCCAAGGTGGAGATCGTGGAGATCTACCCCCAGCGGGGGAGCGCCATCGCCCGGATCGACTACGACCTGGTGGAGGAGGCCCGGTTCATGCGCCTGGTGCTGGAAAAGGCGGTGGTGGAGCAGGTGTGCGGTCTGGCCGGGCCGGAGGATATCCTGCGTCTGCGGCGCATTTTGGAGATATACGCCCAGCAGATGGTGGATGGGGACTCCGACGGGGGGCTGAACACCGACAACCTCTTCCACCGCGCCCTGTTCCAGATCGCCCGGAAGGACCGGGTGTACGGCCTCATCCGCAATATGTCCATCCACTTTGACCGGGTGCGGCGGCTGAGCTTGAGCGCGGGGACGGACACCCACGTCATGGAGGACCATGCCGCCATCGTAGACGCCGTCGAGGCCGGGGACGCCCCCCGGGCGGCGGCGCTGATGGAGCGCCACCTCACCCGCTACCGCTGCGAGGAGAAGATCCTCCGCAAGACCTATCCCGACTACTTCAAGCCACAAGGAGAGACGCCCCATGCCTATTCCTGAAAAGCACCAGCGGTGGGTCCCCCACGACAGCGCCCTGCCCCAGGACGGGGGCGAGGGGGTCACCCGCCGGATCCTGGCCTACACCGACTGCATCATGGCGGTGGAGAACACCTTCCAGACCGGGGCGGTGGGCAAGCTCCACAGCCACCCCCACACCCAACTCACCTACATCGTCTCCGGGGAGTTCCGCTTCACCATCGGCGATGAGACCCGGGTGGTCCGGGCGGGGGACACCCTGCTGAAGGAGGACGGGGTGGAACACGGGTGCGTGTGCACCCAGGCGGGGGTCCTGGTGGACCTCTTCACCCCCATGCGGGAGGACTTTTTGCCCTAAAAAAGATGAAAAAAGGCCGCCGGAAGCACCCCTTCCCGCGGCCTTTTTTGCGTTTGAGTAAGGAGGGAGAGATTTGAACTCTCACACGGTTGCGATCAGGCCCTTTTCCGGCGATTTCGCTGGGTGACGCAGCAGCGGAACGCCTTATACATGGCCGGGGAGAGCTCGGGGGAATCTTCGTCGAACTGGATCTCTTTGCCGGCGGCCGCCTTCACCTCGTCAAGTTGCTTCTGGGTCGGCTGCTGGCCCGCCTTCAGCGTAAAAGTTTTGGTCATAATAAAGCCTCCTTTCCCGTTGTGTCGCCACTCTCGCGGATATGAGGCGGATCACTTCTCCGCGCTCCGTAAAGACCACAAACAAAAGGTCTCCGACCTTTCCGATTGCAATGTAGCGATCCTCCTGGGTACTGTGCTCAAAATCGTACATCTCTATGTAATACGGATCCTGGAACACATAGGCAGCCGTCTCAAAGGAGATGCCGTGCTTCCTCTGATTGGCCCGATCCTTTTCCTCGTCCCACTCAAATTTTAATTCCATTTGCGACCCCTCAAAAGTTTCAACATCTATTGTCTTTATTATATGCGCTGTGGGCCGATCCGTCAATCAAATTCTCGCGGGGACGCGCGGGAGTAAGACCCTGACGGGGCGAATGCCGACAAAAGACCCTGGGGCCGTTGTGGTCCCAGGGTCTTTGGCGCAGAAGGAGAGATTTGAACTCTCGCGCGGCTCAACACCGCCTACTCCCTTAGCAGGGGAGCCCCTTCGGCCACTTGGGTACTTCTGCGTGCCGAATTTCCTTTGGGCTTGTCTGGTGGAGGGTGGTTGGCGGAGAGGGTGGGATTCGAACCCACGGCTCTTGCGAGTCACCGGTTTTCAAGACCGGCTCCTTAAACCACTCGGACACCTCTCCAAGCAGGCCGCCTAGATGCAACAAGTATTCTAGCATACCCCCGCCCAATTGTCAAGGCGGAACTTTTGCCCGGCGTCTCCCGGCGCTCCGGGCCGGACCCCGGCTCACCCCAAGGCGGGGGGAGGGCCCTCCGCCGGGCCGGTCAACAGCCGGGCCATGTCCGGGGGGAGGGGCTGGGTGAAGGTCAGGCGCTGAAGGGTGACAGGGTGGAGGAAGGAGAGGAAGTGGGAGTGGAGGGCGGGGCGGGGGATGAGGTCCTTGTCCTCCGCGCCGTAGAGAAAATCCCCCACCAGGGGGTGGCCCAGGTGGGCCATGTGGACCCGGATCTGGTGGGTCCGCCCGGTGTCCAGGACCAGGCGCACCAGGGCGTAGGGGCCGTGGAGGGACAGGGTCTCATAGCGGGTGCGGGCGGGCAGGCCGTCGGGGTGGACCCGGTGGGCGATGGCGGAGGCGGGGTCCTTCTGGATGGGGGCGTCCACCGTGCCGGCGGGGGGCTCCGGCGCGCCCACCGTGAGGGCCAGGTAGCGCCGCTGAAAGTCGGGGGTGTGGAGCTGGTTTTTCAGGGTCGTCTGGGCGCTGGGGTGCTTGGCCGCCACCATCAGCCCGGTGGTGCCCCGGTCCAGGCGGTGGACGGGGTGAAAGAGGGTGCCGGCCTGCCCGGTCTGGGCGTAGTGCCAGAGGAGGAAGTTCCCCAGGGTGTCGGTCTGCTCCGGCACCACGGGGTGGACCAGGACCCCCGCCTGCTTGTTGAGGACCACCAGGTGCTCGTCCTCAAAGACCACGTCCACCGGCCCGGGGGCGGGGAGGATGCGGGCCGGGCGGGCAGGGTCGTCCACCGCCGCCTCCAGCACCTGGCCGGGGGCCACGGGGGCGTTGACAAAGGCCTTTTGCCCGTCCAGCAGGATGCCGTCGGGGAGCCACTTGATCCGGCGGATGACGCTGCCGGTGAGGTGGAAGACCTCCCGCAAAACGGCGTCCACCCGCATCCCGGCCTGGTCGGGGGTGACGGTGTGGCGCAGGCGGCGCTCCATCAGGCGGGGACGAAGAGGAAGCCCCGGCCGCCGGGGAGCTGGGCCTCCTGGGGGAAGGTCTCCCCGGTGAGCAGGTCCACGGCGGGGAAGGGGAGGGAGAGGGTGCGGGTCTCCCGGTCCCGGTTGGCCGCGGCGATGATCGTCTCCCGGCCATAGGTGCGGGAGAAGGCCAGCAACCCGCCCTCGGCGGCCAGGAAGACCAGGTTCCCCCGGCGCAGGGCGCGGCGCTTTTTCCGCAGTTGGCCTAGCTTGGAGACGTAGGCCACCAGTTCGGCGTCCTCCCCGCCCCAGGGGTAGGTCCCCCGGTTGAAGGGGTCTTCAAAGCCGGTCATCCCCGCCTCGTCCCCGTAGTACACCGTGGGCGCGCCGGGGAAGGCGAAGAGCAGGGCGTAGCCCAGGCGCAGGCGCTCCAGGCCCCGGGCGCGCTCCTGGGGGGTCATGACGTATTCCGCCCGCTGGTCCTTGGACCAGTCGTCCCGGTGGTCGTGCCCCACGCCCAGGAAGGTGAGGATCCGCAGGGTGTCGTGGGTGCCCAGGGCGTTCATGGCGTTGTGGAAGGCGAAGGGGGGGTAGTGGTCCCGGATGGTCTCCATCTCCTCCCGGAACCAGGCCGCGTCGCCCCCCAGGAGGTAGGAGATCAGGGCGTTTCGCAGAGGGTAGTTCATCAGCCCGTCGCAGTGGCCGCCCCAGATGTGCTTGCGGCGCACGTCGTAGGCGATCTTGATGGAGCCGTCCTCCCACACCTCGCCGATGATGAGGGCGTTGGGGTTCTCCGCCCGGGCGGCCTGGTGGATGGCGTGGACCATGTGGTCGGGCAGCTCGTCGGCCACGTCCAGCCGCCAGCCGTCCGCCCCCCGGCGCAGCCAGGTGCGGATGATACCGTTCTCCCCGCAGATGTACTCCAAAAACTGGGGGTTTTCCTTGTTGAAGTCGGGCAGGGTGTGGAAGCCCCACCAGGACTTGTACTGGTCCGGCCAGTGTTCCCACAAGAACCAGTCGTGATAGGGGGAGTTGGGGTCCCGGGCCGCGCCCCCCTCGCCGTATTCGCCGGTGGCGTTGAAGTAGCGGCTGGCCCAGCCCACGTGGTTGAACACGCCGTCCAGAATGATCCGCATCCCCCGCTTGTGGGCGGCCTGGCACAGGCGCTCGAAGTCCCGCAGGGTGCCCAGCATGGGGTCGATCTTCTCGTAGTCCGCCGTGCCGTAGCGGTGGTTTTCCAGGGCCTCGAAGATGGGGCAGAAGTAGAGGGTCTCCACCCCCAGGTCGGACAGGTAGTCCAGCTTGCTCTCCACCCCCTTCAGCGAGCCGCCGAAGAAGTCCCGGTTGGTGACCCCCCGGCCCGGCTCGGGCTTGTAGACGGGGGGGTCGGCCCAGTTTTGGTGGATGATGCGGTCGCCAGGGCCGGTGTGCTCCGGCAGGGCCAGGCGGCAGAAGCGGTCGGGGAAGATCTGGTAGCACATCCCAAGGCCGAACCAGTCGGGGACCTTGTCGCCGCCGTCGTAGACGGTGAGCTGGTACTCGTCGGACTCCATGTAGTAGGGCTCCACGGTGAAGTCGGCGTGGAAGGTGTACCAGATCAGGCCCTGGTAGTCGGCGGGGATGGGGAGGTCGGCGGTGAAGGTGTCCACCCCCAGCCGGTGGTCGGCCCAGGGGACGGGATAGGTCTCGGTGTAGTCGTTCCACTGCTCGTAGCGGAAGGTGACCCAGGCCTGGAGATAGCCCAGGGACCGGGGGGGATAGAGGGAGAGCCTGACGCTCTTTCCGGCGGCCACGCCGCCGACGGGGGACTTGCACCTGGGGTCGTGGGGTTGGAAGATGGCGGGGTCAAACAATCGGATCACCTCAAGGTTTTTTATATACTATCTTATGCCGCGCGCCCGGATATTTTATCACAGCCCCGGCGGTCAGCGCAATAGGACATTTTCCTCCACCGTGGTGGAAAAGCCGCTCTGGGCGCTGAAGTAGAAGTCCAGAATGTCCGCGGCCATGGCGGCCAGGCCAGAGCCGCTGCCGCCCTTTTCCACCACCAGGGCCAGGGCCACCTGGGGGTCGTCGTAGGGGGCGAAGCAGACGAACACGGCGTTGGAGTCGGTCTGCGCGGACACCTGGGCCGAGCCGGTCTTGGCCGCCACCTGGAAGGGCAGGTTCTGGAAGTGCCGGCTCAGAGAGCCGGTAGTGGTCAGGTCCAGCATCCCCCGGGTCACGGCGGAGAGGCTGGCGGGGTCCAGGTCCAGCCGGTCCACCACCCGGGGCTGGTACTCCTCGGCGGGGTCGCTGGAGCCGGGGGTCTTGACGCTCTGGAGCAGGTGGACGGCGTAGCGGGTGCCGCCGTTGGCCAGGGTGGCGGTGTAGTTGGCAAGCTGGAGGGGGGTGAACTGGTTGTTCTCCTGGCCGATGGCGGCGGAGAGGGTGGAGCCGTCGTACCAGGTCTGGCCCAGGACCTTTTCGGTGTACTCCGGCCCGGCCACCACCCCGGTGTTCTCGGGCAGCTCGATGCCGGTGGCCTGGCCCAGGCCGAAGCGGGCGGCGTACTCGTCGATCTTCTGGATGCCCAGGCGGCGGCCCACGTCGTAGAAGAAGACGTTGCAGGAGACCTCGATGGCTTTGGTGACGTTCACGTTGCCGTGGGTGGAGCCGTACTGGCGGTAGATCCAGCACTGGGGCTGGGGGCTTTTGTAGTAGGTGTACCGCCCCGTGTCCCGGATGAGGGTGGAGGGGGTGATGATCCCCTCCTCCAGCGCCCCGGCGGCCACCACCGGCTTAAAGGTGGAGCCGGGGGGATAGAGCCCGGAGGTGGCCCGGTCGTTCAGGGGCCGCAGGGGGTCGCTCAACAGCTCCTGGTAGCGGGCGGAGTCCTGGTAGACGGACAGGTCGTAGGTGGGGTAGGAGGCCAGGGCCAGCACCGCCCCGGTGTTCACGTCCAGCATGGCCGCCGCGCCGCCCTCCACGTCCTCGCCCAGGCCGGGCAGAGTCTCGGCCAGCACGTCCTCCACCTTCTGCTGGAGGGGCAGGTCGATGGTCAGGGCCACGTCCTTGCCCGGCTGGGGCTCCCGCACCCAGGTCTGGGACACCGCCTTGCCGTTGGCGTTGCGCTCCACCAGCTGGGTGCCGGACTGGCCCCGGAGGAGGGATTCGAAGGCCTTCTCCACCCCGTCGATGCCCACCTTGGCGTTCATGGCGTAGCCCTGCTCCTTATAGGTGGGCCAGGTCTCCCGGAGGATGTCCCCGGTGTGGCCCAGGATGTGGGCGGCGTAGGTGGTGTTGTACTTCCGGGCGGTGACCGGCTCGGCGGTGACGCCGCTGAGGCCCCGCTCCCGGACGGCGGAGATGAAGTCGATGTCCACGTCCTTGGCGAAGACATACGCCTCCCAGGTGATCTCCTGCTCCCGGAGGGACAGCTCGTAGAGCACGCCCCCCAGGTCCCGGACCTGGGCGGCGGTGAGCTGGTCGGAGAGGTGGTAGGTCTGGCGCAGTTGGGCCAGGAGCTCCGCGCCCCCCGTGGCCGTCCAGCCCAGCTTCTCGGCCAGGGCGTCGTAGTTTTTCAGGGCCGTCTCCCCCAGCCGGGCGCGGTCCAGGGTGTAGGGGGCCTGGCGGCGCAGGGGTAGGTTATCCGGCCAGGTGATGCCCTCCTGAGTGGCCAGGTCCATGAGCTCCAGCAGGATCTCGTCCCGCCGCTCCCCCATGAGGGAGGTGTTCAGGGTCACCTGGTAGATCACCCGGTTGGTCACCAGGGGCCGGCCGTAGCGGTCGGTGATCTCCCCCCGGGCGGCGGGGACGGTCTCGGTGCGGCCCACCGCCTTGACCATCCGGGCCTGGAACTCCTCCCGGCGGTTGACCTGGAGATCGTAGAGCAGGTAGAAAAAGCTCACCAGCACCACCGCCAGCAGGGCCCCCAGCACCGCCAGCCGCGCCAACTCTCTGCGCTTATCCATAGGCGCCGCCGCCCTGCTGGGCGTTCACCCGCAGACAGATCCCCTTGAACAGCAGGTAGATCAGCGGGGTGAAGCAGAGGCTCCAAAGCCCCTCCTTCCCCGCCACCAGGACCACGTCCCCCAGGGTCCCCAGGTGGGTGAACATGGCCCACACCACCCGGGCCAGCTCCAAAAGGCCCATGCTTGCCCCGGCGCACAGCAGATAGCCCACGTAGGTCTGCCGCACGCCGTACTGGCTCATGGCCCCGGTGAGGAAGCCCAGGGCGCACAGCCCCAGGGTCATGCCCCCGGGCACGCCGGGGTAGGTGGCGTCGGCCACGAGGCCCACGCACAGCCCGAAGACCGCGCCGCGCCTGGCCCCCTCCCACAGGGCCGCCGCCACCGCCGCCAGAGGCAGCAGTACCGGGATGACCCCAAAGAGGGGGACGCGGTTGAGGACCTGGGTCTCCGCCAGCCAGATGGGGAGCACCCCCAGGGCGTAGCAGAGCCATTTGCGGACTTGCTCCTGTGTGGTCATAGCGTTACTCCACGATGTCAAAGGATTTGATGACGAAGACCTGGCTGACGGCGTCCAGGTCGGCCTTGGGAGCCACCACGGCGTAGCGGGTCATGTTGGACGCGTCGCTGTGGACCGACTCCACCGTGCCCACCACCAGATCGGGGGGGTAGACCCCGCCCCGGCCGGAGGTGAGCACCAGGTCCCCGGCGCTGAGCTGGGCGTCCTCGGGGAGGAAGGAGAGCTTCAGCCGCCCCTGGGCCATGAGGGTGAAGTCCCCCTCCAGCACCGCGGCGATCTGCCCGCCGGGGCGGGAGACCTTGCCCCCCATGTCGATGTCCGTGTCCGCCACAGTGAGGACAGTGGCCCAGTTGTAGCCCACCTCGCTGACCACCCCCACCAGGTTGCCGTAGGCGTCGATGACGCATTGTTTTTCCGCCAGGCCGTAGTTGCTGCCCTTGCTGACGGTGAGGGTGGAGGCCCAGTTGGACAATGTCCGGGCGGTGACGGTGACGCTCTCAAAATCGCTCAGGTCCCGGCGCTTTTGCCGCAGGTCCAGAAGCTCCCGCAGGCGCTCGTTCTCGGCGATGGCGTCCTCCGCCTCCCGCACTTTCTCCTCGGCATCCGACAGCTCCTGGCGGAGCCGTTCCACCTCCTCCTGGAGGACCTCCTCCCGGTAGCGGTCGGCAAAGGCCCGCTCCGCCCAGCCCGACACCGCCGCGCCCGCGGAGCGGAAGGGGGTGGTCACCACCCCCCACAGGTTTGCCAGCGGGTCCGCCCCGGAGAAGAACAGGGAGACGGCCAGGGTAATGGCGGCCAGGAGCAGGGCGATGAGGAGCACCAGCCCGCCGCTGGAGTTGAACAGCTTTTTCAACGGCTCTCTCCCCCTCCCAGCGGCTGTACGCCGAATTTCCCCAGGGCCAGGCCCACCCGGCACACCGGCAGGCCCATGACGTTGAAATAGTCCCCCCGGATGCCCTCCACCAGCAGACCGCCCAGGCCCTGGATGCCGTAGGCCCCGGCCTTGTCCATGGGCTCGCCGGTGGCGACGTAGGCGGCGATCTCCCCCTCCGTCAGGGGCCGGAAGGTCACCTGGGTGGCCTCGCCGCCGGTGTGGACGCGCGCCCCCTGGCGGAGGGTGAAGCCGGTGTGGACGGTGTGGGTCTTGCCGGACAGGCGGTGGAGCATTTCCGCCGCCTCCCGGGGGCTGTGGGGCTTGCCCAAAACGGCGCCGTCCAGCGCCACGATGGTGTCCGCGGCCAGGATGAGGGCCTCCGGGCCCACCTGCCGGGCCGCCGCCTCCGCCTTACGCCGGGAGATGAGGCGCACCTGCTCCTGGGGGGGCAGGGCCGGGTCCACGGCCTCGTCGGCGTGGGAGACCACCACCCGGAAGGAGAGGCCCATTTGGGTCAGCAGATCCCGGCGGCGGGGGGAGGCGCTTGCCAAGACGATGTCCATGGCCCCCTCACTTTCCCGTGGAGCCGAAGCCCCCGGCCCCCCGCTGGGTGTGGTCCAGCCGGTCCACCTCCCGGACGTTGGCCCGGGCCACGGGCAGAAGGACCATCTGGGCGATCCGGTCCCCGGGCTGGACGGTGTAGGGCGCGTCGGAGAGGTTCACCAGGCCAACGATGACCTCCCCCCGGTAGTCGCTGTCCACCACGCCCACGCAGTTGGGCAGGGTGATCCCCGCCTTCACCCCCAGCCCCGAGCGGGGAAAGAGAAAGGCGGCGTACCCGGCGTCGGGCAGGGCGATGGCAAGGCCGGTGGGGATCCGCACCCGCTGGCCCGGGGCGATGGTCACCGGCGCGTCCAGGCAGGCGTGAAGGTCCATCCCCGCCGCGCCCTCGGTGGCGTACTGGGGGAGGACGGCTTGCGGGGAGAGGCGCTTGACCGAGAGGTCGATGGGACGGTCCAACATGGGGCATCGCTCCTTTTTATTCCACGTCCCGGAAGTAGAGCCCCCGGGTAAACTGCTTGGGAGGTTGGCCGCCCGCCAGGTACTCCCGGGCCACGGCGGCACAGCGCCCCGGGGCCTCGTCGGTGAACAGGAGCCGGGCGGCGGTCAGGCCCAGGGTCTTCCACTGGGCCTTGTCGGCCAGGTACAGCACCTGGCTGTTCAAAAGCTCCCACCGTCCGCCAAAGGCGGGGAGCAGGGGAAAGGTGACGTTCCGGCGGTCGGTGAGGCTGTCCCGGGCCCTCCCGCCGGGGGCCTGCTCCAGCATCATCAGGGGCAGGCGGCCATAGACGATGGCCTCCAGGGCCAGGGGCTTGGACAGATCCCGGATCATGGGCAGCTTCAGCTCAAAGGAGGCGGTGGCCCCGGCAAAGCCCAGGTCGGCCATGGCCGCCAGGGTGGCGGAGTTGTACGCCCCCAGGCCGAAGTCCCCGTAGAGGGCGAAGGGGAAGGACCGGGCCGCCGCCAGGAGGTCCCAGGTGGGGACCAGGGCGGCCTCCGCCCCCAGGTCGGCGGCGGCGGCCAGGTGCTCCATCAGCCGGGGCCGCTCCCGGTCCCAGCAGATCCGGGGCAGGGCCACCCGGAGCCGGGCCCCCGCCCCCCGGGCGGCGCGGACGGCGTGGGGCGACTGGGCAAAGACCTGGGCGGGCAGATCCAGAAAGCGGTGGGGCAAGGTCCAGACCTCCGGGGTGAGTTGGTCGGCCCGCCGCAGGGAGAAGATCAGTTCCGGCGGCCCGTCCGGCCCGGGGACGGGGGCGGGGTCCGCCGCCGACAGCGCCCGCCGCCGGGGCGGCTGGGCCCGCTGGGCGGTGAGGCCGTCCAGCGCCTCCCGGCGCAGGGCGTTCAGCGCCGACTTGGGCAGGGCCAGGCCGGGGTCCAGGGTGAGGGAGAGGCGCTTGACAAAATAGGGGGTGCCGCCGGTCTTGGTCAGCTGGGCCTCCACGTCCTCGTCGGTGGCGGGGCGGGACCGGGCGGCCTCCGGGGCGGGGCCCACGGCCCGGGCGATGTGCCCCTGGCCGTCGTCGACCTCCAAAGTGGCGGCCTGACCGGCGCGGATCTGGGCGGCCAGGGAGACGCCCACCTGGGGGTTTTCCCGGCGGTAGGTCTCCCGGGCGGCGGCGTAGAGGTCGTCGGGGGCATCCCCCTCGGCGCGCACGCCGAACATGGCGGGGCCCTTCTGGTCCAGGTAGTACCCCTGGGTGAAGCCGGAGCGGGAGAAGGCGCTCTCCAGCGCCCGCAGCTCCTCCGCCGTGGGCTCCCGGCCCTCCCGGAGGGCGGCGGCGTAGACCCGGGTGACGATGGCCACGTACTCCGCTCGTTTCATCCGCCCCTCGATCTTGACGCAGGCAACCCCCATCTCCTCCAGCTCCCGGAGGTGCCCGGCCAGGGAGGCGTCCTTCAGGGACAGGGGGTGTTCGCCGTCATAGGGCAGGCGGCAGGGCTGGGCGCACAGGCCCCGGTTGCCGCTGCGCCCGCCCAGCATGGCCGAGAGGAAGCACTGGCCGGAGTAGCACATACAAAGCGCCCCGTGGACAAAGACCTCCACCTCGACGGGGCTCTCGGCGCAGATATGGGCGATGGCCTCCCGGGAGAGCTCCCGGCTCAGCACCACCCGGGTAAGCCCCCGCTGGGCGCAGAACCGGGCCCCGTCCAGGGAGTGGACGGTCATCTGGGTGGAGCCGTGGAGGGGCAGGTCGGGGAAGCGGCGGGCCAGAGCGTCCGCCAGCCCCAGGTCCTGCACCAGCACCGCGTCCACGCCGATGCGGTTGGCGAACGCCGCCAGGTCCAGGGCGGCGGGCAGCTCCCGGTCGGAGAGGAGGGTGTTGAGGGTCAGGTAGACCTTGCGCCCCCGGACGTGGCAGTACGCCACCGCCTGGGCCAGGTCGTCGGGGGTGAAATTTTTGGCCCGGCGGCGGGCGTTGAAGTCGCCACAGCCCAGGTAGACCGCGTCCGCCCCGTTCTGCACGGCGGCGGTGACCGCCTCAGGGGAGCCGGCGGGGGCGAGAAGCTCCAGCATGGGGCTTATTTCTTCCCCTTCAGGGCGAAGATCTCCCGCCGCGCCTCGGACAGCTCCAGCTTCAGCTTGGTGGACTCCTCCAAATACTCCTTCAGTTGTCGGCGCAGGTTCTCCGAGCTCTCCTGCTCGTTGAAGCACTCCTCCGTGGCGTCCAGAGCCGCCAGGATGCACGCGTCCAGCAAAGAGAGCTTGCTGTCGCCGGCCAAAAGCTCGGTGAGTTTGCCGTCCAGGTGCTGGGCCACCTTCTGGGTGAAGGCGGGCTCGGCGTCGGTCAGCAGGGTGAATTGCCGCTCGGCGATGGTGACGGTGACACGGTTCATCTTCCAGTCCCCCTTTATATAGAGCGATCCATTCGATATTATACCAATCTTTTCCCCAAATGAAAAGGGGTCGCGCCCAAAAAACCGCAAAAAAGGCGCTGTCCCGGCGGGGACAGCGCCTTTTTGGAACACGCCTAGGGGAGGATCCACAGCATACTCAGCAGGGTGTACAGCACCTGGGCGGCCTCCGCCCGGGTGGCGGGGGCGCGGGGGTCGATGAACTCGGGGTCGTCCCACAGGGCGTTCAAAAAGCCCCCCTCGCCGTCCTCCAGCCCCCGGCTCAACAGCCACACCGGCTCCCTGGCCCAGTCGTCGTAGTCCTTCAGGGCGTAGAGTTCCGTCTGCCAGTCCTCCCGGGTGAGGGCGACGTAGTTGAAGTCGTTGTTGAGCCAGCGGGCCAGGCGGCCCACGGCGGTGAACAGCTCCTGGCGGGTCAGCACCCGGTCGGGGGCGAAGCGGCCCTCCCCCACGCCGTCCAGAAAGCCCAGCTCCGCCATGGCCTCCGCCGCCGGGGCGTACCAGGCGGCGGCGTCCACGTCGGAAAAGACCCCGCCCTCCGCCTGGGGGGCGTAGTCCAGGATGTTGGCCAGCATTTGGGCCAATTCCGCCCGGGTCAGGGTGTCCTCCGGGTGGAAGGCCCCGTCCCCCTCGCCCTGGACCAGGCCGTAGGCGGCCAGGTGGGCGATGGCGTCGCCATAGGGCTGGCCGTCCAGGTCGGAGAGGTCGTGATCCCCGGCGGCGCAGCGCTCTATCAGGGTGTCGGCCACGGCGGGCCAGAGGTCATACTCCGCCTGGGCCAGGGCCTGGGCGGTCTCCAGGGCCAGGCCCGGCGCCTCCTGGGGATCGGCGGGGAGGTGGGGGAGAACGCCGATGATGTGGTTGGTGTTGCCCATGGGGGAGTAGACCCGGGCGAAGGTGAGGGAGAGGCAGTCCCCGTCGGGGAAGTAGTCGGGCAGGGCGGCCTGGTCCAGCACGGCCTGGGACACCCCCTTGCCGAAGGTGCGCTCCCCCACCACCACCGCCCGGCCGCAGTCCCGGAGGATGGCGGTGAAGAGCTCGGAGGCCGAGGCGGTCTCCCCGTCCACCAGGAGGACCACCGGCCGGTCGGTCACCGGGTCGTCCTCCTCCGCGACGCAGAGGGTGTAGTCATACCCCCCCGGGCCCTCCCCCCGCTGGCGCAGGCAGGCCATGGCGTCCTGGCCGCAGAAGAGCCCCGCGGAGTCCACCGCCGCGGTGATGAGCCCGCCGCTGTTGCCCCGCAGGTCGATGAGCCAGCACTTGGCCTGGTCCCCCATCTGGTCCAGGAGATCCCGGAAGTGGCCCGTGGTCTCCTCGCCCCAGGTGTCGCAGGCGATGTAGCCCACGTCCCCCTCCAGCAGATAGCCGTCGGTGGCGGGGATGGTGATCACCGCCCGGGTGAGGGTGCGGGTGTAGCGGTAGTTCTGGCGCAGACAGGTCAGGACCACGTCGGTCCCCACCTCCCCGGCCAGCAGCCCCGCGGCCTCCTCCGCCTCAAGGCCCGCCAGGTCCGTGCCGTCCACCGCCACGATGAGGTCCCCGACCAGGAGCCCGGCGGCCTGGGCGGGGGAGTCGTCCAGCACCTCGTCGATCTCCAGCCCCTGGTCCAGGGGCCCCGGGGTCAGGGTGGTGATCACGCCGATGCCTCCCATGGTGTAGTCGGCCATGGTGCTCAGGAAGTACTGGTACTCCCGGGCGTCCAGGTAGTTGGTGTAGGGGTCGCCCAGGGCCTCCAGCATGGCGGGGATGGTGGGCTGGTCCAGCACCTCCTGGGGCACCGGGTCCACATAGTAGGACTCCAGCAGTTCCCGGGCCTGGTCCACGGTGAGAGCCTGGGCGGGGAGCAGGAGCAGGGCCAGGGCCAGCGCCGCCGCCCCCAGCCGGGAGAGGATGGTCTTTCGTCTCATGGTAAATACCTCCTAATACGCGGGTATCTGTTGCTTGATCGCCCCGATCAGGGCGGGGATGACCTGCTTTTTCCGGCTGACGATGCCGGGGAGGACGGCGGCGCCGTCCTGGGCCGCCACGTGGAAGGCCCGGCCCACCAGCTCCTCCGCCCCCTTGCCCGCCATCATCAGCCAGGTGGTGGAGGTGGGGATGTCGGTGAACATATAGAAGATGTAGTCCAGCCCCTGCCGCTCCAGGGCGACGGGGAGCCAGGGCCCCAGCAGGGCCATGGCCGAGCGGCGGTTTTTCTCGTTCATAAAGCTGCCGTGGCCCACGCCGAAGCGGCAGTTGCCGCTGGTGAAGAGCTTGTAGTCGGTCCGCAGGATGTCCTCCGGGCTCTTGCCGGTCACGTCCCCGCCCCGGTCAAACATGGCGGCGGCGTAACTCTCCATGTCCACCTCCGCCAGAGCGGCCAGGGCCTCCGCCGCCCGCCGGTCCGCGGGGGTGCAGGTAGGGGAGCGGAACATCAGCGTGTCGGACAATATGGCGGAGAGCATCAGCCCCGCCGTGGCCCGGTCAGGGGTGACGCCGTGCTCCTGGTAGAGCTGGTAAACAACGGTGCAGGTGGCCCCCACCGGGGCGTTTCGGAAGTACACAGGCGCGTCCGTCTCCAGCGTGCCGATGCGGTGGTGGTCCACCACCTCCAGCACCTCCGCCTCCTCCAGTCCGTCCACCGCCTGGGCCCGCTCGTTGTGGTCCACCAGGATGAGCTGTTTTTTTCGCAGATTCAAAAGGTTCCGCCGGGAGACCAGCCCCACACAGCGGCCCTCGTCGTCCACCACGGGGAAGTAGCGGTAGCGCACCGCGGCCATCACCCGGGTCACCGTCTCCACCAGGGTGTGGGGGGTGAAGGTGACCAACTCGCCCCGGTTCATATACGCCTCCACCGCCGAGGACTGGACGATCCTCTGCCCGGCGGCGTAGGGGGAGTGGGGGGTGGACAGGGCCACGCAGCCCCGGGCCCACGCCAGGGCGGCGGCGGTCTGGTCCACCGCCTCCCCGCCGCAGACGATGACGCACCCCGCCCCCATCTCCACGGCGGCGCGCTGGGCCTCCGCCCCGCCGGTCAGGATGACCACGTCCCCGGCCCGGACGGCGTCCGCCATGCCCCCCGCGCCGCCGGGGGCGACCACGATGCGGCCGGTGACCCGCTGATCTGGCCCGCCGGGGACCACCACCTGGGCGTCCAGCGTATCGGCCACGTTTTGGTAGGGGGTCCCGGTCTTGGAAAGAACGCTCTCGTCGATCAGGTCCAGGTCGGCCCGGGCCATGTCCCGGACGGTGACCAGGCCCAGGAGCAGATCGTTTTCGTCCACTACGCACAGCGTATCCAGATCCCGCGCCCGCAGGGTCTCCCAGGCCCGGCGGAGGCTCAGTTGGGGCGGCACGCCGGGCTCGTGGCGGTAGTCCACGTCCTGGAGCTGGGGGCTCACGTCGGTGCACAGCCGGGGCTCCGGGACGGCGAAGTAGTCCAGCACGAACTGGGTCTCCCGGTTCACCAGCCCCGCCCGGCAGGGCTCGTACCGGCGCTGGGGGTCCAAGGTGTTCTTTAGCCCCGCGTAGGCGATGGCGGCGCAGATGGAGTCGGTGTCCGGGCTCTTGTGGCCCAGGACCAAGACGGCGTGGGGGTCGGTCCTCCTGTCCATAAAAACCCGCTCCTTTCCCAAAGCCGCGCCCCGGGCGGCACTTTAATGATAAGACATTATACCACACCCCGCGCCGTTTGGACAGGGGAAACTTTTTGAAGCGGGGGGCGGCGGGGGATTTTTTCCAGAGGGGCGGTCTGGAGGTGGATTTTTTTCGATTTTAGATGTATGATAGTCTTATCCCCCACCCGGCCCCGGCCCTATCCCGGGGCCGGGGGGGCAGACGAGAGAACACAAGGAGGGTAAGGCCATGAAAAAGTCCGTCATTTGCCTGCTTGCCGCGCTGGCCCTTCTGCTGTGGGTGGGCGGGTGCGCCAACGGCGCGTCCCGGCCCGGCGGGCAGAGCGCCGCCTCCCCCGCCCCGGCGCCCGCCGACCCGCCCACGGAGGAGGTCACCGACCAGTCCGCTCCCCCCGCCGTGTCGGACGACTACGTGGAGCGGGAGGGGGTGGACTTCGGGGAGGGCCAGCTCTACGCGGTGGCCCACCTGGGCTATCAGAACGCCGACGGGCTGGACGACTACGTGGCGCGGTACCTGGGCGGCGTCCGGCCCCCGGTGCACTACGTCTCCGACGGGGACTTCTACCTGGTGATCCCCCGCTACGCCGACATGGCCCTCTCCCTGCTGGTCAACGACATGGAGACGGGAGAGAGCCGCCTGCGCTTTGAGGACCCGGACTGCGAGCCCTTCGTGGTCCAGTGCAACGTCAGCGACATCTTCCCCGACGTCACCATCCAGCTGGACTACCAGGATCAGCGGGTGGAGTTCTCCCCCTTCCTCTCCCTGGAAAACGGCGACCTGGACGTGGGCGCCGCCGGCCTGGACCTCACCGACCCCCCAGCGCCCACCCCCGGGGCGTGAGCCTGACAACCCCCACCCCAGCAAAAAAACGCCCCGGCAGGGATCACCCCCGCACAGCAAAAAAACGCCCCGGACCGACAAGCCGTCGGTCCGGGGCCGCTTTTCGTCCGCTGACTTGCGGCGGTCACTCCCTTGGCATGAGCCCCGCGCCGCTGTCCCACGCCTGGCCGATCTTCTCCCCCAGGGCGTAGTAGCCGTTTCCCATCTGGTCAAAGGCGAAAGCCCCCAGCTTGCCTGGGTCGATCTGGCCCTTCCCGTCCAGGACCTTTTCGTCCGCCAGCACGTTGACGATCCGGCCCAGCACCCGCAGGCCGTAGGGCTCGTCCTCAAATTTCTCCACCACGCACTCCAACGTGAGGGGGTACTCCCGGATGACCGGCGCGTCCACCCGGCCGCTCTTCTCCGCGTGGAGCCCAGTACGCTGGAACTTGTCCGCCACCTGGTTGGCCGAGGCGATGCCCAGGAAGTCCGACGCCGCCAGCGTGTCCGCCCCGGGCACGGCCAGGGTGAACGCGCCCCGGGCCCGGAGGTTGGCCACGGTCTTGTGGTCGGCCTCCAGATTCAGCGCCACCCGGTCCTCGGCGCAGATCCCGCCCCAGGCCATCATCATCACGTCCACAGAGCCGTCTTCGTTGTAGGTGCCGATCATGTAGGTCGGCATGGGGAACAGATACGGCTTTACCCCAAATTCCTTCATCGTCTTCCAGACCTCCTCAGTCGGTTTTCCGAAATCATACCACCCCCGCCCCCAAAAAGCAACCCCGCCGCACCCGGCGGGGTCACGTTTTTATGACAGCGCGGCCGCCTCGCTCCGCGCCGTTTGCTCCAAGAGCCGGTAATCGACTTTCCCCACCGGCGTGAGGGGCAAGCTGTCACAGAAATAATACGCCAACGCGACATCGCGCTCCGGCAAGCATTTCTTGCTGTGCGCGTCGATGTCCTGTATCAAGCGGTCGCTTTTGGAAAAACCCTGCTTCAGGACAAGAAACGCGACAGGGATTTGCCCGTTTTCCCCCTCGGGATTCGGGGCGCCAACGACAGCGCAGGCCTCCACAGCCGGATGCCGCGCAAGTACGCTCTCGATTTGTGACGGCCACACATTGTGCCCGTCTGGGCGAATGATCACCCGCTTCATGCGATCTATGATAAACAGCACGCCGTCTTTATCCATATATCCGATATCGCCGGAGTGTATCCATACCCTTCCATCCTGATGTGTTTTCGCGACTTTTTCGGTTTCCGCGGGGTCGTTGTAGTATTTGAGCATCATCCCCGGGCCGGTGATACAGACCTCCCCTTCCTGGTCATAGGTAAGCTCGTGTTCTGTCCCTGGCTCAAATATGGATATCGTGTTCTTGACCAGAGGGATCCCTACGCTTCCGACCTTGTTGCAGTGGATCGTGGTCGTGCACGCGGACGACCCCAGTTCAGTCATGCCATACCCTTTCATGGCCTTTGACGGCGAATGATGCTCCAGCAAAAACGCGTTGATGGCTTCCTCAACAGCCACGGCCACGCGGTCACCCCCCATGCCCGCGGTGTACAAAAAGGACAGGTCTTTGTTTTGGAGCTCTCGGCAGCTCATCATCTGCTCAAAATGCGCCGGTACGCCAATGTAGTGAGAGGGTTTATATTTTACAAATAGTTTTCCGATCTCAGAAGGTCGAAAACTTGGGATCAAAATGTTTGTAAGCCCTGAACACAAGGGGGTATGCAGACCAAATACAAAGCCATACGCGATAAAGGGGGGCATGATATTCAAGAAGGATTCTCTTCTCTTTTGGTGTAGGCCCAGCACGTACTGAACAGCCACCGCGTTTACCCCGTAATTTGACAGCATCGCCCCTTTGGGCGTCCCCGTGGTCCCGCCGGTATAGATAATGGCGGCGGCGCTGTCTTTTTTGTAAGGCGCCTCCCTCGCGGGGGGCAGAGATCTACTTTGGGAGATAAAGCGGTCCCACGGCAAAAACGATCCGTTTCGAGGCGCCTTTTCTATTTTGCGCCCCTTGGTCAGTTCAAAGCCGATCCGAACCGCGAGCGGCATGGAAGCGCCCAACGAGAGCACAAGGACCTTTTCCACGCAAGTATCGGGCAGGATATCCTTGATCTTGCCGTAAAACACATCCAACAAAATAAGGACCTTAGAGCCCGCCGCGTTTACGCGGGCCTTGATCTGGTCGGCGTTGGTGCGGGGCTCGATGATATTGCAGACCGCCCCCAGCTTGTTGACCGCATATATGGAATAGACGGTTTCCGGCGTGTTCAGCACACACATGGAGACAATATCGCCTTTCCGCACGCCCAGGCCGTACATGGCCTTTGCCGCATCGTCAACGCGGGAAAAGAGACTGCCATATGAAATGGAATGTCCATAATAATTGAGTGCTATATCGTCAAGATGGTCTTTGTTCTGTTCCCAAAGATAGGCGTACATCGTGCGCTCCGGCAACGGCGCCTTGATGGCCTCCTCGCTGTAATACTTCAACCACGGCCTGTCGATGGATGGGCGGCCGGTCTGCTGCTTGTGGTCCATGGTTCGGTTTCCCCCTGTTTCTAATAAAAATATCAGTTGTACCCACGCAGAGTAATATGGATTATATCATGCTCCGGCACGGATAGCAAGAATTTTATCATTTTACATGGAAACTGATAAAATTCGCTATACTGTATTTGAGAGGTGATGCGCATGATCGGGGAGCGGCTGGCGGAGGTGCGGAAGGATCATGGACACACCCAGTCGGCCCTGGCGGCCCGGCTGGGCGTGTCGTTGCCTACGGTCCGGGCCTGGGAGCAGGAGAAGAGCTCGCCGAGCCATGAGATGCTGGTCGCGGTCTGTCGGCTCTACGGCGTCTCCGCCGACTACCTTCTGGGCCTGACCGACCAGGACCCGGCCTACGCCGAGAAGCGGCGGCGGACGCAGCTCACCGCGGAAGAGCGGGCCGCGGTGCGGGATTATGAGAATTACTTGCGCTGGAAGCGGAAAAAGTGACCCCAGCGCGCAAAAAGGGCTGTCTCCCATAGCGGGAGACAGCCCTTTTTTACGGCCACGCGGGACGGGCCCCGTCGCCCGGCGTCGGTTCGACGCCGTTTTTGCCGCCCTCCGCCGCCCCCGGGGCCGCTGGCGAGGGGCGTTTTCTCGGGAAAAAACAAAAATTTTGTGTGAAACGGCGGGGCTGGGGCGTTATGATAGGGAAGGCACAACACGGGAAGGGGGGATCGGGGTGGATCGGGCCGCGGTGCTGGCGCTGTTTGACCGCTATGGGGACATGGTGTACCGCGTCGCCCTGGGCTATCTGCGCTCGCCCAGCGAGGCGGAGGACGTGGTCCAGGAGGTCTTCCTCAAGCTGTTGGAGGGCAGGGCGGCGGTCTACCCGGGGAAGGAGCGCCCCTTCCTGGCCAAGATCGCCGTCAACCGCTGTAAGGACATCCTCCGGGCGGCGAGGCGGCGCGGGGAGGTCCCCCTGGAGGAGCTGACCCTCCTGGCCCCGCCGGAGGAGCGGGAGCTGTTCCGGGCCGTCCTGGAGCTGCCGGAGAAGTACCGAAACGCGGTGATTCTGCACCATCTGGAGGGGTACTCCCTCCGGGAGACCGCGCGGATCCTGCGCGTCAGCCCGTCCGCCGTGTCCATGCGGCTTTTCCGGGCCAAAGAGATCTTGCGGGAACAGATAGGGAGGGAGAGGTAATGGAAAAACATTGGGAAGCTCTTGCGAAAGGTTTGCGACTGCCCGACGAGAGCCGGGCGCGGATCCGCGCCCAGCTGGCCGCCCCGCCCCGGCCGCGGGAGGCCGCCGTGAAAAAACGGTCCACGCCCCTGCGCGGCCTCCTGATCGCCGCCGCCGCGGCGGCGGCCCTGGCGGTCACCGCCCTGGCGTTGTCCCCCTCCTTCCGGGAGGTCATCCTGACCAGCCTGGGCCTCCGGGCCCCCTACGCCACCCAGGTGTTGGGCTCCTGCCAGGACCAGGGCATCACCATCGAGGCCCAGAGCGCCCTCACCGACGGGCGCATGACCCGGCTCTACTTCACCGTCCACGACCCCAGCGGCGTGTTTTTCCTGGAGGACACCAGCCACGATTTGATGATGGACTTTCTCAGCGGCGGGGAGGGCGTCTGGAGCTCCGGCGGGGAGGGGCTGAAGCGGCTCTCCTATGACCCGGAGACTCAGACGGGGCTATATGTATACAGCGCGGGCACCTACCGGGACTATGCCACCGACGCCATCCCCAGCCCCGACCACGCCCAGCTGACCATGGACTGGTTCACCCCCGGCCAGCGGTACGCGGGGGCCACCTTCTTCGGCCCGGCCGACGAAAATTGCGATCTCCCCCTGGACCGGCTGGCGTGCGGGGAGGAAAACGGCGCGCTCGTCCTTCTCCCGGGGCAAAACCCCCAGGATATGGACGCCGACGAGGTGGCCATCTCCTCCATGGGCTTTGGGGAGGACGGGTGCTACCATATCCGCGTCACCCAGCAGCCCCAGGTGACGCCCATCTACTCCGACTGCCCCTTCCAGGTCAACTACTGGATGAACGACCCGGCGGACCCCCAGGGCCCCTTGGTGGATCGCTCCCAGGATGTGACGGAGGTCGCCGTTTCCGGCGGCTGGGATCTCCGCCTCCCCTCGCTGACCGCGGAGAGCGAAGACCTGCTGCAGCTGCTCTGCGTAGAGGCCACCTATTCCGTCGCCGGGGGCCGCCGGGAGGGGAATTGGCGGCTCACCGTGCCCATCCAGGCCGCCCAGGGGCGGGAAGTCGTCCCCGCAGAGACCGTCATCCTCTCCCGCGCGGCGGACAGCCCGCCGCCCTCCGGGCAGCTGGACGAGAGCCAGGTGGCGGAGATCTTCCTCTCGCCCCTGGGGGTGACGGTGGACTTTGTCACCCCGGCGGGGAACAAGTACCCCTGTTATCTCGACGGGGAAGAAACCGCGTGCGCCGTGGTCATGGCGGACGGCACCCGGCTCACGCCCACCTATGACGGCTCGACCTGGCAAAACCGCCGGGGCTGGATCGCCTGGGCCTTTGAGCGACCCATCGACCCCGGCCAGGCCGTCTCCATCGTCCTGAACGGAAACGAGATCCCGCTTTAGCCCCCCCAAAAAAACAAGAAGTCCCCGGAAGCCAACCTTCCGGGGACTTTCTTTGGAGCTGGATGCGAGATTCGAACTCGCGACCTCATGATTACGAATCAGGCGCTCTACCGACTGAGCTAATCCAGCGGGGGATGGGGGGATGTTCCGCGCGGGCGGGGTTTATGGTATTCCAGCGAGCCATCCTAATATAACACGGTTTTGGGTCAGCGTCAAGGGGGAGATTTGAAAGCTGGGGCGGCTTTTGTCAAAGCCGCTCCAGCTCCTGCAGGGTGCTGTCCACCACCCGCTTGGGCAGGTAGCCGCCCACCAGGGCCAGCAGCTGTTCCAAGGTCACCGACCGGGAGGCGGGGGAGAAGTCCTTGCGAAAGACCATGGGGAATCTGCGCTGGAGGATGGCCCGGGCGCCGGGGTAGTCCAGCACCTCGCCGATGGTGATCTGGTGCTTGCGAAGGTCCATGTCAAACACATCCTTTCAAAACAGTGTATGCGCCAGCCGGGCGAAAGACCACCTCCGCCGAAAAAGACGCATAGCGCCGGGGCGGGGGGCGCATACTAAGCGGGCGAAAGCGCGAAAGGAGATGTGCGTTATGAACGACAAGGCCAACCAGTCCATCCAGTGCTCCGTGGTCAGCTGCGCCCACCACTGCGGCGACAAGGACTACTGCTCCCTGCAGACCATCAAGGTGGGTTGCTGTGACCCCAGCGTGGCCAAGTGCGACCAGACCCAGTGCGCGTCCTTCGACCTGGGCACCAACGGCACAAGCTGCTGTAAGTGACGAAGAGGGCTCCGCGGCGGCGGGGCCCTCCGCTCCCAGTCTGCCAGAGAAGCGGCCCCGCCTCTTTGGCAGATTTTTTACTTATACGCCCGCGGGGGATAAGTACAGATGCCAACGCTACGGGGCCTGCCGGTCCCGGGCCAGCTGGGCGGCGGTGAGGGAGGTCATCGCCCCCAGGATGTCGTAGAGCAGGCGGTTCTGATCCTCCAGCAGGGCCAGCAGCTCCTCCTGCCAGAGGGGGCAGGTGTCCGACCCGGCGGCCAGCGCCTCCCGGACGTTGATCTGGTTCATGGGGGCGTCCTCCAGCTCCTGGCGGATCTGGAGCCGCTCCGAGGCGAAACACGACGAGGCCTGACCGGCCCCGGAACAACTTCTCTGTGCCATACGCAACCCTCCTTGCGCCTATTCTATGTGCCTGACTTGACAAATGTCCCGCCCGGGGAGTATGCTTGGGGGGATGTGAACGCTGATTTTTGAGGAGGAGATCGTATGAAACACACTTGGAAAAAATGGCTGGCCCTGGGCCTGGCCCTCTGCCTGGTCCTGGCCGGATGCGGCAAGAAGTCCGCCCCCAGCGAGCCCACCCAAGAGCCCACCCAGGCGCCCACGGAGGAGCCCACCCAGACCGCGGGGGCGGAGATCGACCTGGCCGTCCTCTCCGGCCCCACCGGCGTGGGCGCGGCCAAGCTCCTGTACGACAGCGACGCCGGGGAGAGCGCCAACCACTACAATTACACCATCTGCACCGACAACCAGCAGGTGATGGCGGGGCTGACCAGCGGGGAGTTCGACATCGCCGCCCTGGCCACCAACGTGGCCGCCACTTTGTACAACAAGTCCCAGGGCTCCATTCAGATCGCCGCCCTCAACACCCTGGGCGTGCTCTACATCCTGGGCCCCGCCGACCGGCCCATCCAGTACCTGGGCGACCTGCGGGACAAGACCCTCTACGCCACCGGCCAGGGGGCCAACCCCCAGTACGTGCTGGACTACCTCCTGCGGGAGAATGACCTGGACCCGGAGAGTGACGTGGACATCGTCTGGGGCACCGCCGACGAGGTGAACGTGGCGATGCTCCAGGGGGAGGCGGACTACTGCCTGCTCCCCGTCCCCGCCGCCACCGCCCTGGAGGCCAAGAGCGAGGGGAAGATCCAGAGCTATATCAGCCTGACCGACGAGTGGGACTACCTCCGCAACGGCAGTCAGCTCACCATGGGCTGTGTGGTGGTGCGGACGGAGTTCGCCCAGGAGGACCCGGAGGCGGTGGAGGCGTTCCTGGACGAGTATGAGCAGTCCATCGCCTACATGGCCGACCCCGCGAATTTGGCTTTGTCCGACAACGCCAACCCCGCCAAGCTGGTGGCGGACTACGGCATCGCCCCGTCGGAGGCCATCGCCGCCAAGGCCATCCCCCAGTGCAACCTGACCTTCATCGCCGGGGCCGAGATGCGCGCGGCCATCCAGGGCTACTATGAGGTGCTCTTCCACGCCGACCCCGCCTCCATCGGCGGCGGCGTCCCCGACGACGGGTTCTACTACATCGCCGGGTAAATGAAACGCTGGGTCAAACGGGTCCTCCGGGTCCTGCTGCCCCTGGCCGTCTGGCTGGGGGTATGGCAGTGCCTGGCCGGCTGGGTGGGGCTGGAGCTGTTGCTGCCCGGGCCCGGGCGGGTGCTGGAGCGGCTGGCCGCCCTGTGCCCCACCCCCCTCTTCTGGCGCGCGGCCCTGGCTACCCTGGGCCGGGTCTTTCTGGGCGGCGCGCTGGGGGCGCTGGGCGGCGCGCTGGTGGCCGCCCTGTCCGCCCGGTGGGAGCCGGTGGACTGGGTGATGACCCCCATGATGAAGGTGGTCCGGGCCACCCCGGTGGCCTCCTTCATCCTGCTCATCTGGCTGTGGTGCCAGGCGGGGTGGGTGCCCGCGGTGATCGCCGCGCTCATGTCCGCCCCGGTGGTGTGGGGGGCCACGGCCCAGGCCATCGGAGACACCGACCCCCAGCTTTTGGAGATGGCCCGGGCCTACCGCTTTTCCCGCTGGAAGACCGCGCGGCTGGTCTACCTCCCCTCCGTCCTGCCCGCCGTCCTGGCCGGGTGCCGCACCGCCCTGGGCCTTGCCTGGAAGGCGGGGGTGGCGGCGGAGGTGCTGTGCCGTCCCCGGCGGGCTCTGGGCACCCAGGTCTACAACGCCAAGCTCTCCATGGAGACCGCCGACCTCTTTGCCTGGACGGCGGTGGTGGTGTGCCTGTCCTTCGCGGTGGAGCGGGCGCTGTGGTGGGCGTGGCGGGCGCTGGACCGGCGGGGAAGGAGGTGGGGACATGGAGATCCGTGACCTCACCGTCCGCTATGGGGAGAAGGTGGTCTTCGACCACCGGGATTTCTCCATCCCCGACCGGGGCCTGACCCTGCTCTCCGGCCCCTCCGGGGTGGGCAAGACCACCCTGCTGAAAGCCCTGTTTGAGCGCTGTCCCGCCGCCGCCTTCCTGTTCCAGGAGGACCGCCTTCTGCCCTGGCGGACGGTGGCCCAGCACCTGACCGACGTGATGCCCAAGAGCCGCCGGGGCGAAGTCCCTGATATCCTGGCCCTGGTGGAACTGACGGGGGAGGAGGACGCCTACCCCCACCAGCTCTCCGGCGGCATGGCCCGCCGCCTGGCCCTGGCCCGGTGCCTGGCCCTGGGGGGAGAGCGGTATCTGCTGGACGAGCCCTTCGCCGGGGTGGACCTGCCCCGGCAGAGGCGGATCCTGGAGGGCCTGCGGGCCCTGGGCAAGCCCGTCCTCCTCACCGGCCACGGCGGGGAGCTGGAGGCGTGGGTGGATCAGGTGTTGACCCTGGAGCCGGAGGGCTAGCGCCCCGGCCATGGGCTTTGGAAAAGAAAAAAGTCTCGGTGAGCGGCGCTCACCGAGACTTTTTCACGTTTTTGATGATTTACTCCATGGGATCTTCCAGGGAGACATCCACCGCGTCCTTCACCACGCCCTCCACGGACTCCACCGCGTCGGCCACCTTCTCCGCCGTGTTCACGGCCACATGGCCCACCGCGTCCCGCAGGGGGGTGTCGCTCTCGATGGCCTCGATGTCCTCATCGGTGATGCCCTTGTCCAGCTTGATCTCGGTGATGCGCTCGTCGTTGACGGCGATGCGCTCCATGCGCTCGTTGATCTGGGCGCAGAGGGAGGCGAAGGCGGGGTCGGGATCGGCGCCGTGCTGGGCGAAGTAGATCTTGCCGATCTCGGCGTAGGCCTTGCGGATGCCGTCTTTTTCCTTGGTGTTGTTCATCTTCAGCTTGGCGATCTCCGCCAGATCCTTGGCCTTGGCCACGCCGCTCTGGGCCATGGCGCTGATGCGGGTCATGATAGCGTCAAAATCCATACGATCAGCCTCCTGTTCAAAATGTCTCCCAGCCGTCCGGGGATGAAGCTCTTTTCTATTGTACTACAAGTTTTGGAAAGTTACAAGCAATATTTTGCGCCTCCGCGCCGGTCAGGCCGGGTCCGCCTGGGGGAAGGTGACCACGAAGCAGGTGCCGGACCCCGACTCCCGGTTCCGGGCGGCCACGGTGCCGCCGTGACAGCGCACCGTGTCCTGCACGATGGAAAGCCCCAGCCCGGTGCCGCCGGCGGCCCGGGAGCGGGCCTTGTCCACCCGGTAGAAGCGGTCGAAGATCTTGGACAGCTCCTCCTGGGGCACCCCCACCCCCGTGTCCTCCACCCGCAGTACCGTGCCCGCCTGGGTCCCCGCCAGGGTCACCTCCACCGTCCCGCCGGGGAGGTTGTACTTGACGGCGTTTTCCATCAAATTGAAGGCGATCTGGTAGAGGTCGTCCTCCCCGCAGGGGGCCAGACAGCCCTCCTCCAGAGAGCAGGTGAGGGTCACCTCGCTCTGGGCGGCCAGGGGCTCCAGCATATGGGCGGCCTTGCGGACCACGGGGGCCATGGCGGTGGGGCCCATGTCCAGGGCCTGGTCCCCCTGGGCGTCCATGCGGGTGAGGGTGAGGAGCTTTTCGGTGATGCGGGTGAGGCGGTCGGCCTCCCGGCCGATGTCGCCGATGAACTCCCGGGTGGTGTCCGGGTCCATGTTGTCGGCGTGGAGGATGGAGTCTGTGAGCAGGCGGATGGAGGCCAGGGGGGTCTTGAGCTCGTGGGAGGCGTCGGAGACGAAGCGGCGGCGGGACTCCTCGGTGGTCTGGAGGCGGCCTGTGAGCTGGTTGAACTCCTCCCCGAGCTGCCGCAGCTCGTCGTGGCCGGAGACCTTGACCCGGTGGGAGTACTCCCCCTCCCGCACCATGCGGATGCCCTGGAGCAGCCGGGCGATGCGCCGGGTAATGGCCTTGGACAGCAGCAGGCTCACCCCCACGGCGATGGCGCAGACGATGATGGAGATGTTGCGGATGTTCTTCTGGATGTCCAGCAGAAGGCGGCCCTGGTCCGCGTCGTACTCAAACAGGCACACCCCGCCGATGACCCGGCCCCCCGCCGTCACCGGGGCGGCCGCCCGGCTCTGGAAGGCCCCGGCGTGGAAGGCGGGGTGGAACACGTCCTGGGTGTGGGTCAGGGCCTGCCGGAGCTCGGGCCAGTCCCAGACGGCGCCCACCGACCCGGCGGAGAGGTCCGAGTCGTAGACCACCACCCCCGCCGCGTCGGTGATGACCACCTGGGTCAGGTTCTGCAGGGAGAGCTGTTCCATGACCTGGCCCGCCCCGTCGGGGGTGACCTCCCCCAGGCCGCTGAGGCCGGAGGAGAGGAGGGAGACCTGGGTCTGGAGGGAGCCCTGCTTGGTGCGGAAGATCAGCTCCTGGCTGAAGAGGACGGGGTAGGTGTTGAGGAACAAAAGCACCGCGGCGATGAGCAGAATGTGGGACAGGGCCAGCTTGGAGCGCAGGCCCAGCCCCCGCCGGGGGCGGCCCTCCCCTACGTCCATACTTCCTCGTTCTCGGGCTTCTTCTCCCGGACCATCAGCTCCAGCGCGGCGGTCTTGGGGTCCTTGCCCCGGTACAGCACCCGCCACACCGCCTGGGTGATGGGCATATCCACCCCCAGCTTTTGGGCCAGGGTCATGGCGGAGGCGGCGGCGTAGTACCCCTCCACCACCATGCCGATCTCCCGCACCGCGTCCCGGGGCAGGGCGCCCTGGCCGATGAGGATGCCACAGCGGCGGTTGCGGGAGTGCTGGGAGGTGCAGGTGACCATCAGATCCCCCGCCCCGGTCAGGCCCGCGAAGGTCTCCCGGCGCCCGCCCATGGCCTGGCCCAGGCGGGCCATCTCGCTGAGGCCCCGGGTCATCAGGGCGGCCTTGGTGTTGTCCCCAAAGCCCAGTCCGTCGCAGATGCCGGCGCACAGGGCGATGACGTTCTTCAGCGCCGCGCCCAGCTCCACCCCCACCACGTCGTCGGTGGTGTAGACCCGGAACATGGGGGCCATAAAGAGGTCCTGGACCATCTCGGCGATGCGGCGGTCCTTGGCGGCGGCCACCACGGAGGTGGGCATATCCCGGGCCACCTCCTCGGCGTGGGAGGGCCCGGACAGGGCGGCGATGGGGAAGCGGCCCTGGGTGACCTCCTCGATGACCTGGGTGAGGGTGAGGGAGGTGTTCTCCTCGATCCCCTTGGACACCGAGACCAGGACCGTCCCCTCGTCCAACAGCCCCAGCGCCTTATTCATGGTCTGGCGCACGGCGAAGGAGGGGGTGGCCACCACCACCACGCCGCTGCCCCGGACGCACTCCAGGTCGGCGGTGAGGGTCAGCTCCTGGGGCAGGGGGATGCCGGGGAGGACGGGGTTCTCCCGGTTCTGCCGCAGGTTGGCGCTCTCGGCCTCCACGTAGGACCAGAGGGTGACCTGGTGGCCGTTTCTCAGCAGCAGCAGGGACAGGGCGGTGCCCCAGCCGCCGGAGCCCAACACG
This sequence comes from uncultured Oscillospiraceae bacterium, assembly GCA_947627325.1. Taxonomy (GTDB): domain Bacteria; phylum Bacillota; class Clostridia; order Oscillospirales; family Oscillospiraceae; genus MGBC124762. Next base: position 101,116 of record CANQVO010000005.1, on the reverse strand, counting down.
GTGATCTTCATAGCGTATTCCTCACTTTCCTCTGATTACCGGGGGTCGTGGAGGTAGTAGCCCACGCCCCATTTGGTCATGATCAGCGCCGGGTTGGCCGGGTCCAGCTCCAGCTTCTCCCGCAGTCTGCGGATGTGCACGTCCACCGTGCGGTCCTCCCCGGCGTACTCGTAGCCCCACACCAGGTTCAAAAGGCTCTCCCGGGAGTAGACCTTGTTGGGGTTTCGCATCAGAAGCTCCATCAGGTCGAACTCCTTGGCGGTGAGCTCCACGCTCTGCTCCCCCTTCCGCACCCAGCGGCCCTCCGGGTCCAGGGAGACGTGGCCCCGGGTGACCTGAACGGGGCCGTCCCGCCGGCGGCCCGGCGCGCCGCTGCGGCGGAGGAGGGCCCGGATCCGGGCCTTGAGCTCCAGGATGTTGAAGGGCTTGGTGATGTAGTCGTCCGCGCCGCACTCAAAGCCCATGAGCTTGTCGGCGTCCTCCCCCTTGGCGGTGAGCATGATGATGGGCACGGTGGAGAACTGCCGGATGGCCAGGCACGCCTGGAGCCCGTCCAGCTTGGGCATCATCAGATCCAGGATGATAAGGTCAAAGTCCCCCGAGCGGGCCAGGGCCACGGCGGTCTGCCCGTCGTAGCCCACCTCCACCTGGTAGCCCTCGTTCTCCAGGTTGAACTTGATGCCCTTGACCAGCACCTGCTCGTCGTCTACCACCAGGATGTTCAAGTCCTCGCCCCTCTCTCGCCGCCCGGCTGGGAAAACTTGCGCCTTTTCCCCGCGAAAGCGTTGCAAACGGGGGAAAAATGTGGTATCATATCACATTAAGCGCACCCAGGGGACAGCCCCTTTGTGTTCATACGAAGACATTATACCACATCCGCGCCAGCGGTGGGGTATAATACGCCATCCTTTGCGGTTCCGCCCGAAGGGCGGGAGCAAAGGCGGCATCAAATCGGTATAATGTCCGCCTGCGGACATTATACCATACAGACGGAGAATTTGCTATGAAAATTACCAAAAAAAGATATCTCTCCTTTTTCCTGGCCCTGCTGATGACCCTCTCCCTGGCCTGGGGGGCCCTGGCCCAGGCCGCCCCCGCGCCGGAGGCGGGGGAGGGGACCCCGGCGGCGGAGCAGACCGCCCCGGTCCCGGAGGTCAGCCAGCTGCTGGCCGATCTGGAGCCGCCCCGGTGCAAGGAGGCCCTGCTGATGGACGCCCAGAGCGGCCAGGTGCTCTACCACTACCTGGCCCCCGGGGCGGAGGAGCACAACTACCCCGCCTCCATCACCAAGGTGATGACCGCCCTGCTGGTGCTGGAGGCGGTGGACCGGGGGGAGCTGAGCCTGGGGCAGACCATCACCGCCTCGGACACCTTCGGCGCCGACCTCCAGCCCGGGGGCTCCACCGCCAACATCCAGAGCGGGGAGCAGATGAGCGTGGAGGACCTGCTGTACTGTCTGCTCCTGCCCTCCGCCAACGAGGCGGCCAACATCCTGGCCGAGGCGGTCTGCGGCGACGTGACCACCTTTGTGGAGCGGATGAACCAGCGCGCCCAGGAGCTGGGCATGACCGAGACCAACTTCGCCAACGCCCACGGCCTCCACAACGCCAGCCACTACACCACCGCCCACGACCTGGCCCTGCTGGTGCGCCAGGCGCTGAAGAACGACACCTTTGTGACCATCGTCTCCTCCCGCAGCCACACCGTCCCCCCCACCAACCTCACCGAAAAGGAGCGCCGCCTCACCAACACCAACGCCCTGGTCAACGGCTCGCTCTACAACGGCAATTACAGCTACCCCAAGGCCATCGGGGTGAAGACCGGCTCCACCACCGAGGCGGGCAAGTGCCTGGCCTCCGCCGCCCGGAAGGGGAAGGACACCCTGATCTGCATCGTCCTGGGCTCGGAGGAGGTCAGGGACGAGGAGGGGAACCTGACCCGCTACCAGTTCGCCGAGAGCAAGCGCCTGCTCCAGTGGGGCTTTGACACCTTCCACCGGGTGGAGCTCATCAGCGCCGACCCGGTGACGGAGATCCCGGTCAAGCTCTCCGCCGACACCACCGCCGTGGCCCTCAAGCCCCAGGAGATCCCCCAGACCATGCTGCCCACCGACATGGACCCGGCCAACTTCCAGCGGGACATCACCCTCTACCGCGACGAGGTGGAGGCCCCCGTGGAGGCCGGCCAGGCCCTGGGGGAGATGACCATCCGCAACGGGGACACCACCTACGCCACGGTCAAGCTGGTGGCCGCCGCCTCCGCCCAGCGGAGCACCTTCCTGAGCTGGATGTGGAAGCTCAAGGGCTTTTTCGCCAAGACCTGGGTGAAGGTGGCGCTGGTAGCCGTCGTCGTGGCGGTGGTGGTGTGCGTGATCCGGGTCAGCCGGGGCAAGAGCCGCCGGGGCTACCGGGGCAGCCGGGGGGCCGGAAAAAGACGGGCCAGACGGTAATTTTTGCTTGACGGGCGCCCCCGCTTGTGCTATAATGCCAAATTGCGCCGATATGTCCGGCGTGATTTGAGAAAAGGAGGGGTCCCCGGTGCTGGAGGAGTTGACCCAGGCCCCACGCGTGGTGGGGGCCAAGCAGACCCGCCGGGCGCTGAGCGCCGGACAGGTCAAAAAGCTCTTTCTGGCCCAGGACGCCGACCCCGCCCTCACCGCACCCCTGGCCGACCTGGCCCGCGCCGCCGGGATCCCGGTGGAGGCCGGGGCCACCATGGCCCAGTTGGGCGCCGCCTGCCGCATCGCCGTGGCCGCCGCCTGCTGTGCCGTCCTGCTCTAGGTTTTAGCGGAATAACCTGCGGGTGATTCTGTTAAAATATATCATTATTTGAGAAAGGAGGAACACTATGCCTACGTTCAACCAGCTGGTCCGTAAGGGACGCCAGAGCGCCACCTACAAGTCCACCGCCCCCGCCATGCAGTTTGGCCTCAACACCATTAAGAATAAGGAGACCGACCTGCCCTCTCCGCAGAAGCGCGGCGTGTGCACCGCCGTGCGTACCTCCACCCCCAAGAAGCCCAACTCGGCCCTTCGTAAGATCGCCCGTGTGAAGCTGACCAACGGCTACGAGGTCACCGCCTATATCCCCGGTGTGGGCCACAACCTGCAGGAGCACAGCGTGGTGATGATCCGCGGCGGCCGTGTCAAGGACCTGCCCGGCGTGCGTTACCACATCATCCGCGGCACTCTGGACACCCAGGGCGTCTCCGGCCGTATGCAGGCCCGCTCCAAGTACGGCGCCAAGCGGCCCAAGGCCGGCAAGAAGTAACTCTGAACCTTTCCCCGCACGCCTCGCCGTGCGTACCTGATATTCCGTATCCCGGAGCCCAGGTGCGTTTCCGGCGGGCATACACGAACCGTTCCAAAAAAACGCTTCGAGTACCTATGAAATTCATTTTATATGAAGGAGGGAAGCGAAGTGCCCAGAAGAGGAAACGTACCCAAGCGGGAAGTATTGCCCGATCCGGTATACCATTCCGTCTTAGTCACTAAGCTTGTCAACAGTATCATGCTCGACGGCAAGAAGGGCGTGGCCCAGAAGGTCGTCTACGGCGCCTTCGACATCATCAAGGAGAAGACCGACAAGGAGCCCCTGGACGTCTTCACCGCCGCGCTGGAGAACATCATGCCGTCCCTGGAGACCAAGTCCCGCCGCGTGGGCGGCTCCACCTACCAGGTGCCCATGGAGGTCCGGCCCGAGCGGCGCCAGACCCTGGGCCTCAGGTGGCTCACCACCTACTCCCGCGGCCGTGGCGAGAAGACCATGCGGGAGCGCCTGGCCGCGGAGATCATGGACGCCGCCAACAACACCGGCGCGTCTGTGAAGAAGCGGGAGGACGTGCACAAGATGGCCGAGGCCAACCAGGCCTTCGCCCACTACCGCTGGTAAAGAGGGACCAAGGAGTAACTAGATATGCCTAGAAAAGTCAGCCTAGAGAATACAAGAAACATCGGCATCATGGCCCACATCGACGCCGGCAAGACCACCACCACCGAGCGCATCTTGTACTACACCGGCGTGAACTACAAGATCGGCGAGACCCATGACGGCACCGCCACCATGGACTGGATGGCCCAGGAGCAGGAGCGGGGCATCACCATCACCTCCGCCGCCACCACCTGCTACTGGACCGGCTCCGCCGGCCGCAAGTTCCCCCAGACCCGCATCAACATTATCGACACCCCGGGCCACGTGGACTTCACCGTGGAGGTGGAGCGCTCCCTGCGCGTGCTGGACGGCTCTGTGACCGTCATGTGCGCCAAGGGCGGCGTGGAGCCCCAGTCGGAGACCGTCTGGCGTCAGGCGGACCACTACAAGGTCCCCCGGATGATCTACGTCAACAAGATGGACATCATGGGCGCGGACTTTTACCACGTCCTGGACATGATCCACGACCGGCTGAAGTGCAACGCCGTGCCCATCCAGCTGCCCATCGGCCGGGAGGACACCTTCAAGGGCATCGTGGACCTGGTGGAGATGAACGCCGACGTCTACTACGACGACAAGGGCGAGGATATGCGCGTGGAGGAGATCCCCGCGGATATGGCCGACCTGGCCGCCGAGTACCGGGAGAAACTGCTGGACGCCGTCTCTATGTTCGACGACGAGATCATGGAGATGTACCTGGACGGCAAGGAGGTCCCCACCGACAAGATCCGCGCCGCCATCCGGCAGGCCACCATCGCCAACGAGTTCGTCCCCGTCACCTGCGGCACCTCTTATAAAAACAAGGGTGTGCAGAAACTGCTGGACGCCATCGTGGACTATATGCCCGCCCCCACCGACGTTCCGCCCATCAAGGGCGTGAACCCGGACACCGAGGAGGAGGACGAGCGCCCCAGCGACGACTCCGCCCCCTTCTCCGCCCTGGTGTTCAAGATCGCCACCGACCCCTTTGTGGGCCGCCTGGCCTACACCCGGGTCTACTCCGGCACCCTGAACACCGGCACCGGCGTGCTCAACTCCACCAAGGGGCAGAAGGAGCGCATCGGCCGCATTTTGCAGATGCACGCCAACCACCGGGAGGATCTGGAGACGGTCTACTCCGGCGACATCGCCGCCGTCATCGGCCTGAAGAACTCCACCACCGGCGACACCCTCTGTGACGAGAAGCACCCCATCATCCTGGAGTCCATGGACTTCCCCGACCCGGTCATCCGGGTGGCCATCGAGCCCAAGACCAAGGCCGGCCAGGAGAAGATGGGCCTGGCCCTGGCCAAGCTGGCCGAGGAGGACCCCACCTTCAAGACCTGGACCGACGAGGAGACCGGCCAGACCATCATCGCCGGCATGGGCGAGCTCCACCTGGAGATCATCGTGGACCGCCTTTTGCGCGAGTACAAGGTGGAGGCCAACGTGGGCGCGCCCCAGGTGGCCTACAAGGAGACCATCCGCAAGAGCGTGGAGCAGGACACCAAGTACGCCCGCCAGTCCGGCGGCAAGGGCCAGTACGGCCACGTGAAGATCCGCGTGGAGCCCAACGAGCCCGGCGCGGGCTACGTCTTCGAGAACCAGATCGTAGGCGGCGCCATCCCCAAGGAGTATATCCCCGCCGTGGACGCGGGCATCCAGGGGGCCATGCAGGCCGGCGTTCTGGCCGGGTACCCGGTGGAGGACGTGAAGGTCACCCTCTTTGACGGCTCCTTCCACGAGGTGGACTCCTCCGAGATGGCCTTCAAGATCGCCGGCTCCATGGCCTTCAAGGAGGCCTGCCGCAAGGCGGACCCCGTTCTGCTGGAGCCCGTGATGCGGGTGGACGTCACCGCCCCGGACGAGTACCTGGGCAACGTCATCGGCGACCTCACCGCCCGCCGGGGCATGGTCCAGGGCCAGGAGAGCCGCCCCGGGGCCACCCAGGTCACCGCCCACGTGCCCCTGGCCGAGATGTTCGGCTACGCCACCGATCTGCGCTCCCGCACCCAGGGCCGGGGCCAGTACTCCATGGAGCCCCACAGCTACGTGGAGATCCCCAAGTCCATCGCGGAGAAGATCGTGGCCCAGCGGGGCAAGCAGAGCGAGGGCTGAGCAAGAAAAGTCTTGCATTTTCCCTCAAAATGCGCTACAATCAGTACCAACGTACTGACAATTCCACCCAGGCGAACTATTTGAATATCTAAGGAGGATATCAAAAATGGCTAAGCAAAAGTTTGAACGCACCAAGCCCCACGTGAACATCGGCACCATCGGCCACGTGGACCATGGCAAGACCACCCTCACCGCCGCCATTACCAAGTACCTGGCTATGAAGGGTCAGGCCGAGTATGAGGACTACTCCAGCATCGACAAGGCCCCCGAGGAGCGCGAGCGCGGCATCACCATCAACACCGCCCACGTGGAGTACGAGACGGACGCCCGCCACTACGCCCACGTCGACTGCCCGGGCCACGCCGACTATATCAAGAACATGATCACCGGCGCCGCGCAGATGGACGGCGCCATCCTGGTCATCGCCGCCACCGACGGCCCCATGGCTCAGACCAAGGAGCACATCCTGCTGGCCCGCCAGGTGGGCGTGCCCGCCATCGTGGTCTTCCTGAACAAGTGCGACCAGGTGGACGACCCCGAGCTGCTGGAGCTGGTGGAGATGGAGGTCCGCGAGACCCTGTCCAAGTACGAGTTCCCCGGGGACGACATCCCCATCATCAAGGGCTCCGCTCTGAACGCCCTGACCAACGAGTCCAACAACCCCGACGACCCCGACTTCGCCTGCATCAAGGAACTGCTGGACGCGGTGGACAACTATATCCCCACCCCGCCCCGTGACGACACCCTGCCCTTCCTGATGCCCGTGGAGGACGTGTTCACCATCTCCGGCCGCGGCACTGTGGCCACCGGCCGTGTGGAGCGCGGCCAGCTGAAGGCCGGCGAGGAAGTGGAGATCATCGGCCTCACCGAGGAGCGCAAGAAGACCGTGGTCACCTCCATGGAGATGTTCCATAAGACCCTGGACTTCGTGGAGGCGGGCGACAACGCCGGCTGCCTGCTCCGCGGCGTGGCCAAGACCGACATCGAGCGCGGCCAGGTCCTGTGCAAGCCCGGCTCCATCCACCCCTACACCAAGTTCGTCGGCCAGGTGTACGTCCTGAGCAAGGACGAGGGCGGCCGTCACACCCCCTTCTTCAACAACTACCGTCCCCAGTTCTACTTCCGCACCACCGACGTCACCGGCGTCATCACCCTGCCCGAGGGCACCGAGATGTGCATGCCCGGCGACAACGTGGACATGAAGGTGGAGCTGATCACCCCCATCGCCATCGAGAAGGGCCTGCGTTTCGCCATCCGTGAGGGCGGCCGCACCGTGGGCTCCGGCGTGGTCATTGAGGTGGAGGACTGATTCCCACCCCTTTGCCAAACCCCCTTTGGACGCCAGCCGGCACCCGGCTGGCGTCCTTTTTTGAAAGGAGCATGAACTGTGCCTGACATCCAAGAGATCGAGAGCCTGGGCGCCACCTTCAGCCGGCTGCCCGAAAAGTTGACCCTGTGGAACCTGGTCTACATCTTGGTCATCATCGTGGCGGCGATGGTGGTCAGCCGGATCGTCCTGGCCCTGGTAAACCGGGCCCTGGGCAAGAGCAAGCTGGACCCCACCCTGATCCGCATCATCCGCAACGTGGTCAAGCTGGTGGTGGGCGTGGTGTGCGTCCTGCTCATCTGCGAGACGCTGGGGGTGGAGATCACCTCCCTCATCGCCCTGTTCTCCGTCATCGGCCTGGCCCTGTCCCTGGCCGCCCAGGGGGTGCTGGCCAATTTGGCCGGCGGCATCACCATCTTGGGGGCCCGCCCCTTCCGGGTGGGAGACTTTGTGGAGATGGACGGGGTCAAGGGCACGGTGAAGGAGGTGGCCCTGATGTACACCAAGCTGGACACCACCGACAACAAGCTGGTCTACCTGCCCAACAAGATCGTCTCCGAGGCCAAGGTGCTCAACTACTCCAAGGAGCCCACCCGCCGGATCGAGATCACCTTCTCCGCCTCCTATGAGAGCCCCATCCCCCAGGTGAAGGCGGCGGTGCTGGAGAGCCTGGCGCGAAATCCCCTGACCCTGGCCGAGCCGGAGCCGGTGGTGGGCGTGGCCCGGTACGGCGCCAGCGCCATCGAGTACAACCTGTGGGTCTGGTGCCGGGGGGAGGACTACTGGCCCGCCTTTTACAGCGTCACCGAGGGGGTCAAGCAGGCCCTGGACGCCGCCGGGCTGGAGATGACCTACGACCACCTGAACGTCCATATGCTGGAGCGGTGACCCTCCGCCCCAAAACGCGAAAATGCCCCTTGCAATTTCCGTTGCAAGGGGCTACAATAAGAGAGCCGAGGTAACAAGAGGCAGGGCAGGGGGTGTTGCAGCACCCCCCACCCCTATGCAGGAGAAGGCAGCTCCCACACAGCAAGTAACTTGCGCCAACCCCCATTATACCCATTTCCCTAAAACCTTTCAAGGGGGAAGTGGATAGAATGGGCGGCGTGTGTTTTGCGGTGTAGGGAAATCGCCCCGCACCGCTTCTTGTTATCTCGACGGGGCCAGCCCCCGGGGGCGGGATCCCTCCCGTCCCCACGGGCGGCCCTGTCGAGAGGAATCGAAAAGGAGGAAGCACATATGAAAAAACGCGCCCTATCCCTTTTCCTGGTCCTCACCCTCTGCCTGGGCCTGGCCGTTCCCGCCCTGGCGGCGGGGGAGGTAGTGCAATCCGGCTACTGCGGCGGGGAAGGGGACGGAACCAATCTGTCCTGGACCCTTACCAGCGACGGCACCCTCACCATCTCTGGAACGGGGGCGATGAAAGATTTTTATCAAGGTTTGGGCAGCTATCTTATTGATCCTCCATGGGATGCAAAGATCGTCACCATCGTCATCCAGGAGGGTGTAACCACCATCGGCGATTATGCCTTTGCGTACTGCTTCGCCCTGACTAATGTGACCATTCCGGCAGGTGTGACCACCATCGGCGAAAGTGCCTTTGATAGTTGCCACGCCCTGACCGGCGTGACCCTCCCGGGGGGCCTGACCACCATCGGCGATTATGCCTTTTCTGGCTGCTGGGCCCTGACCGACGTGACCCTTCCGGAGAGCTTGACCACCATCGGCGATTATGCCTTTTGGGGTTGCGACGCTCTGACCAGTTTTACTGTGGCGGAGGACAACCCCGCCTATATCGCGATGGACGGAGCGCTGTTCAACAAGGATAAGACCACCCTGATCCAGTATCCCCACGGAAAAACCCAGGACACTTACGCGGTTCCAGACGGTGTGACCACCATCGGTAACGGGGCCTTCGTGTTCTGCAAGGCCCTGACTCATGTAACCATCCCGGAGGGCGTGACCACTATTGGCGATTATGCCTTTTCTGGCTGCACCGCCCTGACCGACATGACCCTCCCGGAGGGCCTGATTACCATTGGCGACCATGCCTTTTTTAATTGCGACGCCCTGACCAGCGTGATCTTCCCGGAGGGGGCGACCACCATCGGCGTGTCGGCCTTTGATTCTTGTTCGGAGTTGACCCAGGTGACCCTTCCGGCTAGTGTGACCATCATTGGTGACGAGGCTTTTAATGATTGCGGCGCACTGACTGACTTCACCGTGGCGGCGGATAATCTCGCCTATGCCACGCGGGATGGTGTGTTGTTCAACAAGAACATGACCACCCTGATCCAGTATCCTATCGCCAATCCTCGCACGACCTACACCATCCCGGACAGCGTGACCACCATCGGCGGCTCTGCCTTTGCGTACTGCTCCGCCCTGACTGACGTGACCATCCCGGACAGCGTGACCACCATCGGCGGCTCTGCCTTTGCGTACTGCTCCGCCCTGACTGACGTGACCTTCCCGGAGAGCCTGACCACCATCGGCTTTGAGGCCTTTACTAATTGTAAACTGACCGACGCGACCTTCCTGGGGGGAACGACCACCATTGGCGACTGTGCCTTTAATGATTGCCCCGCCCTGACCAGCGTGATTTTTTCAGCGGGAACGACCACCATTGGCGCATCTGCGTTTGAGCACTGCCCCGCTCTGACCGACGTGACCTTTTCGGAGGGGCCGACCACCATTGGCGGCAATGCCTTTTTTGATTGCGCCGCTCTGGCCAACGTGATCTTCCCGGAGGGGCCGACCACCATCGGCGGCTCTGCCTTTGGGCGTTGCCCCGCCCTGACCGACGTGACCTTCCCGGAGGGCCTGACCAGCATTGGCGCCTTTGCTTTTACATGCGGTATCGATTATGATGGAGCGCAGATCAGCGTAAGATTTTTGGGGAATGTGCCGCAGAGTGGTAGTGGTTTTATGCATAGTGGTAGTAGTGGTAGTAGTATCTTTGGCGGCCCGTTTACCAATCGTGCTTTGACCATCTATTATCCCGAGGAAAACAGCACCTGGACAGATGAGGCTGATGAGGCTAAAGAGGAGTTGGTCAGCGGTGCATACGATGTCACCTGGATCCCCTTTGACGCCGACCCGTCCGAGCCGACGACCTACACCGTGACCGTAGCCGCCGCCCAGCACGGCAAAGTGACCGCCGATCCCACCGAGGTTGAGGCCGGGACAAAGATCACCCTCACCGTCGCCCCGGACAAGGGCTATGAACTGGACACGCTTACCGTGAAGGAATCGGACGGGAAGACCGTGGCCGTGGCGGCGGACAACACCTTCACCATGCCCGCTTCCAACGTCACTGTTTCCGCCACGTTTAAGGCTCTGCCTGTGGACAGGTTGAGCTTGAGCAGGAGTTCTGTCAGCGTGTCGGTGGGCGGTTCCGCCTCCGTCACCGCCACTGTCAGCGGGTACGCGGGGAAGCACGTCTACGCCATTTCCTCCGACACCTCTGTGGCTACTGTGTCCGTGAGCGGCAAGAGCGTTCGGGTGCAGGGCGTGGCCCAGGGCGCCGCCAGCGTCTACGTGGTCATGGCCGACACCACCGCCATGACCCTGGACCAGGCCAAGGCCGACCCCAGCATGAAGGAGATCCAGGTCACTGTCACCAAGGCCAGCAGCGGTGGCGGCGGTGGCGGAGGCGGGGCCTCCGGCGGGAGTTCTTCCGGCGGCTCTACGGGCGGTTCTACGCCCACCACGCCCACCACGCCCGAGTCCACCACCCCCGCGTCTCAGACTTTTGGCGATGTGGAGAAGGGGAGTTGGTACGAGAGCGGCGTGACCTTCGTGACCGAAAAGGGGCTGTTCAACGGCGTGGGCGAGAACCAGTTTGCCCCCCAGCAGAACATGACCCGGGCCATGCTCATGACCGTTCTGGCCCGGCTGGACGGGCAGTCCACCGATGGCGGGGCCACCTGGTACAGCAAGGGCATGGACTGGGCCAAAGCCCAGGGGATCTCCGACGGCACCGCCCCGGAGGGCAACATCACCCGGGAGCAGCTGGTCACCATGCTCTACCGCTACGCCAACTCCCCCGCCGCCGACGGCGGTCTGGATGACTTCGCCGACGTCTCCGCCATCTCCGACTGGGCGACCGACGCCATGCGCTGGGCGGTGCAGAACGGCATTCTCACCGGCAAGGGCGGCGCCCGCCTGGACCCCCAGGGCCTCGCCACCCGCGCCGAGGTCGCCACCATCCTCCAGCGGTACGTGAACCTGTAATGGACCCAAAAAGCGCCCCGGAGGCGGTCGCCTCCGGGGCGCTTCCCACGCATAAAAGAACCTCCCGGCTGACCGGGAGGTTCTTTTATGCGCGTTCGATAGGTTTTACTTCCCCAGCAGGCCCTTCAGGGCGTCCGCCGCGCCGGCCAGTTTGTCTCCGGCCAGCTTGGCCTTGACGCCGTCCACGATGGCCTTGACCTGGTCATCGGGCAGGTCCACGCCCAGCACCTTCTCCACCGCCTGGATGGGGTTTTTCTGGAACAGCTCTTTGGCCTGTGGGTCGCTGGTGACCTTCTTGACCAGCTCCTCGATCTTCGCCTTGATATCCATGAAAATTTCCTCCTTTTTTCCCGCCCGGAGGGCTTAATAGGCCACGCCCCAGTAGATCATCTGCTTGGCGGGCTTGCCGCAGACGGGGCAGACGTCGCCCAAATGCTCCTGGGCGAAGGGGATGCACCGGGAGGACACCCCGGCCCGCTCCTTCATGGCGATCTCGCAGGCCTCGTCCCCGCACCACATGGTCTTGGCAAAGCCACCCTCCGTCTCCATGAAGGTCTTGACCTCCTCCACACTGTGGCAGGCCCTGGTGTGGTCCTCCAGGTTCTTTTTCGCCCGGGCGTAGAGCCCGTCGTGGACCTCGTCCAGCAGCCGCTTGACCGTCTCCTCCAGCGCCGCCAGGGGGACGAAGACCTTCTCCCCGCTGTCCCGGCGGCAGATACAGCACTGGTCCTTCTCCATGTCCTTGGGCCCGATCTCCACCCGCAGGGGGATGCCCTTCATCTCATACTCCGCGGCCTTCCAGCCCATGGACTGGTCGGAGTCGTCCATGTCCGCCCGGATCCCGGCGGCCTTCAAGCGGGCCAGCAGGGCGTTTGCCGCGTCCAGCACCCCCTCCTTGTGCATGGCGACGGGGATGACGATGGCCTGGATGGGGGCCACCCGGGGGGGCAGGACCAGGCCCCGGTTGTCCCCGTGGGTCATGATGACGCCGCCGATGGTGCGGGTGGTGAAGCCCCAGGAGGTCTCAAAGGGGGTCTTTTGGGTGTTGTCCTTGTCGGTGAAGGCGATGTCAAAGGCCTTGGCGAAGCCGTCGCCAAAGTAGTGGCTGGTGCCGTTTTGGAGGGCCTTGCGGTCGTGCATCATGCACTCGATGGTGTAGGTCCGCTCCGCGCCGGCGAACTTCTCCTTGTCGGTCTTGATCCCCTTCACCACCGGCATAGCCAGGATGTTCTCGCAGATGTCGGCGTAGACGTTGAGCATCCGCTCAGTCTCCTCGATGGCCTCCTGGGCGGTGGCGTGGAGGGTGTGGCCCTCCTGCCAGAGGAACTCCCGGTGGCGCAGGAAGGGCCGGGTAGTCTTCTCCCAGCGCAGGACCGAGCACCACTGGTTGTAGAGCAGGGGCAGGTCCCGCCAGGAGTGGACGATCTGGCTCCAGTGCTCGCAGAACAGCGTCTCGCTGGTGGGGCGGACGCACAGCCGCTCGTCCAGCTTCTCGCTGCCCCCCATGGTGACCCAGGCGCACTCCGGGGCGAAGCCCTCCACGTGGTCCTTCTCCTTTTGGAGCAGGCTCTCGGGGATGAGCAGGGGCATGGCCACGTTGGTGTGGCCGGTGGCCTTGAAGCGCGCGTCCATCTCCCGCTGGATATTCTCCCAGATGGCGTAGCCGTAGGGGCGGAGGATGAACATCCCCTTCACGCTTGTATAGCCGATGAGGTCCGCCTTGGTGCACACGTCGGTGTACCACTGGGCGAAGTCCACCTCCATGTCGGTGATCTGCTCCACCTGCTTTTTGTTTTCAGCCATGTATCGATCCATCCTTTACGATAGAAATAACGTCTTCAGCGCCCCCTATTATAGCGCAACGCCCCGGGAGCGTCAATATTGGTTTGCCCAGCCGGAGATCAGGGCGGCGGGCACCAGCCACAAGAGCAGAAAGACCAGCATGAGCCCCGGGGTCAGGGAGGCGAAGGCCCGGGTCAGGCAGAGGTAGAAGGACAGCACCAGCCCCGCCGCCGCGCCCAGCAGGTCGAAAAAGAGCCCCCAGCGCACCGCGCCCTGGAGCCGCCGGCTGCCCACCACCGCCTCGGCATAGGGCCCCAGGCCCTCCCGGCAGAGGACGGCGGTGAGCGTCCGCTCGTGTTCCGCCCGCTTGGAGGACAGCTCCCGCCGCCGGTCCAGGCTGGGGAACTCCATGCGGTCCACCGGCAGCTTGAACCGCTGGCGGAGCATATCGGGGATGATGAGGGGGTCCCGGGTGGCCAGGATGGGGTCCATGCCGTTTTCCACCAGCACGTCGATGGCCTGGGCGATGGCGGGGTGGAGGGCGTAGTTCAGGGCGAAGATGGCGGCCAGCGCGCCGTCGATGGCGCAGAACACGGCGGTCTTCACCTTCAGCCCCGGGGGCACGTTCACCCCCATCAGCTCCATAAAGGCCCCCGAGCCTACGGTGATGTTCTGGCCGGAGATGACCCCGGTGACGCCCCCTTCGTGGAACATCACCTGGCTCACCTTGCGGCACAGCCCGCCCTTGGCCCGGAGCATATCGGAAAAGGGCTTTTCCAGGCCGCTGCCCGTCTTTTGGATGAGGGTGGCGGTGTAGGCCAGGGAAGTCTCCAGGGACACGTCCCCCACCAGCTTGATGCCGTTTAGGTTGACGCTTCCGGGGGGGAAGAGGTCGGTGTCGGTGAGGATGACCCCCTGGCCCCGGCCCCGCCAGCCCACGCCGTCCCAGCCGCCCAGTGCCGCGCCGACCTTAGCCAGGCGACGGCTGAGGGAGGAGTAGGGCAGGGAGTAGGTCAAAAAGGCGGCCAGGCCGCACCCGGCGGTGAGCCCGGCGGAGAGGCACCAGAAGAAGAGCCGGGGCTCCCGCCGCCCCACGGAGGCCAGCAGGGCAAAGAGCCCGGCGCAGAGGAGGATCAGCGGGGCGGCGGCGTGGTAGGCCCGCTGGACCGCGTCGGTGTCCTGGACCTGACTGCCGTAGCCCTCCACGGTGCCCGACCACTTGGTAAAGCTGTCCCGGCCGTTCCACATCTTCTCGTCCAGGGTGACCAGATAGGGCTCGGCGGCCCCGGCGGCGGCCCGGCAGGAGCGCCACAGCCCCCGCCGCTTCAAAAACCGCCCCCACAGGGCGAAGAACAGACAAAGCGCCACCACCGGGCAGAAGGGCGCGCCCCGCCGCGTGTCCCCCAGGAGGGGGGCGGTCAGGGCGTCCGCTGCCGCGGCGAGCACGGCGAAGAGCAAAAGCGTCTCCCCCTCCAGCCGCAGGCGGAACAGGCACACCAGCCCCCGGCCCAGCACATCGGCGCACAGCAGAGCGCTGACGGCCAGAGCCGCGGCGGAGAGTTGGTAGAGCAGGGCGGTGTTGGCCGGGTCCAGATAGGGCAGGGGCAGGCCCAGGCCGGGGGCCAGGGCCAGGTAGAGCTGGGGCAGGAACCACAGCAGGGCCAGCAGGGCCCGGGTGTGGAGCAGGGCCAGGCCCTTCTTGTACCGCTGGGCCAGCTTGGCCGGGGGCACGTCCGGCTTGGGCCGGCGGAGCACCCGGTGCCGCCGGGGGGCGGGGGCGTGGGTGGGCTCCGCCTCCCAGTCCACCCCGGGCAGCAGCCGCTCCCGCCGGGTCTGCTCCGGGTCCTCCGGCTCGTCCCCTTCAAACATGGTCTGGGCGTAGCGGTCCCCCTTCTCGATGAGCCGGCCGATCCGGCCGGTCACCGACCGGTCCGCTTCGGGAAGCTGGATGACCTTCTCGCTGAGATGGGTGGGCTGGGCCTTGCGCTTCCACCAGGGGAGTTTTTCCCCGGCGCCCTCCGCCGGGACCGCCTCTCCCTTGTCTGTCGGGGCCGCGTTCCCTTCCGGGGCGGACTTCGCCTGCTCCGCCGGGGTTGCGTCCCCCGTCGGGGCCGTTTCCTGGGCGGAACTTTTAGGCGCGGGCGTTTCTTTGCCTGTCAAGGTAGACTTCTCCGGGGCGGGCTCCTTAGAGGCGGCCTTCTCCTTGCGGGCCGGGGCGGGCTTTTTCGAGGCGGGTTTCTTCTTGTCCGCCGCGGCAGGCTTCTCCGGGGCGGCTGTTTCCGGGCCGCCCTCCGTCTGACCCGCCGGGACGGGCATTTCCGCGCGATTCGGGGCTGGGTTTTGCGCGCTGTCCGGGGCGGGTTTTTCCGCGTCCGCCGGGACGGGGGCCGCCGGGGGGGCCGTATCCACGGATGGGGACGCGGGGGCGTCCACCGGGGCGAATTCGGCCAGAATGTCCTCCAGGCTGAGCTGTTCGCCGCCGTCGATGGGTGTTTGATCCATACCCCGTCCTCACCCCTTTCCCAGGCGCTGGCGCACCGCCTCGTAGAGCAAGATGGCGGCGGCGGCGCTGGCGTTCAACGAGTTCAACTGCCCGGCCATGGGGATGGACACCAGCACGTCGCAGGTCTCCTCCACCAGCCGGGACATCCCAAAGCCCTCGCTGCCGATGACGATGGCGGCGGGGCCCTTCAGATCGGCCTCATAGATCTGGGTCTGGCTCTGGGCGGTGGCGCCGTAGACCCACAGGCCCTTGTCCTTCAGCTCCTTCAAACAGGCGGTCAGGTTGGGCACCCGGGCCACCGGCACATAGCTCACCGCCCCCGCCGAGGTCTTGGCTACCACGGCGGTGAGCCCGGCGGAGCGGCGCTTGGGGATGATGACCCCGTGGGCCCCGGCGCACTCGGCGGTGCGGATCACCGCCCCCAGGTTGTGGGGGTCGCTGAGCTCGTCGCAGACCACGATCAGGGGGGGCTCCCCCTTCTCCCGGGCCACGGTGAGAATGTCGTCCACGTCGGCGTACTCCCGCACGGCGGTGACGGCGATGACCCCCTGGTGGGCGTGGGTGAGGCTCATGGCGTCCAGCTTCCGCCGGTCGCACTCCACCACCACCGCGCCGCCGGCCCGGGCGGCGGAGGCCAGGTGCCGCAGGGCGGCGTCCACCTCCCCCTTGGCCAGGTACAGCTTGTCCACCGCCGCCCCGGCCCGCAGGGCCTCCAGCACGGCGTTGCGGCCTTCGATGACGCCGTCGGCCTGCTCCTGCCGGGCCTGATACTCCCGCTGAGACACGCCGCCGCCCCCTTTCCAACAAAAGACAAAATTTTACCTCTACCATCATACCACAAAAAGGCCCAAATGAAAAGGGGGCGGTCACAGAAAGTTTACAGCGCGGCTTCTTGTATTCCGGGGGGCGATGTGTTAGAATAACCACAGCGTACCCATCCCCTTTTCCAAAAGGAGGGACTTTTTTTGAACCAAAACAACAACGGCAACAAACCAAACCGCAACCGGGGCGCCTTCGGCGTGCTGTCCATCGTCATCTGGGCGCTGATCATCACGGTTATGATGAATATGGCCTTCTCCTCCCTCAAGACCTCCAACACCCAGGTGGTGCCCTACTCCACCTTCCGCCAGTGGGTGGAGGAGGACAAGGTGGCCGCGGTGAAGATGGAGAGCAACCGCTTCACCTTCACCCTGACCGACCCGGAGGACACGACCGGCCTGAGCCCCATCGGGAAGAGCTACGTGGTCGCCCCCATCAACGACGAGGGGCTGATCCCCCTGCTGGAGGAGCACGGGGTGGAGTACGGCACGGAGCTGGTGGAGGAGTCCTCCTACCTGATGAACCTGCTGTTGAGCTACGTGGTCCCCATGCTGTTGATGGTGGGGCTGATGATCGTCCTGTTCCGCTTCATGTCCAACAAGATGGGCGGCGCGGGCGGCATCGGCGGCGTGGGCAAGGCCAACGCCAAGGTCTACGTGGAGAAAAAGACCGGCGTTACCTTTGCCGATGTGGCCGGCCAGGACGAGGCCAAGGAGTCCCTGGAGGAGATCATCGACTTCCTCCACAACCCCGGCAAGTATACCGAGATCGGCGCCAAGCTGCCCAAGGGAGCCCTCCTGGTGGGCTCCCCCGGCACGGGCAAGACCCTGCTTGCCAAGGCGGTGGCCGGGGAGGCCAACGTGCCCTTCTTCTCCATCTCCGGCTCCGACTTTGTGGAGATGTTCGTGGGCGTGGGCGCCAGCCGGGTGCGGGACCTCTTTAAGGAGGCCGCCAAGATGGCCCCCTGCATCATCTTCATCGACGAGATCGACACCATCGGCAAGAGCCGGGACGCCTCCAAATTCGGCGGCAACGACGAGCGGGAGCAGACCCTGAACCAGCTCCTGGCCGAGCTGGACGGCTTTGACCCCACCAAGGGGGTCATCGTCCTGGCCGCCACCAACCGGCCCGAGGTGCTGGACAAGGCTCTGCTCCGCCCCGGCCGCTTCGACCGGCGCATCACCGTGGACCGGCCCAACCTGGCCGGGCGGCTCGCCACCCTCCAGGTCCACACCCGCAACATCCGCCTGGCCGAGGACGTGGACCTGAACAAGATCGCCCAGGCCACCGCCGGGGCGGTGGGGGCGGACCTTGCCAATCTGGTGAACGAGGCCGCCCTCCGGGCGGTGCGCCACGGCCGCCGGGCGGTGAACCAGCACGACCTGCTGACCTCCTTTGAACTGGTCATCGCCGGCAGCGAGAAAAAGGGCACGGTGCTCACCGAGAAGGAGAAGAAGCTCATTGCCTACCACGAGGTGGGCCACGCCCTGGTGGCCGCCAAGCAGAAGGACGCCGAGCCGGTGACCAAGATCACCATCGTCCCCCACACCCAGGGCGCCCTGGGCTACACCATGCAGACCCCCGAGGAGGAGAAGTTCCTCATGACCAAGGAGGACCTGTACACCGAGATCCGCACCCTCCTGGGCGGCCGGTGTGCGGAGGAGCTGATCTTCGGCACCCAGACCTCCGGCGCCTCCAACGACATCGAGCGGGCCACCGACCTGGCCCGGAAGCTGGTGACCATGTTCGGCATGAGCGACAAGTTTGGCCCCATGGGCCTGGCCACCCTCCAAAACCAGTACCTGGACGGGGGCTACGGCCTCACCTGCGCCCAGGAGACCGCCGCCCAGGTGGACAAGGAGATCGCCGACATCATCGCCGCCTGCCACCAGGAGGCCCGGGAGATCCTGGAGCAGAACCGGGCGGACCTGGACGCGGTGGCCGGGTATCTGCTGCAAAAGGAGACCATCACCGGCCAGGAGATGATGGCGATCCTGAAGGGGGAGGACCCCGCCGCGGTGGACAACTACGGCCTCAACCCCACCCCCCAGCCCACGCCCCTCATCCCGCCCCAACCCCCCGTCCCGCCCCAGCCCCCTGCGGAGGGCTGACCAGACGCCCCGGCCCCGCGCCGGGCGGACAGACCGAGAAAAACGGACGGCATGGCCTCTGCCATGCCGTCCGCTTTTTCCGTTTTTGGGCGGGCCGGTCAGTCCGCCAGAACGCCGGTCACGAAGCCGTCCCCCACCCCCCGGATGAGGACGGGGCGGAGCTGGTTGTGGAGGTCCTCCCCGGCGGGGACCTTGACCAGGGCGTAGTTGGGGGCGTGGCCCTGGGAAAAACCGTCCTGGTTTTCCTCAAACAGCACCTCCAGGGTCTGGCCCACCAGCCGCTCCAGATACCGCCGCCGGAGGGCCCGGCCCAGGGCCCCGGCCTCCCCGGCCCGGCGCTTTTTCTCGGCGTTGGGGACTTGATTTGCCATCTCCGCCGCCGGGGTGCCCGGGCGGCGGGAGTAGGGGAAGGCGTGGATGGCGGAGAAGGCGCACTTCTCCACAAAGGCCAGGCTCTCCCGGAAGTCCGCCTCCGTCTCCCCGGGAAAGCCCACGATGAGATCGGTGGTGAGGCCGGGGTCTCCGTAGGCGCTTCGCAGGAGCTCTACCGACTCCCAAAACCGCCCGCTGTCGTACCGGCGGCCCATGGCCTTCAGCGTCCTGTCACAGCCCGACTGCAAGGACAGGTGGAAGTGGGGGCAGACGCCGGGCAGGGCGCGGACCCGGCGGCAGAAGTCCTCCGTCACCGTCCTCGGCTCCAGACTGCCCAGGCGCAGGCGCATCCCCGGCGCGGCGGCGGCCAGGGCCTCGATAAGGTCGGCCAATTCCGGCCGGCCGGGCAGGTCCCGGCCCCAGGAGGAGAGCTCGATGCCGGTGAGCACCATCTCCCGGTACCCCGCCTCCGCCATGGCGGCGGCCTGGGCCGCCGCCCGCTCCAGGGGGAGGGAGCGCACCGGGCCCCGGGCGTAGGGGATGATGCAGTAGGCGCAGAAGTTGGTACAGCCGTCCTCCACCTTGAGCATACACCGGGTCCGCCCCGCCAGCCCTCCGGCGGGCAGCTCCTCAAAGACCCGGCGGCCCATGGCGTCGTCCACCGCCCCGCCCACGGGCCCGGGGGAGCGGAGCCGCGCCTCCACCAGGTCCCAGAACCGGCCCCGGTCCCCGGTGCCGCACACCAGGTCCGCCCCCAGCGCCTCCGCCGCGCCGGGGTGGGTCTGGGGAAAACAGCCGCACACGCACAGCAGGGCCCCGGGCCGCTCCCGGCGGACCCGGCGGATGACCTGCCGGTCCTTCTGGTCGGCCAGGTTGGTGACGGTGCAGGTGTTGACGATATACACCTCCGCCTCCGCCTCCCAGGCCACCTGGGTGTGGCCCCGGGCCGCCCCCTGGCGCTCCAGGGCCTGGGACTCATATTGATTGACCTTGCACCCCAGGGTGCAGATGGCAAACCGCATGGCACGACCCCCTTGCGCTTTGGAAGAGAATTTGGTAGAATAGCTTTTGCTATTTTACACGCCCACGACACATTTTGCAAGGAGATGGCCCGTTGAGTTACAGCTTTTTCGCCCTGATGGGCCGGATGAACTGCATCGACCGCTGGGGTCTGATGCGAAACACCCGCATCGAGAACATCCAGGAGCACTCCCACATGGTGGCGGTGCTGGCCCACGCCCTGGCCGTCATCGGCCGGGAGAAATACGGCTCCGCCGTGGACCCCAACGAGGCCGCCGTGGCCGGGCTCTACCACGACGCCTCCGAGATCCTCACCGGCGACCTGCCCACCCCCGTGAAGTACGACAACCCCGCCATCAAGGACGCCTACAAGGCGGTGGAGCGGGTGGCGGCGGAGAAACTGCTGTCCATGCTGCCCGGGGAGCTGCGCCCCGCCTTCGACCCCTACGTGAAGGAGGAGCTGGACCCGGCGCTGTTGGCGGTGGTGAAGGCCGCGGACAAGCTGGCCGCCCACATCAAGTGCCTGGAGGAGCTCCGGGCGGGCAACAGCGAGTTCAAGCTGGCCGCCCGCCAGACCCGCGCCGCCCTGGACGCCATGGATCTGCCCGAGCTGGACTACTTCATCAAGCACTTCCTGCCCGCCTTTGAGCTCACGCTGGACGAACTTCGATAAGACCGCCTCCCGCCCCGGCGGGCGGGGAGGGCGGCTGTGAAAAAGGAGGAATTTTCCCTATGCGCGCCATCGTCACCGTCATCGGCAAGGACACCGTGGGCATCATCGCCGCCGTCTGCGCCCTGCTCAGCCAGCACCAGGTCAACGTCCTGGACATCAGCCAGACCGTCTTGCAGGAGTATTTCACCATGATCATGCTGGTGGACGCCAAAGAAAGCGACCTGCCCTTCGCCGACCTGGCCGAGCTCCTGAAACAGGAGGGGGAGGCCCGGGGCCTCTCCATCCGTATGCAGCGCGAGGACATCTTCAACGCCATGCACCGCATCTAAATGACCCCCGCGCCCGGCCCGGACGCGGGCCGGTACTTGACAGAAGAGAAAAGGAGATGGGGAGATGAAGCGGCGCTTTTTGGGCCTGACCGGCGTTTTCCTGTGCCTATCGCTCGCGGCGTGCGCGGCGGGACGGGAGGCCAGGCCCCTGACCGTCTCGGCGGAGGCGGAAGCGCTCCGGGTCCAGCCGCCGCCGGAGTGCCAAACAGGGGAGGTCCAGTTCCAACTCCCGCCGGGGGAATACCTGGGGGAGTTCATCGTCGCGGGCGACACGGTGTACTTCGAGCGCGGAAGGTATACCGATACGGACGTCGTCGTAAGCGCGGCGATCTGCAGGCGGGACGAGGACGGGACGGAGGAAATATTACATACGGAAGAGCGGGAGGACGGCGGGGCCATGGAGGTCAGCGAGCTGTGCCTTGCGGGGGACCGGCTCTTTTGGGTCTACCAGGACCTGGAGGAGACGTCCATCAAGTCCTATGACCTGGGCCGGGGGGAGGCGGCGGCGATCGAGACCTACCCGGCGGAGGAGGGCCTTCACCTCACGCTGGCCTCGGACGACCGATTCCTGACCTGGTGCGCGGCGCCCCAGGACGGGGCCCCGTCGCTCTACGCGCTGGACACGGCGGACGGCCAGGTGACCTGCCTGTCCGACCGGCTCGGGGCGGTTGCCAGGGCGTATGTATGGGACGGCGTGACGTCCTATCTCGAGACCCGCGGCGATCAGGGCACGGGGCTGGTCGTCTTTGACCTGGAAAATGACCGGGAGCTTGCAAACTGTCTCCTGCCGGAGGACTTCGCGGCCACGGAGGTCCAGGCCGACCGGGCACACGCGGTGGTGCGGGCGGGACAGGAGGACACCGGGCTGTATTTTCTGGACGCGGAGAAGGGGCAGCTGCGGGAGCTGGACTACTCCGCACGCCCGGGGATCCGCCTGTTTTCGTGGCACCTGATGGGGGACGCCGTGCTCATCAACTCCCCGGCCTGGGACCAGTTCCCCGACGAGCTGGCGATTTTGTCACTGAAGGACGCCGGGCTTTCGTGGATGCCGCTGGAGCACCGGCTGACCAGCGGAAGGGCGCGGGAGCCGGATCAGTTTTCCGCGGCGTTTTCCAGCGCGGATGAAAACGGCGTCGTCACCGCAAACATCGTGTATTACCGATTCTCGGAGTGAGCGCGCGGCCCGGGGGCTTTGACCGCCCGACTTCGGGGTTGAAAGGGAAAACGGAAACAGATATACTATAAAGATCACAGCCTGCAAACAGGGGGAAACGCCATGCCCATGTTCAACAAAAACGAGATACTGGACACCATCCGCATGATCGACCAACAGCACCTGGACGTGCGGACCATCACCATGGGGATCTCCCTGCTGGACTGCTGCGACCCCGATGCCGGGGCCGCCTGCCGGAAGATCTACGACAAGATCACCCGCTCCGCCCAGGACCTGGTGAGGACCGGGGAGGATATCGAGGCGGAGTTCGGCATCCCCATCGTCAACAAGCGCATCTCCGTCACCCCCATGGCCCTGGTGGCCGGGGCCAGCGACACGGAGGACTACCTCCCCTTCGCCCAGGCCATGGACGAGGCGGCCCGGACGGTGGGGGTGAACTTCATCGGCGGCTTCTCCGCCCTGGTGCAGAAGGGGATGACCCCGGCGGACCGGCGGCTCATCGCCGCCATCCCCCAGGCCCTGGCCCAGACCCAGGTGGTCTGCTCCAGCGTCAACGTGGGCTCCACCAAGGCGGGGATCAACATGGACGCGGTGGCCCTCATGGGCCGGACGGTGAAGGAGACGGCCCAGCTGACCGCCGACCGGGGCGGCTTTGGCTGTGCCAAGCTGGTGATCTTCTGCAACGCCGTGGAGGACAACCCCTTCATGGCCGGGGCTTTCCACGGCGTGGGGGAGGGGGACCGGGTCATCAACGTGGGCGTCTCCGGCCCCGGCGTGGTCCACCACGCCCTCCAGGCGGTGAAGGGCCAGAGCTTCGATGTGGTGGCCGAGACGGTGAAAAAAACCGCCTTCCGGGTGACCCGCATGGGCCAGCTGGTGGCCCAGGAGGCCAGCCGCCGCCTGGGCGTGCCCTTCGGCATCGTGGACCTCTCCCTGGCCCCCACCCCGGCGGTGGGGGACAGCGTGGCCCGGATCTTAGAGGAGATGGGCCTGGAGACCTGTGGCACCCACGGCACCACCGCCGCCCTGGCCCTGCTGAACGACGCGGTGAAGAAGGGCGGCGTGATGGCCTCCTCCAGCGTGGGCGGGCTGTCCGGGGCCTTCATCCCGGTGAGCGAGGACGAGGGGATGATCGCCGCGGCCCAGAGCGGGACGCTGTGCCTTGACAAGCTGGAGGCCATGACCTGCGTGTGCTCGGTGGGGCTGGACATGATCGCCGTCCCCGGGGACACCCCGGCGGAGACCATCGCCGCCATCATCGCCGACGAGGCCGCCATCGGCATGGTCAACGCCAAGACCACCGCCGCGCGCCTCATCCCCGCCCCGGGAAAACAGGTGGGGGACCGGGTGGAGTTCGGCGGTCTGCTGGGCAGCGCTCCGGTGATGCCCGTCCACCGGGAGGGCAGCGCCGCCTTCATCGCCCGGGGCGGCCGGATCCCCGCCCCGCTCCAGAGCCTGAAGAACTGAACGGAGACAGCAAAAGCCGGACGCGTGAGCGTCCGGCTTTTTTCGTAAGTACGCGCGGGTGGATCAGCCCTGGGAAATAGCGCCCACGGGGCAGGTCTCGGCGCAGGCGCCGCACTCGACGCAGGCGTCGGCGTCGATGACGTAGTGCGCGTCGCCCTGGGAGATGGCGCCAACGGGGCAGCCGCCCTCGCAGGAGCCACAGCTGAGGCAATCGTCGCTGATCTTGTAGGCCATTGGAATACACCTCCGTTTTCTGACTGATGGATCACACACACGACAGAGGATCTGTCTAAACGTATCCTAACACACATTTTTCAAAATTGCAACGGTTTTTTAGTGGATCTTCCGGCCCGCTGGGAAAGGGTATAACCCGCCGCCGCCCTGGCAAAACTGGAAGAAACAGACGAAGGAGGGCCCGCTATGCCCATGTACCCTGAATCCAACCGCTATTCCGGCGGCAATCCCTGCCGCTCTTCCAAGTCCAAGGAGGGGGGCGACGCCCGCCTCACCGAGCAGTTCACCCGGGACCTGACCGCCCTGGCCCGGCTGGGACAGCTGGACCCGGTGGTGGGCCGGGAGAAGGAGCTGGACCGGGTGGTCCAGATCCTGGCCCGGCGCACGAAAAACAACCCCGCCCTGGTGGGGGAGCCGGGGGTGGGCAAGACCGCCGTGGCCGAGGCGCTGGCCCAGGCCATCGCCGACGGGCGGGTGCCCGAGGACCTCAAGGGCAAGCGGCTCCTGAGCCTGGACATGGCCTCCATGGTGGCGGGCACCAAGTACCGGGGGGAGTTTGAGGAGCGGGTGCGGAACATCCTCCAGGAGATCCGCCGGGCGGGGGACGTGATCTTGTTCCTGGACGAGCTCCACACCGTGGTGGGCGCGGGGAGCGCCGAGGGGGCCATCGACGCGGCCAACCTCTTAAAGCCCGCCCTGGGCCGGGGGGAGCTGCGGGTGGTGGGGGCCACCACGCTGGAGGAGTACCGCCGCTATATCGAAAAGGACGTGGCCCTGGAGCGGCGGTTCCAGCCGGTGACGGTGGCCGAGCCCGACGAGGCCGAGACCTTGGCCATCCTCCAGGGCCTGCGGCCCCGGTACGAGGCCCACCACGGCCTCACCATCCCCGACGAGAGCTTAAAGGCGGCGGTGGAACTGGCCGGGCGCTACCTCCCCCAGCGCCGCTTTCCCGACAAGGCGGTGGACCTGATGGACGAGGCCGCCGCCCTGGAGCGGTTGGAGCCCGGCTGGCGGGGGGAGGAGGTGGCGGAACTGGAGCGCCGGGCCCAGCAGGCCGCCGCCGAGCGGGAGCGGGCCGCCGCCCTGCGGGACTACCCCCGCTGTACGCTGCTGCACCGGGCCCAGCAGAGCTTTGAGGACCAGGCCCGCCAGCTGCGCCGCAAGCGCCGCCGGGAGCGGGGCGAGGTGCGGCCGGAGACGGTGGCCCGGGTGGTGAGCACCTGGACGGGCATCCCCGTCAGCCGCCTCACCGGGGCCGAGCGGGAGCGGCTGGCCGCCCTGGAGGGGGAGCTGGCCCGGGAGGTGGTGGGCCAGGCCCAGGCCGTCCGGGCGGTGGCCCAGGCGGTGCGCCGGGGGCGGCTGGGTCTGCGGGACCCCAACCGCCCCGCGGGCTCCTTCCTCTTCCTGGGCCCCACCGGGGTGGGCAAGACCCAGCTTTGCCGCGCCCTGGCCGCCCACCTCTTCGGCAGTCCCCAGCGGCTCATCCGCTTCGATATGTCCGAGTATATGGACCGCCACACCGCCGCCCGGCTGGTGGGCGCCCCTCCGGGCTACGTGGGCTACGACGACGGGGGCCAGCTCACCCGCCGCATCCGCCGCCAGCCCTACTCCCTGGTGCTCTTTGACGAGGTGGAGAAGGCCCACCCCTCGGTGTCCGACCTTCTCTTGCAGATCATGGAGGAAGGGGTGCTCACCGACGGCCAGGGGGGCACGGCGGACTTCCGCAACGCCGTGGTGGTACTCACCTCCAACCTGGGCTCGGACCGGGCCTCCGGGGTCAAGGGGCGGCTGGGCTTTGGGGCGGAGAGCGGGGCCCAGGCCGCCCGGAGCGCGGCGTTGGAGGCCGCCCGGGGCTTCTTCCGCCCGGAGTTTTTGGGCCGGCTGGACGAGATCGTCTGCTTCGACCCCCTGGGCCGGGAGGAGCTGACCGCCATCGCCCGGACCCTGCTGGCCCAGGCGGGAGAGCGGCTGGCCGCCCACGGGGTGCGGCTGGAGACGCCGGAGGCGGCGGTGGCGGGGCTGGTGGATCAGGCCCTGGCCGAAAAGAGCGGGGCCCGGCCCCTGCGGCGGCTCATCGCCCGGCAGGTGGAGGACCCCGCCGCCGAGGGGCTTTTGAGCGGCGCCCTCCGGCCCGGGGGGATCTTTTGCATGGCGGCGGAAAAGGGGGAACTTTCCGCGAAAGCCGCCGTGTAAAGAATGCTGGAAAATGACCCCACCCCGAAAGGAGAATGAAACTATGAAGAAGATCCGCATCCTGTCCCTGCTGTTGGCCGCCGCCCTGTGCCTGGGCCTGGCCGCCTGCGGCAAGAAGGGGGAGAGCGGCCCGGCCGCCTCCGACGCGCCCGACCCCGCCATCGCCTGGGCCCAGGCCATCACCGGCGCCCGGGACGACGAGCTCAACAGCGCCTTCCCCGTCATGACCCCCACCAGCGAGAGCGACCCCGCCAACGCGGAGATGACCTTCGCCCTGCTGGGCTTTGCCCCGGAGGACGTGGAGAGCTACGCCATCTCCCTGTCCCTGATGAACGTCAGCGCCTACGCCATCGTGGCGGTGATGCCCGCCGAGGGCAAGGCCGAGACGGTGAGGGAGGGGCTGGAGAACTACGTGGAGGCCCAGAAGGGCAGCTTTGAGTTCTACCTGGAGGACCAGTTCCAGATCGCCTCCGACGCCAAGCTGGAGACCCTGGACGACGGCACGCTCCTGCTGGTCATGTGCGAGGGCCAGGACACGGTGCTGGACAACATCAAAAGCGCCCTGGCGGGCTGACCCGCGGGCGAACAGACGCGCCCTCTCCCACGGGAGAGGGCGCGTTTTTTTACACCTGGGCGGCCGGGCCGCTCTCCCGCAGGCCCAGGCGGAGGGCCAGGGCGGTCTTGTCGTCCCGGTCCTGGTCGTCGTGGGCCATCAGCGCTTCGGCCAGGGCGGCGGGGGAGCCGTTGTCGAAGGCCAGCAGGGCCTCCCGGAGCCAGCGGTCATCCTCGTCCAGCACCCCGTCGGTGACCAGGACCAGGCAGTCCCCCGGCCCCACCTGGAACTCCAGCGCCTCCCACCGGCGGGGCAGAGGGCCGGACAGCCCGGCGGGCAGGGCGTGGCCGGACAGGCATTTTACCGTGCCCCCCTGCTTGAGGTAGCTGGGGGCGGAGCCCAGCTTGTAGAGGGCGCCCCGGCCGGTGTAGAGGTCCAGCTCCAGCAGGTCCACCGTGGAGAAGCCCCCCGTCTCCTCCCCCCGGAGGACCAGGGCCTGGTCCAGGGTCTTGAGGGCGTTTTGGGCGCTGACCCCCGCCAGGAGGAATTTTTCCAACAGCTTGACGCACAGCTCGCTCTCCTCCCTGGCCTGGGGCCCGGAGCCCATGCCGTCGCACAGCAGGACGAAGAGGGCGCCGCTCTGGCTCTTGAACCAGGTAAAAGCGTCGCCGCTGACGCTCTGGCCCCGGCGGGGCCGCCCCGCCGCCCCGGCCAGGGCGGTCAGGGGCTCCAGCTGGCCGAACAGCACCTGGTTGTCCCCCTGGACGGCGGGGGCCAGGGGCAGATCCAGCAGTTCGCCCAGGGCCCGGCGGCCGCTCTCGTCGGCCAGGCTCTTGGCGTCCCAGCCGTCTAACTGAAGCTGGAGCCGCCCCCGGGGGTCGGCGAAGACCAGGCCCCGGCAGGAGAGTTCCCGCCCGGCCAGGAATTGCCGCAGTTTGCGGGTGCGTACCTCGTCCACCGAAACCGGCGCGGCCATGGCCGCCGCCGTGTCCTGCAACAGGCGGGCCATGTCGCCGTACTGTCCGGCCAGGGCCCGGCGGCTCTGGCTCACCTGGCGCTGGTAGCGTCGGCGCAGCAGGTGGGCGGAGAGCTCTTCGTTGACCGCGTCCAGAAAGGCGCCGAAGCGACAGCACTTGTCCCGGAACCGCTGGGGGAAGTCCTCCGCCCGGGCCTGGCGGCGCTCCAGCATGGGACCCAGGGCGGCGTTGAGCAGGTCGTAGGTGTCCTGGTAGTCCCTCTGCCAGCACCGCTCCCGCAGAGAGCACCGGGCGCACACCCGGTTGGCACAGCGGTCGTAGATGACGCTGGGGTCCTCGCCGTTGTCGGCGTCGCCAAAGGCGGCGCGCAGGGCGGAAAAGACCTGGTCCAGGGCGTCGGCGGTCTGCCGGAGCCGCCGGGAGGCGGACTGAAAGAGCAGTTGGCCCCGGCCCGGGCGGGGCTCGGGGGCAAAGAGGACGGCGGCCTGGTCCAGGAGCCGCCGGGGCAAAAGCAGAAAGAGCAGGGCCGCCAGGGCCACCTCGTAGACCGGCCCCATCCCCCCCTCCAAAGGCCAGCCCCGCAGGGCGGCGGCGCTCCCCACCAGGGCGAAGACGGCGGCGCCCACCCCCCGGCGGTGGGCCCGCAGAAGTCCGGCGGCCAGGGCGGCCAGGGCGTAGCTCACCGCGTAGCTGCCCGCCCAGCCGGAGGTCAGGTCCATGGCAAGCCCCGCCCCCAGACCCACCGCCGCGCCCGCCCCCGGCCCGGCGGTCCACCCGGCGCACAAACTCAGCCCCGCCGCGCACAGCCGCCCCACCGAGATCAGCCCCAGCAGTTTTAACCGGGCCAGGGAGATGAGGGCGCAGAGGCCCAGGGCGATGAGCCCCAGCTTTTGCCGCGCCCCGGGCTCCTTGGGCTCCTCCCCGCTGTTCCAGAGGGAGAAGGCGGCGCGGAAGGCGTAGACGGCCAGCCCCGCCGCCGCCGCCTCCGCCGCCAGAGCCGCCGCCGCGTCCGGGGTGCGGTCCACCAGGGTCACCAGCCCCGTGACCACGCAGAGCGCCCCGGTGACCAGGGGCATGAAGGCCCGCTTTTGGTAGAGTTTTAGATCGTAAAAGGCGAAGGCCACGGAGAAGATGAGGATACTGCACGCCGCGTACCGAAGCCCCTCCTCCAGCCCCCGGCTGAGCAGATAGCCCGCCACCGCGCCCAGCAGGGCGGCAAAGCCCTCCAGATCCGCCCCCGAGGCCCCTACCATAGCCAGGCCGAAGGGGGAGCGGCCGCCCAAAAGCTGTCCCCCCGCCAGGGCGGCGGCCAGGAAGAAGCGGATCAGCCCCTGGGTCCACCCCACCAGCGGAGAGACTCGCCGCCCCGCGCCCCGGTCCGCCGTTTTTTGCCCGCGCTCCGCCTTTGGCCCGCGCTTCGACCCCTTTGCCGCCATAGCTTGTCCTCCTCGCCCTTTTTGGCACCAGCATAGCGTATTCAGGGGAAAAAGGCAGTCGAAAAGACGGCCCTGGGCAAATCTGTGCCGGGGGCCGTCTGTTTTTAGGGGCGGGCCTTATTTCGTCTCTATGACCGCCGGGGAGTGCCGCCACTCCTCGCCGCAGGGGAGGGGCGGGGTGGCGCAGAGGGAGAAGAGGTCGGTCAGGCGGCTCTCGGTGTCCAGCAGGGCCTTGTGGTCGGCGGCCTTGGTGACCACCGGCAGGGGGCAGGCCCCCCTGCGTTCGGCCAGGTACGCCGCCCCGGTCCGGGTCATGGCCAGCACCCGCAGATACCCCGGCCCGGCGGGGCGGTCCCCGGCGGAGAGGCCCAGGGCCGCCCACAGCGCCAGCCGCCGGATGCGGGCGGCGGTGAACCGCCGGGTCTTGGCCAGGGCGTAGAGCGCTTCCAGGCTCCCCGCCTCCCGCCCCGCCTTCCACAGCCGCTGGCCCAGGCCGTCCGAGCCGTCGGGCAGGGCGGCCAGGTCCTCCGGGTCCAGCTGACGAAGTTTACATAATATCGCCGGCTCCAGCCGCCGGAGGTCGTACACCGGGCCCTCCCACCGGGCGGCCAGGTGGGGCTGCGCCGTAGTTATGTCACTCTCCCGGAGGCGGGCGCGGAGGGCGGAGGCGGAGGGGTACTCCTGCTCCAACGGCCCGTCGTGGGCGCCCAGGCGGGGGATGGCAATCGGAGTTATGTCAACTGAAAGACCCTCCAGGGCGGCCAGGTACTCCGCCGCCAGGTTGTTGTTGGGCTGTTCCACCAGCTTGGCCGTCTCCGGCCCCACCAGGGTCTCCAAAGCCCTCTGCCGGGCGGCGGGGTAGGAGAGGCCCCGGTCCAGGAAGGGGGCCAGGGCGGCGTCCAGCCGGGGGTCGTTGAGAGCGGCCGCCAGGGCCCGGAGCCGGGGCAGGTCCGGGGTCTCACAGCCGAAGCTCAGGCGGCTGACCCCGGCGGCGGCCAGGACCGCCACCGCCCCCCGGGCGAAGGTCCGGGCGGAGGACAGGGCGAAGACGCTGGGCAATTCCAGCACCAGGTCCACGCCGTTTTCCGCGGCCCACCGGGCCCGCCGCCACTTGTCCGCCACGGCGCAGTCCCCCCGCTGGACCCAGTTGCCCGACATACACGCCACCACCGCCGCCCCCGGGCAGGCCGCCCGGGTGAGGGAGAGGTGGCGCAGATGGCCCTTGTGGGGAGGGTTGTACTCCGCCACCACGCCCACGGCCTCCATGCCCGCCGCCTCCTTTCAAAAAGCGAAAAAAACTCTTGCCCTCATGGGGAAAAGGAGTTACAATATCGGTAGTATTATAGTACGATCACCCCCGGGCCGCAAGAGGCGGGACCACACTGTTGAAGGAGAGATGTTTTATGAAGATCCTGGTCATCAACGCGGGCAGTTCCTCTTTGAAGTATCAGCTGATGGACGCCGAGAGCCACGGCGTCCTGGCCAAGGGCCTGTGCGAGCGCATCGGCATCGACGGCCACCTGAAGCACACCCCCGGCAACGGCAAGGCGGTGTTCGACCAGGACGTGGCCATGCCCACCCACTCCGAGGCCATCCAGAAGGTGCTGGAACTGCTCACCAGCGCCGACCACGGCGTGATCGCCTCCACCGCGGAGATCGACGCGGTGGGCCACCGGGTGGTCCACGGCGGGGAGAAGTTCGCCGCCTCCACCCTCATCGACGACAGCGTGATCCAGGCCATCGAGGACTGCATCCCCCTGGCCCCCCTCCACAACCCCGCCAACATCACCGGCATCCAGGCCTGCCAGAAGGTCATGCCCGGCGTGCCCATGGTGGCCGTGTTTGACACCGCCTTCCACCAGACCATGCCCCCCAAGGCGTATGTCTACGCCCTGCCCTATGAGTACTACGAGAAGGACGCCGTGCGCCGCTACGGCTTCCACGGCACCTCCCACCGCTTCGTCACCGCCGAGGCCGCCAAGATGCTGGGCAAGCCCCTGGAGCAGTTGAAGCTCATCTCCTGCCACCTGGGCAACGGCTCCTCCATCGCCGCGGTGAAGAACGGCAAGTGCGTGGACACCACCATGGGCTTCACCCCCCTGGCCGGCCTGCCCATGGGCACCCGCTGTGGGGACATCGACCCCGCCATTTTGGAGTACCTGATGAACAAGTACGACCTCTCCATCGGGGAGATGCAGAGCGTTCTCAACAAGAAGTCCGGCGTGCTGGGCATCTCCGGCGTCAGCTCCGACTTCCGGGATTTGGACGAGGCCGCCCAGGGCGGCAACCAGCGCGCGGCCCTGGCCCTGGAGGTCTTCCAGTACGCCGTGGCCAAGTACATCGGCTCCTACGCCGCCGCCATGGGCGGGGTGGACGCGGTGATCTTCACCGCCGGCGTGGGGGAGAACTCCGGCTCCACCCGCATGGGCGCCTGCAAGGACCTGGGCTTTATGGGCATCGCCATTGACCCCGAGCTCAACAAGAAGCGGGGCGAGGCCCTGGACATCTCCGCCCCCGGCGCCGCCGTCCGCACCCTGGTCATCCCCACCAACGAGGAACTGATGATCGCCATGGACACCGCCGCCATCGTAGCGGGGAAGTGAGCGATCTCTCCCGACCACCAGCGTCCGGACGGAGACCGGCCGGTCTCCGCCCGGACTTGTTTTTTCCAGAAAGGAGCGTTTTGCGCCATGGATCCCAAGCAGTCCGGCCGGGAAGGCCAGAACAAGAAACCAGAGGAGACCATCATCCTCAACACCGGCCTCATCCAGATGGCCTTTGACAAGAAAAAGGAGAGCGACGAGCAGGAGCGCCAGGAGATCCGGGAGCTCCAGGAGCGGGCGGACCTGGCCGACCTGGAGGCCCAGCGCCAGCTCGGCCTGCGCTACGCCACCGGCGACGGGGTGGAGCGGGATATGGACAAGGCCATCGCCTACCTGACCCAGGCCACGGAGGCCGGGGATATGCAGGCCCAGGACGCCCTGGCCGGGTGCTACCGGTCCCTGGCCAACGAGAGCAAGGACCCGGCCAAGCAGGAGGAGTACTACCGCCGGGCCTTTGAACTCTACTCCCAGGGGGCGGAGGCGGGCTATCCCCCGTCGGTCTACAACCTGGGCCTGGCCTACGAGAACGCCGCCGGGGTGGAGGAGGACCTGGAGCGGGCGGTGGAGCTCTACCGCCAGGCGGGGGAGGCGGAATACCTCCCCGGGGACTGCGCCCTGGCCGTGTGCTACCTCAACGGCAACGGGGTGGAGAAGGACCTCCAACAGGCCCTGGAGCTGTTGGCCGGCTGCGCCCAGAAGGGCTTTCCCCGGGCCCAGTGCATCCTGGGCGATCTGTTCATGACCGGCGACGGGGTGGACAAGGACGCGGGCCACGCCCTGGAGCTCTACCGGGAGGCGGCCAAGGAGGACTATCCCCCCGCCCTGGAGAAGATGGGGCTGTGCTATGAGAACGGCGACGGGGTGGAGCGGGACATCGTGGAGGCCACGGTCTGCTACCGCCGGGCCAGCGACCTGGGCTACGCCCCCGCCACCTGCGACCTGGCCGTGTGCTACCTCAACGGCGCGGGGGTGGAGATGGACGAGGCGGAGGCGGTGCGCCTGCTGGAGCGGAGCGCGGCGGAGGAGCACCCCCGGTCCATGTGCGTGCTGGGGGACTGCCTGCGCTGGGGCGCGGGGGCGGAGCTGGACCCGGAGCGGGCCTTCCGCCTCTACCAGAAGGCCGCCGACCTGGGCTACACCCCCGGCGTGCGCCAGCTCGGCGTGTGCTACGAGGCGGGCGCGGGGGTGGAGAAGGACGAGGCCCAGGCCATCCGCCTCTACACCCAGGCCGCCGAGCGGGGGGACAGCGCCGCCATGTGCAACTTGGGCGTGTGCCACCTCAACGGCATCGGCGTCCCCGCCGACCCGGTGGAGGCCGCCACCTGGTTCGACAAGGCCGCCAAGGCGGGCTCCCTGCGGGCCCTGGACTTCCTGGGCGACTGCTACAAGGACGGCAAGGGCGTGCCCCAGGACGGCCAGAAGGCCATGGAGTGCTACCAGCAGGCCGCCGACGCGGGGTATCTGTCCTCCCTATGCTCCATCGGCCTCTGCTACGAACTGGGGGAGTGCGTGGAGCAGGACCCCCTGAGGGCCACCGAGTACTACCGCCAGGCCGCCGAGCGGGGCCACGCCCCCAGCCAGTGCAACCTGGGCTTTTGCTACTTCCAGGCCATCGGCGTGGAGCGGGACTACCAGCAGGCGGTGTACTGGTTCCAAAAGGCCGCCGACCAGCACTGGCCCCGGGCCATGGACCTGCTGGGGGACTGTTACCAGCGGGGCTGGGGGGTGCCCCAGGACAAGGAGCGGGCCGTCCAGCTCTACCGGCGGGCCGCCGAGGTGGACTACCCCTCCGCCGTCTGCTCCCTGGGCCTGTGCTACGAGTTCGGCGACGGGGTGGAGGAGGACAAGGCCCAGGCGGTGGCGTTCTACCGCCGGTCCGCCGAGCTGGGGGACGCCTGCGGCCAGTGCAACCTGGGCTTTTGCCTGATGCGGGGCATCGGCTGTGAGACGGACGAGGCGGAGGCGGTGAAGTGGTTCCAGACCGCCGCCGACCAGGGCTGGCTCCGGGCCATGGACCTGCTAGGGGACTGCTACCAGCGGGGCTGGGGGGTGGAGCGGGACCTGGACCGGGCCTTCGCGCTCTACCAGCAAGCCGCCCAGCGGGACTACCCCCCGGCGGTGACCTCTCTGGGTCTGTGCTACGAGATGGGGGAGGGCACGGCGGAGGACTGCGCCAAGGCGGTGGAGCTCTACCGCCGGGCCGCCGAGCTGGGAGACGCCTGCGGCCAGTGCAACCTGGGCTTCTGCCTGAGCCGGGGCATCGGCTGTGAGGTGGACCACGGCGAGGCCGCCAAGTGGTTCCAGGCCGCCGCCGACCAGGGCTGGCTCCGGGCCATCGACCTGCTGGGGGACGCCTACTTCGACGGCCGCGGGGTGAAGCGGGACCTGGAAAAGGCCGCCCAGCTCTACGCCCAGGCCGCCAAGCGGGAGTACGCCCCCAGCCAGTGCTCCCTGGGCCTCTGCTACGAATGCGGCGACGGGGTGGAGGAAGACCCCCGCAAGGCCGCCGCCTATTACGCCGCCGCCGCCCGCCAGGACCACGCCCCCGCCCAGTGCAATCTGGCGGTGTGCTACCTCAACGGCATCGGCGTGCAGAAGGACCCGGCCAAGGCGGTGGCCTGGCTGCAAAAGGCCGCCCAGCAGAAGTGGCCCCGGGCCATCAAGATCCTGGGCGACTGCTACAAGCACGGCGACGGGGTGGAGAAAGACTTGAAGGAGGCCTTCCGGCACTACACCCGGGCCACCGAGTTCAACTACGGCCCCGCCTGGTGCAACCTGGGGCTGTGCTACGAGTTCGGCGACGGGGTGGCCGAGGACAAGCCCAAGGCGGTGGAGTGTTACCGCAAGGCCGCCGACCGGGGCGACGTGGCCGGCATCTGCAACCTGGGCTACTGCTACTACACCGGCATCGGCGTGGAGAAGGACTACGGCGAGGCGGTGAAGTGGTTCCAGCAGGCCGCCGACCGGGGCCAGGGCCGGGGCATGGACCTGCTGGCCGACTGCTACCGCCTGGGCCGGGGGGTGGAGAAGGACGAGAAGAAGGCCTTCTCCCTCTACCAGGCCGCCTACGCCAAGGGCTATCAGTTCTCCAGCGTGGGCCTGGGCCTCAGCCTCTACCACGGCCTGGGCGTCCCCGCCGACCGGGAGAAGGCCAGGTCCTTCCTGGAGGAGGGGGCGGAGCGGTGCAAGAGCGAGGCGTGCAAAAAGCTCCTGGCAACCTACGACGGCGCGCCCGCCCCCGCCGCCCCCGCCGCCCCCGCCCAGCCCGCCGCCCCCGGCGGGGATAAGCCCAAGGACAAGCCAAAAAAGGGCGGCCTCTTCGGCAAGCTCTTCGGCGGGAAATAAGCGCCCGGGCGGGGCGGACCGGCAAAAGCGGCGGAGAGCGGGAAAAAGGAGGGGCGAGAGATGATCTCGGTCATTGTTCCGTGCTATAACGAGCAGGAGTCCCTGCCCCTGCTTTACCAGGAGGTCACCCGGGTGCTGACCGGGATAGGGAAGCCCTACGAGCTCCTCTTTGTCAACGACGGCTCCACCGACGAGACCCTGCCCATCCTGCGGCGGCTGGCGGCGGAGGACGGGGCGGTGCGGTATCTGTCCTTCTCCCGGAATTTTGGCAAGGAGTCCGCCATGTACGCCGGGTTCCGCCACGCCCAGGGGGACTATGTGGCGGTGATGGACGCGGATCTCCAGCACCCGCCCGCCCTTCTGCCCCGGATGCTGGAGTTGCTGGAGGGCGGCGAGTACGACAGCGTGGCCGCCCGGCGGGTGGACCGGGCGGGGGAGCCCCCCATCCGCAGCTTTTTCGCCCGGATGTTTTACCGGCTGCTGAATCGGATCTCCGATGTGGAGCTGGTGGACGGGGCCATGGACTACCGGCTCATGCGCCGGGAGATGGTGGAGGCCATCGTCTCCATGGGGGAGTACAACCGCTTCTCCAAGGGCATTTTCGGCTGGGTGGGCTTTCGGACCTGCTGGCTGGAGTGCGAGAACGCGGAGCGGGCGGCGGGGCGGACCAAGTGGAGCTTTTGGAAGCTCTTTAAGTACGCCATCGACGGCATCATCAACTTCTCCGGCGCCCCGCTGGCTATCGCCTCCTGGGGCGGCATCCTCATGACCTTCCTGGCCTTTTTCCTGCTGGTGTTCATCGTGGTCCGCAAGCTGGCCTTCGGCGACCCGGTGGCGGGCTGGGCCTCCACGGTGTGCATCGTCATCTTCATCGGCGGCATCCAGCTGTTCTGCCTGGGCATCATGGGCCAGTACATCGCCCGGACCTATATGGAGACGAAACGCCGCCCCCACTACATCATCGCCGAGACGGAACAGACCCGGCGGGACAGGGGCTGAGCGCCCCGGAAACACAAGGGAGTGGCCGCCGCCACTCCCTTGTCTTTTTTACCAAAGGCGGACGCCGCCTTTTTTGCCCCTACGCGCAGAAGCGGTGCTTGCCGATGACGGTGATGAGGGGCCGGGACCAGATCCAGGCGGAGGTGGCGGTGGCGGGGTTGAAGTAGTAGATCGCGCCCCCCGAGGGGTCCGAGCCGTTCAGCGCCTCCTGGGCCGCCCGCCGGGCCGACTCCGCCACCGGCTGGTCGATCTGCCCGTCGGACATACAGGTAAAGGCCCCCGGCTGGTACACCACCCCGGCCAGGGTGGAGGGGAAGGCGGGGTGCTCCACCCGGTTGAGGATCACCGCCCCCACCGCCACCTGCCCCGCGTAGGGCTCGCCCCGGGCCTCGGCGGAGATGACCTTGGCCAGCAGGGCCACGTCGTGGCTCACAGCGGAGGCGCCGGAGCCGGAGGACGGCCCGCCCGCCGGCATCCCCAGGGCCTGGAGGGTGTTGGCCCCCACCACGCCGTCGGATGTCAGGCCGTTGCGCCACTGGAAGTAGGCCACCGCGTCCCGGGTCTTGGAGCCGAAGACGCCGTCCACCTCCCCGTCGTAGTACCCCCAGCGCTTCAGCTTGTCCTGGATGAGGCGCACCTCCTCCCCGGTGGAGCCCTGGCGGTAGACCGCCGCCTGGGCGGCGTTGCCCAGCAGCAGCAACGCCAGCGCCAGCGCCAGCACCCCCAGCAGCCGTTTCCTCCTCATGCCCATCCCTCCTTTTTGGATAGCTTGCCCCCGGGGGCGGACAAATATCAGCGGGAGCAAAAAATCCCGGGGAAAAAGCTGTTGACCGTTTGGAACAAATGTGCTATACTCATAGGAGTATCCTTTTTACATTTTGCCATCGGGAGTAGAGCTATGTTTGACCATATCTTTGTCAAAGGCGCACGGGAGAACAACCTGAAGAACGTGGACGTGACCATCCCCCGGGACAAGCTGGTGGTCATCACCGGCCTGTCCGGCTCGGGGAAGTCCTCCCTGGCCTTTTCCACCATCTACGCCGAGGGCCAGCGGCGGTATATGGAGTCATTGTCCTCCTACGCCCGGATGTTCATGGGCCAGATGGAGAAGCCGGACGTGGACTACATCGAGGGCCTGTCCCCCGCCATCGCCATCGACCAGAAGACCACCTCCAAAAACCCCCGCTCCACCGTGGGGACGGTGACGGAGATCTACGACTACCTCCGCCTGCTCTGGGCCCGGATCGGCACCCCCCACTGCCCCAAGTGCGGCAAGGAGATCCACCAGCAGACGGTGGACCAGATCGTGGACCAGATCATGGCCCTGCCCGAGGCCAGCCGCATCCAGATCCTGGCCCCCGTGATCCGGGGGAAGAAGGGGGAGCACGCCAAGGTCTTTGAGGACGCCCGGAAGTCCGGCTACGTCCGGGTGCGGGTGGACGGCTCCCTCTACGAGCTCACC
This sequence comes from uncultured Oscillospiraceae bacterium, assembly GCA_947627325.1. GTDB lineage: Bacteria > Bacillota > Clostridia > Oscillospirales > Oscillospiraceae > MGBC124762. The sequence goes on along the minus strand of CANQVO010000005.1, from coordinate 63,474 downwards.
GAGGACATCCACCTGGACAAGAACAAGAAGCACAACATCGAGGTGGTGGTGGACCGCCTGGTGGTGCGGGAGGACATCCACCGCCGCCTCACCGACTCCATCGAGACCGCCTCCGCCCTGGCCGAGGGGCTGGTGCTGGTGAACATCGTGGGGGAGGACCGGGACATCTCCTTCTCCCAGAACTACGCCTGCGAGGACTGCGGGGTATCCATCGAGGAGCTGACCCCCCGGATGTTCTCCTTCAACAACCCCTTCGGCGCCTGTCCAGAGTGCACCGGCATGGGCTTTCAGCTCATCTGCGACCCGGAGCTGGTCATCCCGGACAAGTCCCTGTCCATCCTGGACGGGGCCATCACCGTCCCCGGCTGGAACAACATCCGGGGGGACGGCATCTCCCGGATGTACTTTGAGGCCCTGGCCAAAAAGTACAACTTCGATCTGCGTACCCCCGTCCGGGACCTGAGCGACCAGGTGCTGGACGTGATCCTCTACGGCACCAAGGGGGAGAAGCTGAAGCTGGTCTACGACCGGGCCAACGGCCGGGGGGTGCTGAGCCAGCCCTTCGAGGGCATCATCCCCAACATCGAGCGCCGCTACCGGGACACCCAGTCGGAGTCCTCCAAGCGGGATCTGGAGGAGTATATGTCGGAGGAGCCCTGCCCCCACTGCGGCGGGCGGCGGCTCAGGAGCGAGTCGTTGGCGGTGACGGTGGGGGGCCTTTCCATCTACGACTACACCACCAAGTCAGTGACCCAGGCGCTGGAGTTCATGGAGCACCTGACCCTCACCCCCACCCAGGAGATGATCGCCCGGCAGATCTTGAAAGAGATCAAGAGCCGCCTGGGCTTTCTCCAGTCGGTGGGGCTCCAGTACCTCACCCTCTCCCGCCAGGCGGGCAGCCTGTCCGGCGGGGAGAGCCAGCGCATCCGCCTGGCCACCCAGATCGGCTCCTCCCTCATGGGGGTGCTGTACATCCTGGACGAGCCCTCCATCGGCCTGCACCAGCGGGACAACGATATGCTCCTGGCCACCATGAAGAGCCTGCGGGACCTGGGCAACACCCTGCTGGTGGTGGAGCACGATGAGGACACCATGCGCCAGGCGGACTACATCATCGACGTGGGCCCCGGCGCGGGGGTCCACGGCGGGCGGATCGTGGCCTGCGGCACGGCGGAGGAGATCATGAACGCCTCCGGCTCGGTGACGGGGGACTACCTGGCGGGCCGGCGCTCCATCCCCGTGCCCAAGACCCGCCGCGCCGGAAACGGCCACGCCCTGGTGATCCGGGGGGCGGCGGAGAACAATCTGCGGGGCATCGACGTGACCATCCCCCTGGGCACCTTCACCTGCGTCACCGGGGTCTCCGGCTCGGGCAAGTCCTCCCTGGTCAACGAGATCCTCTATAAGGCCCTGGCCGCCCGCCTGAACCGGGCCAAGACCCGGCCGGGGAAGCACGGCGGGATGGAGGGGGTGGAGTACCTGGACAAGGTCATCAACATCGACCAGTCCCCCATCGGCCGCAGTCCCCGCTCCAACCCCGCCACCTACACTGGGCTGTTCAACGACATCCGGGAGCTCTTCGCCTCCACCCAGGACGCCAAGAGCCGGGGCTACGGCCCGGGCCGGTTCTCCTTCAACGTGAAGGGCGGCCGGTGCGAGGCGTGCCAGGGGGACGGCCTTTTGAAGATCGAGATGCACTTCCTCCCCGATATCTACGTCCCCTGCGAGGTGTGCAAGGGCAAGCGGTACAACCGGGAGACGCTGGAGGTCAAGTACAAGGGCAAGAACATCTACGACGTGCTGGACATGACGGTGGACGAGGCCCTGCCCTTCTTTGAGAACCTCCCCCGGCTCTACAACAAGCTCAAGACCCTGGCCGACGTGGGGCTGAGCTACATCAAGCTGGGCCAGCCCTCCACTGAGCTCTCCGGCGGCGAGGCCCAGCGGGTGAAGCTGGCCACCGAGCTGGCCAAGCGCTCCACCGGCTCCACCATCTACATCCTGGACGAGCCCACCACCGGCCTCCACACCGCCGATGTCCACCAGCTGGTCAAGGTCCTCCAGGCCTTTGTGGAGGGGGGGAACACGGTGGTGGTCATCGAGCACAACCTGGACGTGATCAAGACCGCCGACCACATCATCGACCTGGGCCCCGAGGGGGGCGACGGCGGCGGGACCATCGTCTGCGCCGGAACGCCGGAGGAGGTGGCGGCCTGCCCGGACAGCTACACCGGCAAGTACCTCAAGCCCGCCCTGGAGAGGAGGTGAGCCGGTGGAGCTGATGACTTGGCTGAACACCACCGTGCCGGGGCGGGTGGTGTTCACCGCGCTGGTGTCCATGCTCCCGGTGGTGGAGCTACGGGGGGGCATCCCCTTCGGCGTGGCCGGGCTGGGCCTCTCCTACCCCGTGGCCTTTTGGGCGGCGGTGGTGGGCAACCTGATCCCCGCCCCCTTCATCATCCTCTACATCCGCCGGGTCTTTGTGTGGATGCGCCGCCGTCTGCCCCGCTTTGGCGCGCTGGTGGACCGTCTGGAGCAGAAGGCCCACCTGAAGGGCCGCAAGGTGCGCCGCTACCGCACCCTGGGGCTCTACCTGCTGGTGGCGGTCCCCCTGCCGGGGACGGGAGCCTGGATGGGGGCGCTGGTGGCCGCCGTTCTGGACATCCGCCTGCGGAAGGCCATGCCCGCCATCGCCCTGGGGGTGGTCACCGCCGGGCTCATCATGACGGCGCTCACCGCCGCGGGGGTCAACGTCTTTGGGTGAGTACCCGCCGAACGGCGGGGGAGGGTTTTAGCGCCTGTAACGGGCGGCGTTCGTCCTCTCGAACGGGGAGTTGGTGATTGCCCACACTGGGCAAAGGTCGCGCCTCCCGGCGCGGGGGCCAGGACCATTTCTCTTTTCTCTGCGGAGAAAAGAGAAACGGTCCTGGACTCCAAAGAGAAAAGAAGGGGCTTAGTATTGTTGCCCCTTCTTCTTCCACTCGGCGGCCCGGAAAGACTGGATCGCAGGAGTAAGTTGCCGCCACTGGGCGGCGCGACGCCGTACCGGGAATAGCGTAGCTCTCCTATTGCAACCGCCGCGGCCGCCTCTGGGGACTATGATTAGAAGGTCGTTTCCCTTCACCTTCACCACTCAACCCGCAAGAAACGAACGCTCCCAATCCTTCGCCATAGCGGCGGCCTCGGCGACCGCACCCGGCCCCGTTCACGCCGCCTTTCAGTCCTGGCTGGCAGAGGCGGCCGCGGCGGCTGTAATAGAAACGCTACGTGTATCTGTGAACCAGGTCATGCCGCCCAGTGGCGGCATCTTCCACTACCAATCCAGCTATTCCGGGCCGCCGAGCAATAGAAACGGGGGCCAACAATCATAGCTCCTTCTTTTTCTTTTGGCATCCAAAACCGTTTTCTTTTTCTTCGCAAAGAAAAAGAAAATGGGTTTGGCCCCCGCGCCGGGAGGCGCGACCTTTGCCCGGTTCGGGCAACAACTAGCCCCCGTTCGGGAGGACGAACTTTGCCTCACGGACAAAAAGAGAGCAACCCCCGTTCGGGAGGACAAACCTCGCCTATCGTAGGCGCAAAAATCCCCTCCGTTGAGAGGCAAAACCTCCCCCCGCACAGCAGGACGCCCCCCGCCATAAACTGGGGCGAGGTGATGCACTTGACCGCAGCGCTGGAGGTGGTAGGGGCCCTTTTGGTCTCCTACTGTTTGATGTATCCCCTGTGGCGATGGCTCTACGGGCCGGAAAGCCCCAGGGCAGGGAGGTGGCGGCGTGGCCCGCGAGCCCAGACAACTGGACGGACAGGTAGATCAGGTCGTTTTCCGCAACGGGGAAAACGGCTATAGCGTCCTGCGCCTCCGGGTGGAGGGGGAGGAGGAGCCGGTGACGGTGGTGGGCTGTATGCCCGGCGTGTCCCCCGGGGAGAGCCTGAGCCTGACGGGGGAGTGGATGCGCCACCCCACCTACGGCGCGCAGTTCAAGGCCCGGACGGTGGAGCGCAAGCTGCCCGAGACGGCGGCGGCCATTTTGGAGTACCTCTCCTCCGGCGCGGTGAAGGGGGTGGGCGCCATCACCGCCCGGCGGCTGGTGGAGGAGTTCGGGGAGGACACCCTGGACGTGCTGGAAAACCACCCCACCAAGCTCCTGGCCCTGCCCGGCTTCTCCCTCAAGCGGGCCCGGGACATCTCCCACAACTTCCGGGCCCAGATGGGCATGGGCCGGCTCATGGACTTCCTCCGCCGCCACGAGCTCTCCGCCGACCTGGCCCTGCCCCTCTACCGCCTCTACGGCGAGGACGCGCTGGACGAGCTCAAGGCCGACCCCTATCTGCTCACAGACCCCGGCCTGGACGTGGCCTTTCAGAAGGCGGACGCCCTGGCGGTGGAGCTGGGGATCGACGCCGCCGACCCCCAGCGGCTGGAGGCCGCCCTGCTCTTTGAACTGCGCCACAACGCCGGAAACGGCCACACCTTTCTCACGGCGGACAAGCTCCTCTCCGCCACCGCCCAGCTCCTCTCCCTGGAGGGGCCCGACAGCCTCACCGGCGCGCTGGCCGACCTCCAGCGGGAGGGACAGGTGGCGCGGGAGACGGTGCGGGGCCTGGACTGCGTGTACCTGGCCGACCTCTTTGAGGCGGAGCGCTACGTGGCCGCGCGGCTGGAGGAGATGGCCCGGATGGAGATGCAGGTCCCCGGGGACCTGCCCCGGCTGTTGGAGCGCATCCAGGCCGACCAGGGCCTCACCTACGCCCCCCAGCAGCTCCAGGCGGTGGAGCTGGCCGCCCGGGGCCAGGTGATGCTCCTCACCGGCGGGCCGGGCACGGGCAAGACCACCTCCCTGCGGGGGGTGCTGGCCCTCTTTGAGCACCTGGGGCTGGAGACCGCCCTGGCCGCCCCCACCGGGCGGGCGGCCAAGCGCCTGGGGGAGTTGTGCGGCCAGGAGGCGTACACCATCCACCGCCTGCTGGAGACGCATTTTGACGACAAGACCGGCAAGCTCATCTTCACCCACGACCAGTCCGACCCCCTGAAGGCGGACGCCGTCATCGTGGACGAGACGTCCATGGTGGATATCTCCCTCATGGCCGCGCTGTTGGCGGGGTTGCGGGACGACGCCCGGCTGGTGCTGGTGGGGGATCCCAACCAGCTTCCCTCGGTGGGGCCGGGGGCGCTGTTGGCCGACCTCTTGAAAAGCGGCGTCCTCCCCTCGGTCTCCCTGGTCCAGATCTTCCGCCAGGCCGCCCAGAGCGCCATCGTCCGCAGTGCCCACGAGATCCACCACGGCATCCTCCCCCAGCTCAAGAACACCGGGGAGGGGGACTTCTTCTTCCTGACCCGCCTCAGAAGCGAGGACGCGGCCCAGACGGTGGTGGAGCTGGTGGGCAGCCGCCTACCCAAAAACATGGGCATCCCCGCCGGACAGGTCCAGGTGCTCTCCCCCACCCGGAAGGGCCCCATGGGCACCGCCGCCCTCAACCGCCGGTTGCAGGAGGCGCTGAACCCCCCGGCGGAGGACAAGCCCCAGCGGCCCTTTGGGGAGCAGATCTTCCGCCTGGGGGACCGGGTGATGCAGGTGAAGAACAACTACGACGCCATGTGGGTGGACCGGGGGCGCAACGAGTCCGGCCTGGGGATCTTCAACGGCGACATTGGCCATATCATCGACGTCTCCGCCGACGGCGCGGGGCTGACGGTGGACTTCGACGGCCGCCAGGTCTTCTACCCCGGGGACGCGCTGAACGAGTTGGAGCTGGCCTACGCCGTCACCGTCCACAAGTCCCAGGGCAGCGAGTACCCCGCCGTGGTCTTCGCCTGCCTGGACGCGCCGCCCATGCTCCTCACCCGGGGCGTGCTGTACACCGCCGTCACCCGGGCCAGGAGCCTGTTCGTGGCCGTGGGGGACAAGCGGCTGTTCGCCCGCATGGTGGAAAACGACCGCCCCCAGCGCCGCTACTCCGCCCTGGCCGCCCGGCTGAGAGGGGAATAGCGGGGCGGACGCACACTCCCTCTGGACATTTGCGAAGTTTGTGCTATACTATACTCTGTGCCGATATGGGGCACGAAAATAAGATACCTTGATACATAGGAGGAATTTGTCCGTGGACGACCGATTATGGATGGCTCTGGTTGGGGTGCTGGCCGTGGTGGATCTCTGCCTGGCGGCGGCGCTGTGGTTCCACCTGGCCCCCGCCGACAACAAGCTCAAGGCCCTTCTCATCCGCCTCACCGGCCACGGCGGCGACAAGGTCTCCGAGGAGGAGATCATGCAGATGGTGGACGCGGGGGAGGAGCTGGGCGCCATCCAGCAGGAGGAGCGGGAGATGATCGAAAACATCTTCGAGCTCAACGACACCACCGCCGCCGACGTGATGATCCACCGCACCGACATGGTCCTGCTGGACATGGCCGACACCCCCGAGGAGATCCTGGCGGCCATCGAGAACTCCGGGCTGTCCCGCTTTCCCGTCTACGAAAAGGACCCGGACGACATCGTGGGCATCCTGAACGTCCGGGACTACCTGCTCAACACCCAGCGGCCCGAGCCCAAGGCCCTGGGGGAGCTCCTGCGCCAGCCCTACTTCGTCCCCGAGACGGTGCGGACGGACAAGCTGTTCCGGGATATGCAGGAGCGCAAGACCCACATGGCCATCGTGGTGGACGAGTACGGCGGCACCGCCGGGCTGGTCACCATGGAGGACTTGCTGGAGGAGATCGTGGGCAAGATATACGACGAATTTGACCCCGCCGACGAGCAGGAGATCATCCCCCTGGGGGAGGACCGCTGGAAGGTGGCCGGGGGCGTGGAGTTGGAGGAACTGGAAAAGGTCCTGGACCTCACCTTCCCCGAGGAAGAGGAGGCCGACTACGACACCCTGGGCGGCCTGATCTTCGCCCACCTGGACGTGATCCCGGAGGACGGGAGCCAGCTGGACTTGGAGCTGGAGGGCCTGCGGATCCACGTGGACTCCATCGCCGAGCGGCGGGTGGAGTGGGCCACCGTGACGAAGGTGAAGCCCAGCCCCATGGACGTGCTGGCCCCGGAGGAAGAACCGTCGTGACCCCAAAAAGCCTCGCCCCGGGCGAGGCTTTTTGCCCATTTTCAGGTAAGGAGAAACTGGCATGACCGAGCGTTTTCGCAAATCCATGGAGACCCTGGAGCTGCCCCGGGTGCTGGAGCTGCTGGCCCAGGAGGCCGCCACCCAGGAGGGGAAGGAGAAGGCCCTGGAGCTCCTGCCCGAGACGGACCTCCCCAGCGTCGAGCGCCTCCAGCAGGAGACGGCGGCGGCCTTTTCCATGCTCACCCTGCACGGCACCCCCGCCCTCTCCGGCGTCCGGCCGGTGCGGGCGTCTCTGCAACGGGCGGACCGGGGGGGCAGCCTGAACACCCGGGAACTGCTGGACGTGGCCGGGGTGCTTCGCTGTGCCCGGAGCGTGAAGGACTACGGCGACGCGGCCCAGGGCAGCGTCATCGCCCACCTGTTCCGCTCCCTGGCGGTCAACCGCTATCTGGAGGAGAAGATCACCGGCTCCATCCTCAGCGAGGACGAGATCGCCGACGCCGCCAGCCCGGAACTGGCCGATATCCGCCGCCACAAGCGCGCGGCGGCGGCCAAGGTCCGGGAGGTGCTCAACAAGCTCATCTCCTCCAACCAGGCCAAATACCTGCAGGAGGCCATCATCACCCAGCGGGGCGGGCGCTACGTCGTCCCCGTCAAGAGCGAGCACAAAAACGACATCCCCGGCCTGGTCCACGACGTGTCCGGCTCCGGGGGCACCTTCTTCATCGAGCCCATGGGGGTGGTGAAGGCCAACAACGAGCTGCGGGAGTTGGAGGCCAAGGAGGAGAAGGAGATCGAGCGTGTCCTGGCCGCCCTCTCCGCCGAATGCGCCTCCTTCCAGGAGGACATCGCCATGGACTACGACCTGCTGATCCTCCTGGACGGCATCTTCGCCCGGGCCAAGCTGGCCGCCCGGATGAACGCCATGCGCCCCCGGCTCACCGACCGGGTCACCTCCCTGAAAAAGGCCCGCCACCCCCTCTTGGACCCCAAGCGGGCGGTGGCAAACGACCTCTGGCTGGGGGAGAGCTTCGACACCCTGGTCATCACCGGCCCCAACACGGGGGGCAAGACGGTGACGCTGAAGACCATCGGCCTTTTGACCCTCATGGCCCAGTGCGGTCTGCACATCCCCTGCGCCGACGACTCCGCCATCGCCGTTCGCACCCAGGTGCTGGCCGACATCGGCGACGAGCAGTCCATCGCCCAGAACCTCTCCACCTTCTCCGCCCACATGACCAACATCGTGGGTATCCTGGCCGAGGCGGACGAGGGCACCCTCATCCTCTTTGACGAGTTGGGGGCGGGGACCGACCCGGTGGAGGGCGCCGCCCTGGCCGCCGCCATCATCGAGAGCGCCCGGGGCCTGGGGGCCCTCATCTGCGCCACCACCCACTACGCCGAGCTAAAGCTCTACGCCATGACCACCCCCGGGGTGGAGAACGCCTCCTGCGAGTTCGACGTGGACTCCCTGGGGCCCACCTACCGCCTGCTCATCGGCATCCCCGGCCGGTCCAACGCCTTCGCCATCTCCCAGCGGCTGGGGCTCGCCCCGGAGATCATCGACCGGGCCCGGGCCCGGGTGGACAGCGAGAACGTCCGCTTTGAGGAGGTGCTGGACCGCCTGGAGGGCCAGCGCCGGGCCATGGAGGAGGAGAAAGACCGGGCCGCCCAACTCCGCGCGGAGATGGAGGAGTCCGCCCGGACCGCCCGGGAGTACCGCCAGAGCCTGGAGCGGGAGCGGGAGAAGGCCGCCCAGAAGGCCCGGAGCGAGGCCCAGGAGATCGTGGACGAGGCCCGCCGGGCCGCCGACGAGATCTTCAAAGAGCTCAACCGGATGCGAAAGGACGCCCGGGCGGACACCAACGAGGCCCGGGTATCGGTGCGCTCCAAGCTGAACCAGGCGGAGGAGGCGGTGCGGGCCACGGCCCCCGACCTGCCCGCCCCGCCCCCCACCCGCCCCGCCGTGGCCGGGGACCGGGTGGAGGTGCTGGCCATGGGGGTGCAGGCGGACGTGACCGCCGTCCGGCCCGACGGCACCCTGGAGCTCCAGGCGGGCATCCTGAAGCTGACCGCCCGGCAGGAGGAGGTGCGCCTGGCCGCCGGGGCCGCCCAAAAGCCCAAGCCCAAGCCCGCCGCCGTGAGCCGCCCTATCCGCATGGCGGCCGCCTCCCGGGAACTGGACCTGCGGGGCATGACGGTGGACGAGGCCCTGCCCTGCCTGGATCTGTTTTTGGACAACGCCCTGCTGGGCAAGCTGGAGAGCGTCACCATCATCCACGGCAAGGGCACCGGGGCGGTGCGAAAGGCGGTGCGGGAGCACCTGAAAAAGAGCCGCTATGTCAAGTCCTTCCGCCCCGGCCGCTTTGGGGAGGGGGAGGACGGCGTGACGGTGGCGGAGCTAAAATAGTCATAGAAGGAGCCCTCTTCCGGGCGCGAACTTTGTGTAAAACGCCGTTGACGCTGGGGCGGAAATTTGGTATCCTAACAAAGGTCTATACTAAGCCCCACTTGCTAACCGCCAACATAGGAGGACAATCGTCTATGTATGTGAAGGAAGTCACCATCAACAACCAAGTGGGCCTCCACGCCCGCCCCGCCACCTTCTTCATCCAGAAGGCCAACGAGTTCAAGTGCTCCATCTGGGTGGAAAAGGACGAGCGCCGGGTGAACGGCAAGAGCCTGCTGGGCGTTCTCTCTCTGGGCATCGTCAAGGGCACCACCGTCTCTCTGGTGGCCGACGGCGCCGACGAAAAGGAAGCCGTGGAGAAGCTGGCGGAACTGGTCAACTCCGACTTTGCCGAGTGACCCCGACCCCAACCCTGACCATGACCCCGCGGACCGGGCCCCGGACCCCCCTTCCGGGACCCGGTTTTTTGCGCCCTTTGGGCGGCGCGCGCGGGCCGGCGGGGGCGTTTTCCTCCCCCTGACCTTCCACCGGGCCTGACCCATTCCATCCCACGGACTTTCGCCCCCCGCCGGCTTGCCAACGGGGGGCGTTTCCTGTATAATGGGCGAAAAGGAGGTGGGGGCGTTGACCTTTGAGGAGCTGAAGGAGAAGGCCCACGCCCTGCCGCTGAAGCCGGGCGTGTATATCATGCAGAACGCCGCCAACGAGGTCATCTACGTGGGCAAGGCCAAGGCCCTGAAAAACCGGGTGAGCCAGTACTTCGCCCACCTGGCCTCCCACACGGAGAAGACCAGGGCCATGGTGGCCTCTATCGACCACTTTGACGTGATCGTGGTGGGCAGCGAGTTCGAGGCCCTGGTGCTGGAGTGCGCCCTCATCAAGCGCCACCAGCCCAAGTACAACATCCTCCTGAAGGACGCCAAGGGCTACCCCTACATCCGCCTGACCGCCCGGGAGGAATACCCCAAATTCTCCGTGAGCAACAAGGTGGCCGAGGACGGGGCCCGGTACTTCGGCCCCTACGGCTCCCGGGGGGCCTCCCTGGCCATCATCGACTCTTTGCTGGAGACCTTCCGCCTGCCCACCTGCAACAAAAAATTTCCCCGGGACATCGGCAAGGGCCGCCCGTGCCTCAACTACCACATGGGCAAGTGCGACGGCTACTGCCGCCGGGAGATGGACCAGAGCCGCTACCGGGAGGCCATGGATCAGATCGTCCGCCTGCTGGAGGGCAAGGGGGGCGAGGTGATCGACGAGCTGACCGCCGAGATGGAGGCCGCCGCCCAGGACCTGCGCTTTGAGCGGGCCGCCGCCCTGCGGGACCGTATCCGCTCGGTGGAGCTATTGTCCCAGCGCCAGCGGGCGGTGGGCCGGCTGGCGGACACGGACGTGGTCGGCTTCTTCCGGGGCCAGGCCAAGAGCTCCTTCGTGGTGCTCCACTTTGTGGACGGGGAGTTGGCCGCCAAGGACCTGGACCTGATCGAGACCCCCATGGAGGGGGAGGAGGCGGAGGCGGTCTCCGCCCTGGTGAGCCAGTACTACACCGCCCGGGGGGAACTGCCCAGGACCATCCTGCTCCCCTGCGAGCTGCCCGACGAGGTCCCCTTGGCCCGGCTTTTGTCCCAGCAGGCGGGCCGCCGGGTGGAACTGCTCACCCCCCAGCGGGGGGCCAAGCTGGACCTCATCCGCCTGGCCCGCACCAACGCCGTGGAGGAGGTGGAGCGGGCCACCACCCGGGAGGAGCGGCAGAGCAAGCTGATGGAGGCCCTGGGTAAGCTCTGCGCCCTGGAGACGCCCCCCCGGCGGCTGGAGAGCTACGACATCTCCAACCAGGGCGCGGACGACATGGTGGCCTCCATGGTGGTCTACGAGGACGGCCGGCCCAAGCGGAGCGACTACCGCCGTTTCAAACTCCGGGACATGGACGGCCCCAACGACTACGCCGCCATGGAACAGGTCCTCACCCGCCGCTTCCGCCGCTACCTGGACGGGGACGAGAAGTTCGGCGCCCTGCCCGACCTCCTGCTCATCGACGGCGGGGTGGAGCACGCCCAGGTGGCCGCCCAGGTGGAGGCGGCGCTGGGACTTCACATCCCCGTCTTCGGCATGGTGAAGGACGACCGCCACCGCACCCGGGGCCTGGTCACCCCCCAGGGCCAGGAACTGGGGCTCCAGCGCGTCCCCGCCCTCTTCGCCCTCATCGGCCAGATCCAGGAGGAGACCCACCGCTTCGCCATCACCTTCCACCGCCAACAGCAGTCCCGGCGGGTGAAGGGCTCCGCCCTGGACGCCATCCCCGGGGTGGGGGAGAAGCGCCGGGCCCAACTCCTCCGGCATTTTAAGAGCGTGAAGAATATCCGGGCCGCGGGGCTGGAAGAATTGGAGGAGGTCCTGGACAAAAAGACCGCCCAGGCGGTCTATCGCCACTTTCACGAAAGGGAGGAATGAGCCATGCGGATCGTCGCCGGCTCCGCCAGGGGGCGGAAGCTCCGGGAACTGCCCGGGATGGACACCCGGCCCACCACCGACAAGGTGAAGGAGTCCATGTTCAACATCGTCCAGTTCGACATCGAGGGCCGCCGGGTGCTGGACCTGTTCGCCGGCACCGGCCAGCTGGGGTGCGAGGCGCTGTCCCGCGGGGCGGCCTACGTCACCTTCGTGGACCAGTCCCGGGAGGCGGTCCGGGTGGTGAAGGAGAACGCCGCCCTGGTGGCCGACCCGGACGCCTTCGAGGTGCTCCAGCGGGACGCGGTGGGCTACGTGGAGTCCCGGCCGGGCAGATTCGGCCTGATCTTCCTGGACCCCCCCTACCGCACCGGGCTGATGGAAAAGGCCCTGACGGCCATCTCCAAGATTGACATTGTGGCGGAACATGGTATAATTGTATGCGAGACCGGGCTGGACGAGGTCCTGCCCACCCTGGAGCCCCCCTACGAGATGGGCCGGGAGTACCGCTACGGCAAGATCAAGCTCACACTCTACCACCGGAGGTGAACGGGGATGAAAACCGCCATCTACCCCGGCAGCTTCGACCCCGTCACCCTGGGCCACCTGAACATCATCAAGCGGGCGGCCCGGTGCTTTGACAAACTCATCGTCTGCGTCATGGTCAACTCGGAAAAGCCCGCGGGGATGTTCACCCCGGACGAGCGGGTGGATATGCTCCGCCGGGTGTGCGAAAAGCTCCCCAACGTGGAGATCGACCAGTCCTCCTCCCTGGTGGCGGACTACGCCCGGGAGCACCGGGCCTGCACCCTCATCAAGGGCCTGCGGGCGGTGAGCGACTACGAAAAGGAGGTCCAGATGGCGCTGATCAACCGCCAGCTGAACCCCCGGCTGGACACCATGTTTTTGCCCTCGGGCCCCAAGTACAACCACCTGAGCTCCAGCGTGGTCAAGGAGATGGCCCGCTACGGCGCGGATCTGAGCGATTTTGTCCCCAGGGAGATCATTGACGAGGTCAACGACAGAATAAATGGGAGGAATGGATAAAATGGCTATGAGCGTGGAAGAACTGCTGGACGCCCTGTACGAGATGATCGAGGACGCCAAGGGGGTCCCTCTCAGCGGCGACAAGTGCATGGTGGAGCGGGACAAGGCCCTGGACATCCTGGACGACATCCGGGCCCAGTTCCCCGTGGAGTTCGCCGAGGCCCGCAAGCTCCTCTCCACCCGCAACGACTACCTGGCCGCCGCCAAGCGGGAGGCGGAGCTGGTCCGCAAGCAGGCGGAGGAGCAGGCCAAGCACATGGTGAACGAGACCCAGCTCATGTCCCAGGCCCGCCAGCAGTCCGGCGAGATGATGCGCCAGACCGAGCAGAAGACCTCCGAGCAGGTCCGCGCCGCCGACGAGCAGGCCCGGGAGCTGAAGCGGGCCGCCGAGCAGTACTGCGATGACCTTCTCCGCCGGGCGGAGGAGGCGGTGGCCGAGGCGGGGAAGGAACTGGCCCAGTCCCGGGCCGCCTTCCGCAGTGCCGCCGGCGTGACCGGCCCCGCCGCCACCCCCCACGACGGCTTCGACCTCCGCCTGGACGACTAAACGAGGACGAGCAAGACCGCCTATCGGCAGATAGGCGGTCTTTTTGCCCCCGCCCCGGCCGGGGCGGGGCTGCGGGGCTTTTTTGATGGACGGCGGGCGGGGGAGTTTCCTGCCCGCGCTTTTTTGGTTGGGGGGCGGGGGAAGTATTGTCAAAAGTGGGAAAAGGTGATATACTAAACTGCTGTCATATTGATGGAAGACATCTCTCTTGAGAGGAGTTGACCCCATTGGAAAACGGGAAGAAGGTCCTGCTCTCGGGCATCCAGCCCAGCGGTGAGTTGCACCTGGGCAACTACCTGGGGGCCATCAAGAACTGGGCCCAGCTGTCGGAGGAATTTGACTGCTACTGGTTCATGGCCGACCTCCACACCATCACCGTCCGCCAGGTGCCCGCGGAACTGCGCCGCCGCACCCTGACCCAGATCGCCACCTACATCGCCTGCGGCCTGGACCCGGAGCGGAACACCATCTTCGTCCAGAGCCACATCCCCGCCCACGCCCAGCTGGGCTGGGTGCTCCAGTGCTACACCATGTTTGGCGAGCTGTCCCGGATGACCCAGTTCAAGGACAAGTCCGCCAAGCACGCCGACAACATCAACGCCGGCCTCTTCACCTACCCCAGCCTCATGGCCGCGGACATTTTGCTCTACCAGCCCGACTACGTCCCCGTGGGGGCGGACCAGAAACAGCACGTGGAGATCTGCCGGGACATCGCCAACCGTTTTAACGGCATCTACGGCGAGGTGTTCAAGGTGCCCGAGCCCTACATCCCCAAGACGGGGGCGCGGGTGAAGAGCCTGAACCAGCCGGATACCAAGATGAGCAAGTCCCTCCCCGAGGGGTGCGTCTTCCTCCTGGAAAAGCCGGAGGATATTATGCGGAAATTCAAGCGCGCCATCACCGACTCCGACAGCGAAAACCCCGTGCGCTACGACCCGGAGAACAAGCCGGGGGTGGCGAACCTGATGCAGATCTACGCCGCCGTCACCGGCAAGAGCCTGCCGGAGATCGAGCGGGAGTTCGCCGGCCAGGGCTACGGCGCCTTCAAGCCCGCCGTGGGCGAGGCGGTGGTGGAGACCCTGCGGCCCATCCGGGAGGAGACGGAGCGGCTCCTGGCCGACAAGGCGTATCTGGAGAGCGTCTACCGCGCCGGGGCGGAAAAGGCGGGGAAGACCGCCTGGCGCACCCTGTCCAAGGTCTATAAGAAGGTGGGCTTCCTGGCCCCGTAACGAGAGAAAATGAGGTCGATACAGCCTATGAACGTGAATGAGAGTATCCTGGGGATCGTGTGCGCCACCCTGGCCATCTCCTTCCTGGTGGCCCTGATCACCACCCCCATCGTCAAGGAGTTGGCCTACAAGATGGGGGCGGTGGACGACCCCAAAAAGGACCGGGACCCCGGCCGCCGGATGCACAAGCGGCCCATCCCCCGGATGGGGGGCCTTGCCATCTTCCTGGGCTTTTTCATCAGCGTCCTCCTCTTCGCCCGGCTGGAGACCCCGGTGAAGGGGCTGATGCTGGGGGCGGTGGTCATCGTGGTGCTGGGCATTTTTGACGACATTTACGACCTCCGGGCCGGGTTCAAATTCGGCGTGCAGATCGTGGCCGCCCTGATCGCCGTGCTGACGGGCAACGTGGTCCAGACCCTCTCCAACCCCAACGTCTTCTCCCAGAACCCGTACTGGGATCTGGGCTGGCTGGCTATCCCCTTCTCGGTGCTGTGGATCGTCGCCATCACCAACGCCGTCAACCTCATCGACGGCCTGGACGGCCTGGCCTGCGGGGTGAGCACCATCAGCTCCATGACCCTGCTGGTCATCGCCCTCATCGTGGGGGAGCCCCAGACCTCCATTCTGGTGGCCGCCCTGGTGGGCGGGTGTTTGGGCTTTTTGCCCTACAACCTGAACCCGGCCAAGATCTTCATGGGGGATACCGGCTCCACCTTCCTGGGCTTCACCCTGGGGGTCATCTCCATCCAGGGGCTCTTTAAGGTCTACACCATTATCTCCTTCGTGGTGCCCTTCCTCATGCTGGGCCTGCCCATCTTTGACACCGCCTTCGCCTTCATCCGCCGCATCGCCCACGGCCAGAGCCCCATGCACCCCGACCGCAGTCACGTCCACCACCGGCTCATCGACATGGGCTTTTCCCAAAAACAGGCGGTGGCCATCCTGTACGTGCTCAGCGCCATCCTGGGCCTGTCCGCGGTGGTGCTCACCACCTCCGGGGCCCTGCGGGCCATGCTGCTGCTCATGGCCTTCTGCGTGGCCGGAGGGGTGGCCATGAGCCTCTACCTCCACCAGAACCACCCGGACCACAGCCGCGACCAGGAGCCGGAGGACGAGGAGGAGGACGAGCCATGATCAAAGTCATGAGCGTCTTTGGCACCCGGCCCGAGGCCATCAAAATGGCCCCCCTGGTGAAAGAATTGGGGCGGCGGGCGGAGATCCAGAGCCTCTGCTGCGTCACCGCCCAGCACCGCCAGATGCTGGACACGGTGCTGGAGGCGTTTTCCCTCACCCCGGACTACGACCTGAACATCATGGAGGCCCGCCAGAGCCTCTACACCATCACCGCCAAGGCCCTCACCGGGATGCAGGGGGTGCTGGAGGAGGCCCGGCCCGACCTGGTGCTGGTCCACGGGGACACCTCCACCACCTTCGCCGGGGCCTTGGCCGCCTTTTACGCCCAGATCCCCGTGGGCCACGTGGAGGCGGGCCTGCGGACCTACGACCGCTACTCCCCCTTCCCCGAGGAGATGAACCGCACCCTCACCGGCGACCTGGCCGACCTCCACTTTTGCCCCACCGCCGCCAACCGGGACAACCTCCTGCGGGAGGGGATCCACCAGGGGGTCTTCCGCACCGGCAACACCGTCATCGACGCGCTGAAGACCACCGTGCGCCCGGACTTTACCTTCCACACCCCCCTCCTGAACCAGCTGGACTACACGGGCAGGCGGGTGGTCCTGGTGACCTGCCACCGGCGGGAGAACTACGGCCCGCCCATGGCCCACATCATGTCCGCCCTGCGCCGCCTGGCCCAGGACCTGCCGGAGGTGGAGCTGGTCTATCCCGTCCACCTCTCCCCGGTGGTGCAGGAGGCGGCCCACAGCCACCTGGACGGCCTTGCCAACGTCCACCTCATCGAGCCGCTGGACGTGCTGGAGATGCACAACCTCATGGCCCGGGCGTATCTTGTGCTGACCGACTCCGGCGGCCTCCAGGAGGAGGCCCCCGCCCTGGGCAAGCCGGTGCTGGTCCTCCGCCGGGAGACGGAGCGGCCCGAGGCGGTGGCCGCGGGCACGGTGCGCCTGGCGGGCACGGAGGAGGAGACCGTCTACGCCCTGGCCCGGGAACTCCTGGAGGACCGGGCGAGCTATGAAAAAATGGCCCGGGCCGTCAACCCCTACGGGGACGGCTGGGCCTGTCGGCGGATCGCCGACGCCATCGAGTACCGCTTCGGCCTGCGGGATGACCCGCCGGAGGACTGGCAGGGCTAGCGCGGACACAAAGATCAGGGGAAGGAGGCGAGGACATGGACAAGGGACACCGCAATCTGCTGGCCGTGCTGGTGGCGGTGGTGATGGCCGTGGCCCTCTTTTCCGCCTTCTCCATCAACCTCTTCCGCACCACCCCGGCGGTGGTCCTGCCCAGCCTGGCCCCCACCCCCTCCGACGCCGCGCCCGACCAGGCGGGGATGGAGGACTACCTGCGCCTGGAGGTCACCCCGGACACCGTCCAGCAGATCGTTGCCACCCTGGAGCGGCCGGAGAGCTACTCCCGCGCCGTGAATGTGGAGACGGTGGGGGGCGACGGCGTCACCGGCACGTCCACCGCCTCGGTGACGGTGGACGGCGGCTGGACCAGCAGTCAGCTCACCCTCCCCGACGGCCGGGTGTACCACAGCATCGTGGGGGAGGGCAGACGGTACGTCTGGTACGGCAGCCAGCGCCGCTGGCAGGAGTACGACGCCTCCGACCGCTCCGCCGACCTGGCCCAGCGCCTGCCCACCTATGAGGACGTGCTGGCGGCGGACCGGGAGCGCATCGTGGAGGCCCAGTATGTACTCACCGGGGCGCTGCCCTGCATCTATGTCGTGGTGGAGGAGCCGGAGTTGGGCTATTTGGAGAGTTACTGGGTGTCGGTGGACACCGGGCTCCTGGTCCGGGCGGAGAGCAGTAAGGACGGGGAGATCTTCTACCGCATGAGCGGCTACACCGTGGAGACCCCCGCCGCCCCCGGCCTGGCCTTCGCCCTGCCAGACGGCACTGTGCTCCACACTACGGCTCTCCCAGATGAAGCGCCAGCATCAGCCCCAGCGCAATAAGCAATTCCAGATCGTCCCCGTCCTCCAAAATGAGGAACAGCACGATGAGGGCCAGGAGGAGATCCCCCGTGTCCAACTCCTGAAGCCCCGCGTTTTTTAAGAGGGCGGAGAGGGCCTGGCTCACCCGGTTCCCCTCGCCCCGCTCCCCCGGAAACAGCCGCCCCAGCAACCCGCCCAGCCGTCCGCCGCCCCCATTGGGCGGGGGAGAGGGCGGCTCCTCCGCCGGCTGGGGGATGGGGCCGTAGTTGAGATCCTGGGACAGGTAGCGGTTATACATCGCCCTGCCCCCCTCCCCGCAGTCCCTCCAGCGCCGCCCGCACCGCCTTGGAGAGCCGGGTGACGCGGATGGCCTTGTCCAGCTTGCCCCGCCGCTCCTCCTTCAAAAAGGGCCGCAGGGCCTGGAGCAGGGCCGCCCGCGGGTCGTCGGGGTCGTTCCACACCGACAGCGCCCGCATCCCCGCCGCCATCAGCCTGGGGTCCAGCTCCGGCGCGTCCGGCTGGGCCGAGACTTGGGCCCAGCCCTCCCCCGGGGCCGCCCCGGCCTCCCCGGCGCGCTCCCCGGGCGTCTCTTCGGCCTGGGGCGCGGCCTCGGGCGCGGCCTGGGCCGCCCCCTGACCGCCCAGGGACTGGGCAAGGGACATGATCTGGCCCATGGCCTGGGGGTCGTTCAAAATGGCCCCCAGCTTTTCCTCCCACTGTCCCATGCCCTCGCCTCCCTTCCTATCCGCCCGCTTTTCGGTCCATGGCCTCCATGGCCCTGGCCCCCTCGGGGTTGGCGCGCACCTTGTCCACGATGGCCCCCAGGGCCGCGCCGTCGCCCCCCGCCGCGGCCTGGGCCGCCTGCCGGAGCTGGTCCCCGCCCACCTTCTGGAACAGCTGGGCCAGGGTCTGGGCCTCCTTGCTCCGCAGAAGGGAGGCCAGCGCCGCCTGGTCCCCCAGCAGGGCCGCCGCCTTGGGGTCGCGCTTGAGGGCCTCCATGGGATCTTGTTTTGGCATATCCATGCCCCCTTTCATTCCAGTATATGAGATTTTCGCGGGAAGGTGACTTGTATGCGCGCCCTGGTCTTTTCCGACTCCCACGGCCGCGTCCAGCCCATGCTGGACGCCGTGGAGCTCTACCGGCCCGACGTGATCTTCCACCTGGGGGACGTGGTCCGGGACGGGGAGAAGGTCCGCCTGGCCTTCCCCCAGACGCCCTTTTACCAGGTCCGGGGCAACTGCGACTGGGACCGGGCCGACCAGGAGACGGAGGGCGTGGCCCGCCTGGCGGGCAAGACGGTCTTCTACCTCCACGGCCACACCCAGTATGTGAAATCCGGCCTCACCCACGCCGTGGCCAGGGCCAGGGCCCTGGGGGCGGACCTGCTCCTCTACGGCCACACCCACCGCCCCCAAGAGGACGACTGCGGCGGCCTCCTGGCCGTCAACCCCGGCGCCATCCAGGACGGCCTCTGCGCCCTGCTCACCTGGACAGAGGACGCCCCCATCCACCGCCTACCCCTCTATCTGTAAGGCGGCCCCCTCCAGCCCCCGCCCCTCACTCTGTGAGGGCGGGCGGGCCGAAAAAATTTTCAGAAAATCAAAATTCCCTCTTGCAAGATGCCCGGGACTGTGGTAGAATACCCTAGTCCCTCAAGCGAGGGGCGCTCCTATCCGGGTGTGGCGAAGTTTGGTATCGCGCTTGACTGGGGGTCAAGAGGCCGTGGGTTCAAGTCCCGCCACTCGGACCAAAAATCCCTGAAACCATGCGGTTTCAGGGATTTTTCTGCGCCTATTTCTGAGAAGCGACATCAACTTGACCCACACGGGAAAACCTTCAGAAACAAGAGCACAGAGGTCACAGTTTGTCCGCGGCTTGTTGCATGGCGGGGGTGGTGTGGGTGTAGGTGTCCAGGGTAAAGCCGGCGGAGGAGTGGCCCAGGATGCTGGAGACGGTCTTTGCGTCCACGCCGTTCTGGATGGCGAGGGTGGCGTAGGTGTGCCGCAGATCGTGGAAGCGGATGTTCTCGGTGATTCCAGTTTTCTTGCACAGGGTCTTGTGGAGGTCGGTAGTCAGCTCCAGGTAGAACATGGCTAGTACGCCGTGCTTCTCGGCGGCGGCGAGGTGGGCGCGGATCTTCTCCGGCGGCAGGATGTGCGGCGCATACCGCTCCTTTGGCGGCAGTCGGCAAGAGTTGGCGGGGTTATAGGGGATGAGCCGTTCCCGCACCGCTTGCTCCAGACATTGGCTGAGCATGGCGTGAAGCCCCCGGACGGTGCGGGAACTGAGACTTCGGTCCGGCATCCCCTCGTATTTCTCCACCCGGCCTGATTGCCTGGTTTGGTTGTAGAACTTCAGGAGGTCGAGGGTGGTGAGCTTGTTCAGCTTGATCGAGCCGATGTTGGGGACCACATGGTGCTCGATGTAGCTGCGGTAGTATTCTGCGGTGGTGTCCTTCACGGCGGGCTTGCAGTAGTTTTCGTGCCAGAGCCAGCACCACTGGGCCACCGTGTACTGTCCGGCCTTAGTCACGTCCACCTTTTTGTTGTCCTCCATGGCCCGCTTCCGCTTTCCCTTGACCTCGCCCTGGGTCTTGCCCAGGACGTTTTTGTAAATGGGCTTGCCGGTTTACGGGTCTCGGCCCGCCGTGTACCGCCCCTCCCAGCGGCCGTCCTTTCGCTTACGGATACTGCCCTCGCCGTTGGCGCGTTTTTTGGACATGGAATCGTCCTCCTTCCGGGCACAACATACCACGCCCCGGCCCAGAAAGCTACCGGGCCGGGGCGGAGTTATCAGAAAGTTATCATTTGCGCCGTCACTTTCTTTGTTTACAGCGGGGGAATTTGGTCCCTATAATAGCGCCTGCGCTCTGCGGTGCCGGGGAACCGCCGATGCTCTAAGGGCGAGGGCCCAGGCGATGCCAGACGGCCTTTATCCTGCTGTTCCCTCGTTCCCTCTGCTTTGTCCTTGTTTGGTGAAAACGCCGGGAGAAATCAGCGTGCAAATGGCCTCGAAAAGCGGGCGGGTTTCAGGACAAATCGAAAGGCGCCATCACACCGGCAGGCGGGCCTTAAATCGGCGCTCACGGGGGACGGGGCCTTTTCTTTGTTCTATGCGTATTGCTCATCCGAAGCCGTTGGAGGAAATTTCCGATATGTGGATGGTGTAAACGCCCAGCGCGAAGTCACAGGAGGCAGGCGTCCGCCACGCCGCTAAAAGTGTAAGCAGTCTGGTTAGATCAAGGTGGAAGCATCCTCGTGGGAGAAATTTGAACTTGCGAAAATAGACGCGGGGCCGAACGGTTTCGCCGGCCCCGCGGTTTTGTTGGATCCTGTTGAATTGTGCCGCGTCAGGTCGGCTTCTGCCGGGCCACCACCACGAATCTGCCGTCCGCGGTGTGGTAGCTGCAGGTGGAGAGGGTGAGGAGCTGGTCGCCGTACTCCGCCGTCACGCCGGTGTCGTAGAGGGCCGCGGCGCGGACCTGGCGCAGGTAGTCGTCAAAGACCGCTTCGCCCGTCAGGTCGGTGTAGTTGTAGTAGCGGAAGACGTCCGTCTCGTCCACCGTGTGCGCTTTGGCGTAAAACGCCGCCAGCACCTCATACTCGCCCGGCTGGGCCACCGTGTCGAAATGGACGGTGGGGTGCGCCCGCCAGAAGGCCTCGTCGGCGTAGTCTGAGAGCGTGGCGAACATGGAGCCGTTTTTCATGTGGTGGCCGTAGACGATGTAGTTGCCGCAGCCCTCATAACAGTCCCCGTCCAGGAAGGGGACGCCGCTGACGGAGTAGGTGCCGTCAAAAGCGCGGCGGAGGTAGCGCTCCGGGTCGTCCGGCGTGTGCATGACCGGGTAGTTGAGTGCGGTCTCGTCGATGCGGATCCAGCCGAACAGGTCGTGATTCTGCCCGTAGAGGACGTCGTATCTGTGGAAGCCCTCCGGCTCCGGCGCGGCGCTGGCGGCAGGAGCGGTGGGACCGGGGGTGACCGCCGGTCCATCCTGCCCGATCTGGTCGATCAGCGCCTGGAACGCCTCCGCGTCCCGCTTTTCCCGGACCAGCTGGGAGAGGATCTGATACGCGGACACGCAGACCAGGAGCAGACAGCACGCGCCGAGGAGGGCCCGCAGACGCGGCCTTCCGCCTGTTTTCCGGCTCATTTCGCTACCTCCTCTCTCAGCGGCGTAGGACGGCGGACAGGCGTATGCCTGTCCGCCGCCTTTTCCTGTCTTATTTCTTGCCGCGTCGGCCCTTGCCGCCCCGTTCCCTCTGCCAGGACGCCGGCCAGAGCGCCACGGCGGCGCCCACGGCGCCGAGGAGCAGCAGGGCGATCCACAGGCCCAGATGGCTGTCGTCGCCGGTCTTGGGGGTCTCGTCGGGCGTGGTGGTGGAGGTGCTGGGCGTTTCACCGCCGGGGGTGGTCCCGCTGTCAGGCGTGTCGCCGCCGGGGATGGGCGTCTCGCTGGGGGCGGGAGTCTCCTCGGGGATGGGCGTCCCATCGGGCGCAGGCGTCTCGCCGGGAATGGGCGTCTCGTCAGGGGCGGGGGTCACATCGGGGACGGGCGTCCCATCATCGGGCGCGGGGGTCTCGCTGGGTGCGGGCGCCTCATCGGGCGCGGGGGTCTCGTCGGGGGTGGTGGTCCCGCCGGGGCGGGGCCGCCCGCCGGAGCTGGAAGAGGTGGGCTTGGCGTTGACGAAAGCGGCGGTCGCCGCGCCGCCGACGGGGATGGCCCCGGTGGCCCCGGTGGAGGTGGTCTTGTAGCCGTCCTGGTCGGCCTCGGCCTCCGTCACCGTGTAGGTCACGCCCGCCGGGAGGCCGGTGAGGGTGACGCTCTGGCCGTGCTTCAAGGTGAGGTCGGCCTCGCCGCCGGAGAGGGTCACGCCGCCGTAGACGCCGTCGATGGACTTGTCGCCCAGGGCCAGGTGGAAGTGCCACTCCCTGGACTTGTCCCCCGCCGTGCCGGTGACCGTATTGGAGATGGTGAGGTCGCCCACGGAGAGCTGCCTGTCGTTGACGAAGGACGCCACGGCGGGCGCGTCGGTGATGATCCCGGTCCAATCGGTGGAGGAGGCGGTGTAGCCCTCCGCCTTCTCCTCGGTGACGGTGTAGGTGGTGCCCAGGGGCAGCTCCAGGGTGACGCTCTGGCCGCTTGCCAGGGAGAAGACGCCCACGCCGTCTTGGAAGGTCACGCCGTCGTAGACGCCGGTGCGCGGCTCACTGAGGGTGACGGTGAAGGGGAAGGCCCGGTCCCGCTCGCCGCCGTTGCCGGTGACCGTCTTGACCACGGTGAGGTGGCCGTGACCGGCCTGGGGCGCGGGGTTCTTGGTGTTGGTGAACACGGCGGCGGCGATCCGATCGCGCTGGATCGTGCCGGTGGCGGCGGTGGCGGAGGTGGTGCAGCCGTCCTGATCGGCCTCCCGCTCCGTCACCTCGTAGCTGAGGCCGACGGGCAGGCCGGGGATGGTCTGGCTCTCCCCGTGGCCCAGGGTGAGGGCGGCCACGCCGTTTCGGAAGGTCACGCCGCCGTAGACGCCGTTTACGTGCTCGGCCCCGTCGCCGGACAGGGTGACGGTGAAATGCCACCGCGCGGCCTTGTCCCCCAGGGCGCCGGCCACGGTCTTGCTCACCGACAGGCCGCCGGTGGGGGCGGCGGGTTCCGTATCCCGGTGGTTGATGAAGGAGGCCGTCGCCGTGCCGCCGCCGGGGATGGTCCCCCGCCCGTTGCCGGAGCTGGTGGTGTAGCCGTCCTGCCCGGCCTCTGTCTCCACCACGGTGTAGGACAGTCTGGCGGGGAGGCCGGTGGCGGTGACGCTGTGGCCGCCGGTCAGGGCGATGTGGGCCACGCCGCCCGCGAAGGTCATCCCACCGTAGGTCCCGTCCAGAGCGGGGTCGCCGAGGGTGACGGTGAAGTGCCACTCTCTGTCCAGCTCGGCGGTATCGCCGCTCACCGTCTTGGTCACCGTCAGACTGCCGAGGTCCCTGTCCGCCGGGGGGATGGGCTCGGTGCTCGGGGCGTTGGTAAAGGCGGCGGTCACAGAGCCGCTGGCGGGGATGCGCCCGGTCGCGCCGACGGCGGCGGCGGTGTAGCCCGCCGTCTCCTCCTCGGCCACGGTGTACTTCACGCCCGCCGGGAGGCCGGAGGCGCTGACGGCCTCGCCGTCGCCCAGGGTGAACTCCGCCACGCCGTCCTGGAAGGTCATGCCGTCATAGACGCCGTGGACGGCGGCGTCGCTCAGGGTCACGGTGAAGCGGAAGCGCGCGCCGGGGTCCTCGCCGAGCACGGTCTTGGTCACGGTCAGGCCCCCGGTGATGGGGGTCTCCCGGTAGGTGTTGGCAAAGGTGATCTGATCGGCCCGCTCGCCGTTGAGGGTGTAGGCGGTGGCGAGCTGGCCGGTGGCCGGGTCGGCGGTCACCGTCGCCGCCACGGTGAAGCGGGTGGGGTCGTAGGTGACGCCCGGCGCGGCCCCGGGGACCTCCGCCACGGTGAGTTCATAGTCGCCCTCGGCCAGGAAGCGCAGGGACACCTCCGCGCCGTCGGGGGTCAGGGGGATGGTCACCGCGTGGCCCACCGCCAGGGGCACGCCGCCGCAGGAGACCGGCCCGTCCGCCCGCTCCAGCGTCACCTGGGCCTGGAAGAAGCCGTCGGCCCAGGCCTTGTCGCTGCCGTCGGTGACATCGGTGTAGGTTTTGTTCAGCGTGAGGGCGATCTCGTCACAGGCGTGGTTGGTGAAGGGGATGGTGGTGACGCCGCTGGCCGGGTCCTGGATCAGACTGCCGCCGCCCTCCGCGTGGGCGAAGGTGGTCACGACCATGTAGCCGTTGGGGACGCCGTTGGGGTCGGTCTCCGGCATGGCGGTGACGGTGAGGCGGATGGCGGGCTCCGGGCAGTAGGTGTCCCCGGCGGCGGAGGCCGTCTCCTCGATGGTGAAGCGGTAGATCCCCGTGCGGTTCACGTGGACGGTGCCCAGCGCCGCGGTGAGGACCTCGTCCACGGCGGCGGCGTCCTGGTTGGACAGGGCGACGGTGTACGCCCCCGTGGCCAGGTCGGCCTCGCCCCACGCCGCCGGGAGCTCCAGCGCCGCCGGGACGTCGGCCAGGGCCGCTTGGGTGGCCTCGTCCGGGGTGATGGTGAAGGAGAAGACGTCGTCCGTCCGCCAGGCCCGGCCGGACAGGGTCTTCTGGAGTTCCAGGGTGAACTGGCTGGGCTGTTGGCTGAAGGTGTTCACAAACTCGGTGGTGGTGGCATAGCGCCAGCCATCGGCGGTCTCCTCGCCGAAGGCGGCCACGCCCTCCGGCGCGAAGGCGAGGGACAGCTTGCCGGTGGCGGCGTCGTTGGTGACCGTGACGGTGACGGGGTAGGCCCCGGCGTCGGCGTCGAAGCCCAGGTTCGTCTCACGGAGGGTGAAATGGTACGTCCCGGTCTGGGAGAAGGTGACGGGCGGGAAGGCGGCGGCCTGGTCGGGGTCGGTGACGGCCACGGTGTGGTCGGCGGGGAGGTCCACCCCCTCGGTATCGGGGCTGTCCTCGGCCAGCGCCAGGTCAAAGATGAAGCTGTCGTTGGCCGCCCAGGGCCGGCCGTTCAGGATTTTGGTGACCGAGGGGGTCCAGGTGGCGGCGAGGGGGGTGTAGCGGTTGACAAAGAGGACCTGATCCGCCGCCTCCTCCTCCGTCGGAGTGGAGGCGATGGCCCGGCGGACCACCAGCTTGCCCCCGTTGTCGGCGGTCCGGGTCACGTGGAAGGTCGCGGTGTACGTGGTGGCGTCACAGGCGATCCCCGCCGGCGGCTGGTCGGGCTGGATCTCCCGGGCGGTGAAGACGTAGTCGCCCTCGGCGTAGAAGCGGAGGTCCAGGGTCCAGTCCTGGGGGGCGGAGCCGTCCGCGCTTTGGAAGGTGTGGGTCAGGGAGGCGGGAAGGGCCAGGTATTCGCCGCCGTCCCCGCTGTAACGCACCTGCTCCATCTCCCCCTCGGTCAGGCGCAGCTCCACGGCGTATCGCTCCCCGGCCAGCCAGTCCCTGCCCTCGAGGGCCTTGCCCACGGTGAGGCTGCTGCCGGTGGCCTCCGGGTCGGGCTGGGCGGCGGCGTGGTTGGTGAAGGGCAGGGTGACGCCCTCCACCGGGGCGGCGCCGCCGTGGGTCTCGGAGTCGTCCAGATAGGCGTAGGCGGCGGTGAAGGCGTGGACACCGGTCTCGGTGTTCCGGGTGGCCGTCACCGTCAGTTGGACGGAGGGCTGGCGGCAGTAGAGGTCGCCGCCGAAGGCGGAGGTGTCCTCGGTGACGGTGAAGCTGTACCGCTGGCCGTCGCCGCCCAGGTTGCCCACCGTCAGGGTGCCCAGGTCATGGGTCTTGGCGGTCCAGCCGTCCCGGGTGGAGGCGTCGTCGCCCTGGCCCACCTGGACGGTGTAGTTCCCGTCCCCGCCGGGGCTGCCCCAGGCGGCGGGCACGGTCACCGGCCCGCCCGCGCCGATGGCGGCCCGGGTCAGGTCGTCCGGGGCGATGGTGAAGGAGAAGGTCTCGCCGTCGCTCCAGGGCCGCCCGGTGAGCAGCTTGGAGAGGGCCAGGTGGAATTGGCCGCCCTCGTCATAGGTGTTGACGAAGGCCGCCTTGGTGGAGGCCGTAGAGGAGGGGGCCGCCGGGGAGGCGCCGCCCGCGCCGGTGACCAGGAGGACCAGGCGGCCCTTGGTGTCGTCCTCGGCGGTCACGTCCAGGTCGATGACGCCGTTGGCCTGCTCCTCGCCCGTGCCCAGGCCCGCGCCGGAGCCGGTCTCGGTGATGGTGAAGTGGTAGGTCCCCGGCTGGGTGAAGCGGACGGGGGAGAAGGGCACGCCGTCCTCCGCCTCCGCCTCACCCACCTGGATGGTGGGGGAGGCGGGGAGGGCCACGCCGTCTGTCTCCTCACAGGCGAGGGTGAACTGGAACGTCTCATCCGTCTGCCACGGGCGGCCCTGGAGCCGCTTGGTGACGGTGGGGGTCCAGGAGCCTGTGGCGCTGTATGTGTTTTGGAAGGTGATGGCGCCGTCCCCCGCCGCCCGGGCGGCGCTCTGGGGGGCGACGGAGCGGGTGACGGTCAGACGGCCGCCGGTCCGCGCGACGTGGAAGGTCACCGTGTAGGTGGTGGAGTCGTATCGGACGCCGGGGATGTCCCCCCGGCTTTGGGTGACGGTGAAGGGGTAGTCCCCCTCGGCCAGGAAGCGGAAGTCGAAACGCTCCAGCTGGTCGGGGGAGGTGAACGCGCGCTGTTGGGGCCCGAAGGCCTCATAGCCGCCGGTCGCCTCATTCCAGAGGTGGACGTTGGCCAGGAGGTCCCGACTCCCGGCGAAGGCCACGGTGGTGTGGAACCTGTCGCTGTCCAGCCACGCGCCGCCGGGGCGGCCGGTGAGGGAGACGTTCACCTGGAAGCCCGCGTCGGAGGCCCTGGTGTCCGCGTAATAGCGGTTGGTGAAGGAGAGCGTGAGGGCGTCCCTGGCCGTGCCGGGGTCCGTCTCCTCCCCGTCCACGATGTAGGCGTAGGTGGCGGAGAACTTCAGGGCGCCGTCCAGCGCCTGGCCGTTGGCGTGGAGGGTCAGCCGGATCTCCGGCTGGGCGCAGTAGAGGTCCGCCTCATCGAAGGCGGCGGTGTTCTCCTGGACGGTGAAGGTGTACGCGGCGGCCCCGCCGCGGAGATTGCCCACGTGGAGCGCGCCCAGGTCCAGGGACCGCGTCTCATCGCCTCCGGCGGTCCCGTGGAGGGTGACGGTGTACCCCGCGCCGCCGGGGCGGGAGGCCCACCCCTCGGGGACGGCGAGCGTCCCGGCGGCGATGGCCGCCTCCGTGGCGGAGTCTCTGGGGGTGAGGGTAAAGGAGAAGGCGTCCGCCCCACTCCAGTCCCGGCCGGTGAGCCGCTTGGCGAGGGACAGGGGGAAGTCGCCGCTCTCGCTGTACGCGTTGACAAAGCGGACCGTGGTGGCCACGTCATCCCGCGCCTCCTCCAGGGCGGCCGGTTCCGCGCCGTCCGTGCCGGTGACGGTGAGGGAGAGGGTGCCGTCCCCCTGGTCCACGGCGGTGACAGTGAGGCCAATCTCGCCAGCCTCCGCGGTGATCCCCGCGCCTGGGGCGGCCTCGGCAATGGTGAAGTGGTAGACCCCCGGCTTGGTAAAGCGGACGGGGCCGAAGGGCACGCCGCCCTCCGCCTCCGCCTCACCCACCTGGATGGCGGGGGAGGCCGGGAGGGCCACGCCGTCTGTCTCCTCACAGGAGAGGGTGAATCGGAAGGTCTCGCCCGCCTGCCAGTCACGGCCCTGGAGCTCCTTGGTCACCGTGGGCGTCCAGGCGCCGGTGGCGGTGTAGGTGTTTTGGAAGGTGATGGCGCCGCCGTCTATGTTCTCCGCGACGCCGCCGGTGATGGCGCGGGTGACGGCAAGGCGGTTGCCGTCGTCGGGGTCGGGGGCCACGGTGAAGGTCACGGTGTACGTGTTGTTGTCGTAGGTGACGCCGGCGATATCGCCCTTGGTTTCGCTGACGGTAAACTTGTACTCTCCCGCCGCAAAGAAGCGGAAGTCAAAGGCCTCGGAGCGGTCCGCGTCGGTAAAGGTCACGTCGCCATATTTGGCGTCCCACTTGACATACTCCTCCCCATTTTGGAACAGGAACTTCTCAAGCTGCTCGTCCGTGCCGGAGAACGCCACCGTCGCGTTGAACCGATCGCCGCTGTCCCATCTGTCGCCCGGTCTTCCTGTGAAGGACTTCTGAACGGTGAAATTTGTGCCCGCCTCGCCCATGCCGGGGCCTTTGGTGTCCACGTAGAAGCGGTTGGTGAAGGGCAGGGTGACGCTCTTTACCGGGGTATCGCCGTCGCCGTGGGGCTCGCCGTCGTCCAGGTAGGCGTAGGTGGCGGTGAAGGCGTGGACGCCGGAGCTGATGTCCCGGGCGACGTTCACCGTCAGGTTGATAGCGGGCTGGCGGCAGTAGAGGGCGTTCTCCGGGAAGGAGGCGGTGTCCTCCCGGACGGTGAAGGTGTAGGAGGCGGACTCGCCGCCCAGGTTCCCCACCGTCAGAGCGCCGAGGCTGTGGGTCTTGACGGTCCAGCCATCCCCGCCGGGGGCGGCGGTGTCGCCGCCGCCGCCCACCTGGACGGTGTAGCTGCCGTCCTCGTCGGGGCGGCCCCAGGCGGCGGGGACGGTGATCGGCCCGCCCTCGGCGAGGGCGGCTTTGGTGGGCTCGTCCGGGGCGATGGTGAACGCGAAGGTCTCGCCGCTCTCCCAGTCCCGGCCGGTGAGGAGCTTTTGAATGGCCAGGTCAAAATCGCCGCGCTCATCGTAGGTGTTGACAAAGTGGACGGTGGATCGGACAGCGCTGAGGTCCTCCTCCGAGCTGTCCACCGCCGTGCCGCCCGCGCCGGTGACCGTGAGCTTCAGGTTTCCATCGTTGTCGTCGTTGTCCACAGCCTGGACGGTGATCTCCATCTTGGCCGGTTTCACGCCGCCGACGCCCAGCCCTTCGCCCGGGACGGTCTCGGCGATGGTGAAGTGGTAGGCCCCCGCCTTGGTGAAGGTGACCGCGCCGAAGGAGCGGCCCGCCTCGGCGGCCGCCTCGCCGATGGAGATGCTGGTGGAGGCCGGAAGGGTCACGCCCTCTGTCTCCGCGCAGGACAGGGTGAACTGGAACTCCTCCCCATCCTGCCACGGACGGCCGTTGAGCTCTTTGGTGACGGTGGGCGTCCAGGTGCCCTGGGTCTGATACTCATTTTTGAACACCATGGTGTGGTTGCCGGAGTGGGCCTCCTTCTTGACGATGAAGGTGACGCCAGAAGTACGAAGGTTTTGAAACCCGATTTTCCTGTCGGATCCAGTATAGTCTCCTTGAACTATCTCGTACCTTGATGTGTCGAACAAGACATAGTAGTGGGCCGTTCCGTCCGCGGCGGTCTCCCGCTCCACCTCCCGGATGACATGGTCGGCGTTGATGTAGTACTGGAAGTATTTCGTCTCCGCCCCGTCCCCTGTCGGGTCAAAGAGGCGTTCCGGGTGGGTCCACTGGTCAAAGGTGGTCACGACCTGCTGGTCGATCTCGCAGGTGGCGTATTTCTCATCGACCTCGCCGCCATCTATCCGGCTCACCACCAGGTCCGTCTCCTCGATGACGCCGTTGTCTTCCGCGCCGGAGGAGGTGCTGTCCGTGGTGTTTTTCAGCGTGAAGCACATGGAGTAGGAGACGGGGTCATAGTTGATGCCCCGCGTCTCCTCCGGGACGTCCTCCTGGACGGTCAGGTGATAGACCACGTTCTCCGTGCGGGACTCCACGGGATGGAAGTCCCCGCTGTTGCCAGAGCCCTCCAGGGCGTCGGCGCTCTCGTAGAAGTAGCTTCCGGCCTTGTTCAGACCGTGGGCTCTGGCCTCTTCCTCGGTGCTGAAGGTGGTCACAAAATTGCTGGTCTCCGTCTGGTCCGGGACGGCCGTGCCGGCCTCATAGTGCTCGCCGCCGACGGTGGCCGCCTCCGAAAAGACCCACTTCACCGGGAACACGATGTCCTGGAAGTTCAGCTCCTCAAACTCGAAACGGTGCTCCCACTTCCCGGTGTCCTCATTCTGATAGGGCGCCGTGTCGGTCACCCGCTTGTTGTTCACGTTCACGACGGTTGTCGGGTTGAATTGGAGCCTTTTGTGGGCGGGGGAACTCTCCGGGACCCGCAGCAGGCCGCCGATGTGGATGTTGCCGTTTTCCAGCGCGGCCTGCGTCGCCTCGTCGTCGCCGGTGATAGAGACGGTGAAGCTGTCCGTGTCGAGCCAATTCTCGGTCTGCTTGCCGCTGTTGACAGGTAGGCCGGTCCCGTCGTCCAGCCGCCCGGAGAAGTCCACCTGGATGGCGTAGCTGCTGGCATAGACGGCGGGCTGGACATGGTATGTGTTGGCGAAGGTGGGGGCCACGCCGGCGTAGTACTTTCGGCTGTCGTAGTTTGCGGGATACTCCGCGCTGGTCCCGCCCTCGGACGCCTCCTGGTAGTAGATGGACTGCACGTCGGCGCGGAGGTAGGAGTTGGCGAGGCTGGTCACGACCTCCTCCGCGCCGGGCGCCAAAACGCGGGTCACCAGCACCGTGACGGTGTAGACCCGGGTGGTGTAGTCTGTGGTGCCCGGGTCGGAGGGGCAGTTTTCGCTGATGGTGAAGGTGTATGTACCCGCGGCGGGGAAGTCATGGAAGGTCGACGCTTGGGCCCCGGTATCCGTACTGTCTCCAGCCTTGGACGTGTTCATCAGGGCGTCGCGGGGCTTGGGCTGGTCCGGCTTGGGCGTGCCGTCCTCGTTGTATTCGAGCTCGGCGTTGACGATCAGGGCCACCGACTGCTTGGTGTCGGGCAGGGAGACCTTCACATCCTGCATCCCGTGGACGGAGACGGTGTCCTCGGCGGTGTCGCTGGTGTTGTTGACGGTGAGGTCTTTGCTGTCGTCAAAGGAGGCAAGGAACGTCTTCAGCGCGGCGTCCAAATTTTCACCGGCGTCATCAAATAGGGCATACTCCGACGCGGGGATCCGCACGGCGGAGGAGCCGGGGATCACATAGTTGCCGCCGCTGGACGTCAGACTTGTCAGGGCGGCCGTATCCAGGGGTTTCCCCGCGGGATCCCGGAAGGCGATGTCGAAGGTGAAGGCGTCGTTGTCGTTCCAGGCGCGGCCCACCAGCTGCTTGCGGATGGCCATGTCGCCGTTGGCGGGGATGTTGGCGATGGCGGCCAGGGCGTGGTCGTCCGTCCCGAAGTAGAGGTTCTGGAGCTGCCAGGTGTCCCAGGCATCGTCCTCCATGCCCTCGGGCTTTTCCGCGTGGTAGTGGTCTGCGTTATCCTTGCACATCGCCGGGTGGACGATGTACAGCACCTCCCGGGCGCGGTAGCCCGCGGGGGGATAGACCTCCCGGATGACGTAGTGCTTCTCCGGGTCCAGGCCGGAGAAGGTCATCCGCCCGTTGTCCCGGGTACTGCCGCTGCCCACCTGCATGGCGGAGAGCTTGGCCAGACTGTCTCCCTCGCCGTTGATGAGCGCCTGGACCTGGTCCAGGGAGATGTCGTCGCCGCCGTCCGTGTCGGCATACAGGCGGAAGGTGGCGCCAGGGAGGTAGTTGTGGGCATCCTCGGAGCCGGTGTACTTCAGGATCTCAATGACGCCGGGGTTGTCGGAGTTGGTGATGGTGACGGTGGTCTCGGCGGTGCCCACGTTCCGATCCAGCACGGCGGTGAAGGGCGCGTTCGGCGCCTTCTCCCAATCGGCCTTCTCACCGTTGAGGGAGTCGTAGCTGTTGTACGTCAGCCCCGCGGCCTCCTCCAGCGTCAGCTTGCGGGAGTAAGCCGTGCCCACGAAGCTCTTGTAGGTGAGCTCGGAGGCCGTGTCGTCCAGCTCAAAGGTGTGCTTGTAGAGCGTGCCGTCCGCGCCGTCGGGCATCAGGTAGTACTCGGCGGAGATGAAATACTGCACGCTTTGGTGGTCGATGGTCTCCGGCAGATAGTTCCAGATGTTCTCCCAGCTCATGATGGAGGAGAGGGAGAGCTCCTGGTAGACCCTGATCTCCTTCTTCTCGTTATAATAGCTCAGCTCAAAGACCACGTTGGACGGGGCCTTGGTCTCCGTCCCGGTGATATTCCAGGACTTGATGGCCCGCAGGGACTGCACCGGCGTGTAGTGATACCCCACGTCGATGGCGGTGGCGGTGTGGTTTTCCACGCCGGCGGCGTTGCTCTCCGGGTCGACCGCGCCCGCGCCCAGCGTAAAGACCTGGACCTCGGTGCCCTTCTCTTCCTTGTCATAGGCGTAGAGGGCGTAGTCGCCGTACTCATTGGGGTTGTCGCCCAGGGGTTTTCCCGCGGCCTTTTCGGAGGTCAAAGTCCAGTTGGGGTTGGGCCGCTCTACCTCATAGACGAACTTCGTGCCACCCGTGGCGTCATAGAGCTGGTTTTCAAACATCACCCGCCCCTCCAGGCTGGTGGCCGCCGACTGGACACGCTCATACACCGTGTCGTCCGCGGGGAACTCCCCTGCATATTCCTGGATGGTCCAGCTGCCGTGGCCGCCCGTGACGGTGCAATAGGTCTTGTCGCTGTCCCGCGCTGTGTCGGCGGTCTGGCGGTACAGGTTCACCGTCACATCGCTGAGGGGCACGTCCATGTTGGACTGACTGGCGTTATACACGCCGTCCCGCGTCGACTTGCCCTCGTCGTTGTCGTAGAACACCAGGCCGGTGATATTGGCCACCGCCTGCCCGCCGGCAAGCCCCTGGATGGTGATGCTTCCAAAGGATTCCCCCTCGGCGGTGACAGGCTGGCCGGGGATAAAGGTCCAGAAGTTCTGGATGCTGAAGTCGGAGACGGTGGTCCCGCTGGAGATGGAGACCGGGTTCTTTTTGCTGTCCAGCCAGTCGATCATCGCTTGCTGATCGGCGCTGATACTGGTCACCAGGCTGCCGTTCTGATAGTAGGTGATGGGGTTGCTGGTGTGGCTGTGATCCCCGGCGCGGAGCTTTTTCTCTTTGCGGTAATCGGACAGATATGCTTTGGATTCTGAGTTTTTGGTATCCTTGATATCGCCCCACAGATAGAACAGGCCCTGATCCGCCTGATACACCTGACCCGCGCCCCCGGTCCAGCTGTCATCCGCCCAGGTGGTTGACTTATCTGTCTTTGCCTTTACTAATGTTTGGATATCGCCCTCGGAGGTGCCGGTGCGCGCCACCTTTTCTCCGTAGTAGATGGCGGAGTTGTCGTAGTAGATGACGCTCTTGGTGGCGGTGTAGATGTTGGAACTGGCGCCGCCCTCCACGTTGTCCTTGTCCAGCCGCGTGCCGTCCTTGCTGTATACAGGGCTCACCCGGGTGAAGGTGAAGCCGCCCTTGGTATTCTCCACATCCATAATGGGGAAGTGGATCTCTCCGGCCTTGGTGGTGACGGTCCAGGAGATATCCTCCGGCTTATAGGTGCCCGGGGGGATGATCACGCCGTTGCCGTCCCGGCCGTCCCAGAAGAGGCGGTTGGTGGCGTAGGGAGTGACCACGCCGGAGATCTCCACCGGGGCGTAGGTGAAGCCGGGGTCCTTGCCTGCCGGAGGATCAACATCCTTGAATTCGATGCGGAGGGTGGCGGTGGTGGCGTTCTGTACATCGAACTGGAACCAGCCGCCCCGGCCCTCGTAAGCGCCGGGGATATATTTTTTCCCGTCCCAGACCTGGGACACAAACTTCAGGTTGGTGGCCGGGTCCGGGGTCACGGCCTTGTTGAACAGGTAACCCTCCAGATCCTGGTCGGGCATCTCAAAGAAGATCTTGTAGCTCTTGGTCAGCTCCGTGTCCGGGGTGCCGGGGTAGGTATAGGTGACGCCGAATTTTGTGAAATTGAAGGTGTTCTCCAGCTCCTTGACGGACTTGTAGAGAATGCTGCCGGTGGCGCTGTCCAGCAGGCCCTGGTTGTTGGCGAAGAAGTTGTAGGTGTTCGGCTGCGCCCGATCGAAATCCCACTGGTAGATGTAGTTGTCCGAGGTGAGAACATAGTAGGTTTCGCTCACGTCGCCGGTTTCCTGGAAGGCCAGGTAGTCGGCGTAGACCCGGCCCGTCTCCTTATAGCCCTGCTCGTTGAACACGCTGACGTCCCAGGCGTCCACCATGCCGCCGAAGTCACCGCTCACGCCGGCGATCGCGCCTTTGCTGGAAAACGCGGCGTTTTTCAGCTGCCTGGTACCGCCAAAGCCGCCGCCGTCGTGGGAGTGGAACTCGAAGGTATACACGCCGGTCTCGTGGACGGGGTAGGTGAGGGGGGTGTAGGAGTACGACGTGCCGCCGGCCTCCTGCTTCTGCCCGCTGACGCTCTCCATGGTCTTAGCCAATACCTCTGTCTGGTAGTCGGGGATGTGGCCCTTGCCGTTCTCGACCACATCATAGAGGATGCGGTTGCCGTCCAGGTCGATGAGGACGATGTCCACCGTGGCGTCCTTGCCCAGCTGCTGTTCCACCTTGGCCTGGTCGGCGGACTTGTTCAGATCCCCCGTTCCGGCGATATCCAGCGTGGAGTTTGCTTCGCTGGAGCCGAAGGTGATGGTCTCGCCCTCAAAGGCGAAGACGTGGATGTAGTTTTTGTACGCGATCCCGCCAAAATCGCCGCTTTTGGCCCAACACATATAGTTCCGGGCGGAATTGGTTTTCCACTTCAGGTTCTCCATGTCAAACTTATCGCTATATCCCGCCTTGCGGGTCTCTTGTTCTTTCACATAGTCTTTCGCGTCCGCGGCTTTGGCCTCGGGCAGGGCGAAATGTACCAGCCCCAGCGTCATCACCAGGGCCAGCAGTCCCGCCATCGCGCGCGCTCCCACCCCGGAGCGCCAGGCGGCCGTTTCTCTTTTGTTCGCAGTTCTCATGACGATCTCTCCCTTACGTTGGATAGAAATGGATCGGGCGCGCGCCGCTCTCCTCTGGCGCATTGACCCGGCGGGCCCCTCCGGGGCCGGGTTTTTATGGCGAAACGATCATTTTGTCCGTGGGGGACCCCACGGACAGGGCTGGGCCGGCCCAGCCCTGATACCTCTTTCATCACACGCTTGGAAAATCGCAATTTTGCGGTTCTCATCATACCATGTTCACCCATGAACAGGTCAAGCGGAGAGACAGAAAAAATTCGACAATTTTCCCCCGCCCCATCGGGGATTTTTTGAAACTTTTGAGACAAGGCCCGCGCCGTGTCAAGCCCATCCCAAAACAGGATGCGCCTGGTCGATACCAGCTTGAGCGGGATGGGTCGAGGGGCCTGCCGGCGGCGGGCAAGAGGCTTATCAACAAAATAACAATTTTGTCCGCGCGGGCCCCCGCCTTTGGCCGCATCGGGGGGTGGGAAACGCGGCCCTTAGAGGCGGCGGGACCCAAAATGGGCGCGGAAAACAGAGCCGCGAAAAGGGGAACGCTTTGCGGCTCAGGTTTTCCTGCCATTTTTCAACAAACAGCTTGTATTTTCGTGGCGCTTGTGGTAACATCCCTATGTATGGCCTGCGCCGCAAAGCGCGGCGGCCCGCCCGATCGAGGCAATATTGTTATTTTGTGATAAACCGCTACGACAGCAGCCCCAACCTGTCCAGCGCCTGGGCGTGTTCCGCGCCGGTGGAGATCAGATAGATGCGGGTCGTCTCCATGGACGAGTGCCCCAGCACGTCGGACAGCTTGGCGATGTCCCTGGTCACCCGGTAGAACGTCCGGGCGAACAGGTGCCGCAGGTTGTGGGGAAACACCTTGGATCGCTCCACCCCGGCCTTGGCGCAGAGGGCTTTCATCTCCGCCCAGATCTGCCGCCGCGTCAGCCCCTTTCCGCTTCTGGTGAGAAAGATCTCGCCGGAGGCGATTTTTTGTTTTCCGGCGTATTTCAGCAGCTTCCGGCAGAGCTTGCCGGGGAGCAGGATGACCCGGATCTTCCCCTTGAGCGCGATCTGCGCCCGGCCGGCCCGCGCCGCCTCCACGGTGATATACCGCACCTCGCTGACCCGGATGCCGGTGGAGCAGATGGTCTCCATCAAGAGCGCCAGCCGGGGCCTCCCGCCGGCGGCGGCCAGGAGGCGGCCGTATTCCTCCCGGGTCAGCTCCCGGCGCTGATCCCGGAACACCCGCCGCTGGAGCCGCAGGGCCTTGATGCGTCGATCCTCCCAGCCCAGGAACCGCAGCAGGGCGTTCACCGACGCCACCATGGAATTGACCGTGGCGGGGGCATAGCCCTGGGCCGCCAGCCCGTCCCGCCACGCGGCCACGGCGTCCTTGGTGACAGGCGCGCCGCCCATGTGCGCGGCGAAGGCCGCCCCGTCCCGGAGATACTTTTCGACCGTCCCCGCGCTCTTTTCCTCCCGCCGCAGCCACGCGGCAAAATCCCGCAAATTTGAGTCGAATATCCTGTGTTCCATAACTACCTCCGTAAACAAAATAGAGTCATGCCTCTATTTTACCCAATGGGGCGGGAGATGAGCGCAGACCTTGCTTACAGCGGTGGAGATCCGCGCCCCAAACTCGCCCGTGGCCGCCGGAGCAAGAGCCCCGGATCAGCCGGGGGTCAAGCGGCCGTGGGGCCAAGTCCCGCCATTCAAAAAAGCTCCCTGAAGCCATATGGCTTCAGGGAGCTTTCGTTGCTGTTTCGCCCCGCGGTGTTTGCCCATGGAAACCGATCCCTTGGCGCGCGCCGCACGGAGGGGATATGGCGGGTCCGGGCTGGAAAACAGGCTCGCCGCGCCTCCGTTTGCCGAGACGGGAAGGGGCCGTCTCACCCCTCCACGGGCACCACCAGGCGGGAGACGTAGTTCTCCTGGTCGATGTCCCGCCCGGTGTAGGAGGCGACCAGGCCCAGGACGCGGACGTAGCCCGTGGGCTTTAATCCCCGCTCCCGGATCTCCCGGCCAAACTCGTTGAAGGCGTAGGCCCTGCGGGAGTAGCTCCCGTAGCCCAGGCAGGAGAAGCCCCGGCAGGCGGGGAAGGTCACCGCCTCCGCCGGAGCCTCCTCCGGCTCCAGGGGGACGCAGCAGATGAAGTCCATCTCCTTGTCCTCAAAGGCGCTGTCCAGGTAATCGGTGCGCTTGTTGATGATAAAAAGCGGCTCGGAGGCCAACAGGCGGCAGCCCTTCTCCACCGCCTCGTGGTAGAGGTCGTACATGGCCCAATAGCGGTCCTCCACCGTGGTCCCCTGGAACTCCCGGCAGTAGCAGACGTACTCGGGCAGATTTACAAACTCAAAGCTCAGATGGTCCCGCTTGTCCACCCGGAGCTTTATTTCCTCGTAGGCCCGCTTGAAGAGCATAAACCGCTCCTCGATCCGCTCCAGAAGCTCCCGGGACGCCCCGTTGGCGCGGTAGTAGAGGGCGGCGTCGTCATAGGTCAGGCCCATCTGCAAGAAGGACAGGATCTGCATGATCTGGCTGACGTTGTGGTTGTCGTACCAGCGGTAGCCCGTCCCCTCATCCACCAGGGCCGGGGTGAGCAGGCCCCGCTCCTCCAGCCGCATGAGGGTGGACCGGGACACCCCGCAGCTTTTACTCACCTGATGGATCGAAAAAAATTTTTCCACTTTTTTCATCCTTTCCTCTTGACCTGTTCATGGGTGAACATGATATAATGATACCTGTAAAGATAGGATTTGTCAAGCGTGTCCCCAAAAATTTGCCCGGGCTGGGCCCGCCCAGCCCCGTGAACAGAAAGAAACGCGCACGCCCCGGGGGAGGTGAGGACGGGATGAGGAAACGGATCATAAGCGCGTGGCTGGCGCTGTGTCTGCTGCTGGGCCTGCTGCCCACGGCGGCCTGGGCCGCCGCGCCCACGACCGACGGGACCGCCGCGCCCTACGAGCGGGCGGAGATCCCCGCGGGGGGCGAGGCCCTGGCGGCGGACAGGCCGGAGGCGTCCGCCGCCGAGGCGGAGGACGTGCCGGAGCTGGACGAGGCCCCGGCGGCCGGAGGCCGCGCCTCCTCCACCTCTACCGAAGCGGCGGACGCCTCCGGGGAAAAGACGGTGGTCGGCTTTGAGCCGCTGGACAGCGCCCGCGCCGGGCAGACCGTCCCCCTGGGCCGGGACCAGGCCGCGCTGGTCCGGGAGGGCCTGCTCCTCCTGCCCGCCGCGCTGACGGTATGGGCCCTCATCCCCGGGGAG
Organism: uncultured Oscillospiraceae bacterium; assembly: GCA_947627325.1. GTDB lineage: Bacteria > Bacillota > Clostridia > Oscillospirales > Oscillospiraceae > MGBC124762. The sequence continues at coordinate 25,059 of CANQVO010000005.1, read as the reverse complement.
GGGGAGGCCGAGGCGGTGTGCCAGGCCGTGGAGGCGCCGGTCACCTGGCCGGAGGTCATCGACGGCCAGACCGCCGGCGTGTTCGTCCTGGAGCCCATCCTCCCCGAGGAATATGTCCTTGGGGAGGGCGTAGGCGCGCCCGCTATCGCCGTCACTGTGGCGGACATGGACCTTGACGGGGATCTCCCGGCAGGGGAACTCCTGCGGGAGTTCCTGAACGTCTGGTTCCCCGGCGCTGTGCCGGACGATATCCCCGCCGCCGCTCTCGCCCTGGACGAGGGCGCGCTTCTGGACATGATCGCGGACTATGAGCAGGTCCTGGCCGCCGCGGAGGCGGAGGGGACGGACGGCGCGGACGCCGCCTTCCTGGCCGCCCTCCGCGCGGGCATCGACCAGGCGCTGGCGGCCCTCCCCACAAAGGCGCCCATCTGGTTGCGGGAGCCGATCATGCTGATGTCGTTGGCGCCGGGGGCGGTGGATCTGGACTATCTGGACGGCGACGGCACGGCCTTCATCTACCACGGCTTCGAGGAGACCACCAGCTTTTCCCCGGACCAGAGCTACGCCTTTTTGAACAGCAAATTCGACGGGGGCGACGCCGTCAGCGCCCTGGGCTCCGGCGCGATCCTCACGGCGACCACCAAGGCAAACAACTCCTTAAAATATATGCAAAAGAAATTCCCCGGCGCGGAGGTCGCGGTCTATGTGGACGTAGTCCAGAAGGGCCGGGACTTTGATAACTGTGTACACGGCGGCCTTTACAAGGTGCCGGACACCTCCCCGGTGGAGTACCACTACTTCTGCTGGGCCGGCGGCGCCCAGGACTGCGGGCCCTACTACGCCTACACCTACCAGACCGCGACGATCCAGGCCGAGAACGTGAGCGCTCAGCTGAAGGACGTGACGAAGCAGGGCTCCAACCTCTCCGCCGATTACACCGTCACCCTGACCTACGACAACGAAATCGGCAAGACCGTCACCCTGGACCCCAGCGGCTACACCGTCTCCGCCGACGCCTCCACCGGCGTGGTCAAGTTCAAGATCACGGACAACGACGGGAACGTCATCAACGCCCGCTTCCAGGGCCCCCTGGCCATCCACTACGCGGACGGCGGGACCCCCGGCGTGGCGAGCCTGCCCCAGGCGCAGTATGAGCGGCTGGCGGACAGCGTCACCCTCACCACCGACGTGCCCACCCGCGCCGGGTACGCCTTTACGGAGTGGAAAGACCAGAACGGCGGCACCTACAAGAGCGGGGCGGCGATCGCCTCCCTCAAAACCTCCCTGACCCTGACCGCCCAGTGGCGGGACACCCAGCCGCCGGACTTCACCTATGAGCCGGTGGAGGTGAAGCTGGGCGCCACCCAGGCGGAGGTGGCGGACAAGGTGAAGTCGGCGCTGACCGTCACCGACAACGAGCCGGTGGAGGAGTGTACCGTGACCGTGACCATGGAGCCCGGCGCCACCAACATCGCCGGGGAGCGGCAGGTCACTGTCACGGTGACGGACCTGGCGGGGAACAAGACGGAGCGCAAAGTCACCGTGATCGTCACCGCCTCCGCCCTGGCGCTGACCACGCCCGTGTTTGACAGCGCGGCCAAGACCCTGACCGCCCAGCTGGCCAGCCCCGGGGAGGACACGATCACCGAGACGGGCCTTGTGTGGGGCATCATGACCGCCCCCACCACCGCCCTCAATAACGGCAAGTATAAGACCCCCACGCCGGTGACGGCGGCGGGCGGCGCGATCAAGACCACCCCGGACATCACCGAGGGCGTGACTTACTACGCCCGCGCCTACGCCGTGGCGGGGGGCGTGACCTATTACAGCGGGCAGATGACCTTCGGCGTCGGCGCGGCCAGCTACGGGACGTTCAACATCGCCAACACCGGCGGCAGTACCTTCACCGTCACCAGGACCGGCGGCACCGACGGGGCGCAGACGGTGTACTTCCGCACGGTGAACGGCTCCGCCGTGGGCGGCACCCACTTCACCCACCAGGCTGGGGCGCTGACCTTCGGGCAGGGCGAGACGAGCAAGACCATCACCGTCGTGGAGAACAGCGTGGCCACGGCGTACAACGGCCAGACCGCCACGGCCTACTCCAACGCCGACCGCACCTACTCGGTGGAGCTCTACCGGGTCACCGGCGGCGGCACATTGGGGACCACCACCCGCGCCTCCCGGACCATGACCAAGGACGGGAGCCACACGATGGACAGGAATTGCTATGTGAAGAAGAAGGCCACCGTTTACAGTTCGAGCAGTAAAATCGACGATAGTCATAGTGGGTATAAGGATATTTTCACCATGCAGCGCAATTACATACAAACACAATATTTGACCTACCTGAAGGCGACCGCCGACTACTATGAAATGCATCTGCACGCGGATGTGCGCGAGGATCAGGACGGCTATGAGTGGATGCGCTTCACTTCGGGCGGCCAGGAGGCGATCATTGAGTTTGAGATAGACCCCAGCGGGAAATATACGTCTTGGACGAACGGCTGGTTCCCCAGGATGCAGGGCACCACGGAGAATGTCATATATACTAGGGCATTTGAGGGCATGAACCCCGTAGAGAGCAAGATGGGCCTTGGCCCTGTCTATCAACTTACCATCTCCGCCGACCCCATCGCAGTGGGGATCATGGCCAGCGGCAGTGGTGTCGATAAATGGGAATTGGGCACCTGCGAGCAGGAGAGCGTCTACTACGACAGCAAGGAGCCCAAACTCCTGGCCATCGCCCCTATGCCGAACTCCACCTATAAGGTGGGGGACCAGTTCGTGATCTCCCTGATCTTTGACGAGATCGTGGACAGCCAGAACACCGGAAGCGGAAACCTCAACAGCATCAAGGTCCACACCAGCTGGGGCGACGCCACCTTCTCCGGCGGCGCGGACACCAACGTGCTCTACTTCACCGGCACGGTGAAGGCCGGGGCCAGCGGGAACCTGTCCATCACCAGCGTGGACAACATCGGCCTGGTGAAGGATATGTGCGACGCCAACGGCACCGCCAGCAGCGCCACCTCCGGCATGAACACCGGCTCCAGTGTGGACGGCAACCAGCCCAATATCACCGTCGCCTCCAAGGGTGTCACCGACGGCGTGGGCACGGCCACGGTGACGGTGAACGACCCCAAGGCGTACACCACCTCCCTACGCTATGTGTGGTCCAATTCCGCCGCGATGCCCGCCACCGGCTGGGTGGACGCCACCGCGACGGAGCTGGCCGCCGCGAAGGGCGGCGGGCTGACCCTGTCCACCCGGCAGGAGCCGGGCAGCGGCAACAACGGCAAGTGGTATCTCCACGTGCTGGCATCCTATGAGACCACCGGCGCCTCCGCCTACCAGTCGGCCACGGTGGATTTCGGCACCAAGGAGAGCCCCAAGAGCCCCACCCCGCCCGCCCTCTCCCTCAAGGCCACCGCCGACAATACCAACTGGGCCACCAGCCGGGCCATCACCGTGACGGCGGCCAACGGCACCACCCTGGACTACCACCGGGAGGGCGACGCCGGCTGGACGACGATGGCCGCCGCCGGCGGCACGGCCACCGTCACCGAAAACGGCTCCTACACCTTCCGCCTCCGGCGGGGGGACGACATGGTCACGGCGGTGGCGCTGGTGGAGCGCATCGACGGCAAGGCCCCCGCCGCCTCTGTGGGGGCGCTCTCGGAGGCGGATTCCGACCTCACCCCCAAGGCGGGGGTCTATACGAAAATTGCCCAGCCCGTGACCTTTGCCGACGGTGAGTCCGGCGTGGCCCGGGTGGAATACGCCTGGACAAATTCCGCCGCCGACACGCCGGGCAGCTGGCAGACCCTCTCGGACATTGCCTCCGGCGCGGCCACCCTCACCTACACCGCCACCGAGAGCGCCGAGACTACGAAGTATCTGCACATCCGGGTGACGGATCACGTGGGCCACACCGCCTCCGCCGTCTCGCCCGCGGGCTATACGGTGATCGCCCAGAGCGCCCTGGACGGCAACGCGCCGAAGATCGCCCTGAGCGCCGCCCCCGCGCCGTGGATCAAGGACAGCGTGACCCTGACCTGGACGGTCACCAATGTGGCCGGCCGGCACTTCAAGGTCACCCTGCCCGGCGGCGTGGAGCTGGAGGACACGGAGAGCGGCACGGTCCGGGTCACGGAGAACGGCCCCGTCACCGTGCGGGTGGTGGACCTGGACTACGGCGGGAACAGCGCCGCCACCGTCGACGTGACCTGCATCGACGTCACGCCGCCCACGGTGGACGTGCCGGCGATCTCCGACGCCTGGACCAATGCCGCGCCCGCCGTCACCTTCACCGTGAACGACAGCCAGAGCGGCGTGGGCAAGGCGTATTATAAGGTCGTCCAGGACGACCACACCGTTCCCACAGACGGCCTTACGGAGTTTGCCGATACCGATTACACGGTGACCCTGGACGCGGCGGCCACGCCCGCGCCGGGGGTGTACTACGTCTATTACAAGTTCTGCGACAACTCCCCCAGCGACTGGGAGGCCACCGGGCAGGAGACGAATGTTACGGAGGGCTTCGTCGGTCCCTTTAGGATCGACCGCGCCGCGCCTACGGTGACGGTGGCGGGCGTCGGGGCCGGCTGGACCGCCGCGGCGCAGTCCATCAGCCTCGCCGCCTCCGACGACCCCGCGAGGATGGCCAGCCTCCAGTTCGCCGTCACCACCACCAACTCCGGCCCCGCGCCCACCGAGCTCGCCCCGCTGCCCTCCACCGGCGGGGGCGTGACCGTGGGCGGCATGGAGGACGGCGTTTTCTACCTCTATTATAAGGCCGTGGACAACGCCGGGAACGTGACCACCGGCTGGGCGGGCCCCATCCAGGTGGACAAGCGGACGCCCACGCTGACCGTCAGCGGCGGGGGAATCGGCAATAAGGACAAAACCGAACAGACACTGAACGTTACAAGCGCCTTCGGCGTCTCCGGCGGCGCGGTGACGGTGGAAAAGCCGGACGGCTCCACCGAGACGATTTCCGGCGGCGCCTACACCGTGACGGAGCCGGGGACGTACACCTTCACCGCCAAGTCAAATGCCGGTCTCACCGCGGCGCGGACGGTGGAGATCTGCGCCGTGCGCCTGGACGGCAACGGCGCCGCCAGCCCCGCCACCCAGTTGGTGGCCGCCGGCGGCAGAGCCACCGAGCCCACAGCGCCCACCCTCGCCGGTCACACCTTTGTGGCGTGGGAAAACGGCAGCGCGGCATACAGCTTCGGCTCTGCTGTCACCGCCGATGTAAAATTGACCGCCAAGTGGACCCTGGACGCGCCCACGGTGACCCTGACCGCCGACCGGGCGAGCGCGGCGTACAACAACGGCGAGACGGTCATCACCCTGACCGCCGGGACGGACCACGCAGCCGGGGACGGCGTCACCTACACCTACCAGTGGTCCAAGGACGGCGCGCCGCTGGCGGGTGCCGACGACAGCGCCTACGCCCTGGACGCGGTGGCCGACAGCGGGACCTACACGGTGGCGGTCACGGCCCACTGCGGCCACGCCCTGGCCTCGGAGACGGTGACCTCCAACCCCGTCACCGCCACTGTCACCATCGCGCGGCCTGAGATCGTCCCGCCCACGGTGGCCCCCCTCACCTACGGCGATGAGCTAACCGACGGCCGCCTTGTGGGCGGCTCGGCCACCCTCAACGGGGAGCCGGTCTCGGGGACCTTCGCCTGGGCGATACAGGGACAGTACCCCGCCGCCACCGAGGGGACGAAGTACGGTGTGGTCTTCACTCCGGAGGACGGGGCCGACTACCAGTCGGTGTCCTTTGCGGTCACGGTCGTCGTCAAAAAGGCCCCGCTGACGCCCAACGTGGCGGCGGACCGGGTGCCCGGCGGCGCATACGACGGGACCCTTTTCCCCCACGCCAGCGCGGAGGGGGAGATCGTCCTCACCGGGGCGGTGTTCGGCCAGGCGCCCACCGCCCACGCCCAGGTGGAGTTTGTGACCAAGGACGCGGGGGAGGATAAGCCGGTCAACGTCACGGAGATCACCCTGGACGGCGATTGGGGCGACAACTACGCCCTCACCGCCACTGAACTTACGGAGGCCCTCACCGACGCCGACGTGACGCCCATCGGGCTGTCCATCGTCTGGCACTTCGCGAACGCCGGAGACGGGGCGACGGACGCGGATACCGGGTGGGACGGGATCTACTACACCGGCGGAAACGTCACCGTCACCGCCCAGGCCACCGGCCTTGTCCCCGGCGACGTGTGCGATCTCACCGTGGGCGAGAACGGCGTCCAGCTAAACGCCGGGACGTACACGGCGAAGGTCACGGACCACAGCAACAAAAACTACACGCTGCCCGAGACCGTCACCCGGGCATACACCATCCGCAAGGTGTCGCTGACCCCCTCCGTGGCGGCGGACCGGGTGCCTGGCGGCGTGTATGACGGAACGCTGTTCCGCCACACCAGCGCCGACGGGGAAATCGTCCTCACCGGCGCGGTGTCCGGCGAGACGCCCACCGCCCATGGGTTGGTGGAGTTCGTGACCAGGGACGCGGGGGAGGATAAGCCGGTCAACGTCACCGGCATCACCCTGGACGGCGACTGGGGCGACAACTACGCCCTCACCGCTACCCAGCTGACAGCGGCCCCCACCGCCGCCGACGTGACGCCCAAGGTGCTCACCTTCACCTGGCACATCACCGAGGGCGGCCAGGAGGCCGGGGACTGGGACGCGCTCTACTACACGAAGGGCGAATACACCATCACCGCCACGGCCACGAATCTGGTAGAGGGCGATGAATGTGCCCTCCCCGTGGGCGAGAACGGCGTTCAGACCAACGCCGGGACATATGTGGCGAAAGTCACAGAAATCAGCAACCCCAACTACGCCCTGCCCGGCGACGTGACCCGGGAATACACCATCCGCAAGGCCCCGCTGACGCCCTCCGTGGCGGCGGACCGGGTGCCTGGCGGCGTGTATGACGGAACGCTGTTCCGCCACGCCAGCGCCGACGGGGAGATCGTCCTCACCGGCGCGGTGTCCGGCGAGACGCCCACCGCCCATGGACAGGTGGAGTTCGTGACCAAGGACGCGGGGGAGAACAAGCCGGTCAACGTCACCGGCATCAACCTGGACGGCGATTGGGGCGACAACTACGCCCTCACCGCTACCCAGCTGACAGCGGCCCCCACCGCCGCCGACGTGACGCCCAAGGTGCTGACCTTCACCTGGCACATCTCCGAGGGCGGCCAGGAGGCCGGGGACTGGGACGCGCTCTACTACACGAAGGGCGCGTACACCGTCACCGCCACGGCCACAAATCTGGTGGCGGGCGACGCGTGCGCCCTCACCGTGGGCGAGAACGGCGTTCAGACCAACGCCGGGACGTACACGGCGAAGGTCACCGCGACCAGCAACCCCAACTACGCCCTGCCCGGCGACGTGACGCGGGAGTACACCATCCACAAAGCCCCCGTCGCCTTCACCATCGACCCGGAGGCCAAGCCCGCCCACGACTGGACGGCGGAGGTCAACGGGGATCCCAACCCCGAGGGCTACGCCCTGGCCGGGGGCGCGGACGGGGCGCGCTTCGCCCTGACCATGACCTATGACAGCCTGGCGCACCGGGCCAGCGTCCGGCAGGACGGCGGCCTGGCCCTGGACGGGTTGTTCGCCGTCAGCTACAAGCGGGTGGCGGATGCGGCCGGAAATGCCGTCGCCGGGGACGATACCGAGACCTTCCGGGACGCCGGGACCTATGAGATCTGGGTGACCCTGACAGACGACCCACAGAATTTCCTGTTCGCCGGGGAGGAGCCGGACGCGCGGGCGCTGTGCCTGGGCACCGTCACGGTGGCGCCCTATGGGGTGCGGGTCACTTGGCAAAACCTGACCTTCGTCTACCACGGCCACAGGATGCACCCCACCGTGCGGGTGGAGAACCCCTTCCTGGCCGACGAACAGCCCGACGAGGCGGAGAAGCAGGGCTTCCTGGCCGACCCCTCCACCTTCCACGCGGACCTGATGGCCTACGCGGTCACCGACTCCGCCGACGTGGGCGACTACCTGGTGACCGTGACCCTCTACGGCCGGGAGGCGGGGAACTACACCGTCTCCGACCCCACCGCGGCGGTGGTCATCCAGCCCGCGCCGGTGGTCTTCACAGTGGGGAACAACGAGTGGCTTTACCTGGAGGGGGGACAGGCCCGGGACGTGACCCTCGCCGCCGCCTGGGGCGAGGTGATCAACGCCCCGGACACCGCGCTGGGCGACCGCTATCCCGCCCCGGGCACCGGCATCCCCCTGGCGGACCTGGGCGTGACCGCCGGGGATATCCAGTACCGCCTGGCGGACGGGACGGCGGTGGCTGCCCCCGCCGAGATCGGCACCTATCAGGTGTGGGTGCGGATCCCCAACCCCAACTACCGCCACGCCGGCGGCGCTGACGGCGGCTTCCAGAACGTGGGCGTTCTCCGCATCGCCGAAAACGACCACCCCAAGACCTACACCGCCGCCTTCGGCCCCGGCCAGGACGAGGAGGGGAAGCCCTTCGCCGGCGTCACGGTGCCCGCGCCCCTGGAGGGCCTGATCCCCACCCAGGAGATCACCCTGCCCCCGGCGCCGGAAAATCCGCCGGCGGGGTACGTCTTCGCCGGCTGGGGCCGGAACGGGACGCTGTACCAGCCCAACGAGGCGTTCTATATGCCCTACGCCGACGTGACCTTCGAGGCCCAGTGGACCCGGGAGGTCTTCAACATCGCCGGCGTGGTGCTGGACGATGCGGAGACGCCCATCCCCTACGTCAGCGTGGCGCTGATGATGGGGGAGTATCAGATGGGCCTGACCACCACCGACGAGAGCGGGACCTTCCGCTTCGACGGGCTCATCCCCAACACCTATAACCTGGTGTTCACCTGGAACGGGGTGGTCAAGACCTATATGGTGGAGATCACCGACCAGAACGTGGAGGGCGGGACCTACACCCTCCCGGGCTACCGGCTGAACACGGTGGTGGAGGTGGCGCCGGGGTCCGGCTCGGTGGTGGTGGATCTGGACCCCATCATCACCGACGAGGATGCCGCGGAGCTCTATGATGAGGACGAGCGGACGCTGGTGGAGGAAAACGGCGGCACGGTAGAGTTTTTGATGAAGGTGGAGAACGCCGGCGCGGCGGAGGGCATGGCGGAAAAGCTCAAGGAGGTGCCGGTGGCCGCGGATAACATCGGCCTGGTGCTGGACATGAGCCTCACCAAGACGGTGACCAAGGTCCACGCCGACGGCACGGCGGCGGAGTCCACCGTCACCCCCATCGGGGATTCCAAGGTACTCATCGCCAACCTGATCTACCTGCCCGCGGAGCTCCAGGGCAAGGGCGGCTACACCGTTTACCGCTTCCACGACGAAGACGGGGACGGGGTGGAGGAGGTGCAGACCATTACCACCGCCGCCAACGACGATGGCGAGCGGGTGGAGCTTGTGAAGGACGGCGCGGCCATTTTGGTCTACGCCCGGTACTACTCCACCTATGTGCTGACCTGGTATCAGCCCGCCGATACCGCCCGCTATTCCATCACCGCCACCGCCGGCCCGGGGGGCCAGATCGACCCCAGCGGCCGGGTGAGCGTCCGGCGGCGCCAGGACCAGACCTTTGCCATCACCCCCGACGAGGGCTATGAGGTGGCGGAGGTGTTGGTGGACGGCCAGAGCGTGGGCGCGGTGACGGCGTACACCTTTGAGAAGGTCACCTCGGCCCACACCATCGCCGTCACCTTCCGGGCCCTGGACGACGCCGCCCCCTGTCCCAGGGACGACACCTGCCCCATCGCCCCATTCACCGACGCTACCCCCACGGCGTGGTATCACGACGGCGTACACTACTGCGTGGAGCGGGGCCTGATGGTGGGCACCGCCCCGGCCACCTTCGCCCCCGACCTGCCCACCAGCCGGGCCATGATCGCCACCATCCTGTGGCGGGCGGCGGGCAGTCCCGGGACGGACGGCCCCCTGCCCTATGGCGACGTGGAGCCGGACGCATGGTACACCGAGGCGGTCCGCTGGGCCACCGCGGCGGGCGTGGCGCAGGGCTACGACACCGGCGACTTCGGCCCCGGCGACCCCATCACCCGGGAGCAGCTGGCCGCCATGCTCTGGCGGTACGCCCAGGCCAGGGGCTGGAGCGTCTCCCCGGGCGAGGACGCCGACCTCTCGCGCTATCAGGACTTCGACCAGGCCGGGGCGTGGGCCATCCCCGCCCTCCAGTGGGCGGCGGGCGGCGGCGTCATCCAGGGCACGGGCGACGCCCTCGACCCCCGGGGCCAGGCGACCCGCGCCCAGGCGGCCACCATGCTCCAGCGTTTTTTCACAGCGGCGAAAGCCACGGAGAAGCCCTGACCGACCTTGGTACGGCGGCGGAACCGCCGCCTTTCCCAGCAGGTGAGCACACATCTGAAAGGACCGCCACTCGGGCCCAAAAACCCCTGAAACCGCAAGGTTTCAGGGGTTTTTCTCCTTTTGCCGCCCTTGGTATCAGACGATGGATAGCCGGGCCATGTTAAGCGTTGTCGGCCTGAGCTGTCCGGCGCGAAAGCCCTTGCCCACGAAGATCCCGGCCGAAAGGGCCGGCGCGGCGCGGAAGGGGGCGACAAAACATTTTTAGGAGGAACACAAAATGAGCGAGAAGGATCTCAGGCAACAGACCAACCCGATATACAACACGGCAAAGTCCATGCTTCTGCACCTGTGCATCGCGGGCGACCCGGACGCGCCGATCTTGGCGAAGAAGTTTGGCATCGACGCCGACTCGCTGATCGGCACAGAGGAGCAGAAGGTCGCCCTCAGCCTGGACCTGACCGCCATGACGGAGACCCGTTTCCGCGCCATCAACAAGATCGTGGAGAACTACAAAAACAGCACCGTTGTGGATATCGGCTGCGGCTACACCCCCCGCGCCCTGGATTCACCTCCGACCCCGACGCGAACCCCATGTTCATGGCCGGCCTGACCGCCATCCGCGGCCAGGCCGCCTATGAGGATCTGCTCAAGACCATGAAGGTGTATGCCAAGCAGTCGGACACGAATATCGAAGTGCAGAATATGACCATCCTGGCCTACGACTTTGAAACCACCATGAACACCGTCACGAACTTCCTCCGCTCGGTGGGCCTCAAGTGGGAGCGGGTGCCCGTGTCCGACTATGTGACGGAGATCAACAGCCTGGCGGACTTCTCCGACGAGGTGAAGGCGGGGTACCTCAAGTCCCTGGAGAACGTGTACATCTGGATCTTCACGCCCGACGAGGACTACCAGGAGACCGAGGCCAACTACGACGGCGAGACCTTCGGCGTCAACGCCCGGGTCCACGAGGGCAAGATGGTCATCACCCTGCGGGGCCGGCTGGACTCCATCACCGCGCCGGAGCTGTTGGAGCGGTTCGAGAGCGTGAAGGAGGGCGTGACCTCCTGCACCGTCAACGCCAAGGACCTGGACTACATCTCCTCCGCCGGCCTGCGGGTGATGCTGATGATGTACAAGACCCTGGATGGGCATCTGAAGATGGAGCAAGTCAACCCCGTGGTCAAGGAGATCCTGGACGCCACCGGCTTTGAGCAGTTCCTGCTGTAAATCGAGCCGACCGCAACCGCCGACTCACAAATCGAGGAACCAAGCCCGACCAAAAAATCCCTGGAGCCGTAAGGCTCCAGGGATTTTTCTCTGCCTGTTTTTCCGCCGGTTGGGGCGGCGGACAAGGGGAGCGGCGGCGGGGCTGCTCACTGGCGCAGACGGATCAACTGCTCGGTCAGGGCCTCGATGGTCTGGCCCAGCCGGGTGAGCTCCGCCTGGCCCTGGTCGATGGACCGCAGAAGGCTCATCAATTCCTCCCCGTTGGCCTCCGCCGCCTTGCGGCCAAAGAGGATGTGGTCCGCCGTCACGGAGAGCTCCTGGCACAGCTTTTCCAGCAGCTCCAGCGAGATCCCCGAAACGCCCCGCTCAATGGCGCTCAAGTGGTTGGGGGTGACGCCGATCTTCTCCGACAGCCCCTCCTGGGTCAGGTGGCGCTCCTCCCGCAGCCACTGGATATTCGCGCCCACTCTGACGTTGATCGGTTTCTTCCCCTGCACGTTAACACCACCTTTCCTATAAGTTTAGCGGCTGTGGACAAGAGATGTTACAGTGTATCACGATGAAATATTACATTGGTCATTTCATTCCGTTACTCTACACTAAATAAAACGCGGCGCGGATGTGCCGCGAGATAGAAGGGGAGGATCGGAGATGAGAGAATACCCCGGCCGCAGGGTCAAACACATCAGGGACCAGACGCGTACAGCCAAACGAAAATCGGCGAGATAGCAGATGCGTATAACAAAAAAACTTGATAAAACGGTGGAGTGGATCGTATGTTTCTGGGGATCTGTTGTGTGGTATTGGGATTGCTTTTCACGTTTATATGCTATTCATCCGTACGGGAGAATCGAGAAGCGTTGATCGGATCCATTGGGGGCGTTATGAGCATTCTGGGAGGGGGGTTTACATGCTTTTTCAGTGACAGGGAAGGCTCGCCGTGGTTCCTTGCGGCAGTACTGTTTGTCGGCTGTGGGCTCACATTGGTGCTAACTCTGTTTTTTTGGGAATTCTCTGTGACCTCGGGGAAAAGGGAACAGGAAAAGCAGGAGAAGATTCGGGGATATATGACCTATGATCCAACGAAAGGCGAAGTACAGATCATAAAGCGAGGTGGAATGCTGAGCTTGGCTATCCGCATTCAAGAGGTGGTCGACCGAGCCACAAGATATGCCCCGGAAAAGTTACACTTTGGGGCTGTAACCGTTGGTGGTGTGACTACGGGTGGTACATATAAGACAGGCGGTATCTATCAGGGCGAAAAGATACATACTGGAAAATATGCGTTGGTATATAATAACAGCTTTATCAAAACGATCAAGCTGCTGCCGGAATTGGTAGAGAAGGCTAAAAGGGCCAGCATCAAGAAATACTTAGATCAAGATGGAAAAATCGTAGTGGTTGACGATACAAAGGCAACAGATGGATCGCCTGCGGATTTAGCAAAGAATAGTATGGGAGCGTACTTAGCATATACTCAGCCCTATAAATGGAGGCACTATCCATCGCAGGAAAAGTGTAAAGAGATCCTTGATTGGCTGTGCCAAGAGTGAAGAAAAAGGGGCGGAGAAATCCCCCGCAAGGGGATGGACGCGGCGCGGATCGCCCACTTCCAGCGGGAGTTTGCAAGGCGGAAAGAAGAGCGCCGCAAGGCGGCCAAAAGGGCCTGACAAAGCGGCGGCCGCCCCGCCGCCCCATAGACCGTGGGGCCAAGTCCACACCAATCAAAAATCCCTGGAGCCGTAGGGCTCCAGGGATTTTTCCCTGTCTTTTTTGTCGGCATTATGAGCGCCTTAGTTGGTCTGGATATAGATCCCCGTCTCCGCGCTCCAGCCCACGGTGAAATTCAGGGCCGCGCCCAGATCCCGGAGCTTAAAGAGGGTGTGGCCGCCGCCCTGGCCGTCGGTGAGGACGATGCCCTCCAGCGGCTTGGTCACGCCGTCAAACAGCACCGGGGCGGTGTTCCATTGGTAGCTGCCGTCGGTGCCGGAGATGGGCTTCAGCTCGGCGCCGTTCTTGGTGGTGTAGGCCGTCTTGGAGGAGACGTAGATCGCCCCCCGCTTCCAGTCCACGTTGAACTTGGCGGAGGTGTTTTCCAACAACGCCGCCACATCCCGGAGCTCCACATAGGTCACGTCCCCGCCGTTGGCGGCCTTGAGGATATAGGCGTCCAGGGTCACGGCGGCGCCGTTCAGGGTGATGATCTGGCCGCTCTTGCCCGTGATGGCGGCGGCGGAGGAGGCGGGCACCCACTTGGCGTACAGCGCCAGGCCGTCGGCCGCCTTGTCGTTAAAGTTCCAGGGGGTGGTCAACGCCTCGTCGGCATACCACCCGCCGAAGGTGGACCCCACCCGGGTGGGGTTGGCGGGGACAGTCAGAGCGCCGGCGTCGTCGGCAATAAGATAGTCCACGCCGCCGCCCCCGTTCAGCTCCAGGGGCACATACCCGTCAATAGCCAGGTAGCCCCACTTGCCGTCCAACGCCACCGCGGCAAACCCCTCGGAGAAGTCCTCCGCCCCGTCATACTTGCAGGGCACGACTTCCCGGCCAGTCTTATCAATGTAGCCAAATTTGCTGTCCAGATACACCCTGGCCAGGCCCTCGGAGAAGTCCCGGGCATCGTCATACCGGCAGGGCGCCACCTCCCGGCCGGCCTGGTCGATGTAACCGTACTTGTCGTCCACTCTCACCCGGGCAAGACCCTCCGAGAAGACATACACGCCGTCATACCGGCAGGGCACCGCCACCCGGCCGGTCTGGTCGATGCACCCCCATTTGCCGTTCAAACACACCGAGGCCAGGCCCTCGGAGAAGTCCCAGGCATCGTCATACCGGCAGGGCACCACCTCCCGGCCGGCCTGGTCGATGTAGCCCCACTTGCCGTCCTTTGCCACCCGGGCAAGGCCCTCGGAGAAGGGATGCACCACGTCATACGGGCAGGGCGCGACCTCCTGGCCGGTCTGGTCGATATAGCTGACCTCGCCGCCCAGCACCACCATGGCGACCCCCTCGAAGAAGGCCCCGGCGTCGTCATACTGGCAGGGCACCACCTCCCGGCCCGTCTGGTCGATGTAGCCGTACTTGTCGTCCAGCCGCACCATGGCAAGGCCCTCGGAGAAGGACCCGGCATAATCATACTTGCGGGGCACGACCTCCCGGCCGGTCTTGTCGATGTAGCCATACTTGCCGCCTAACTCCACCGCGGCAAGGCCCTTGGAGAACCCCATAGCGCCGTCATACTGGCAGGGTATCACTTCCCGGCCGGTTTTGTCGATGTAGCCGTATCGGTTGGCCTCCCCGTCCGCAACGCGTACTATGGCCAGACCCTCGGAGAAAAACCCGACACTGTCATACTGGCAGGGAACCACCTCCCGGCCGGCCTGGTCGATGCAGCCCCACTTGCCGTCCTTCGCCACCTGGGCCAGGCCCTCTGAGAAGTCCCCCGCACCGTCATACTGGCAGGGGATCACCTCCCGGCCGGCCTGGTCGATGTAACCCCATTTGCCGGTTTCCTCGTCACCAACCCGCACCGCGGCAAGGCCCTCGGAGAAGGACTCGACCTCGCCATACTTGCAGGGCACGATCTCGGTGACGGCGATCCCCGCCGCCGCCCGGGCCGGGGCGGAACAGGCTGCGGCCGCGCCGACCATGAGAAGCGCGGCGATCGCGCGGAGTCTCCTTCCCATACCAGTCATCATGCTCACAGCCTCCCTCCATACACGATCAGGCCGCCGCGGACAAAACGCCATCCCTTGGCTTGTCCTATATTAACTATGACGATTCGAGGGGCCAAAATGTAACAGAAAAAACGAAAAAATTTACCCGGACGGCCAAGCGGCAGAAGGAGCCCGACAAAGCGGCGGACGCCCCGGCCAAAGATCCCTGGAGCCGCGAGGCGCTAGGGCCGGAACACCACCCGTAGGGAGGGGTCTTCCTGATCCAACCGCTGGAAGACCGACCGCACCCGGTCTCCCGCCGTTTTCATAGGGGCAGGGAGCTTGTCCAGATTTTCCACCTCGATGACGGTGGGCTGTTCAAACCAGAGATACACAGCGTCCCACAGGGCGCTGGCGTTGTGGCCATGGTACTCCGGGATGCCCAGGCGCTCGCGCAGATACTCGTAGAGCGCCCGCTCCGAGGGGAGGCCCTGAAGGTCCAAAACGATTTTCTTCACCATGTCAGGAGTCCCCTCCTTGCTTTAGAGGGGCGGTCCTGCCCCCGCTTTTGCGCCCCGCGGCGGGTCGCCTGTGGTTATTACAGCATATCCGCCCCCGCCTGTCAACCGCGCCGGAGAATTTCTGAGCAAGCGCGCCGCCGCTTACTCCCCGGGTTTTTCCCTTGATTTTTCCGTCAAAATGTGGTATTCTGTCTCTCGCAAAACTGAATAAGCGCATATTGACACACGTAGTGCTTGGCACGTAAATCTGATCACAGAGTATGGTCTGCCGCCGGCTGCGTGTGTTTTTTTGCGCGAAAAATGGAGGAGATAGTTTATGCCAAAAAATCAAGCCCAGAGGATGGTGTTCGCCCTGATCACCGTCCTCATCACCGTCCACGCCTATGTGTTTTACAGCCTCTATGTGGTCAACGGCGCGGCCCTGATGGAGCTGAACCAGACCACCGGCGTCCTGGCGGCGCTGGAAAAGCAGGGCGGCGTCTACCTGTGCGGCGCGTATCTGCCCATCTGGGCCTGCGTAGCCGTGGAGTTCTGCCTGGCCTACCTTTTGGAGAACCTGCTGGGCAGTCCCCTCTCCTTCCGGCTGGCCTGCCGGGTGTTCGACCCCGCCGAGACCCACCCCATGCTCTTTGAGACCGCCGTGATCTGCGCCACGGTG
Organism: uncultured Oscillospiraceae bacterium; assembly: GCA_947627325.1. Classification (GTDB taxonomy): domain Bacteria; phylum Bacillota; class Clostridia; order Oscillospirales; family Oscillospiraceae; genus MGBC124762. Next base: position 8,617 of record CANQVO010000005.1, on the reverse strand, counting down.
GGCATCATGTGCCCGGCCATGAGCTTTCTCGCCGCGTTTCTCTACTACCCGTACTACCTGGGCTTCCACCCGGTCACCCTGCTGGCTAACTGGCTGAAGCTGGTCTGCTTCAACTTCCCCTTCGCCTTCTTCAGCCAGCTGTTTTTCATCCAGCCCGCGGTGCGGACCATCTTCAAGGCCCTCTTCCGCGAAAAGACCCCCGGGGCGGGGGAGGCGCTTTCCGCTCAGCCGTAAGGCGTTGGCGCCGTCCCGGCAAAGTTGGCCGGACGAAAAAATCCCTGGAGCCGCAAGGCTCCAGGGATTTTTTGCCCGCTTCGGGCGGTGCTGGGGAGGTTACGCCTTGCCCCGCAGTTGGTCGTCGATGGGCTTCTCCGGGATGCGGGGGATGTTGGAGAAAGCGCCGCCGCCGGTGACCTGTTCCAGGTCCTCCAGATCCACCTCCCGCACTTCCTCGTCCTCTTGCTTCTTGTCTGTCATGGTCAATTCCTCCTTTTGATTAGAATTAGAATGGATGGTTGTCTATGTTAGATCTCGCTCTCCGCCGCCAGCAGGCGCTGGAACACCGTGGCGACCTCCGCCCGGGTGGCGGGGCCCTGGGGATCCAGGCGCGCCCCGTCCTTGCCGGTGAGGATGCCGTTCCGCACCGCCCAGCGCATGGCGGCCTGGGCCCAATCGGAGATGTTCTGCGTGTCCACAAATGCCGTCATGTCGGCGGCGTCCACCGCCGGGCTGCCCGCATAGCGGTAGAGCATGGTGACGAACTGCTCCCGGGTGATGTTGGCCTCCGGGGCCGTGCCGTCGGAGATCCCGGCGGCCATCGCCCAGGCCATGGCCTTTTCATACCAGGTGGCGCCGCCCTCGGTGTCCTGGCCGTCCAGCCGGGCCAGGACGGTCATCAGCATGGCGCGGGTCATGTTGTCGTTGGGGGCGAAGCGGTCCGCCGCCACGCCGTTAAAGAGGCCCTTCTCGGTGACATAGGCCACCCCGGCCTCATACCAGCTGCCCGCCGCCACGTCGGTGTAGGTGGTGCTGGCCTGGCCATCGCCGGGCTGGGTCGCCTGGGTATCCTCGGAGGTCCGGTCGGGCCGCCGGCCGCCGCTGGAAGAGGAGGAAGAAGCGGCGCTCTGGACCACCACCGGGATGGTGCGGTGGCCGCCGTAGGGGGCGACGGTCACCTCCAGCTGGGTGGCGCCGGGGGCCACGGCCACCAGACGCCCGTCCTCCACCCGGGCCACATCGCTGTCCTCCACGGCAAAGAGGATGTCGCCGTCCAGGTAGTAGTCGCTGGGGGCGTAGGAGGCGCTGAGAGCCACCTCCTGGCCCGGGCGCAGGGAGAGAGTCTCCAGGGTCTCGTCGCCGTTCACCACGATATGATAGGGCCGCTCCAGGAAAATGTCAAAGGTCTTTACCTCGGAGACCGGCTCATCCTCCTTGTCCCGGACCTCCATAAAGGCGGAGGTGGAGCCGCAGGAGAAGGCTGCGGGGTCGATGGAGAGGGGCATCCCGTAGTCCCGCGCCTCGCCGATGGCAAGGTCGCCCACGGGTGCGCGGAGGAAGTCGGCGATCTCCTGGCCGGTGTAGTAGATGTCGTTATAGCCGACCACCAGCGTGTCGCCGTCCGCCTGGGAGGCGGACAGGTTGCCCTGGTTTTCAATGGTGTAGTCCACGTAGAAGCCGTCCTCCCGCTGGGTGACCGCGCAGCTGACGATCTGGTACTCCGGCTGGAACCGCAGGCTCTCCGAGGTGAACTGGGAGGTCTCGTCCATTCCGTGCTCGGTCACCACCGCCCGCAGGGCCAGGGACTCGATCCCCTCGTAGTCCGCGGGCATGGTCCAGGTGAAGTCCACCAGGTCGGAGGAGGAGGGGGTGACCAGGTCGTCCCGGTCCGCCTCGTAGATGGGCGTATCGCCCACCTGGCCGTTCTGCACCTCGTAGACCGCGATGTGGTAGCCCTTGGCGCCCTTCAGCCCGGTGTTGCGGACCCGCAGTTCCACGTCCACGTCACTGCCGGCCACCGGGGTGAGGTCGGAGAAGGTGGCGTCCGTCACCTCCATGGAGCCCACCGTCTCGAAGGAGGTGGCCACCAGTTTCACGTCGGTGACCGTATAGTCCGGGGCGGTCAGGTCCATCTGATACTGGTTGTCTACGATGAGCAGGTCGCCGTCGGCGTCGGTGAGCATGGCCACCTCGTCGTTAAAGGCGCCGCTGTGGGTCAGGCGCACGCCGTCGGACCAGCTGGACCCCGCCGGGTCACGGATCAGGGCGGAGGCGTACACCTCCTGGCCGTCCTCTGTGCCGTCCTCGCCGGAGACCGGCTGGAGCCAGGTGATGAAGAGGTTGTCGTCCTGGTCCACAAAGGCGGTGTAGCTGCCAAAGGTGGGATCCATAGTCTCCCCGTCGGCATCGCAGAAGAAGACCACGTCCCGGTCCAGCTCGTAGTAGATGTTCTGCCCCTGCTCGTCCTGGCCCACCACCGTGCCGTCGGGGCGGAGGGTGCCGTCGTCGTTGACGCCGTAGCGGATCAGGTTGCTGGCGTTGACGTAGCGCACGTCCTTGTTGTTCTCCAGCCAGAACAGGTAGGTGTGCTCCCCGTTGCGGACCAGCTGGGGCCGGGCGTCGGGCAGGGCGTCGTCGGTGACGCGGATGGGCACGTAGGTGGTGTGGGTGTCGAAGTCATACGCCTGGACGAACAGCTCCCGGTCGGCGTCGGTGTCCATGTTGTTGTCCGCGTCCACGGTGAAGGTGTAGAGGCCGATGCCGTTGTAGCTGATGGCGTCAAAGTCGATGATGGGGGGATCGTTCATGCCAAAGTCCTGGATGGGGGAGGCCAGGAACCGCTGGCCGCCCCAGTCCTGGACCAGCTCCGCCTCGGCGTCGGCGCTCTCCACCTCGTTGGGATAGTAGTAGTCTCTGGCCCACTGGCCCCGGGAGGCGTCGTAGAGCATATAGACGATGACGCTCTCGTTCTTGGTGGGCATCACCGCGTCGGCAAAGTCGCCCTTGACCTCCGACTTCAGGTAGTAGACCATCATATCCCCGGACTGGTCGTCATAGAGCCCCACCGGGGCGCTGTCGTAAAATTCGTCGTCGGTGAGCCGCTCGATGGGCGAGAGGGCCAGGGTCTTCTTGTCCAGGGTGGCGGCGTACACGTCCAGGCTCTTGAGGTAGTCGGTCTCGTTGGTGTAGGGCGTGCCGGGGGCCCGGGAGGTCCAGGAGATCAGGACCTTGTCCCCCGCGTCGCACAGGTCCGGCTCAAAGTCCGCCGCCGCGTCGTCCTGGAGGATCCGGGGCGGCGTCCAGGTGCTGCCATCGTACACGCTGTACATGACGGCGGTCCGCTCCTCGTCCGTCCGGGCGGGGTCGTCCGCCACGAAGACCAGCAGGATCCGCCCGTCCCCCAGGTCCATCAGCTGGGGATCGGCCCGGTCGTACCCGTTCTCCGAGAGCACCACGGAGCCCTTCTCCTGGAAGGTGCTCAGGGGGGTGATCTCCCCGCTACCGGGCATCCACTGGGCCTGGTCGGAGTTGCGGGGGCGCATGAACACCTGCGGCTCCATCTCCGCCTCCCCGGCGGAGAGCAGGGAGCCGTGGTCCTCCTTGCTCTTTTCCACGTCCTCGTAGTAGCCGTACCGCTTCTCCACCAGGTTGACCACCGGGATGGGGATGGCGAAGATCACCGCGTCGATCCAGATGCGGATGGAGACGCTGAGGTAGAGGCCGTTGGTGTGGAAGTCGGGATTGGTGGCGGTGATGCCGGGCTTGAAGATGTAGCTCCCGTCGAACTGAAGTCCGCCCCGGGCGCCCAGGGTCCCGCACAGCCCCGCGCCCACGTAGGCCTTCACCACGGCGTTGGCCTGGAGGGTGATGTCGGCGTAGAAGCCATCGTCAAAGGAGTTTTCGGTGTTGAGCAGCTGGTCCTGGGTGGCCGTGTCCTCGTTCTGCACGGTGAGCCCCGCGTTGGCCAGCACGGTGAGCTCGCCCTCGGCCCCCACGTACAGGGGGAACCAGCCGATGACGAAATACTGCACCAGCCGGAAGCTGCCCGTGATGCCGATGTAGAGCCCGCCGCCGCAGAAGACAAACTGCTTGGAGGTGTGCTCGGTGTACTTCTGCACCTCCTTGACGCCAAAGTCGATGTACAGCCCGAAGATGGGGAAGAGCCCCCAGCTCTTCATGCCCAGCGAGCTCTTGCTGCCCGCCTTCTCGCCGAAGTTCTTCACGCCGGCGGCCTTGTTCGCCAGGTCAAAGAGCCCGTATTCGTTGCCGTCGTCGGCGATGTCCGCGTTCTCCTCGTCGGTCTTGGGGATGTACCCCACCGAGAGGCGCTGTTTGCCGCCGGGGAGCTCAGTCAGCGACAGGCTGACCTTCTTGATGTTGAAGGTGGCGTCCAGACTTCCGATCAGCGGGAGGGTGAGGAAGTCCAGCTTGGTGGGGAAGTCCACGTCCTGGGTGACCGGCTCGCGCAGGTTGGTGGAGGTGAGGGTGAGGCCGGTGTAGACCGGGGCGTAGGTGGTCTCCTGGAGGGCGGGGTTGTCCTGGAGCACGCCCTTATCGTCCGGGGACTTGCCGTTGCCCACGTAGCGGTCGGTGGTGATGGACAGGTAGATCCTGTCGCTGGGGAGGTACTTGTCCGTGTCCGAGGGCTTAAAGGTATAGGCCACCTCCCAGTGCCGGCCGTTGTCGGAGGCGGTGGCGCCGGTGATGGTGAATTTCTTGGCGTGGGTCACCCCGTCGTAGATGACGAAGTCCACCGCCTTCACCGTCTCCGTGCGCTTGACCCCGTCGCTGTCGTAATAGGTGGCGCCGTTGTTGTCGATGTAGGCGCTCAGGTAGGTGATGGCCTGGTCGTCGATGGGGACGTTCTCGTAGGAGTTCAGGTTGACGTCGGTGGCCGCCACGCCGCTGGCGTGGGGGGCGTTTTTATCGTAAGAGCGGACCACGATGTCCTTCAACGCCACATCGTAGACCGTCATGTCCTTGCCGGCGCTGTCGGTGTAGCGCTTGGTCTTGCCGGTGGTGAGCGTCACCTCCTGGTACTCCTCAAGGCCGGAGGCCGCGGTCTTGTAGAGGACGCGGCAGCCGGAGACCCCGGCCATGGGGATGGTGTCCAACTTGCCCTCCACAGACATTCCGTAGTGCCGGGGGCCGACCACCACATAGACCCCGTCCGCGCTCAGCCACGCCTGGCCGTCGGAGCTGTTGTCCAGGGCCGCGTCGGAGTAATAGGTGCTGGCGGAGAGGGAGTAGAGGGTGCCGTCCGCCTTCTGGGCGTCCAGGTAGACGATGTTCTCCTCCAGCTCATCGGTGGCCCGGAAGGGGAAGGTCTCCTGGGAGTACTTCTCCGAGCGGTGGATGGGGTTCCACACCGCCACGTTGTCCTGGGAGCTGGTCACGGCGGTGAGGTCGTAGTAGACCCCCGCGGCGAAGGCCTTGGAGTCCACCACCGTGTACTCGGTGTACTCCCCCGCCACGGCGGAGGGGGCGGTGAAGATGCCCTGGGTGCGGTCGAACTTAGAGAGGCTGGCGGTGGGCACCCGGACGATCACCTTGTTGTCCCGCTTGTCAAAGTTGGGGTAGATGTCCAGGGTGGAGTAGGTGTCCCGCAGGAGGCACTCGGCGTTGTCGTTGTCGTATTGCCGCAGGACGTCGACGGACTTGGAGTTGGAGTTCTCCTTGCTCACCAGCCGGATCCGGGAGCCGCCGTAGAGCGCGGTGTAATCGGTGTTCACGCTCTGCCGGATGCGGAGCATATCGCCCTTGTGCAGTCCGCCGGCGTAGTCCGCGGCCGGCTCGAAGATCCACTGCTTGTTGCCCATGTCGCTGTACGACCACTCGTTGACGGCGGCGCCGTCGGTGACCCGGGCGTAGTGGACGTTGACGCCGCTGTTGTAGTGGGACACGGCGGTCTTGATGGCGTAGCAGCCGCCGGGCCGCTTGATGAGCTTGAACTTTTGGGCGTCGGTGCCGTTGTTCTCCCAGGTGTGGATGTTGGTGCCGTCGGCGGGGGAGCTGTTGGACACGTCCAGGTAGTACCCGCTTCCGTTTTTCAGGGTGCAGCTGCCGTCGTCGTTGTAGGAGACGAACCAGAGGGAGCGGGCGTCGCTGATGTCGCTGCCCTGGGTCACGTCGCCCTTGGAGGTGGTGCTGGCGTTCATCAGATACTTGCCGCTGTTGACGTTCTTGATGCGGTACGCCCCCGCCGCCGGGGCCTCCGGGGTGATGATCCACCGCTGGTTGGTCGAGCCGGCGTAGGCCCACTGCTGGACGTTGGCGCCGCTGTCCATGCTGTGTTGGTACACGTCCAGGCCGCTCTCATAGTTGGTCTGGGCGGTGAGGATGGCGTAGGAGCCGTCGGACTCCCGCTGGAGCTTGAAGATCTGATCCCTCCAGCCGTTGTGGCCATAGGTCCGGATGTTGGCGCCGTTGGAGGGGTCGAAGAAGCCCTTATTCACGTCCAGGTAGTACCCGCTCTGGTTCATGATATAGCAGGTACCGTCCGAGCGGTAGGAGATGTTCCAGATGGTCCTGGCGTCGTTGGTCAGATCCGACTGGGTCACGTTGCCCTTCCCGTTCGTCGAGGCATTGGCCAGGTACTTGCCGCTGTTCACGTTCTTGATGGTGCACAGGCCCACCGGCCGGTTGTCGTTGGCCGAGGGGGAGTACTGGGAGCGGACGATCTCCGTCTGTCCCCGATAGTCGCTGTGGATGGTGACGTTGGAGTCGTAGTAGCCCAGGATGGGCTGGACGGTGATCTGCCCCTTCCGGCCGTTGTCGCCGTTGTTCACAAAGGTGATGTAGTCCAGGTTCTGCTTGATAAAGTCGTTGGTGAGCTGGAAGGAGGCGGAGGTGGTGCCCACGGGGTAGTTGTCCTTGATGACCTTGACGTTCCCGTTTTTGACCAGCTGCAGGCCCTTGATGTAGGCGTAGGTGCTGCTGGTGGTGAGGGTGATGGTGTTGCCGCTGAATTTGACGGCGGTGCCCTTGCCCGTGTTGCTGGCGCCCTGGAGCAGGACGTCGTTGGCGTTTCGCAGCTCGCTGATCTCGGTGTTGGCCACATACACGCCCTGGTCGTTGAGGAAGTACAGCGGCTCGGCCCCCATCAGGGAGACCTCAAAGGGCCGCAGGATGGGCTTGATGGAGTGGACCCGCAGGGTGGGGGATTTGCCCAGCCAGCCTTTGTCCCGGCCCAGGCCGACCCGGATCTCCTTGCTGCGGTCCATACCGAAGAAGATGTTGGAGGTCCGCTCCCAGCGCTCGTCACCGTTGCCGGTGCTGTAAAACGTATCCCAATTGTTGGAGTTATCGGCGGTGGGGTTATGCATTCTGAACGAGGTGCGCGGGTAACAGGGTGAGCCGGAGCTCAAGGTCCAGTGGACCTGCCAGCCGCTGTAATCGTAGTGCTCCCCCGGGTTCCAGTGGGCCCACGCGTCGCAGTCGTACCAGTCGGATTCGGCGTACAGCTCCCACTCCGACCCGTCGGCCTGGGAGTGGCCGCCGTCGTTGACCCCGGTGGAGTAGGCCGTGGACAGGTCGATGGCGGAGCCGGTGATGATGGAGTTGACGTTGGCCTCCACCATGGGGGTGACCGTCTCCGCGCCGCCCTGGGGCGTCTCCGGGGTCTCCAGGGCGGTCATCTGGAAGCTCTCGCTGTCCGGGTAGATGGTCACCGTCGTCTCCGTAAGATCGCCCAGGCCGCAGTTCACCGGGTCGTCCAGCCGGACCTGGAAGGTGGCGTCCTCCGCCAGGTAGTCACTGCGGATGGGGATGTTGACCCGCCGCTGGGTGATGCCGTAGGGGAACAGGATGCTGGTGTCCACCTGGGAGTAGTCCCGGCCCTCCACGGCGGTGCCCGCCTGGGTGGTCAGATGGGCCATCGCCATCTGGTTCACCGCGCCCTGGCGCTCCACCGTCACCGTGACGAACCCGCCGGCGGGGGCGTAGGAGGCGCTCTGGAAGGAGAGGACCGGGCTGTCGTGGTCCTCGTCGTCCAGGATGGTGACGGTGATGCCGGAGGCCTCGCTGACCTGGGCATTCTCCGACAGGGCGAACAGGTCCGCCTGGAAGGTCCTGTCCCCGTCCCCCAGGTCGTTGTCCAGGGGGACGATCTCCACGTATTTCTCCGTCTCCCCCGGGGCGAACTCCAACTCCAGATAGGCGCTGTTCAGCTCCTGGGAGAGGGCGGTCAGAAGGCTCTGGCTGTACTGGGCCAGGGCCTCCCCGCCGTCCATGGGCTGCCGGTCCGAGGGCAGGCCGGTGGCCAGCTCCCTGGCCTCCTTCAAAGACAGCCCGCCCACCTTTTGGGCCTCCTGAACGGCCTCGCCGGCCCCGTCCGCCCCGGGGATCTCCGGCACGTCGTCGGCCACGTCGGCCTCGTCCGCCGTGGGGACTTCCGCGATCTCGTTGGCCGTGTCGGCCACATCGGCCTCCGGCGCGTCGTCGGCTTCGTCGGCCACGTCGGCCTCGTCCGCCTCGGGGACTTCGTCGGTCACGTCGGTTTCGTTGACTTCATCCACCACGTCGGCTTCATCCACTTCGTCGGTCACGTCGGCCTCGTCCGCCTCGGGGACTTCGTCGGTCACGTCGGTTTCGTTGACTTCATCCACCACGTCGGCTTCAT
>CANQVO010000004.1 GCA_947627325.1 uncultured Oscillospiraceae bacterium | reverse complement strand
TCCTGGCCCCCGCGCCGGGCAGGCGCACGTCCCCTGCCCGGTTCGGGCAAGCAACACCCCCGTTCGGGAGGACAAACTTCGCCATCACGGACGATCCCCTGCCCGCCAACTGTAAAAAGCCCCCGGCGGCTATACACCGCCGGGGGCTTTTGTGGTCGGGGTGGGGGTCACTTCCGCACGACGAGCTTGGCCTCGAAGCTGCCGTCGGAGTTGTAGCTGCCATATGCCTGGATGGTCTCGCCGTTAGAGAGGCGCAGGATGCCCCGGATCGTCTCGCCGGTGGCGGCGTCCACCATGGTGGCGTCGTTGCTGATGTGGATGTTGACCCGCCGGGACTGGCCGTTGAGATCCACCAAGACGGTGACGATACGGGCCTGGTCGTCCTTGGTGTAGATGATGCCCTCCACGCTGTCCTGCCGGACGGACGCGCCGGTGATCTGGATGGACAGGACGGTGTCCCCCTCGGTGACCAGCGCCACCTGAGTGGGGGGCTGGACGTCGGCCAGGGAGACGGTCAGGCCGTTTTGGGTGACGGTGGTGCCGGAGAAGGCGGTGTACTGCCGCTCGGTGCCGTCGGTAAAGCGGACGTTCAGCACGGTACTGCCGTCAGACTTGCGGGTCAGGGAGTCCAGCGTGCCCGTCACGTCCGCCGCCCGGGGGGTGGCGTCGATCTGGACCAACTGGTGGTAGCGCAGGGTGACCTTCACGGTGTCCCCGGTGTTGACCTCAGTGAGGTTGGCCTTCTTGCCGTCCACGGTGACCTCCAGCTCGTCCAGCTCGTCCAGGGGGATGGCGAACTGGATGGCGGAGCCGTCCTCCTTGGTGACGGTGAGAACGGTGGGGTCGGCGGGGGTCAGGGAGGTGAGTACGCCGGTGACCTCCTCCGTGCCGCTCCAGGCGGAGATCTCGGTGACCACGCCGCCCTCCAGCTTGGCGGTGACGTAACAGCCGGGGGTGATGGCGTTGTAGCTCACCGGCTCGCCGCCGTAATAGGTGGCGCAGGTGTCCTGGACCTCATAGGGGGTGCGCTTGGCGTCGCTGGTCTTGGTGATCTGGATCTGGCGGACGCCGTCGCGGTCGGTGGAGAGGGTGTTCAAAACGCCCTGGACGTAGCTGGTGGCCGTGTCCACATTCACGCTCACCACGTCGCTCTGGCGGTCGTCGTCCACCCGGAGGATCACGTGCTGGCCCTTGTGGCTGAACCGCAGCTCCCCCTCCTGGCCGTTGACGGTGACGGCGACGGTGTGGGGCAGGGTGTAGGTGCTGGGCAGGCCGCTGAAGCTGTTGACGGTGATGGTGGTGGTGGAACTGGTGGCGCTGGAGTTGATGTTCACGTCAGCCAGGATGCCCTCCACCTGGCGGGTGCCGCCGGAGAGGGCCAGGGTGAGGGCCACCCCCTGGCTGTTGGCCAGAAGTTCCGCCCGGGTGTAGTCGGACAGGGGGTCGATGACCTCCGCGCCCCCGGTCTTGCCCCCGGCGGAGACCAGGGTGAAGCGGTCCAGGGCGTAGTCCACGCCATCCACGGTGACCGCCTCGGCGTCCACGCCGTCACAGCTGCCGGAGATCTTGCTCAGCAGCCCCGCGGGGGTCAGGCGGATGGAGGCGATGGTGGTCTTGTCGGTGGCGTAGACCAGCTTGGCGTAGGAGCCGATCTTCAGGTCGGTGGCGTCGCCCAGCTTGTTGTAGAGGTAGACCTTGACGCTGGAGGGGAGCTCGTAGCTGCGCTCCACGCCGTAGGGGTCGGCCAGGGTGAGGGTCCGGCGGCCGGAGTTGTCCACGTCCACGCCCTTGATGGTGCCGGCGGCCCAGACGTAGTCGGTGTAGTTGGGCAGCTCCAGGTCCACCTGGTGCCCCACGACGATATTCTCGATGGCCCGGGACAGCATGGTGGCGCAGACGGCCCGGTTCATGCCGGAGTCGGGGTTAAAGTTGCCGTTCTCATCCCCGGTGAGCACCCCGTAGGTGGACAGGAGCTTTACGTAGGGCCGGTACTCCCGGGTGATCTTCGCCGCGTCGGTAAAGGGCAGGACGTCGGCGTTCAGGCTCATGGCGAAGTCCTCCAGGCCCATGGCCCGGACCAGGTACTTGGCGAACTCCGCCTTGGTCATGGGCCCGCCCAGGAGGTCGCCGTCCCGCAGGTCCAGCAGGCCGTCGGCGTCGATGATGCCCAGCTCCAGGCAGGCCGCCGCCTCCCGGCGGAACCACATGAAGGGGGCGTTTTCGTCGTCGGGGTCGGCGGCGGTGCCGGGGATGATCTTCCGCATCTGCTCCAGCCGGTCGGCCAGGATCTGCTCCCGCAGGTCCTTGTCCACCATCATCCGGGCGCAGAGGGTCAGGCCCACGGACTGGGTGACCACGTCCCCGGGGCCGAAGTTGGTGATGGTGTTGCCCTGGGCGTCTACGTAGGGGGTGTAGCCGATGAACAGCCCCTTGGCAATGGTGTCGTCAATGGTGGCCCAGGCCCACTCCCAGCGGTACGCGCCGGTCTTGGGGTCCTGGATCATCAGATCGGCGTAGTCGGCGTGGGTGGCGGTCTCCGCGGCCAGGGCGGGGGCGGCCAGACCCAGGGTCAGCGCCAACGCCAGGGCCAGAGCCAGCAGTTTTCTTCCTTTCATCTTTGGCACCTCCGTAGTCAACAGGTCTTTGCTTCCAATATACACAAATTATAGTACCTCCTCCCGCAAAATGCAACTACATTTTGTAAGAGGAGGTACGGATTTAGACGGAAATTTTTACCCGGGGGTTCCCTATAACCGAAAGATCACCCCCGCCGCGGCGGCGGCGGCGATATAGAGGATGGGGTGGAGGTTTTTCAGCTTGGGCAGACGCATACACACAAAGACCACCAGGGCGATGGCGATGGCGGGCCAGTAGGGGGTCAGGGCCGCCCCGGACTGGGATTCCTGGGCCGTCTGGAACAGGGCGATCTGGGCCACGCTGAGCCCGGCGGCGGTGATGAGGGCGGTGGAGGCGGGGCGCAGGCCCTGGAAGACGCCGTCCACCGTCCTGCTGTCCCGGAATTTTTTCAGAAACAGCGACACCAGCAAGATCACCAGGATGGAGGGGGTCACCAGCCCCAGCACCCCCACCACCGCCCCCAGGGGGCCGCCGCAGGTGAAGCCCACGTAGGTGGACATATTCACCCCGATGGGGCCGGGGGTGGACTCGCTGACGGCGATCATGTCCGCCAGGTCCCCGGCGGTGAACCAGCCCGTCCGGGCCCCCAGGTCCTGGAGGAAGGGGATGGTGGCAAGGCCCCCGCCCACGGAGAAGAGGCCGATCTTGAAAAACTCGAAGAAAAGCCGCAGGTAGATCATTTCCCCTTCCCCCCCTTCCGGGCCAGGGAGATCAGCAGTCCGGCGGCCCCCGCCAGGATCACGTAGGTCACCGGGCTGAACAGGAAGGCCACCGCCGGGAAGGCGGCCTCCAGGGGCTTGTCAAAGACGGAGAGCAGAAGGACGGCCAGGAACACGCCCACGGAGGGGGCGTCCTTCACCGTGGTCTTGCCCAGCTTGAGGACGCTGGAGGCGATGAGGGCCACCACGGCGGCCCGCACCCCGGCGAAGGCGTGGCCCACGGCGGGGATGTGGGCGAAGTTCCGCAAAAAGGCGGCAATGACGGTGATGATGACAACGCTGGGGAAGATCATGCCCAGGGTGGCCACCACGCCCCCCAGGTTCCCCTTCCGCTTGGCCCCCACGAAGGTGGCGGTGTTCACGGCGATGACCCCGGGGGTGCACTGGCCGATGGCGAAGTAGTCGGCCAACTCCTCGGCGGTGGCCCAGCCCTTTTTCTCCACCACCTCCCGCTGGAGGATGGGCAGCATGGCGTAGCCGCCGCCGAAGGTGCACGCCCCCACTTGGGCAAAGGTCCAGAACAGCTGTAAATACTCTCTCACAGGTTTTCCAACTCCTTCAGCCAGAGGGTGACCGCCCCGTCCGAGGGCATCCGCCAGTCCCCCCGGGGGGAGAGGGCCACCGTGCCCACCTTGGGCCCGTCCGGGGCGGCGGAGCGCTTGAACTGCTGGGCGAAGAAGCGGCGGTAGAAGGTCTTGAGCCACTTCAAAATGGTCTGCCGGTCATACGCCCCGGCGAAGGCGTACTCCGCCAGGCGCAGGACCTTCCGGGGCGGGAAGGCCCAGCGGACGGCGTAGTAGAGGAAGAAGTCGTGGAGCTCGTAGGGCCCCACCAGATCCTCCGTCTTCTGGCTGATCTCCCCGTCCACGGCGGGGAGCAGCTCGGGGGAGACGGGGGTGGCCAGGATGTCCGCCAGGACCCCCGCCAAAGCGGCGTCCCCGGCGGTCCGGGCGGCGTAGTCCACCACGTAGCGCACCAGGGTCTTGGGGATGGAGGCGTTGACGGCGTACATACTCATCTGGTCGCCGTTGTAGGTGCACCAGCCCAGGGCCAGCTCGGAGAGGTCGCCGGTGCCCACCACCAGCCCGCCGGTCTGATTGGCCAGGTCCATGAGCACCTGGGTCCGCTCCCGGGCCTGGGCGTTCTCAAAGGTCACGTCGTGGCTCTCCGGGTCCTGGCCGATGTCGGAAAAGTGCTGGTTCACGGCCCTGGTGATGTCCACCGTCCTCAGCTCCGCCCCCAGCCGCTGGGCCAGGACCTCGGCGTTGCTCCGGGTCCGCTTGGTGGTGCCGAAGCAGGGCATGGTGACGCACAGCAGGTCCCTCCGGGGCCGGCCCAGCAGGTCCAGGGCCCGCACGGCGATGAGGGCGGCCAGGGTGGAGTCCAGCCCGCCGGACAGGCCCAGGACCGCCCGGCCACAGCCGGTGTGCTCCAGCCGCTGGGCCAGGCCCTGGGCGGCGATGGTCAAGATCTCCTCGCACCGCTCCGCGCGCACCCCCTCGTCGGCGGGGACGAAGGGGCTGGGGGAGATGGGGCGGGTGAGGGCGGTCTCCGCCGGGGCCAGGTCCACCTGGTGATACCAGAACAGGTCCAGGTCCTGCCGGTCCTCAAAGGTGGTGTTCCGGCGGCGCTCGTAGAGCAGACGGGCCGTGTCGATCTCGGTGACGGTCAGGCCGGTGCTGAACCGGCTCTCCGCCAGAATGGTCCCGTTCTCCGCCACCAGGTCGTGGCCGGCGAAGACCAGGTCGGTGGTGGACTCCCCCCGCCCCGCGTCGGCGTAGACGTAGGCGCAGAGCAGACGGGCGGACTGGGAGGCCACCAGCTGGCGGCGGTAGGCCGCCTTGCCCACCACCTCATCGCTGGCCGACAGGTTCAGGATCAGGGTGGCCCCGGCACGGGCCAGCTCTACCGAGGGCGGCTCCGGGGCCCACAGGTCCTCGCAGACCTCCGCCCCCACCGCCAGCCCCGGCGCGGCGGGACACTGGAAAACCTGCCGGGGGGCCAGGGGGGCGGTCTGCCCCGCCAGCGCGGCGTAGCCCCGGACGGCCCGCCCGGAGGCGAACCAGCGCCGCTCGTAAAACTCCCCGTAGTTGGGCAAAAAGCACTTGGGCGTCAGGCCCAGCAGACGCCCCCGGTGGAGGACGGCGGCGCAGTTGTAGAGCTCCCCGCCGTGGCGGACGGGCAGGCCCAGGGCGATGAGCAGATCCAGCCCCTCCGTGGCCGTCAGCACCGCGGCCAGGGCGGCCTCCGCCCCGTCCAGGAGCGCGTCCTGCAAAAACAGGTCGCCGCAGGTGTACCCGGTGAGGCACAGCTCGGGAAAGGCGATCACCTTCACCCCCAGGGCGGCGGCCTCCCGGGCCAGGCCGATCACCTGTCCGGCGTTGTAGGCGCAGTCGGCCACCCGGATCTTGGGCGTGGCGGCGGCCACCTTGACAAATCCGTCTCGCATGGGTATCGTCCTCCTTCTAAAGAAAAGGGCGGTTCTGGTGAACCGCCCTTCTATCCGCAGTTGCGAAGGTCTTTTACTGGGCCGCCTTCTGACGGGTCAGGGCCCGGTAGAGCTTGGCCTTGGCCATCTCCAGCTCCACGTTGTCCCTGGCGTCCTGAATCTTCCGGCGGGCCTTCTCCTCGGCCTTTTGGGCCCGGGCCTTGTCGATGTCCTCGGCCCACTCAAAGGTGGTGGCCACGAGCCGCACATCCTCCCCGGTCACCGACAGCATCCCCCCCGCGCAGGCGGCGCGGCGGCGCTGATCCCCGGGCAGGACCACGGTGGCCTCCCCAATGCCCAGGGCGGTGACGTAGGGGGCGTGGCGGGGCAGAATGCACACGTCCCCGCCCTTGGCCCGGACGATGAGCTTTTCCGCCTCTCCGTCGTAAAATCCGCCGTCAGGGGTCACGATTTGAAGATGAAATGTCATGGTCACTCACCCTTTCCGGTGGGGGGTAGGGGTCACAGGCTCTTGGCCTTTTCCACCGCCTCTTCGATGGTGCCCACCATCAGGAAGGCGGACTCGGGCAGGTCGTCGTGCTTGCCCTCGATGATCTCCTTGAAGCCCCGGATGGTCTCCTTCAGGGGGACGTACTTGCCCGCCATGCCGGTGAACTGCTCGGCCACGCTGAAGGGCTGGGAGAGGAAGCGCTGGATCCGCCGGGCCCGGGCCACGGTGAGCTTGTCCTCCTCGCTCAGCTCGTCCATACCCATGATGGCGATGATGTCCTGGAGCTCCCGGTAGCGCTGGAGGATCCGCTGGACGTCCCGGGCCACCTGGTAGTGCTCGCTGCCCACCACGTCGGGGGTCAGGATGCGGGAGGTGGAGTCCAGGGGGTCCACGGCGGGGTAAATGCCCATCTCGGAGATGGCGCGGCTCAAGACGGTGGTGGCGTCCAGGTGGGCGAAGGTGGTGGCGGGGGCGGGGTCGGTGAGGTCGTCGGCGGGGACGTACACCGCCTGGACCGAGGTGATGGAGCCCTTCTTGGTGGAGGTGATGCGCTCCTGGAGGGCGCCCATCTCGGTGGCCAGGGTGGGCTGGTAGCCCACGGCGGAGGGCATCCGGCCCAGCAGGGCGGAGACCTCGCTGCCCGCCTGGGTGAAGCGGAAGATGTTGTCGATGAACAACAGCACGTCCTGGTTCTCCCGGTCCCGGAAGTACTCGGCCATGGTCAGGCCGGACAGGCCCACCCGCATACGGGCTCCGGGGGGCTCGTTCATCTGGCCGTAGACCAGGGCGGTCTTAGCCAGAACGCCGGACTCCTTCATCTCGTTGTAGAGGTCGTTGCCCTCGCGGGTCCGCTCCCCCACGCCGGTGAACACGGACAGGCCGCCGTGCTCCTTGGCTACGTTGTTGATGAGCTCCATGATGAGCACCGTCTTGCCCACGCCCGCGCCGCCGAACAGGCCGATCTTGCCGCCCTTGGCGTAGGGGCAGATCAGGTCCACGACCTTGATGCCCGTCTCCAAAATCTCGGTGGTGGACTCCTGCTCTTCGTAGGAGGGGGCGGGCCGGTGGATGGGCCAGCGCTCCTGGGCCTGGGGGGCGGGCATCTCGTCGATGGGCTCCCCCAGCAGGTTGAAGATACGGCCCAGGCACTGGTCGCCCACGGGCACGGTGATGGGGGAGCCGGTGTCCACCGCCTTGGCCCCGCGGACCAGGCCGTCGGTGCTGGACATGGCGATACAGCGCACCACGTCATCGCCGATGTGCTGGGCCACCTCCAGGGTGATGGTCTCCTCCCCCTTCTCCACGGTGATGGCGTTGAGAAGGTCAGGCAGTTGTCCGTCGGGGAACTTGATGTCCAGCACGGGCCCAATGATCTGGGTCACGGTGCCGATGTTCTGACTACTCATAGGCGTCTCTCCTTACACTCTCGGAAATGGGGGCCTCACGCCTCGGCGCCGGCCACGATCTCCGTGATCTCCTGGGTGATGGCCCCTTGGCGGGCCCGGTTGTACTTGAGGGACAGGTCCTCGATCATCTCCCCGGCGTTCTTGCTGGCCGCGTCCATGGCGGTGCGGCGGGCGCCCAGCTCGCTGGCCAGGCTCTCCGCCACCGCGCCCCACAGCACCCCGCCCACGTACTCCGGGACGATGGCGTTGTAGACCGCCGCCGCCCCCGGCTCGTACTCGATCAGGCTCTGGGCCTTCTGGCTGGGCTGGCGCTCGTGGCGGATGGGCAGGACCTTTGCCACGTCGGGCTGTTGGGACAGCATGGAGACGAACTTGGTATAGCCCACATAGAGGGCGTCAAAGGCCCCCTGGCGGAATTTCTCGCACAGGAGTTTGGCGATGGAGAAGCAGTCCCGGAGGGACAGGGCCTCCACCGAGGCGTACGCGTCGCTCAGGCTCTCCATCCCCCGGCGCTGGCAGAGCTCCACCGCCTTTTTGCCGATGGGCAGAACGCAGGGCCGCTGGGCGGCGTCCTGGCCGTCCATGTGCTCCCACACGGCCTTGAAGAGGTTGTTGTTGTAGCCCCCGGCCAGGCCGCGGTCGCCGGCGATGACCACGTAGCAGGCCCGGCCCACCTCCCCGGGCTGGACAAAGGGGGAGGAGAAGTCGGTGTTGCTCTGGGCGATGTCCTCCAGCGCCTGGCGCAGGGTGGCGAAGTAGGGGCGGGTGGATTCCGCCCGCTCCTTGGCCCGGCGCAGCTTGGAGGAGGCCACCAGCTCCATGGCCTTGGTGATCTGCATGGTGCTCTGCACGCTCTTGATCCGCAGCTTGATATCCTTCATGGACGCCCCTGCCATGGGCCTCTCCCTCCTTTACGCGTGGGACTTCAAAAACCGCTGGGTGAACTCGTCCAGGGCCTTTTCCAGGGCGGCCTTGGTGGCGTCCTCCAGCTTGCCGGTGTCCAGAATGGGCTGGAGCACGTCCTGCTGGTGGAGGTTCCGCATATCCTCATAGAGCTCCCGCTCGTACTCGGAGATCTGCTCCACCGGCACCTGGGCCAGGTAGTCGTGGGTGACGGCGTAGAGGATGCAGACCTGGAGCTCCACGGGCACGGGGGAGTTGCGGTCCTGCTTCAGGACCTCCACGATCCGCTCGCCCTGGGCCAGGCGGCGCTTGGTGTCGGCGTCCAGGTCGGATCCGAACTGGGCGAAGGACTGGAGCTCCCGGTACTGGGAGTAGATCAGCTTCAGCGTGCCCGCCACCTGCTTCATGGCCTTGATCTGGGCGTTGCCGCCCACCCGGGACACCGAGATGCCCGGGTTGACCGCCGGCATGATGCCGGAGTGGAACAGCTCCGTCTCCAGGAAGATCTGGCCGTCGGTGATGGAGATGACGTTGGTGGGGATATAGGCCGAGACGTCCCCGGCCTGGGTCTCGATGATGGGCAGGGCGGTCAGACTGCCGCCGCCGTGGTCGGGGTCCAGCCGCGCGGCCCGCTCCAGCAGGCGGGAGTGGAGGTAGAACACATCGCCGGGGTACGCCTCCCGTCCGGGGGGGCGGCGGATGAGCAGGGACAGGGCCCGATAGGCCACGGCGTGCTTGGACAGGTCGTCATAGATCACCAGCACGTCCTTGCCCTGGTCCATGAAATACTCGCCCATGGCACAGCCGGAGTAGGGGGCGATATACTGCACCGGGGCCAGCTCCGAGGCGGAGGCGGAGACCACGATGGTGTAGTCCATCGCCCCGGCCAGGGTGAGGTTCTCCACCAGCTGGGCCACGGTGGAGCGCTTCTGGCCGATGGCCACGTAGATGCAGATGACGTCCTTGCCCTTTTGGTTGATGATGGTATCGGTGGCGATCACCGTCTTGCCGGTCTGGCGGTCGCCAATGATCAGCTCCCGCTGGCCCCGGCCGATGGGGATCATGGAGTCGATGGCCTTGATACCCGTCTGAAGGGGGACGGACACGCTCTTGCGCTGGATGATGCCGGGGGCCTTGCGCTCGATGGGCCGTGTCTCGGTGGTCTCGATGGGGCCCTTGCCGTCGATGGGCTGGCCCAGGGCGTTGACCACCCGGCCGATCAGGGCCTCCCCCACCGGGACGGAGACCACCCGGCCGGTGCGCTTGACCGTGTCCCCCTCCTTGATCCCCTCGTCGGAGCCCAACAGCACGATGGCCACGCTGTCCTCCTCCAGGTTCAGGGCCATGCCAAACTCGCCGTTGGGGAACTCCACCAGCTCGTTTGCCATGCACTTTTCCAGACCGTAGGCCCGGGCGATGCCGTCGCCCACCAGGATGACGGTGCCGGTCTCGGCGCTCTCGATCTTGGCCTCGTAGTTCTTGATCTGGCTTTTGATGATCTTGCTGATATCTTCCGGTTTCAGTTGCATCCTATCACCAACTTTCCAATGGTTCCGATCACGGCTGGGCCAGCAGGCGGCGCAGGGCGTCCAGCCGACCCGCAGCGGTGCCGTCCAGCTCCCGGCCCTCGTAGCGCAGCTTGACGCCGCCCAGCACCGCCGGGTCCAGCTTGCTGTGAAGTTCGATGGTCTTGCCCGTCCTGGCCGACAGGGTCTGGGTCAGGGCCTCCCGCTGGGCGGGGGTCAGGGGCACCGCGGAGATGACCTCCACAGGCAGGATGCCCCGCTGGGCGTAGACCAATGCCCGGAACTGCTCCAGGCACCCGGCGGTCATGCCCAGGCCCGCGCGCTCACACAGGAGCTTGAGCAGGTGGAGCACATACTTGTGCGTCCCGGCGAAGGCCTGGTCCAGCAGGCCCAGCCGCTCCTCCTTGGGGAGGGCGGGGTTCTGCACCAGGGTGAGGTAGCCCGGGTCCTCCCGGAACGCCCCCACCGCCAGCTCCAGCCCCTCCATCACCTGGTCCACGCAGTCCTCCTCCGTGGCCAGGGCGTAGATGGCGTCGCCGTACTCCTTCTCCAGGGCCGTCATGTCTCGTCACCCACGTGGCTGATGAAGTCGTCGATGAGGTCCTTGTGGGTGTCCGCATCGATCTCCTTCTCCACCACCAGACCGGCCAGGTTGACCACGATCTCAGAGATCTCTCCCTTGAGCTCGCTGGCGGCCTTGCGGCGCTCGCTCTCGATCTCGGCGTCCGCCTTGGTCTTGAGCGCGGCCACCTCCGCCTTGGCGGCGCCGATGAGTTCCTCACTGCGGGCGGTGGCCCGCTCGGTGGCGGTCTTGACGATCTGGGAGGCCTCCTCCCGGGCGCCGGACAGGCGGCTCTCGCACTCGGCCTTCAGCGCCTGGGCCTCGCCCTGGGCCTTCTCGGCCTGGGCGTATGTATCGTCGATCTGCTCTCTGCGCTGGGCCATGATCTTCCGCACCGGCTGGAACAGCAGCTTCTTCACGCCAAAGGTCAGGATCAGCAGGTTGCAGATCTGGAAGATGAAGGTCCACGGCGCGACGGCCACCAACTCTTGAAATTCTTTCATACCGCTTCCTCCTTATAACGCGTCTTGCGAAAAAACGCGCCGCAGGGCTCTTAGAGCATACCCGTGAAGATGCCGGGCGCCACAAAGATGAGCAGCAGGCCGGTGACGAAGCCGTAGATACCGGTGGTCTCCGCGATGGCGCAGCCCAGCAGCATGGTGGAGGTCACGTCGCCCTTGCACTCGGGCTGGCGGCCGATGGACTCCAGGGCCTTACCCACGGCGTAGCCCTCGCCGATACCGGGGCCGATACCGGCGATCAGCGCCAGACCGGCGCCGATGGCGCACCCTGCCAAAATGATCGCTCTTGCCAACTCCATGATAAAATTCCTCCTAACAAAAATTTTTGTTGTTCCTG
Source organism: uncultured Oscillospiraceae bacterium (assembly GCA_947627325.1). Lineage (GTDB taxonomy): Bacteria > Bacillota > Clostridia > Oscillospirales > Oscillospiraceae > MGBC124762. Next base: position 205,966 of record CANQVO010000004.1, on the reverse strand, counting down.
TTGTTCATCGCCCCTGGGGGCGTAAAACACGTTTATTCCTCCGCGGCGTTCGCGATGTAGAGGGTGGTGAGCATACAGAAGATGAACGCCTGCATAAAGCTGGAGAACAGATCGAAGTAGACGCTCAGCACCGCGGGGATGCCCACCTGGAGCACTGGGATGTCCAGCACCGTCCCCGCGTACCCAAGGGCCCCCAGGACCCCCAGGGCGACGGCCACCACGCCTACGACCTTCCTGGGCAGCTTGTTGCCCTTAAAGCCGGTGATCAGCATGGCCGCGCCCAGGGCGGCCAGGATGAGGGGCAGGAAGATGGTGCCCGACAGCAGGCCGATCACCGCGGTGGAGGCGGCGGCCAGGGCGGCGTACACCAGGGCGGTGATCACGCTGCCCGAGACGATGTTGCCGAAGTGACGGAAGGCCATGGAGATGGGCGTTGCCAACTCCGAGAGGATGTTGAAGGGGGTGAGCACCGGGATGGGCTGGGTGAAGCCCTTGAGGTAGCCGCCCACGCCGCCGGTACGCATTTTCGTGTAGGTGATGAGCACGAAGACCATCAGCGCCCAGGCCAGGGTGGTGTTCAGATCGCTGGTGGGGGAGAAAAGGCCCACCAGGCTCAACAGGCTGGACAGCAGGGAAGAGGCGAACAGCGCCGCCGTCAGCGGGGCGTAGTAGGCAAACCGCTCCCCCATGTTGCCGTTGACGAAGTTCTGCGCCGTCTCCACCAAAAACTCCGCCACCACCTGCCGCTTGCTCACCGCCCGGAGCTGGAGGTTCCGGGTGAGGAAGAAGCAGGTCCCCAGGATGATGAGGGTGACCAGCAGGGCGTTGACGATGGTGGCGGTGATGGGGATGCCGCCCAGGACGGGGATGGTGAAGTAAATTTGCGGGCCGTGGATATCCACACTCATAGCGGTTCATCCTCTCCTTTCCGCGCGGGGGCGGTCTTTTCCGGCCGGTACATCCCCATGGCCTGCATGGCCAGGATGGTCAGCCGGGGAAACAGCAGGGGGATCACGGCGGCGGGCCAGACGAAACAGGGGGCCTTGATGGCGATCACGATCACCCCCAGGGTCAACAGCATCCGCAGGGTGTAGGACCCCTGGAGCTTCAGCCGGGCCCGTTTCTCGTCGCTCTCCCCGGCGATTTTCTGGACCGTCAGACCCAGCAGTAGAAAATTGAGCACCGCGAAGCCGCCGCCCAGCAGGTTGCCCCAGAGCACGCCCAGTTCCCACCGGCCGATGGCCAGAAAGACCAGGTGCATCACGGCGGAAAAGGCCAGCACGCCCAGGGCGATGTGGCCGGTCTCCCGCCGGGTGGCCTCTTGAACACGCATGGGCAACGCTCCTTTTCGCGGCGCGGCCGCTCAAATTACCCTTTATTATAACCAATATTCTCCTTGATTGCAAGGGGATTTTTGTGCTATCCGATAATTGCCCCCTGGAAGAAAAAAGGTGTTGACAAAGCGGGGGGATTTGGATATAATCTTTTGTGCCCTGTTGCGGGGAGACATGGCGGCGTAGCTCAGTTGGCTAGAGCACTCGGTTCATACCCGGGGTGTCACCGGTTCAAATCCAGTCGCCGCTACCAAGCTAGAAACGCGGCGCGGAGGCCGCACCGCGTTTCTAGCCCCCCTCCTTTCCCCCCGCAGATGTGCGGTTTTCGCCCCCCAGGCGGAAACGGAACGGAGCCTGGCCGTTGCCCGCGCCCTTCAAACAAAATCGGAGCCTAGCGCAAGCGGGTCCGATTTTGAAAGGAAGAACGGCCTGGCGGATGTGGAGTTTTCGCCGTCAGGCGGAAACGGAACGGAGCCTGGCCGTTGCCCGCGCCCTTCAGCAAAATCGGAGCCCAGCGAAGCGGGTCCGATTTTGAGAGGAAGAACGGCCTGGCGGATGTGGAGTTTTCGCCGCTAGGCGGAAACGGAACGGAGCCTGGCCGTTGCCCTTGCCCTTCAACAAAATCGGAGCCCAGCGAAGCGGGTTCGATTTTGAAAGGAAGAACGGCCTGGCGGATGTGGAGTTTTCGCCGCTAGGCGGAAACGGAACGGAGCCTGGCCGTTCTGACGCCGGCCCGGTGGTCAAGCGGTTAAGACTCCGCCCTTTCACGGCGGCAACACGGGTTCGAGTCCCGTCCGGGTCACCAATTTTTTTGATATGGAGGCTTAGCTCAGCTGGTAGAGCGCTCGCCTCACACGCGAGAGGTCACAGATTCGAGTTCTGTAGTCTCCACCAAGGAAAAGCACCTGACGCAAGTCGGGTGCTTTTTCGTTCGGCGATAAATCGCCTCCAACGGGGTCGGTCACAGATTCGAGTTCAGTCGTCTCCACCAAGGAAAAGCACCTGGCTTTTTGGCCGGGTGCTTTTTCCTTCGGCGATCCATCGCCTCCAACGGGGCCGGTCGCAGATCCGAGTTCTGTCGTCTCCACCAAGCGAAAAGCACCTGACGCAAGTCGGGTGCTTTTTCATTTAGCGGTGGATTTCTTTTCATTCATGTGGTATCATGGAAAATACCGGGTGGGCGACGGCTCGGCAAATGGAGGGGGCGGTGAAAAATGGCGTCCAGCAGGGAGTATTTGGACTTTATTTTGGGACAATTATCCGGGTTGGAGGAGATCACCTACCGGGCGATGATGGGGGAGTTTATCCTCTATTACCGCGGCAGGATCGTGGGCGGTATCTATGACGACAGGCTGCTGGTGAAGCCCACCAGGGCGGCGCTCCGCGCCATGCCCGCCGCCCCGCGGGAGCTGCCCTACGAGGGGGCCAAGGAGATGCTGCTGGTGGACGAGGTGGACGACAGCGCCTTCTTGACCGATCTATTTAACGCCATGTACGACGAGCTCCCGGCGCCCAAGCCGAAGAAGAAATAGGCCGCCTTCCCCTTTGGCGCGGGACGCGGCGGCGGAACATGGAAAAAAGACCGTTGACCCACCGGCGCGCCGGTGAGAGGTCAGCGGTCTTTTTTCGCCCTTTGACGGGCGGATAAACCGCCCGCCGGTGTTATATAATAGGCCGTTTCATCAGCACCACAAACGGGAATTTATTGAACGGCATCCGCTTCCTTTTCTATCGTGGCCCTGATCGTTCGGTCCAACCCAATGCTATATACAGCTGAAACGGTCAATATAATGCAAAAAACAGCCGCTGCTTCGGCAGGAATCATAACGTCAAAGGCAAATCGAATAAACAGGGCGATACCAAAAAAGGAAACCAAGAGAACAAATGGTAAATTCACCTTGATATAAGCATATTTACCGTAAAGTCTGACAGATACTTCTCTGTAATGCTGTTGGATGGTATTTGCCTTTTTATTTACCTCCTTGGACAAACCATGATACAGGTATCGGCACGAGATGGCAATGATGAGTGCCCATTGCCACCAGTCTGCCGCTATGATGCCTAAAGCAAAAAGCGGCAATGCGAAAGCGCAAAATACGCCAAAGGCAAATGCTGATTTATTGTAGATCTTCATCTCTACACCTCTGCAAATCCCGATTTGTCAGTCTGTGCCGGCAAAAATCATACCATATCCATTACTAAAAGGCGATCCGCGGTTTGCCGCCGTTCCACCTGTTCAGACTGTCGGGGGGGGCCGGTCAGAGGCGGGCGGTGATGGTGAGGCCGTGGTTTTCGGCGCGGGCGGTGACGTCGCCGCCGTGGGCCTGGGCGGTGGCCCGGGCGATGGCAAGGCCGATGCCGGTGCCGCCGGTGTGGGCGGAGCGGGAGGCGTCGGGCCGGTAAAAGCGGTCAAAGAGCCGGGCCACGTCCACGCCGGTCAGGTCGCAGGTGTTGAAGGTCTGGATCTGGAGTTTGCCCCGGACCCGGCCCACGGTGAGGCGCACCGTCCCGCCGGGGTCGGAGTAGCGGATGGCGTTGTCCAGCAGGATGGAGGCCATCTGCTGGATGGCCTCCCGGTCCCCGTGGCAGACCAGGCCGTCCTCGATGGTCTGCTCGTAGCGCTTCCCCTTGGCCTGGGCCAGGCTCCGCGCCGGCTCGGCGATCTCCCACACCGCGTCGCTCAGGGAGAAGTCCGCCCGCTGGGGCATGGGCTGTTCCTCGTCCAGCCGGGACAGGGTCACCAGGTTGGCCACCAGCCGGGTCATCCGGCCGCACTGGGCCTGGATGGCGGCCACCCACTCGTTGTCCGGCAGGTCCTCGGCCAGGAGGTCGGCGGAGGTGGAGATGGCGGTGAGGGGGGTCTTGAGCTCATGGCCCGCGTCGGTGATGAACCGCTTTTGCGTCTCGATATTCCGCACGAAGGGGGCGATGGCCCGCCGGGAGAACAGCGCCACCAGCGCGAAGACCACCAGCAGGCTGATCACCGCCACCGCCGAGGACACCGCCAACAGCGTGAGCATGGCCTGGATCTCCCGCTCGGAGTTCAAAAAGAGGATGGTGGAGCCCTCCCCGTCGCTCTGTTTCAGGTAGCGGTAGCCGTTCAGATACCCCGCCGTCCCGCCGGAGCGGGCCACCCGCTCCCCCCACTGGGCCGCCTCCTGGGAGGTCACCGAGGCGATGAAGTCCCGGTCCGTCTCCACCGCCGTCCCCGACGCGTCGCAGGTGACGGCGAAGTAGCGCAGCATATACCGCAGCTCCGGGGAGTGCCCGCCCCGGCCAAAGGGCGCGTCCTCCCGGAAGGGCTCCCGCCCCTCCCGGTCCCGGGGCGCCTCCTGGCCCTCCGGGAGGTCGGCCGGAAGGTCGGCGGGGAGGTCGGGGAGCGGGACCTGGCTCTCCTGCCGGGTCAACAGCTCGGCCAGGATATCGTCCTGGCGCTGGGTGACGATGTGGTAGTTCCACAGGTTCATCCCACCCACCAGCACCACCACCACCGCGGTGATGGCCGCCATGGCCGCGGCGATGAACCGCCAACGCAGTTTCCTCAGCATAGGCTCTCCTCCAACGTATAGCCCACCCCCCGGATGGTGCGGATCTCCACGTCCGCCCCCAGGGCCTTGAGCTTTTTCCGCAAAAATCCGATGTAGGTCCACACCACGTCCATCTCCGCGTCGCTGTCCAGGCCCCAGACCCGCTCCATGAGCTCATCGGAGGAGAAGACCCGCCGGGGGTTGCGGAGAAAGAGCTCCATAAGCTGGTACTCCTTGTTGCCCAGCCGCTGGTCCCGCCCGTCCACCGACAGGACGTACCGCCCCCCGTCCAGGGTCAGGTTGCCCAGGCGAAGCTGGGCGGGGGCGTAGTCCCCCCGGCGGCGGGTGAGGGCCCGGACCCGGGCCAGAAACTCCGCGGTGGCGAAGGGCTTGGGCAGATAGTCGTCCGCCCCGGCGTCCAGCCCCGCCACCCGGTCTTCGATCTCCCCCTTGGCGGTGAGGAACAGCGCGGGGGTGGTCACCCCCTCCGCCCGGGCCCGGCGCAGGACCTCCAGCCCGTCCAGGCCAGGCATCATGATGTCCAGCACCAGGGCGTCATACTGGGCACAGCGGATGTAGTCCAGGGCGTCGGTGCCGGTGTGGACCACGTCCACCAGGTATTGGTTGCGCTGGAGCAGGGCGGCCAGGGCCTTGGCGATGGCCGTCTCGTCCTCGGCCAGTAAGATCCGCACGGCGTTCCACCTCTCTTTCCACACTTCAGGATAGCACGGGGAGTTGAAAGGAAACTGAAATTTTACCCCTTACCGGGGCTTTGGGGGGATATTTTCATGATAGCCTCTTGCGAAAAATGGCGGGGGCCGTTACAATAGAGAAAATGATCTACACAAAGGAGGCCCTCCCCATGCGTTACACCTACAAGACCCAGGTGGTCTGCGCCCAGGTCATCCGCTTCGACATCGACGGCGACGTGATCTCCAACATCGAGTTTTTGGGCGGCTGCAACGGCAACCTCAAGGCCATCGCCAAGCTGGTGGACGGCTGGACGGTGGACAAGATCGAGTCCTACCTCCGGGGCAACACCTGCGGCTCCCGGCCCACCTCCTGCGCCGACCAGCTGGCCCGGGCGGTGCGGACGGCCTACAATGAGACCCACGGCGCCCCGGCGGAAGCCCGCTGAGGCCCGGAACAGGGAAGAGCCCGTATCCGTTAAGCGGCGGATACGGGCTCTTGCTCTGCGCGCCCGGTGTCAGGCCAGGGCGGCGGTGATGATGGCCATGGAGTAGACCTCCTCGGCGTTACAGCCCCGGGAGAGGTCGTTGATGGGGGCGTTCAGGCCCAGGAGGATGGGGCCGTAGGCGTCGTACCCGCCCAGGCGCTGGGCGATCTTGTAGCCGATGTTGCCCGCCTCGATGAGGGGGAAGATGAAGGTGTTGGCGTAGCCGGCCACGGTGGAGCCGGGGAACTTGAGCTGGCCCACGGTGGGGGAGACGGCGGCGTCGAACTGCATCTCCCCGTCGATGGCCAGGGTGGGGTCCATCTCCTGGGCCACCTTGGTGGCCTCGGCGGAGAGGGCCACGGTGCCGCCCTTGCCGGAGCCCTTGGTGGAGAAGGAGAGCATGGCCACCTTGGGGTCGATGCCGAAGATCTTGGCGCACTTGGCGCACTCGATGGCCACCTCGGCCAGCTTCTGCGCGCCGGTGAGGGTAACGTTGCCGTCCTTATCCACGCTGTCCTCATAGGAGAGGTTGATGGCGCAGTCACCCATGCAGATGCGCCGCAGGGCCTCGTCCCCGGTGTCCCGGTTCATGATGAAGCAGGAGGAGACCAGGTGCGCCCCGGGCTTGGTCTTGATGAGCTGGAGGGCGGGGCGGACGGTGTCGGCGGTGGAGTAAGTAGCGCCGCCCAGCAGGCAGTCGGCCACGCCCATCTTCACCAGCATGGTGCCGAAGTAGTTGCCCTTGGCCAGCGCCGCGCGGCACTCCTCCTCGGACATCTTGCCCCGCCGCAGCTCCACCATCTTGGCGACCATCTCGTCCATACCGGGATAGGTGGCGGGGTCCACGATCTCCGCCCCGGCGATGTCAAAGCCGCCCTGGTTGGCCTTGGCCTTGACCTCCTCCACGTTGCCCACCAGGATGACCTTCAAAAGCCCCTCCTTCAAAAGGCGGGCGGCGGCCTCCAGGATGCGGGCGTCGTGGCCCTCGGTGAACACGATCTTCTTGGGGTCCGCTTTCAGCTGCTGGGTCAGTTTGGTAAACATGGAAATCGACTCCTTTCAAAATTATGCCCTTTTATTTTCATCCGGCGCGGTCCCCCGCGCCGTTTTGATGAACGCGCCTAGTTCTCCCCCGGCTGGGCGGGGGGTATCTCCTCTGGACCGGGCTCCGTCGCCTGACCGGGCTCCGTCGCCTGACCGGGCTCCGTCTCCGGGCCGGGCTCCGTCTCCGGGCCGGGCTCCGGCTCCCCCGAAGGCGGCGCGCTATCCTGGCCGTAGTCCAGGGTCAGCACCGCCACCCGGCGCTCGCCGGTCTGTGGGTAGAGCGCCACGGTCAGCTGGGGCGGGCCGTCTTCCCCCGCCGGGTCGTCGTCCTCGGCCGGGCTGTCGTCCACGGCCGGGTCGGCCTCCCACGCCTCCGCCAGGGCCTGGTCGAAGAAGGCCGGGTCGTCCTCGGGGTAGGCGGTCAGGTACACGCACACCCGCTCCGCCCGGTCCGCCAGCCGCTGGCCCAGGATACGGACCAGCGCCTCCCGGGACGCCGCCCGGGGCAGGCCCGCGGCCTCCTTGGGGTCCACCTGATATGTAAAATCCAGCTCGATCTCGTAGTAAGAGATGATCCGGGTGGTGCGGTAGGTCACGTCGGCCAGGGCGTAACAGCCCAGGGGGTCCTCCTCCATCAGCTGCCGCTTGGCCTTTTCCAGATCCACGCTGAGATTGCCCGGGTAGGTGGTGGGACAGCGCAGGGAGCCCTCCTCCAGCCCCTCCTCCACGTAGGACAGCATGGCGGCCCGGAGGGCGGGGTAGGTCTCCACCCGGTAGGCCGCGCCGCTCAGAGGCGTCTGGTCCTCGGCGTGGTCCACCGCCGCGGTGTACTCCCGCTCCAGCATCCTGGCGCAGGAGGTCAGGCAGAGCAGGCCCAGGCACAGCGCCAGGCCCCTGCCCAGGCCGAAACCCCGTTTCATCCGCCCACCTCCCGTCCCCAGGGGCCGCCCCCGGCGCGATCAGATCTCGTTTTTTTGGTACGCCCGGAACCCATCCCCCAGCACCTCGTAGGCGTCGCAGACGATGAGGAACGCGTCCGGGTCGATCCCCTTCACCAGCGCCTTCAGCTCCACGATCTGCCGTTGCTTGAAGGCGCACAGCAACACTTCCTTCTCCTGGCCGGACCAGCCCCCCTTGCCCTCCAGCAGGGTCACCCCCCGCTGGAGCTGTTCCACGATGCCGGCGATGACCTCCTCCGGCTTGGCGGAGATGATATAGGCCACCTTGGCCCGGTCCAGGCCGTAGAGCATCTTATCCACCACCAGGGAGGAGATATAGAGGCCGATGAGGCCGTAGAGCCCGCTGGCCAGGGAGCGGAAGGCCAGGGCCACGGCCACGATCACCGTCAGGTCGATGAGCAGTAAAAGCCGCCCCATGGGGAGCCAGCCGATCTTGAGCTTCAACAGCCGGGCCATGAGGTCGGTGCCCCCGGTGGTGGCCCCCTGGGAGAACACAAGGCCCAGCCCCACCCCCAGCGTCACCCCGCCGAAGATGCTGGCCAGCATGGGCTCCAGGGTGGGAAAGGCGCAGAACGCGCCCAGCAGGTCGATGAACAGGGAGGTGCACACCATGGCGTACAGCGACCCCACCAACAGCTTGCCCCCCAGCCGCCGCCACCCCAAGAGGAAGAGGGGGACGTTGCCCGCCGCCACCATGGCGCCCACGGGCAGGGCGGGGACGGCGCTGTGGACGATCTGGGCAAGGCCGGTGAGCCCGCCAAAGCCGATGCGGTTGGGCTGGTAGAGCCCCGCGAAGGCCAGGGCGTACACCAGCGAGCCCAGGGTGATGAAAAAATAGGCCCTGCAAACGTCCCATACCTTCGCCTTGGTGGAGCGCACAAAGATCGCCTCCCTATCGTGGTTACAGCGTCAACTGTTCCGCCATGGCCCGGTCCTCCGGCCGCAGGAGCGAGCCGGTGGCGGGCAAGGTCCGGCCCCGGAAGCGGGCGGGGTTGGCGATCCCGCTCCGGCTCAAGGGCTCCGCCCCGGCCAGGGTGTGCTTGCCCTTCAAGGTGAGCACGTTGACCCCCTGGGTGTTCCGGGTGGTCTTGGGGGCCAGGGAGGCGGTGTGGAAAATCAAACAGCGCCCGTCGGTGGAGTGGACCGCCACCTCCGTGTCCTCCCGGAGCACCAGGGCGGTGACCAGGGGGGACTTGTCGGAGTAGGCCCCCGTGAGCTTTTTCCGCTTGGTCTGGGTGACGTAGGCGCTCATCTCTACCCGGCCCACCTTGCCGTTTTGGTAGAAGAACAGGATGTGGGGGCGGTAGTCCTGGGCCAGGCAGGCGAAGACCACGCTCTCCCCCTGGTCCATCCCCAGCTTGGTGGGCAGGTAGTCCCCCAGGACGCTGGCCTTGCTGTCGTCAAAGTCGGCCAGGCGGGCCTTGTAGCACTGCTGCCGGTCGGTGAAGACCAGGAGCTCTTCCCGGTTGGTGGTCTCCCAGTCGTCCTTGGGCCCGTCCCCCTCCTTGTACTTCTGCTCCCCGGACATCCGCAGAGACTGGGGGGTGATCTTCTTGAAGTACCCCTCCCGGGAGACAAAGACGTGAACGGGGTAGTCGGGGGTCTCCTGGGCGGCCTCCGTCTCCTGGGCGGCCTCGAACTCGTAGAGGATCTCGGTGCGGCGGGGGACGGCGTATTTCTTCTTCACCGCCTTGAGCTCGTCGGAGATGACCCCCTTGATCCGGCTGGGGGAGTTCACCAGGTCTTTGAGGTCGGCGATCTCCGCCTCCAACTGAGAGGTTTCCTCCACCCGTTTCAAAATATACTCTTTGTTGATGTTCCGCAGCTTGATCTCCGCCACGAACTCCGCCTGCACGTCGTCGATGCCGAAGCCGATCATCAGGTTGGGGATGACCTCCGCGTCCTCCTCCGTCTCCCGGATGATCTGGATGGCCCGGTCGATGTCCAGCAGGATCTTCTTCAGGCCCTTTAGGAGGTGTAGCTTCTCCTCCCGCTTTTTGAGGGTAAAATAGATCCGCCGCCGGACGCTCTCCATCCGCCAGGCGATCCACTCCTCCAGGATCTCCCCCACCCCCATCACCCGGGGCATTCCGGCGATGAGGATGTTGAAGTTGCAGGGGAAGGAGTCCTGGAGGGTGGTGGAGCGGAACAGCTTTTGCATCAGCTTGTCCGGGTCGGTGCCCCGCTTCAGGTCGATGGTCAGTTTCAGGCCGTTCAGGTCGGTCTCGTCCCGCATGTCGGAGATCTCCTTCACCTTGCCCTGCTTGATGAGCTCGGCCACCTTGTCGATGATGGCCTCGGTGGTGGTGGTGTAGGGGATCTCGTAGATCTCGATCAGGTTGCCCTCCTTCACATAGCGCCACTTGGCCCGGACCTTGAAGGAACCCCGGCCGGTCTGGTAGATGGCGGCCATCTCCGCCCCGTCGTAGAGCAGTTGGCCGCCGGTGGAGAAGTCGGGGGCCTTGAGGATGGACAGCAGGTCCGCCTTGGGGTCTTTCAGGCAGGCGATGGCCGCGTCGCACACCTCCCCCAGGTTGAACCCGCACAGGTTGGAGGCCATGCCCACGGCGATGCCCTGGTTGGCGGAGACCAGGATGTTGGGGAAGGTGGTGGGCAGCAGGGCGGGCTCTTTCAGGGTGCCGTCGTAGTTGTCCTGGAAGTCCACCGCGTCCTGATCGATGTCCCGGAAGAACTCGGCGGCGATGCCGTCCAGCTTGGCCTCGGTGTACCGACTGGCGGCCCAGGCCATGTCCCGGGAGTAGACCTTGCCGAAGTTGCCCTTGGAGTCCACCAGGGGGTGGAGCAACGCGCCGTAGCCCCGGGAGAGGCGAACCATGGTGTCGTAGATGGCCGCGTCCCCGTGGGGGTTGAGCTTCATGGTCTGGCCCACGATGTTGGCCGATTTGGTCCGGGCGCCGGTGAGCAGGCCCATCTTGTACATGGTGTAGAGCAGCTTGCGGTGGCTGGGCTTAAAGCCGTCGATCTCCGGGATGGCCCGGGAGACGATGACGCTCATGGCGTAGGGCATATAGTTGAGCTCCAGCGTCTGGGTGATGGGCTGTTCCAGCACCTCCCGGCGCAGACCCATCACGTTGGGGTTGTCCCGCCGCTTGGGCGCCTCGTCCGTAACCTTCTTCTTAGCCAAGTCAGATCCATCCTTGTCCTGAATAGAATACTTGATTATACCACTCTTTTCCGCCCGGGCGCAACCCCCGGGGCGACAAAAAAGGGGCGCCGGCCCGGCGGGCGGGGGTCGTGCCCGCAACGGGCAAGGTTTGTCCTCCCGAACGAGGGGTGAGTGATTTCCCACACTGGGCAGGGGACGTGCGCCTCCCGGCGCGGGGGCCAAAAGTTCGTCCTCCCGACGGGGAGTTAGTTGTTGCCCGAACCGGGCAGGGGACGTGCGCCTCCCGGCGCGGGGGCCAGGACCATTTCTCTTTTCTTTGCGAAGAAAAGAGAAACGGTCCTGGACTCCAAAGAGAAAAGATGGGGCTTATGATCGTTGGCCCCCGTTTCTATTGCTCGGCGGCCCGGAAAGACAGGATTGGTAGTGGAAGTTGCCGCCACTGGGCGGCATGACCTGGTTCGCAGATACACGTATCGTTTCTATTACAGCCGCCGCGGCCGCCTCTATGGCAAAGGACTGGGAGGCGGCTTTTAACCTCTCCCCTTGTCGTTTCAGCCAAGCCTTGGTCTTGTAGGTTGGGAGAGTTTGTTTTTTTGTAACTCGAAAGGTGAAAAGTGGGAGAGGTTGGGTGAGTGACGAAAGGTGAAGAAAAAGGGAAACGGCCCTCTAGTCCTGGTTGGCAGAGGTGGCCGCGGCGGTAGCAATAGGAGGACTACTTTATTCCCGGCACGGCGTCGCGCCGCCCAGTGGCGGCATCTTCCACAAGCAATCCTGTAAATCCGGGCCGCCGAGGGTGAGAGGGAGGGGCAACAATCATAAGCCAAACTCTTTTCTCTTTGGAGTCCAGGACCGTTTCTCTTTTCTCCGCAGAGAAAAGAGAAATGGTCCTGGCCCCCGCGCCGGGAGGCGCGACCTTTGCCCAGTGTGGGCAATCAACAACCCCCCCGTTCGGGAGGACGGACCTTGCCTCCAGCAGACGGCAAGCCCTCCGCCGGTCGGCGAAACCTCCCCCGGCGGGGCGCATAGAATGGGCCAGCCCACCTTGAAAGGAGGCGCGCTATGGCCTATTCAGACGCGGAGCTGCTGGCCCGGATCATCCAGTGCGAGGCGGGGGGCGAGGGCCAGACCGGCATGGAGGCGGTAGCCAGCGTGGTGATGAACCGGGTGCGGACCACCGTGGGGGAGTACGGGCGGCTGGAGACCCTGCCGGAGGTGATCTTTCAGCCCGGGCAGTTCACCTGCGCCATGGAGGTGGTGGACGGCCAGTACAACCCACAGAATCTCTACAATATGCGCCCCGAGGCCCAGCACTACGCCATCGCCCAGTGGGCCATCGCCGGGGGACGGCTGAGCGGCCTGGGCCAGGCGCTGTGGTTCTTTAACCCCTACTCCCCCATCTGCCGGGCCAACTTTCCCTCCCAGGTGGGCGCCTTCGCCCTGCGGGTGGGGGACCACTGCTTTTATAACCCCACCAGCGCCTACGAGGATACATAGGGCGCGCCCGCTCCCGGCGCGCGCCCTGCCGGAAGGAAAGGAGCATATCCATGGCAATTTTTCAAGAGGGTCTGCAACGGATCCAGGAGGACACGCTCCTGACCGGGAACCAGATCAACACCCCGCCCGCGGGGGACAGCGGCATTATGGACTCCCCCGGTCTGGAGGGCTCGGTCCAGCAGCTGCTGGCCGACAATTTGGGCCACTACGTCCAGATCGACTTCCTGGTGGGGGTCCAGACGCTGGTGCGCCGCAGCGGGATCATCTACGCCGTGGGCCGGAGCTTCGTGGTGCTCTACGACGAGACCAACCGCAACTTCGTCATGTGCGACGTGTTCTCCGCCAAGTTCGTGGCCTTTTTCGCCACCCGGCCCGCCCCGGGGGTGCTGCCCAACAACCCCATGGGGATCCTGCAGGTGGACGCCCAGGGCAACCTGTGGCCGGTGGAGTCCATGGAGCCGGCACCCCTGGGCGCCGGCGCGGCCCCCGGCGGCCAGTCCTCCGCCGCCCAGCAGCTGGTCCAGGCCCAACAGCAGGCCCTCCGGGCCGCCCAGCGGCTGGCCCGGGAGGAACAGCGCCTGCCCGGGGTGGCCTCCCCCGCCGTCGTCCCGCCACCGGAGACGGAGGCGGGGCCAGGGTGGATCACCCTGACCGACCAGGGCCTGGCCAACAGCCCGGCCATGCGGAACGGGGCGCCGCGGACCTAGCCGGAGAAGGGGCCCCGCCCCTTCTTTGGCATTTTACGCCCGCCCCGGCGGTGCCGGAGGTTGCGAAACTCTGCGAGACTTTCAGGCAAACAAAAAGACCCGCCGCCATCCGGCGGCGGGTCTTGCTTTTAGAGGACTTTGGAGAGGAAGAGCTTGGTGCGCTCCTCCCGGGGGTTGGCGAAGAAGGCGTGGGGCTCGTTCTCCTCCAGAATGTGCCCCCCGTCCATAAAGAGGATGCGGCTGCCCACCTCCCGGGCGAAGCCCATCTCGTGGGTGACCACCACCATGGTCATCCCCTCCCGGGCCAGCTCCTTCATCACGTCCAGCACCTCCCCCACCATCTCGGGGTCCAGGGCGGAGGTGGGCTCGTCAAAGAGCATGAGTTTGGGTTTCATCGCCATGGCCCGGACGATGGCCACGCGCTGTTTCTGTCCGCCGGAGAGCTGGGCGGGGTAGGCGTCGGCCTTGTCGGGCAGACCCACCCGCTCCAGGAGGCGCCCGGCCTCCTCCTCCGCCTCCTCCTTGCTCATGAGTTTGGCGCGGACGGGGGCCAGGGTGATGTTCTTGCGGATGGTCATGTTGGGAAAGAGGTTGAAGTGCTGGAACACCATGCCCATCTGCCGCCGCACCAGGTTGATGTTCACCTTGGGGTCGGTGATCACCTGGCCCTCAAAGGTGATGGTCCCCGCCGTGGGGGTCTCCAGCAGGTTGAGACAGCGCAGGAAGGTGGACTTGCCCGAGCCGGAGGGGCCGATGACCACCACTTTCTCCCCCGGGGCGATGTGCTGGTCGATGTGGTCCAGCACCAGATGGTCGCCAAAGGATTTGCACAGGCCTTTAACGTCGATCACTTTGACGAAGCCTCCTTTCCAGCTTCCCCTGGAGCCAGGTGAGGAAGATGCAGATGACCAGGTAGAGGAACGCCGAGCCCAGGTAGGGCATCATGGGGTCATAGGTGAGGGTGATGATGGCCTGGGCGAAGTACAAAAGCTCCTTGCCCCCGATCACCGAGATCAAAGAGGTGTCCTTGAAGAGGATGATGAACTCGTTGCCCAGGGCGGGCAGGATATTCTTGAACGCCTGGGGGATGACGATAAAGCGCATCACGTCCATGTAGTTCAGACCCAGGGACCGGCCCGCCTCGGACTGGCCCACATCCACGCCCATCAATCCGCCCCGGATGATCTCCGCCACATAGGCCCCCGAGTTGATGCCCAGGGCCAGGGCGCCCACCATGGTCTTGTTGCGGCTGGAGGCAAAGATCACCATGCCCATGATCAGGAACTGCACCACCATGGGGGTGCCCCGGATCACAGTGGTATATATCTTGCACAGGGCGTTGAGCAACCCCAGGATGGGATTGCGCCGGCCGGGGCGCTGCTGGTCGTGGGCGGTGCGGATCACGCCCACGAGCAGTCCCAAAACGATGCCCAGCACCAGGGCCAGCACCGTGAGGATCAGGGTCTGCTCCAGCCCCCGGAGATAGAGCTTCCAGCGGTCGGCCACCAGGAAGGCCCGGTAGAACTTCACAAAGAAGGTCTGATACCAGACCAGGTCCTTGGGGGCCATGGCCGTCAACTCCAGGTAGATCGCTTCCATCATATCCGCTCCTTTCTCTTGGCGTTTTGCTTGGAAAAAAGGGCGGGTCCGGGGACCCGCCCTTTCTTTGAGCCGGATAGGATCACTCGGCCTTGATGTACTTGTCCACGATGGCCTGGAAGGTGCCGTCCTCCTGGAGCTCGGCGATGGCCTGGTTCACCGCGTCCAGCAGCTGGGTGTTGCCCTTCTGGACGGCGATGGCGTAGTCCTCGTCGGCGTAGGTGGTGTCCAGGATGGTCAGGCCCGCGTTGGCGGCCACAAAGGCCTTGGCGGGCTCGTTGTCAATGACCACGCAGTCCACCTGGCCGTTCATCAGGGCCTGGACAGCGGTGGCGCCGTTGTCGTAAGCGACCACGTGCTCCTCGCCGTAATCGCCCAGGCAGTACTCATAGCCGGTGGTGCCCCGCTGGGTGCCGATGAGCTCGGCGTTGGCAAGGTCGTCCACGGTGGCGATGGCGGAGCCCTCCTTGACGATGACCACCTGCACGCCCTTGGCGTAGGTGTTGGAGAAGTCCATGACCTCGGCGCGCTCGGGCTTCACGGTGATGCCGGCCATGGCGATGTCGCTCTGGCCCTGCTGAACGGCCATGAGAGCGGCGTCAAAGTCCATGTCGTCCACCACCAGCTCCAGGCCCAGCTTCTGGGCGATGGCGGTGGCTACCTCCACGTCGATGCCGATGTAGGCGCCGGTGTCGTCTACCATCTCATAGGGAGGGAAGGCGGCGTTGGTGGACATATGGAGCTTGCCGGCCTCCACGGTGACCAGGTCGCCGGCGGGCTCGGCGCCGTCAGGGGCGTCGGTGGGCTCGGCGGCCTCGGTGGGGGCCTCGGTGGGGGTGACGTCGGCGGCCTTCTTGCCGCCGCAGGCGGCCAGGGCGAAGACCAGAGCCAGCGCCAGGACCAGAGCCAGATACTTCTTCATGTTCATTTTCATTCAATCTCCTTTTTGCTCCCTGGGGAGCGGTTGTGTAAGGATTATACACCACATACCCCCAAAAATGCAAGGGCGTTTTCCACAAAATCAGGCCGGGGCGTTTGGCGAAGCGTATCCACGGTGAATAAATATGCGAAAAAGCCCGAAAAAACCGCCGCCCCCCGGATGGGAGGCGGCGGCTGGAAAGCTAGGTCAGGGCAGGTAGTTCCTGGGGTTTTGCTGGTTGCCGTTGATACGAACCTCAAAGTGGCAGTGGGGGCCGGTGGTGCGGCCGGTGGTGCCCACCTTGGCGATGGTCTGGCCCTGGTAGACCTTGTCCCCCACGCTCACCAGCAGTTTGGAGTTGTGGGCGTAGAGGGTGGACTTGCCGTTGCCGTGGTCGATGATGACGCAGTAGCCGTAGCTGCCCTTGTAGCCGGCGGTGGTGACGGTGCCGCCGTCGGCGGCCTTCACCGAGGTGCCGTAGGGCACGGCGATGTCGATGCCGCCGTGGAAGTTATAGGTGCCGAAGATGGAGCGGCCGCCGTAGCTGGAGGTGACCCGGCCGCTGACGGGCCAGATAAAGTAGCCCTTGGGCATGGTCTTGGGCCGCTCCTTGGTGCCCTGGGCCACCACCTTGGTGGCGGTGGGGGTGAGGACCTGGGTCTCCAGAATGTCCCGGTGGTCCTCCGTGCCGCTGATATAGGTGATCTGGGCGGTGACCCGGTCCAGGCCCTCCGCGCCGGGGTCCAGGACCTTGGTGTCCCCCTGGTACATGGTGTCGTCGTCCACGTACTCCACCGGGGGCTCCACCGCTTCCTCATAGGTGACCTGGTCCACCGTGCGGACCCCCAGGTAGGGGACGCTCTGGCGGACGGTGAGCTCCTGGCCGATCCACAGCTTGTCGGCCTCCACGTCGGGGTTCATCGCCAGCAGATCGGCGAGGCTCATGCCCTGGCGCAGGGCGATGGCGCTGGTGGTGTCCCCGGCCTGGACGGTATAGGTGGCGGCCTCCACGGTGTTGGAGGTGAGCAGGGCCCGCAGGGAGCTGAGGTCATCGGTGATCTGGCGCACGTCCACATACTCGGAGCGGAGGGTCAGGTCGGCGGTGAAGTCCGCCTGGATGGTGTTCTCGTTGACGTAGGGGGCCTTGAGGGACTCCAGCAGGTCGGTGAGCTCCCGGCTGCTGGCGCAGGTGGCCAGGGTCTGGCCGTCCAGGGAGAGGACGTAGCCCCGGGTGACCTCGGAGACGTGGTTGAACAGGTAGTTCTCCACCCCGGACAGGGAGGACAGGTCCCGCTTATTGACCACCCGCCAGCGGTAGCTGACGGTGTTCTCCAGGGTGTAGTCCCGGCCCAGGACCCGGCTGACCCGGTCCTCCACCCGGCCCTGGATCGTCTCGAACTGGGCCTTGTCGGCCACCACGCCCAGCTCCTGGCCGTCCACCACCACGGCGTAGCCGGGGGTGTAGAGGGTGGCGGTGCTCACCACGCCCAGGGTCAGGGCGGCGGCCAAAAACCACTTGGGACGCACTTTGTGGGTCTGCCTGAAATGGTCCCAGCGGAACATCAACTCGTCATACCGGCGGGATAATTCCTCCCGGCGCTGGGCAAAGTCGGGCCGGGCGGGGGCCCGGCGCTCCGCCGCTCCGCCGGGAGCGGGGAAAAGGATCTCGTCCACTGTGTTTCACCTCCAGAATCTCACAGGTGACATACGGCGTTCCCTCAAGGGCGAGGGAAATAATTACAAATTAGTTACAATGTGTATCATAAACCTTTTTCCCCCGCCCGTCAACCCCGAACCGGCAATTTGTCCCGAAAATTTCCCGGTTTTTATGACCACATCTTGGGTCTTTTTGGTTTTTTCGCCCAGGGGACCACAAGGGATGGGCGGTTTGTCCGGGGGTAAAAAATTTTTTCATAGGGCCTGTCCGGCCCGGGGGCGAAAAAACAGGGCCCCGGCGGGGAGCTGTCCCGCCGGGGCCCTTTCGCGCTATTTCCCTTTGTACTTTTCCCTGGTGGCGGCGCCGCCCCGGATGTGGCGCTGGGCCTTGTTGCGCTCCAGCACCTCCTTGACCTGGCGGTAGAGCCCGGGGTGGAACAGGGGCAGGCGGTCCACCAGGTCTTTGTGGACGGTGGATTTGGACAGCCCGAACTTCTGGGCGGCGGCGCGGACGGTGGCGCCGCTGTCGATGATGTACCGGGCCAGGGCGGCGGCCCGCTCCTCCATGTTTCCCTTCAATGGCAACACTCCCTACCCGTTGTCTGAGACATGATACGTGCCGGGGTGGGAATTTATGCCGGGGCGGGGGAAGTTGCGCTTGTAAAACGGGAAAAGATACACTATAATGGATTCGGTCAAAATCTACCCCGGAGAAATGAGAGGGATCTGCCATGAAAAGAACGACCATCCGCCAGCTGTTTGCCCAAATGGACGCCCTGGAGGGGAAGGAGCTCACCGTCTGCGGCTGGGCCCGGACCATCCGGGACATGAAGACCTTCGGCTTTCTGGAGCTGAACGACGGCTCGGCCTTCCAGAACCTCCAGGTGGTCTTTGCCGACGGGGAGATCGACAATTTTAAGGAGGTGGCCCGGCAGAACGTGGGCGCCGCCTTTGTCATCACAGGCCGGGTGGTGCTGACCCCCCAGGCCAAGCAGCCCTTGGAGCTGCGGGCCACGTCCATCCGGGTGGAGGGCCCCTCCACCCCGGACTACCCCCTCCAGAAAAAGCGCCACAGCGTGGAGTATCTGCGGACCATCCAGCACCTGCGGCCCCGGACCAACCTGTTCTCCGCCACCTACCGGGTCCGCAGTGTGGCCGCCTTCGCCATCCACCGCTTCTTCCAGGAGCGGGGCTTTGTCTACGTCCACACCCCCATCATCACCGCCTCCGACTGCGAGGGGGCCGGGGAGATGTTCCAGGTGACCACCCTGGACCTGAACGACGTGCCCCGGACGGAGGACGGCGGGGTGGACTACACCCAGGACTTCTTCGGCAAGCCCGCCAGCCTCACCGTCTCCGGCCAGCTGAACGCGGAGAACTTCGCCATGGCCTTTGGGGACGTGTATACCTTCGGCCCCACCTTCCGGGCGGAGAAGTCCAACACCCAGCGCCACGCCGCCGAGTTCTGGATGATCGAGCCGGAGATGGCCTTCTGCGACCTGACCGGCTACATGGACGTGGCGGAGGACATGATCAAGTACGTCATCCGCTACGTGATGGACCAGTGCCCGGAGGAGCTGAAGTTCTTCAACGCCTTTGTGGACAAGGGCCTGCTGGACCGGCTCCAGCACGTGGTCAGCAGCGACTTTGGCCGGGTGAGCTACACCGAGGCGGTGGACATCCTGCGAAAGTCCGGGGAAAAGTTCGACTACCCCGTCTCCTGGGGGTGCGACCTCCAGACCGAGCACGAGCGCTACCTCACCGAGCGGCACTTCCAAAAGCCCATCTTCGTCACCGACTACCCCAAGGAGATCAAGGCGTTCTATATGCGCCTCAACCCCGACGGCAAGACCGTGGCCGCCGCGGACTGCCTGGTCCCCGGCATCGGGGAGATCATCGGCGGGTCCCAGAGGGAGGAGCGGCTGGAGGTGCTGGAAGGGCGCATCCGGGAGCTGGGGATGAAGCCGGAGGACTACTGGTGGTATCTGGACCTGCGCCGCTACGGCACCTGCACCCACGCCGGCTTCGGCCTGGGCTTTGAGCGGCTGATCATGTACCTGACGGGGGTGTCCAACATCCGGGACGTGGCCCTCCACCCCCGCACGGTGGGCAACGCGGAGTTCTGATCTCACGATAACACAGCGTTATTTTTTCTCTGAAAATTACGAAATGGGGTGGCCGGAGTGAAAAAGCGATGGGTGGCGCTGGCGTGTCTGGCGGCCCTGCTGGTGACCCTGCTCCTGTCCGGGCCGACGGCGCTGGCGGCCTATGAGGACGTGTATCTGCTGGGGGTGAACGACACGCTGATGCTGAGCTTCATCAGCGCCGAGTCCATGCCCGTGCTCCGGGACGGCAACCTCTACGCCCCCTGCACCCTTCTGGAGGATAAGGGCCTGGGGCTCACCTACGCCACCAACCGCACCAACGGCACCTTCACCATCTTCAACCGGGAGAAGACCCTGATCTTTTACCTCAACCGGGCGGGGGCGGAGGACAAGGAGGGCAACAGCTACGCCGCCCGGGTCATCAGCCGGGACGGCGTGGTCTTCATCCCTGTGCGCTTTGTGGCGGAGTTCTTCGGCCTGACCTACTCCTATTCCCGCCTCCCCCTGGCCGACGGCATCGTCTCCCTGGCCCGGATCCGCTCCTCCCAGGCGACCTTGAGCGACGCCAAGTTCGGCGTCTCCGCCGCCACCATGGCCGCCGGCCCCCTGCGGCAGTACGCGGAGAGCCAGGCGGCGGCGGAGGCGCCCCCCTCCTCCCCGGAGCCCACGGCCGGCCCCACCCCCACCCCGCCGCCGGATGAACAGGTCCAGCCCTTGGACCTCTCCTTCGCCGTGGCCTGCACCGACGGGGGCGGGTTCCAGACCCTGCTGAACGCCTTTTCCTCCGCGGGGTACTCCGCCCTGTTCCTCTTCTCCCCCGATGACCTGCTCACCCGGGACGCGGACGTTCGCTCCGCCGCCGCCGCGGGGCACCAGATCGGCCTGCTGTTGGGCCCGGAGGACCCGGAGGGGGACTTCCGGGTGGGGAATGAGCGGCTGAGCCACATCCTGCGGGCGGAGACGAATCAGGTGGCCTTCCTCCAGGGCGGGGCGAAGGAGGGCAACTGGCGGGTCTGGTCCGGGGGCGTGGCCCCCCGGGGGCGGAACGTCACCGCCCAGGCGGCCAACCTGGTCAGCGATATCAACGCCGCCCAGGGCGCCGCCCGGGTGACCCTGAACGACACCTACACCACCGCCCAGGCCGTCCAGCGCAACATCCGTACCTGGAGCCGCCAGCCCTACACGCTGGTGACGGTCACGGAAGTGGGCAGATAAAAACAAAAGCGGCAAGGCCCGCCTCTCATAAAGAGAGGCGGGCCTTGCCTTGTGTGTGTGACGGTCAGAGACGGACTTAGTGACAGCCCTTGCAGTGGGGGCAGTCCCCGCCGCAGGAGCAGGACTTGCCGGACTTGTGGTTTTTCCAGACCGAGCGGACCGCAACGGCGGCCAGGGCGGCCAGGATCAGCAATACGACAGCGGTGCCCATGTCCCCCGCCTCACTTTCCGGCGGCGGCCACGCTGGAGAGGCCGGCGGTGGTGTGATCTACCTTGGCTCCCTTGCGGACCAGGAGGTAGACAAGCCCCGCCACCGCCGCGACGGCTACCACGGTGAAGAAGTTGAAGGGCACCGCCCCGGTGAACAGTCCGCCCAACTGGTAGACGATCAGGGAGATCACGTAGGCGAAGGCGCACATATACCCCACCGCCCCCAGGGTCCACTTCACGTTGTTCATCTCCCGCTTGATGGCGCCGATGGCGGCGAAGCAGGGGGCGCACAGGAGGTTGAAGATCATAAAGGAGTAGGCGGTCAGGCCGGTGAAGGCCAGGGCCATCTGGGCGCTCAGGTTGCCCGGGTAGAGCACGCCCATGGTGCCCACCACCTCCTCCTTGGCGATGAGGCCGGTGATGGTAGCCACGGTGGCCTGCCAGTTGCCAAAGCCCAGGGGGGCGAAGATCCAGCAGACCGCCCCGCCGATGGCGGCCAGCAGAGACGCGTCGCTGTCCTCCACCATGCCAAAGCCGCCCTGGGTGAAGCCAAAGCTCTGGAGGAACCACAGCAGGATGGCGGAGACCAGGATGACGGTGCCGGCCCGCTTGATGAAGGACCAGCCCCGCTCCCAGGTGGCCCGCAGGACGTTCCCGGCGCTGGGCAGGTGGTAGGCGGGCAATTCCATAACGAAGGGGGCGGGCTCCCCGGCGAAGGCTTTGAACTTTTTCAGCATGATGCCGGAGAGGATGATGGCGGCGATGCCGATGAAGTAGGCGGAGGCCGCCACCCAGGGGGAGTGGCCGAACAGCGCCCCGGCGAACAGGGCGATGATGGGGGCCTTGGCCCCGCAGGGCATGAAGGTGGTGGTCATCAGGGTCATCTTACGGTCCCGGTCCTGCTCGATGGTCCGGGAGGCCATCAGCCCGGGCACGCCGCAGCCGGTGGCTACCAGCATGGGGATGAAGGATTTGCCGGACAGGCCGAAGCGCCGGAAGATGCGGTCCATGATAAAGGCGATGCGGGACATATAGCCCACGTCCTCCAAAATCGCCAGCAGGAGGAACAGCACCAGCATCTGGGGCACAAAGCCCAGCACCGCGCCCACGCCGCCGATGACGCCGTCCAGCACCAGGGAGGCGACCACTTCATTACAGTGGATGGCGTTCAGCCCCCGCTCCACCAGCACCGGGATGCCGGGGACCCACACGCCGTAGTCGTGGGGGTCGGGCTCGGGCACCGTCAGGGACGCCTGGTAGAGCGCCGGGGTGACGGCCACCGTCTCGGTGTCGCCGGTCTCGTCGTCGTAGAAGTAGACCTCGCTCTCCCCGGCCTCGTAGGCCTCGATGACCGCCTGGGCCTCCTCAAAGGCGCCGGAGTCCTCCTCCCAGGCGTCCGCATCGGCGGTGAAGGGGACGAACCAGCCGTCGCCGAACAGGCCGTCGTTGGCCCAGTCGGTGAGGTGCGTGCCGATGGACACCGTCCAGCTGCCCATGGCCAGGGCGTACACCAGGAACATGACCACCACGAAGATGGGCAGGGCCAGCACCCGGTTGGTCACCACCCGGTCGATCTTGTCCGAGAGGCTCAACGACCCCTTGGCCTTCCCCTTCTTCACCGCTTTGGACATGAGGGAGGCGATGTAGGCGTAGCGCTGGTTGGTGATGATGCTCTCCGCGTCATCGTCCAGCTCCGCCTCGCAGTCGGCGATGTGGTCCTCCAGGTGGGCCAGCAGGTCGCCGTCCAGGGCCAGGTCGGCCAGCACCTTCTCGTCCCGCTCAAAGACCTTGATGGCGTACCAGCGCAGATACCCCTGGGGGACGGCGGTCTGGATGGACTCCTCGATGTGGGCCAGGGCGTGCTCCACACTGCCGGTGAACACGTGGGGCAACTCCCCGGCCCGGTGGCTCCGGGCCAGCTCCACCGCCTTTTCCGCGGCGGCCATGCCCCCTTCCCCCTTCAGTGCGGAGATCTCCACCACCGGGCAGCCCAGGGCGGCGCCCAGGCGGTCCAGGTCGATCTTGTCCCCGTTCTTCCGCACCAGGTCGATCATGTTCACCGCCACCACCACCGGCAGGCCCAGCTCGATGAGCTGGGTGGTCAGGTAGAGGTTGCGCTCGATGTTGGTGCCGTCTACGATGTTGAGAATGGCGTCCGGGCGCTCCTTCACTAAGTAATCCCGGGCCACCACCTCCTCCAGGGTGTAGGGGGACAGGGAGTAGATGCCGGGCAGGTCCTGGATGGTCACGTCCTTGTGACCCTTCAGGGTCCCCTCCTTCTTCTCCACCGTCACCCCCGGCCAGTTGCCCACATACTGGTTGGAGCCGGTCAGGGCGTTGAACAGCGTGGTCTTCCCGCAGTTGGGGTTGCCCGCCAGGGCGATCTTCAAGTCTGCCAATGCTGTAACCTCCTTTGATTAGTTCTAACTAACCTATGGTCAAATTTTTTTACTCCACCTCGATCATCTCCGCGTCCGCCTTGCGGACGGAGAGCTCGTAGCCCCGGACGTTCAGTTCCATGGGGTCGCCCAGGGGGGCCACCTTGCGGACAAAGAGCTCGGTGCCCCGGGTGATGCCCATGTCCATGATCCGCCGCTTCACCGCGCCCTCCCCGTGGAGCCTGACCACGGTGGCGGTCTGCCCCACCTTCACGTCTTTCAGCGTTTTCATCCTCTCTCCTCCTTTATACAGATATCAGAATACGGTTTGCCATCTGCTGGTCCAGGGCCACCCGGCTGTCCTTCACCTGGAGGATCAGGTTCCCCCCCAGGGCGCTGACCACGGTGACCACCGCGTCCACCACGAAGCCCAGCTCCGCCAGGTGGGCGCGCACCTCGTCCCGGCCGGAGATCTTGCGGATGGTCCCAGACTCCCCGGGGGACAACATGGATAAGGGCATGGCGCTCCCTCCCTTCGTTAGATATGACTAACCAGACGGCGGTGAAAAGGGTTAGCAGTAGCTAACCCAAGCGAAGTTAGTATAAACAAACTCCCCCGGTTTGTCAACCCCTTTTCCAAAAAATTTTTCCTTGCCCTTTGGGGCGGCTTGTGCTACTCTGTAAAGAGAACCTGGGGAAAGGGGGGCTGGAGGTGCCCATTTACCAGTCGGGAGAGGATTATTTGGAATCTATCTTAAAACTCCAGGAGCAGGGCAAGCACGTGCGGAGCATCGACGTGGCGGCGGAGTTGGGCTACTCCAAGCCCAGCGTCAGCGTGGCCATGAAAAAGCTCCGGGAGAGCGGCCACATCCGGGTGGACGAGGGGGGCGTCATCGCCCTGACCGACGCGGGCCGGGAGGTGGCCATGCGTACCTGGGAGCGGCACCGCACCCTCAAGGACTTCTTCGTCCGCCTGGGGGTGGACCCGGCGGTGGCGGAGCGGGACGCCTGCAAGGTGGAGCACGACCTGTCCGACGAGACCTTTGAAAAACTCCTGGCCCACGCCAAAGGCAGCCTGAACTGACCCGCCCAACGAGTGAAAAAGCCCCCCGGAGGCCCTTGTCCTCCGGGGGGCTTTTGTCTTCGCGCGCTGCGGCGGGCCGCAAAATATCAAAGGAGGGGCCATTGGCCCCTCCTTTGACAATCATTCCGTCGTGAAGCGGTAGACTGTGCGGCTTTTCCACTCCTCTCCCGCCCGCAGGACCGGGGAGGGGAAGGCGGGGGTGTTGACGGCGTTGGGGAAGTTCTGCGTCTCCAAACACAGGCCGTGGAAGGGGCCGTATTGCGCGCCCTCCTTCCCCGGGCGGGGGGACAGGCCCCCGGCGCTGTACACCTGGCACCCGGGCTGGTCGGTAAAGGTCTCCAGGGAGATCCCCGTCCGGGGGCAGGTGAGGACGGCGTCGGGCCCGTCGCCGCCGTCCAGGCAGTAGTTGTGGTCAAAGCCCTTGGCGGGGGCCAGCTGGGGCGCGTCCCACCGCTCCCCCAGGGTCGCGCCCTGGCGGAAGTCGAAGGGGGTGCCGGCCACGTCCGCGCGGGCGCCGGTGACCATCTTATCCATGCCGATGGGGGTGATCTGCCCGGCCCGGAGGGTGAGGACGTGGTCCCCCACCTCCCCGCCGTCCTGGCCGGCCAGGTTGAAGTAGACGTGGTTGGTCAGGTTGAGGACGGTGTCCGCGTCGCTGTGGGCCCGGTAGTCGATGGTCAGGGCCCCGCCCTGCCAGGTGTAGGTGACCTCCAGCACCAGGCGGCCGGGAAAGCCCTCGTCCCCGTCAGGGGAGTCCAGGCGGCAGACCAGGGCGTTCTCCCCCGCGGGCTGGGCGTGCCACCAGCGCTTGTGGAAGCCAAAGCCCCCGCCGTGGCAGGTGTTGGGCCCTTCGTTGTTGAAGAGGCGGTAGGTCCGGCCGTTCAGGGTGAAGGCCGCGCCGGAGATGCGGTTGGCGTACCGGCCCACGACGGCCCCCAGGCAGCCGCCCTGGGTGGCGTAGTCCAGCGCGCCGTCGTAGCCCAGGCACACGTCCCGGAGGACGCCGTCCCGGTCGGGCACCACGATGGAGCGGAGGGACGCGCCGTAGGGGACGATGTCCACATAGGTCCGGCCCTCCCGGACGCGCCAGCAGAAGCCGCTTTTCAGTTCTACCCGCTCTACCATTTCTCAACCCTCCCCATAGCCGTCCGGGTGGCCGCTGTGCCAGGCCCAGGCATCGGCGATGATGGTCTCCAGACCCCGCTCCGGGGCCCAGCCCAGCACCTCCCGGGCCTTGGCGTTGGAGGCGATGAGCACCGACGGGTCCCCCGCCCGCCGGGGCTCGGTCACGGCGGGGATGGGCTTGCCGGTGACCTGGCGGGCGGTGTCGATGATCTCTTTCACAGAGAAGCCGTCCCCACTGCCCAGGTTAAAGGCCCCGCTCTGGCCGCCCCGGTCCAGGTACTCCAGGGCCAGCAGGTGGGCGGCGGCCAGGTCCCGGACGTGGATGTAGTCCCGCACGCAGGTGCCGTCGGGGGTGGGGTAGTCGTCGCCGTAGATGCCCACGCGCTCCCGCTTGCCCAGGGCGCACTGGAGGACGATGGGGATCAGGTGGGTCTCCGGGTGGTGGTCCTCGCCGATGTCCGCCTCCCCGTTGGCCCCGGCGGCGTTGAAGTAGCGCAGGGCGGCGTAGCGGATGCCGTAGGCCCGGTCGCACCACTTCAGGAGCCCTTCGATGGCCAGCTTGGAGCCGCCGTAGGGGTTGGTGGGGTCGGTGCGGTCGGTCTCCTCGATGGGCTGTTTTTCCGGCTCGCCATAGGTGGCGGCGGTGGAGGAGAAGACGATCTTGTCCACCCCGTGGTCCTTCATGGCCGTGAGCATACTCACCGCCCCGCCCACGTTGTTGCCGTAGTACTTCAGGGGGTCGGTGACGCTCTCCCCCACCAGGGAGAAGGCGGCGAAGTTGACCACGGCATCGATGGCGAACTCGGAGAAGACCCGGTCCAGGAAGGCCGCGTCCCGCACGTCCCCCACCCGGAGCGCCGCGCCCCCCTTCACCGCCTGCCGGTGGCCGGTGGACAGGTTGTCCGCCACCACCACCTGAAAGCCCTTTTCCACCAGCAGCGCCGTCATGTGGCTGCCGATATAGCCGGCCCCGCCGGCCACCAGAATGGTTTTCATCTGCCAGGACCTCCCTTTTGAAAAATATCTGATACCACTATTATATCTGTCTCCCCCGCCCTTGTCCACACCTTTCCCGGGAAAAGACGGCCCGGCCATTGAAAAGCCGGGGAAAACGTGCTACAATCACCCCAAAGAGAGGGGGCGCGCCGCCTATGAACGACCTTCTGTTCGTCTACAATCCCCGCGCCGGCCAGGGCAAGGTCAAGACCCGGCTGGCGGAAATTTTGAGCGCCTTTGTGGAGAGCGGGTATCTGCCCACCGCCTATCCCACCCGGGCCGCCGGGGACGCCACCCAGCTGGTCCGGGCCGTCGGCCGCGACTACGCCCGCATCGTCTGCTGTGGCGGGGACGGCACCCTCCACGAGGTGGTGGCGGCGCTGATGGAGATGGAAGAGCCCCCGGTGCTGGGCTACATCCCCGCGGGCACCACCAACGACTTCTCCAAAAACCTGGACCTGCCCCGGGACATGGCCCGGGCCGCCCAGGTGGCGGCGGGGGAGGATATCATGGCCTGCGACATGGGCCGCTTCAACGGGGACAGCTTTGTCTACGTGGCCGCCTTCGGCGCCTTTACCAACGTCAGCTACGACACCCCCCAGCCCTTCAAAAACCTCTTCGGCCACCTGGCCTACGTGCTGGAGGGCATCGGACAGCTGGGCAACATCCACAGCTACCGCATGACGGTGGAGCACGACGGGGGGACGCTGGAGGGGGATTTTATCTTCGGCATGGTGGGCAACACCCGCTCCGTGGGCGGCTTTCAGGGCTGGCCCGCCGAGGAGGTCAAGCTGGACGACGGGCAGTTCGAGGCGATCCTGGTCCGCCCGCCCAAGACCCCGTTGGAGCTCCAGGCCATCCTCAAGGCGGTCATCACCCAGAGCCCCGGCGAGGATGGGCTGGTCATCGGCTTCCACACCAGCACCCTCCACATCACAAGCCAGGAGGAGGTGGCCTGGACCCTGGACGGGGAGTTCGGGGGCAGCCACCGGGAGGTCCGGGTGGAGACGGTGGAAAAGGCCCTGGACCTCTGCTACCACAAGGGGGAATAGCGCACCCATTTCGTCCTTCTTCCATAGGATGGAGAGAAAACCATCCCACGGAAGGAGGACGCGCTGTATGGATGAGCGTGACGTGCGGGAGATCCCGGAGGGCGGGCTGATGGGGCTGGACCGGGAGGTCTTTGACCAGGTGTGGCGCCGGGTCGCCCCCCAGGGCAGCCCGGTGATCGAGCCGGCGCCGCCGGAGGGGCGGTCGCCGGCCCCCCAAGCGCCGGGCGGGAAGTCGCCGGCCCCCCAAGCGCCGGAGACGTCGCCTGTGGAGGCGCCGCCAGTGGAAAACCCCGGGGACCGGCGGCTCCAGGAGCTGGTGCTGGTCTACCTGACCGATGGCTCGGTCTACCGGGACCTGGCCCGGCGGACCCGGCGGTCGGTGGGGGAGCTCCAGGAGCTCTACCGGCAAAAGCTCCGCCAGGCCAAGCGGCTCTCCGCCGCCTACTTTCTCCGCACCGGCGTGCGCTACTGGCCCCGGGAGGTCACCCCGGTGAACCCGCCCGAGGGCTTTTTCCCCGCCCTGCGGGAGCGGTATCTGGCCGAGGGGCGGCTGGCCGGGCGGCTGGAGACCCTGGCCGTGGCCGGCGGGGAGGCGGCCCTGGGGGAGCTCTACGCCGACCTGGCCCAGGAGGCCCGGGACGCGGCCCGGGCCATCCGCGCCATCGTGGAACGGGAGACCTGAAGGAAAAAGGCTCCGCCATCAGCTGATGGCGGAGCCTTTTTTGGTCAATACCGGCGGATGACGGCCACCACCTTGCCCAGCAGCTGGGCGCCCTGGCCGTCGATGGGCTCGTAGTCGGGGTTCTCCGGCATGAGCCAGAGGTGGCCCCGCTCCATGCGGTAGGTCTTCACCGTGGCCTCGTCCTCAAAGAGGGCCACCACGATGTCCCCGTTGCGGAAGTTCTGCTGTTGGTGGACCACCACCAGGTCCCCGGGCAAAATGCCCGCGTGGAGCATGGACTCCCCCCGGACCTTGAGGGCGAAGTGCTCCCCCACCAGGCCGTCGGTGTCGTAGGTCAGGTATTCCTCCACGCACTCCTCCGCCAGGATGGGGGAACCGGCGGCCACGTTGCCCACCAGGGGGATCTTGTCCCGCTTGGCCCCCGCGGACTCGTCGGTGAGGGTCATGGCCCGGGTCTTTCCCGCGGCCTTGGTGAGGACGCCGGCGTTCTCCAGGCCCTTGATGTGGAAGTGGACGGTGGAGGGGCTCTTGAGCCCCAGCGCCTGGCCGATCTCCCGCACCGAGGGGGGGTAGCCCTTGTCCTGGGTGAACTGAACGATGTAGTCGTAGATCTCCTGCTGCTTGGGGGTCAATTCTTTCATGTCCGCCGCCTCCAAACTTCTAGGTTACGGTGATTATAGCACATCTGTTTCACTTTGTCAAACGATTGTTCTAAATTTTTTACAAAAAGTTCATGACAACCAGGGGAGGAACCATTATACTATTAAAAATACGATCTTCGCGGGCCCGGAGCGCCCGCGCCGCGCGGGAGGGACGCCCATGCTGAACATGATCCGCCAACACCTGAAGGGCTATGGCCGTCAGGCGGCCACAGGGCCTGTATTCATGGCGCTGGAGGTGGTCTGCGAGATGATCATGCCCCTGCTCATGGCCGCCATTGTGGACAATGCCATCCCCAGGGGGGACACCACGTACATCTTCCTGATGGGGGCGGCCATGACGGCCCTGGCCCTGCTGTCCATGTTCTGCGGGATCATGGGGGCCAAGCTGGGCATCGGCGCCAGCCAGGGCTTTGGGGCCAATCTGCGCCTGGCCCTCTTTGAGAAGATCCAGACCTTCTCCTTTGCCGACATCGACAAGTTCTCCTCCGCCAGCCTCATCACCCGCACCACCAACGACGTGAACAACATGACCATGATGCTCACCATGGGTCTGCGGATCATGGTCCGGGCCCCGGTGATGCTGTTGGTGGCCCTGGTCATCGCCGTGGCGCTGAACAGCACCCTGGCCCTGGTGCTGGTGGTCATCATCCCCCTCATGGTGGTCATCATTGCCGGGATCATGAAGGTAGGCATCCGCCTGTTCGGCCAGGTGCAGAAGCGGGTGGACGCGGTGAACGAGGTCCTGCAGGAGAACCTGGTGGCTATCCGGGTGGTCAAGGCCTTCGTCCGCCAGGACTTTGAGAAGAAGAAATTCCAGCGCAGCAACGACGAGCTCACCGACGCCTTTTTGAAGGTGGGGGTGCGGATCGTCTCCCTCATGCCCATCATGACCGTCTGCATGAACGCCGCCACCGCCGCCGTGCTCTTCTTCGGCGGGCGGATGGTGATGGGGGGCCGGTTCGACCTGGGCAGTCTCCAGGCGTTCATCGGCTATATCGCCCAAATTTTGATGAGCGTGATGATGGTGTCCATGTCCCTGCTCCAGCTCTCCCGGGCCCAGGCCAGCGCCCGGCGCATCCAGGAGGTGCTGGACGCCCAGCCGGACATCCAGGACCCCGCCGCCCCCGCCGCCCTGCCCGCGGCCAGGGGGGAGGTGGAGTTCCGGGACGTGTCCTTCAAATACAGCGCCTCCCACACCGGGGACGACGTATTGAGCCACATCGACCTGCACATCCCCGCCGGACAGTTCACCGCCATCATCGGCGGCACCGGGGTGGGCAAGTCGTCCCTGGTGAACCTCATCCCCCGGTTTTACGACGCCACCGGGGGCGCGGTGCTGTTGGACGGGGTGGACGTGCGGGACTACCCCACCCGGGAGCTTCGGGAGCGCATCGGGATGGTCCTGCAAAACAACGTCCTCTTCTCCGCCACCATCCGGGAAAACCTCCTGTGGGGCAAGGCGGACGCCACGGAGGAGGAACTGGTCCAGGCCGCCAAGGACGCCCAGGCGTACTCCTTCATCATGTCCCTCCCCCAGGGGTTTGACACCCCCCTGGACCAGGGCGGCGTGAACCTCTCCGGGGGCCAGAAACAGCGGCTGTGCATCGCCCGGGCCATGCTGAAAAAGCCGGCGGTGCTGATCTTGGACGACTCCACCTCCGCCGTGGACTCCGCCACCGAGGCCGCCATCCGGGAATCCTTCTACAAGAACCTGAAGGACACCACCGTCATCATCATCGCCCAGCGCATCTCCTCGGTGCGCTACGCCGACGAGATCATCATTCTGGAAGACGACCACATCGCCGGCCGGGGCACCCACGAGGAGCTGTTGGCGGGCAACGCCATCTACCAGGAGATCTATCAATCCCAGCAGGAAGGGGTGGGGGAGTAATGCCGCCGCAAAGAGCGCCCCGTGGGGGCTACCAAAAGCCCAAGCACATCCGCAAGACCCTCCGCCGCCTGATGGGCTACCTCACCCGGAACCCGTTGCCCCTGATCTTGGTGCTGGTGTGTCTGCTGATCTCGGTGGGCACCAACCTGGAGGGCACCTATATGCTCCGGGATATCATCAACAACTTCGTCTGGTCCGGCTGTACCGACGTGGCCGGGCTGGGGCGGTCCATCCTCCGGCTGGTGGGGGTCTACCTCATCGGAGCGCTGGCCGCCTACCTTCAGGCGGCGGTGATGGTGCGCCTGGCCCAGCGGGGGGCCAACCGCCTGCGCCGGGACCTCTTTGACGCCCTCCAGGACCTCCCCCTGAGCTACTTTGACCAGCACACCCACGGGGAGCTGATGAGCCGCTTCACCAACGACGCGGACAACGTGCAGATGGCCCTGGAGCAGAGCGTGGTGTCCATGCTCTCCAGCGCGCTGATGTTCGTGGGGCTGGTGGCGCAGATGCTCCGGCTCAACTGGCGGCTGTTCTCGGTGACGCTGTTGGTGCTCATCCTCACCGCGGCGATGTTCAAGCTCATCGGCGGCAAGAGCCGGCGGAGCTACCAGGAACAGCAGGCCGCCCTGGGCGCCCTCAACGGCAACATCCAGGAGATGATCGAGGGCCTGCGGGTGGTGAAGGCGTTCACCCACGAGGACCAGGCCACCGCCGACTTCGCCGCCCTGAACGAGACTTACCGGGAAGCCGCCCGCCGGGCGGGCTTCTACTCGGGCATCATCGGCCCGGTGTCCCACAATCTGATGAACGTCTCCTACGCCCTCACCGCCTGCCTGGGCGGCGTGCTGTCGGTGCTCCAGGGCTTTGACCTGGGGGGGCTGGTGGTCTACCTCAACTACTCCCGCCAGGTGGGCCAGCCCCTGAACCAGGTGTCCCAGCAGATGACCGCCGTCCTCTCCGCCCTGGCCGGGGCGGAGCGGATCTTCGCGGTGATGGACACCCCGCCGGAGGCGGACGCGGGGAAGGTGACCCTGGCCGCCGTCCGCCAGACCCCCACGGGGCTGGTGGAGCTGGAGCAGGGGGACCGCTCCTCCCGCCAGTGGGCCTGGAAGGTGCCCGGGGCGGACGGGGCGTCCCGGCTGGTGCCCCTCCGGGGGGATGTGCGCTTCGAGAACGTGGACTTCGCCTACGTCCCCGGCAAGCGCATCCTCAAGGGCATCTCCCTCTACGCCACGCCGGGGCAGAAGATCGCCTTCGTGGGCTCCACCGGCGCGGGCAAGACCACCATCACCAACCTCATCAACCGCTTTTACGAGATCGAGTCGGGCCGCATCACCTATGACGGCATCGACGTGCGGGACATCGCCAAGGACGACCTGCGGACCTCCCTGGGCATGGTCCTCCAGGACACCCACCTGTTCACCGGCACGGTGATGGACAACATCCGCTACGGCCGCCTGGACGCCACCGACGAGGAGTGCATCCAGGCCGCCAAGACCGCCAACGCCCACTCCTTCATCCGCCGCCTGCCCCAGGGCTACCAGACCATGGTCACCGGGGACGGGGCCAACCTCTCCCAGGGCCAGCGGCAGCTGTTGGCCATCGCCCGGTGCGCCGTGGCCGACCCCCCGGTGATGATCCTGGACGAGGCCACCTCCTCCATTGACACCCGCACGGAAAAGCACATCGAGGCGGGGATGGACGCCCTCATGGAGGGCCGGACGGTCTTCGTCATCGCCCACCGGCTGTCCACCGTGCGAAACTCCAACTGCATCGTGGTGCTGGAACACGGCCAGATCGAGGAGAAGGGCGACCACGACGCGCTTTTGGCCAACAAGGGCCGCTACTACCACCTCTACACCGGCCAGTTCCAACTGGACTGAGCGGGAAAACCGCCGGGAGGCGCCGCGGGCGCCTCCCGGTTTCTCTTTACATTTGGTATTTCCCGGGTTATAATATACCCGCTGTATTTCTGGATACAGAGATGGGAGGACGTTTTTATGAACGAGGCATTGGGGCGGAATCTGGCGCTCCTGCGGCGGGAGCGGGACCTCTCCCAGCGCGCGGCGGCCAAGGATCTGGGCATCTCCCAGGCCCTTTTGAGCCATTATGAAAAAGGGGCCCGGGAGCCGGGCCTGGCCTTTGTGGCCCGGGCCTGCCGGTACTACGGCGTGTCGGCGGACTTCCTGCTGGGGCTGTCCCTCTCCCGGGACGGCACCACCATCCTGGACGGGGAGACCCTGCCCGACGCCTCCCAGGAGAAGGGGGCCCTGCGGGGGAGCGTGATGGCCCTGCTGACCAAAAAGCTGGTGGTCAACTCCGCGGGACTGCTCTTTGACCTGCTGGGAGAGCTGGGCAGCAAGGAGGCCATCCAGGCCGCTGGGGAGTATTTGGGCACCGCCACCTACCAGCTCTACCGCCGCCTCCACCAGGCCGCCGGGGGCAGCGAGGACTTTTTCGACGTACCCCAGCGGTACTTTGACCTGAACGTGGCCGAGGCGGACATGACCCTCTCCCGGTGCGACTTCCAGGACGCCCTGGACGCCGCCGGGCGGGAGAAAAAGCCCTTCCCCGACCTCTCCCACGACACCCTGGCCCAGGCCTACCCCGGGGTGTACCAGTCCCTTCTGCAGATCATCCACACCGCGGGGCGGCGGGTGAACAACGAGTTAGACCTCCGCGCCCGGATGGCGGAGGAAAACGCCCGAGGGTGACGGGGAGCCCGGCCAAGCCCCGCGACCTTGCCAAAGGAGGAATCCCTATGACCGACCAGACGAAGATCCGAAACTTCTCCATCATCGCCCACATCGACCACGGCAAGTCCACCCTGTCCGACCGGCTCATCGAGGCCTGTAACGCGGTGGAACAGCGGGAGATGGAGGCCCAGCTGCTGGACAACATGGACCTGGAGCGGGAGCGGGGCATCACCATCAAGGCCCGTGCGGTGCGGCTGAACTACAAGGCCGCCGATGGGGAGGTCTACACCCTCAACCTCATCGACACCCCGGGCCACGTGGACTTCAACTACGAAGTCTCCCGCTCCCTTGCCGCCTGCGAGGGGGCGGTGCTGGTGGTGGACGCCGCCCAGGGCATCGAGGCCCAGACCCTGGCCAACACGTATCTCGCCATGGAGCACGACCTGGAGATCCGCCCCGTCCTCAACAAGATCGACCTCCCCGCCGCCGACCCGGCCCGGGTGAAGAACGAGATCGAGGACGTGATCGGCCTGCCCGCCCAGGACGCGCCCGAGATCTCCGCGAAAATGGGCATCAACATCCCCGCCGTGCTGGAGGATATCGTGCAAAACATCCCCGCCCCCCAGGGGGACCCCAAGGCGCCGCTGAAGGCCCTGATCTTTGACAGCCAGTACGACCCCTACCGGGGGGTCATCGTCTACTTCCGGGTGATGGAGGGGACCATCCGCACCGGCCTGGGGGTCAAACTGATGGCCTCCGGCGCGACCTATGAGGTGCTGGAGTGCGGCCACCTTCTGCCCCTGGGCATGGAGCCCTGCGACCAGTTGACCGCCGGGGAGGTGGGCTACTTCACCGCCTCCATCAAGACGGTGAGCGACACCCGTGTGGGGGACACCATCACCGAGCGGGACCGCCCCGCCGACCAGGCCCTGCCCGGCTACCGCCCCGCCCAGGCCATGGTCTACTGCGGGGTGTACACCGAGGACGGCTCCAAGTACCCCGACCTGCGGGACGCCCTGGAGAAACTGCGCCTCAACGACGCGTCCCTCTCCTTTGAGCCCGAGTCCTCCGCCGCCCTGGGCTTCGGCTTTCGCTGTGGTTTTTTGGGGATGCTCCACATGGAGATCATCCAGGAGCGGCTGGAGCGGGAGTTCGACCTGGACCTGGTGACCACCCTGCCCAGCGTCATCTACCGCATCACCAAGACCGACGGCACGGTGGTGATGGTGGACAACCCCCACAACTACCCCGACCCCGGGACCATCACCCTGGCCGAGGAGCCCTACGCCAAGGTCTCCATCATCACCCCGCCGGACTACGTGGGCAACATCATGCCCATGTGCCAGGAGCGCCGGGGGGAGTTCAAGGATATGCAGTATCTGGACACCAACCTGGTGGAGCTCCACTACTCCATGCCCCTGGGGGAGATCATCTACGACTTCTTTGACGCCCTCAAGGCCAAGACCCGGGGCTACGCCAGCCTGGACTACGAGCTGGAGTGCTACAAGCCCAGCGAGCTTGTCAAGGTGGACCTGCTCCTCAACGGCGACCAGGTGGACGCGCTGAGCTTCATCGCCCACAAGGACAAGGCCTACCCCCGGGCCCGGCGGATGTGCGAAAAGCTCCGGGAGAACATCCCCCGCCAGCTCTTCGAGGTGCCCGTCCAGGCCGCCATCGGCGGCAAGATCATCGCCCGGGAGACGGTCCGAGCCATGCGGAAGGACGTGCTGGCCAAGTGCTACGGCGGCGACATCACCCGGAAGAAGAAGCTGCTGGAAAAGCAAAAGGAAGGCAAGAAGAAAATGCGGACCCTCGGCACCGTCCAACTCCCCACCGAGGCCTTCATGGCCGTCCTCAAACTGGACGAGGAGTGAGAACAGGCCGGGTCGTGCCCCACACACAAACAAACTCTCCCGGCGTACACCGCCGGGAGAGTTTTTGTTCAATATGCGTATCTTCGTCAGCGGACGGGTTGCCCATTGTGGGTAACAGCCGCCCCCTTACCGCGCGGAGAGGATGGCCAGGGGGCCGTCGGGGCTGTGGATGACGCCCAGGCCGGTCCCCCGGGAGTGGGGGGCCACCTCGTCCACCTGCCGGGGGCTCCGGGTGGCCCGGGTCGTAGTCTCGTCCCACGCCAGAGTCAGCTTGCCCCAGTTCTCCACGTGGAGGTCCAACTGGCCGGAGGAGCGGCTTTGGTCCCCCTCGGCGTGGGCGGTGACGTCCACATCGCGGCTCAGGCCCAGCGCCCGCAGGATCGCCAGGTCGCTATTGTCCAGCCCCAGGTCGTAGAAGCTCGCCGGGTCGAGCCGGACGTGCAGCTCCAGGCTGGACAGAACGCCCTGCCCATCCAGGGTGGCGGCGGCCTCAAAGGTCTGGAAGGGGCTGCTCCGCCCCGCCGCGCCCTCCTGCTCCGCCCTGGCGCGCAGGTATTCGTTCACCGTCTGGGTGGTGAGGGAGTAGGTGGTCGTGCCGTTCCGGGTGGTGAAGCGGTCGTTCCCGAAAAAGAGGCCCAGCGCCCCGATCTCCGCCTCAAAGTCCTCCGCGGCGGCCTCCGCCCCCATCCAGCCGGCGGAGCGCAGCATCTCGTCGTATTGGGAGGGGACAGGGTCGAACGCCCCCTCGTCGCCCTCGCTGTGAGTCGGGCCCGCGTCCAGCTGGGTCCAGCTGCCCATCTCCTCGTCAAAGCGGGCCAGCAGGGGAATGCGGTAGACCGCGGTCCCCTGGCCGTAGTCCAGGAGCATCTCCGCCTTCACCTCCCGCAGAAGCGGGGCGAGCGCGTCGGCGGTGAGGCCCAGGTGGTCGGCGGCCTCCGCCAGGGTCTGGTCGTCCAGAAGCTGGAGCAGCTGGGCCACGTCAAAGGTCATGGTCATGTCCACCGCGCCCTTTTGGGCGGTGCAGTCCGCCGTCAGGGACAGGGGGTAGGCCCTGTCCCCGTCCAGGGTGGAGAACCGGGTCAGCGTCAGGTTCAGGGCGGCGCGCTGGGCGACCGGCTCCTCCGAGAAGATCCACGCCCAGCTCCGCTCCGTCAGCCGGGTCAAAAAGTCGTCCGCCGCGCGGAAGTCCTCCGCCCGGGCCAGATAGGCGGTCCGGTCCCAGAGCTGGACCTCCTGGCGCTCTTCCCAGCCGTCGCTGTACCAGCCCACGTCCCAGCCCGCGGCCTCGGCGGCGGCGCGGATGGCCACGGGGCCGGTGACGTCGGCGGCCACGGCGGCCTCGCCCAGGATGGCCCGGAGGTCGGCGGCGTCGGCGTAGCTCACCCCGTCGGCGGCGGTGATGGCCGCCTCGCTGGCCGCACCGTTGACCATCAGGGTCAGGGCGGGCGCGGCCCAGTTGCCGACCCCGTCCTCATCCAAGTATCGGTCCACATACCAGGCGAACATATCGTCCACAAATTCCTCCCGGGTGAGCAGGTTCCAGTAGTTCATGTAGGCGGCGGCGTCCCGGCACGCCTCGTCGCGGTCGTCCCGCACAACGGCCTGGAAAAAGGCGTCGGCGTCAAAGCTCTCCCACGCCTGGGGGTACTGGGCCCGGTACGCCTCCGCCTCCCGGCAGTTCTGCTCGGCCAGGAGCCGGTTGTCGATGTAGTTGTTTTTCACCGCCTCCTCCACCGTGTCGCCATACGAACTGAACAACGCCCAGAACTGCTCCTCGGCGGTCCTGTCCCGGAAGCCCCAGCCGGCCAGGAGCGCGTCCTGGTCCAGGGCGGCGATCTCCTCCGGGTGGGCGGCCTCGTATTCGGCGTAGGACGCCCTGTCTTCCCACATCCAGGCGTCCCCGTCCACCAACTCCGACAGGTCGAGGGTGGGCACGCCCACAACAAACGTCTCCTCCGCCGCCAGGGCGGGCGCGGTCAGCGTCACCGCCAGCGCCAGGGTCAACAGCCATGTCAGCCACTTCTTCACAGGGCCTTCCTCCTTCTTCATCCGCTCGGGGTTTCCCCTGTCCTCTGCTGTGAGCATACCACGTTTTCATCCAGTTTTCAATATCTTTTTCAAATTTTATTAACCATGAGTAAATTAAAATCAATAATAGATAATAAACATGAACTGCCCGTTGCGATACACTTAACATGGGTGATAACCATGAGCGAGTACGGCTACCAAAATTTCATCCTGGACGTGGGCCTGAAGATCAGCTATTACCGCAAGCGGGCGGGGCTGACCCAGGAGGACCTGGCCGAGCGGGTGGGGGTGTCCACCTCCTACATCGGCATGATCGAGGCCCCCGGCGTCAGCAAGAGCACCTCCCTCAAGACCCTCTACGCCATCGCCACCGCCCTGGGCGTTCCACCCTATAAACTGCTGCAAAACGATTGATATCCGTTTGCTCAACCGGGTAAGGGCGGGGGAATTGTCCTTGATGGCGAGGTTTTTCCACTCGACGAGGAGTGCGTGATTGCCCGCCACGGGCAAAGGTCGCGCCTGCCCGGTGCGGGGGCCAAACCCATTTTCTTTTTCTTTGCGAAGAAAAAGAAAACGGTTTTGGATGCCAAAAGAAAAAGAATGGGGCCTATGATTGGTGGCCTCTCCCTCTCACCCTCGGCGGCCCGGAAAGACTGGATTGCAGGAGGAAGACGCCGCCACTGGGCGGCACAATGTGATTCGCTGACGAGGCGTGGCGTTTCTATTGCAACCGCCGCGGCCGCCTCTGGCGTATAGGACTAGAGGGGCTGCTTTCCTTATCCTTCACCGTTCGCCACTCACCGCACATAAAACGAACTCTCCCAGCTTGCAACGCCGGGAGAGTTTTTTGCGCGGTTGAAGTAGGGAAGAGAAAAGGCTGGGAGCGGGGGCTGGACTGCGTGAAATACATCACAGGCACCCAGGGTCCCGCCGCTGATCCGGATCCAGCAAAATAAAAAGCGTCGGGCCTCTGTGAGATGACCGCCCGACGCTATCCCAGATGGGGGAGCCCCTGGCGAGTTTGCCGCTGGGGCACCTTTAGTAATATATCACAAACACGCTCACCTGTCAAACCTATACCCCGTCCCCCGTCAAGCCGCCTCACAGTCCTGGTTGCCAGAGGCGGCCCCGGCGACCGTACCCCGCCCCCGTTCAAACCGCCTCCCAATCCTTCGCCCTAGAGGCGGCCGCGGCGCTCATGGTAGAAACGTCACGCTTCGTCTGCGAACCAGGTCATGCCGCCCAGTGGCGGCATCTTCCACTGGCAATCCAGTCTTTCCGGGCCGCCGAGGGTGAGAGGGAGAGGCCACAATAATAAGCCAAACTCTTTTCTCTTTGGAGTCCAGGACCGTTTCTCTTTTCTTCGCAAAGAAAAGAGAAATGGTCCTGGCCCCCGCGCCGGGCAGGCGCGACCTTTTGCCCGGTTCGGGCAATCACAAACCCCTCGTCGGGAGGACAAACCTTGCCTATCAGGGACAATTCCCCGCCCTTGCCCGTGGTGGGCAACAAATAGCCCCCCGCCGAGTGGCAAAACCTTGGGCCCTCGGGGCCGTGGCGCAGAGGCCGCTCTCTACCCCGCCCGGGCTTTGCGGCGCCGCCGCCGGCGGCGGGAACTGCGGCAGGGGATGGGCTGGCCCTCGGCGGCGGCCAGGTAGTCCTCCTTCTTCTGCCCCACCGCCCGGTAGACCGCCGTGTTGGCCCACAGCTTCTTGCTCTTGTCCCGCATGGTCTCCAGCCGCAGGATGTACGCCCGCCCGCACCCGGAACAGGCGAAGTGGCCGTAATAGTACCCGTCCGTCCCCCAGTACCACCGGTCCACCCGGTTGAGGGCGCCGCACTTGGGGCAGGTCCCCTTGCGGCAGCCCCGGTTGTTCAGGGCCCGGTCCGCGTTGTCAAAGGGCCCCTGCCAGGGGTTCATCCGCCGGGGCAGGGCCTTGGCCCCCTTGGGGAAGGGCCCCGGCTCCCGCACCGCCCCCTCCAGTTCCTCCCCGGTGAGCAGGCGGCCCACCATCCAGGTGTACACCGCGTCGGCCAGGGCGTTGTGGGGGTCGAAGATATCGGGCACGCCGCAGTACTCCGCGGCCCACTCCAGAGACAGGTTGTCACTGCACCCCAGCACCCGGCCAAAGGCCAACTGGAGGTCCACATAGGTCTTGGGCAGGTCGCCGGGCAGCTTCCAGTACGCCTGATTCTGGAGCAGGGCGCTCAGGTCCCCGTTGCCCCAGGTGGCGAAGACCCGATCCTCCCCGCACCAGGCCAAAAAGGCGGCGAAGGCGGCGGGGAAGTCCAGGTGGGAGTCCTGATACAGCGCCAGGTCGGGCAGGGCGGCGGCGGCGGGGGAGAGCCGCTTGTGGACCTTGGGCCGAATGTAGGCGTTAAAGCTGTCCACGATGGGCCCGCCGGGGGCGCGGACCTTCACCGCCCCGATCTGCAGGATCTCGTCCATGCGGATGGGGTCATAGAGCCCGCTGTTCCACTCCAGATCGAATACGATCACGCGCCCCACCCCCTTTCCAAACACGTCCGCGCGTCTGCCCTTTTATTTTACGACAAATCTTCGCTCCTGACAAGGGGGCAGATCCTGGGCCGGAAGGTTGGACGAGCGGGGCGATTTATGGTACAATATTTTCAAGATGGCCGCCGTGGCGCGTGTGCCGTTTTTACAACATTCCGCAAGGAGGGGTTTTATGAAGGCGAAACTTCTGGCCGCCGGCCGCTACCTTCTGGCCGCGGGGAAGCGGCTGGCGCTGGCCTGCCTGCTGGGGGTGGTGTGCGGGGTGCTGGGGACGGGGTTCCACCACCTCATCGACCTGGCGACCCACTACCGCCAGGGCCACCCCTGGCTGCTGCTCCTGCTGCCCGCGGGCGGCCTGGCGATCCTGGGGCTCTACAAGCTGTGCCGGGTGAGCTATGACGCGGGCACCAACCTGGTCCTCACCTCCGTGGACTACCGCCAGGCCGACCCGGCCCCCATCCCCCTGGCCCTGGCCCCCCTCATCGTGGCGGGCACCACCCTGTCCCACCTGCTGGGCGCCTCGGTGGGCCGGGAGGGGGCGGCGTTGCAGCTGGGCGGCTCCATCGGCCACAACGCGGCCAAGGCCCTGCGGCTGGAGGCCCAGGACGTGCGGCTGTGCGCCATGTGCGGCATGGCCGGGTGCTTCGCGGCCATGTTCGGCACACCTCTGGCCGCCGCCGTCTTCGTGGTGGAGGTGGTCCGGGTGGGGATCATGCGCTACGGCGCGCTCCTGCCCTGCCTCGCCGCCTCCTACGCCGCCCACCTCACCGCCCACGCCCTGGGGGCCGAGCCCATGGCCTTTGCCCTCACCGGCCAGATCGCCCCCACCGCCGGGGGCCTGCTCCGGGTGGCGGGGCTGGCGGCGCTGTGCGCGGTGGTGTCCATCCTCTTCTGCGTGGCGCTGGAGGGGGGCAGTCACCTGGCCAAGCACTACCTGAAAAACCCCTACCTCCGCATCGCCCTGGGCGGCGCGGTCATGGCCGCGCTGGTCATCGGCCTGGGCCTCTACGACTACGCCGGGGCGGGCACCCCCATGATCCATCAGGCGGCGGCCGGACAGGCCGACCCCTGGGCCTTCGCCGTGAAGATCGCCCTCACCGCCCTGTGCGTGGCGGCGGGCTACCGGGGGGGCGAGATCGTCCCCACCCTCTTTATCGGCGCCACCTTTGGCTGTGCCGCCGCGCCCCTGCTGGGCCTGGACCCCTCCTTCGGCGCGGGGATCGGCATGATCGCCCTCTTCTGCGCGGTGGTCAACTGCCCCATCGCCTCCCTGTGCCTGGCCGCCGAGCTCTTCGCCGCCCCGGACCTGGCCCCCTTCGCTGTGGCCGTCGCCGTGGCCTACGTCCTCTCCGGCCCCTTTGGGCTCTACACCAGCCAGTCCTTCCACTTCTCCAAGGTCGCGGACGTGGAGGTCTGACCCGTCCTCCCGAGCGAAAAAGCCGCCCCGCCCGCCTCACGCGTAAAGCCGTCCATATAAAGAGCAAGAAGCCTGACAAAAGCGGGGGCTTTTGTCAGGCTCTTTGTATGCCCTCCGCCCCGGCTCCGAATGACCCCAAGGGTTGGCCCGGAGAACACAGGCCCTGGCCTCGTCCCCGTCCCATCTT
This sequence comes from uncultured Oscillospiraceae bacterium, assembly GCA_947627325.1. GTDB lineage: Bacteria > Bacillota > Clostridia > Oscillospirales > Oscillospiraceae > MGBC124762. The sequence goes on along the minus strand of CANQVO010000004.1, from coordinate 164,306 downwards.
AAAAGACCGTTCGACTTGGGGCGCGCCCGTCTATGGCGGACTTGCCACCGCCCCGCGGCCGGGACGTTTGCACCGCCTTACAGGACGGCGGGCGGGCGCAAAAAAGGACGGCCCCCAAAAAGGGGGCCGTCCTGGTTTGCTGGGGTTTGTTCAGACGCTCGCCTGATCTCTTACTTCACCAGGTCGATGAAGCGGTTGATCATGGTGGCGGCCTCGGTGCGGGTGACGGAGGCGGCGGGATCCAGGTTGTTGGCGCCCTTGCCGTTCACGATGCCGTTGGCCACGCACCAGGCCAGGTCGCTGGTGGCCCAGCTGCCCACGGAGGAGGCGTCCACGAAGCTGTCCAGAGCGGCAGCGTCAGCGTCCGTCTTCATGCCGATCAGCTTAGCCAGCCGGACGATCATGACGGCCAGCTCCTGGCGGGTGATGGTGTTGTTGGGCCCGAAGGTGCCATCGGTGTAGCCGGTGACCACGCCCACGGTGGCGGCCCAGGCCACAGCATCGGTGTACCACTGGCCGGAGGTCACGTCGGTGAAGGTGTTCTCCTTGGCGTTGGAGCCGTCAGCCAGGCGGTAGAGGATGGTGGCGATGGCGCCGCGGGTGACGGGGGAGGTCATGTCGTAGCGGGCGTTGCCCACGCCATTGACCAGGCCCATGCCGGCCAGCGCGTTGATGGAGTCCTCCGCCCAGTGGCCCGCGGGCACATCCACGAAGGAGGTCTCGGGGGCGGGAACGGTGGCGGGGATCTTCACGTCGGCGACGGTGTTGCCGTCCTTGTCCTTGACCACGATCTCGGTGTTGCCGTCCATATCGGTCGCCTTGCTGGCGGTGGTGTCGATGACGGGGCTGGTGGTCTCGGGGGTAGTGGTCTCGCCGGACTGGTCGCCGCTGGTGGTGCCGCGGTCCTCGTCACGACGGCCGCCGCCGCTGGAGCTGGCGCTGGCGACAGGGGCGGGTACCTCGCCGGTCTCCTCGCCAACGGTGGGACGCGGGAAGACGGTAGCTTCCATGCTGCCCGCACCGGTGCCCAGATCCTGCTTGAGCTCCAGGAAGCCGTTCATGGAGATGGAGCCGTCCTCGCCGATGGTGACCAGGGTGGGATCCAGGCTCACAAAGTCAGCGGCGGTGATGGTATCGCTGGCCTTATTGAGGCTCGCGCCCTTGATCTCGTTCCAGAAGTAGTTGTCGTTGCTCCGGAGGGAGGCGGACTTCTGCTTGCCCTTGGGGACCAGGTTGTCCTTGGCGTTGTTGAAGTTGCGGTCATCTGCGCCGCCGGCGTAGTCTTTGAAGGCGGCCTCGTCCTTGAGGGAGACCAGGCCTTCCAGCACGAACGCGCTGGAGGAGGCGCCGGTGTACATGGCGTAGTTGTAGCCATTGACGTCCTTCTTGCTGGACTTGGTGCCGATGCCGTTGTTGAAGCTGGTGCAGTTCTGCACGACGCAGTTGCTGCCGGAGTTGGAGTCGATGCCCTTGGCGGCGTTGTAGTAGGCGTAGGAGTTGATCAGCGTGTGCTTACCGGGCATATCGTTGCCGCCCAGCTTAAAGCCGTTGCCGTTGCCCTCGGACTGGAACTCGTTGCCGTCGGAGTCGAACAGGTAGCCGTTCTTGTAGGCCAGGCAGTTCTTGACGGTCACGTCGCCGATCACGCTGGCCTTGGCGAACATATCCCAGCCGTCGTCGGCGTTGTGGTGGGCCACGCAGCCGTCGAACACGTTGCCCCTGCCGCAGGTGAGCTTGGCGGTGAAGCCGTCAGCGTCCTGGTGGGAGCCGTCGGCGTTGTTGTACGCCTCGCAGTTCTTGATCAGGTTGTCGCTGGGCCAGTCCTCGATTTTCTCGGCGGTGGCGCTCAGACGCTCCAGGGCGATGCCGGCCTTGCTGTTGTTGTAGGCCTTGACGTTGATGATCTTGTTGTTGTTGCCGCTGACCTGCAGGCCGGCGCCGGTGGAGCGGATGAAGTCCAGACCGTTGATCTCCCAGTAGTCAGCGGCCAGGCGCAGACCGCCGCCGGCGTTGTTGAAGTCCAGGACGGGGCGGTGCTCCGCCTCGGGATCGGCGATCATGCAGATGGGCTCCTCAGCCGTGCCGCTGCTGCTCTTGGGGATGGTGTAGGTGTTAAAGATGGGGGAGTAGTCAGGCTGGGAGGCACCCGCCATGACCACGATGGTCTGGCCGGGCCGGGCGCTCTCGATGGCGGTCTTCAGGTCGATGGGGCTGCTACGGATGCCCCGGCCGTTGGGGCCGCCGTTGGGACCGACGTACAGGTAATCCATCTTAGCCCAGCGGTCATGGTAGTTGACCTTGAACAGTTTCTCCTGATTCTTGGCCGTGTCCCATGTGACGTGGATGGTCTCGGCGCTGGCCAGTTCGTAGTCGGCGGAGCCGTCGAACTGGTGGGCGTCGGGGGTAAAGTACACGTCAAAGATGTTCACGCCATCCTTCACGCCATCCTCGTCGGTGCCGAGGGTGAAGGTCTTGCTGGTGAGCCCGGCGCTCTCGATGGTCAAGGGCTCCTGCTTCACGCCGTTGAAGGTGATGTCGGCGGTGCCGGACACGTTGGCGTTCAGCACCAGGTCGTACTCCGCCTTGTTGGAGGACTCAGCGGAGTCGATGGACACGGCGGGGTAGACCGTCTCGGGGGGCTTGGTCTCGGCATCGGGATCATCGCTGGCCGGGCGGGTGGTCAGGGAAATATTCTGCTTGTCCACGGTGATGGTGGCGTTGCGGGAGACGAAGAAGCCCAGATAGATGTTCTCGTCGTTCAGCTTGTTCATGGCGTCGTAGGTGCCATAGGTCTGCCAGGGGTGCTCCTTGCCCTGGCTGTCGGTGTAGGTGACCTTGTAGCCGGTGTTGTTGCGGGTGATGGTCAGGTCCAGATCGGTCACGGCGTTCGCGGCCAGGTGCTGGTAGTTGGCCTTCTCCAGGGCGGTCTGGCCCTCTTTGGTCAGGTTGCCGATCAGGTTGTAGCTGCCGCCCTTGGTAATGGCGTCGGTCAGCAGCGGGGTGGAGCTGCCGCCGCCGGCCACGGTGTCCTCAGGGCACCACATATTCAGGACCTCGGGCTCGTTGTTGTTGGCGTCGAGGATGTTGTCGGGGGTCAGGCCCAGCTTGCGGCGGGTGGCCACACCCAGGCGCTCGTTGACCTTATCATAGGTGGCGGGGGAGCCGGCGTTGCCCAGCACCCCGTTGGCGAAGTCCCACCAGTAGGACAGACGCATACCACCCACGAAGATCTCGTTGGTGAAGAACTTCTCCTCGGTCAGATTCGTCTCGGGGACGGAGTCCATGACCATGATGCCCATGGCCTCCTGGCCGCCGCCGTAGGCCCAGGTGTCCACATGGACCTTGGCCCGGAAGGTGAAGTTCAGGTCGGCGGGGATGGAGGTGTAGTAGATCATCAGGCCGTCGGCCTGGCCGGAATCCAGGAACTTGCCGCCGTCGTTCTCGGCGACCAGGGTGACGCTGCCGCTCTCACCCTCGTTAAGGCCGGTCCCCTCCTTCTTGTAGTCCTTCTTATCGGTGACGGAGATGCCGTAGAAGAGGTCCTTCCAGGTGTACTCCGCCGTGGCGGAGGGGGTTTCCGTCTTGGTGGTCTCCAGCACCTCGGCGCCCTTGTGGGCCCTGACGGTGATCTTGGCCGGCGTGCCGACGACCAGACCGTCCTTGCTGGAGAGGGTGTTGCCGGCGGTCTTGGTAGCGGCATCGGGGAGGTCGATGGTCTGCACCACTTTGTCGTTCAACAGGACCTCGATCTTTTCAGCGCCGCCCAACGCGGACCAGGTGGGCCGCAGGTTGCCGCCGTCCAGGACCTGAATGATGAGCTTGGGCGACTCGAGAGGCTTGTCAAAGTCGATGGATCCGTTGTACAGGACCAGGTCCTTGTCCGCGCTGCTGCGGGAGGCGGTGACCTTGACGGTGTAGGTGCCGGTGACGGGGGGCATGAAGGTGGCGGTGCGCTCGGTGCCCGGGGTGGCGAACTCCACAACGTCCACCAGCTTGTCCTTGGCGTCATACAGGCTGACGGTCACCGTATCCGCGTAGAGCTTCAGTTGAGGAGGAGCCACCTCGCTGCCCGTCCGGGGGCCTTTCACGGTGACGCTCAGCTTGTCCTTGTTGGGCGTAACTGTGGTCGTCGGAGTGCCGATGCCGCTCTCGTCCGCGCTCCAGGGCACCTCCACTTCCTCCAGGGCGGTGTCGGTCTTGATGAGGCGATAGCTCACCAGCATGGGCTTGGAGCCCTGCATGGCGAGATAGACGATGTCCCCCGCAGCCACGGGGATGGTGAGGATGGTCTGGGTCTTGTCTTTGAGCTGAACGTCAAAGAAGCCGTCGATGCCATCGCCGTTCTTGGTGAAGTAGACGCTCTTGGCACCGTTGATGATGCACTTGATCTCCAGCGCGCCGTAGCCCTCGGCGACCCACTTGTAGTAGGTGCCGGCCACGGGGATGGGGTTATCCAGAGAGAGGCCCGACTCTTTTTCCAGGTCGGATATGGCGTCGTTGCCGGCGTTCAGGGCGGCGTCGTAGGAACCCTCCGCGGAGACGAGCTTGTAGGTGTTGGACGCGCCTTTCTTGCCGCTGCCGCCCAGGTAGAACTGCACGCCGGTCACCTTGGTGACATCGGAGGGGATCAACGTCTCCTGATCGAAGGCCAGGCTATTGTTGTTGAACTTCTTGATCTCTCCCAAGCTGGTCTCGTCGGCGACCCACTCGTTCTCCCTGGCGGGAGTGGGATCGGGCTCTTCGGGCTTGGTGACAGTAGGCTCCTTCAGCTTCTCCTCGTTGGGGCCGATCACCGCGAAGCCGTACAGAATGGTGTTGCCGCCGCTGATGAAGTAGGTGTAGGTCTTGCCCTTCTCCACGGGGAAGTACATGGGCTTGGCATCAACTGCGACCTGCGTCTTAGTGTTAAAGTACTCGCTCTCGAGGGTCATCAGCTGGTTGCCCTCCAGCAGCCAAGCGTACTTCTCGCCGTGACGGCTGAAAATGGCCACCTGGGTGCCATCCGGCACGCTGTCGCCCACCGTGAAGATAAACGCGGTGCCCGCTTTGATCTCGAAGGTGGCGCCGGCGTCGGCGGTTTCGGGCTTCACCTTGCTGCCGCTGACGTTGGCGGCGTCGCTGGCGGCCTGGTTGCCGCTCATCAGGCCCTTATTCACCAGGCCCCACGCCTTGCTGGCGTCGCTGGCGAACCCATCATTCGCCATCTTTTCCTCCCAGTTGCTGGGGGGGACGGAGAGGGAGACGCCGTGAAAATCCGCGACGACCTGGCCGCCTTCCTCGAGGGCGCTCAGGTCAATGTCCGCGGGGACGCCCCAGATCCGCTCGTCGATCGGGGCGGTGGGCGTGGTCTCCTCGGTGCCGGTGCTGGGGCTGGCCTCGGTGCTGGGGCTGGCCGTAGCCTCGGTGCTGGGGCTGGCGGTAGCCTCGGTGCCGGTGCTCTCGCTGGCGCCCGCGCTCTCGGTGGCGTCGCCGCCGGCGGTAGCGCCGTCCTCGGTCAGCTTGGTGGCGTCAAACTCATGGACGTCACCCGGTGCCGCCGCAGCCGGGACTACCAGCAGACCCAGCAACATGACGATTGCCAGGAACGCGGATAGCCACTGTTTGGTGGTTCTTTTCATCGTGGTCCCTCCTATATAGATTTTGCACAAATTTCGCCGCTGTTGCGGCACTCTGCTGTGTAATAGAATACCACGAGGTATCCAAAAATGCAAGAGGGTATCCCGAAATTTTCATAAAAAATCCCCAAAACCCCACAGATGGGGTTTTGGGGATGGAAAGGGCCCAAAATGTGGGGTCTTTTACCCCAGGTACGCCTTTTTCACCGCCTCGTTGCTCAATAGCTCCCGCCCGGTGCCGGTGAGGGTCAGGCGGCCGGTCTCCAGGACGTAGGCGGTGTCTGCAATATGGAGGGCCATGTTGGCGTTCTGCTCGATGAGGAGGATGGTGACCCCCTGCTGGTTGATCTTCTTGATGATGGCGAAGATGTCCTTGACCACCAGGGGGGCCAGGCCCAAGGACGGCTCGTCCATCATCATCAGCTTGGGGCGGCTCATGAGCGCCCGGCCCACCGCCAGCATCTGCTGTTCCCCGCCGGACAGCGTCCCGGCGGCCTGCCAGGAGCGCTCCTTCAGCCGGGGGAAGAGGGAGTAGACCCAGTTCAGGTCGTCCTCCAGGTTGTCCCGGCGGAGGTAGGCCCCGATGCGGAGGTTCTCCAGCACGGAGAGGTCGGGGAAGACCCGGCGGCCCTCCGGCACCAGGGTGATGCCCTTGGAGACGATTTTATCCGGGGACATACCCGTGATGTCCTCCGCCTGGAGGCGGATGCGGCCGGAGGCGGGCTTGATCAGCCCGGCAATGGTGCGGAGGGTGGTGGACTTGCCCGCGCCGTTTGCGCCGATGAGGGTGACGATCTGCCCCTCCGGCACGGTGAGGCTGACGCCCTTGACGGCCTCGATGCCGCCGTAGTTCACCCGCAGGTCATCAATTCTCAGCATCGTCTGCCACCCCCAAATACGCCTCGATCACGCGAGGATCATTCTGTACCTCCTGGGGCGTGCCCTTGGCGATGAGCTTGCCGAAGTCCAGGACGTAAATGCGGTCGGAGATCTGCATGACCAGGTCCATGTGGTGCTCGATCATGAAGACGGTCAGGCCGTACTCGGCCCGGATCTTGCGGATAAAGTCGGTGAGCTCCTGGGTCTCCTGGGGGTTCATGCCCGCGGCGGGCTCGTCCAGGAGGAGGAGCTTGGGCCCGGCGGCCAGGGCCCGGGCGATCTCCAGCCGCCGCTGGAGCCCGTAGGGCAGGGAGGAGGCCACCTCGTCCTTGAACTGGTAGAGGTCCTGCTCGGCCAAAAGGGCCGCCGCCTCCTCCCGCATCCGCTTCTCCTCGGCGCGGTTGAGCCGGAAGGTGGCGGAGAGGAAGTTCTGCTTGGCCCGCATATGCTTGGCGATGAGGACGTTTTCAAACACCGTCAGCGCCCCAAAGAGGCGGATGTTCTGGAAGGTGCGGGCGATGCCCTTTTGGGTGATCACGTCCGGGGTGTGGGCCACCACGTGGGGGAACTTGTCCGGGTCCTGGCCCAGGTACTGGGTCTTCATCTTGCCCTGGGGGTGGTTCTCCACGATGGTCTCCCCCAGCAGGGTCACCCGGCCGTTGGTGGGCTCGTACACGCCGGTGACGCAGTTGAAGGCGGTGGTCTTCCCCGCGCCGTTGGGGCCGATGAGGGCCACGATCTCCCCCCGGTCCACGTGGAGGGACAGGTCGTTCACCGCCACCACGCCGCCGAACTGCATGGTGATGTTCTCCAGGCGCAGAACGGTATCAGCCATTGTCCTCGCCCCCCTTCCCGGTCTTTTTCGCCGGCCGCCGGAACAGGCGCTTGCAGAAAGCGCCGAAGCGCCGGAGCACGTCGGGCAGCTCCTTGTCCCCCATCAGGCCCCGGCGGAAGAAGAGCACCACGATCATGATGACCACCGAGAAGACCACCATGCGGAAGCCGTTGCGGAGCAGGGGGACCTTGAAGGGCTGGTCCAGGTCGAAGCCGAAGATGTGGGTCAGGGTGGTCTCCTTGTCCAGGAAGCGGAGCCACCACTCGCTGGCCGCCACGTAGAGGAAGGAGGCCAGGCAGGAGCCGGAGATGGAGCCGATGCCGCCAATGACCACGATGAGCAGGATCTCATAGGTCATGGCGGTGGTGAAGTTCCGGGCCTGGGCCTGGTTGGCGAACATGGCGAACATCCCGCCGCCCACGCCGGCGAAGAAGGAGGAGATGCAGAAGCTCAGCCGCTTGTGCTTGGCCAGGTTGATGCCCATGGCCTCGGCGGCCACCTCGTCCTCCCGGATGGCCTTAAAGGCCCGGCCGTAGGAGGAGTTGATGAGCAGGAGGATCAGGGCGATGCAGATCGCCGCCAGCAGGAAGGCCACGAAGATGGACAGGCGCAGGGTCACCTCCCCGGAGGCGTTTTTGAGGTTGAAGCTGGAGAAGGTGGGGAAGCTCTTCAGGGCGTTGGCCCCGTTGGTCACCGGGCCCAGCTTGTCCCACTGGAACACCGCCCGGATGATCTCGGCAAAGCCCAGGGTGGCGATGGCAAGGTAGTCGGACTTGAGCCGCAGGACGGGCAGGCCGATGAGCCACGCCACCGCCGCGGCCACGATCCCCGCGCACACCAGGGCCAGCAGGACCCCCAAAATCAGCCCCAGGGGCTTGTCCGCCCCGCCGAAGAGGTCGGGCAGGGAGAAGCGGAAGACGGTGCCGCCGTAGAGGTAGTAGACGCTGTCCTTGGCGGACATGGGGATGGTGAGGGTGGCGTAGGTGTACGCGCCCAGGAGCATGAAGCCCGCCTGGCCCAGGGAGAACAGGCCGGTGAAGCCGTTGAGCAGGTTCATGGAACAGGCCACCAGGGCGTACACCGCGCCCTTTTTCAGCACGGTGAAGAAGATGGTGTTCTTGATGGGGTCCAGGGTGTTTTCCAGGACGATGGCTAAGATCAGAAGGGCCGCCGCCACCACCAGGGCGATGAACAGGCCGGTCTTGTTCTTTTTCTGAGCGATCATGGCGCGCACCCCCTCAGACCTTGTCGGTGACCTTCTCGCCGAAGAGGCCGGTGGGCTTGACCACCAGGATCACGATGAGAAGGGCAAAGGTGAAGGCGTCGGAGAAGATGCTGTACGGGGAGGCCTTGATGATCGTCTCGCTGATGCCGATGATGAAGGCGCCCACCACCGCCCCGGGGATGGAGCCGATGCCGCCGAACACCGCCGCCACAAAGGCCCGCAGGCCGGGCAGCGCCCCGGACAGGGGGACGATGGAGGGGAAGTTGATGAAGTAGAGCGTGGAGCCCACCGCCGCCAGGGCGGAGCCGATGACGAAGGTCATGGAGATGACGTTGTTGATCTTGATACCCATGAGCTGGCTGGTCTCAAAGTCCTTGGCGACGGCGCGCATGGCCATGCCCACCTTGGTGTGGTTGATGAGCTGGGTGAGGGCGAAGACCAGGGCCACCACCAGGAAGGGGGTAACGATGGCCGCCCACTTCACCGACCCCCAGGCCACCCGGCTCAGCCAGGGGATGGTGGGGTAGGTCTGGGGCAGGCCGCCGGTGACATAGGTGGCCAGGTTCTGGAGCAGATAGCTCACGCCGATGGCGGAGATCATCACGCTCATGCGGGGGGCGGAACGCAGGGGCTTGTAGGCCGCCCGCTCGATGGCGAAGCCCAGGACCACCGTCAGCACCAGCATGAGGACCAGGGCCAGGGGCAGAGGCAGGGAGGCGGACAGGTAGACCATCATCAGACCGGCCACCATGAACACGTCCCCGTGGGCGAAGTTGATCAGCCGCAGGATGCCGTAGACCAGGGTGTAGCCGATGGCGATGAGGGCGTATTGCCCGCCCAGGGAGACGCCGGAGATCAGCGTGGAGAGCGCGTAGCGCAAGGGGGGTCCCTCCTTTTCACAGAAAGTGGGGTGGAGAAAGGGCGAAGGCCGTCCCGAAAGCCGCCCTCCCTGGCGGTTTTCGGGACGGTCCGCGCCGCGGAAACGGAACGGCCCGCCCGGCGGGGAAGCCCCCGCCGGGCGGCGCCGTATGGTTCCCAATGGGGCGTTTTACTTGGCGGTCTGCTGGGTCTCCAGGGCCCAGGTGTTGTTGGCGGTGTCGGCCACCTTGATGTAGGCGGTGTCCCGGATGGCGTCGCCAGTCTCGTCAAAGGCGATGGCGCCGGACACGCCGGTGTAGGTCACGCCGGGCAGGGCGGCCTTCACCGCGGCGGCGTCCACGCTGCCGGCGGCCTTCATGGCCTCCAGGGCCACGTAGTAGGCGTCGTAGCCCATGGCGGAGACGGCGGCGATGGTGTCGTTGCCGCCGTTGTTGGTCATGGCGGTGGCGTCGCTGTTCAGATACGCCTTGAAGCCCTCGTCAAAGGCGGGGGAGCCGCCCTCCTGGTAGAAGGTGGAGACGTAGAGCTGCACGTTGGAGCCCGAGGCGGCCTCCAGGACCATGTTGCTGTCCAGGGTGTCGGAGCCCAGGATGGGGATCTCCAGGCCCATGTCGGCGGCCAGCTTCACGATCTGGGTGGAGTAGGCGATGGACACGGGGCAGAAGATCACGTCGCAGCCCTCGCTGACGGCCTTGTTGATGTAGGTGGAGAAGTCAGAGGTGTTGGTGGGGAAGGAGTCCTTGACCACCTCGCCGTCGAACGCCTGCTCAAAGAAGGTCAGCAGGCCCTGGTCGTAGTCGTTGCCCACCTCGCCCAGCAGGTACGCCTTCTGCGCGCCGAACTTCTCGGTGGCGAAGTTGGCCAGAACGGTGCCCTGGAAGGGGTCGAGGAAGCAGATGCGGAAGTAATAGTCGTTGCCGGCGGTGACGTTGGGGTTGGTGCAGGTCACGCCGATGGCGGCCAGGCCGGCCTCCTCAAAGGTGGGGCCGCCGGCGATGGACACGCCGGAGCCGTAGGACCCCAGCACCAGGGCCACGTCCTGGCTCACCAGCTCGGCGGCGGCGGTGGGGGCCTTATCGGTGGAGGAGCCGTTGTCCGCGGGGACCAGCTCCACCTTATAGGTCTTGCCGCCCACCTCCACGGTGGGGGTCTCCTGGTTGGCGTACTGCATACCCAGCATCTCCTGCTTGCCGCCGGCGCCGGAGTCGCCGGTGGAGGGCTCGAACACGCCGATCTTCACCACGTCGGCGGCGTCGCCGGCGTCATCGGCCTGCTGGCCTTGCACGTCCTCGGTCTGCTGACCCTGCACGTCTCCGTCGGTCTTGGGCTTCTCGGTATTGCCGGAGCCGCCGCAGGCGGCCAGGGCAAAGACCATAGCCAGAACCAGGAGCAGAGCTACCATCTTCTTCATTTTCATATCCTCCTTCGTTTTCGTGCGGTGGTGTCCGCGCGCGGCGCACATCCGTCCACGATTGCCTTTCAGTATAGCAAATTCGGAAAAAAATTGCAACACCAAAATGCGCCGGGACCCCCCTCGGGGCGAAAAAAGTTTTCCGGGGCGGCGGGGAAAGGCTATTCCCTTTTGGCCCGGGCCGTTGTAAAATAGGGGAAACAGAGGAGGGATCTTCCATGAAAAAGCGTCTGTGGGCCGTGGTTTTGGCCCTGTTCCTGCTGGCTCTGGCGGGCTGCCAGGCCGCCCAAACGCCCCCCGCCCAAGGCCAGACCCCCACCTTTCAGGCAGCCCAGCCCTCGGATCCGGCTGAATTTGACGAGGCCGAGACGACGGAGGCCGCCCCGGACCCCCAGGGCAACACCGAGTCCCTGGACGAGGCGGGCAGCTACGACAGCCGGGACGACGTGGCCCTCTACCTCCGCCTCTACGGCGAGTTGCCTGACAACTACATCACCAAGGACGAGGCGGAGGACCTGGGCTGGTCGGGGGGCTCGGTGGAGCGGGTGGCCCCGGGCAAGTGCATCGGCGGGGATACCTTTGGCAACCGGGAGGGCCTGCTGCCCAAGGCCAACGGCCGCACCTGGACCGAGTGCGACATCGACACCCTGGGGGAGGACAGCCGGGGGGCCAAGCGGATCGTCTACTCCAACGACGGGCTGATCTACTACACCGACGACCACTACGAGAGCTTTGAGCGGCTCTACCCGGAGCCGTGAGCGGAGCCCCCGCCGGGCGGGTCTGCCAACGTAAAAGGAAGGAGCGGCGAACGCCGCTCCTTCCTTTTCTCTCGGTCGGGGGTTTTATTTCACGATCTCCAGGATCTGCTCCAGCTCCTCGGCGGTGCAGATGCCCTGGGCCACGTACTCCTGGTAGACCGGCTCCACCGCGGCGCGGAAGGCGGCCATCTCGTCATCGGTGGGGGTGTAGACCTCCACGCCGTCCATGGCGGCCATCTCCTCCTTGGCGGCCTGGTTGGTGGCCTCGATGATCTCGTCGTTGTAGTCGGCCATGTCGGCGGCACAGCGGCGCAGGATGTCCTGGAACTCCTGGGGCAGGCTGTTGAACCAGTCGGCGTTGACGAAGAAGGCGTCGGGGTGGACCTGGAGGTTCAGTTCGGTGAAGTAGGGCTGGACCTCGTAGAATTTCTGCTCCTTGGAGTTGATCCAGGGGTTGTCCTGGCCGTCGGCCACGCCGGAGGCCAGGGCGGTGTAGAGGTTGGCGTAGGGGATGGACACCGTCTCCGCCCCCAGGGCCTCCAGGGTCATGGCGGAGGAGCTCATCCCGTTGGTCCGCAGGCGGAGGCCCCGCACGTCCTCGGGGGTGTGGACAGGCCGCACGCTGTTGGAGATCTGGCGGTAGCCCCCCGCGTCGCAGAGGCTCAGCACCACCGTGCCCGTCTGCTCCCCGGCCTCCTGGCAGACCTGCTGGGCCAGATCGCTGTCAAACAGGGCGGTGATCTGGGCCCGGGTCTGGGTCAGGAAGGGGAGGGTGAACATCATCAGCCGGGGGGTGTAGGGGAACAGGCCGCCCCGCATCCCCTGGATGGAGCCGGCCATGGTCTTCTGGAACAACTCGTCCTCGGTGCCCAGCTCGCCGTTGGCTTGGATCACCACCTGCACATGGCCGCAGGTGGCGTTCTCCACGTCCTGCTTGAACTGCAGAAGGGAGATGTGCCGGGGGTTGTCCTCGCTCTGGACGTGGGCCACCTCCATCACGTAGCGGCCCAGGGTGGCGTAGCGGTCCTCCCCCTCCCAGTTGATGGCCGTCGGCTCCGACTCCCCCGAGCCGTCGGACGGCCCTTTTTTGCCGCACCCGGCCAGGGCCAGGCACGAAGCCAGGCACAGCGCGGCGGCCAAAGCCAGGGCCAGATATCTCTTGACCTTCACGGGCGCTCACAACCTTTCCCGCCCCGTGGGGCGCCGCGGAAATCCTCTCCGGTTCCCCGCGGTCAGAACCATTCTACCAAAATCTCCCCTTTTGGTCAAGGGTGGGGGAAATTTTCTACCCGTCCTTCCGAAAGATGAGCAGCTTGCTGAACACGTAGTTGAGCACCACCACCAGGACGTTGGCGGCGATCTTGTAGGGGGTGGCGGGGCCGTGGAGCAGATCCACCCCCACCCACATGATGGCCGTGTCCAGCGCCCCCGTGGCCAGCCGGCAGCTGACGAACTTCCAGATCTCCGGCAGCACCACGGCGGGGGCGAAGCTCTTGGAGGAGAAGACCCACAGCTTGTTGGTCAGGTAGGCCACCGCCACCGACAGCGCCCAGGCGATCACGTTGGCGGGCACGTTGGGCACCCCCCAAACCTCGTAACACAGCGCGTAGGTCACGATGTTCACCGCCGTGGTCACCGCCCCGAAGAACACGTAGAGGCACACCGGCTTATACTTCTCCCAAAGCTCTTTCACGTCCGCTTCCTCCCAAAGACTTCACGCGTTCAGATAGCCCCCGTCCACCACCAGCAGATGGCCGGTGACGAAGTCGGAGGCGGGGGAGGCCAGAAAGACCACCGGCCCCATCAGGTCCGCCGGCTCCCCCCAGCGGCCCAGGGGGATGTGGGCGGTGATATCCGCCACCGCCGCCCGGTTTTTCCGCAGGTTGGCGGTGTTGTCGGTGACCATATAACCAGGGGCGATGGCGTTGACCTGGATGTTGTATTTGCCCCACTCGTTGGCCCAGGCCCGGGTCAGGCCGTGGAGGGCGTGCTTGCTGGCCACGTAGGCCGCGTCCTCCCCGCCCCCCCGGACCGACTGGACGGAGCAGACGTTGACGATCTTGCCGCCCCCCAGGTCGATCATCTGCCGGGCGATCTGGCGGGTCAAGAGAAAGACAGAGCGGAGGTTGACGGACATGACGGCGTCAAAGTCCTCCAGGGTGTGAGTCTCGGCGGGGGAGAGGCGGATCACCCCGGCGTTGTTCACCAGAATGTCCACCCGCCCGAAGGCGGCCACGGCCTCCCGGGCCACCCGGGCGGCCTCCTCCTCCCGGGCCAGGTCGGCCTGGATGCCGTGGACCCGGCGGCCCAGGGCCTGGACCTCCGGCCCCGTCTCCCCCAGGCCCCGCAGGCCCGCGCCCACAACGTCCGCCCCGGCCTTGGCCAGGGCCACCGCCATGGCCTGTCCCAGGCCACGGCTCACCCCGGTGACCAGGGCCACCTTGCCGGTCAGGTCGAACTCAACCACGGCCCTCTACCTCCTCCACGCTGGGATGGGGCAATTCGCAGTCCGCGTCCTGAAAGGCGGGGGCCACCACGCAGGTGACCAAGGCGAAGTCCCCCGCCGTCACCCGGGTGGTCTGCCACACCCCCGCCGGGACCACCGCCGTGGGGTGCTGGGCGTCCAGGGGGACGGTGGGGCGCTCCGCCCCCGGCCAGTCCCCCGCGCCCCCCAGGGTCATCTCCAGCGCCCCGCCGGCGTGCCAGGTCCAGATCTCGTTGCTCCGGCGCAGGCGGTGCCAGCGGGAGATCTCCCCGGCGTGGAGCAGGTAGTAGACGGCGCTCACCGTCACGTCGTCCGCCGAGCGCCAGCGGGGGGCCAGCCAGCCCCCCTCGTCCGCGTGGGGCGCCAGGCCCAGGGCCCGGATGTAGTCCTCCGCCCTCATGCCGCGGCCCCCTTCCTCTGCCCCAGCCGCCGGGCCAGGGGGAAGAGCACCCCGCCCACGGCGTTGCCCGCCGTCATCACCAGCAGGTATAAAAGCGTCCTGCCGCTCCACGCCCCGGCCAGGGAGAAATAGTACATATTGGCAACGCAGTGTTCAAACCCGCACAGGATGAACCCCGCCACCCCCAGGAAGAGGGCCAGATACCGGCCCAGGTCGTGGGGCGCGCGGGCAAAGCCCTCCACGGCGATGTAGATCATGATGTTGCAGAAGACGGCCAGGAGGAAGATGCTCCCCAGGTCGTCGGCTAGCTTCACCTGGCACAGCTCCGCCGCCCGGGCGGCCAGGGGGGCGCCGATGCGGGTCCACCGCTCCAGCTGGGCGGCCAGGAAGGTCCCCGCCAGGTTGCCCAGCCAGATCAGGACCAGGTCCAGGGCGTAGCGGCCGTCGTTTTGAAAGACGTAGCACACCTTGCCGGTGAAGAGGTGCAGACCGAATACGCAGATGGTGAACAGCCCCACGGTGAAGAACAGCGCCCCGGCGACCTTGTTCTCCACCGACAGATAGGCCGTGCCCCCGATGGCGATGCACACCCCCGCCAGCACGGCGGACAGACATACCCGCAGACGTTCCATAGTCCATGACCTCTCTTTCTCTTGTGTGGGCCGCCCGCCGCCCTAGGGGGCGGGGGTGGGCCGGTTGTCCCAGTACTCCCGGCGCTGGCGCGGGTCCAGCCGGGCCACGAAGTCCTCCTTACAGCGCAGGAACTCCCGGATGTCCATGAGCACGTGGTAGAGCACCGCCCGGCTCTCGAACTCCTCCCGGGTCTTGGGCAGCTCCTCCTCCCGCATGGCGGCAAAGAGCTGTTCCAGGCGCTGGATCTGCCGCTCCGGGGGGTTGCGCTCGTTGACGTAGCCGGAGAGGTAGTAGAGGTAGTCGGAGATGACCTGGGCCTGCCGGGGGATGTCGTGGATGCGGACCAGCTCGCCGTACAGGCTGTGGAGGATGCGGCACTGCTCGTAGCGCATTTCAAAGTAGGAGATGTAGTACCCCGGGTGGGACTGGAAGGTGTTGCTCTGGTACTCCGAGGCGCTGAGGATGTGGGCCTGGATCTGCTCTTCCAGGGTCAGGATATCCCCCCACACCCCCTCCTCCATGGGCCCCCCGGCCAGGTAGGCCGCCAGCCGGTCCAGGATGGTCTGCAACCGCCACTCGGTGTCCCGCAGGTCGGCCACGATCTGCCGCTTGTGGGAGGAGTTGGGGTGAAAGAGGTTGAGCACCACGGCGATGACCACGCCGATGATCACCAGCTGTAATTCGTTCCACACCGCCCCGCCGCTGAAATCCTGGGCGGTGACCAGGTGGGCCGCCACCACCGAGTTGACCGAGATGGTGGCCCGCCAGCCCAGGATCTCGCTGAAAAAGACCACCAGCATGAGCAGAAGGCCGTAGGCGGCCCAGCTGATGTGGGTCAGGGAGAAGAGCGCCCAGGCCATGAGCACCGTGGCGGCGAAGGTGACAAAGCGGTAAAGGGACAGCTTGAGGGTGTCCCACTTGGTGGTCATCAACGTCAACAGCGTCACCGTGCCCGCCGACACGGCGTACTCCAGCCGGAGCGCCTGGGCCACGCAGATGGCCACGCTGGCCCCCACGCCGATCTTCAGCGCCAGCAGACCGGCCTTTTTGAACTTGTCCACGGCTGTCGCCTCCCCCTTCGGCGGCCCGGGCGGGCCCGCTCCCTTGATATGTGTATTATATGTATTTTATACCACGGCGGCGGCGGATGTCAACGCCCGGGGCAAAAGCCCGGAAAAAGGAAGGGCCGTCCGGCAAAGCCGGACGGCCCTTTTTGTGCTGGTTTGGGGTCGCTTGCGTTCCGCGCGCTGTCACGCTTCGCCTGTTCGCGACGCCCGGCTTCGCTGCGCTCGGCCAAAATCCGCTGGCCTGCGGCCAGCCTGTTTTTGGCCTCCCTCCGCTCCATCCGGGCTGCTCACGACGGCTCAGCGCTTCTCAATAAACCGCGCCAGGATGGCGGCCACCTCGGCGCGGGTGGCGGTGCCCTGGGGATCCAGGCGGGCCCCGTCCTTGCCGGTGAGCAGGCCCTCCTGGACCGCCCAGCGCATGGCGTCCTGGGCCCAGGCGGAGACGGTGTCCGCGTCAGCAAACCCGGCCATCTCCGCGGCGGCGTCCACCGCGGGAGACTTGGCGTAGCGGTAGAGCATGGACGCCAACTGCTCCCGGGTGACGTTGGCCTCCGGCATGGTGCCGTCGGAGATGCCCTGGTCCTTGGCCCAGTCCATTCCCTTGCTGTACCAGGTCGCGCCGCCCTCAGTCTCCTGGCCGTCCAGGCGGGCCAGGACGGTCATGACCATGGCCCGGGTCATGCTGGCCTCGGGGGCGAAGGTCCCGTTGCCCACGCCCTTCATCAGGCCCTTCTCCGCCACCGTCTTCACCGCCGCGGCGGACCAGCTGGTCTCCGGCACGTCAGTAAAGCTGGTGGGGACGGTGGTGGTGCCGCTCTCACCCTCGGGGGTGGTCGTCTCATCCTTGGGGGTGGTGCTCTCGCCCCGGTCCCGGTCCCGGCCGCCGCCGGAGCTGCTGGAGCCGCTGGTGGAGGCGGTGACGGTGACCGCCTTGTCGGCGGTGAAGCCGCCGTCGGTGGTCTTGACGGTGACGGTGGCGGTCCCGGCCTTCACGCCGGTGACCACGCCGTCCTTCACGGTGAGGATATCGGTGTCGCTGGAGGTCCAGGTGACGCTCTTGTCGGTGGCGTCGTCCGGCTTCACGGTGGCAGTGAGGGTGATGGAACTGCCCACCTTCACGCTGGAGGCCCCGGAGAGGGTCACGCCGGTGACCTTCACCGTCTCGTCCCCAGGCTCGTCAGGGCCGGGCACGTCGCCGCCGCCGGCGTTCAGCTCCGCGGCCTTGGCGGCGATGGCGTCCAGCATCTTCTGGCCCACGCCCTCCCAGTAGGTGGCGTGCTGGGCGTAGTCATGGAGCATATCATAGGCGGTAAAGACGCCGTTGCCGTCCACCACGAAGACGGGCACGCCGTCCGGGGTCTCGCCCTGGACCCGAGTGGGGGCCTGGACCGCCTTGGAGATGTTCAGGTCCATATCCTGGAGGGCGGCGGCGATGGCGGCGGCCTCAATGAAGCCGCCCAGCTTGTTGTTGTGGGTCTTCTCGTTCTTGGCCATGGCCATGATCTGGGTGCCGTAGACGCTGTCGCCCCCGGCCTGATACGCCTCCTCGTAGAGCGCCTTGGTCAGGCCGAAGCCGTCCAGGAGCAGAACGTCCTCCTCTTGGGCCAGCTGTTCCACGGCGGTGCAGTAGGCGTTGTTGGAGGTGGTGGAGTCGTCGTGGTGGGGGGTGATCTTCCCGTCCACGCCGTAGTTCATGCGGGACACAGGGGTGATCAGAATGGGGGTGGCCCCGGCGGCCTTGGCCACGTCGATGTACTGCTTCAGATACCACTTATAGGTGCCGCCGCAGTCCCAGGTGAAGGTGGAGGCGTTGGGGTCGCTGGGGGCGGTGACGGGGTAGACGCCGCTGGCGTCGGGGGTGCCCAGGGGGGCGTAGCGCTCCACCTTATAGCTCTCGCCGTCGGCGCAGTCGTTGTGGCCGAACTGGATGAACAGGTAGTCCCCCTCGCCGATGTTGTCGGCGATGCTCTGGAGCTTGCCCTCGTTGATGAAACTGCGGGAGCTGCGGCCGCCCTGGGCGTAGTTCACGATGGTGACCTTTTTCGGGTCGAAGAAGAAGTTCTGGAGGAACTCGCCCCAGGACCCCTCGTTCCCGGCCACGCCGCTGTTGTACATCCCCTTGGCGGAGTAGTCCTTCACGGTGGAGTCCCCGGCCAGGAAGATGTTCACCCCGTCGCCCAGATTCGCGTCGCCCACGCCGCTGGGATCCTCATAGCCCTCCAGCACCGCGACCTCCAGCGTGACGCTCTTGGCCGGGGCGGTGGCGCCGCCCAGGGTGGTGGGGGTGACCTCCGCCTTGAGCTTACAGCCCACGTCCTCGGCGGCGATCTGGTAGGTGGCCTCCACCGTGGCCAGGGAGGTCTTCACCAGCGTCTCCGTCCCGTCGGCGGCCACCCGATACCAGCGGATCACGGAGGCGTCGTTGACAGCGTTGTCGCCGTTCAGGGCGTACTTGACGGTGAGGGTGTGGCCGGGGCGGGGGATGTTGATGTCGCCGTTGTCGGCCAGGTAGGGGTCGGTGGTGAAGGCCACGGTGGCCTCCTCCGGGGTGTAGTAGTAGGGCACCCAGGTACCGAAGTAGTCGCTCATCTGGAGGGCCTCGGCCTGCTCCTGGGTCATCACCGTGCCGGTGACGCGGTCGGAGGTGTTCACGGCCTCGCCGGCCATGGTGGTGGTGCCGTACTCGCCGAACTGGGCGTCCGCCGGCTTTCTGCCGTCCATCTCGGCCCAGCCGGCGGCGGCGATGAGGCCGGCGTCGGCCAGCTTGGTGTTGACAAATTTCACGTTGGCGTCCGCGCCCCAGGGGCGGCCGAAGTCACCGGCGGTGACGGTGAGCTTGGGGTTGGCGGTGACGGCGCAGGAGCGGAAGAGATACCCGGCGGTACGCAGGGCGGTGATGTAGCCGCCCTGGGAGCCCTCGCTGTACCCCTTCCAGCGCAGCTCGCAGCCGTCAAAGACGCACTGGTTGGTGGCCCCGTCGCCGAAGATGTAGTCGGTCTGGCCCTCGATGAGGCAGTTTTTGAAGTAGATCTGCCCGGCGGTGTAGACCGTGTCCTGGCTGGAGTAGAAGCGGCAGTTGTAGAACTCGCACTGGTCGGCCTCCACGCAGATGGCGGCGGCCCGCTCGGTGGCGGCCTTGCTCTCCACGTCCAGGGCGTAGGTCCGGGCGACGGTCAGGGTCTCGCCAGTGGGCGTCACGCCGTCGGCCAACTCCTCGTCGGTGATGGAGCGGTTGAAGGAGTTCTCAAAGGTGATGTTCTCGGCCCGGAAACCGTCGCCCAGCACCCGCACGGAGGTGCCCCAGCGGTCGGCGATCTTCTTTTCGTACTTATCATAGGCCCGCTGGGCGTCGTAGTAGCCGCCGGAGCTGTAATAGGCGTAGCCGATGCCGTAGTACCAGGTCAATAGCACCTCGCCCTTGTCAGGGGCCTGGTTCACAAAGGTGACGTAGGGGGTGTTGACGATGATCTGCTCCCGGTAGGTGCCCGGGGCGATGTGGACGGTGACCCGCTTGGCCTCGCTGTCCACCCCCATGCGGGAAATGGCGTCCACCGCCTCGGACACGGTGGCGTAGTTGGGGGACTGGTCCGGGCAGCCCACGTACACGTCGGCGGCCCAGCCCACGGCGGGCTTGGCGGCGGTGGAGACCAGGAGCATATCCTTCTCCACGTCGGCGCCGCGCACCACCACGTGGTGGATGACCGAATAGCCCGCCGCGGTGACCTGGGCCTCGTAGTCCCCGTCCCGAAGCTGGGCGGTGTAGCCGCCGTCGGCGATGGCGGCGGGGTAGGTGTACGCGCCGTCCTCACCCAGGATGCTGAAGGTGATGGCGGTGACGTCGGCGGGGCTGGCCTCCCCGGCCAGGTCGATAAACTTGCCGCTGGCCTTGTGCAGGGCCTTGGCCGCCAGAGTGATATCCTGGGTGGTGTTCTGGTTGTTGTTCACCGTCAGGGGGGACTGGAGGGCGTAGTCGTTGACCCCCCGCACGTCCAGGGTGTAGGTCACGTCGGGATCCAGGGTGGCGGTGTAGGTGAGGGCGCTGGGGTCGATGGTCAGATAGACCTCGTCAGAGCCGGAGTCCTCCTCGGGGATCAGTACCACGTCCAGCCGGGAGGTGTCGTACCCCGCGGCGAAGCCCTGGATCTGGCCCGAGAGGGTGTAGGTCTCCTTGGCCTCCACCTCCAGATCCACCCCGCTCCGGCCCGCCAGGCCGTCGGTGTCGGCCAGGGTGACGGTCTTGCAGGCGTTGGTGAAGCCCCAGCCGGCGGCGCCGGTGAGCATGGCGGTGTAGGTGTATCCCGGGGCCAGGGTGGCGGTGTAGCCGCCGTCGGCCAGGGTGGCCACCGTCTCCTTACGGGTGGTCTTATTGATGAATTTCACGCCGTACCCGGTGGCGGAGAAGTCCTCGGGCAGGGTCAGCGCGCCGCTGACCGCCACGGCGGGATAGCGGACAAAGCGGTGGTAGAGGGGCTTGCCGCCCCCCTCGGTGCCCGCCCAGATCTTGTACTTGCCATCGTACTGGGCCACGAACTCGAACTTCTGGTACTCCCCGGTCTTGACGCTCCCCGTCTCCTTCTGGGCCGCGGCGGCGTCCGGGCCCTCAAAGGTGAAGACGATGTCGCCGTTCTGAGAGCTGCCCATGTAGGCCACGATCTTGTCCCCGGCGTGGACGTTGTCGATCTCCACGCAGCGGCGGTTCTGGCCGCCGGTGCCGTTGGCGTACCAGCCGCCGGCGGAGGTGTAGCCGTCGTCATAGGCGTTGCTGTATTTATTGTTGTTGCTGCCCACCACCGTCTTGAAGGCATCGCCCCCGTCCAGGCTGGAGTAGAGGCGGTCATTCTTCTCGTGGATGATGGTGAGGTCGCCAAAGGCGTCCGACCCGGCGGCAGAGAAGACGCCGGCGGACACGATCCCCTTGGCCACCCAGACCGAGGGGGTGATGTTGTCCACCCAGCCCTCTTTATTCTCCGCCACACCGGCCAGGTCCCAGACCTGGACCTTGGGCTTGCCGTCGTCCACCACCGGGGCGGCGTTCACCTGCACGGGCAGGGAGGCGGTGACCGGCTCGCTCTTCCCCTCCACCGTCACGCTGACAGTCACGGAGGTGGACCCGGCCTTGCCGGGGGTCAGGGTGATGGTGGTCCCTTCCACCCGGGCGGTGACCACCTGGGCGTCCTCCGGCGTGGCGGTCACGGCGGAGGCGGCGCCGTTGATCACCGTGACGGTGACCGTCTTGGCCTCACCGCCCTCGTCGGCCACCACCAGCTTGGGCTCCAGCTGTACCAGCACGGGCAGCTCCGCCTCGGCGTAGCGCACGCCGATGTAGCTCAGGTAGCTGTTGGCGGTGGCCGTGATGGTGACGTAGCCGCCGGTCCCGGCGCAGACGAACTCCTGCTCCGTCGCCGTCATGGGCTGGCCGTCCACCGAGAAGTCGGCAGTGTACGCCTTGAGGGTCACAATGGCCTTCTGCCCCTCCGGGACGGACACAGGCACCTTGATGATGGTGTTCAGGTTGACCTGGGTCCAGCTGCTGCCGTTAAAGTTCCACTTGCCGTTGGTGGCGTCGATCTCCAGGTCCTGCACCGTCCCGGTGGTCCCTTCGATCTTTCCCCCGCCCGTGTCCACGGACAGGTCCCACTCCCGGGCCTGCTCCACCGCCGCGGCGGGGAGGGCCAGCAGGGTGCAGAGCATCGCCAGAGTCAAGAGCGCCGACAGCGCCCGCCGAACCGTTTGCTTCATATAAGTTCCCTCCTAAAAAATTTTTCCTGTGCTTCCAATAAACTCGCTCAAAACAGGGTCTTGTCCTGTTCCGTCAGCCGAAAGGCCAGGTCCCGCAGGGTGAAAACCGCCCCCCAGAACCGCGCCCGGCCCTCCTCGGACAGGCCCGCCCGGGACTCCCGCAGGCCCTGGATGTGCGCCGCCCGCCAGGCGTCCTGGGCGTCCCGGCCCGCGGGGGTGAGGTACAGCCCCTGGGCCCTGCCGTCCAGGGCGGAGGGCCGGGCCTCCATCAGACCCCGCTCCTCCAGGTGCCGGACCACCCGGCCGATGTACTGCTTGGTGGTGCTCAGCGTCCGCGCCAGCTCCGTCTGGGTGATCCCCGGGCGGCTCTCCACCCGGTCCATGGCCATGACCTGGATCCGGGCGGCCCCGGCCGCCCGGCCGTGGGCGTCCAGACTGCGGTTGGTCCCGTCGTACAGCGCCACCAGAACGTCCCGGACCGCCCGCCACGCCGTCTCTTCCAATCCATCCCTCCTCACGTCGCCGTCTTTCCGTCGGGTTCATGCTTTCCCAAAATAGTCATAATATGATAACTATTATCATACGTTCTCCGCCCCGGCCTGTCAATGGGCGCTTTGCACGGAAACACCCGCCGGGTTTTGTCCAGAATGACCGCCGGGGCCACCCCCCGCTTGACAAAGGGAGGCGGAAAATGCTACCATAGGGCAAAAGAAAGGGAGGGATCTTTATGACTGTGTTAATGATCGTCTTCAGCGTGCTGATGATCCTCTGCGGGATCAACTGCCTGGTCACCCCCATGGAGACCTTTTCCGCCCTGGGGTGGATCGCGGGCGTGTCCATCATCGTGGCCGGCGTGTCGGCGGTCTGTCGGTACGCCGCGGGCCGCTCCGGCCGGAGCGTGTGGGAGCTGGTGGGCGGCGTGGCCGGTATTTTGGTGGGCGTGCTGGTCACCGTCAACTCCTTTGCCCAGTTCGCCGCCAACCTGGTCATCGCCTACGCCGCCGCGCTGTGGCTGGTGGTCTACGGCATCGGCGGCATGGCCGAGGCGCTGACGCTGAAGGACCTGAACCAGGCCCTGCCCGACGCGTACCGCACCGCCAGCTGGCTGGTGGTGATGCTCCTGGGCCTGCTGACCACGGTGCTGGGGGTGGTCTGCGTATTCCAGCCCATGATCACCGCCCTGTCCGTGGGCCTTCTCATCGGCGTGTCCATCCTCGTCTCCGGGATCAAGACCCTGGTCCTGGCGGTCCAGATCATGAAGGTGGCCTGACCGGCCCCTTTTGCCCCAAAGCAACCACGCCCAAAAAAAGGCGCCGTTTCCCGTGGGAAACGGCGCCTTTTTCCTCTGTCCGGGCGGCCCGGGCTACCCGAGGAACTTGGTCAGTTGCGCCTCCGTGGCCCGCGGGAGCAGGCGGCGCAGGTGGTCCAGGAGCCGGTCCCGGGACGCCTGGGGGGTCCGGGCGTAGGCGGCACGGACCCGCTGGGCGCCGAACTGCGCCTCCGGGGTGGTGTACCGGGCCACGCCCCAGCCGTAGAGGTTGCCGTAGGCGTCGGCCATGTAGGCGAAGTCGGCCACGTTCACGTAGGTCTGCATCTGCAGGCGGGTGATGACGGTGTCGAACCCCTTCTTGCCCTCCTTGCCGCCGTAGCCGCAGGCCCGCTTCAGCTCCCGGGTCAGCAGGGGCCCGCCCCGCAGCAGAGCGTCCACGATCTCCTTGTCCCGGTAGGCCGCCAGGCCGTCTTCGTACCGGGCGTCGAAGTCGTACCCGTCCCGGCGGTAGTTGGCCAGGTCGGGGAACCACTCCAGGCTGACAAAGGCCGCCTTGTTGCGAAAGAGCTTGCCGTAGACGCAGGAGCCCGCCCGGGCCACCGGGCCCTTCCACTCCCAGGGCCCCTCCTCCCCGGAGAACCACAACTCCGGCGGCGTGTGGTCCTCCACGGAGAAGCCGGGGATGTCGTGGCGGAAGAAGGGCAGAATGCCCACCTCCAGCACCAGCCGCTCCAGCTCCTCCCAGGATGTGATCTCTCTGCCCATGCCGCTCCCCCCGCGTCCGTCGGTCCGTTTTTCGCCAGTATACCACCCCCCCGCCCCCGCTGACAAGCGCCCCCAGCGCTTTTCTGTTTGAAATCCGACTATCTTTGTGGTATGATCGGTAGGCGACTATAATAGACGCTGTGTATCAGCAACCCTCCGCCCCCCGAGAAAGGAGATCGCCCCCATGAAAAGCAAGACTGTCCGCGACTACGTCCGTACCCTGACCCTGGCGGCCCTGTTTTTGGCCCTGGCCCTGGTGCTGCCCTTCGCCACCGCTCAGATCCCCAAGGTGGGCAATCTGCTCCTGCCCATGCACATCCCCGTCCTGCTGTGCGGGCTCATCTGCGGGTGGCAGTACGGCGCGCTGGTGGGCTTTGTCTGCCCCCTGCTGCGCTTCGCCCTCTTTGATATGCCCCCCATGCCCCAGGGCATCGGCATGGCCTTCGAGCTGTGCGCCTACGGCGCCATCGTGGGCTATCTCTATGGCCGCTCCCGGTGGAAGTGCGTCTTCTCCCTCTACCGCTCCCTCCTTCTTGCCATGATCGGCGGCCGGGTGGTCTGGGCGGCGGCGCGGATCGTCATGATGGGGGCCACGGGCCTGCCCTTCAGCTGGGAGATCTTCCTCTCCGGCGCCCTGCTCACCGCCATCCCCGGCATCATCCTCCAGCTCACCCTCATCCCCATCATCATGGTGGCCCTGGACCGGGCCAAGCTGGTCCCCTTCTCCAAGACCCGCCCCCGCAAAGACCCCTTCAACAGCTGACCCCGGCGGCCCTTTCCCGCCGTGGTATGATACCAGAGAAGCAATCAAGGAGGTCCTGAAAGATGAACAGCAAGCAGGCCGAGGCGGCCCGGGAGGACATGATCGCGTGGCTCTCCGACCCCCAGGAACTGGGCAGAGCGCCCAGCAGGATCGAGTGCGCCGGGCAGTTCGAGTACAACGAGATGCGCTATTACATCTTCAAGTTCAAGACCGGCGCCTTGGGCAAGTGGCTGGTGGGCGTCAGCGGCGGCTATGAGGACGACGACCTGGAGCCCTGCGGCCACACCTTCAGCGAGAGGAAGCCCTACCACGACTCCACCGCCCAGTCCGACTGCACCGAAATGGTGAAAAAGATCATCGCCTACTGGCAGTCCCAGGCCTAAGGTCCCACTGCCTGCCCCGGAAAAGGCTGAAAAACGAAAAAAGCACCGTCTTTCGTGAGAAAGACGGTGCTTTTCTGGTTGCGTGGGTAGGACTTGAACCTGCGGTCGACCGGTTATGAGCTGTGGCTGGTTTTCAAACCGTGGCATTTGCGGCTATTTGCGCTCGTTTTCGCTCCAAATCATTTTCATTGCAGCCCTCTCCGCTCCATTGTCTCCATGTGCTTTTTCCCGTTCTGGGTCAAAATATGGGTCAGGGCCACGCGGGAGATCAGTAGAGTTTAAGGGCGCTGTCTTTCGTTGCGTCAAAATCTTTGAACAGAGAAAATCATTTATTCGCCTCCGGGAAAACCACCGTAACCGTTGTGCCCTCTCCCTCTGCGCTTTGCAGTTCTATTTTCGCGTTATGGAGCCTTGCGGCGTGTTTGACGATGGACAGTCCCAGCCCAGTACCGCCAAGCTCTTTTGAACGGCTTTTATCCACCCGGTAGAAACGCTCGAAAATGCGCTCCCGATGCTCCGGCGGGATGCCGATCCCTGTATCAGCTACGCAGAGGCGAACGCCCTCCGCAGAGCGGCCTACGGATACCTTTACCGTTCCGCCCTGCCGGTTGTACTTGATCGCGTTGTCTGTGAGGTTATAAACAATGCTCTCCAGAAGCTGTGGGATACCATATACAACGGCATTTTCACCCTCAAAGCTGACGGAAACACCGGCGCTTTCCGCCTCGCGGGAAAGGGACTTCCCTGTTTCGGCGGCCAGAGTATAAAGATCGACGCGCTCCCGCTTCATATCCTCCGCCCCCTCGTCCAAATGGGAGAGGCGAATAATATCTTCCACCAGAGCGATCATGCGTCCGGCCTCGCCGCGAATTTGAGAGTAGAACCTCGCCGTATCTTCGGGGCGCACCATGCCGTTTTCCAAAAGCTCCGCGCACCCCGCGATGGTATGCAACGGTGTTTTGAGCTCATGGGACACATTCGCCGTAAACTCCCGGCGCATCTGCTCCGCCCGCTCTTTTTCCGTAACGTCGAGCATGAGAAGCACGGCCCCGGAGATATGACCGCTCTCTCTGACCGGGTTCAGCGCGAGCTGATATTTCCCGCCGTTCAAATCTATGATTTTTTCCGTCCGCGCGCCGCTTTCCATTCCCGAAAGAAGCTCCGATAGTTCTATATTTCGATTGACCGACAAAATCGTTTTGCCGATGGCGTTTCGAGTCGTTCCAAAAAGGGCGCTTGCGGCCCGATTGATCCCTAAAATCACACCCTTCGTGTTCAGAAGAAGAATACCCTCGGCCATATTTTCGGTAACGGCCTCAAATTCCTCCTGCTTTTGCCGGAGTTCTTTTTCCTGCTGTCGGATTTGCCGCTGCTGGGCGTCGATCCGCCGGAGAAGCGGGGATAGCTCGTCGTACCCCTCATTGTTCAGCGGGTCATCCAGATCCAGCCGGTTCAAAGGCGCGGTAATATGTTTGGAAAGGCGGTGTGCCAGCCAGAAGGAGATCCCGATCGCGAGCGCGATGATCACAGCGATGGGTTGCATCATGCCAAGGAGCAACGTCAGAAGCGTACTCTGCGCGACGGACAGACGGATCACCGTTCCATCGGACAGCCTTTTCGCGCTGTACAGCGTGCGTTCCATCAAGGTAACGGAGTACCGGGAACTCTCACCGTAGCCGGATGCAAGCGCCTCCTCGATCTCCTCACGGGCAAGGTGATTTTCCATTTCGGAGGAATCCGCTTCACTGTCGTAAAGCACATCACCGTCCGCGCTGACCCATGAGATACGGTAGCCCTTGGGGGAAAGCCCCTCAAAATATTTCGCTCCCATTGTCTGAACGCCCTGCGCGGCCAACTCCGTCTGCGTCTTTAATTGATTTTGCTGGACATTTCCAAAATAGTCATAAAGCACACCGAGAAACAGCGCCACGGAGGCCAGGAAAACCGCGATAGCCACAAGGCAGATCGACCTGAAAATTCGTTTTGTCATGATTTTGCCCTCAATCGATAGCCAACGCCGCGCACCGTTTCAATGTAAGTACCACAGCGCCCCAGCTTTGTCCGCAGCGTACCGATATGGACATCCACTGTGCGTGTTTCTCCGGCGTATGAGTCTCCCCATATACTTGCCAGCAGTTGGTCGCGGGTAAACACCCGACCGGGATTTTCCATAAAAATACGGAGCAGTTCATATTCCTTAAAAGTAAGCTCTACTGGCGTCCCGTCCATCGTCACTATGTGCTGTGCCGTGTCCATCTGTATCCCGTGGTGGGACAGCACCTCGCTTTGAGGGGCCGGCGCGGCGCGGCGGAGGACCGCTTTCACGCGGGACACTAGTTCCATCATGCCGAAAGGCTTGGCCAGATAGTCGTCCGCGCCCAGGTCAAGCCCGATCACCTTGTCGTACTCGGTTCCCTTTGCCGTAGCCATGATGACAGGCACCTTGTTGCCGTCCGAGCGCAACTTTTTCAAAATACGGATGCCGTCCTCGCCGGGGAGCATGATGTCGAGAAGCACCAGCTCCGGGGCATTCTCATGGAGCGCGTCCAGAAAGGCCGCTCCGTCCGAAAAGCCCCTCGCCTCAAAGCCCGCGGAGTTCAAGGTATATATCATCAGATCCCGGATCCCGCTGTCATCTTCCACACAGAAAATCAAGAGGTTCCCCTCCTTCCCGCTTTCTATCGGTGATCATAGCACCTTTCCCGGCTTTTTTCAATCCGCCGGCGGCTGTACGCCTTTTTCCCCGGTGACGGAAAACAGCACCCATCCGGCGATGTTTGTGGCGTGGTCCCCGATCCGTTCAAAGTATTTTGCCACCATCAAAAGGTCAAGGGCGTATTCCCCCTCGGTGGGATTTTGCGCGATCAGGGAGATCAGGCTGTTTTTGATCCCCTTAAAAAAGTCGTCCACCATGTCATCGGAAGCGATGACCGCCTCGGCGATGGCGGTATCCTGTTTCACATAGGCGTCCACGCTGTCCGTCACCATTTTGATGGTCGCCCTCGCCATTTCCCGGATTTGGATATGCTCAGGGAGCGTCCTGCCGTTCAGAAAGGGCAGGATCTCCGCGACGTCCTCCGCCTGATCCCCGATCCGCTCCATATCCGTGACCATTTTTAAGGCGGCGGATATTTGCCGCAGGTCCCGCGCCACCGGCTGCTGCTGTAACAGAAGCCGCAGGCACATGGATTCGATTTGTCGCTCCTTTTCGTCGATCGCATGGTCCAGCGGCGCGATCTTCGCCGCCAGCGCGTCATCCTTTTGAATGAGAGCGGAAGCGGCCAGAGAGATCACTTCCTCGCACAGCGCCCCCATCTTGATGAGCTCCTGCCCCAGCGTGACCAACTGCTCGTCAAACCGTGTCCGCATTATCCAAACCTCCCCGTGATGTAGTCCTCGGTACGTTTATCCTCCGGCTGGGAGAACATTTTTTCCGTATCCCCGTATTCAATGAGTTCTCCCAAAAGGAAAAATGCCGTCCGATCCGAGATACGCACCGCCTGCTGCATATTGTGGGTGACGATCACGATGGTGTAGTCCTTTTTCAGTTCCATCGCCAGATCCTCAATTTTGGAGGTGGAGATGGGGTCCAGGGCCGAGGTGGACTCGTCCATCAGGAGCACGTCCGGCTTGACCGCCAGGGCACGGGCGATGCACAGCCGCTGCTGCTGGCCGCCGGAGAGGCCCAGCGCGTTCTTTTTCAGCCGGTCCTTTACCTCGTCCCAAATGGCGGCGTCCCGCAGGGACTGCTCCACAATGTCGTCAAGCCTTGCTTTGGCACGGATCCCGTGGGTGCGCGGGCCGTAGGCCACATTGTCGTAAATGGACATGGGGAAGGGATTGGGCCTCTGGAATACCATGCCGATGTTTCTGCGAAGCTCTGTCACATCCCGGCCAGGAGCGTAGATCTCCTCCCCCCGGTAGGTCAGAGAACCGGTCACTTTCACGCCCTCGATCAGATCGTTCATCCGGTTGATGGTACGCAGGAATGTAGATTTCCCACAGCCGGACGGTCCGATCAGGGCCGTGATATTGTGTTCTGGAATGTCAAGGCAGATGTTTTTCAGCGCGTGGGTCTCTCCGTAATAGAAGTCAAGATCCCTTGCGGAAATGATCGGTTCAGCCATAAGTCAGCTCCTTTTCAGTTTCCGGCCAAGAAAACTTGCGGAAAAATTGATGATGACCGTGAGGATCAGCAAAATGGTCGCAATGGAAAAGGCGACTGAAAAATCAGCGTTTTCTTTGGCGTAGTGGTAGAGCGCGACGGTGAGGGTGGCGCCTGAAGCCCCGGCAACACGGTCAAGGGAAAAGCTCTGCATCGCCATACTCATTCCGGCGGTGTACATCAGCACGGCGCTTTCTCCCACCACCCGGCCCACGGCCAGGATACATCCTGTGACGATCCCGTCCACGGAGGAGGGCAGCACGACCGTGCGGATCATGTGCCATTTCCCGCTCCCAAGGCCAAGCGCGCCTTCGCGGTAGGATCGGGGCACCGTTTTCAAGCTCTCCTGGGTGGACCTTATGATGGTAGGCAGGATCATGATCACCAGCGTCAGGGAACCGGCCAGCAGCGTCTTTTGCAGTTTCAGTGCCGTGCAGAAGAGGATGACGCCCACAAGGGCATAAATGATGGAGGGGATCCCCGCCAGCGTTTCAGAGGCAAACTCGATGGCCGCCACAAACCGCCGGTTCCGGGCATACTCGGTGAGATAGACCGCCGCGCCCACCCCCAGAGGAAGGGATACGATCAAGGATACAACGATGACAAACACCGTATTTTTGATGGCCGGGAGGATGCCCACCGTACCATTGATGACACTCTCGGCGGTGGACAGGAACCGCCAGTTGATGCCGCCGATCCCCCGAAACAGGATATACCCGATGAGGAACAGGAGCAGAGAGGCAGTAACCGCCGCGCACCCGTACAGGAGGGTCCGGCCCGCGATCTCATAGAGCTTTCGTTTCATGTCAGCCCTCCTTCTCCCGTTTCAAAACCAGGTTCAAAAAGGCGTTGATCAGCATGATAAAGAGGAACAGCACAAGGCCGATGGAAAACAGCGCCTGCCGCTGTAAGCTCCCGTCCTGGGAATAGTTCAGCTCAATGGAGATGCCGGTGGTCAGGAAGCGCACGGACCGGGTGAGGGCCGGCATATTGGCCACGTTTCCCGCCACCATCATGATCGCCATGGCCTCCCCGATGGCCCGCCCGATCCCCAGCACCACGGCGGCCGCGATGCCGCTTTTGGCCGCGGGAGCGGAAACGCGGAAATACGTCTCCAGCTTTGTGGCCCCCAGGGCCAGGGACGCCTCCTCGTACTCCCTCGGCACCGCTTCCAGAGCCGTCTCCGAAAGAGAGATGATGGAGGGTAGGATCATCACGGCCAGCACAAGGATGGCCGCCAGCAGGCTGTCCCCGGCGGGCAGATGGAGCCAGCCGCGCAGGGCCGGGACCAGGACACACATCCCCACAAGGCCATAGACCACCGACGGGATGCCCGCCAACAGGCTGACCGCGGGCCGGAGCAGGTTTGCCAGCCATTTTGGAGCGGCTTTGGCGAGAAATACCGCTGTGAAAAAGCCGATGGGCACGCCAATGACGATGGCCCCGGCCGTGCCATAGATGGAGGTAAGGATCAGGGGAAGGATACCGTACTGATCCTGACCCGCCGCCCAGGTCTTTCCGAAGAGGAACTGGAAAAGGCCGATTTTCCGAATGGCCGGGATACCGGAAATGACCAAGTAAATGGTGATAAGCAGCACAAATCCCACCGCGACCAGTCCGCACAGGGTAAAGAGGACCTGCATGGCCCTCTCTACCGCTTTTGCTCTCGCTTTCTTCATATCAGTTGGGATAAACAGCGCCCGCCGCGGCAATATACTCCGCCGCCTCCGCGCTCGTCGCGAAATCGAGGAATGCCTGGGCCGCTTCGGAGAGTTCCACGTCGTCCTTCGTGACCATCACAAAGGGGCGCTGAATGGGATAGCTCCCGTCCTTGACGGTGGCCTCGCTGGGGGTAACGCCATTCACCTTGGCGGCGGTGACGCTGCTGTCCACAGCGGAGAGGGAGGCATAGCCGATGGCGTTTTCATTGGAGGCCACATTCCCGATGACATCGCCGGTGGAGCCGTACTCGTTGGTATAGGCGCACTCGCCCTCCACGCCCACGATCTCCTCAAAGGCGCTGCGGGTCCCGGAGCCGTCCTCACGGCCATAGACCGCGATGGGCGCGTCCGCGCCGCCAAGCTCAGACCAGTTCGTGATCTTCCCGGTGAAAATATCCGCAATTTGTTCCGTAGTCAGGTCTGTGACCGAGTTCTTCGGGTTTACCACGACGGCCACGCCGTCCAGAGCCACCACATGGGCCACCGCACCCTGGTCCACTTCTTCCTGCTTGAGCCCACGGCTACTTAGGCCGATGTCGCAGGTGCCGTCCAGCACACCGCTGATGCCGGAGCCGGACCCGGTGCCGGAGTAATTGACGGTGATGTCCGGTTCTTTTGTCTTGAACGCCTCGGTCAGCGCCCCCATCACATCCGCCATGGAGGTGGACCCGTCGGTGTTGACCGTGCCGCCCTGCCGGTTCCCGGAACATCCGGCAAGCATGGAGATCAACAAAGCCGCCGTAAGCATGCGTGAAAACACTTTCTTCATTTCAAAATTCTCCTTTGCTTTTTCGTATCCCTCTTGGGTACGGCCCCATATTAGCCCCGAAAAATCAAATCTGTTACCGTGCTTGTGTAAAATGGAGGTAAAGTTCACCTTCATTTCAGTCATTCGGTTTGCCCTCCTGTCAACCCCGTCACCGTGCGGGAGCTTTCTTCTGGCAATAAAAACAGCCGTTTTCTCGTTGGGAAAAGGGCTGTCTCTAGTGCGGGTCGAAGGCGGCTCCACCGGAGCCGGGAACGGACCGAAACGGGTCACGGCCGCCAGAGGCGGCCGTGACCCGTTTTCTTTTCATCCCGCGCAATATGCCGCAGAGCAGAGAGGAAGGTGATTTATACTTCCTTTATTTTTCCTAGAGAAGAGCAATAAACCCACTTGCTTTAGCTAGACCGGAATTCTAAGGTATATTTCTCGGCAAAAGTTATATGCTTTTTATCCAGTCATAGACCTCTTTGATAAAGGTATATTCCTCATTTGACACGCTATAAGAGGCTTTTGCCAATTTGTTCGCGATTGTATTGAGCCGTGCGATCCATTCCGTTTTCTTTTCTTTCCCTCCAACGAGTTTGATGTCTTGTGGACGTGTAAGAATACTTTCAAACAGTTCAGACCAGTTCTTCCCATATGTAACCACACTTTGGCATTCCACAAGCGTGACACATTCCCATGTCGTGATTTGCGGCCCACCGCTCCCGCTGGCTATCACGTCGTAGTTTTGGTTATCAGCCTCCTCTTTGGCGCGGCTATAAACAGAACGAGGCAATCCCTTAATAAGCCAATTTTCACCGCAATATCGCTCCAGTTCCGATTGGATTCGCTCTTTTACGGCGGCTTCAATCTCCCTAAGGCATTTCACGGATTCATCATTAAATGTCTTGGCTTGGTCGATCCAATACTCACGAAGTTTTTCTGGGTTGAAGTCATCTCTGGCATCCGCAATGGCTTTTTGGAATGTCCTCCAAAATCGAGGTGTCGCTCCGCTGCCAAAATAACCTCTAAGATCCTTCCGCTGGTCCGCGGTAATTCCATTGAAAAAATCCACCAGCGGATCCAAGTAATACTGAACCTCCGCAAACACCTTTTTTGTTTCCATCGCTTTGGGTGCGATGGTTTTTCGCTCAACCAACATATCGACAATATCATTAATAACTAAGATCAGGGCCTGCATTCCCCGGTTCATTGTAAGAATACCGCTATCCGTATCCCCTTTGGCCCATTCGCTTTCAGCATGAGCCTTAATATATCGCAAACACTCTTCCAGAAACTGATAGAACAGGTCGCATGTAGCCTCCAAATCATCTCCCAAATCGAAAGTCCCATCAGAAACAATCGCATTTTTCTTTCCAAATTGAGTGAAAAAGTGGCTCCTTTTCAGGGCCGCTTGAATAGCTTCGACCGTAATGCACCGCATAGATGTTGGCTCATCTTCTCCTACAACAACTCTCCCGAGCAGCGGAGATGTGCTTTCTTCGCCCAACATCTGAGCAATTTTAGATCGAAGGGCCTGCCTTCTTTGGTTATAATCCGCAGATTCCCATAGCATATCCGCATTTAGTGTAACCCTCAGCCCTTTGGACACAGCTTTTTGGTTCTCATTAATATCCATAAACAGTTTAATCTGCTCTTGTCGATCAAGATCAACAAATGCCACCACCGGAATGCTGTTGGTTTTCGCGTAAGTCGAGTCAGAATAACCGTATAGCCGATGTTGTCCATCAATTATATAAGCAGAGCGATACCTTTTCGGTAGATGGAGAATCCCCAATTTGGATACTGACCCGTCTACCTTTGTGGACACCGGATCAAAACGCAGTTTCTTCCCATTCGTGTCAATGCTGATAATAATAGAATTTGGAAAGTATCCCCCCTTTTTTATAAATGACCGCACCTCTGTCAATCTCTTTTTCTTGATTAGCCTTTGATACGTTGGCATCATATTTTTGTTTGCTTCATTGCGATGGAGAACGTATCCAATTTTTAGAAGGCGATCAGGTTCAATGGAAAATGAATAGTATGAAAAGCCCCCCATCTTTCCTTGAATTGCTGGAATACATTCGTCCATGTTCGCAATTTCTTGATTGGCAAACAGGTTGCCCAAGAGTTGATATTTCGCGCTTGTGCCCAAGTGTTTGGTAAGTTCCGCATAGTAATCTATAATGGCATCATTAAAATAAGCGATTCCCCACTCTTTCAATTTTTCCATATCAGCCTTACTCATAATATAATTATGTGTTGCCCATATAAATTTTACTTTTCTTTTGGGGTATCGCGCTAATGCCTCATGGCGCAATCCATCCATTTGTCCATGTAGCGCCTCTATGGGCTTCTTAAACTTCCCCTCCGTCATTACTTCAGCCGCTTTACACTCAACAAAAATAACGGTATCTTCATCTGCGGCAAACACGTCTATTTGCTGTGTAAACGCAGGATTTTGGCGATCATAAGACATGACAAAGCATCGATCGCGGTTCATTTCTGTAAAGCCCATACTGGCAAACAACAGCCAAACCTTATCTTCAAACACTTCGTCGGCAGGCTTGTCCCTTCTTACCCCAACAAACTTTGGATCTTTGTATTCCCGAAACTTTACCCAACCCTCGTCTTCTAACTCCGGGAGGGCTGACGCACGTTCTTTGGATGTGATATAGGTTTTTGACCGTGAGGCCCTAGCCGCAGCTAATTCCTTTTCAGAAACAACTTTATCCCATGTCGTTTTTGATCCTTTCATGGGTGCTCCCTCCTTGGTGCCGGAATGTTTGTAAATACATACTCCGTAACTTGTTGCCTCGCGGCCTTTCGTCCTCCAATTAAGCTATATCGACTCAGCTCCAGCCGGCGATCTCCCTTTTCAAAAATCTGTCTAATTGTAGCATGGGCCGCATTGGTCAAAATATAATAGGCACCCTTTCTTTTAATATAGTCGATTAACCTGCTTAACCGGTATTGATCCTCCAGGGAGAATAAATGGCGATTGTATTTTATAAAGCCGTTATTATTATGTGATACGGTGTACGGGGGGTCCAAAAACACTAAATCTCCTGGCTTGATAATATATTTATTAACTTCAAAATCCCCGCATTTAATGTTTGTATTTTGTAACGCCGCGCTTGCGTCAAGAATACGCTGCATGTCGTATTCAATATTTCTAAACCCATATGGCACGTTATATTGTCCCTGCATATTTACCCGGTAAATCCCATTGTACGATGTTTGGTTTAGAAAAATAAACTGAGCCGCGCGCTGGGCTGGATTGTCATACCGCTCTGCCCTGATGGCATAATACTGTGTTTCAGTATTTTGGAATTGTTCCAGAAACTGGATTACACCCTCTGGCATATCCCGCACCGCTATGTATGTCTGGATCAAGTCCTCATTGGCATCTGAAAGGTAGGAGCGCAACGTGTGTCTAGTGGCAAGGAAAATTGCCCCTCCCCCCAAAAAAGGCTCGTGATAATGAGAAAATTGCATATCTCCAATTATGTCATCAAGATGCTTGACAAGCCAACTTTTTCCCCCGGCCCATCTGAGAAAAGGTTCCATGTCAACCACTCCTATATCCGTTTGGTTTATTTTATCAGATATGTCTTTTTTTGTCGAGAAATTTTTACATTGCGGCAATTTTTTGCTTGCTCAGTGAATTTGCGATTGACAACTGGGTCACGCTCAAGTCAGCACCACGGCGGATATTTACGCCCACGTCATAGAGGAAGCGGACAAAACAAACGCCGATATTCTCTCCAATATCTTTCTCAAAAAGGCATAAAAAATAGGCAAGTTGAATTATTGTTGAACTCAACCTACCCTGCCAAAAATCAATTCTTCAAAAAAGTTATAAAAACAGGCCATTCCAAGTGGGAATGGCCTGTTTTTCTGATTGCGGGGGTAGGACTTGAACCTACGACCTCCGGGTTATGAGTTGCGGTCGGTCTTCAATTCTCGGCATTTGCGGCTATTTGCACTCGTTTTCGCTCCAAATCATTTTGATTGTAGCCCTCTCCGCTCCATTGTCTTCATGTGTTTTTTCCCGTTCTGGGTCAAAATATGGGTCAGAAAACATGGAAGGGGAGGCCGGGCGCATCCACCCTCCCCAAGCGCGCTCCGTAGAAACACGCCGCTATTCTCAAACGGAGCATACCGGGCAGCGCCATCATACGCAAACCTTTTAAATGTCTGCGTCACACCACCATGCGCACTCGCTGGAAAATCTCGTGTCGATGATCTTCCGCGCAAGAACCGCGGCGGCGTAAAATTCCCCCGCTGTAAACCAAATGAAAGGGCGGCGGAAATGTAAATTCCAAGGTTTTCCTCGCGCAAAGCCATCTGCCGCTCCGTCCAGCGGACATGATCCCTCTATCATATGGCGGACGCTTTCTCTCCCATCGGAAAACCGCTTCCCCCACATCCACGTTCGCAAGCTATGCCACCAGCATATCTGGGTCAAAGCAAAAACACCCGCCATAGGTAATATTTCAAAACGAGGTTCGGCAAACCGCTGATTTTCTATCTTAAGCTCAGGCGTTTAATTGGTTGGTTTGTTTTGATTGGGCATCGCGAGCGACGAGAGGTGGGAAAGTAGGCGGGCGTCTTTCGTGGGGTCTTTTCTCTCAAGTCGTTCTAATACAAACTTTTCCGTTTCAGGACTCCAGTAGATTTTCAGCTTGTCCTTAGCGCGCGTAATAGCGGTATAAAAAATATTGTGCGTGATCCTCTCCTCGGCTTCATTGGTAATTACAATTTTTACCGAGCTGTATTCCAGCCCTTGCGCCTTGTGGATAGAGACCGCGTACGCGACCTGAAATGGGACGACAGCGGACGTATTATCCTCCTCGTCCTCATCGGTACTCCAAAATTTGCTCACGCTGAACGAAATAACAGATTTTCCCGCCTCCGATTCTCCGATGATGTTGAAATCCATAGCCCGAGGCGTTAATTTCATTAATGGAATCCTCAAGTTCAATATCAAATTCAATCCGCTGTTTCTCCAGGCGGACGCCGACGATCCTGCCTTTTGAGTTGTTGTGAATCAGCGGCGAAAAGGCGCTCGATTCATTAAACAGGATCGGATCGCCTACTTTGTAGGTGTTTATTCCCCAAACAACACCCTCGTTTGGATTGCCGCTTTGCAAAAACCGATTGATATTATTGATTCCATATAGTCCATCGTAGTTTAGGCAAAGGACGATCTCATCGTCCTCACTATGCTCAAAGATAGATCCATCTAATCGCGCGACATAGCCACTCTTTACTAGCGGCTCCAAGATCGCGTCGTCAAGCTCGCGCACCCGGTCCCAAACCGTTAGCAAATTATGATTCGTCGCGCGATATGGATGAGTTAATTCAAATATCGATGTCGCTGGCAAAAATTTTTGAGCGATACTAAACCAGTTCCCAAAGTAAATCGACTCAATCTGATAGATATCACCAACAAGGACAAGCAGCTTGAAGTTCGCCTTCTCCAGCACCTGCCGCATATCATCGTTGCTGACCGTGCTGCACTCATCAATAAAGAGAACATCGCAATCCACGTCGCTATTCCATTTTGAGAGGAACTTCGCGATCGTGCTGTATTCACTATTTCCCGCTGTAACCTTTCTGCGCATATTATCTACGGCCGGATGTGTATTGGCTAGAAATATCTTATTCTTGTCTGCCCAAAAATTGGCTATATGCTTGATTAACGTGGATTTTCCAGTGCCAGCGGCGCCATAAATCAGTGCGACGCGAGAATTGGCGAACATTTGCCGAAGGGCTTCTTTCTTGCCGTCATCATCAATCGCGTATGATTCTCTTGACAACCATGAATCTATCGAGGCCGTGTATTGTGAAACACCTGACGAGGCTAACTCTTGCAACCGCCTAATTATTTTAGTGCTATCCTCCACATAGCTTTTTATATAAAGATAACCTTTATATTCCTCAATTCTACGTTCGGTATGTTTGTAGTATAGGGAAGAATTGTATTTCTGAATTAATTCATCAATATCTTTAAAGCCTTCAATTTTGTCTTTCGGCGTAAAGAGATGACCCTCGATTTCCGTGTTGTTTTTAATGTGTCTAGCGAATAATTCATGCTCATGGCCAAATGCGGGAATAGCCTCAAACAAGTCATATATTCTAGGATTGTGCTGTGAAAGGGATGTACAATATGGCATGAGGTCAAACGGAATACAGCTATAACTTAGGTAAAGGTTAGATAATTTCTCGCATGGTTTGCCCGAACACTGTCTTTTAATGATGCGATTGTTCATTTTATAAAGCAAATATCTCAACACATTTGCTCCTGGTTGATCACCAATTATGATATCCCGGCACCGATCAAGCATTCTATAGATTCCAGTTGATTGAGCGTGGGCTGTAATCTCTCCCTTTATAAAATCGTAGTAGTCCTGATCGCCGCTTACAAGCTCAGTTAAGGATATTTTAACGTCTGAAAGGTATCTCATCAGTTCTTGGTATTCATTAGAGCTTGTACTGTGCCGCGCTCTCAGGCCGAAAATTTCAGAAAAATGATTTAGCTCACAGGGGCGAATCGATACCTCATATCCGTCAATCACAAGTATGGACATATCTTTATCTAGGACACGAATCATGTCATGGTGTATGGAGAACTTGACCGCATAGTTATCGACGATCTCGAGCTTCGTAAATGCGATAACTCGGTCAAACTTGCTTATGTTCGCGTTTGCCGCGGTGAATGTGACTTCATAGTAGACTTTTTGATCGACAAAAAACGGTTTCACTTTTTGTACGTAATATCGATCATTATATGTAACCGGATAGCCGCTTGCGCTCGGGGATCCTATCCTTTCCGCGATCCTCTTATAGTAGTCCAAAAACTCCGTGTCCGTATTCAAAGGGAAGTCAGAAATATTCTCCAGCACATCCAAATTGTAGGTCCGCTTCAAGTAGTGTTTGATTTTCAGCAGATACTCATAGTACTTAAGCATAAGACGCTCCGATCCATCCCTGTCAACAGTATAGTGTGACACAGACTTTTGCAGCATCTCATGAAATCTACAGAGGAATCGCAGCTCCCCCCGGCGCCACATATCCTTCAGAGCGGCCACATTCAGGTCATAGTCATTTGGATCGACATCTTGGCCGTTCGCATATGCTTTGATTGCTACATACTCCACAAAATTGCGGATCTGGGCGAGAATATTCTGGCTGAGAAGACCCCTGTCCACAGAACTCAGCCGAGAGATGTTGTCACATATAACGCCATTTGTGGCGCGAATAGCTTCATCAATTCTGAGCATCAGGCCTTGCTCCTTCCCTCGCTTTTCTATTTATTTTACCACACCCCTTTTGTTTCTGCTTGTCGGGGCTAGGATCGCGCGGCCACTCGTTGAAAAACGCGGAAAGCATTGACGAGCTATCATTGAGCGGCTCCCATTCATTGGCGTCGGGATATCCGGTGTGGAACTAGCCAGGGCCTCCGGCAACTTTTCCATGGGCAGTATAAACACCCAGCCCATCGATAACTTACCTAACTTAATATTTTTTCAAGTGTCTCCCTGAACTTATGTCTCGTAGCGCCGATCCTTTTTTGCCCGCCCCCATATTGCTCGGACGCGATATTCAGCCAAAGCGCAACGCGATCCTCCGCGGAATCAGGTATATCTGTCAAGGTCTCATCCACGAAGTTCCAGGCGGTCTTCAGAATGATCGCCGGAGTTTTTTCGATCTCCTCCTTGAACACGCTCGCGCGATTTTTTAAGCTAGTAAATATTCTGGGTAGTTCCTCCGGGCCTACCGCATCGATTCGCGCTTTCCCGCTGGCTGAAATAAAATCCCGTACATTGCGGCAAAGAATGTTATTCGCGAACAACCACACGCTCATACGGCGATATCGGGCCCACGGACAGCTCGAAAAAAATTCCGGGAATAATACAAACCCCTTGGCTATTAGTTGTTCTTTATCGGAAACCGCGGTCAGCTCCTTATATTTTGTCTCTGCGATATAGGTATTGACACACGTGACGCGATCACGCTCCTCCATGCGCCGCAGCTGGTCAAAGGAAACACCGATTTTCTCCCCCAAAAAATCAGTGGTCGCTTCCATGTCGATAATATATCTTGGACTGTGTGTTAGTTTGATGTCCGTGATACACGCGGCGTATGGCTTGATGACAAACGTGGGCGGGCGCTGTTCAAAATTTCCAAAGAGCAGAAAAATGGTTTCCAGTCCTGACGCCTGTGTGGAAGCGTAAGCGCTATTTCCAAGGGTCGTCCATGAATCGCCGCTTGTGTGCAGTTTCACCTCTACACCAATTTTCTCCCCATCCGCTTTGTATTCCAACATAATATCTGGAAATGTATGCTTTCCAAGAAGATGGACGTCCACTTCTTCTCGCTCCGCCACTTGTTTCAAAACGCGGTAGCATTCGCTTTCAAAATCAAAATTATTCGGAATCGCCTCTCCGCTATATTTTTCTGTTAATTTATCAGTTACCTGACCAAATATAGCGCAATAGGTATCCTCATGTCTCATCGTTAGTCCCCTCCATCGCTTTTTTTATATTTTGGGCGGTTCGCTGAATAATCGGTACCGTTACCGAGTTTCCGATTTGCCTATAGGCGTCTTCCAGGCGGATGCTTTTCGGGAAATAGTACGTCGCTGGAAAGCCTTGAAACATCA
Source organism: uncultured Oscillospiraceae bacterium (assembly GCA_947627325.1). Taxonomy (GTDB): domain Bacteria; phylum Bacillota; class Clostridia; order Oscillospirales; family Oscillospiraceae; genus MGBC124762. Next base: position 123,891 of record CANQVO010000004.1, on the reverse strand, counting down.
GGCATTCCTTCAGTGTTAAGCGTCGAACGCCGTAGTTATCACGAAGGACAGCGGCGTTTCTGGGCGTCGTCATAGAGGCTGTTAGCGTGGGGCATTTGCTGTTGGTCAGCTTGCGGATGGAGCCATTGAATATCCGGTAGAAAAACCGCCGATCGGTCACGGTCGCTCGAACATAGCGGTCAAATGCGGTGTCACCGCTATAATAGTAAATGTCCGGTTTCCTTTCCGATGTGTCAATCATATCCATCGCGCTTTTTACGAGCGGCAACGGATCTGGAAATTGAAACGCTCTGCTCATTTCCAGGTCGGAAAAAGCGACAATATATATCCGCCTTCTTGTTTGTGGAATATTGGCGTACTCGTGGGTAGCCATCGGCTGGTAGCGGACAATATAGCCAAGTTCTACCAGAGAGGCATAGACCGTCTGAAATGTCTGGCCGTTGTCGTGCTCCATAAGATTTTCTACGTTTTCTAAAAAGATGACCTTTGGCTTTACCGCGGCGGCGGCTCGGATCACCTCAAAAAACATTGTCCCTCTTGGATCGGCAAATCCTTGCCGCGCCCCGCCCAGAGAAAACGACTGGCATGGAAATCCCGCCGCCAAAACCTCCGCGTGAGGGATCCTACTCATATCGACTTTTCGAATATCACCCTCGACTAAATATTCCGCACCAAAATTGTGCCGATACGTCTCGCAGGCGGCGTGATTTTTCTCGTTCGCCCAACAAATACGAAATCCCGCCCGCTGAAATCCTAAACAGATTCCACCAATTCCAGCGAATAGGCTTACAACATCAATCATACTCGTCGTAATCATCACTTTCCTCATCCTCTAAATTGCGTCTCGCCCGCCAGTAGGTATATTCCACTAAGTTGCCGCAGCGTCTCACGTTCTTTTTGATATCACTTTCCCAGACGCGAAGCACCTGCCAACCTAATTTCTTTAACTTCCGATCGACTTCCTGATCCCTTTGGATGTTTTTCATTATTTTTTCCGCCCAGGGCTTGGAATACCGTTTCAGCTCTTTTTCGAGAGATCCATAGCCCCGTATAGCCCAGTTATGTCCATGCCAAAAGTCTCCGTCGCAAAAAACGGCCAGACGAGCTCTCGACAGCACAATGTCCGGCTTCCCCGGCAGTCGTTTATCATTTTTGCGATAGCGAAGGCCTCGGCACCATAATTCACGGCGCAAGGCAACCTCCGGCCGCGTCTCTTTCGAGTGGACTGCCGACATGATTTTATGTGTTACCTCCGGAGAACGACTCATACGGACAACACACCTTCTCTGTCTAAAAATTCTTCCTCTTCGCGCTTGACTTTCGGCGGGAAAACGAATAGAATGCAGTAAGAGAGGGGCTGATTTTATGGAGTATGCCTCGGCAAAAGACTTAGCCGCCAGGTGGCAACTGTCAGAGCGCCGGGTGCAAACGCTGTGCCAAGCGGGGCGCGTTGAGGGAGCGGTCAAGCGGTGCGGCGTATGGATGATCCCCAGCGACGCCATTCGTCCCATGCGACTCTCTGGAGGCAAAAGAGCCTCCGCCCAGCGAACGCCGCTCAATGTCCTCTCGCTGTTTTCCGGCTGTGGCGGCATGGACCTCGGATTTGAGGGCGGGTTTGATGTATTGGCCGCCTCTGTGAATAATAGGGTCAATCCCCACTGGAACATCAGGCAAGATGGTCAGCGGTGGGCGCGCCTCCCAAAAACTCGTTTCCACACGGTTTTCGCCAACGATATTCGCCCCGACGCCCTCCGGGTTTGGACCAACTATTTCGCCAAGTTCGGGATCCCAAAATCTGACTATCACGATCAAAGCATCGTTGATTTAGTCAAGCTCCAAAAAGGCAATCAACACACCATTTTCCCAACCGCCGTAGATGTGGTCACCGGGGGCTTCCCATGTCAGGATTTCTCGATCGCGGGGAAGCGGCAGGGGTTTCGCTCCGATAAAAGTCACACCGGAAAAGCTCTAGAAGAAGATACTCCCTCCATTGAAAGCCGCGGCCAGCTCTATATGTGGATGCGGGAGGTAATCAGTCTCACGCAGCCCAAAATCTTTATCGCCGAAAATGTGAAAGGGCTCACAAATCTTGGCGATGTCAAGCGGATCATCGAAAGAGATTTTGCCTCTGTTTGCGATGGGGGGTACTTGGTCGTACCCGCCAGAGTGTTACTCGCGGCGAATTTCGGCGTTCCACAAAGCCGGGAGCGCGTGATCTTCTACGGCTTTAAGAAATCCGCTCTGCGGCCCGAGGCGCTTGCCGCGCTAAGTAAACCAGAAATCCCAGGCGGCTACGACCCGTATCCGCTGATCACGCATGACGACTTGGGCTCCGCGGGCAACCATCTCTTGCCGTTTGTCACCCTTAGCACCGCGTTTGAGGGGCTTCTGGAGCCCGACCAAACAACAGATAAAGATCAGGCGAGCTACTCTCGGGCGAAATATATGGGAAAGCATTGCCAAGGGCAAACCGAGGTAAATTTAGATGGCATTGGGCCAACGATTCGCTCGGAGCACCACGGAAATATTGAGTACCGTCGACTGAGCGCCGCGCATGGCGGGAAATATCTCAACGAGCTCGCGGCCGGCAAGTCAGAGCGCAGGCTGACGATTCGCGAGTGCGCCAGAATACAGACATTTCCAGACGATTACCACTTTGTTCTCCCCGCCGACGACACGGGCGTAAGCGTCTCCGCCTCAGATGCGTATAAATTGATTGGAAACGCCGTTCCCCCGCTGCTGGCGTATCATATCGCCAAACGAATCGAGGACCATTGGGAAAAATACTTTGGTTGAGGGAGGGCAGCGATGCCTTCCCTTTTTATTCGTCTGTTAAAATCTGGAACAGCATATCCATGTTCTCGCCCAAGGAATCCTGATTGGTGGAACTATACGCTAAGGCGCTAATTTCTACCCAGGCATGAACACGATCTTCAGGAATCGCCTCCAAGTCCATAAGCGGGGCCCAGTCCCGCAGAAGGCTTTCATCAGAGGCGTCTCGCAGTGCGGCCAAAACATGGCGCCGATGGTCACGCAAGGTTTGACATATACGAGGCACTCTTAAATAGCTGTGACGCGGCAGCGTCAAATCTACCCGCCCGCTCGCGCTAAAGTTATCCCGCAAGGAGGTAGATACCACACTGCGTTCCAATGTCAGCCAGAACGCGCTGCGATAATACTTCTTTTGACTGGAGGAAAGCACCTCCGGAAAGTGGACGAAGCAATAGCTAATGAGCTCATCCTTTTCGCTTTGCGATAATGTTCCGAACATCCGAATAATCGCCGGGGCGATGCGGTCCTCCCCCAACCACCAAGCCTGCTGTCCCTGTCCGCGAAAGTAATCGGTGATTAGGCCGATCGGATTATCGCTCTCCGAAATTTCTTGATAACTCAGCCCGGATTTTCTGAAAAAAGTTTCCTCCGGGGCCACATCTAAATCAATCAGATATCGAGGGCTGTGCGTCACTCCCACATTCGCCACGGCGTCCTCATATCTCTTGCAACGAAAAGCGTGATGGCCTCTGGCGGTTTTTCCAAAGATGATGTACGTGTCCAGCACGTTTTCCTTCGTGCTGCCAAGGACGCTGTTTCCGTTGATTTTCCACGATCTGGACGTTGAGGAGGAAGAACTCTTGACCTCAATGCCGTATCGCTCCCCACCAGGAAATTCAACTACAATGTCAGGGAAAGCGTGGCTCCCCTGTAGGTAGTGGATCTGGGCCCCTGGGTAGCCCCCGCCAATTACGCTCTCCGCGGCCTCCACCACAAGCGTTTCAAATTTTTCTCCCGTATTACATCTTGTGACCCGCTCCGGATCCTGTTGAGATATGTTCTCTAATAGATGGCATACTTGCTCTACGAATGTGGCAAACTCCGCCGCGGTCATTGTTTTCACCCCCAACAACTTTCTTGCGCATTTATAGAATATCACAACTTGGCGAATTTGAATAGATGGAAAATGATATTCTTTTTAGTTGGGCGCAGGGCTAAGTGAACAACGAGGGAAGAAAAGGGCAGAAGGATGCGGCCTTTCCGCCAGCGCCCTACAGCGAGATATACAAATGTATATCCCCCCCCCGGATAGTGGCGAGGAGCGATTGCGAGGCCAGCCGCGGAAAAGGACCATAGGAAAAGGACGAGCGAAATCCCTGAAGCCTCTCAGCTTCAGGGATTTCGTGTTTCCGTGGTCAAATTGGAAAATAAGTCCCCTTTTAATTGGCTCAAGAAATATTAATTTTAGCAATTTCTTTACTATATGCACGAGTATAGACAGCGTTTTTTATTCGTCGAGAAAGGCATCTGATCCATCCATTAGGGTTAGAAAAATAATCAATGATTTGAAGCAGCGCAATTATGTCCAAAATAACGAACACTATACGCCACCCTGAATGCAGGGGAGCTAAGTAGTCGGTGCAAGCCTTAACGGCCCAAATGCCAATAGTCGCCAGCAGAATGAGAAAAGAGACAATAATAATACCCCATTCAAATCGTTCAGCGGTTTTCTTCGCCGTGCGTCTCGCTATAAGTATTGCGCCTCTCCTCAGGCTTTCCCGCTTCTCTTTTTCCTCCTCTCCTCGCTTGACTGCCGCTCTCAGCTTTTGAATCTCTTCCTCCTTTTGGTCTAATTCTCTCTGCTTTTTTCTCTCGAGTGACAAGGTGGCGTCATCTACATACTTTTTTGCTTCCCTTTCAACATATCTGTCTATAGCATGCTGAATGTTCTCAACAGATATAGCACCAATATCATTTTCGGTTGCTTCAAGCAAGTATGGGCGAATATGTGGTTGACTGCGAATCAATAACGCCGCGTCTTCGGGAATATCCCCACTCGCAACAAATTGATCGGTCAATTCAATTGCCCGATTCATGACTTCCTGCGTAAGCTGACAAGCCGCGGCGGCATTTGCTATCAGCATATCCATTGGGAGCGAGCCTTTTATATCTTGGCTGCTTAGCCAAAGCAAACTTATGACCTCTATATCAAGCATTGCAAAATCAATCTCTGAAAGGAATTTCTTGGGGGCCAACGCTTTCATGCATTGTGCTATCCAAGGGTCTTGCGTAACCAGTATCGCGCGGCAACGCTCGATTTTTGTTGGATGGCTATTCTTTCTAAGCATTCCAATGGCAGCTAACGATTTGGTATCATACTCGAATCTCTCGCTCTGATTTTCGTAATGTCTATGTTTGCTTCTCGATTCTATGAGCCATTTGGTTATAGCTTTTTCATCTTGGACATCCGGATAATTTTCCAAAGAATACCCCGGCGCGGCAACGGTTTCAATCATTTCTTGCTCCATCAAATTTTTGCTAACCGATGACGAGATTATCTCCAATATTTCAGGTGGATAATTCTTTGAGGCAAGACCTTCTAGTTGAAAAGCATTCTTTCGGTCAGCTCGCTTTGCAAAGGCAGAAAGTAGGCCTTCCGCCTCTGCTACTGTGTGCTCAAAGACACAAACTCGACCACCGCTTGTTCGTATTAGATCGATCAACTCCCTAACGCCTTGTCGCCGCGCTTCTGAATCATAGCCCAAGCAATTAATTACGAGTGAACAGTCCAGATAAAATGTAACATTCTTCAGTCTCGAAGAAACGCTCAGCTTATTTTCCCTTTCAAAGTAATAAAGCGCCTTATACGCAAAAAAGCCTCTCACAATTTCTTGCAAATATTCAGACTCTAACGCATGGCAGTTTAATGAATCAAGGATAAATTGCGCAACCCAAAAATTTCTCTTGCCATTTTAGGTCGTGGTAACCATTTGTAAATCGTTAATGTCTTTTGCCATAGTGAAACCACAAGATTCAAAAAAGCTAATTAGCATATCTTTCAGCGCATTAAGATCCAAGGCTTTATAAAGCTTCTTCTCAATAAAATAATCTTTCATCTTATTGAGCACATAGTCAATTTTCTGGCGCATCTCTAATTGATCTTCTAAAAAGCCCTTGCTGTCAAAGGGCGTAGCCACATAGTACTTTCCTTTTTCTTTTCGGACATATGGGCGCACAGAAGTCTTAGCCTTCTTAGTCTTTGTGTTCCTTTGCAAAATGGCTTCTATGAAGCCGAGCGGCATATTGTCAAAACCGTATTCTCGTTTTATCGTAGACTGTATGTGCTCAACATCAATTTCCTGACCAATGGTCGTAGGAAGGGATGCTAGGATGAATGGAGACACTAAATCAATATAGTCACGCTTTTCTCTTTCCAAAAGAGCGGACAACATGCCAACAGTACATAGAGCATTCGGATTTTTCATATCTAACGTCACCCCTATGCTCATCATATCAGTCCTCCTGTTGTTTGTCCACACATTTTGTCAATTTTTGTACTATACAACTAAGTTCCCTTCCTGGTGTTACTATAACTAAATATTTGTCCATAGTTTGTCAAATCAACACATGATCGCATAAAAAGCGCCTTGTGTTGGGGCATGTTTGGGCAAAAAGAAAGGCGGCCCTGCTGTCAGAGGCAAAAGGTACCCTGCGATATAACTAGCCAAGGCCCGCTCAGGATGATCCTGAGCGGGCCTTGGTTATTTTTTGCCGTATTCGTCCTTCAGGCTTTGGTGTCCCTTCTGGGCTTTCGTCCGCAGCTCCTCCGACGTCGTGATCTGCCACTGGGGATCTGGACGGCCGAGGTCAAGACGCATACACGCGGGGAATTCCATGTGTGGGTCAAAGTCAAGGTCACGTTCAACCATCTGCCGCCACACGCTCTTCCCGCTCTTTTTTGGCGCAGTCACGTCATACGAGGCGAGAACGTGGCAGGTGTCAATGGCGCGGAGAAATTCCTCAGCGGTGAGCTTCCCGGCGAGGTATTCCTTGCGCTTGCCGGAGGCCAACTCGCTCCAGGCGCCGAACGCCACGCTGTCGATTTGGAAAAGCTCCGCTCTCCTGTCAGGTGGGGCGTCCTCGTATCGGATCGCCCTCTCGGAAAGCAGATGCCTCATGTCATCGCAGATCGCCAGGGCGGGATCGGCGTCGGCATTCCGCTTCCGCATAAGCTGGGCGCCGTGCTCTTGGCAGAACGAGCGGTAGCAGTATTTCGTCTCCGCCTTGGTTTTGGGCACAAAATAACTCCAGCAACACGCGCACCGCGCGAATCGTTTCTTTTGATGAAAGTGCAGAAACAGCTCAAGCCAGCGGAGATCCCTCAGCGACGCGAGGCAAAACTCCATCCGCCCGCTGAATGGGATCGCACCCTCCGAGCGTTCAAAGGACGGCGGCGGGATCCGCTGGGCAAGTACCGGGTAGGTGCTGATGACCTTTTCGTACCGCTCTGCCTGTGTGGCCCGTTCCATCCCGTCAAAGGCGATCTCAAAAATGTTCTCCGTCCGGGTCCGGGCGTCCAGCGGCTCCATCAGGCTCCACATGATGAAGCCCGCGTCTTCCTCGGTCCGTACCTCTTTCGCGGCCCGCGCCAAAAAGTGAGTGACAAACTGCCAGCTGGTCCTGTCGATCGGCTCAAGCAGCTCCGCGGCGCGGCGCGCTTCCTCCAGGTCGAGATAGGGGTATGTCATCCATAGCTCGTCCACCGCCTTTCGATAAGGCGCGTAGTCGGCCTCGATGTACCGTTCCAGGTCCTCCAGCGCCGTGGTGACCTCGCCGCGCTCTTCCCCTACGGCGATCTCTATCTTCTTTCCGTCAAGGAACAGGCGAATGATTTTTTCAATGGCCGCCACGGTCACACCCCGTCTCCACATCAACTTTTGAGAAACCGCGAAAGTCACCTTACCATGTAGAAACTGACAGCAGAATTGTACCATAAAGATGGCCGGAGGACAAGGCCAGTGGACCTTGACAACAAAAGATCCGCCATCGGAGGCGATACCCGCCGGGGGAAGTACGCCGGGACGGCCACGCGCGTCACGGCCAGAGCGTACCAACGGCGAGAAAACGTGTGGGTGCGATCCCCACGCAGAAACAAGTACGGTGCGCGGCCAGCAACAAGCAAAATCAGGAGGTGATTCGATTGAGAGAGTCCAAATTCAAGTCCTACGACGAGCTGCCGCTGTTTCTGAACGCCGGGCAGGTGGCGCAAGTGCTGGGGGTGGCGCCGTCCAGCGCGTATGAGCTGATGCATGAGGCGGGGTTTCCTACGCTCCGGGTGGGCAGCAGGATGGTGGTGCCCAAGGAGAAGTTCATCTGGTGGGTGGAGGAGCACACGAAGGGAGGTGGTAGCTCATGCTGACAGCAAAAAGTACTCCAGGCGATTCTCTCTGCCCAACGAAATCTACACCCTCGACCTCGCTCCTGGTGAGCGAGAGGTGTACTCCTATCTCCTCTTCTTAGAAGATCGGGACACCTACACCTGCCACCCCAGTTACCAAACCATCGGCAAGGCGGTGGGTATGAGCAAGAACACAGTGAAAAAATATGTAGACGGTCTGGTGGAAAAACGCCTCATTACCGTCACTCCCACCATGCTCCCCGGCAAAGATGGCCGCCCTCGCAACGCCAACCTACTCTATACCATTTTGCCCATCCAAATGACGATGAACTGGTTCTACCAGCGCCAAGGGCTGAAAGGCAAAACGCCCACCTTGGTAGGGCAAGCATAGCCTCCGGCTATACGCCGGACGCGTTTCGGGGCGCCGCCCCGTGACCCAGTCCCCTGCGGGGGGAGGAAGGAGGAAAACCAAATGCCGAGAGAAAAACGCAAGACAGAAATCGTCACGATGCGGATGACACCTCATACAAAAGAGGTCCTGCGGGAAAAGGCGCGGGAGGCCAACATGACCCTCACCATGTACCTCTGCGTCTGCGGTCTGGGCAAACAGATCGTCCGGGTGGACGGCCTGGATGCGGTGCTCCATGAACTCAAGGCCCAGGGCCGCAACCTGAACCGGCTCACCACCCTGGCCAACATGGGCAAGCTCAAAGTCCTCCGGGGTGACGACTTGGCGGAGGGCTACGCCAAACTCTGTGAGCAGGTCGGTCAGCTCACCAAGGCGGTGACGTAGATGGCAACCTTCACCGCGATCAAAAACGCCACCCAGTCCGGCGGGGCCATGCGCGGCGTCCTGCGCTACGTCCAGCGGAGGGACAAGACCCTGTGGGGCGACCGCCGGCTGGTCACCGGCTGGAACTGCGTGGCCCAGTCCGCCTACGACGAGATGATGACCACCAAGGCGCGGCACGGCAAATCTGACGGCCGGATGTTCTACCAGTTCGTCCAGTCCTTCCACCCGGAGGAAAATGTGACCCCAGTGGAAGTTCACGCCATCGGGCTGGAGCTGGCCCAGCGGCTGTTCCCCGACTTCGAGGTGGTGGTCGCCACCCACACGGACGTCGACCATCTCCACAGCCACCTCATCGTCAACAGCGTGAGTTTGACGACCGGGCGAAAGCTCCACCAGAACGTAGCAGACCTCCAACGCCAGCGTCAGATCAGCGATGAGATCTGCGCCGCCCATGGCCTGACGGTGCTGGAGCCACCCAAGAAGTACGCCCAGGAAAAGAAGATGCGTCCCGGCGAGTACCGCGCCGCGGTCCGTGGTGAGAGTTGGAAGTTCCGGCTCATCAATACCATTGACCGGTGCATGAGGATGACCAGAACACGGGCCGAGTTTTTCCGGGAGATGGAACAGCGGGGCTACCAGGTGCGGTGGGAGGATACCCGGAAGTACATCACCTACACCACACCTAAGGGAAAGAAGTGCCGGGACGACCGACTGCATGAGAACAAATACCGAAAGGAGGTCATGGAACGTGAGTTCCGGATCCGAGAGGCAATACTCCATGGAGGAGTTGAAAAAACTGAATCTGCCATCGGAGCAAACTGCTCCCCCAATGCCAGTCTCCTGTCCGACAGCGGAACAGTGGGAGGAACTACTGGGCGCTCTGAACAGCCAGTACTGTCTGCTGGCGGCATAGTCCAATGTGCTGAACGCTCTGCTGACCATGATGCAGACAGTCTCTGCTCAAGAATCGAAGCAGACGAAAGAACTGCTGAATATTTCTCACCAGTTGGAACTGGCTGGGAGCAAGAAAGAGCGGCGGCGTTTGCGACTACCCAGGATCCATCTGCCGGAGCTGCCTACAATCACACTCAAAGAAGCGGCCCTCACGCTGATGGCCTTAGCGGTGTTGGGGATCCTCTTATACGCCTTGGTCACCGTCTGGAACAATCTGCTGAAGCCGCTCCTGGCCCTGCTCCCGTGATCGCCCACAGCGACCGCAAAACCCTCGCCAAAGAACGGGCCAAGAAGATCGCCCAAGGCCACAAGCCGGATGACCATGAGGAAGAACAAGGTTGGACAATGACCATGAAATAATAGCTCCATATTCAGCGGGGCAACCCGGACAAGGTACTCCTTAACGGTGATCTCGCCAGTGTTTTGGGGGCCAGCATGAAATGCTACGGTATATATCAAAGAAAAGCCGCCGCAGGAAGATATGTCTGGTTTGATAACTCTCCACTCGAAGGGTAGCTATTCCCTTCAACCTATGGTATGGTGTGTCGCTGCAAGGAGGTGGCACCATGCCTGAAACATTGAAAGTTCTTTACTGCGGCAACATCTCACCCTTTGAAACGCCTGTCCCTGCCGGTTCTCCACCCCGCAGACTGGCGCCTAAACTCGCCAAGTGCGAGGCCGAGCTTACCGGGCTGCTGGACGCCGAGGGCACCCCGCTTCTCAAGGATTTCGATGCCCTGCATCAGCAGGTCGCCAGCATCGACTCGGAGAAAAACTTTATCCAGGGCTTCCGCTTGGGGGTGCGCCTTATAGCGGAGTACCTGACCGATCCCCAGGGAGGTGAAACCAATGGCTAAACGGCGCGCCAACGGCGAGGGCAGCATCCGCAAGCGCAAGGATGGCCGCTGGGAAGGGCGGTACACCGCCGGCCGTGATCCGTCCACCGGCAAGCCCATCTACAAAAATGTCCTGGGCAAGACCCAGGGCGAGGTCAAGGAAAAGCTCACGCAGATCATCGAGGACACCAAGGGCCTGGACATCATCCGGGCAGGGGAGTACACCCTGGGGCAGTGGATGGAAGTCTGGTTTGAGGACTACGCCATGCTCAAAGTCCGCCCCTCCTCCCACCAAACCTACCGGGGTTACATCGACCACCACATCAAGCCCCACATTGGCAACATTCCTCTCGCCAAACTCACCACCCTGGATTTGCAGAGACTCTACCGCAAGCTCCTGGGCAACGGCAGGGTGGAGCGGCTGGAATCCAAAAAGCAGCCCATCGGTCTTAGCGCGAAAACGGTGCGTAATATCCACCAGATCATATCCTCCGCGTTGAACCTCGCCAAGAGGCAAAGGCTCATCGTCAACGACCCGGCAGACGGCTGTGCCCTGCCCAGGCTGGAGCGCAAGGAGATGAAAACCCTGACCAAGGAACAACTGGCGGCCTTCTTCCGGGAGGCCAAAGAAAGCGGCATCTATGAGATGTACTATGTGGAGTTGGCCACCGGCCTGCGCCGGGGCGAGCTGTTGGGGCTCAAGTGGGAGGACATCGACCTGGAGCGGGGCAGTCTCCGCGTCCGCCGCCAGGTGGCCCGGATCAACGGGGAGGTCACCGAGGCGCCGCTGAAAACGAAAAACAGCTACCGCACCCTGCCGCTGGCAGATGGTACGGTAGCTGTTCTGACGGAGCAAAAGAAGAAAGCGGGGAATAGCCCCTGGGTCTTTCCGTCCCCCACCGGCGGGCCCATATCCCCGGACAGCGTCCTACATATGCTCCACCGGGTGCTGGATCGGGCGGGCCTGCCCCACATCCGCTTCCACGATCTGCGCCACACCTTCGCCACCCTGGCCCTGCAAAACGGCGTGGACATCAAGACAGTCAGCGGAATGCTGGGCCACTTCTCCGCTGGCTTCACCCTGGACACTTATGCCCATGTGACCACCCAGGCCAAAAAAGAAGCAGCAAATACTATAGGTAGCATTCTATGCACATACACTGGATGCCAACCGAATTAGGCTTGCACCATTGATATGCCTCACGCAAATTAGTCGCCTTGCTTTTGAACGGTGAGCATGATATAATTTCGACAGTATCCGATAAAAGCCTTTGTCCAATAGTTAGCTGCGCTTTATGCACTTGAAAGGTGGGATAATAATGCCCAACTTAAATGCAACAATGTTTTACAAAGTGAAGTTCTCTGTTTCAGCCGAAAGCACCGAGGCAGACTTACTTTGGAAAGTTGTTATGCACATTAAGGATTGGCAGGTTAGGAAATGTGGTAAGCGCCATCTTTTACTGACCAAAGATTTGCAGGACTGGACTCGTCTGAAGTATGGTGGCCAAATTTTTTCGCTTGACAACAGCATTTTTATTAAATCAGAATACTTTTGTCCCGATGAAAATGGTATTCAGTTCTGGGCCTGTCGAGTAATTGAAAATTTACAGCCTGAGCCGGGCCATGCTAATCGAGAATGGGTTACCGAAATTGGTTATGAGCAAAAAGATGGGGGCTCAGCCACTTTTTCTTGCGTGGTTTCATACAGTGATAGAGCTGGCTTCATTGGTCCCTATATGGATACACCAGGACCTAGCATTCCCAATCTCATCCGGAACATTATTGAAGATAAAGACATCCATGTATTTTGCGGTTCAGATGTTCTGACAGGCACTGCCAAAGAACTTAAAGCTGGTGAGTGGCCGGATTTCTACGCAAAAATTACAGATCCGAATCGGCAGCTCCCCTATATATTTATTAGTCCTCGCCTCATTAATCGAGAGGCGGGAAAAACTGCGCATCTAATTCAGGCGGCCCCTTTAGCTGACAAGCTTTTTGGCAATGCAGTTGTGTTTTATACATATGATACCGAATTTTCTCAAGAAATGCGATATATGAATGATGATTATGCCTGCTATGGCGGAGCAATCCGGGTTTATCAGCCTAATGTAACAGATTCGTCTAGACATCGCTATTTGAGTGCCCTAGATATTGAAACTTATGGAGAGGATCAAGTTACTTCATTCCTTGTGCGGGCATTTGCTCAAAATGTACATTTTTATGACTCTTTTTTCTGCATAGAGGAATGCCAAAGGAAAAAGGATGAGTACACTCGAAAAAAGCGGCTGGATGCGCTTCATTCTGCACATCAAAAGCAATTGGAGCAGATAGAAAATGAGAAGACAGCTACTTTTGATTTGGCTATCCAAGAAGAAGAAAAGCGATTGAAAGCTGAGTCTAAGGCCGACCAGTACCGCCAAGATTTGACCGAAATTCAGCGGGAAAATTATAGGCTGCGGACTCAGGTAGAACAGCTACAGACAGCAGCAGAAGAAAATAATAGTCTGCGACTTGCTAGAGACGCTCGGTTTGTGATCACTGACTTGCCTAAAACTGTGGATGATGTAGTTATATACTTTGGTCAAGTGTTTGCGGATAAGATCGTGTTCACCGAAGATGCCCTTAAATCCACCAAAGGATGCACTTTGCCTTTAACGGAGTTGTGGAAAGTGCTTTTTGCTCTCGCAAACACAATGCGGGATCTCTATATGGCGGGCGCGGGAGATATTTTTGCGTGTTTTCGAAACAAAACGGGAATTGAGGCTAAGCGGGGAGAGGGCGCCGCCACCAGAAACGACAAAAAGCTTATGAGACAATTCCAAACAGAGCTGGATGGAGAACTCATTGATATTGAGGCTCACATCACTTATCCAAAGCAACGACAGAGCATCCATTTCGGATACTCGAGCAGGTTAAAGAAACTTGTCATTGGCCACTGCGGTGAACACTTGGATAACTACTCTACCCGGAAAGTGAAATGAGCAAAAAGTTTGATGTGGAGCAATCACACGGCAACTCAACGGAACACATCGAACTCCCTGAAACGCATCCTCCCCGGCGCTTTTTTATTTCAAAAGGCCCACAAACCATTGGGAGGGTTGAGCTCCAAACTCCCGTATGGGTCAGAAAATGGGTCAAAGTTTTTGGTGCGCTAAAATTGAGGCGAAAAGGTTATAAAAGCACCGTCTTTCTTGCGAAAGACGGTGCTTTTCTGGTTGCGGGGGTAGGACTTGAACCTACGACCTCCGGGTTATGAGCCCGACGAGCTGCCAACTGCTCCACCCCGCGATATGGTGCCGGAGACCGGGGTCGAACCGGCACGGGATCGCTCCCACGGGATTTTAAGTCCCGGGCGTCTGCCAATTCCGCCACTCCGGCATCCGATGCTCCGCTAGAGCCCTAATAGGATATCATATCCCGCCCGGCCTGTCAAGTCCCACAGGGCAAAACTTCTCCCCCGCCTTCGTCACATATCGCCCCGGCGGGGGCATATACTGGTAGAGACTACATAAGGAAGGAGCCCGACGGCGTGGACGACAAGCAAAAACCCCAGGATCCCGACGTGGACGACCTGGTCTTCCAGGACCAGGACCCCAAGGGGACCAGCCAGCGATAAAAGGAGCCGCCGTCCGAGGGACGGCGGCCCTTCGTTTCCTATCGTTCCGCCCGGGTGAAGAAGAAATACCCCAGGGGGGAGTAGAACACGCCCCGGAGGCCGTCGGGCTTTTGGTAGGGCAGGGTCTCGTAGTAGAGGGGGGCCAGGGCGTGGTCCCGGCCGATGAGCAAGTCCTCCGCCTGGGCCAGCAGGTCCATCCGTAGGCTGGGGTCCGACGCCTGGGCGGCGCGGTCCAACAGCTCGTCAAACTGCGGCTCCTGGTACTTCGCGTCGTTGCCCTCCCCCTGGGCGCGCCACAGCTGTAAAAAGGCCAGGGGGTCGTTGTAGTCGGCCACCCAGCGGCCACGGGCCAGGGTGAACTCCCCCCGGTGACAGCGCTCCAGGAACTCCCCCCACCCCACGCTCTCCACCGTCACGGGGATCCCCAGCGCCTCCTGCCACATCTGGCACAGCGCCTCCCCCACCGCCCGGTGGGCGGCGTTGTCGGGGCAGAGGTAGGTGACGGCGGGGAAGCCGGCCCCGCCGGGGTAGCCCGCCTGGGCCAGCAGGGCCTGGGCCTTTTGGAGGTTGTCTGAATAGCCCTGGGCGGACGGGTCCAGGCTCTCCCCGGCCCGGGCGCGGTAGTCCGGCCCGGAGGCCCCGTCCGCCCCCAAAGTCCCGGCGGGCACCAGCGACCCGGCGGGGGTCTGGCCGGGGGCCTGCTCCGCCGTCAGCTTCTCCCGGTCGATGGCCAGGGAGAGGGCCTGGCGGACCCGGAGATCGTCAAAGGGGGCCTGCTGGGTCTGGAAGATCAGGTAGTAGCTGGCAAGATAGGGGAGCCGCCCGGCCCCGTCGGCCTCCACCCCCTGCAAAAAGTCCACCGCGCCGGCGTCGTAGGCGCTCTGGCCGTCGGCGTCGTCACCGCGGAAGGCGAAGACCAGGGCGCGGGGGCCGGGGAGGTCCGGGTCGTAGTACGCCGGGTCCCGCTCCGCCGCGAGATAGGCGCTCTCCCACGCCGAGATCTTGTAGGGGCCGTTGGTGATGTAGGTGTCGGGGCCGTAGGTCCACTGGCTGCCGCCCTCCTCCACCTTGTCCTGGCGCAGGGGCGCGGCGATGGGCAGGGCGCACAGCTCCAAAAACCAGGGCACGTCCCAGTCCAGCGTCACCTCAAAGGTGCCGTCGTCCACCGCCCGGAGGGCCAGGTCGGAGGGCTGTGCCAGGCCCTGGGCCACGTCCTGGGCGCCCCGGACGGCGTCCAGCAGCTCGCCGTAGGGCGCGGCGGAGCCGGCGGAGAGCAGGCGCTGCCAGGCGTAGACAAAGTCGTGGGCGGTGACGGGCTTGCCGTCGGACCACTTGGCCGGGCGCAGGTGGAAGGTGTAGGTCACCCCGCCGTCGTCCAGGGCCGTCTTCTCATAGCGCTCGGCCATGCCGGGGACCACCTGGGCGTACTCCACCCCCTCCGCCGCGGCCCGGCCGCTGGGGGCCCACTTCATCAGCCCCTCAAAGAGGTGGCTCAGCAGGGCCATCTCCTCCCGGGAGGCGACGGCGGCGGGGTCGATGGAGGCGGGCGCGTCCCCCAGGGAGACGGTGAGGCTGTCCTCCTCCGCCTCGGCGGCGGGGGAGGGGGAGGGCTGTTCCGTGGGGGCGGGGGAGGGGGTCGCCTCCGCCTCGGGGCGGGGCCCGCCGCACCCGGGCAGGGTCAGGCAGAGCGCCAGGGCCAGGAAAAGGGCCGCGCCTCGCGTCGGTCTTGTCATAGAGATCCCTCCAAACCCGGGCCCTTACGCCCGGCCAAACTGCTTTTCCAGCTGTTTACGGGTCAGCTCCGTCGCCACCGGGCGGCCGTGGGGGCAGTGGGTCACCCGGCCCTCCAGCACCGCCCGGGCGATGACCTCCAACTCCTGGGTCTGGTTGGTCTGGCCCCCCTTCATGGCCGCCTTGCAGGCCATGGTGTGCATCAGCTCGTCCCGCTGGGCGTCCGGGTCGGCGGAGCCCAGGGCGTACTGCCGGGCCAGCTCCTCCAGGGCGGCGCTGATATCCTCGTAGGCCAAAAAGTCCGGGGCGGCGCGGACCACCACACAGTCCGCCCCGAAGTCCTCCAACTGGAAGCCAAAGGCCTCCAACTCCCCGGCCCGCTCCAGCAGGACGGCCCGGTCCTCTGGGGCGGGCCGCCACACCAGGGGTTTTAGAAGCTCCTGGGCCATGGGCCGGTAGCCCTGGGCCTTCAGCGCGTCAAAACCCAGGCGCTCGTGGGCGGCGTGCTTGTCGATGAACAACAGCCGGTCCCCCTGCTCCACGATGATGTAGGTCTTCATGGCCTCCCCCACGATCCGCCAGGGGGCGGCCTCCGGGGCGGTTTCCAGGGGGACGTCCGCCCCGGCGGGGAGACTGTCCGTCTCCGTCTCCGCCGGGGGCGGGACGGGGTCGTACCGGGCGGTGGGGGGGGAGGGGAAGCGGGTCTGGACCGGGTCGGCCTCCGCCCTTGGCTCGGCCTCCGAGGGCCGCTCGTCCTCCGGGGGCCGCGCGGGCCGGGCGGACCCCTGGGCGGGGGCGCGCCAGCTCTCCTCCTGGGCGGGCCACAGGACGGGCCGGGCCCGGGGGACGGCGGAGGCCGGGGCGGCGGCGGGGGACTGGAACACCATCTGCCGGTCCGCCCGCTCCCCCAGGATGGCGGAGGGCGGGGGGGAGGCGTGGGAGGTGGGGGCGGCGGGAACGGGGGCGGCGGGCTCGGTCCGCAGGGCGGGCCGGTCGGCGGCCCCGGCCAGGGCCCCCTCCACCGCGTGGTACACCCGGCCAAAGAGGGCCTTTTCCTCCACGAAGCGCACCTCCGTCTTGGCGGGGTGGGCGTTCACGTCCACCTGGTCCAGGGGCAGGCCGATGTGGAGCACCGCCACGGGGAAGCGGCCCACCATCCGCTGGTTCTCATAGGCCCGCTCGATGGCGGCGGTGAGCAGCTTGGACTTGACCCACCGGCCGTTGACAAAGGTGTGCTGGCCCGCCCGGGTGCCCCGGCACTGGGTGGGCCGGCCCACATAGCCGGTGACGGTGATGGGCCCCTCGGCGGCGGTCACCTCCAAAAGCCCCTGGCTCTGGCCGGGCATGAGAGTGTCGATGACGTGGAGGAGCACGCCGTCCCCGGCGGTGGTGAAGACACTCTTGCCGTCTTTGAGGAAGCGGAAGGAGATCTCCGGCCGGGCCAGGGCCTGGCGCTCTACGATGGCGTGGATGGCGGCGGCCTCGGCGGCGTCGGCTTTGAGGTATTTATACCGGGCGGGGACGGAGAAGAACACGTCCCGCACCACGATGGTGGTGCCGTCGGGACAGCCCGCATCCCCCGCCTCCTGGGGCTGGGAGTTCTCGATGGCGTAGCTGTACCCCATGGGCTGGTCGGCGGGCTTGGTCATGATCTGCACATGGCTCACCGCCGAGATGGCGGCCAGCGCCTCCCCCCGAAAGCCCAGGGTGCCGATGCGGTCCAGGTCCTGAGCGGTCTGCAATTTAGAAGTTGCGTGGCGCAGAAAGGCGGTGGGCACCTCCTCCTTGGGGATCCCCACGCCGTTGTCGGTGACCCGGATATAGGTGGCCCCGCCGTGGCGGATCTCCACGGTGATCTGGTCGGCCTGGGCGTCGATGGCGTTCTCCACCAGCTCCTTGACCACGCTGGCGGGCCGCTCCACCACCTCCCCGGCGGCGATCATGTCGGCCAGGTGCTTGGGCAGGACTTGGATCTTCGCCACGGGAAACACCGCCTCTCCTCTAAAATACGGCCCCTTACAGCCCCATGGGCGGGACCTGGACCGGGCTCAGGGCGGCGAAGACCAAAAACATGGTCTGGGCCGCCACCCGGAGGGCCATGGGGACGTACACACTGCCGCTGACGTCGTAGCTCCAGCACAGCACCGCCCCCAGGGGCAGATACTGCACCATCAACAGCAGATACGCCCCGTTCCCCTCCAACAGCGCGTACTGCCACACCGCCGACAGGGCGAACAGCCCCGCGGAGAGCACATAGGCCCACGCCCGGCTCCCCCGGCGCACCGCGCCGAAGAGGAAGCCCCGGTACAAGATCTCCTCCACCGCCGGGCGCAGCAGGCCCGCCACCGCCCAGGTGGCGGCGGGGGCGACGAAGATCCGGGCCTTGTAGGTCACGATGGTCGGGTTCTCCACGGGCAGGGGGATGAGCCCCGCCAGGGCGGTCAGCCCCAGGGCGGCGAAAAAGCCCGCCCCGAAGGCCACCAGACTGGGGCGCAGGTTCCCCCGGAAGATGGCCCCGGCGTTGCGGAGAAAGTCCCAAAACACCGCCAACAGCACCAGCAGAATGATGGTGTAATACACGGCGTTGGACTGGGTGTCGCTCAGCGACAGGGGCAGATGCACGTCCAGCACCCGCACCACCCCGCCCACCAGGAAGGGGAAGACGGTGAGGTAGAGGGCCAGGAACACCACCCCCGCCCGCCGCTCCTGGGCGGTGAGCTGGGGCCGCCAGGGGCGGTCCGGGCGGCGGTCAGCGGGCTTCAGCCATCCCATGTCCACCCCTCCTTCTCCAGCGTCCCCCGCAGGCGGGCCACCAGCTCCAGCGCCTGCATGGGGGTCAGCTGGTTGGGGTCGGTCCGCTCCAACTCCGCCAAAATGGGCCGGGCGGCCCGCAGGCGGAGCTCCGCCTCGCTGGGCTGGGCCGGGTCGGGCTCGGCGGGGGGCTCCATGGGGTAGAGGCTCTGCTGGGCAGGCGCGCTCTGGAACTTGGCCCCGCTCTCGATCTCCCCCAACAGCTGGCCCGCCCGGCGGACCACCGCCTCCGGCACACCGGCCAGGGCGGCCACCTCCACGCCGTAGCTCCTGCTGGCGGCGCCGGGGACGATCTTGCGGAGGAACACCACCTTGTCCTCCCGCTTCTGGGCGGCGATGTTGAAGTTCTGCGCCCCCCGGACCCGGCCGGTCATCCCGGCCAGCTCGTGGTAGTGGGTGGCGAAAAAGGTCCTGGCCCGGATCACGTCCCCGCAGTATTCCAGCACGGCGGCGGCGATGGACACCCCGTCGTAGGTGGAGGTGCCCCGGCCGATCTCGTCCAGGAGCAGAAGGCTGCGGGAGGTGGACTCCTTGAGGATGTGGGCCATCTCCATCATCTCCACCATGAAGGTGGACTGGCCGCCGGAGAGGTCGTCGGAGGCGCCGATGCGGGTGTAGACCTGGTCCACGATGCCGATGTGGGCCCGCTTGGCGGGGACGTAGGAGCCCATCTGCGCCATGAGGACGATAAGGCCGATCTGCCGCATATAGGTGGACTTGCCCGCCATGTTGGGCCCTGTGATGAGGGCCAGGGTCACGTTCTCCCCGTTCATGTGGGTGTCGTTGGGGACAAAAAGGCCCTCGGTGATGGTCTTCTCCACCACCGGGTGGCGGCCGTCCACGATGTCCAGCACCCGGCTGTTGTCCACCTTGGGCCGGACGTACCGCTCGGTCTGGGCCAGGTCGGCCAGGGAACAAAGCACGTCCAGCTGGGCGATGGCGTCCGCGTCCTCCTGGATGGTGGGGATGGCCTCCACCGCCAGGGCCCGCAGGCGGCAGAAGATGTCATACTCCCGCTGGGCGTCCAGCTCCCGGGCGTTCAGGATCTCCTCCTCCAGGGCCTTGAGTTCGGGGGAGATGTACCGCTCGCCGTTGGCGATGGTCTGCTTGCGGATGTACTCCGCCGGGACCGCCCCCTTGTAGGCGTTGGAGATCTCGATGTAGTAGCCAAAGACCCGGTTGTACTTGATCTTCAGGTTCTTGATCCCCGTGCGCTCCCGCTCCGCCGCCTCCAGGTCGATCACCGCCTGGCCGCCGTTTTCCAGCAGGTCCAGGTAGTGGTCCACCTGGTCGTCGTAGCCCCGGGCGATGAGGCCCCCCTCCCGGACGGTGACGGGCAGATCCTCCGCCCTGAGGGCCCGGTCCAGCTCATCGGTGAGGTCCTCCAGGGCCTCTATCTGCTCCCACAGGGCGTGGTTGATGGGGGAGCGGAGGGTCTGGGCCAGGGCCATGATGTGGGGCACGGGGGCCAGGGCGGCGGCCAGGGCCTGGAGGTCCCGGGCGCTGGCCACCCCGCAGCTGAGCCGGGCGCTCACCCGCTCCAGATCCCCCACCTGGGCCAGGGTCCGGCGCATCTCCTCCCGCAGAGGGGCCTCCTTGACAAACTCCGCCACGCCCTTCTGGCGGTACAGGATCGCCTGGGCGTTGAGCAGGGGCCGCTGCAGCCAGGCCCGCAGACGCCGGCGGCCCATGGCCGTTTTGCACCGGTCCATCACCCACAAAAGGCTCCCCCGGCGCTCCCCCTCCCGGATGGTCTCGGTGAGCTCCAGGTTCCGGCGGGTGGCCCGGTCCAACTCCATATAGGCCCGGTTGGGCCGCAGGGCGATGCGGTTGAGGTGGGGCAGCTCCTCCGTGCGCTGGGTCTGGTAGAGGTAGCCCATCAGCCCGCCGATGGCGGACAGGGCCGCGTCCCGCCCCTCCTCCTGGGGCAGGTCCCCCTCCTGGCGGGTGAACTGCTTTTCCATCAGTTCCCGCCCCCGCTGGGGGGTAAAGTCCTCGGCCCGGCCCTTTTCGCAGTGGGTCACCATCAGCCGGGTCAGCTGTACGTGAAACTCCCCCCAGCCCCTGGGGTCGAAGACGATCTCCCGGGGCGCGCGGCCCTCCAGCTCGCTGAGCAGACGGGGGTACTCCTCGGGGGCCTTGGCGGCCAGGGCCTCGGTCTGCCCGGTGGACAGGTCGCAGAAGGCCACGCCGATCCAGTCCCCCTCCACCGACACGCCGCAGAGGAAGTTGTTGGCGTCCTCCCGCAGAGCGTCCCCCGCCACCACCGTGCCAGGGGTGATGATCCGGGTCACGTCCCGGTCCACCAGCCCCTGGGCCAGGGCCGGGTCCTCCATCTGCTCGCAGACCACCACCTTGTAGCCCTTGGCGGTCAGCTTGGCGATGTAGCTCTGGGCGGCGTGGTGGGGCACGCCGCACATGGGCACCCGCTCCTCGGGGGGCTTGTTGCGGTCCCGGGTGGTCAGGGCCAGGTCCAACTCCCGGGCCCCCGTCACCGCATCGTCAAAGAACATCTCGTAAAAATCCCCCAGGCGGAAGAAGACCAGGCAGTCCGGGTACTGCTCCTTCACCGCCAGATACTGCCGCATCATAGGGGTGATCTTTTTCTTCTCGCTCACGCCTCTCCCTCCTTCAGCCGGCCAAAGAGCGCCCAGGTGGTGGAGCCGGTGATCTCCACGTCCTGAAAGGTGCCGATCAGGCCCTCCGGCCCGGACAGGTGGACCAGCCGCCCCGCGTTGGTCCGGGCGGTGAGGTCGTTGCGGGGGTCGGTCCCCGCGCCGTCGATCAGACAGCGGAAGGTCTTGCCCACGTAGCCGGCGTGGATCTCATGGGAGATGGCGTTCTGGGCGTCCACCAGCCGCTGGAAGTTGGCCTGCTTCTCCTGGGGGGTGAGCACGTCGGGCAGCTTGGCCGCCGGGGTGCCCTCCCGGGGGGAGTAGATGAAGGTAAACAGCGCGTCAAAGCGCACCGCCTCAATAAGCCGCAGGGTGTCCTCGAACTCCGCCGTGGTCTCCCCGGGGAAGCCCACGATCACATCGGAGGTGAGGACGATATCCGGGATCCGCTCCCGGAGCTGGCGGACCAATTCCAAATAGTGCGCCGCGGTGTACCGCCGGTTCATGGCGGCCAGCACTCGGTCGTTGCCGCACTGGAAGGGGAGGTGGAGGTGGTGGGCGATTTTGGGCTCCCGCGCCATCACGTCAAAGAGCCGGATGGACGCATCCTTGGGGTGGGAGGTCATAAAGCGCACCAGGAAGTCCCCCGGCACGGCGCACACCCGCTCCAACAGCCAAGGGAAGTCCACCCCCTCCCCCAGGTCCTTGCCGTAGGAGTTCACGTTCTGGCCCAGGAGGGTGATATCCTTGCACCCCCCGGCCACCAGCTCCTCCACCTCCCGCAAAATATCCTCGGGCAGGCGGGACCGCTCCCGCCCCCGGACGTAGGGGACGATGCAGTAGGAGCAGAAGTTGTCACAGCCGTACATCACGCTGACCCAGCCCTTCAGCGCGCTCTGCCGGGCCAGGGGGATACCCTCGGCGATGGAGCCGTCGCCCCCGGCGGTGTCAAAGACCCGGCCGCGTCTTGTGACAACTCTCTGTAATAATTCCGGGAATTTCCACAGCGCGTGTGGGTCAAAGCACAGATCCACGTGGCGGTAGGAGGCCCGGACCTTCTCCACCATCCCCGGCTCGCCCATCATGCACCCGCACAGGCAGATGATCTGGCTGGGCTTTTCCGCCTTGGTGTGCACCAGGGCGCCCACGTTGCCCAGCACCCGGTCCTCCGCGTGGCCCCGGACGGCGCAGGTGTTGATGACGATCACGTCCGCCTCCGCCTCGCTGTCGGTAAAGCCGTAGCCCATCTCCCGCAGGTAGCCCCGCAGGCGCTCGGAGTCCGCCTCGTTCTGCTGACAGCCGTAGGTGTCCACAAAGGCCAGGGGGGGCGTGGCCCGGGCGGCGTTCAGCTCGGCCAGCTGGGCGCAGATCTCCCGCTGGCGGTCGATGTCCTGACTGGTCAGCCGCTGGGTGGCCATGGCGTTCCCCTCCTAAAATCCTAGGATAACAAGGTATTTTACCACACTTTTGCCCCGGAGACAAGTCCGCGCCCCGGGGGAGCGGGGCCATATTTTTGTTGGCAGGGGGGCGGGGGTGTGGTAGAATAGCCGCATAGCGGCTATGGTAAAATCGGCGACAAGGAGGGAGCGGCATGGTGGAGATGGAGCGGACGGGGCCGGGGTCGGCCCGGGTGCTGGACGGCGGCGCGGCGGCGGGGGAGGCCCGGTGGGCCATGGAGCCCCTGGCGTGGCCGGGGGAGCGGGTCCAGGTGGCCCGGGTGGCGCGCCTGGACTGCCCGGAGGGGCTGCGGGCCGACTTCTGGGCCTATCTGTGCTTTCTGTTTCAGAGCGACGGGGCCGCGGCGGCGGAGCTGGACGGGGTGTGGTTTTGGTTCTCCCAGGCGCTGGAGCGGAGCTGGCTTGAGCATAGGGGCTAGGGGCCCGGGCTTGTGCTGCTAATAGGCGGCGTTTGTCCTTCTGAACGAGGGGTTGCCCTCTTTATTGTCTGTGAGGCAAAGTTCGTCCTCCCGAACGGGGGGTTTGTGATTGCCCGAACCGGGCAGGGGACGTGCGCCTCCCGGCGCGGGGGCCAGGACCATTTCTCTTTTCTTTGCGAAGAAAAGAGAAACGGTCCTGGACTCCAAAGAGAAAAGATGGGGCTTATTACTGTTGGCCCCCGTTTCTATTGCTCGGCGGCCCGGATTCGCTGAATTGGTAGTGGAAGATGCCGCCACTGGGCGGCACGATGTGATACGCTGACGAGGCGTAGCGTTTCTACTGCTCACGCCGCGGCCGCCTCTGCCAACCAGGACTGGGGGGGGCGGCTTTTAACCTCTCCCTTCATCGTTTCAACGAAACAAAAACTCTCTCGGCATGGTAAGCCGGGAGAGTTCGTTTTTTGTAACTCGAAGGGGTAGGGTGAGTGGTAAACGGTGAAGGGCAAGGGAAACGGCCTTTCAGTCCTTCGCCATAGAGGCGGCCGCGGCGGTTGCAATAGGAGAACCACGCTTATCGGCCACATACGTCGTGCCGCCCAGTGGCGGCGACTTCCACTACCAATCCTGTCCATCCGGGCCGCCGAGTGGGAGAAGAAGAGGCACCAATACTAAGCCCAACTCTTTTCTCTTTGGAGTCCAGGACCGTTTCTCTTTTCTCCGCAGAGAAAAGAGAAACGGTCCTGGCCCCCGCGCCGGGAGGCGCGACCTTTGCCCAGTGTGGGCAATCAGCAAACTCCCGTTGAGAGGAAAAACTTTGCCTCACGGACAAAAAGGATAACCCCCCGTTCGGGAGGCCGAACCTCGCCTTACCCCCCCAGGTACGCGGCCTTCACCGCCTCGTCCTTCAAAAGCGCCTGGGCGGCGGCGGACTTGACCACCTTCCCCGTCTCCAGGACGTACCCCCGGTCGGCCACGCTGAGGGCCATCTGGGCGTTCTGCTCCACCAGGAGGATGGTGGTCCCCGCCTTGTGGAGGGACTGGATGATCTCAAAGATCTGGTCCACCAGGATGGGGGCCAGGCCCATGGACGGCTCGTCCAGCATCATCAGCTTGGGCTCGGACATGAGCGCCCGGCCCATGGCCAGCATCTGCTGTTCCCCGCCGGAGAGGGTCCCGGCGATCTGGCGGCGGCGCTCCCGCAGACGGGGGAACAGCTCGTAGACCTTGGCCAGGCCCTCCTCCACCCCGGTGTTCTTCACATACGCCCCCATCTCCAGGTTCTCCTCCACCGTCATCTGGAGGAACACCCGCCGGCCTTCCGGCACGTGGGCCAGGCCGTGGGCCACCAGCTTGTGGGGCTGGACGGCGGAGATGTCCTTGTCCTCAAAGGTGATGGAGCCGGTCTTGGAGCGCAGCAGGCCGGAGACGGTCTTCAGCGTGGTGGACTTCCCCGCGCCGTTGGCGCCGATGAGGGTGACGATCTCCCCCTCCTCCACCTCAAAGGAGACGCCCTTGATGGCGTGGATGGCGCCGTAGTAGACGTTGATGTCCTCAACCTTCAAAAGCACCGCTCACACCTCCCGCTTCTTGCCCAGGTACGCCTCGATGACCTGGGGGTCGTTTTTGATCTCGTCCGGGGTGCCCTTGGCGATGATCTCCCCGAAGTTCAGCACGCAGATCCCCTCGCAGATGCCCATGACCAGGGACATATCGTGCTCGATGAGGAGGACGGCGATGTGGAAGGTGTCCCGGATCTTCACGATGTTCTCCATGAGCTCGGCGGTCTCGGAGGGGTTCATGCCCGCCGCCGGCTCGTCCAGCAGGAGCAGGGAGGGGTTGGTGGCCAGGGCCCGGACGATCTCCAGCCGCCGCTGGGCGCCGTAGGGCAGGCTGCCGGCCTGGTGGTCGGCCAGGTCCTGCATACCGAAGATGGACAGCAGTTCCATGGCGCTCTCGTGGGCCAGCTTCTCCTTCTTCCAGTACCCGGGCAGGCGGAGGATCCCCTGGACCATGCCGTAGCGCACCTGGTTGTGGAGCCCCACCTTCACGTTGTCCTCCACGCTCAGATTGCCGAAGAGGCGGATGTTCTGGAAGGTCCGGGCGATGCCGTGGCGGCTGACCTGCACGGAGTTCATGGGGTGGGTGTCCACCCCGTCCAGCAGGATGGTGCCCCGGGTGGGCTGGTAGACCTTGGTGAGCAGGTTGAACACCGTGGTCTTCCCCGCGCCGTTGGGGCCGATGAGCCCGGCGATCTCCGTGCGGCCGATGGCCATGTCGAAGTCGTTGACGGCGGTGAGGCCGCCGAAGTCGATGCCCAGGTGGCGGCACTCCAGGATGGGGGCCTTGTTGATGTCCCGCTCGGGGATCTTGTTGGTGCTGGGCACGGGGACCAGCTTGGTGGGCTTGCGCTTGATGGGCTCACTCATGGCTCTGCCCCCCTTCTCCGGCCCGGGCCGGTTTTTTCCCGCGGAACCGCTCCGCCACCGTCCCCGCCAACTGCTGGAGGTGGGGGTTGTTGGTGGCCAGCATGACCAGGATGAGGACGATGGCGTAAAAGAGCATCCGATAGTCGGCAAACTGCCGCAGGGCCTCGGGGAGGATATACAGCACCGTGGCCCCGATCACCGAGCCCCATATATTGCCCAGCCCGCCCAGCACCACGTACACCAGCACCAGGATGGAGGTGTTGAAGTCGAACCGGCTGGAGACCAGGCTGCCGTAGTTCAGCCCGTACAGCGCCCCCGCCGCCCCCGCCAGGGCCGCGGAGGTGACAAAGGCGATCATCTTGTACTTGGTCACGTTGATGCCCACGCTCTCGGCGGCGATGCGGTTGTCCCGGATGGCCATGATGGCCCGGCCGGTGCGGCTGCGGATCAGGTTGAGGACGATCACCAGCGTCACCATCACCAGCACATAGCCCGCCAGGAAGGAGGACATCTTCTGGATGCCCACCGCGCCCTGGGCGCCTTTGATGATGGCCACGCCGCCCTCCTCCAGGTGCAGGTCCGCCACCGTCTTTTTCCCCAGGTTGAAGATGATGTGCAGCCCCTTGCTGTCATACCCCACCAGCAGACAGTTGATGAGGTCCTTGATGATCTGCCCGAAGGCCAGAGTGACGATGGCCAGGTAGTCCCCCCGGAGCCGCAGGACCGGCACGCCCACGATCACCCCGGCCACGGCGGCGAACAGCGCCCCCACCAGGATGGCCACGACCAGCCGTACCGGCGTGAAGGGGATCGCGCCCCGCAGGCTCATCCCGGCCACCACGCCGGAGAAGGCGCCCACGCTCATAAAGCCCGCGTGGCCCAGGCTCAACTCCCCGGAGATGCCCACCACCAGGTTCAAGCTCACCGCCATGACGATGAAACAGCACACCGGCACCAGCCAGGAGGTCATGGCGTTGGTCAATCCCCCCCGCTGCAGGCGGTAGTAGACGATCAGAAAGGCCAGGGTGACGCCCAGGTAGGTGGCGAAGTCCACCTTGGTGGTCTTTTTCAGTCCCGACAGCTTTTTCATGTCCACCACCTCACACTTTCTCGGGCACGTACTTGCCCAGCAGGCCGGTGGGCTTCACCAGCAGTACCACGATCAGCACGGCGAAGACGATAGCGTTGGCCAGGTCGGTGGAGATATACGCCTTGGCCATGGACTCGATGATCCCCAGCAAAAGGCCCCCCACAAAGGCCCCGGGGATGGAGCCGATGCCGCCGAAGACGGCGGCGGTGAAGGCCTTGATGCCGGGCATGGAGCCGGTGGTGGGGAGCAGGGTGGTGTACGCCGAGCACAACAGCACCCCCGCGATGGCCGCCAGAGCGGAGCCGATGGCGAAGGTCATGGAGATGGTGGCGTTGACGTTGATGCCCATGAGCTGGGCCGCCCCCTTGTCCTCGGAGCAGGCCCGCATGGCCTTGCCCATCTTGGTCTTGTTGACGAAGGTGGTCAGGGCGACCATGATGACCACGCAGGAGAGCACCGTCACCAGCGCCTCACTGCTCAGACCCAGCCGGGTCAGGCTGTTGGGCAGGCGGAAGGAGACCACGGAGGTGTAGATCTTCGGGGTGACGCCCCATATGAGCTGGGCGGCGTTTTGCAGGAAATAGCTCACGCCGATGGCGGTGATGAGCACCGCCAGGGAGCCCGCCTGCCGCAGAGGCCGGTAGGCCAGCCCCTCGATCAGCACCCCCAGCACGGTACACACCACCATCGCCAGCAAAACCGCCACCGCCGGGGGCAGGGACAGGTAGCTGATGGCGCAGAAGGAGATGTAGCCGCCCACCATAATCACGTCGCCGTGGGCGAAGTTCAGCATCTTGGCGATACCGTAGACCATGGTGTAGCCCAGGGCGATGATGGCGTAGACACTGCCCAGGCTGATCCCGCTGATCAGATAGGAGAAAAATACCATACGCGCTCACCTCAAGTTCCTTTCTCTCGCTCTTTTTCTATCGCGCAGGCCCGCGCGGGGCCGGGGTCCTGTCCCGCCCGCGCCTCCGCCATAGAACGGGGAGGGCTGCCGGGGAGTTCTTCCTCCCCGGCAGCCGACTCTTTCAAATGTTCTTTTCCGTTGTCCGCGCTCCCACGTCAGGGCGTGGTGTACACGCCGTCCTTGATCAGGAAGGCCATGGGAAGCTTGGTGACCTCACCCACGGTGCTCCAGGTCATGCCCTGGCCGGTCAGGCCGGAGTAGCTGAAGCTGTCGGAGGTGAAGGTGGAGATCAGCGCGTCGCACAGCTCCTCGTTGGACATATCGGCGGTGCAGCCGGCGGCCTGGAGGGCGTTGTAGATGGCGTAGACGCAGTCATAGCCGTCCGCGGCGAACTGGTTGGGCAGCTGGCCCATGCGGTTCTGGTACTCCTCCACGAACTTCACGGTCAGCTCGTCGGTGGAGGTGGCGGCGAAGGGGGACATGACCAGCACGCCCTCGGCCAGGGAGGCGTCAAAGCCCTCCTGATCCAGGATGCCGTCCATGCCGTCCACGCCGATGAAGGTGGGGGCGTAGCCGATGGACTTGGCGTAGGTCAGGATGACGGTGGCGGGCTGGTAGTACATGGGCAGGTACACCACGTCGGCGCCGGCGGCCTGGGCGGCGGTCACCTGAACGGAGAAGTCGGTCTGGGTGTCCTCGGTGAAGGTGCCCTCGTACACCACGGCGTCACCCATCGCGCCCACAAAGGCGTCCCGGATACCCACGGAGTAGGCGTCGTCGTTCTTATAGATGACGGCCACCTTGGCATCGGGGAAGTTCTCGGTGATATACTGGGCGCCGGACAGGCCCTGGTTGGGGTCGGTGAAGCACATCTGGAACATATTGTCCTTACCGGCGGTGACGTCGGTGGAGGAGGCGGAGGGGGTCAGGCAGAAGATCCGGTCGTTGTACGCCTCGGCGGAGACGGAGATGCAGGGGGTGGTGGTCACAGCGCCCACCAGGACCTGCATACCCCAGTCCTTCAGGGTGTTGTAGGCGTTCACGGCGGTGTCGGCCACGTTCACGTCGTCCTCAGCCCGGAACTCGAACTGGACAGGACCGCCCAGGGCGTTGATCTCGTCCACGGCGATCTGCGCGCCGGTCATGGCGGCCATGCCGTACTGCGCGGCGCCGCCGGTCATGGGACCGATGCCGCCGATCTTAAAGGTGCCGCTGGCGGCGCCGGCGTTCTCGGCGCCGACGTTCTCCTCAACAGGGGCGGTAGCCTCTTCGGTGGGGGCGGCGGTCTCCTTGTTGCCGCCGCAGCCGGCCAGCACAGCGACCATCATACAGACGGCCAAAAGCAGAGCAAGCGTTTTCTTCATTTTCATTCAACCTCCTTTAAGGTTGTTGACAATTATAGTAGTATCCCCTCTATTTGTCAACCTAAAAACCACCAAATGACGAGGGCCATTGTCCCGCCACGTTTGTGAATTATGTGCATTTTTTTCACACGCCGAAGCCCCCGTCCACCCCCAGCACCTGGCCGGTGATGAACCCGGCGGCGTCGGAGCAGAAAAAGGCCACCGCCTCCGCCACCTCCTCCGGCGCGCCCAGGCGGCCCAGGGGGGTGGCCTCCGCCAACTCCTGGAGGTCCTGGGGCCCTAGGTGTTGGAGCATTTGCGTCCGAATGACGCCGGGGGCCACGCAGTTCGCCGTGATCCCGCTGGGGCCCACCTCCTTGGCCAGGGCCTTGGTCAGGCCCACCACCCCCGCCTTGGCGGCGGAGTAGGCCGCCTCGCAGGAGGCGCCCCGGGTGCCCCACACCGAGGAAATGGTGACGATTTTCCCGCTTTTCGCCCGGATCATCGCCGGGAGCGCCGCCCGGCAGCAGTGGAACACCCCGTCCAGGTCGGCGGCCATCAGCCCCCGCCAGGCCCCGTCGTCCATCTCCTGCAAAAGGCCCTGCCAGGCCACCCCGGCGTTGCACACCAAAATGTCAAGTTGACAAAATTTCTCCAACACATTGTCAATGGCTTTTTGGACGCCGGCCGGGTCGGTCACGTCGCAGAGGACCGCCGCGCCGCCGATCTCCCGGGCCAGCGCCTCCGCCTCCGCCCGGTGGGCGCGAAAGCCCACCGCCACCGTCACGCCGTCCGCGGCCAGCCGCCGACAGACCGCCGCTCCGATCCCCCCGGTCCCGCCGGTCACCAGCGCGGTCTTCACGGCCTCGCCCCCCCTTCCCGCACCGCCCGGGTCATGGCGGCCACGTACTCCGCCACCGGCTCCGGGCTCTCCGGGCCGTACTGGGCACACAGCTTGACGATGGCGCTGCCCACGATGACCCCGTCGGCCTGGGCGGACATGGTTTTGGCCTGCTCCGGGGTGGAGATGCCAAAACCCACGGCGCAGGGGATGTCCCGGGCGGCCTTGACCAGCTTCACCATGGCGCCCACGTCGGTGGTGATCTGGGCGCGCACGCCGGTCACCCCCAGGCTGGAGACCACGTAGACAAAGCCCTCGGCCTCCCGGGCGATGGTGGAGATCCGCGCCTGGGAGGTGGGGGCGATGAGGGAGATGAAGTCCAGGCCCCGGGCCCTGCACAAGGGGGCGAACTCCTCCTTCTCCTCAAAGGGCACGTCGGGCAGGATGAGCCCGTCCATCCCGATGTCCTGGCAGGTGGCGGCGAACCGCTCCGCGCCGTAGGAGAAGACCACGTTGGCGTAGGTCATGAAGACCATGGGCACGGTGACGTCCCGGCGCAGGTCCCGTACCAGGGCGAAGATCTGGTCGGTGGTGGCCCCGCCGGACAGGGCGCGGGCGTTGGCGGCCTGAATCACGGGGCCCTCGGCGGTGGGGTCGGAGAAGGGGATGCCCAGCTCGATGAGGTCCGCCCCCGCCCGGGCCATGGCCCGGACGGTCCGGGCGGTGGTGTCCAGGTCCGGGTCGCCGCAGGTGATGAACGGGATAAAGGCCTTGCCGTGGTCAAAGGCTCTGGCGATGTTACTCATGGATATCCTCCCCTCTGTACCGGGCGATGGCGGCGCAGTCCTTGTCCCCCCGGCCGGAGACGTTCACCACGATGATCTGCTCCCGCCCCATGGTGGGGGCCAGCTTCTGGGCGTAGGCCAGGGCGTGGGCGGACTCGATGGCCGGGATGATCCCCTCCGTGCGGGAGAGGTACTCAAAGGCCAGGACGGCCTCCTCGTCGGTGACGGGCACATACTCCGCCCGGCCCGTGTCGTGGAGCCAGGCGTGCTCGGGGCCGATGCCGGGGTAGTCCAGCCCGGCGGAGATGGAGTAGACCGGGGCGATCTGGCCGTATTCGTCCTGGCAGAAGTAGCTCTTCATGCCGTGGAAGATGCCCAGCCGCCCGGTGGCGATGGTGGCGGCGGTCTCAAAGGAGTCCACCCCGCGGCCCGCCGCCTCACAGCCGATCAGGCGCACCGAGGGCTCGTCGATGAAGTGGTAAAAGGCCCCCATGGCGTTGGACCCGCCGCCCACGCAGGCCAGCACCGCGTCGGGCAGGCGGCCCTCCTTCTCCAGAAGCTGGGCCTTGATCTCCCGGGAGATCACCGCCTGGAAGTCCCGGACGATGGTGGGGAAGGGGTGGGGGCCCATCACCGAGCCCAGGCAGTAGTGGGTGTCGCTGATGCGGGAGGTCCACTCCCGGAAGGCGGCGGAGCAGGCGTCCTTCAAGGTGGCCGTGCCGGTGGTGACGGGGATCACCTCCGCCCCCAAAAGCCGCATTTTGTAGACGTTCAGCGCCTGCCGCCGGGTGTCCTCCTCCCCCATGAACACCACGCACTCCATCCCCATCAGCGCCGCGGCGGTGGCGGTGGCCACGCCGTGCTGACCCGCGCCGGTCTCGGCGATGAGGCGGGTCTTGCCCATCTTCTTGGCCAGAAGCGCCTGGCCCAGCACGTTGTTGATCTTGTGGGCGCCGGTGTGGTTCAGATCCTCCCGCTTCAGGTAGATCTTCGCGCCCCCCAGGTCCGCCGTCATTTTGGCGGCGAAGTAGAGCCGGGAGGGCCGCCCGGCGTAGTCGTTGAACAGCGCCTCCAGCTCCCGCTGGAACGCCGGGTCCGCCTTATAGTGGTCGTAGGCCGTCTCCAACTCGATGACCGCGTTCATCAGCGTCTCGGGGATGTACTGCCCCCCGTGGACGCCAAACCGTCCTTTTGCCATCCGTCATCCTTCCTTTCTCGCGGCGGCCACCGCCGCCAGGATCTTTTCCCGGTCCTTCTGCCGCCCGGTCTCCACGCCGCTGGACAGGTCCACGCCGTAGGGGTGGAGGGCCGCGATAGCCTCCGGGATGCGCTCCGCCGTCAGCCCCCCGGCCAGCAGGTAGGGCCGCCGGACCGCCCGGACCAGGGACCAGTCGAAGGCCCGGCCCGCGCCCTGGCCCCCGTCCAACAGCACCAGGTCCGCCGGGCAGTCCTCCGCCGCCCGCACGTCCGCCGGGCTCTGGACGCGAAACGCCCGCCAGATGGGCTTCCCCGGCGCCAGGGCGCGGAGCCGGGCGATGTAGGCGCCGTCCTCGTGGCCGTGGAGTTGGGCCACCGAGATCAGCCCCTCCTCCAGAAGCGCCGCCACCGCCTCCGCCGGCTGGTCCACGAACACCCCCACCGGGGTCACCCCCGCCGCCAGCCGGGCCCGCAGGGTCCGCAGCTGTTCCGTGGTGATGTTCCGATGGCTCTTGGGGAAGCGGAGGACAAAGCCGCACCAGTCGGGCCGGGCCTGATTGACGAAGTCCACGTCCTGGGGCTGAAACAGCCCGCAGATCTTGATCCTTGTCATCCCGCCGCCTCCCGAAAGGCCGCCAGGGCAGCGGCCTTGTCCGCCGCGCGCATCAGCGCCTCCCCCACCAGCACCGCGTCCGCCCCAGCCCGCCTCAGCGCCGATACGTCCTGGGGGGTGGAGACGCCGCTCTCGGCCACGTACACCCGCCCCGCCGGGACCAGCGCCCGCAGGCGCTGGGCGTTGGAGAAGTCCACGGAGAAGTCCCGCAGGTCCCGGTTGTTCACCCCGACGATCCGGGCCCCCGCGGCCACCGCCAGGCGGATCTCCCCCTCGTCGTGGGTCTCCACCAGGGCGGCCAGGCCCAGGTCCTGGGCCAGGGCCAGATACCGCTCCAGCGTCCCGCCGTCCAGCAGGGAGCAGATGAGCAGCACCGCCTCCGCCCCCATCAGCCGGGCCTGGTAGAGCTGGTATTCGTCCACGGTAAAATCCTTGCGGAGCATGGGCAGGGAGACGGCGGCGCGGATGGCGCGAAAAATGTCGTCCGAGCCCAAAAACCACCTGGGCTCGGTGAGGCAGGAGAGGCAGTCCGCCCCCGCCGCCTCATAGGCCCGGGCGATGTCCAGGTAGGGGAAGCGGGGGTCGATCACCCCCTTGGAGGGGGAGGCCTTTTTCACCTCGCAGATAAAGCCCATCCCCGGCCGCCGAAGCGCCGCCTCAAAGCGCGCCCCCTGGCCCGGGCCCAGGTCCCGGCACCGCTCCCGCAGGGCCTCCAGGGGGAGGGCCGCCCGGTCCGCCGCCACCCGCCGGCGGGTGTGGGCGGCGATGGTCTCCAAGATCGCGGCCACCATGGCCTTACGCCTGGGAGCGGAGGACCACTTCCTCCAGCTTCTTCAGCGCCGCGCCGCTGTCCAGCAGGCGCTCGGTCAGGGCCACGCCCTGGGCCATGGTCTCCGCCTTGCCCGCCAGGTACAGCGCCGCCCCCGCGTTGAGGCACACCGCCTGCCGCTTGGGCCCCCGGTCCGTCCCGGAGAGGATGGCCCGGGTGATGGCGGCGTTCTCCGCCGGGGTCCCGCCCACCAGGTCGGACTTCTGACAGCGGGTATAGCCGAAGTCCTCCGGGGCGATATCATAGGCGCGGCTGGCGCCGCCGCCGAACTCGCACACCAGGGTGGGGGCGCTCAGGGAGATCTCGTCCAGCTTGTCCTGGCCGTAGACCACCATGCCCCGCTCCACCCCCAGCTTCATCAGCACCTGGGCCAGGGGTTGGGCCAGAGAGCCGTCGTAGACCCCCAGCAGGATCCGCCGGGGCTTGGCGGGGTTGGTCAGGGGGCCCAGGATGTTGAACACCGTGCGGATGCCCAGCTCCTTGCGGATGGGGCCGACGTACTTCATGGAGGTGTGGTACTTCTGGGCGAAGAAGAAGCAAAAGCCCACCTCGTCCAGGAGCGCCACGCACTTCTCCGGGCTCAGATCGATGTTCACCCCCAGGGCCTCCAGGCAGTCCGCCGTGCCGCACTGGGAGGAGGCGGCCCGGTTGCCGTGCTTGGCCACCATCACCCCCCCGGCGCAGGAGACAAAGGCGGCGGTGGTGGAGATGTTGAAGCTGTGGGCCCCGTCCCCCCCGGTGCCCACGATCTCCATAATGTCCCGCGCTCCCACGTCCACCGCCAGGGCGTGCTCCCGCATGGCGGCGGCACAGCCGGTGATCTCGTCGATGGTCTCGGCCTTGGTGCTCTTGGTGGACAGGGCCGCCAGGAAGGCGGCGTTCTGAGTGGGGGAGGTCTGGCCGTCCATGATCTCGTTCATCACGGCGTAGGCCTCCTGGTAGGTCAGGTCCTGCTTGTCCACGATCTTCTTGATGGCTTCCTGGATCATGATGATACCCCTCCTAAAAAGTTATAAGCTGGACAGAAAGTTTTGAACGATGGCCGCCCCGTCCGGGGTCATGACCGACTCGGGGTGGAACTGCACCCCGCACACGGGGTAGTCCCGGTGCTCCACCGCCATGATCTCCCCGTCCTCCGCCCGGGCGGTGACCCGCAGGCAGGGGGGCAGGGCGGCCTCCACCGCCGAAAGGGAGTGGTACCGGGCGGCGGGGAAGGGGCCGGAAAAGCCCCGGAACAGGCGGCTGTCCGCCTCCGGCACCACGGCGGACACCTTGCCGTGCATCAGCTGCTTGGCGTAGGAGACCTGGCCGCCCAGCGCCTCGCAGATGGCCTGGTGGCCCAGGCAGACGCCGAAGATGGGCACCGTCCCGGTGAGGGCCCGGACCACCTCCTCGCAGATCCCCGCCTGGGCGGGGCGGCCGGGGCCGGGGGAGAGGAACACCGCCCGGGGGGCCATGTCCCGCAGCTGGGCGACGGTGCACGCGTCGTTGCGGATCACCCGCAGGTCCGGGTGGAGCCCGCCGATGAGCTGGTAGAGATTGTAGGAAAAGCTGTCGTAGTTGTCGATGAGGACGATCATTCCAATCCCTCCTGTGCCCGCTCCAGCGCCCGGACTACGGCCCGGGCCTTGTTGACGCACTCCTGATACTCCTTCTCCGGCACGCTGTCGGCCACGATCCCCGCGCCGGACTGGACGCACACCTGGCCGTTTTTCTTATACACCAGCCGGATGGCGATACAGGC
The DNA here is from genome assembly GCA_947627325.1 of uncultured Oscillospiraceae bacterium. GTDB lineage: Bacteria > Bacillota > Clostridia > Oscillospirales > Oscillospiraceae > MGBC124762. The sequence goes on along the minus strand of CANQVO010000004.1, from coordinate 88,711 downwards.
GTCCAGGTTGCCGGTGAAGTCCAGATACCCGATGGCTCCGCCGTAGACCCCCCGCTTGCGGCCCTCCAGCTCCTGGATGATCTGGCAGGCCCGGAGCTTGGGCGCCCCGGACAGGGTCCCGGCGGGGAGGATGGCGTCCACCGCGTCCAGCGCGTCCCGGTCGGGCCGGATGCGGCCGGAGACGGTGGAGCCGATGTGCATCACGTGGGAGAACCGCTCGATGGTCATATACCGCTCCACCTGGACGCTCCCCAGGGCGCTGACCCGGCCGATGTCGTTGCGGCCCAGGTCCACCAGCATATTGTGCTCCGCCCGCTCCTTCTCGTCAGCCAGCAGCTCCCGCTCCAGCCGCAGGTCCTCCTCCGGCGTTCCGCCCCGGGGCCGGGTGCCCGCCAGGGGGAAGGTGTGCAGCACCCCGTCCTCCAGCCGGACCAGGGTCTCCGGCGAGGCCCCGGCCAGCTCGATGTCGTCGCTGGAGAAGTAGAACATATAGGGGGAGGGGTTTTCGGTCCGCAGACAGCGGTACACGTCAAAGAGGTTCCCCTCCGCCGGGGCGGTCATGGGGTTGGAGAGGACCACCTGGAAGATATCCCCTTCGTAGATGTACGCCTTGGCCCGCTCCACCATCCGGCTGTACTCCTCCCGGGAGAAGCAGGGCTCCACGGGCGCCTTCAGCCGGGGGGGCCGGAAGTCCGCCCGGGCCCCGCTGGACAGGAGCCGCGCCATCTCCGCCAGCTCCGCCTCCGCCTCCCGGTAGGACTCCTCCAGCCGGGCGGCGTCCACCCCGGTCACCAGAATAAGCTTCTGCCGGCCGTGGTCAAAGACGATGACCTTGTCAAAGAGCATCAGATCCACGTCCCTAAATCCCTGTCCCGCCCCGGCGGCCAGGCGCAGGGAGGGCTCGGCGTACTTGATGTAGTCGTAGGAGAAGTACCCCACCAGTCCGCCGGTGAAGGGGGGCATCCCCTCCACCTTGGGGCTCTTGTACCGGGCCAGGATCTCCCGGATGGCCTCCCGGGGGTGGTCCACCTGCCGGACCTCCTCCCGCCAGCCCTCCTCCTCCGAGCCCGTTCGGATCCGCAAAGTCCCGTCGGCGCAGGTGAGCTCCAGGCTGGGGGCGTAGCCCAGGAAGGAGTACCGGCCCCAGGTGTGGTTGCTGTCCGCGCTCTCCAGCAGGTAGCAGTGCCGGCTGGCCGCCCGCAGGGTCCGCATGACCTCCACAGGGGTGTACCGGTCGGCCATCAGTTCCCGGCTCACCGGGATCCGGCGGTAGTCGCCCCCGGCAGCGATGCGCCGGACCTGTTCCAGGGATGGGTACATAAAAGGACCTCCTTCGCGCTCCGCGGGGGCATAAAAAAACCGCCCCTGACAGAATGGAACTTCTGTCAAGGACGGGAACTGACGACCCGCGGTGCCACCTTGATTCACGGTTTGACCCGTGCGCTCTTTGAGATACCAACATATCTCCGGCAACTGACGTATGCCCCCACGTCGCAGGCTACTTGGCCCAAAGCCTTTCACCGCGCCCTCAGCGGCCCATTTGACGACCTGCGTTCGATCCGGCTCCCAGCCCCCCGGACTCTCTGCGCGTGCACGATCGCCGTTATCTCCGCGTCAACGGTTTTCTGAACTTAAGGCGCATTATAGCACGGATGCGCTTGTTTGTCAAAGGAAATTTCAACGCCCCCCGCCGGAGGTGTAGAGAAGGCTCGCCCCCGTCTCCGGGTCGAAGAGGTGGAGCGCCTCTCCGGGGGCGGTAAAGTGGATCCCGGTCCCGGCGGGGATGCCGCCGTGCCAGGCGCCGGGCAGCTGGGCGGTGGGGATGGAGAGGACCATGTCCCGCCCCTGGAGCCGCGCGTGGAGGTCCACCTCGCTGCCCATCATCTCGCTGACGTCCACCGTGGCGGAGAGGGCGTCGGGCTCCCCCGCCCCGGCCAGCCGGAGGTCGGTGGGCCGGATCCCCACGGTGACCGGGCCGGTCCGCCCGGCCAGCCGCTCCCGGGCCCCGGCGGGGAGGGGGATGACCGCCTCCTGGATCCGCGCCGCGCCCGCGCCGGTCAGCTCGCCCTCCAGAAAGTTCATCTGCGGCACGCCGATAAAACCGGCCACGAAGCGGTTGGCGGGCCGCTCAAACACCTCCTGGGGCGTTCCCACCTGCTGGATGCAGCCGTCCCGCATGACCACGATCCGGTCCCCCAGGGTCATGGCCTCGGTCTGGTCGTGGGTGACGTAGACAAAGGTGGTGTCCAGGCGGCCGCGCAGTTTGATGATCTCCCCGCGCATCTGGTTGCGGAGCTTGGCGTCCAGGTTGGACAAGGGCTCGTCCATGAGCAGGACCTTGGGGGCCCGGACGATGGCCCGGCCGATGGCCACCCGCTGGCGCTGGCCGCCGGAGAGGGCCTTGGGCTTGCGGTCCAGGTACTCGGTGAGCTCCAGGAGGGCGGCGGCCTCCTCCACCGCCCGGTCGATCTCCTCCCGGGGCTTTTTTTGCAGTTTGAGCGGAAAGGCCAGGTTCTCCCGCACCGTCATCTGCGGGTAGAGGGCATAGGTCTGGAACACCATGGCGATATCCCGGTCCTTGGGCTCTACGTCGTTACAGCGCCGCCCGTCGATCAGCAGCTCCCCGCCGCTGATCTCCTCCAGGCCCGCGATCATCCGCAGGGTGGTGGACTTGCCGCAGCCGGAGGGCCCTACCAGGACCACGAACTCCCTGTCCCGGATCTCCAGATCGAAGTCGTGGACGGCGGTGACCTTTCCGCCGTAGACTTTTTTGACTCCCTTGAGTGTGACTGTTGCCATAGGCTGGGCCGTGACGGCGGGGCCTCCGCCCCGCCCCCTCAGGCCCGGGGCGTGATGGCCCCGGGCCCTTTTACGACAGGTCTCCACACTGCCGCACCGCCGGCCCGGCGGGGCGTCTGTCCTCCTTTTCCTGCCGCCGGAGCGCCACGGGGCTGTGGAGCGGCGCTCCGGCGGTCATTTTTCCCATCCGCTCCGGGGCCGTAGGCGCCCGGGCGTCTTCGCGGGGCGGACCTTGCGTCAGCTCTCGCTCCAGTGGCAGTAGCGCACCAGCAGAGCGGCCGCCTCCGCCCGGGTGGTGGTCCCGGCGGGGTCCAGGCTCCCGTCCGCCCGGCCCTGGAGCAGTCCGGCCTCCACCGCCCACGCCACGGCGGGCGCCGCCCAGGCGGACACCTGGCCGCCGTCGGCAAAGCCGTCCAGCCCCCGGGCCGCCGCCGGCTGTCCGGCACAGCGGTAGAGCAGGGTGACGAACTGCTCCCGGCTGATGGGGGCGTCGGGGTCGGACCCGTCGGAGATACCCTGGGCCACCGCCCAGGCCATCCCCTTTTCGTACCAGGTGGCGCCCCCGGCGGTATCCGTTCCGGCCAGGCGGGCCAGCAGGGTGATCACCGTGGCCCGGGTGGTGGTGGCGTTGGGGGCGAAGGCGCCGCCGCCCACGCCGTTGAGCAGGCCGCGCTCGCCGGCCTCCCGAATGGCCGCGGCGGCCCAGTGGTCAGCGGCCACGTCGCTGAACGGGCCGGGGACCGGCTTGTCGTCATAGCCGCCGGCCCAGACCATCAGATCGTCTACGGTGAAGGCGGCCACGTTGGCGGTGTCCGCGGAGAAGCACAGCTTGTCGATGGCGGGGTAGTCCATCTTGTTGGGCGCTCCGGCCAGCACCTTCACGCCGTTGACGTACACATCGGTGGTGTCCGGGCCGTCCACCCGGATGTTGGAGACCAGCGTCACCTCGTTCCACTCCGCCACGTCGTAGTCGCCGGGCATCTCCTTGTAGTCCGCGCCGGAGGTGTTATAGGTGAAGTGGGTCCCGTTGCCCCGGACGCAGAATGCCTCGTTGGCGGTGGCGGTGATGTTGCCCGCGCCGAAGGCGATCCGCAGGTTCCTGTGGCCGGTGGACTTGGTGCTCCCTCCCTGGAGGGTGACCTGGCCGTCCACCTTGATCCGGAACTGGATGGACACCTGGCCGGAGGCGGGGGCAAAGTTCAAGGTGACCTTGGGGTTGGCCGCGGTGTTGGCGTCGATGAAGGTCATCGCGCCGTCCGCCAGCTCCACGAAGGTGTTGTCCTTGGCCAGCGCGGTGGTCCAGTGGGCGCTGTCCAGGGAGCCGGCGGCGAAGTCGTCCTGGTAGATGAGCTCGCCCGGCGTCAGCGTCTCGGTCACCGAGACGGCCACGTTGGCGTAGACCTCGGGGTCGCTCAGGCTGGTGACCCGGACGGTGGCGGAGCCCACCGCCTTGCCGGTGACCACGCCCGCCCCGTTCACCGAGGCCACGTCGCCCCCGGAGATCACCTCGTACTTCACGCCCTTCTCCGTGGTGTTCTCCGGCGCTACGGTGACCTGGAGCCGCTGGGCGGCGCCGGGGGCCACGTGGAGGGTGGCGGGGGCCGAGATGCTCCGCGGCCGGACCACCTGGGACTGGACGGTGACCGTCTGCTGGGCGAACACGCCGCTGTCCAGGGCGCTCTCCGCCCGCAGGACCGCCGTGCCCGGCCGCGCCGCCGTCACATACCCGTCCTCGCTGACGGCGATGGCGTCGCCCGACGCCACGGACCAGTTCACCCGCTCATAGCTCCCCGCCGGGGCCGTCTCCACCACCGCCTGGGCGGAGTCGGACACCGCCATCACCGACGGGACGCGGGTCAGGACGATGGAGGTGGGCCGGACCAGCGCGGTGCTCTCCGGGAGGACGATGCCGGTGTAGATCTTCACGTCGTCCACGCTGACGCTGAGCTGGTCGCCGGTGCCGGTCTGGATGTCCAGCCGGTTCACGTAGTCCACGCTGTTGCGGTTGGCCGCCCCCAGCGCCACGGGATAGCCGTTCATGTAGACGTCCGTGGTGTTGGCCTTGGCGGTGCCGTTGTTGGGGGTGACCACGTAGACCACGTCCACCCAGTCGCCATAGCCGCCCACCACCTTGTCGGCGTTGTTGACGATCTCGTCATAGTGGTCGGTGAGCACGTAGGTGAGGCCGGAGAAGCTGCCCGGCGTCCCCTTGGCGGTGTTGCGGACGCGGAACAGCTCGTTGTCGTTGGTGTACCAGCTGTCCGAACCGGCGGCCACGGCGTACATCCGGCCGCAGTCCGCGCTGCCCGCGCCGTGGGTGCCCAGGGCGTTCACCCGGAGCCGGAAGGCGATGGTGGTGGTCTGCGTCTGAGGCGCAAAGACGAAGGAGAGCTTGGCGGGGGCGCTGTCGGTGTCGTCCCGCAGGGTCACCGCGCCGTTGTCCGCTTCCCGCTCCACCGCCACCGCGGTCCCCGCGGGGGCGTCCCAGGTCACGGCGCAATCCGCGCCGCCGTAGGCGCTGGGGTCGGTCTTCGCCCCGTCCGCCTCAAAGTCAGCGGCAAAGATGGGCCGGACCTCCACCTCCGCGTCGTCCCGCACCGTGACGGTACAGCTGGCGCTGGCCGCCGGGTTGCTGACGCTGGTGGCGGTGACGGTGGCCACGCCCTCCTTGAGGCCGGTCACATAGCCGTCCCGGTCCACCACCGCCACGTCGGCGCCGGCGCTGACGGACCAGATCACCGACTTGTCATACGCCTGGACCGGGGCCGCCGTCACGGTGAGGCCGGTGCGCTCCCCGGAGCGGATGGCCACGCCGGACTGGTCGATGGCAAGGCCGGAGACGGGGATCTTCTCCACCGCGTCGCTGTGGTCCACCGCCGCGCTGTACACCCACACGTCGGCGTAGGCGCCGTCGCTCTTGTCCTCGTTATCCTGGATGTAGTTGCCCACCTTGAAGTAGTACCAGGTCTCCTTCCAGTACGGGTCGGCGGCCACAAAGTCGTGATAGTAAGTCTCGGCGCGCTCGCCGCCATCGGGGTCGGTGGTGCTGATGGTGACGTAGGCCACCCCGTCCACCACCCGGATCTCCGTCCGGTACTTCTGCCCCAGGGCCACGCCCGGGAAGGTGTACTTGAAGTCGTAAGAGGTGGGGGAGGTGGTGTTCTTCAGCTCCACCACCACCTTGCCGGTCCCCGCGGCAGCGTCATAGACGTAGCGGACTTTTACCAGGGGGTTGGCGTTGTCGCCGTTTTGCTCGATGCCGTGGATCTGGGAGGTGATCACCTCGCCGCTGGCGGGGACGTGGGTCACCCGCTCCTCGGTGGTCAGGACGTGGGTCCCCTGCCAGGTCCAGTTCACCTTGCTGTTGTCGGGGTCCAGCAGTTCCCGCAGCTCGGAGCGGGCGTAGCTGGTGTTCCCCGTCTTATAGCCCTCCACCGGGCTGTGGAAGACCACGGCGGCGGCGCCGTTTTCATCCCGGGCGGCGTAGATGAACTGGTCGGCGTAGCCGCTTGCCAGCTCCTGGGGGCTCTTCTCCAGCACCGAGCCCGCCTTGGCCGGGTCCTCCACGGGCAACTGGATCTTCCAGCCGTCGCCCAGGAAGTCGATACAGCCGGTCCCCGCCGGGGTGTCGCCGGCGGGGGGCGCGCTCTCCGCCGGGGCCTGCTCCGCCGGGGCGTCCACCCCGGTCTGGTAGGCCAGGTCGCGGTAGGTGAGGGTGCCGGAGCAGTTCTTATCGGTGAAGAAGTTCAGCTGGTCGACGCCCTTCACCGCCGCGGCGGCCTCCGGGCGCAGGGCGTAGTCGCTCCCCAGCTGCCGCCCGTCGGCGTAGACCCGGGCCAGCGCCGCGTCGGGGAGGAGGAGGATCTGGATCTCGCAGGCGGCGCCCGCCTCGTAGGACCCCAGGTTCTGGTAGGCCGTCTTGCCGGCCTCGTCGGTCCGCATATCGGAGATCTTGAACTTCCCGCCGTCCAGCTTGAAGCGCAGGACCTCCTGGCCGCTCTTCATAAACCGAACGCCGCCCTTGACGTCCCCTTGGGCGCCGGGGGTCACGGTGAAGGCCAGCTCCTGGTTCCCGCCGCCGGAGACGGCGATCCGGTTGGAGGCGGAGTCCTCCCCCGCCGTGACGGTCAGCGCGCCGTCGGCGATCTGGCCCTGCTTCAGCTGCCACTGGGCGGGCTTGCTCAAAAGCCCGGAGCCCGCGGCGCCCGTTATGGTCCGATAGCCGTCCAGGCTCTCATCCCAAAGGGAGAAGTTCCTGGGCTGTCTGGTCACCTTCACGTCGTCCACGTAGGCGTGGGCCAGGCCCGCCTTCTCGGTCATAAAGGTGATGTTGTCGATGCTGTTCAGAGGGGCGCCGCCCTTGTTGCTCACCGGCTGGTTCTCGCCCAGCAGCTCCCCGTCGGCGTAGACGCTGAAGGTCTGGGTGTCGGTATCCACCGTCACCTTCAGCTCCACCCACTCGCCCGGGCGGTAGCTCCCGGCGTTGACCGATGGGGTCCTGGTGGAGTCGCCGCCCCGGAACTGGAACTTGTGCCCGTTGGCCAGGGTCTTCACCCGGAGGAACTCCCCGGCGGTGGAGGAACTGTACTTGCCGGAGTGGGCCTGGTCCCCGACGGTCAGCGCCACGGCCGAGTCGGCCGCGTCGGCGGGGATATACAGCCGGAAGGAGATGTTCACCTTGCCGGTCTGAGGCGCGAACTGGAGGTTGAGGGCGGTGGACTCGTTGGGGTCAGAGTCGGTGATCTCCGCCACCTGGGCGCCCTCAAAGGCCACCGTCTTGGTCCCGACGGCCCAGGACCGGCCCAGCTTTTCCCCTTCAAAGTCCTGGTCCAGGACCACCGTCTCCGGGACCTCCGGCGCGGCCTCCAGCGCGGCGACAGGCAGGTCCAGGCCAAAGCCGCTCATGCCGTAGCGCGTCAGGAGCGCCGCGGCCTCCGCCCGGGTGGCGCCGCCCTGGGGATCCAGAGCGCCGCCGGTCCGCCCCTGCATCACGCCGGTCTCCACCGCCCACTCCACGGCGGAGCGGGCCCAGCTGGAGACCTTTTCGCCGTCGGCAAAGCCGCCCAGGCCCCGCCCCGTGACGGCGGGCTGTCCGGCGTCGCGGTAGAGCATGGTCACGAACTGCTCCCGGCTGATCTGCGCCTCGGGCGCGGTCCCGTCGGAGACGCCCTGGGCCACCGCCCAGGCCATCCCCTTCTCATACCAGGTGGCGCCGCCGGAGGTGTCCACACCGGCCAGGCGGGCCAGGACGGTGACCACCATGGCCCGGTCGGTGACGCCCTCGGGGGCGAAGCTGGCGCCGCCCACGCCCTGGAGCAGTTCCCGCCCGCTGGCGAAGGCCACCGCGTCCGCGGCCCAGTGGTCGGCGGCCACGTCGTCAAACCGCTGGGCGTTGTCCACCAGCAATACCGTGGCGGCCCCGCTGATGGCGAAGATCACGCCGGTTTTGGTCGGGGCGGACGCCCGGATGATCTCCCGGGTCCCGTCGGCGTGGACCAGCACCGGGACGACGCCCGGCCCGGGCGTCTTCACCGGCAGTTCCACCCACAGCTTGAGCCCCTCGCTCTTGACGATGGACAGCTTGGGGGCGCTGTCCATGTCCGCCCCGGCGGTCAGCCGCGGCACGGGCAGGGTCAGCGCCGTTCCGGCGCTCCGGGCCTGCCGCTCCGCCGTCTCGGAGATGGTCACCTGGCCCTCGGTCCGCCCATCCGCCGCCACGGTGATGTCGGCGTTGCCGTTTTGGGCCTGCACGGTGACATGGATCGTGCCGTCCGGGTCCTTCTTCGCCCGCAGGGTGTCCCCGTTGGACGCGGTCTGCGTGATCACGGTGGTCCCGTCCGCCCAGGTCTCCTCCACCGTACTGCCCCCGTCGGAGTAGTCGGAGCGGTCGGTGCTGGGCCTCGGCCTACCGCCGGAGGAGGAGGATCCGGGCTTGTTGTGCTGGATGGAGGCGCTGTACACCCACACGTCGGCGTAGGCGCCGTCGCTGGTGTCGGTGTTGTCCTGGATGTAACTGCCCACCTTGAAGTAGTACCGGGTCTCCTTCCAGTAGGGGTCGGCGGCCACGAAGTCGTGGGAATAGGTCTCGGCGCGCTCCCCGCCGTCGGGGTCGGTGGTGCTGACGGTGACGTAGGCCACCCCGTTCACCACCAGGATCTCCGTCCGATACTTCTGGCCCAGGGCCACATTGGGGAAGGTGTACTTAAAGTCGTTGGAGGTGGGGGAGGTGGTGTTCTTCAACTCCACCACCACCTTGCCGGTCCCGGCGGAGGCGTCGTAGACGTAGCGGACTTTCACCAGGGGGTTGGCGTTGTCGCCGTTTTGCTCGATGCCGTGGATCTGGGCGGTGATCACCTCGCCGCTGGCGGGGACGTGGGTCACCCGCTCCTCGGTGGTCAGGGTATGGCCACCCTGCCAGGTCCAGTTCACCTTGTTGTCCTTGGGGTCCAGCAGTTCCCGCAGTTCGGAGCGGGCGTACTTGGCGTTGGTGGTCTTAAAACCCTCCACCGGGCTGTGGAACACCACGGCGTAGTCCCCGGCGTCGTCCACGGCGGCGTAGAAGTACTGGTCGGAGTAGCCCGCGGCCAGCTCCGCCGGGCTCTTCTCCAGCACCGAGCCCGCCTTAGACGGGTCCTCCACGGGGAGCTGGAGCTTCCAGCCGCCGCCCAGGAAGTCGATGGCGCCGGTCTGGGCCGGGGTCACGGGCCCGGTCAGCCAGGTCATATCCCGGTAGGTATAGGTCCCGGCGGTGTTGGAGTCGGTAAAGACGTACAGCCGGGTGATGTTCTCCAGGGTGGAGGCGCCCTCCCCCGTCAGCTGGAAGCTGTCGCAGATACACGCGCCGTCCTGATAGACCTTCACATAGGCGGCGTTCTTCTTGGTGGCGGGGTAGAGCTCGATGGTGACGTGGAAGGAGTCGTGGCCGCTGTAACGGCCGCCGATCGACTGGTAGATCGTCTTGCCCGCGGCGTCCGTCCGCAGGTCGGACAGGCGCAGGGCGCCGTTTTGCAGTTTGAAGCGCAGGACCGTGTTCCCCGCCTCGTCCCGGAAGTTGATGCCGCCCTTCAGGTCCTTCACGTCTCCCACGTCCACCGTGATCTGGAAGGACAGGGTCTTGACCCCCTCGCCGGACACGTCGACGCGGTTACTGCCGGAGTCCTCGCCCGCCGTGACGGTCAGCACGCCGTTTTGGATGGCGCCGGTCTCGTCCAGCGTCCAGGCCGACGGATCCCACAGCAGATCCCCCGGCGCGCTGGGCCCCTGCGGCCCTTCGCCGCCGCTGGAGGCGGGGGGCGCGCTCTCCTCCGGGGAGAGGGTGGCGTTCCCCTGGAACTGGATGCCGGTGTAGGCGTAAGTCCCGGTCCGGTTGCTGTCCGCGAAGAAGTCCAGCTGGGTGATCGGGCTCAGCGTGACGGCGCGCGGGGCGTAGGTCTCCCCCAGCTGGGTCTGGCCGCCGGCGGTCTCCTGATAGACCTTCACAAAGGCCGCCTGATCCCCGCTCTTGGGGACCAGCACCATCTTCAGGGCGTAGGCCGTCCCCGCCGTGTAGCTGCCCAGGTTCACGTACTTGGCCTCGCCGTCCACCACCTCGGCCAGCTTGAAGGTCCCCTTGTCCAGCTTGAGGCGCAGGACCTCCGTCTTCTTCTCCGCCCCGTCGGTGAAGAACTTCACGCCGCCGCTGAGCTCCTCGGTGGCGCTGGGGGTGACGGTGAAGCGCAGGACCTGGCTGCCGGAGCCGTTTACGGGGAATTTGTTGGTGACGGAGCTCGCCCCCGCCGTCACCGTCAGCTCGCCAGGCAGAACGCCGGGCTGGGGGCCGGGTTTATCCGGCTCGCCCGGCCCCTCGCCGCCGCCCGTTTCGCCCAGGCTGGTGGCCGGGACGTACTCCAGTTCAGGGATGATCTCGGTCTGGAAGTCGATGCCGGTGTAGGCCAGTTCCCCCTGGCCATCGGTCTCGGCAAAGAAGTCCAGCCGGGTGATCTCGGTCACATCGGCGCTCTCCAGAACGCAGGTCTCGCCCATCTGGGTCTCGGTCTGTCCCTCCAGGCGGTAGACCTCCACCTGGGCGGGCTTGTCCTCGCCCAGCCGCGGCGTGAGGACCGTCTTGAAGGTATAGGTCTGGCCGGGGGTGTAGGAGCCCAGGACCACGCCCTCCTCCGCCGCCAGGGCGACAGCCCGGAGCGCGTAGGCCGCCGCCGCGGGGGACGGCGCGGGGATGAGCCGGAGGGTCCCGTTGTCCATCTCCAGGCGCAGGACCTCCCGCTTGGCGGAGCCCGCGCCGGTGAAGAATTTCACGCCGCCGCCGAGATCCTCGGCGCTGGGGGTGACGGTGAAGGTCAGGGTGTGGCTGCCCGCGCCGGACACCGGGTATTGCTGGAGGGCGGAGTCCTCCGTGACCGTCAGCGCCTCGGGAAGCGTCACCAGCGGCGCGCTGGCGGTGACGGTAAAGGCGTCGGCGTAGTGGGGCAGGGTGGTGGAGACCACCGCGTCGCTCCGCCGGGTCCCCACCGGGATGCCCAGGGCCTTGATGCCGTCGGCGGCGAACATGGCGATGAGCTTGGCGCCGTACATATTCACGTGGGTGTTGTCCCAGTTGGCCTCCACGGCGTTGTTGCCGTCCGCCCGGATGGCCGAGTCCTGATAGGCCTCGTCCTGGTAGAAGCGGGAGTCCACCGGCTTGATGATGTTGAACATATCAATGGACTCTTCCAGCCCCACGTGGTTGACCCAGCCGTTGGTGGCGGCCAGGACGTCCACGCAGGGGACGCTCAACTCCTCCGCCAGCGCCCGGGCGGCGTTGCCGTAGAGCTCGCCGGTGGCGTCGTCCAGCTTGCGCCGGGAGATGGAGGTGGCGATGATGGGGTAGGCCCCCGCATCCCAGGCCAGGGTGACATACTGCGCCATGTGCTTTTTGTAGGACGGGTGCTCCCCGTCGGCAAAGCGGTCCAGGCTGGGGTCGGTGTAGATGGTGCTGTCGGCGTTGTGGGAGTCGTTATGGCCAAACTGGATGATGAGGTAGTCCCCGGGCTGGATGCTCTCCTTCAGCGTCTGGAACTGGGGCCGGGTGGTGTAGTCCAGGGAGCTGCGCCCCGGGATGGCCAGGTCCACCACCTCCACGCCGTCGAAGAAGCCCTCCAGCACCTGGGCCCAGCCCGTCTGCGGGTACTTGGAGTTGTCGTAGGCCGCGGCGGTGGAGTCGCCGATCACGTAGATCTTGGCGCCGGGGGCCAGGGCGTCGTCGGCGGCGCCGTGGGTAAAGGTGACGTAGGTCTTGGCGTCGTCATAGGCGGTGACCCGGAAGGTGTCGCCGCTGTCCATGGGCAGGTCCAGCTGGATGTGCTCGCTGACACCCACGCCGTGGGTGAAGAAGGCGGAGGCCGTCCACGCCTGGCTGGCGCTTTTCACCGCGCCGTCGGGGCCCAGGATCTCCACCTTGAACTGATAGTCGTCGGTGTCCAGGTGCTGGTTGTTGTTGGTGACGTTGATGGAGTGGAGCTTGCCGCCGTCAACGGGGACAAAGCGGGCCGCCCCCGAGGCGGTGGCGTAGGCCCAGGAATTCACGTCCAGAATCTTTGCAGCAGCCACGGTGACCACAAACTCCTTTGTATCTGTCACATTGCCCCGCCGGATGGTGGCGGTGAGGGTGACGGTCTGGGCCGCGGCGTCATTGGGGTGGATGACGCCCAGGCCGCTGGCCGCGTCCACCGTCACCACGTCCGGGTCGGAGCTCTGCCAGGTGATGGTGGTGCCGTGCATCCCCTGGCCGGGCAGCTCCAGGTCCTTCTTCACCGCGCTGATGGCGCCCAGGCTCAGCGCCTCCTTGGCCCGGGCCACCGCCTCGGCGTCGTCCGCCAGGGCCTTGACGGTGACCTGGAAGGTCTTGTCCAGGGCCAGATAGGAGATCTGCTGTACCGAGATGTGGGCGGTCAGGGTGACCAGAGTATCCTCCGCCAGGCGGTTCACCTTCCCGTCGCCGGAGACCGCCGCGCTGTTGGAGGTCCAGTTCACGTCGGCGCCGCCGAAGCTGGGGGAGGTGTAGAAGGTCGTCAGGTTCAGATCCTTGTCCACCGCGTTGGGGTCGGTGTTCTCCCCCCGGATCCAGTTGAAGTCCAGCTTGTCCAACTCCGCCTGGAAGGCGGCCATATCCGCCTCCTTGTCCACCTTGCGGAAGGAGAAGCCGTAGAAGTAGGCCATGGAGCTGGAGACGTAGACGGTGTAGGTCTTGCCCCCCAGGACGGCGAGCTTCGCCGCGGTCTCCACATTGACGGTGGAGGACTGGGGGTCCTCATAGCCGGCCATGGGCACGCCGTCCTCCAGGACGTGCAGGGCCTTTCCCTCTCCGCCGTTCACCCGCAGGCACACCACCAGCTCGCCGGCCTCGAGGGAGTCCGGGATGGTGAACTTGAAGTACTCGCCCGTGCCCTGCTCCACCTTGGGCGCCTTGTCCGCGACCATGTGCTTGGTGTAGGTCACGCCGTTGAGGGGCGTGTCCTTGTTGTCGGTGACCGTCCAGGTCCCCGCGCCCACCGCCATGGTCACGCCGCTGACAGGCAGGGTGGCGATGACCTGGTCGGTGGAGGTGGTAAACGTCTCGCCGTCCCGCTGGGGCGGCGTCCAGTACTCCGTGCCGCCGGTGGCGGGAGGCGGGGTGGCCCCGCTCCCCTCGGCGGAGATCACCACGTCGTCGATGTAGGCGTGGGCGAGCTTGGCCGTGTTGGTAAAGAAGGCGATGTTGTCGATCTGGCCCAGGTCGGCGGGCGTGCCGTTCTGATAGCCCAGCTTCACCGTCCCCACCGGGGTGTCCCCGGCCCAGACGGAACAGGTCCCCGCCTCCGTGTCCAGGGCCGCCTGGATCTGGACCCACTGGTTTGCCGTAAAGCCGCGGGTGGCGGTCTTGCTGTCCGTCTGAGCTCCGTCCTCCGCCTTCACGTGGCCGGCGTCGCTGAAGGTCAGCCGGAGGCTCCGGCCGGCGTTGCTGCTGGTCCAGCTGTTGGACAGGGCGTGGGACCCGGCGCCCATGTAGAGGGTGGTGTCCTCGTCCAATACCTTGACCTTGAAGGAGATGAGCACCTTCCCCGACTGGGCGGCGAAGTCGAAGATCGCCTTGGAGGTGGCGGTGGTACTGCTGTCGTCGATCTCCAGCACCTTACCGGCGCCGTCCGAGATCACCTCCGCGCCGTCGTGATTACCCTTGAAGGGGTCGTCGGTCCCCTCGAAGTCCAGGGCGCGCACAACGTCCTCCGTCGCGGGCGGGGCGGGGGGCTCGCCCAGCTCCGGGTCCCCGCCGGGGGTGGGGGTGGGCGTGGGGTCGGTGGACTCGCTGGGGTCGGTGGACTCCGTGGGGTCGGTGGACTCCGAGGGGTCGGTGGACTCCGAGGGGTCGGTGGAGCCCGAGGGATCCGGGGACTCCGTGGGGTCGGTGGACTCGCTGGGGTCGATGGACTCGCCGGGCGTGGGCTCGGGCTCGTCGGTCTCAACGGTGGCCTGGATGTTGTCGATATACACATGGGCCACGCCTTTGGTGTCCGTCATAAAGCCCAGGTTGTCGATCTTGTCCAGCAGGGTATCGGCTGTGCTGTAACTTAGCTTACCGCTGGCCAGGGCCTCTTTGCTGTTGTCCAGATAGATCGTGTAGGTGCCCTGGTCGGTGTCCAGGGCGAGCTTCACATTGAACCACGTCTCGGTGGTGTACCCGTCGCCCACAGAGGTGCTCTCTGTGTCGCCGCCGCCCTTGTGCTGGAAATTCTTCGCGGTGGTCTTCAGCCGGAGGATCTGGTTGGCGGTGGAGGTCGCCACCTTCCCGCTATTCTCCGCGGAACCGCAGACGAAGGTGATCGCGGAGTTCTCCAGGTCGGAGAGGACATACATATCGTAGGACAAGGTGAACTTCCCGGACAGGGGCTCCGGCAGCTGGAAGAACCCCCGGGAGACACCAGCGGTGGCGTCGCTGTCCTTGATCTCCAGCACCTTGCCGCCGTTAAAGTCGGTGATCTGCACCACGTCCGTCTCCGACGCGGCCTGTTTACTCTGGATATCTCCGTCGCTCGCGGTCTCAAAGTCCTGGGTGTAGACCGCGTCCGGCTCCGGCTCGGGGTCGGGGGTGGCGGTCTTGACGGTGACCTTGATGTTGTCCACATATACATGAGCCACGCCGCTGCTGTTCGTCATAAAGCCCAGGTTATCCAGTTGACCCAGCTGGGGCGGATCGTTGGTTTCATTCTTGTATCCCATCGCACCGCTGCCCAGCGGCGATCCGTCAAAGTCCGCCTCGCCGGTCGTTTTCACATAGTAGGCATAGGTTCCCGCGTCCGTGTCCAGCACCAGCTTCACGGTGAACCATTCTCCCGGGTTATAAGCGCCGGCAGAGCTCCCGGATTCGCCTTTGCTCTTGGGCTGAAACTTTTTACCGTTGGTGGCGCTCAGCCGAAGGGCCTGTCGGTCTTCCGCGGTGGCCAGATTTTTCTTGTTTTCTTTCGACCCCACGGCAAAGGTGGTCCCCTGAGTCCCCTCAATGTCGAAGAGAACATACATATCATAGACGATCGTGACCTCTCCCGAGGCGAGCTCGTCAAACTTGAACATAGCCCTGGAGGCTTTCCCGGACGTTGTGCCGTCATCGTCCGAGATCTCCAGCACCTTGTTGCCGTTCTCCCCAAACTCGGTGACCTTGACCACGGAGGTTTCCGACGCGGTCAGCGGGTCCTCCGCGTAGGTGACCTCCCCTTCAAAGTTCTGCTCAAAGACCACTGTCTCGCTCTCCGCCGCCAGCACGCCGGTGACGGGCAGAAGCGTGGCCAGCATACAGCCCGCCAAGAGAAGGCTGACCAGCCGGTTCCTGATCGTTTTGACACGCATGGGAAATCCCTCCATTCCTGTTGTCGGAATACGCTTTCAAGATGCGGCGCGGGGGAAGGGGAGAGGCTTACAGAAAGTCCTCCCGCTGGGGGGTGAAGATATCCAGGATCACGGCGTCCTCCAGCGCGGTGGCGCCGTGGAGCTGGTGGGGGGCCACATAGTAGCTGTCCCCCTGGTGGAGGGTGTATCGCTCCCCCTCCACCTCGTACAAAAAACTGCCGGACAGGACGTAACTCACCTGCTCGTGGGGGTGGCGGTGGGCCTCCCCCACCGCGCCCTTGGCAAAGCTGGCCTCCACCCCCATCATCTGTCCGCCGTGGGCCAGGATGCGCCGGGTGATCCCCGGCGCGGGGTGGGTGGGCACGATGTCCCCGTATTTCAAAACCACGCTGACGCGCCTCCTTTCCTCTGGCCGCCGGCTCAGATAAACGCCTGGCCGCCGTTGATCTGGATGACCTCCCCGGTGAGGAAGGACGCCTTCTCCGAGGCCAGGAACGCGATCACGTCCGCCACCTCCCGGGGCTCGCCCAGGCGCTTCATCAGGATGTTGTCCTTCCAGCTCTCCACCAGGGCCCGGTCGGTGTTGGCGTGGAAGGGGGTGTCGATGGTGCCGGGGGAGACCATGTTCACCCGGATGCCGAACTCCGCCAGGTCCTTGGCCAGGGCCCGGCTGTAACTCTGCACGGCGCCCTTGGAGGCCGCGTAGGCCGAGGCCCCGATCCCGCCGCCGTTGACCACGGCGATGGTGCTGAAGTTGATGATGGACGGGCGCTCCCCCTTCTTCAGAAGGGGCAGGGCCGCCCGGGTGTTGAAGAAGACGCTGTCGAAGTTCAGGGCCATCACCTTCCGCATAAAGGCGGTCTCCATCTCCGAGACCCGCTGGCGGCCGCCCAGGCCGCCCACGTTGTTCACCAGAAGGTCGATGGAGTCGAACTCCTGGGCGATCTTGGCGAAGGTGTCGTTCACCTGCCGCTCGTCGGTGGCGTCGCAGAAGTAGAAGTGGGCCTTGACCCCCAGCCGTTCCAGGTTGCCCATCACCGCGTCCCGGCCCGCCTCGTCGATGCCGGTTATGATCACCTCATAGCCCGCCAGACCCAGGACCTCCGCGGTCTTGCCGCCGATGCCGCCCGTCGCTCCCGTGATCACTGCTCTCATAGTTGTAACCTCCTATTAAAAATAATTTGTTTTTTATCCCTCTGACGGCGCCGCCGTCAGCTTGACGCGAAATACCGGGTCCCGGCCCACCGCCCGGGTCAAGAGGGTGACGCGGGTCTGGTCCACCGGGTTGCCCTTGGTCTGGAGAAGGTAGAGCTCCTGCCCCTCGCCCAGGGTCACCTGGAGCTTCAGGGCCAGCCCGTCCAGCGCGGCGTCCAGCTCCACCGTCCCGCCGTGGGCGACCACCCGCTGGGTCCTGGTGATATGCTGGTAGCCGTTCTCCCGGTACCCCAGATCCGCCTCCTCCAGCGGATAGGGGCAGGTCACCCGGATCTGGGGCTCCAGGTGGAAGACGTGGTCGTAGACCCCCGCCGGGCCCGCCACGTCGAACCGGCTGAGCACGCCGCCGCCGTCCAGCTCCAGCGCGCGCTGGTAGTCCACCCCCGGGTAGACGTTCTCCGCCCGGGCCACCACCCGGGTCCCGCTGAAGCGCAGGCACGTTCCGGGGGAGACGGAGGTGATGTCCGTGCCGTTATAGCACACGGTGTTGTGGGCCAGGGTCCTGCGGTGCCACTCGTTGCACATCCTGGACTCGTACCCCGCGTTGGAGAGGTCCCGGGTGATCCTCCGGCCCCCGCAGGTCATCTCCACCGTCATGATGTCCGGGTGGGCGTGGGAGCGCCCGTTGAGGCCGTACTTCAAAAACACGTTCCAGCCCCCGCCCCGCAGCATGGCGAAATTGGAGTGCTCAAACAGATAGGCCGGCTGGGGGATGGGGACGCGGGCGGCGTAGTCGAAGTCGATGTTGAACAGGAGCTTTTCCAGACACACCGTCCCCAGGCAGTAGTAGGGCTCCGAGAGGGGGAGGGTGACCCGGGGGAGGGGGCTGGCCTCGATCAGCTTGGTGATGTTGCCCACCAGGCTGTCCTCCCCAAAGGCCCGGGCCGCCGTGTGGTAGACGTAGCTAAAGGTCTTGAGGTTCAGATCGGGCCAGCCGTCGTTGGGGACAGGGAGGCTCAGGTCCTCGAAGGCGTACTGGTACGCCTGGGTGAACATCCGCTCCAGAATGACGGTGCTCTCCGCCCCGAAGTCGCAGCCGTAGATCTTGCTGAACAAAAACAGGTAGGTGACGCCCTCCAGGAGGAAGAAGTTGTAGTGGATGGAGCCCTCGTACCAAAAGCCGTCCTGGGTGACCCCCTTCTTCAACTGCTCGCGGATGTTGAAGGGGCTTTGGAAGGCGAAGTCCACCATCTCCCGGTCCCCCGTCGCCAGCCCCATCACCCCGATGGCGGCCAGCGCCCAACAGCTGATGTTGTGGATGGCCACCGCCTGGGGGGCCAGCAACTGGAAGATCTCCCGAAAGAGGTCCCGGTGGATCCGCTCCAGCCAGGCGTCGTCCAGCTCGGGCCGGAGGAGCTCGATGGTCTGGACGAAACGGATGGCCACGATGGCCTCGTTGAGCCCCTGGGGCATGATCCGCCCGCAGCCCCACTTCATCGTCTCGTAGGAGGAGAAGATCTCGTTCTCCTTGTTGTGGAGGGCAAATTCCCGGTAGTGCCCGGCGTAGAAGTCGATGACCGCCAGGGCGTAGTCCCGGTACCGCGCCTCCCCGGTGGCCCGGTAGACGGCGGCGGACACCAGGGCCAGCACCACCGCCCGGTTGCGGTAGAAGGTCACCCACACGCCGTCCCGGTAGGCGTCGTTTTCGTAGACCTTTCCGCACACCTGACAGCGGTGCCGGGTGGGGGAGGCCAGGTCGAAGATCAGACGGCCCCCGTCGTCATCGCAGAAGTACCGGTGTCCCCATCGGCTCAGCCGCTGGGGGGAGTCGGAAAAGGCGGGCAGAAAGTCGTCCACATCCCGGCGCATGGCGGCGATGGCCGCCTGGTTCTCCGGCAGCTGGATCAGCTCGCTGAATCGGTCGTTGATATAGTTCATAGACAGCTCCTTCCCGGTTTCCCGCTATACCTCAAATCGGAGGCTCTCCCCCCGCTCCGCCGAGACGGAGATGGGGGTCCGCCCCGCCCGGGCGTCCCAGCGGCCCACCTGGACGCAAAGGCTCCGGCCGCCGTGCTCCACCCGCAGGCACCGGCCCTGGGCGTCCAGGCGCGTCCCCGCCCCCTCAAAGGTGAAGCACTGGAAGAACACCTGGGTCCGCTCCGGCCCGGCGGAGTCGGTCCGCAGGGTCTCCAGGGCCGTGCGGCACACCTTGTCCGGCTCCTGGGAGGTCATGACGCTGACCACCTCCTGGCCGTATTGCCGCTGGCGGAAGGGCCGGTCGGAGAACACCCGGCAGCGGATCGCCCCCGTCTCCATGGGGTAGACGCAGCCATCCTCCCCCAGGCGCCCTTTTCGGTCGGTGTTGCAGATGGCGGAGAAGATGTGGGGCTCGTCCCCGCTGAGCACGTCCACCAGGATCCAGAATCCCAGCCGGTCGGTGACCAGCAGGCGGCTGACCTCCCGCATCTTCAGCTCCGCCGGGTAGACCCCGGCGGTCTCCCCCCGGTAGAGGACCAGGCCGTCCCGGATCTCCAGGGCGCTGACGTGGCCCTCGTAGGCCGCGGGGGAGAAGGCCGCCCCCTCCCGCTCCAGCCGTGCCCGGACGCTGGCCATGTACACGTCGTTCACGTCCCGGGCGTCGGTATAGGCCCCGTCCACCAGCAGTACGTTGTGGTGGTCCGGCATCAGGTTGCGGTTGTAGCCGTCCTCGCAGGTGAAGTACTCGCCCCCCCGGACGAAGAGATAGGAGAGGTTGTCCGGGTGGTGATGGCCCAGGGAGAGCATACGGATCCCCTCCCGGCGGAAGATCTCCCAGCCCCGCTCCCACTGCCTGTGCCCGCCGGGCGGGGCGCATTTGATGGACAGCGCCTTGGCCTCCCGGCCCCAGCCGTCCCGGATGGAGAGGAGGCCCAGGTCGGGGAAGTACCGCTCCAGGGGGAGCTGGGCCAGGTCCCGCTCCTCCACCGATGGGTCGTACCACAAAAACTCGAAGGCCGCCTCCGGCAGGATGCCGGGCTTGACCTTGCTCTCCCGCGCCTCCTCCATCAAAAACTCGCCGGTCACCAGGTTGCCCAGCCGCTGGGCGTAGCCGTCGCCGTACTCCGCGGCGACCTTGTAGTACACGCAGGCGCTGTGACTGCTGTGGCGGTCGTGGCAGTCGCCGTAGTTCATCTGACAGCGCAGGTCCCCGCTGGACTGGTACAGCCGGTAGTAGAAGGTGTTGCGGAGATAGGGGCTGGTCTGGAAGTAGTCCGTCCCCTCCTGGACCTTCAGCAGGTGGGCGTACACGAACAGCCACATCCCGCCGTAGCGCCAGTAGGTGACCCCCTCGTAGTTGGAGCCGTCCTCCGCCAGGAGGGGGAAGACCCGCTGGAGATCCTCCCGGGCCTCCCGGACGAAGTCCTCCGCCTCCGGCCACTGGTCCCGCAGGGCGTAGCCCGCCGCCGCCAGGCCGGTCATGTTGATCCAGTTGTGGTTCTGGAGAAAGTTGGTGGACCACCCCTGGCCGTAAGTCTCCCGGCGGTAGCGGAGCATGATCCGGGCGTGGCGCAGGAGCTTCTCCGCCACCCGCCGCCGCTCCTCCGGGGACAAAAACGGCTTGAGCCAGTCGTAGCCCAAAGAGAGGCCGAACAGGATCCAGGAGGCGGACAGGTCCACGTTGACCAGGTGGGCGTTGCCCCACGCCTCATAGCTCAGCACCGTCTCCATGAACCGCCGCGCGTCGGCCAGATACCGCTCCGTCCCGCTCAGCCGGTAGGCCAGGGCCAGGTTGACGATGGCGATGCCCATGTAGGTGGTGCTCTCCTTGGGGGGCTGGGCGGGGAGGTCCATGGCCGCGTACCGATCCGCCTGCTCCAGGAGCCGCCGGTATTGCCGTCGGCGCCCCCCGGACAGGGACTGCCGGTAGGGCGTCAGGTCGCCCACGAAGATCAGCCGCTCACCCTCCACCTTGTCCCGTCCCCTCTCCGTCCGCTTTCTCCGCCCGGGCCTTTGCCCGGGCCGCCCGTCTCGCCGCCCACACCCGGCCGGTCAGCCCGGTCAGCGCGCGGTAAAACAGGAGATACAGCGTGGCGAAGCCAAAGGGCTCCCCCGGGACGAGCACCGTCCCCTCCGGGCGCTCCAACAGCTCCACCAACAGCAGATTCGCATTCTGGTAGGTCAGGTAGACCAGGATCACCACGCAGAAGCTCACCCCGATCTCCGCCAGGTTGTCCAGGGCCTTCGCCGCGCCCCGCCGCTTTTTCCGGGCCTGGTTCACGATCTCCCCGGCCCACACGATGTCAAAGGCGCTGTACGCGACGGGGTTGTAGACCACTATGGTGGCCAGCCCGATCCCCACCCCCAGGAAGAAGATGAGGTCCAGCGGGTCGCTCCGGCCCCCCGCCTGGGTCCCGAAGCCGATCATGAAGTAGCACATCCCCACGATCCACCAGCGCAGGAGCGCCGCCTTCCAGCTGTCGGGGACGTGGAACCGGCGCTTCCGCTCAGCCGCCATGGCGGCGCCTCCGCCTCCCGTCCAGCGCGGCGTCCACCAACAGCAGGGCCGCCGCCAGGGCGAAGACGGCCATCACCCCCACGCTGAGCCACAGGGCGCGCCAGACCGGGCCGGTGTCCAGCCCCCGCTGGTTCCGCAGGGCGTAGAGGTAGATCTCCGTCAGCTTGTAGCCGAAAAAGTCGGTGATGGCGCAGAAGGCGGCCCCGATGCACTTGCTCAGCCGGTCGCCGTCCTTCACCCGGGTGGCCTCAAAGAGGGTCACCAGCCCCATGAGCACGAACATGAACATCAAAAAGCCGCAGATCTCGTCCTCCAGGAGCAGAAGCGCGCTGGTGTGGACGGGCTGGGCGATCAGGTGGACGATGGCGCACACGGCGATGAGGGCCGCGGCGATCTTCCGCAGACTCACGCGCTCAGTCCAGTTGCCCATGGCCATCCTCCACCTCCATATGTAGTACCGCCTCGCCGGTCTCGCTGTCAAAGAAATGGGCCCGCTCCAGGTCGGGCGTCAGGAAGGCCGTCGGTCCGGCGGCCTCCATCCGGCACTCCACCCGCCAGCCGCCCAGGTCCGCGTGGAGGATGGAGTAGCTTCCCATGTACTCCGTCCGCTCCACCGTCACGGGGAGGGCGTTCTCCCCGCCGGCCCGCGCCGGGAGGAAGCTCTCCGGGCGCAGGCCGAGGGTCAGCTTCCGCCCCTCCGCGCCCGCCAGGGCCCGGGCCGCCCGCTCCGGGAGGCGCAGGCTGTTTTCGCCGAAGTGGAACCGGCCGGCGCGGACGGCGCCCTCCAGCAGATCCATCTGCGGCACGCCGATGAACCCGGCCACGAACAGGTTGGCCGGCGCGCGGTAGATCTCCGACGGCGTCCCCACCTGCTGGATCCGCCCCTCCCGCATCACCACGATCCGATCGGCCATGGTCATGGCCTCCGTCTGGTCGTGGGTGACGTAGACGGTGGTCACCCCCAGCTCCCGCTGGAGCTTCACGATCTCCACCCGGGTGGCGTTACGCAGTTTGGCGTCCAGGTTGGACAGGGGCTCGTCCATCAAAAACGCCTTGGGCCGCCGGATGATCGCCCGGGCCAGGGCCACCCTCTGCTTCTGTCCGCCGGAGAGCTGCCGGGGCAGGCGGTTGAGGTATTCCACGATGTCCGTGGTCTCCGCGGCGTGCAGGACCCGGTCGTAGATGTCCGTCTCCCGCTCGTGGCGGATCTTCATGCTGATCCCCACGTTGTCGTAGACGGAGAGGTTCCCGTAGAGGGCGTAGTCCTGGAAGACGATGGCGATGTCCCGCTCCACCGGGGGCGTCTTGTTGATCACCTTCCCGTCCAGCGTCAGGGTCCCGCCGGTGATCTGCTCCAGTCCGCCCAGCATCCGAAGCACCGTGGACTTCCCACAGCCGGAGGGGCCTACCAGGACGATGAACTCCCCGTCCTCCACCGTGAGGTCAAAGTCGTGGATGGCGTGGACCCCGTTGGGGTAGACCTTGTTGACTTTTTCAAACCCGATCCTTCCCATCGGCCCGCCTCCCCTCTTGTTCCTCCAGCGCCCGCTGGAGCTTCCGCCGCCTTCCGCCCCGGCGCAGACTGCTCAGCCCCGCCGCCAGCAGCAGGGCCGCCCCGGCCAGGTCCGCCGCCAGGATCAGGGTCTGCCGCCCGTAGGGCCGCAGGACCAGCGGCACCACCGTCGCCGCCCGGAGGGCCATGTACCCGGCCGCCCCCAGGGCCGCCAGGGCCCAGCCGCGCTGGTAGACGTTCATCTTCACCGCGCAGGAGAACAGCAGGAAGATCAGCGCGATGTTGACCATCACCGTGAAGCCCATCTGATAGCTCACCGGCATCACGTCCAAAATGGCGATCACGTACACAAATTCGGCCAGGGTGGCCAGCAGGGCCAGGGCGTAGGCCAGGCCGTCTTTCTTATACAGCGTCACGTAGACCTTTTTCTCCGCCTGGGGGATGTCACGTTCCATCCTGCCGCCCCTCCCTCTCCAGCTTTTTATACCGCCTGTGGCTGGCAAACAGGATAGCGGCGTAGCCCACGCAGACGGCGATCTGCGCCGCGTAGACCGCCAGCCCCACCCGGAAGGTGGCGAACTTGGGCCGGTAGTCCGCCGCGCCGCCCTCCAGCGCCAGGTACTGGAAGTCCAGCCTCCCGTAGTACGCCTGGAGCGACAGGAGATTGGTGACGGCAAAGTAGGCGCCGTAACAACAGCCCGCCAGACACACCGTCATCACCACCAGGGCGAACCGGTCCGGGACCCGGGTGCGGAGCTCCAGGAAGAAGACCAGCACGATCCCGGCCACCGCCAGCAGGGCCCAGGCGAAGATGTGGCGGTTAAAGGTCTGGAGCCCCACGGTGTAGAAGTTGGCGATCTGCCGGTTCTGCTCCAGCCGCAGTCCCACCAGGTCGCTGTACTGGGTCATAAAGGCCAGGGCGTAGACCAGCACGACCAGCGTGACGGCGATATAGAAGACGGACGCGCGCCTCTGCGCGGCAAATAGTCTTTTCATAGTCAACCCCTCTGTCGCGTTCTCCCGGGAGAGGGCCCTCCCGGGCCGGGCGGGCCGGGTCAGGACCTGCCGGTCATGACCCGGTACGCCTGCTGGTAGGTGGCCACGTAGCTGTCCAGCCCCCGGGCCTGGAACCCGGCCAGGTACTGGCTGTAATCGGCGGGGATGGTCACGCTGTCAGGGGCGTTGCCCCGGGCGGCGTAGCGCACGATGTTGAACATCCCCTCCACCACGTCGTCCTGCTCCATGGTGGTGTTCTCCGCCACCGCGTCCTTCTGCCGCAGGGTCAGGGAGAAGACCGGGGGCACCATCCGCTGGTAGTTGGGGTTCTCCCCGGCCAGCTCCCCGCCGGAGTAGGTGGCGAAGGTGCAGGTGGAGTTCTGGAGCAGCTCCCACCCGGCAAAGCCCCGCTGGGAGGTGTACTGGTACTCAAAGCCGATGTTCTTCTGAAAGCCCACGGGGATCAGACTGCCGATCCAGTCCCGCAGGAAGGTGGACAGATCGCCCTTAGCCACGGCCTGGCAGGTCTCGGTGGTCCAGGTGTTGAACTTGGGGTAGGAGATGCCGTCCGGCCCCACGTAGGGCTCGGCCTCCAGCATCATGGGGATGCCGTAGTTCTGGAGGGTGGAGCCCTCCTCGCTGAAGAAGTAGTCCACCACGGCGCAGGAGCGGTGGAGCTCCGCCTCGGTGCGGTTTCCGGCCACCGAGATGGCCCAGCCGTCCGGCTTGATGGCCCGGCCGTTGTCGATGTAGTACTGCCACACGCCGTTGACCTTCGCCACCGGCGGGAGGATCACCACCGTGTCGGGGTTCAGGGAGTCGGCGGTGGAGGAGGCGTGCCAGTCAAAGGTGATGAAGCCGAAGGAGGGGCTCTCCCCCTCGTCGGTGCCCCACAGGGTGCTGCGGAAGTTGGTCTTGTTGGTGAGGTCGTAGCAGTCGGAGTAGATCAGCCCCTCCGCCTCCATCTGGGACAGGTAGCGAAGCACGTTGTACATCCCCTCGGTGGAGTAGGTGTACTGCACGTCGCCGTTCTCGTCGATGTACCAGCGGGAGCCGTAGGAGTCGGCGCTGTGGCACTTGACGCCGCCGAAGTAGGTGGACAGGCGCAGCAGGTCCTCCCGGTAGGAGGACTGGCGGGTGAACATGGGCCACACCACCGACGCCCGGCCGTCGGTGAGATAGCCGGGATTGGCCTTGATACAGCGCATCAGGGCGATGAGCTCGTCGATATCATAGGCCGCCTTCTCCCCCAGGAAGAGCTGGGAGGGCCGGTCGTAGTCGTAGTTGTCCCGGATGTACTGGACAAAGGTCTCGGTCAGCGTCTGGCCGTTTTTGACCGCCAGGGCGTTTTGGAGCTCGATGATGCTCTGGTCGGTCCGCTTGGTGATCTCCACCCCCTCCTTGGGGGTCACCGTGCCGCCGTTGTCCCCGGCGCGGACGTTGTCGCCCACGTAGAAGCCGCCGTAGTAGGTGGTCAGGTCCACGCCGGTGTCGTAGGCCGCGCCGTCCGCGTCCAACAGCTTGGTCACCCAGGACTCCCGGATGTTGAAGACCCGGGCGAAGGTGTCCAGCTCGGCGATGTAGGGGGCGTAGTAGATGTTCCCGTCATAGGCGGTGATGGCGTCCCGGATATCGGGATTCTCGTTGAGATACCGCTGGAAGTTGGGCAGGTAGCCCTGGGCCATCATCTCGCCCAAGTCCACGAACTTCCCCTCGGTGCCGTAGTACATCAGGTCCTCCGCGATGGAGTTCCCCCCAAAGAGGTTGGCGTCGGCGAAGTTGGTGGTGGAGCCGGTGTCGATCATCTCGCTGGCCTTCTGGTCCTGGAGGGTCACGTCGGTGATGTCGCAGTTGAGGGCGGTCTCCAGGTAGGACCAGGTGGGCTTGAGCATCCCGGCGATGACCACCGTGCCGTCGGGCAGGGTCAGGGGGGACTCCTGGTTGTAGGTGATGGTCCGGGACTTGTTCCCGGCGGCGTAGTTGACCCGAATGCCCACGTGCTCGGTCAGGTCGGTCTTGTCCTCCACCACGTCCGGCGTGACCGCCGACCCGCCGTCCCCGGTGGGCGTCTGGCCGTCCAGGCCCCCGGTGACGTTGGTGACGCAGCCGGTGAGCGACGCCGCCAGCAGACCGCAGATGAGGATGAGGGAAAGAACCTGTTTCATTTTCATGACAATACCTCCGTTCAGCCCTTTACTCCGCCCATGTTGACGCCTTTGGCAAAGTATTTTTGAATGTAGGGATAGATGATGAGGACCGGGATGATGGAACAGATGATGATGGCGTAGGCCAAACTGTCCGCGGAGTAGGGGAGCGCGACGGCGGACTCGTCGTAGAGCTTTTGGTAGTTTTCGATCTGCTGGCGCAGATACACCTGGAGCGGTTGCTGGTAGGGGTCGCTGAGCAGCATACGGGACCAGTAGTACCCGTTCCAGCGGGTGATGGCGTAAAAGAGGGTGACGGTGGCGATGCTGGCCTTGGACATGGGGATGTAGATCTGGGTCAGCATCTGGAAGTCGTTGGCCCCGTCGATGATGGCGGCCTCCTCGATCTCCTTGGGGATCCCGCTGAAGTAGTTTCGCAGTAAGATGATGTTGTACGCCTGGATCCCAAAGGCGATCACGATGCCCCAGCGGTTGTCCACGTGCATGCTCTTGTAGTTGAGGAACTGGGGGATCATGCCGGCGCTGAACCACATGGTAAAGACCAGGAGGAAGTTCCACTGGCGGCGGAATTTCAGCTTCGCGTTCTGCAGGGCGTAGGCGCCGGTCAGGGAGACGAACATACTCCAGGCCGTGCCCAGCACGGTGTAAAACAGGGTGTTGGCGTAGGCGATCCAGAACCCCTTGCTGTGCAGGACCATGTTGTACGCCTGGAAGGTCACGTCCTTGGGCAGAAGCCGGATGATCCCGCTCTCGTAGGCCACCCGTCCGCTGATGGAGACGCTGAAGGCGTAGATGATGGGGTACAGCGCCGCCGCGGCGAAGGCGATGGCCAGGACGTAGGCGCAGACCTTGAAGATCTTTTCACTTCGATTCAGAAGCTCCATATTCGTCCCTCCCGCCTACCACAGGGATGTGTCGGATATGCTCCGGCTGATGGTGTTGGCCCCGATCACCAGGGCGAAGGCGATCAGGGAGTTGAACAGGCTCACCGATGCGCCCACGCCGTAGTTGGCGGACAGGATCCCGATACGCTGTTCAAAGGTGGACAGCACGTCCGCGGTCACGTACACGTTGGAGTTGTACATGAGCAGGACCCGCTCGTAGCCGATGGAGAGCATATGGCCCACCCGCATGATGATCATGATGATCAGGGTGGGGGCCATCCCCGGGAAGGTCACGTACCGCAGCTCCTGGAGCTTGTTGGCCCCGTCCACCTTCATCGCCTCGTAGAGGGTGGGGGAGATGCCCATGATGGCCGCGAAGTAGACGATGGAGTTGTAGCCGCTCTCCTTCCAGATCCCCACGGCGATGTACAGCGGGCGGAAGTAGTTGGGCTTGGCCAGCATGGAGACCCCCGGCTCCAACAGCCCCAGCTCCTGGAACAGGGAGGCCAGGATGCCGGTGGAGTGGACCCCGCTGTACACCAGCATGATGGCGATGCTGGTGATGGTCACCTCCGAGAGGAAGTGGGGCAGGTATGTGGCGGTCTGGGTGAACTTCCGCACAAAGCTGTTGCCGATCTCCGAAAAGAGGATGGCCAGGATGATGGGGACGGGGAAGCCGAAGGCCAGGCCGTAGGCGTTGATGATAAAGGTGTTGCGGAACGCCTGCCAGAACTGCTCCTTGTTGACCCCCGAGACCAGGTTGATGAAGTTCTGGATCCCCCGGAACTCGCTGGACCACACGCCCAGGCTGGAGTCGAACCGCTTGAAGGCGATCAACAGCCCTCCCATGGGCTTATAGGCCCATACCGCGAACCACAGCACCAGGGGCAGCAACAGCAGATAGAGCCGCCAGTCCTTGAGCAGCGCCCCTATCAGCCCCTTGCACCGGGGCTCCCGCATTTTGATCTCCGATCCCATGGGCGCGGATCCCTCCTTTGGCCGCGGCCCTCGGCCGCGTTTGTGAACTGAGTTTATAATCATTCGGAAAAGGAAAGGCGAGATACGGGTCGTGCGCGTTTTTGAAATTCATAATAATGAACCCGATTCCGCCTTTAGCTTAAATATACACTTCTCCCTTCCGTTTGTCAACACTTTTGTGTATTTTTTCCCCTCCGCCCTTTTATTTCGCCCAGGGTCGGGGAATTTCTCCACAAAATGGTTGCAATGGCGCTCTGAATGTGATACCCTGTTCACGATTAGGAACTGAAGGGGGCTGACCCTGTATGAATCGAACGGTAGAGCGCACCTTTTCCATCCTCCAACTGATCGCCAACAGCGAAAACGGCATCACGCTCCAGGAGATCGCGGATCAGATCGGCATGGCGAAGAGCAGTGCCTTTGTGATCGTCCACTCCCTGTTGGAGCTGAACTACATCCAGAGCGCCGAGAACAACGACAAGAAGTACCGCCTGGGGATCGAGTCCTTCAAACTGGGCAGTAAGTACCTGGACGACATGAGCCTCATCAAGCAGTGCGCCCTGCATCTCCCCGCCCTGGCGGAGCGGAACGTAAAGAACGCCTTCGTGGCGGTCCTGAACGGCTGCGACGTGGTGTACCTCTACAAATACGCCGCCCAGAACGCCCGGCTGGCCGTCTGCGCCATCGGCGCCACCAAGCCCGCCCACGCCACCTCCCTGGGCAAGGCCATCCTGGCCTTTCTCCCCGAGGAGAAACAGCGCGCGGTGATCGACCAGATCCGCTTCCAGCCCTATACGCCCAACACCATCGTCACCAAGGAGGCGCTGTGGGAGGAACTGCGGAAGACCGCCCGGCGGGGCTACGCCACCGAGCGGGGGGAGCTCTCCGACCTCACCTCCTGCTACGGCGCGCCCATCTTTGACTACACCGGGAACGTGGTGGCCGCCATTTCCCTGGCGGACATCGCCATGGAGAACGAGGACGAGGAGAAGATCGCCGCCGACCTGCTGGGCGTCGCCAACGAGATCTCCCGCACCCTGGGCTATATCGCCCCCGCCCGGTAGGCCCGCCCCGCCCCGCTTCGGACAGAAAAAGGCCCCGGTATCCGCTGTCTGACGGATGCCGGGGCCTTGCGCTTGTGAAAAAAGCGGCCGGCCGGCGGGGGCCGGTCGGCCGCTTTGAGGGTCGCGCGCTGGGCCGCTTAGTACATCCCGCCCATGTCGGGGGCGGGGGCGGCGGGAGCGGGGGGCTCGGGCTTGTCGGCCACCAGGGACTCGGTGGTGAGCATCAGGCTGGCCACGCTGGCGGCGTTCTCCAGGGCGGAGCGGGTCACCTTGGTGGGGTCCACGATGCCGGCGGAGAGCATATCCACGTAAGTCTCGTTGTAGGCGTCAAAGCCGTAGCCGGTCTTCTTGGACTGCTTCACCTGCTCCAGCACCACGGAGCCGTCGATGCCGGCGTTCTTGGCGATCTGGCGCATGGGCTCGGTGAGGGCGGCGGCGATGATGGCCGCGCCGGTGCGCTCGTCCCCCTCCAGGGTCTTGACCAGCTTGTCAACGGCGGGGATGGCGTTGACGTAGGCAGTGCCGCCGCCGGCCACGATCCCCTCCTCCACCGCGGCGCGGGTGGCGTTCAGGGCGTCTTCGATGCGGAGCTTCTTCTCCTTCATCTCCGCCTCGGTGGCGGCGCCCACCCGGAGGATGGCCACGCCGCCGGCCAGCTTGGCCAGCCGCTCCTGGGCCTTCTCCTTGTCGTACTCGGAGGTGGTGTTCTCGATGAGGGTGCGGATCTGGGCCACCCGGTCCTTCACCGCCTTGGCGGTGCCGGCGCCGTCCACGATGATGGTGTTCTCCTTGGTGGACTTCACCTGGCGGGCCCGGCCCAGCATCTTGAGGTCGGTGTCCTTCAGCTCCATGCCCAGGTCGCTGGAGATAACGGTGCCGCCGGTGAGGATGGCGATGTCCTCCAGCATCTCCTTGCGCCGGTCGCCAAAGCCGGGGGCCTTGACGCACAGGATGTTCAGGGTGCCCCGCAGCTTGTTGACGATGAGGGTGGACAGCGCCTCGCCCTCCACGTCCTCGGCGATGATGACCAGCTTCTTGCCGGACTGGATCACCTGCTCCAGGATGGGCAGCAGCTCCTGGACGTTGGAGATCTTCTTGTCGGTGATGAGGATGAGGGCGTCGTCCATCACCGCCTCCATCTTCTCGGTGTCGGTGACCATATAGGGGGTGATGTAGCCCCGGTCGAACTGCATCCCCTCCACCACCTCGGAGTACGTCTCCGCGGTCTTGGACTCCTCCACGGTGATGACCCCGTCGTGGCCCACCTTCTCCATGGCCTCGGCGATCAGGGAGCCGATGGTCTCGTCCCCGCTGGACACGGCGCCCACCCGGGCGATGTCCTCGGTGCCCTTGACCTTCTTGGAGTTCTTCTTGATCTCGGCGATGGCGGCCTCGGTGGCCTTGGCGATGCCCTTTTTCATCACCATGGGGTTGGCCCCGGCGGCCAGGTTCTTCAGCCCCTCCCGGATGATGGCCTGGGCCAGCAGGGTGGCGGTGGTGGTGCCGTCGCCGGCCACGTCGTTGGTCTTGGTGGAGACTTCCTTCACCAGCTGGGCGCCCATGTTCTCAAAGGGGTCCTCCAGCTCGATCTCCTTGGCGATGGTCACGCCGTCGTTGGTGACCAGGGGAGAGCCGTACTTCTTGTCCAGCACCACGTTGCGGCCCTTGGGGCCCATGGTGACCTTCACGGTGTCGGCCAGCTGGTTGACGCCCCGCTCCATGGCCTTCCGGGCGTCCTCGCCGTAGCAAATCAACTTAGACATATGCGTTACCTCCTAATTGTTGTTCGCGCTTCATTGTCACGCTCGGGTTGGACGCATGGCCGGCGGTTCTAAGCCCCTCCGACTTCGCAAAATGGCGCCGGGGCTCTGGCCCCTCTGCCATTTCGCTCCGCTCCGGGTCTTAGCCCGCCTATGCGTCTACCCTCGCGCTTCGTTATTCCACGATGGCCAGAATGTCGCTCTGGCGGACGATGTTGTACTCCTGGCCGTCCATCTTGACCTCGGTGCCGGAGTACTTGCTGGTGATGACCTTGTCGCCCTTCTTCACGGTCATCTTGACCTCCTTGCCGTCCACCATGCCGCCGGGGCCCACGGCGATGACCTCGGCCACCTCCGGCTTCTCCTTGGCGGAGCCGGTGAGGATCAGGCCGGACTTGGTCTTCTCCTCCGCCTCCACCAGCTTGACCACCACGCGGTCGGCTAAAGGCTTCAACTTCATAATAGGTTCCCTCCTATAAATGTAATACCGATTTGGGGGTGTTAGCACTCGAGCGATTGGAGTGCTAACACCATGGGATATCTTACCCTTTTTCCCGCCGGAACGCAAGGAAAATCCGGCTCAAATATCACCAAATTATAGCACCCGTTTTTGTGCCATTTGACGGTTTTGGCGGGTTTTTCCGCCCGCTCCCGGCCTCTTTGGGGCGGGGGCGGGGTCAGCGGTACTGGTAGAGCTGGCAGAGCAGGGGGCCGTTGTAGAGCTTCCGCTTTTTGGAGGCGGGGCGGCCAAAGGCCCGCTCGAACTCCGTGTGACTGCTGAGCAGGTAGAGCTCCCAGCCCGGGCCCAGCCGGGCGAAGGCCTTGCCGAAGGCCCGGTAGAGCGCCTCCGCCTCCCGCTGTTCCAGCAATCGCTGGCCGTAGGGGGGATTGGTGACCACCCGCCCGGCGGGGGCGGCGGGGGAGAAGTCCCGGGCGTCGGCCACGGCCAGGCGGACCACGTCCTCCACCTCCGCCAGCCGGGCGTTCTCCCGGGCCAGGTCCACCGCGGCGGGGTCGATATCCGAGCCCAAAATGTCGTAGGCCCCGTGGTACTCCCCGTCCAGGGCCTCCTGGGTGGCGTCCAGCCACGCCGCCGGGGGCACAAAGGCCCACTTTTGGGCGGCGAAGGAGCGGTTCAGGCCGGGGGCCCGGTTTTTGGCGATGAGGGCGGCCTCGATGGGGATGGTGCCGCTGCCGCAGAAGGGGTCGATCAGCGGGCCCTTGCCCCGGTAGCGGGACAGGAGCACCAGGGCGGCGGCCAGCGTCTCCCGCAGGGGGGCGCCGGCGTTCCGGGCCCGGTAGCCCCGCTTGTGGAGGGAGGGGCCGGAGGCGTCCAGGCCGATGGTGACGGTGTCCTTGAAGATGAGGCACCGCACGGCGTACTGCGCCCCCGTCTCCGGGAGGGTGGACAGGCCGTAGCGCCGCCCCAGGCGGGTGGCGATGGCCTTTTTTATCACGTTGCCGCAGGTGACGGCGGCGTGGAGGGCGGAGTCCAGACACTGGCACCGCACGGGAAAGGCCCCGTCCCGGGGGAGGTAGTCCTCCCAGGGGAGGGCGGCCACGCCGTCGAACAACTCCTCAAAATTCGCCGCCGGGAAGCGGTCCAGGAGCAGGACCACCCGCTCGGCGGTGCGGAGGTTCAAATTCAGCCGGGCCAGGTCGGTGAGGGAGCCCCGGCACAGCACCCGGCCGTCCTCCCCCCGGACCTCCTGGAGGCCCAGCCGCCGACACTCCTGGGCGGCCACCCCCTCCAGGCCGAAGAGGGTGGGGAGCAAAAAGGTGTGCTCCGCCAAGTGCTACACCTCCCGCAGGCGCTTGCCGCAGCGGAGGATGGCCTCCTGGGCCAGCAGGTCCATGGCGTCCAGGTAGTAGTCGGGCAGGGCGTGGTAGGCGTGGAAGACGGAGAGCTCGGTACAGCCCAGGATGGCCCCGTCGCACCCGGCGGCCCGGGCGGCCTTGTCGACGGCGGCGAACTTCTCCCGGCTGCCCGTCTCCCCCCGCTTGATCTCGTCGTAGATGATGGAGGTGACCAGGGCCTGGATCCCCTCCTCCGGGCTCCAGGCCGTCAGCCCCGCCTGGTCGCACTCCCGCTGGTAGACCCCGGTCTTCACCGTGCCCTCGGTGGCTAAGATGGCGACCTTGCGCCACCCCAGCTCCTTGGCCCGGGCCACCGCCAGCCGGGGCATATGTAAGAGGGGGATGTGGAGCTCCGCCTGGAGCCGGGGGGCGAAGTAGTGGGAGGTGTTACAGGGGATGGCAAGGCAGGTGCACCCCGCCCCCTCCAACAGCTTGGCCCCCGCCAACAGCCGCTGGTAGACCTCCTCCTCCCGGCCGGAGAGGATGGCCTGGGTGCGGTCGGGGATGGCGGTGTCGCTGAAGATCAGGGCGCACAGGTGGTCCTGGTCCCGGGCCGCGTCGGTGCGGTCCAAAATGCGCTGGTAAAAGACCTGGGTGGCCTGGGGGCCCATGCCCCCCAGCACGCCGAGCCGGTGTTCCATTTCCCCGGCCTCCTTTCTCCGCGGTAGACGGCGGGGCGCTTTCCCGCGCCCCCGCCTGCTCTTATCCGGTGGCCCGTTTCACGGTGGACACGCCCCGGATCTGGCTCATCTTGTTGATGACCTGTTGAAGCTGGGCCTTGTCCTTGACCTCCACCTCCACGCTCACCAGGGCCGAGCCGTCCTCCGCCGCCCTGGCCGAGAGGGTGCAGACCCGGACCTTGAGGGCGGAGAGCACCGTGGCCACGTCCAGGGCCAGGCCGTCCCGGTCGGGGGCGGAGAGCTCCAGGCCGGTGCGGTAGCCCTCCTGCTCCCCCTCCACCCAGCTCACGTTCACCCACCGGCCCGCGGCCTGGGGGTCGGTGTGGTCGAACTGGGCGTTGGGGCAGTCCGCCCGGTGGACGGACACGCCGTAGCCCCGGGTGATAAAGCCGATGACCGGGTCTCCGGGGACGGGGGTACAGCACTTGGCGAACTTGATCATGCAGTTGCCCAAACCCTCCACCACGATGCCCGTCTGGGTCTTCTTGGGGGTCTTGTGGCCGGTCTGGGCGGCGGCGCCCATGCCGGGGTAGATCACCCCCGACGGCGCGGGGGCGGGGTCCGGCTTCCCCTCGTGGAGCTTGCCCAGGCGGGTCAGCTCCTCCTTGATCCGGGCCACCGCTTTCACGGTGGTCATGCCGCCGTAGCCGATGGCGGCGTAGAGGTCGTCCATGGTGCCCTGGCCCACCTTTTTCAGGATGGAGGGCAGATTCTCCTCCGCCGTGACCTGGCTCAAGGAGATCCCCGCGCGGCGTAACTCCCCTTCCAGCATGGTCCGGCCGGCCAGGATGTTCTCCTCCCGCCGCTCCTTTTTGAACCACTGGCGGATCTTGGTCCGGGCCTCGTTGGACTTACAGAGCTTGATCCAGTCCCGGCTGGGGCCGTGGGCGTTTTTGGCGGTGATGATCTCCACGATATCCCCGTTTTTCAAGGGGGTGTCCAGGGGGACGATGCGGCCGTTGATCTTGGCCCCCGTCATGCGGTTGCCCACGGCGGAGTGGATGGCGTAGGCGAAGTCGATGGGGTTGGCCCCGGCGGGCAGGCTCTTCACGTCCCCCCGGGGGGTGAAGACGAACACCTCGTCGGCGAAGAGGTCCACCTTCAGACTGCGGACGAACTCCTCCGCCTCGGTGTCCTGCTGGCTCTCCAACAGGGTGCGGACCCACTCGAAGGTCTTCTCGCTGCCCAGCTTGCCGTTGGCAAGGCCCTGCTTGTACTTCCAGTGGGCGGCGATGCCGTACTCGGCGGTGTGGTGCATCTCCTGGGTGCGGATCTGCACCTCGAAGGGGATGCCACGGCGGCCTACCACGGTGGTGTGGAGGGACTGGTAGCCGTTGGGCTTGGGGGTGGAGATATAGTCCTTGAACCGGCCCAGCACGGGGCTGAACATATCGTGGATACAGCCCAGGACGTTGTAGCAGGTGGGGATATCGTCCACGATGACCCGGAAGGCGTAGAGGTCGAAGATCTCCGCCAGGGTCTTGTTCTGGGTGTACATCTTGCGGTAGATGGAGTAGATGTGCTTCACCCGGCCGTAGACGGTGGCGGTGATGCCCTCGCTCTCCAGCCGCTGCTGCACCCGGTCCCGGACCCGGCCCATGAACTCCTCGTGGATATCGCTCTGCTGGGCCAGGGCGTCTTCGATCTCCTGGTAGCCCACCGGGTCCAGGTAGCGCAGGGACAGGTCCTCCAGCTCCCACTTGATCCTCTGCATCCCCAGGCGGTGGGCGATGGGGGCGTAGATCTCCATGGTCTCCAGGGACTTCTCCCGCTGTTTGCGGGTGGACTGGTACTCCAGGGTCCGCATATTGTGGAGCCGGTCGCAGATCTTGATGAGGATGACCCGGATATCCTTGCTCATGGCCATGAGCATTTTGCGCAGATTCTCCATCTGCTCCTCTTCCTTGCTGACATACTGCATCCGGGTCAGCTTGGTGACCCCCTCCACGATATCCGCCACGGTGGGGCCGAAGAGCTTGGCGATCTCCTCGTGGGTGGAGCGGGTGTCCTCGATGCAGTCGTGGAGCAGGGCGGCGATGATGGCGTCCTCGTCCAGCTCCAACTCCGCCACGATGATGGCCACGTGGAGGGGGTGGATGATATAGGGCTCCCCGGACTTCCGCAACTGGCCGGCGTGCTGTTCCTCGGCGTAGCGGTAGGCCCGCTCCAGCCGCGCCAGGTCGGCGTGGGGGGCGTAGGCGGTGAATTTGTTTACCAATGTCTGATAGGTGGACTCCATGCTATCCCTCCTTGGGGGCGCTCTCTCCCATAGGATGGCCCGCGCCGGGCGATCCATTCTCCCCGGCCTGGGCCCGCAGGCGGATCAGAACGGGGCTGGCCTCCAGATCCACCTTGGCCCCCCGGGGCAGGAGGGCCAGGCGCACGTCCTCCCGCCGCTGGGAGAGGGTGATGAGCCCCCGCTCGGCAAAGACCTCCAGGGCGATGCGGGTGCGGCACAGGCTCTCCTCCGCCCCGCTCTGGCGGGCGCTGCCCCGGGCCAGAGCGCCCAGGGTGTCGGTCAGCTCGCCCCCACGGGCGCGCAGATACCGCCACAGGCTCTCGAACTCCTCCCGGCTGGGGATGAGGCGGGCGGCCTCGTCAGGGGCCAGGGGGCGGCCGTCCTGGTACTTTCGCAAAAGGCCCCGGTCCCGCTGGTAGGAGCAGGGGGTGAGCCGCAGGTCCTGGACCACCAGCTGGACCCCCCGCTTGCCCCTAAACTCGTTGATCTGGGGGGTGAAGGCCACGTCCACCCGGTCCTCCTCCTGAAACTCCCACCCCTCCTTGGGGCAGGAGAAGAAGATGGCGGGCAGGCGCTGGGCCTTACAGCGCAGGGACAGGCGCATATGCTTGCCCTCCGCCCCCACCAGGTTTTTCCCCATCAGGGCCACCCGGGGCAGGGTGAACACCGGCTTGGGGTTGCCCGCCCCGTAGGGCTCCAGCCGCTCCAGCTCCTCCACCGCCTGGGGGGTGAGGGCCTCCGCGTCGGGCAGGGCCACGTCCACGTGGAGGGTGGACAGGGCCTCCCGGCCCCCGTTGGCCCCCACCCATTGGTTCAGCCGCTCCCGCAGGGCGGGGATGTTCTCCTCCCGGACGGTGAAGCCCGCCGCCATGGCGTGGCCCCCAAAGCCCTCCAACAGGTCCTGGGCCTCCCGCAGCGCCTGAAAGAGGGAGAGGTCCCCCACGCTCCGACAGGAGCCCTTGCCCATCCCGTCCTGAAGGGAGATCATAAAGGCGGGCTTTTGGAAGCGGTCGGCCAGGCGGGAGGCCACGATGCCCACCACCCCCTGGTGCCAGCCCTCCCCGGAGAGGACGATGGCCTGGTCCTCCGCCGCCTCCGTCTCCACCCGGCCCACGCAGGCGTCGAAGATCTCCCCCTCCAACGCCTGGCGCCGACGGTTGAGCTCGCACAGCTCCTGGGCCAGGGGGACGGCCTGTTCCTCCGTCTCGGCCAGCAATAGGTCCAGGGCCACCTGGGTCACCCCCAGCCGCCCCGCGGCGTTGAGCCGGGGGGCCAGGGTGTAGCCCAGGGTGACGGCGTTGGCGGCCTGGCCGGCCCCGGCGGCCTCCAAGAGGGCCCGGATGCCGGGGCGTGGGGCGGTGTTGATCCGCTCCAGGCCGATGGCGACCATCGCCCGGTTCTCGTCCACCAATGGCATCACGTCCGCCACGGTGCCCAGGGCGGCCAGGTCGGCGTAGTCCGCCAGCTCCGCGCCCATCGCCATGGCCAGCTTCAGCGCCACCCCCACCCCGGCCAGCCCCTGGAAGGGGTAGGCGCAGTCGGGCCGGTGGGGGTCCACCACCGCTACCGCGTGGGGCAGGGTCTCCTTGCAGGCGTGGTGGTCGGTGACGATGACCTCCAGCCCCAGGCTTTTGGCGTACTCCACCTCCTCCACGGCGGTGATGCCGCAGTCCACGGTGACCACCACCCGGGCCCCCTGGGCCGCCAGGGCGTCCAGCCCCGCCCGGTTCAGGCCGTAGCCCTCCTCCAATCGCCGGGGGATGTAGGTGAGCACCTTGGCCCCCCGGGCGCGGAAGAAGTGGTAGAGAAGGCACGTGGAGGTGACGCCGTCCACGTCGTAGTCGCCGTAGACGGCGATGGTCTCGCCGCGCTCCATGGCCCGCTCCAACCGCCGGGCGGCCTCGGGCAAGTCTTTCAGTTCCATGGGGTCGTGCAAGAGCCCTTCGTCGGTACGCAGAAACTCCCGCGCCGCGTCGGGCCCCACGATGCCCCGGGCGGCCAGCACCCGCTCCACCAGCGACAGCGGCCGGGCCCCCGCCCCGGGGGGAGGCGGCGCCTCCCATACGTCGTATTTCATAGCCTCTCCCGGCCGCGGCCCGCCGCCGCGGCCCAAACTCAAAATTTTATTCATTGTACCACGATTTTCCGCCTATTGCAAGGCGTGCCGCCTTCTTTGTTTGACATCGGGGCGGGCAAGTGCTATAATTCCCGTGATTATAAGGAGGGATATCCCCATGAGCGAGGAAAACCTTTATACCTTTGAAAACGAGCAGTACCGCAAGACCTACTGGCACACCTGCTCCCACATCATGGCCCAGGCGGTGAAGCGGCTGTGGCCGGAGGTGAAGCTGGCCATCGGCCCCGCCATCGACGAGGGCTGGTACTACGACATGGACGCCCCCTTCGCCTTCACCCCCGAGCATTTGGAGCAGATCGAGGCGGAGATGCGGAAGATCTGCAAGGAGAAGCTGAAGCTGGAGCGGTTCGAGCTGCCCCGGGAGGAGGCCCTGGCCCTCATGGAGGGGAAGGGCGAGCCCTACAAGGTGGAGCTCATCAACGACCTCCCTGAGGGGGAGGTCATCTCCTTCTACAAACAGGGGGAGTTCACCGACCTGTGCGCCGGGCCCCACCTGGACTCCACCGGCCGGGTGAAGGGCAACGCCCTGAAGCTCACCGCCTGCAACGCCGCCTACTGGCGGGGGGACGCCTCCCGCCAGACCCTCCAGCGCATCTACGGCGTGGCCTTTCCCAAGAAGGAGGAGCTGGACGCCTATTTGGCCCGCATCGAGGAAGCCAAGCGCCGGGACCACCGGAAGCTGGGCAAGGAGCTGGGCCTCTTTATGCTCCGGGACGAGGGCCCCGGCTTCCCCTTCTTCCTGCCCAAGGGGATGGTGCTTCGCAACACCCTGCTGGACTACTGGCACCGGGTCCACAAGAAGTACGGCTACCAGGAGATCTCCACCCCCATCATGCTCAACCGCCAGCTGTGGGAGCGGTCGGGCCACTGGGACCACTATAAGAATAATATGTACACCACCGTCATTGACGACACCGATTTCGCCGTCAAGCCCATGAACTGCCCCGGCGGCATGCTGGTCTACGCCAGCGAGCCCCACTCCTACCGGGAGCTGCCCCTGCGGATGGCGGAGCTGGGCCTGGTC
Source organism: uncultured Oscillospiraceae bacterium (assembly GCA_947627325.1). Classification (GTDB taxonomy): domain Bacteria; phylum Bacillota; class Clostridia; order Oscillospirales; family Oscillospiraceae; genus MGBC124762. Next base: position 50,110 of record CANQVO010000004.1, on the reverse strand, counting down.
CACCGCCACGAGCTCTCCGGCGCGCTCCACGGCCTGTTCCGGGTGCGCTGTTTCACCCAGGACGACGCCCACGTGTTCATGACCCGGGAGCAGATGAAGGACGTGATCCAGGAGACGGTGCGCCTCTTTGACGAGGTGTACTCCACCTTCGGCCTGAGCTACGAGATCGAGCTTTCCACCATGCCGGAGGACCACATCGGCACGGAGGAGGAGTGGGAGCGCAACCAGGACATCCTCAAGGCCGCCATCACCGACATGGGCAAGACCTACACCGTCAATGAAGGGGACGGCGCCTTCTACGGCCCCAAGCTGGACTTCCACCTGGCCGACTCCCTGGGCCGCACCTGGCAGTGCGGCACCATCCAGCTGGACAGCCAGCTCCCCGAGCGGTTCGAGCTGGAGTACGTGGGGGAGGACGGGGAGCGCCACCGCCCGGTGATGATCCACCGGGTGGTCCTGGGCTCCATCGAGCGGTTCATCGGCGTCATCACCGAGCACTTTGCCGGGGCCTTCCCCGCCTGGCTGGCCCCGGTGCAGGTCAAGCTCCTCACCATCACCGACCGCTCCGACGACTACGCCCGCCAGGTGGCCAAGACCCTGGACGAGGCGGGCTTCCGGGTGGAGCTGGACCTCCGCAACGAGAAGATCGGCAAGAAGATCCGGGAGGCGCAACTGCTGAAGGTGCCCTATATGCTGGTGGTGGGGGACCGGGACGTGGAGAACCACACCGTCTCCGTCCGCCACCGCTCCGGGGAGGACCAGGGGGCCATGCCCCTGGAGCAGTTCCTGGCCCAGCTGGGCCAGGAGGTGCGGGAGATGACCATCCGATAATCAAACGATACCCCCCAGCGGCCCGGGTCTCCCGGGCCGCTTTTTTCAGGTCCATTTCGGGGTATGTTCAAAAAGGTTGTTTAATTTCGTCACACTTTTGACACAAATGTGGGGTATCTTGATTCCAGAACATCCGAAACGAGAAGGAGCGATGTGCCATGTACCAAAACGATCCGAACTTTACGCCCGCGCCCCAGGAGGACCGCCCGGCGGAGGCGACCGACCTCTCCGCCGAGAACGCCGCCGGGGCCGTGGAGCCTGTGACCGAGCCTGTGCCCCAGGCCGCCGAGAATGTCACCGAGCCCGTCCAGCCCATGGCCCAGCCCGTCCAGGCCGTGGTCGAGGCCGTGGTCGAACCCATTCCCGAGCCCGCCCAGCCTGCGGCTGACCCCGTCGCCGCTACGAATCCCGGCCAGCCCGCGGCGAACCCGGCCCAGCCGGTCCAGCCCGCCCAGGCCGTTGGGGGCGGGAATCCCCCGACCGGCGGGAACCCTCCCGCGGGGAACGCCCCCGCCGGGGGAGAGGAGCCGCTGGTGATCCACCCCCGGCCCCGGGTGAAGGCCAAGCGGGTCTGGCCCCGGGTGCTGGCCCTGGTGCTGTGCTGTGCCCTGGTGGGCGGCGGCGCGGGGGTGGGGGCGGCCCTGCTGACCCAGCGGGCCTCTGGCCTGGCCTCCGCCCTGCGGGGCGGCTCCACCGTGGTCTACGAGGGCGCGGGCACCCCGGTGGTGGTGAACCTCTCCAAGACCGAGGAGGGCCAGGTGCTGACCCCGGCGGAGGTCTACGCCTCCAACGTGGACGCGGTGGTGGGCATCACCACCCAGGTCACCACCAACATCTGGGGCCAGACGGTGGTCTCCCCGGCCAGCGGCTCCGGCTTCGTCCTCACCGCCGACGGCTACATCGTCACCAACTACCACGTGGTGGAGGACGCCAGTTCCATCACCGTCCAGTTCAAAAACGGCGACAAGTACCCCGCCACCCTGGTGGGGAGCGAGGCGGGCAACGACGTGGCGGTGCTGAAGATCAACGCCCAGAACCTCACCCCCGTGCGCCTGGGCTCCTCCAGCGACATGGTGGTGGGGGAGCAGGTGGCCGCCATCGGCAACCCCCTGGGGGAGATGACCTTCTCCATGACGGTGGGCTATATCTCCGCCCTGGACAAGCCCCTGACCATCGACGGCAGTGTTTTCAACGTGTTGCAGACCGACGCGGCCATCAACTCCGGCAACTCCGGCGGGCCCCTCTTTAATATGTACGGCCAGGTGGTGGGCATCACCAACGCCAAGTACTCCAACAACGGCTCCACCCGAGCCAGCATCGAGGGCATCTGCTTCGCCATCCCCATCGACGATGTGAAGGATATCGTCACCGACCTCATCGAGCACGGCTACGTCACCGGCAAGCCCTACGCCGGCGTGGTCCTCACCAACGCCGACGCCGACGAGGCCGCCCGCTACGGCCGCTCCGGCGGCGCCTACGTCCAGGAGGTGGTCCCCGACGGGCCCTCCGCCCAGGCCGGGCTCCAGGCCGGGGACATCATCACCAAGGTGGACGACACCGACATCACCTCCCGCCAGGACTTCATGACCGCCCGGGACCGCCACCGGGCCGGGGACACCGTCACCCTCACCGTGGACCGGGCCGGCCAGCTCATCCAGGTGCCCCTCACCCTGGGGGAGCAACAGCCCCAGGCCGAGGAGGACGCCGACCAGAGCCAGGAGCAGACCCAAACTCAGACCCCCAACCAGGGCGGCGGGTACGGCTTCGGGTATGACCCCTTCAGCTGGTTCGGCTGGTAACGCCTCCCAAAAAATTTCCTCCTTTTTGTTGCAATCGGTGAATAAATCGTGTAGAATGGTGGTAGTCTAATTCTAAGGAGGTATCTCCCATGAAAGTCGCGCGCTTTGTTTTGAAGGTCGTGGCCCTGGCCCTGGCCACCGCCGCCGCTGTCTGCACCGTCATCGCCTTTTGGGATAAGATCAGCGAGTGCGCCCAGGACGTGGTGGGCAAGGTCCGCGCCCGCCGCCAGTACGCCGAGGGCTGCTGTATCGACGACGAGGACGACTACACCGACTGGGACGAGTAAGCACCTCCCCCCAGCGGGCGCCGCGAGACGCGGGGAGCCCCCGCCACCCACACCGAGATAACGCCGCCACGGCGGCAAAAAAGACCTCCGGGAGAACTCCCGGAGGTCTTCTTTTACGCGTCGTCCTCGCCGTCGTCCTCATCGTCCTCCGGCAGGTCCGGGGCGTTTCGCAGCAGCGCGGAGAGATCGCCCACGGCCAGGCGCAGGTCCCGCAGCGTGCCGTCCAGGAATCCCGCCCGAAGGATGTTCAGGGCGATCAGGCACAGCACCGGCCCGAAGATCATGCCCACCACGCCCCCCAGGCGCATCCCTACGTAGATGCTCAGCAGGCTGGCGATGGGGGAGAGGCCGGTGTGGTCGCCTACGAACTTGGGCTCGCCGATCCGGCGCAGGAGGATGATGGCCGCCCAGATGACCATCAGCTCCACCGCGTGGCGGTAGCCGCCCACGGCCACGTCGATGACCGCCCAGGGGACCATGACGGTGCCCGCCCCCACGATGGGGATGAAGTCCAGGATCCCCAGGGCCACCGCCAACAGCAGTCCGTAGGGCTCCCCGATGATCCAAAAGCCCACCAGCAACACCGCCGTCACCCACACGCTGAGCAGGAGCTCGGCCTTGATGTAGCCGCCGAAGGCGTCCTTGGCCACCCGCTTCAGGTGGGCGAAAAAGCCCCGGAACTCCCGGGGGACGCAGGCCGCCGCCTTGGCCCGGAGGCCGGCGTAGTCGGCGGAGATGAAGTAGGTCGCCATGACGCAGACCACCACGCTGACCACCCAGGCGGGCAGGCTCATGGCAAAGGAGCCGGCCCGGGTGGCGGCGGCGGAGAGCAGGTCGGACATGGCCGTGCCCAGCCAGGCCACGGCGCTGTCCCCCAGGCCGGTGAGCCGCAGGGACACCGGCTCGGGCAGGTGGCGCAGGGGCTCTTCCAGGGCGCGGCTCACCGCCGTCACCCCGGACATGACCGTGTTCCAGATGGACTGCCAGTCCTGCACGGCGGACAGCACCTGGCCGATGAGGGCGTAGATCAGGGCGGCCAGCACGGCCCCCACCACCGCCACCCCCAGCACCACCAGGAGCATGGACAACACCGGCCGCCGCACCTTGAGCCGTTTTTCCAGGCCCTGGATGGCGGGGTTCAGGATCCAGGTCAGCACCAGCGCCACCACAAAGGGCATCAACAGCCCCAGCAGGGGCCGGCCCACCTTCCACGCCAGCCACAGCGTCAGAACGGTCAGCACCAGCCGCAGGCCCAGCCGCAGCCAGAGCCGTCCCCGCTCGCTCCAACTCAACTCCCGCATAACGCTCTCTCCTTTGGGCCCCCGGGGCCCTTACGCCCCTTCCAGGAAGTAGGTGGCCTCCATGTCCGCCACGCTGAGGGCGAAGGCCAGGGGGTATTTCTCCAGCGCCCGGCCCACCAGGTTCTTGTCCTCCGCCCCGGAAAAGCCCATGTGCCAGCGGATGGCCATGGCCTCCTCCCGGGTGAGGCGCAGAAAGCCCGAGATGATATACACGCTCTTCTCCCCGTGGCCGTAGGGGAGGGGGTCTTCATAGAAGAAGGTGGGCACCTTGTCCCACTGCCCGGTGGCCTCGTTTTTCACGTTCCGGGTCCCCGCCTTGTAGCAGTTCACCTTGCACAGGTCGTGGAGCAACGCCACGATCGCCACCGTCTCCGCCGAGTACTCCTCCAGCCCGTACAGCTCCGCCACCCGGGGGCGCTCCAGGTAGTCTTTTAAGCAGTCGTAGACGTTCACCGAGTGCTCGCACAACCCCCCGGGGTAGGCCCCGTGGAACTTGGTGGAGGCGGGGGCGGTGAAGAAGTCGGACTTGTTCATCAGATAGTCCAGCAGGGCCTGGGAGCCCTCCCGGGTAATGTTTTCCCGATAGATCTGGATAAATTCATCCCGCGTGTCCGCCATGGCTCACGCCTCCCCGTCCTTGAATTTCATGCTCTCCATCACCGCCAGCTGGTCACAGCGGTTGTTGAAGGGGTTCTCGGCGTGGCCCTTGACCCAGTGGCAGGTGACCTGGTGGGTATCGCACAACTCCAGCAGGCGCTCCCACAGATCCGGGTTCAGCGCCGGCTTTTTGTCCGGCTTGCGCCAGCCCTTGGCCCGCCACGCCTTGGCCCAGCCCAGGGTGAGGGCGTCGATGACGTACTTGCTGTCCGAGTAGAGTTCCACGGCGCAGGGCTCCTTCAGCCGCTCCAGGGCGCGGATGACGGCGGTGAGCTCCATGCGGTTGTTGGTGGTGCTGGCCTCCCCGCCGGAGAGCTCCTTCTGGTGGGGCCCGTAGATCAGGATGGCCCCCCAGCCCCCGGGGCCGGGGTTGCCGGAACAGGCGCCGTCGGTGTAGATGGTGACCGACTTCATTTACGCCTCCCCGTCCTCGTCGTCCGCCGGGTCCTCCGGGGGGGCTTCCACCGCCTCCATCTCCGTCTCCGGGATCACCACGTCCTCGTCGTTGTCCCGCTCGGCCAGGGCCAGGGAGATCACCCGGTCCCCCTCCTCCTTAAAGCGCATGACGATAACGCCCTGGGTGGAGCGGCCCGCCTGGCGCACCGCGTCCACGTGGGTGCGGATGAGGATGCCGCCCTGGGTGACCAACAGCAGATCCTCCCCGCCGTCCACCATCTTGATGCCCACCACCGCCCCGGTCTTCTCGGTGCAGAGGTAGTTGCGGATGCCCGAGCCGCCCCGGCCGGTGACCCGGTACTCCTCCACGGGGGTGCGCTTGCCGTAGCCCTTCTCGGTGATGGAGAGGACGCACTGGCCGGGCACGGCCTTCCCCGCGCCCACCACGTAGTCCCCCTCCTTCAGCCGCACGCCCCGGACGCCCACGGCCTCCCGGCCCACCGCCCGGACCTTGTCCTCGGGGAAGCACACCGCCTGGCCCAGGTGGGTGGCGATGAGCAGGTTCTGCTTGCCGTCCGTCTCCAGCACGGCCACCAGGCTGTCCCCCTCCGCCATGCGGAGGGCCCGGATGCCGTTGTTGCGGAGGTTTTTCAGGCGGTTGGCCTCCATGCGCTTGACGGTGCCCTGGCGGGTGACCATCACCAGATACCGCCCGTCGTCCTCAATGGAGGGGGTGTGGATCATGGTCTGGATCCGCTCCCCCTGCTCCACCTGGAGGATGTTGACGATGTTGGTGCCCTTGGCGGCCTTGCCGCTGGCGGGGATCTGATAGCCCTTCTTGCGGTAGACCTTGCCGGTGTCGGTGAAGAACAAAATGTAGTCGTGGGTGGAGGCGGTGAAGAGGTCGGTGACGTAGTCCTCCTCCCGGGTGGTGATGCCCTTCTTGCCCATGCCGCCCTTGCTCTGGGCGGCGTACTCGCTCACCGGGGTGCGCTTGATGTACCCGGCGCTGGTGAGGGTGAAGACGCACTCCTCCTCCTCGATCAGGTCCTCGATGTCGATATCGTTTTCCGCGTAGCCGATCTCGGTGCGGCGCTCATCGCCGTACTTGTCCCGGATCTCGATGAGCTCGTCCTTCAAAACGCCTTTGAGCTTCTCCTCGTTCTCCAGAAGCTCCGTATAATAGCGAATTTTGGCCTGGAGGTCGTCGTACTCGTTTTGCAGTTTCTCCCGGTTCAGGCCCTGGAGGGCGATCAGGCGCATATCGCAGATGGCCTGGGCCTGGACCTCGTCCAGGCCGAAGCGGGCCATCAGGTTCTCCCTGGCGTCGTCATAGGAGGCGCGGATGATGCGGATGACCTCGTCGATGTTGTCCTGGGCGATCAGCAGGCCCTCCAGGATGTGGGCCCGCTCCTGGGCCTTGCGGCGGTCGTAGATGGTGCGGCGGCGGATGACCTCCTCCTGGAAGGTCAGGTACTCGTCCAAGATCTGCCGCAGGGTGAGGATCTTGGGCTGGCGCTGGTTGTCCACCAAGGCCAGCATGACGATGCCGAAGGTGGCCTGCATGGCGGTCTGGGCAAAGAGGCGGTTGAGCACCACCTGGGGGTTGGCCTCCCGCTTGAGCTCGATGACGATCCGCATGCCGTCCCGGTCCGTCTCGTCCCGGAGGCCGGAGATGCCCTCCAGCCGCTTTTCGTGGACCTGGTCGGCGATGTTCTTGATGAGCAGGGCCTTGTTCACCTGGTAGGGCAGCTCGGTGACGACGATCCGGGTGCGGCCCTGGCCGAACTCCTCAAACTCCGTCCGGGCCCGGACCTGGATGTGGCCCCGGCCGGTGGCGTAGGCCGCCCGGATACCGCTGCGGCCCAGGATGATGCCCCGGGTGGGGAAGTCGGGGCCCTTGATGTGCTCCATCAAATCGTCCAGGGTGGCCGCCGGGTCGTCCAGGACGCAGAGACAGCCGTTGATGACCTCGGTGAGGTTGTGGGGCGGGATGTTGGTGGTCATGCCCACGGCGATCCCCGCCGAGCCGTTCACCAGCAGGTTGGGGAACCGGGAGGGCACCACCCGGGGCTCCTTGCGGGACTCGTCAAAGTTGGGGTCCCAGTCCACCGTCTCCTTGTCCAGGTCCCGCATCATCTCGTTGGCCATCTTGGCCATGCGGGCCTCGGTGTAACGGTAGGCGGCGGGGGGGTCGCCGTCGATGGAGCCGAAGTTGCCGTGGCCGTCGATGAGGGGGTAGCGCAGGGAGAAGTCCTGGGCCAGGCGGACCATGGCGTCGTAGACGCTGGCGTCCCCGTGGGGGTGGTACCGGCCCAGCACGTTGCCCACGGCGGTGGCGGACTTCTTGAAGGGCTTGTCCGAGGTCAGGCCGTCTTCATACATGGCGTAGAGGATGCGGCGGTGGACCGGCTTCAGACCGTCCCGCACGTCGGGCAGGGCCCGGCCCACGATGACGCTCATGGCGTAGTCGATATAGCTGCTCTCCATCTCCTCCTTCAGGTCCACCGGCTGGATGACCTGATTTTCGTAGGAGATATCGGGGTTCTTGTCCTTGTGTGCCATAGTTTCACCTTTTTCTTCGTTGTCGCCCGGGGGCGCGGGGAGCGGTCACCCGTTCAGCACAGCTTTGCCCCCGCCGGGATCTGGTCGTCCACCATGATGAGGTTCAGCACTTCCTCCCCGTCCACGGTGTGGACGGCGGAGAGGAGCATCCCCTGGCTCTCCAGGCCCATCATCTTCCGGGGCGGGAGGTTGACGATGGCCACCAGCGTCTTACCCACCAGCGCCTCCGGCTGGTACCACTTGTGGATGCCGGAGAGGATCTGCCGGTCGGTCCCGGTGCCGTCGTCCAGGGTGAAGCGCAGGAGCTTGTCCGATTTCTTCACCGCCTCGCACGCCTTCACCTTCACCGCCCGGAAGTCGGACTTGCAGAAGGTGTCAAAGTCCACGCTCTCGGTAGCCAGGGGCTCGATCTCCGGCGCGCCCGGGGCCTTGGGGGCGGACTGGGCCTGGATCTCCTCCAGCTGGGCCAGGGCCTTGTCCAGGTCCACCCGGGGGAAGAGGGCCTCCCCCTTGCGGACCGCCGCCTGGGCGGGCAGAGCGCCCCAGCGGGCGGCGCTGTCCCAGGTGCGGAGGTCCGGCCCCGCGCCGATCTGGTCGAAGAGCTTCTCCATGCTCCGGGGCATGAAGGGGGTGAGCAAAATGCCGCACACCCGGGTGGCCTCCAGCAGGTTATACAGCACCGTCGCCAGCCGGGGGCCGTTGGCGGCCACGTCCTTGCCCAGGGTCCAGGGGGCGGTCTCGTCGATATACTTGTTCGCCCGCTGGATGACCCGGAAGACCTCCTCCAGGGCGTTTTGGAACTGGTAGCGCTCCATCTGCGCCTCGTACCGCTCCCGCAGGGCCTTGACCATGGCGGTGAGCTGGGTGTCCAGGGGCTCCTCCTGCCGCTGGGCGGGCAGGGCGCCGCCGAAGTACTTCTCCGCCATGGCGGTGGTGCGGCTGACCAGGTTGCCCAGGTCGTTTGCCAGGTCCACGTTGATGGTGTTGATGAGGGCCTCGTTGGAGAAGTTGCCGTCCGCGCCGAAGGGGAAGGTCCGCAGAAGGAAGAACCGCAACGCGTCCACCCCAAAGAGCTCCGCCAGCACGTAGGGGTCCACCACGTTGCCCCGGGACTTGGACATCTTGCCCCCGTCCAGCAGAAGCCAGCCGTGGCCGTAGACCTTCTTGGGCAGGGGCAGGCCCAGGGACATACAGAAGGCGGGCCAGATGATGGAGTGGAACCGCACGATCTCCTTGCCCACAAAGTGCACGTCGCAGGGCCAGAACTTGTCGTAGTCGTCGTAGCGGTCGTTCATAAAGCCCAGGGCGGTCATATAGTTGAAGAGCGCGTCCACCCACACGTAGACCACGTGGCCCGGGTCGAAGTCCACCGGCACCCCCCAGGTGAAGGAGGTGCGGGAGACGCACAGATCCTCCAGCCCCGGCTTGATGAAGTTGTTCACCATCTCGTTCACCCGGGAACGGGGCTCCAGGAAGTCGGTGTTCTCCAGGAGGTCCTGGATGGGGCCGGCGTACTTGCTCAGGCGGAAGAAGTACGCCTCCTCCTGGGCGTCCTGGACCTCCCGGCCGCAGTCGGGGCACTTGCCGTCTTTCAGCTGGCTCTCCGTCCAGAAGCTCTCGCAGGGCTTGCAGTACTTGCCCGAGTAGGTGCCCTTGTAGATATCGCCCTTGTCGTACATGGCCTTAAAGATGCGCTGGATGGCCCGGACGTGGTAGTCGTCGGTGGTGCGGATGAAGCGGTCGTTGGAGATGTCCATCAGCTTCCACAGGTCCTTCACCCCCCGGGGGCCCTCCACAATGGCGTCCACGAACGCCTGGGGCTCCACCCCCGCCTCCCGGGCCTTGTCCTCGATCTTCTGGCCGTGCTCGTCGGTGCCGGTGAGGAACATCACCTCATAGCCCCGCAGGCGCTTGTACCGGGCCATGGTGTCGGTGGCCACGGTGCAGTAGGTGTGGCCGATGTGGAGCTTGTCGGAGGGGTAGTAGATGGGGGTGGTGATATAAAAGGGCGTCTTACTCATGCTCGCTCACCTCAGTTTCGTTGTTTTCCGGCCCGTCCGCCGACGGGGCGGGGGCCGGGTCGGCGTTTTCCGCCGGGCCGGCCTCTGCCGGGTCGGCCTCTGCCGCCGGGGCCGGGGGCGGGGTCCAGGGCTCCAGCTGAGCGGGGGTCTGAGCCCGGTAGAGCAGGCAGGACAGCTGGGCGGCCAGGTAGAGCAGATACCCCAGGCACACCAGCCCCTGGTGGGCGTCCCCCGCCTCCGCCGCGTCCGCCACCGCCGTGGCCAGCAGGAGGATCCCCATGGCGCACAGCCAGGCCGCCCAGCGGGGCCGGGGCCGCTCAAAGGAGAAGGAGGCGATCATATAGCACGCCCCCACCGCGCACAGCGCGCCCAGGAAGTAAAAGGCGTAGCTCATGGCGCTGGGCTGGGCGGTGTGGGCCTGGTAGGCGGAGATCAGCCACACACAGCCGCACCACCCGGGCAGGAGCAGGGGCCAGGCGAACCGGCCCTGGGCCTCCTGCCGCTGGGCCCCCAGCCAGCCCACCAGGGCCAGGTCCAGCCCCGTGGGCACCAGCGCCACCGAGAGGACGCGGGTGCTCAGCGGGGCGCTGAGCCCCGCGCTCTGGTCCCGGAGCCCCAGCAGACCCGCCGCCACCAGCAGACCGCCCGCCAGCAGATACACCGCCACCAGCCCCCGGTGGGGCAGGGCGAAGGCGGCCAGGTAGCCCCGGGGCCCGGGCTCCCGCAGAAGGGCCCGGATCAGGAGCAAAAAGCCCGCCCCCGCCAGCAGGACCAGGGCCACCAGCCCGGCGCTGGCCGGGCCGGGGGAGAGCAGGCCGTCGCCGTCAAAGTCGGTCCGGCGCTGCCAGCACCGCAGGGCCCAGGCCCCCGCCGTCGCCGCCAGCAGGGGCCCGCCCAACGCAAGCCATTTTTTCACGCCTCTCCCTCCTGTTGCCGCCGCCACTCCAGATAGTCGTCGTAGTTCATCCGCTTGTCCACCAGCGCCCCCTCGGGGGTGAAGTCGAAGACCCGGTTGGCCACGGTGGAGATCATCTGGTGGTCGTGGGTGGCAAGCAAAACGTTGCAGGGCACCGCCTCCAGCCCGTTGTTCACCGCGGCGATGGACTCCAGGTCCAGGTGGTTGGTGGGCTGGTCCAACAGCAGGACGTTGGCGCCCGAGAGCATCATCCGGGAGAGCATACACCGCACCTTCTCCCCGCCGGAGAGGACCTTGACGGGCTTAAAAATGTCGTCCCCGGAGAAGAGCATCCGGCCCAAAAAGCCCCGGAGGTAGCTCTCGTGCTTGTCCTCGGAGAACTGGCGGAGCCAGTCCAGGATGGAGTCGTCACAGTCCTTGAAGAAGGGGGTGTTGTCCTTGGGAAAGTAGGAGAAGGTGGCGGTCTGGCCCCACTTCACCGTCCCCTCGTCCGGCTCCAGTTCCCCCACCAAGATCTTGAAAAGCGCCGTCTGCGCGTTCTCGTTGTCCCCTACGAAGGCGATCTTGTCCCCCTTGCCCACGGTGAAGGTGACCTTGTCCAGCACCTTCACCCCGTCGATGGTCTTGGAGACGTCGGTGACAAAGAGGATATCCTTGCCCACCTCCCGGTCGGGGGAGAAGCCCACCCAGGGGTAGCGGCGGGAGGAGGCGGGGATCTCCTCCAGCGTCAGCTTTTCCAACAGCTTGCGCCGGGAGGTGGCCTGTTTGGACTTGGATTTGTTGGCGGAGAAGCGGGAGATAAAGTCCTTGAGCTCCTGGGCCTTCTCCTCGTTCTTCTTGGCCTGGTTCTTCATCAGGGTCTGCATGAGCTGGGAGGCGTCGTACCAGAAGTCGTAGTTGCCCACGTACATTTTGATCTTGCCGTAGTCGATATCCACGATGTGGGTGCAAACGGTGTTGAGGAAGTGCCGGTCGTGGCTGACCACGATGACGGTGCCGGCGAAGTCCAGCAGAAAGTCCTCCAGCCAGTTGATGGCGTTGATATCCAGGTTGTTGGTGGGCTCGTCCAGGAGGAGAATGTCCGGCTCGCCGAAGAGCGCCTGGGCCAGCAGGACCTTCACCTTCAGCCGGGGGTCCAGCCCCGCCATGTCGGTCTCGTGCCACTGGGTGCCCACGCCCAGGCCCTGGAGGATGCGGCTGGCGTCGCTCTCCGCCTCCCAGCCGCCCAACTCGGCGTACTCCGCCTCCAGCTCGCAGACCCGCAGGCCGTCCTCGTCGGTCATCTCCTCCTTGGCGTAGAGGGCGTCCTTCTCCTTGCCGATGTCGTAGAGGCGGCGGTTGCCCATGATGACCGTGTCCATCACGGTATAGGCGTCAAAGGCGTTCTGGTCCTGGCGGAGGATGGACATCCGCACCTTGGGGTCCACGAACACCTCCCCGGAGGTGGGCTCCAGCTCCCCTTCCAGGATCTTCAGGAAGGTGGACTTGCCCGCGCCGTTGGCGCCGATGATGCCGTAGCAGTTGCCCTGGACGAACTGCAGCTCCACGTTTTTGAACAGGTAAGAGCCGCCGTATTGCAGGGAAAGATCCGTCACTGTTATCATAGCTGTCTCCTTGAAACTTCAATAAATACCCAGAATAGAATTATTATACTACAACTATAAAAAGAATACAAGAACAATCTCCCAAAAGGGCTTGCCCTTTTGGGAGCGTTTCGCGGCCCGCCGCGGCGCACGGGCCGGCCGCCTCGGCGGCCGACCCGCACGTTTGCGGGCCGGAGGCGCGAAACTCCGCGAGGCTTTTAAGCAAAAAAACGCCGGGGGAGCGGTCAGGCTCCCCCGGCGGGTCAGGTCTCTTTGGGCGGGTGGGGACGGCGGCGGCGGTGGTGGGCGCTGTTCCCGGCGTGGTTCTGGCCCCCCTGGGGCTTGGCGGGCTGGGCCTTGGCCTTGGCCTGGCCGCCCTTGCCCCCCTGGCCGCCGGAGCGGCGGCTGTGGGACCGGGTCCGGGCGGCGTGCTCCGCCCCCCGCTGGGCCTCGGTGGCCAACAGCTCCTCCAGCTTCTCGGCCAGGCTCCCGCGGGACGGGTCGGCCTGCCGGCGCTGGCTCTCCGGGGGGATATAGCGCAGTTTTTCCAGCTCCTCCTTGGGGGGGAGGACGTAGTCCTCCGGCCGCTTCCCCTTGCCCGGGCGGATGACCCGGACCTCCTGGTTGTAGTAGGTCTTGGGCTGTTCGTCGCCCCCCTCGATGCGGACCTTCACCTTCTCCCGCAGGAGGTTCACGTCGGTGACGTTCCCCGCCCCGTCCGGGGTCTCCACAAAGGACTCCTTCTTGGGGCACCGCTTCACCGCGTCCTCATAGGCCCCCTGCTCGTACTTCAGACAGCACATCAGCCGCCCGCAGGCGCCGGAGATCTTGGTGGGGTTGAGGGAGAGGTTCTGGGTCTTGGCCATCTTGATGGACACGGGCTGGAACTTATCCAAAAACCGGCAGCAGCAGTAGGGCTGGCCGCAGATGCCGATGCCGCCCAGCATCTTCGTCTCGTCCCGCACGCCGATCTGGCGCAGTTCGATGCGGCAGTGGAGGGTGGAGGCCAGGTCCTTCACCAGCGCCCGGAAGTCCACCCGGTTCTCGGCGGTGAAGTAGAAGACGATCTTGCCCCCGTCCGGGCTGGGCTCCGCCCGGACCAGGCTCATCTCCAGCCCCTGCTGGGCGATCTTCTCCCGGCAGACCGCCATGGCCTCCTTTTGCCGCTTCCGCTCCGCCTCGGTGAGGGGGCGGGGCGGGGCGGGGCGAAAGGCGGCGGGCTTGCCCTCCGGCCGCTCCCGGGGCCGGTCGGGCTCCTCCGGGGGTTTGTCCTCCTCCCCGGCCAGCCGCAGGACCGGCCGCAGGGGGGAGAGGAGGGTGGCCTCGTCCACCAGGTGGTTGCCCTTGGTACACACGGCGTACTCCGGGCCCTTGGGGGTGGAGACGATGACGCCCTGGCCGGGCTCCACGGTCAACTCCCCGGGGTTGAAGGAGTACTCCTTCCCCCCCTCCCGAAACCGGGCGTCGATCACTTGGGTCATGGAAAACACCTCTTTTCTGACGGTGGAAAACTTCTATTCCTGGGCCGCGTACAGCCGGCCCCACAGCACCCCCAGGTTGCCGCTCCCCTGGGCCAGGGAGAGGAGCTCCCCCAGGGTCTGCGCCAGGCGGACGGCCCGGGGGAGGGAGGCGGGGTCCCGGCAGGTCAAAAGGGTCTCCCGGGCGGCCTTCCACAGGGCCACCACGTCCTCCCGCCCCGCCTTTTCCCAGGGCACGCACCACGCCAACAGCCGCCAGCGGTCGCCCCCCAGGAGGAGGCCCGCCAGCTCGCCCCCCAGCCGGAGGCTGTCCCCCCCGGCCTCCGCCCCGGTCAGGCGCAACAGCTCGCACCGGGAGCGGATGGTGGGCAGCAGGGCCAGGTGGTTCTCGCTGAGCAGGAGGAAGACCGCGTACTCCGGCCCCTCCTCCAGCACCTTCAGGAAGGCGTTTTGCGCCTCGTCGTTCATCTGCTGGGCGTTTTGGAGGATATACACCTTCCGCTCCGCCTCGTTGGGCCGGATGTAGGCATCCGAGCGCAACGCCCGGATCTGCTCCACCACGAGCTGGCGCTTGTCCGGGTACTTCTCCACCCACTGGAGGTCGGGGTGGACGCCCTTTTCCACCTTGCGGCAGTGTTTGCACGTCCCGCAGGGCCGCCGGTCCGGGTCTTGGCACAAAAAGGCCGCCGCCAGGGTCCGGGCCGCCTCCTCCAGCTCCGGCTCTCCCGCCCCGGCCAGGATCCAGCCGTGGGGCAGGGCGCCCGCCCGGGCCCGGGCGGCCAGGGCGGGGGGCAGGGTCCACGTCAGCATGGCCGCCCCTCCTCCCAGCTCCAGAAGATCTCGTTCAGAACGGCGATCTCCCGGGTAGTATTATAGCCTATATCCCGCAAATAGGCCAGCCCTTTTTTTGTCACCCGCTCCCCCGGGGCGATCACCGGCACGCCGGGGGGGTAGGGGGCCACCTGTTCCAGGCAGATAAAGCCCTCGCTCTTGTTCAGGGGCCGCAGGAGGCTGGGGGCGGTAAGGGCCTGGGCGGGGGACATACACACGTCCGGCTCCGGGGGCAGAGGGGGCTCCACCGGGGGGGCGAAGAGCCCCGGCCAGGCCCGCTGGGCCTCCATCAGCCGCCGGTCCAGCCGGTCCACGTCCTCCTGGATCGTCTCGGAACTGAACAGGAACACCACGTGGTCCCGGTCGGCCATCTCGGGGAAGACCCCCATGCGCTCCAGGTACTCCTTGACCTCCTCCCCCTGGGCGGCCACGGCGTTGACGTTCAGGGTCAGCCGCAAGGGGTCCAGCCCCTTGCCCCGCATCCCCCGGTAGGTCCGGCGAAAGGCTTTCACCGTCTCCGCCGCGGCGTGGAGGGCCCGGACGGTCCCCTCGTCCTCCATCCGCGCCCGGGCCCAGTCCATGGAGGCCATGATGGGGTAGGAGGGGGAGGAGGTGCCGCAGACGCTGGCCGCCCAGCGCAGGTCCCGGGGGGTAAAGCTCTCGTTGGAGAAGAGCAGGGCCCCCTGGCCGTAGGCGGGCAGGGTCTTGTGGGCGGAGGTCACCACCAGGTCGGCCCCCCGGAAGGGGTTTGGCTCCATCATAAAGGGCAGGTGACAGCCGTGGGCGGCGTCCACGATGAGCCTGGCCCCTTTGTCGTGGACGATCCTCGCCAGGGCAGGGATGTCCGACAACACGCCGTAATATGTGGGCGATGTTATACAGACGGTGGTGACGTGTTTCCCGTGGTCCTCCATGGCCCGAAAGGCGGCCTTGAGCAGGGCGGGGGACAGGGGCTGGTCCTGGCGGCGCATGAGGTAGACGGGGAAGCAGTCCCACATGGCAAGGGCGTTGTAGACGCTCCTGTGGCTGCACCGGTCCACCAGCGTCACCCCCTTGTCCCGCCCCGCCAGGAGCAGGGCGGCGTGGATGCCCTGGGTGGAGCCGCCGGTGAGGAACTGGCAGATGGGGTAGCCCCAGGCCCGGGCCCACAGGTCCTGGGCCTGGGCGATGGGGTCGGGCAGGCCGGTCTGTGGGTCCACGCCCACGTAGAGGTCGCCGGTGTCGGGCAGCTCGGTGACGTCCAGGGCGGAGATGAGGGCCATGCTCTCAAAGTCCTCCATCCGCCCCTTGTGGCCGGGCATATGGAAGGGGGCGGGGCGCTGGCGGATGTGTTCCAGCAGGGCGTTCAACAGCGGCGTTTCCAAAGGGCGGGCTCCTTTCTTCTCTCTGGCGGATGGAAAAAAACCGGGGCCGGGTGTGCGCCCGGCCCCGGCGGGATGGCGTTACGCCTCGCCGTCTTCGAAGGACTCCTCCTCGTAGCAGATCACCGTGCGGCGGTGGGGCTCCGCCCCCTCGGAGTGGGTGGAGATGTGGGGGTAGCCCTGAAGGGCGGTGTGGACCACGTGGCGCTCGTAGGCGTTCATGGGCTCCAGGGTGACGGACTTGCGGTAGCGGATGGCCTTTTCCGCCTGGCGGCGGGCCAGGTTGGCCAGGGCCTCCTCCCGGCGGGCCCGGTAGCCCTCCGCGTCCAGGTGGACCCGCACCCGCTCCCGGCGGTCCCGGTTGACGGCGTAGCCGGTGAGCTGTTGGATGGCGTCCAGGGTGTCCCCCCGGCGGCCGATGATCCGGCCCAGGTCCTCCCCCTCCAGCCGCACCTCATAGGCGCCCCGCTCCGAGAGCTCCACGGTGACGGTGCAGTCCACCTCCATGTGCTGGAGAAGGCCGGTGACAAAGGCGGTGATGGCCTGGGACGCCTCGTCGTCCACCGGGTGGGTGGGCTCCGGCTCCAACACCGGCTTGGCCTGGGGCTTCTCCGCCCGCTCCGCCTTGTGGGGCTTTTCGGCCTTGGGCGGCTTGTCCGCCTTGGGGGCCTCGTAGACCACCTTCTCCACGGGGGCGGTGGGGGCCTCCGGGGCCGTCTCCTCCGGCTCCGGCTCGTCGGGGGCCTCGTAGCTCACCCGCACCCGGGCGGGGGTGGAGCCGATGCCCAAAAAGCCGGACTTGGCCCGGTCCAGGATCTCCACCGACACGTCGTCCCGGTCCAGCCCCAGCTGGGCCAGGGCGGCGTCGATGGCGGCCTGCTCGGTCTTGCCGGTGGCTTCCAGATACTTCGTCATAAATTACTCCTCCTCCCTTTGGGCGGCGTCGTCCTCGTCCGCCGCCGCCTGGGGCGTCTCCTGAGTAGCTTCGCCCGGCTGGGTGTCCTCGTCCGTCTGGGTCGCTTCCGGGGCCTCCTCCGGCTCGTCCAGGGCGGCGGCCAGGGCGGCGGCCTCGTCCAGCAGGTCCTGGGAACGCTGTTCCTCGGAGGCCTCGATGGCCTTCTCCACGTCCTCCACGCTGCCGTCGGCCAGTTGGGCCATCTCGGCGGCCACCTGGGCGGTCACCTCCGCCTCCAGCTGGGCCTCCGCCCGCTTCTCCGCCCGCTCCGCCCGGGCCTTCTCCACCGCGTCCTCGTCGATGGGGTGGTCAGGATCCCGGTAGGGGGTCACGCCGCCGTAGCGGTCCGGGTCATAGGCCCGGCCCCGGGCGTAGGCCCGCAGGCCCACGGCGGAGGCGGAGTGGTCCACCCCCGGCGCGGCGGCCTGTTTGGTCTTCTTCTTGCCCTTCTGGGCCTTGCGCTCCTCGATGCGCTTGGCCCGCTCCGCGGCCAGGGCGGCCTTGCGCCGCTTCTCCTCCTCCTTGTCCAGCAGGGCCTGTTTTTTGGCGGCCTCCGCCGCCTGCTCGTAGTCCTTCTTGAGCAGTTTGCCGGAGATCACCTCCTGCACCATGGACAAAAGGGAGTTGACGATCCAGTAAACGCACAGGCCGGCGGGCATGATATAGCCGATCCACAGGGACATCAGCGGCCCCAGGGCGTACATCATAAAGCCCCCC
Source organism: uncultured Oscillospiraceae bacterium (assembly GCA_947627325.1). Lineage (GTDB taxonomy): Bacteria > Bacillota > Clostridia > Oscillospirales > Oscillospiraceae > MGBC124762. The sequence continues at coordinate 32,412 of CANQVO010000004.1, read as the reverse complement.
GGCTGGGGCTGGTCGGCGGCGGCGGGGTTGCTCATGCGGTTGGTCTTCTGTGTGACCACGCTCATCAAAAGGCTCAGCGCCGCGGAGATAATGGGCATGAGGGTGAGGCCGATGGTGTTCCAGGTGATCCCGTCGGGGTAGGACCAGAACCGCCAGGTGGGCACCCGGGAGAGGTCTATCCCCAGGAAGTTGAAGTTGAGGGCCATGGCCTTGGCCCCCTGGGCCACCCCGTCGGCGGCGGCCTGGACCTGGGCCAGGTTCTCCGGGGTGATGAGGGAGGCCATGTAGAGCTGGTTATACCCCGCCACAGCGGAGGACTTGGTGAGCAGATTCTGCGCCGCGTCGGTGACGTTGCGGACCCAGCCGTGGTCGATGGACGCCTGGGCCCAGTGGAGAACGTCGTTGCCCACGGCGATGATCTGGTCGGTGGTCATGGTCATCATGTGGGTCAGGGGCTGGCGGATGATGGCGTAGAGGGGGATGAGGACCAGCAGGGGCAGGAAGGACCACAGGCACCCGCCCATGGGGTTGACCTGCTCCTTTTCGTAGAACTTGGCCAGCTCCTCCTGCTGTTTCTGCTTGTTGTTGGCGTACTGGCGCTGGATGCGCTGGGCCTTGCTCTGGACGGAGGAGACCTTGACCATGCTCTTTTTCCCCTTCAGGGAGAAGGGGAAGAGGATGACCTTCACCACCAGGGCGAAGAGGATCAGGGCCACGCCGTAGTTGTCAAAGAGGTTGTAAAAGAACACCAGCAGCAGCGCGAAGGGTCTTAAAATAAGGTTCAAGGACACGTCCTCCCGTCATATATGGGATGTGGGGCCCGCCCCGGACCGGGGCGGCTTTTTCGGCGGCACGGGGTCGTAGACAAAGCTGGTCTGGCGGTGGAAGGGGTGGCATTTCAACAGCCGCCGCAGGGCCAAAAGCCCGCCCTTCAAGGCCCCGTGGACCTCGATGGCCTCCAGGGCGTAGGCCGAGCAGGAGGGGATGAAGCGACAGCAGTTGGGCCGGACGGGGGAGATGTTCGCCCGGTAAAACCGGATGGCCCGGAGCAGAAGTTCCCTCATAGGAACAACTCCAGCCGCTTCAGGAGGGACCCCAGGTGCCGGTCCAGTTCCCGGTAGCGGGCCTCCGCCGCCGCCGAGCGGGCCACCAGCACCAGGTCGTACCCGGTCTTCACCGTCCCCTCCCGGAGACGGTAACTCTCCCGCATCCGCCGGCGGACCCGGTTGCGGACCACCGCCTTGCCCACCTTGGTCCCCACGGTGAGGCCCAGGCGGTTCTTCCCCAGGCCGTTGGGCCGGGCGTACAGCACCAGCGTGGGCGTGGCGGCGCTTTTCCCCTTGGCGTAGGCCCGGCGAAAGAGGTGGGGGGCCTTGATGGTCACTGTCTTTTCCATCCTTCCGCCCCCCTAACAATGCCACTTAGGGGCGAGAGGGAAACTCCCCCCGCCCCTTGCTCTGTCCTCTCAGACGGCTGCGGTCATCAGGCCGTGAGCCGCGCGCGGCCCCGGGCCCGACGGCGGGCCAGCACCTTCCGGCCGTTGGCGGTGGCCATACGCTTGCGGAAGCCGTGGACCTTGGAACGCTGACGTTTTTTGGGCTGATAGGTACGAACCATGGGAATTACACCTCCTAATTGTGGTGGAAAAACCACCTATCCACAACGGCTTGTGTCGCCGCGGGTCTCATAGTTGCCAAAAGGCCCAGTTATTATACACGCCCCCGCCGGGCTTGTCAAGGGCCGATTTCCCGCCCCGGCCGGTCAGAAGTCCAGATTTCCGGCGTACTTGGCGTTTTGCTCGATGAACTCCTTGCGGGGCTCCACCTTCTCCCCCATGAGGACGGTGAAGGTCTCGTCGGCGGCGATGGCGTCGGAGAGGGTGAACTGCTTGAGGATCCGCCGCTCCGGGTCCATGGTGGTCTCCCACAGCTCGTGGGGGTCCATCTCGCCCAGGCCCTTGAAGCGGTTGATCTCCACCTTGGCGTTGGGGTTGTCCGCCCGAAGCTCGGCGGAGACGGCGTCCCGCTCCTCGTCGGAGAAGGCCACCCGGACGGTCTTGCCCCGGGTGAGCTTGTAGAGGGGGGGCACGGCGGAGTAGACGTAGCCCCCCTCGATGAGGGGCCGCATGAAGCGGAAGAAGAAGGTCAAAAGCAGGGTGCGGATGTGGGCGCCGTCCACGTCCGCGTCCGCCATGATGATGATCTTGTGGTAGCGCAGCTTCTCCACGTCGAAGTCCTCCCCGATCCCCGCCCCCAGGGCGGTGATGACGGGGTTTAATTTATCGTTGCCGTAGACCTTGTCCGCCCTGGCCTTCTCCACGTTGAGCATCTTGCCCCACAGAGGGAGGATGGCCTGGAACCGGGCGTCCCGGCCGCCCTTGGCGGAGCCGCCGGCGCTGTCGCCCTCCACGATGTAGATCTCCGTGAGGGAGGGGTCCCGCTCGTTGCAGTCGGCCAACTTGCCGGGGAGGGTGGCCCCGTCCAGGGCGGTCTTGCGCCGGACGCTCTCCCGGGCCTTCCGGGCGGCCTCCCGGGCCCGGGAGGCGGTCATGGCCTTGTCGATGATGGTGCGGCCCACCTGGGGGTGCTCCTCCAGGTACTGCTCCAGCTTGTCGCTGACGATGCCGTCCACCAGGGTGCGGATCTCGCTGTTGCCCAGCTTGGCCTTGGTCTGGCCCTCGAACTGGGCGTCGGTGAGCTTGACGGAGATGACGCAGCAAAGGCCCTCCCGCACGTCCTCGCCGCTGACCTTCTCGTCCTCCTTCAGGAGCTTCATCTTCTGGCCGTACTGGTTCAGCACCCGGGTGAGGGCGGATTTGAAGCCGGTCTCGTGCATGCCGCCCTCGGGGGTGTGGACGTTGTTGGCGAAGGAGAGGATGGTCTCGGTGTAGGAGTCGTTATACTGCATAGCGATCTCCGCCATGGAGTCGTCCTTGGCCCCCGACATATAGATCACGTCCTCGGACAGGGCGGTCTTGGAGCGGTTGAGCCAGGTGACGAACTCCCGGATGCCCCCGGCGTAGCACATGGTGTGGCTCCTGGGGGGCAGGGGATTGCCGTCGGCGTCCGTCCGGGGGCGCTGGTCGGCGGTGGTGATGGACAGCCCCGCGTTCAAAAACGCCTCCTCCCGCATCCGGGTGTGGAGGGTCTCGTAGTCGTAGACCGTGTCCTCGAACATCTCCGGGTCGGGCTTGAAGACCACCTCGGTGCCGGTGCGGTCGGTCTTGCCCACCACCGTCATGGCCTGGGTGACCTCCCCACGGGCGAACTTCATCTCGTAGATCTGGCCCTCCTTGTGGACCCGCACCTCCAACCACTCCGACAGGGCGTTGACCACGCTGGCCCCCACGCCGTGGAGGCCGCCGGAGACCTTGTACCCGCCGCCGCCGAACTTGCCCCCGGCGTGGAGGATGGTGTACACCACCTCCAAGGCGGGCTTGCCCGTCTGCTGTTGGATGTCCACGGGGATGCCCCGGCCGTTGTCGGTGACCTGGATGATATCCCCGGGGAGGATGGTGACGGTGATCTCGGTGCAATACCCCGCCAGGGCCTCGTCGATGGCGTTGTCCACGATCTCGTAGACCAGGTGGTGCAGGCCTGAGGCACTGGTGGAGCCGATATACATCCCCGGGCGCTTCCGCACCGCCTCCAAGCCCTCCAGGACCTGGATCTCCGACGCGCCGTATTCGTGGTCTACATGGGTGGCGTCCTGGATGTCCAGGGCCTCGTCCTTTTCCATATCCATACGCTTTCCTCCGCAGTTGTTATCCTATCTATGATAGCACAAAATCACGCCGTTGGCAAATCATTCCCACTGGTCTTCCGCCAGCCGCCGGGCCAGAGCCGCGGCGGAGACGGGGGAGAGGTACGCCCCCCGGTCGGTCACCACCAGGGACACGGGCAGGCGCTCCCCCAGGGAGAAGAGCCGCCCCTGGTCTTCCAGCCGCGCCAGGGTGTCCCGGGTCTTTTTCTGGTAGGTGGCGTTGTCCAGATCGAACACGCCCACGACTTCCGAAAAGGGGACCACCGTCCCCTGTCCCAGGTGGAGGTACATCTAGCCCAGCACCTGCCCTTCCCGGATGAGGAACCGCCGGGCGGAGGGGAAGTCCCCCTCCTCACAGCAGGTGATGAACACCTGTCCGCCCTGGATGTGTTCCAGCACGAAGTCCCGGCGCTGGGCGTCCAGCTCGGAGAGCACGTCGTCCAGCAGCAGCACCGGCCACTGGCCGCTGTCGGCGTAAAAGAGCTCCCGGGCCCCCAGCTTCAGCGCCAGGGCCGCCGTCCGGGTCTGGCCCTGGGAGGCGTAGTCCTTGGCGCTCTGGCCGTCGATGGAGATCTCCAGATCGTCCTTGTGGGGCCCGGTGAGACACTGCCGGCTGTCCAGTTCCGCCTGCCGGTGGGTCTGCTGGTGTTCCAAAAGGCCCTGGAAGATGGCCTTGCTCCCCGCCAGGGGGTCGGACACGGTGGAGACGGTGCGGTAGGACAGCTCCAGCCGCTCCCGCCCGCCGGAACACTGGGCGTGGATGGCGGGGGCGTGGGCGCGCAGTTTCTCCACGAAGTGGGCCCGGTAGTGGATGAGCACCGCCCCGGTCTGGGCCATGCGGAGGGAGAAGTCGTCCAACGCCTCCAACAGGTCCGGGTGCTCCGGCCAGTCCTTCAGGATCCGGGTCTTATGCTCGTGGAGCTTTTTATACTCCGCCAGGGCCGCGGCGTACCGGCCCCGAAGCTGGCAGATGTGCTGGTCGAAGAACCGCCGCCGCTCCGCCGCCCCGGCCTTGACCAGAAAGAGGTCCTCGGGGCAGAAGAGGACGGTGCGGAGAGAGTCGGCCAATTCCGCGCCGGAGCGCAGGCGCACGCCGTTGGCAAACAGCTGCCGCCGCCCCGCCCGGGCCAGCCGGACCTCCAAGGTCACCGCCCGGGCACCGTTCCACACCTCCCCGGTGAGGAAGCCGTGGTCCACGCCGAAGGTGATCAGGTCCCGGTCGTACCGGGCCCGGTGGCTCCGGGCGGAGGAGAGGTAGGCCAGGGCCTCCAACAGGTTGGTCTTGCCCTGGGCGTTCTGGCCGTAAAAGACGTTCACCCCCGGGGCGAAGTCCAGCTGGGCGTGGGGGTAGTTGCGCCAGAAGTCCAGGGTGAGAGAATCTACCCGCATACCCTCAGGCGCTCCCCCCGAAACTCCACGCCGTCCCCGGGGCGGCACTTCCGGCCCCGCATGGCGCACACCTCCCCGTTCACCTTCACCTCGCCTTGCTGGATGGCCTCCTTGGCCTCCCCGCCGGTGTCGGTCAGACCGGCGAATTTCAGCAGGGCGTCCAGCTTGATATACTCGGTGGTGATGTGGATCTCCCGCACGTCAGACGCCCCCTTTCCTTCGGATACCGCCTCAGTCCCCCGCCTTCAGCCGGACGGGGAGGACCAGGTAGAGGAAGCTCTCGTCCTCCGCCTGCTCGGGCAGGATGACGCAGGGGGAGACGGGGCTGCCCAGTTCCAGGCGCACCTTGTCCGCCGGGGCGAAGCGCAGAGCGTCGGAAAGGTAGCGGTTGTCAAAGCCGATCTCCAGCCCCTGGCCGTCCCCCTCCACCGGGCAGACGTCGCTGGCGTCGCCGATGACCGACTTGGTGGTGATGTGGACGTTGTTCTCGATAAAGGTACAGCGCAGGGGGCTCTTGAGCTTGTCGCTGAGGATCAGGCTCACCCGGCCGATGGAGGCCAGCAGGTCCCGCTTGAGCGCGGTGATCTTGATCTTGTTCTCCCGGGGGATGGACTGCTTGTAGTTGAGGAACTGGCCCTCCAACCGGCGGCAGACCACGATGGTGTCCCCCACGGTGAAGAGGATGTGGCTCTGCCCCTGGGCCACCGAGATGGTGTCCTCCGTCTCCCCGCAGATCTTCTCCACCTCTCCCAGGGCGAAGGAGGGGACCACGAAGGAGTAGGACAGGTCCCCCAGGTTCTTGACGAACTTCTCCCGCCGCAGAGCCAGCCGGAAGCCGTCCAGGCTCACCACCGTGAGGGTGTCGTTCTCCACCTCAAAGAGGGAGCCGGTGTGGACGGGCCGGATGTCCTGGCTGGAGACGGCGAAGATGGTCTCGCCGATCATGCTTTTGAGGTCCTGCTGTTTCATAATGATCTCGTTCTCCCCCCGGACCTGGGGCAGCTCGGGGAACTCCCCGGGGTCGATGGCCTGAAGGGTGTAGTGGCTCATGCCGCAGTCGATCTGGACGGTGAGCCCCTGGGCGGAGAGGGTGACCGGCTCGTCGGGGAGCTTGCGGACGATCTCCCCAAAGAGGCGGGCGGAGAGGACCAGGGTGCCCTCCTCCTCGATCTGGGCGGAGACGGAGGTCTGGATGCCCGTCTCCAAATTGTAGCCCGTCAGCCGGAGAAAACCCATGGCCTCGATCAAGATCCCTTCCAGGGCGGGGATGGAGGTCTTGACCGCCACCGCCCGGCCGGTGGTCATGATGGCGTTTTGCAGCAGGGCCTTTTCGCAGGTAAAACGCATGGGGGTCACCTTACCTTTCTTTCGCGTCTGCCCCCGGGTCAAAAAAAGGGGGGCTCGCGCTGTTTTTAGAAAAACTAGGTTTTTTTAGTTAGTATATAGTTCCTAGCGGGGTGGAACTTGTGGAAAAAGCCGGGGAGCCCGCCCCGGGCAAAGGCTGGGGCGTCCACGGGGAGGATGTGGAGATTCGGCGGGGGAGGTGGAAGATCTGTGGAAAAGAGGACCTTCCACAGGTTATCCACACCACATCCACAGAAAACGGGGTGGGGTTTGTGGAAACCCGGTCACTCAAATTTCCCGTTGATGGAGCTCTTGAGGTCCCGGATGATCTCCCCCAGGTCGGGGTCCTCCTTCAGGAGCTTTTCCACCCGCTTGATGCTGGAGATGACGGTGGAGTAGTGGCGGTTGTTGAAGATGGCGCCGATCTCCTGCAGGGAGAGGTCTGTCATGTTGCGGATGAGATACATGGCCACATTCCGGGCGGAGGAGGTGTTCTTGTTCTGGCCCTGGCCTTTGATGCTCTCGGCGTCCAGGTCGTAGAACTGGGCGGTCTCGCTGATGATGAGGTCGGGGGAGGGGAGAAACTCGTTTTTCGTAGAGAGCATATCCCGCAGGGCCCGGATCACGTTGTCCACGTTGATCTGCACCCCTTCCAGCTCGTGCATCGCCACCAGCTTGCTCACCGTCCCCTCGATCTGCCGGACGTTGGAGGTGATGTTCTCCGCCACGTATTGGAGCACCGAGTCGGGCAGCTGGATGCCCCGGGCGATGGCCTTGTTCTTCACGATGGCCACTCTCGTCTCGTAGTCAGGGGGCTGGATGTCCGCGGCCAGGCCCCACTCGAACCGGGTCTTCAGCCGCTCCTCCAATCGGAGCATCTCCTGGGGGGGTCGGTCGGAGGTGAAGACGATCTGCTTTTTCCGCTCGTGCAGGGCGTTGAAGGTGTGGAACAGCTCCTCCTCGCTGGCGTTCTTCCCGGCGATGAACTGCACGTCATCCATGAGGAACACGTCCACCTCCCGGTACTTCCTGCGGAACACGTCCATGTACTTCTCCTGGGAGCGGAGGATCTCGATGAGCTCGTTGACAAAGCTCTCGCTCTTGACGTAGAGGATGCGCCAGTCGGGGTGCAGGTCGTGGACGGTGTGGGCGATGGCGTAGAGCAGGTGGGTCTTGCCAAGGCCGGAGGCGCCGTAGATGAACAGGGGGTTGTAGCTCAGCCCCGGGTTCTCCGCCACCTTCCTGGCCGCGTTGTAGGCGAAGCGGTTGGAGGAGCCCACCACGAACTTGTCAAAGACGTACTCCTCCGTCCCCGGCATGAAGGGCTTTTTGATCTCCCCGGACTGCCAACGCTGGGCGGTGGCCTCGTCCACCAGCTGGACGGTGAACTTCTGGGAGAACAACTCCCCCAGGGCCTTCTCCACCTCCTCCTGGTAGCGCTGGCGGATGATGTCCCGCTTAAAGTCCTCCGGGACGCAGAGGATCAGGTCGTCCCCGTCCAGCGCCACGGCGGTCACGTCGTCAAACCAGGTGCGGATGGTGGTGGCCGTCAGAGCGTCGGACAGCACCAGCAGGGTCTTTTTCCAAATCTCCTGGGCGGCGTTCACGTGGGCATAACACTCCCTTTCTCTCCCACATCGTATCTTTCGCCCACCGCCCTCGGCGGCACGGCGATACCATGGGTAATTATATCGTATTATACCACAACCAAAACCCCCTTCGCAACCGACTTACGACAAAAAACAGCCGGACGTGGAAAAAAACCACGTCCGGCCATTTTTCGGGGACAGCCCCGGCTATTTCATGTACTGGTAGAGCATGGCCACCGCCTCCGCCCGGGTGATGGGCCGGTCGGGGGCGTAGGCGGCGGAGGGCCCGCCGTTGACCAGCCCCAGGCCCTGGGCCAGGGCGGCGTAGCCCAGGGTGTCGCCGGTCAGGCTGGCGGCGTCGGAAAAGTCACAGCGGAAGATCCCCGGCAGGGCGGCCACCCGCCCATAGCCCCCGGCGTCCAGGATGACCTTCACCAGCTCCCCCCGGGTGAGGACCCTGTCCTCGTCCCGGGTCTCGGGGGTCACCAGGCCCAGGGCGTAGCCCCGGCGGTAGAGCTGGTCCACGCTCTGGTCGTCCGCGCCGGCGGGGTCAAAGGCGTACCCGTCCACCGAGGCCAGCAGGGCCACCATGTCCCGCTGGGTCAGGCCCCGGCCCGGCTCCAAGGACCCGCCCCGCAGGCCCACGCCGAAGACCGCCAGGGCCTGGGCGGCGGGGGCGACCCAGTGGCCGGCCAGGTCGTCGTAGGCGATGGGGCTGGGCTCGTCGGGGTCAAAGGGGACGACGATGGCCTGGCCGCTCTCGGCGTAGACCCCCTCCACCCAGGCGTTCTCCGGCTGGGCCAGGGTGTAGCCGGGTTTCAGGGCGGTGACGTAGTTGTACCCCGCCTCCTTCAGCAGGGGGGCCACCTCCTGGGGGGCCAGGGAGATGGACACGGGCACTTCCAGGTAGCTGTACGGCACGTCCAGCGCCGCCAGGTAGGCCCCCGCCGCCTGGGTCTGGTCGACGACCTTGCCGGGGCGCTGGAGGGTCACCTGGTCGTCAAAGGCGCTCTCCAGCCGGGAGAGGGTGCCGTCGGTGCCGTCCACGCCCACGGCGAAGTAGTTGTCGGGGTAGAAGTAGGTCCCGTCGGTGTGCTGATAGGTGAAGAGGTATTCCCAGCCCTCGCCCTCTTTCGCGTCCGTCCGCTGGGCCAGGGCCACCTGGTCCGCCCGGGGCCCGGCCAGGATCGCCAGGGCGGCCTGGGCCCTGGTCTGGGCCTTGGCGCCGTCCAGGGCGATCCGGTAGGGATCCTCCCCCTCTCCCCGGTAGGACCGGGAGGAGAACAAGCTCTTGAGCGCGCCGGTCTTGGCGTCCACGGTGACGGTCTTGTTGCGGATGAGTTGGTCCCGCTCCTGGCCGTAGGTCAGGCGGCAGGTCACGTCGTAGTCCGTCTGGCCCTCCGCCCCCGGCTTTTCCGAGAGGGAGTACCGGGCGGCGGTGAGGGTGTAGTCCTTCAAGCCGATCTCCGGCCAGGCGTTTTGCACCGCCCGGTCCAGTTCCTCCTTGCTCATGGCCCCGGCCAGGAGGGCCGCCCCGTCCCGCTCCGCCTGGGTCAGCCCGGCCTCGGAGGCCCCGGCGGCGGTGTCGGCGGACTCGGCGGTGTTCATGGCCGCCAGCTTGTCGCCCCCGTAGCCCCCGCCCTGCCACAGCTGGCGGTAGAGCTCATCCAGATCCACCAGCTGCCCGGTGGCGCCGTCCACGTAGTAGTCGTCCCCCGCCACCGGCACGTAGCGCAGGACGGCGGTCTTGCTCCCCGGCTCCAGCACGTACTGGGCCTTCAGGGAGAGGGTGGTCCCCAGCAGGGCCCGGGCCTGCTCCGGGGTGACGGAGGTATCGGGGGCGGGCACGCCGCCCAGATACCCGGCGTACTGGTCCCCCCGGGAGAAGCGGGTGACGGCCAGGTCGCCGGCCCGGACGACCACCGTGCAGTTGATGGGGGAGGGGAGGCCGTTTAGGAGCAGGCGGCCATAGAAGCGGTAGCTGGTCTGGCGCAGGGAGGGCGCGCCGCTGGGCTCCAGGGCCGCGGTCTCCACCCCCGCCTCCAGCACCCGACCGAGGAACGCCTGGGCCACCGCCAGGGCCTGGGCCGACTGGTCCTGGGGCAGGCGGGGGATGTCCAGCTTGCCGCCGTAGTAGGCCGCGTCCTCCGGGGAGGACTCATAGAGGTCGTAGGCGTAGACCTTGCCGCTGTCGTCGGCGGTGACGGAGAGGTCCGCGCCGTCCCCCGTCCACGTCAGGTCCCACCGCACGCCCAGCAGCGCGTCCTCCTGGCTCCGGCCCTGGAAGTCCTGGAACTTCTCCGTGTCCAGGCCCAGGGCGGCCTTGACCTTGGCGGTCACCGCCAAAAGCGCCTGGTCGGCGGGGCTCGCCGCCTCGGCCAGGGCGGATCCCGCCAGCCCCAGCGCCAGCGCGGCGCAGAGCGCCAGGGCGATCAGCTTGCGTCCCTTCATGAAAAACGCCTCCTTGCTTTTGTTCAGATACCCGGTTAGACGGAAAAAGCGCCCAGGGGTTCCCCCGGCGGCGGGGCAAAAATTTTTTCGCCTTTTTCGCGAAAAAGCCCTTGACAAACTCGAACAGGTGTTGTATAACTAGAACACAGGTTCCAACGAACATATATTCGATATAAATCATCCGTTTTATGGGACTGGCCCTCTGGTAGACTGGGGCCATCAAATAAAGGAGGTCCCCGCTATGAAAACCATCCAGAATTTTGTGAAGAACCGCAAGCCCCTGTCCTTCCGGGCCACCCAGGCCCTGTACGGGGTGTCCATCCTGCTCACCTTCCTGGCCGCCGGGCGGCTGGGCGGCCTGGCGGCCTGAGGGCCGGCCAAGCCTGAACCGGGCCGGGCCCCTCTTCCCGGTGAGTGGGAGCGGCTTCCCTTCCACCCCAAACCTGGCCCTGGACAAAGCCCCTCTCCTGGGTGAGTGGGAGCAGCTTCCCCTCTACCTTAAACCTCGCATAAAAGCGCCCCAGGGCGGGGGCCCTGGGGCGGTGGGGTGGCTTGTTCAGTCGTCCTCCTCCGTGGCGGTGACGGCGATGTGGAGCTCGTCCAGCTGGGCCTGGGTCACCGTGCCGGGGGCGCCCATCATCACGTCCTGGGCGGACTTGTTCATGGGGAAGGGGATGATCTCCCGGATGGAGTCCTCCCCGGCCAGGAGCATGACCATCCGATCCACCCCCGGGGCGATGCCGGCGTGGGGCGGCGCGCCGTAGGTAAAGGCGTTGTACATGGCGGGGAACTTGGCCCGCACGTCCGCCTCCCCCAGGCCCACCAGGTCGAAGGCGGCGATCATGACCTCCGGGTCGTGGTTCCGCACCGCGCCGGAGCTGAGCTCCACGCCGTTGCACACCAGGTCGTACTGCTCGGCGGTGATGGACAGGGGGTCCAGCTCCCCCGCCTTGGCCTTGCGGAGGGCCTCCATGCCGCCGGCGGGCATGGAGAAGGGGTTGTGGCAGAACTCCAGCTTGCCCGACTCCTCCCCGATCTCGTACATGGGGAAGTCCACGATCCAGCAAAAGGCGTACTGCTCCTTGTCCATATGCTCCGGGCACAGCGCCCCCAGCATCTTGAGGAGCACCCCCGCCGTCTTCTGCGCCGCCCGGAGGTCGGGGCTCGCGGCCAGGCCCACGAAGGTCCCCGGCTCCAGCCCCAGGGCGGCCACCACCGCCTCCTTCTTCTCCTGGAGGAACTTGGCGATGCCGCCCACCAGCTCCCCGCCCTCGTCCAGGCGGAACCAGTAGGTCTTTTGGGCGGTCTGCACCTCCACGTCGGCGCACAGCTTGTCGATCTGCTTCCGGGTGGCTGTAAAGCCGGTGACCTTTACGGCCTTTACCGTCGCCCCGTGGAAGGGCTCAAAGCCGCAGTCGCCCAGCAGGGCCGTCACGTCCTGAACGGTGAGGTCGATCCGCAGGTCCGGCTTGTCCGAGCCGTACTTCTCCATGGCCTCCAGATAGCCGATGCGCTGGAAGGGGGCGGGGGAGGCCCGGTCGTACTTGCCGTACTTGGCGAAGACGGGGGGCAGCACCTGCTCCAGCACGGCGAACACGTCCTCCTGCCCGGCGAAGGCCATCTCCATGTCCAGCTGGTAGAACTCCCCGGGGGAGCGGTCGCCCCGGGCGTCCTCGTCCCGGAAGCAGGGGGCGATCTGGAAATACTTGTCGAAGCCGGAGGCCATCAGCAGCTGCTTGAACTGCTGGGGCGCCTGGGGCAGGGCGTAGAACTTGCCGGGGTGTTTCCGGCTGGGCACCAGGTAGTCCCGCGCCCCCTCGGGGCTGGAGGCGGTGAGGATGGGGGTGGTGATCTCCAAAAACCCCTGGTCCATCATGGCCGCCCGCAGAGCGGCCACCACCTGACAGCGCAGGACGATGTTGTCCCGCACCTCGCTGTTGCGGAGGTCCAGGTAGCGGTACTTGAGCCGCGCCCCCTCGTCCGCCTCCCGGGAGCGGGCGACCTGGAAGGGCAGCTCGTTGTGGCGGCACCGGCCCAGGACGGTGAGGGTTTGGGGCACCACCTCGATGTCGCCGGTGGGCATTTTGGGGTTCTTGCTGGCCCGCTCCCGGACCACGCCGGTGACCTGGACGGTGGACTCCTTGTTCAGCGCCTTGAACCAGGCCATGGTCTCCTCGTTCTCGATGACCACCTGGGTGGCGCCGTAGAAGTCCCGCACCACGGCGAAGCCCAGGTTGGACCCCACCTCCCGCAGGTTCTCCAAAAAGCCCGCCAGCGTGACGGTCTGCCCCACGTCCCCCATGCGAAGCTGGCCGCAGGTGTGCGTGCGATACGCGGTTTTACTCTCCCTCATACATGACCACTCCATTTTTTTGCTAATTCTACCTCACGTGGTACCGTGAGGCCAAGTTTAACGTCTCCTGCTATGTTAGAGGTTTAAGGAGACGTTTTTTGGCTGTTTCTACCCCACGTTTTACCGTGAGGCCAAGTTTTACGTCTCCTGATATGTTTGAGGTTTAAGGGGACGTTTTTTGGCTGATTCTACCCCTCTTCTTACCGGGGCTTTCCGTCTCCTGCCCGTCCGGGCCGGAGACGTTTTTGCTGTTTCTACCCCACATAGTACCGTGAGGCCAAGTTCCGCGCCTCCTGATCAAGGAGACGTCTTTTGGGGCCGCCGTCCCCGCGCTCACGTCGCCAGGGTTTGCAGGTACTGCTGGTAGCGGGCGGCCACGTCCAGCTTGTAGAGCTCCACGGTGTTGACGGTGACGGTGGCCTGGGCCAGCCAGGCGTCCAGCTGGGCGGCCAAGGCGGCGTTTTGGTAGGCGGTCACGGTCTCGCTCATCCGGGCGGGATCCAGCCGGAGGATGATGTGGTAGCCGTAGGCCGACTTTACAGGCTGGGCGGTGTACTCCCCCACCGCCAGGGCCCGCACGGCGCTCTCAAACTCGGCCACCATCTCCCCGGCGGTGAACAGGTAGCCCTCCGGGTAGGCGGTCATGCCCGGGTCCTCGCCGTAGAGGGCCATCAGGTTGTCAAACTGCTGGGCGGTGGGGTCCTGCCGAAAGCCGTCCAGCACCGTCTGGGCGATGGCCAGGGCCTCCGCGTCGGAGCGGCGGGCGGCGCCGGTGGCGGCGTCCGTGGTGGAGATCAGGATGTGCTTGGCCCCCAGCAGATCCGCTTGCTGGGCGTAGGCGGAGAGCTGGTCATAGGTGGGGGCGGGGGTCAGGGCTTGGGCCAGGGTGTCGGGGGTGGCGCCGTAGGACTTGGCGGCCAGTTCCAGCACCAGCTGCCGCTCCATCCGGGCCAGGGTGGCGTCGATGAAGTAGCGGTTCAGATCGCCCACGCCGTAGTCGGTCTGGCCGCTCAGGTCCAGCCGCCGGCCGGTCTGGGCGTAGAGGTTGGCGTCGGTCTGGTAGACCGTCTGGCCCAGCCACTGGACGAACTGGCCGATGGTGACGGTGTTGCCGTTGAGCAGAAAGGCCATGGTGCCCATCAGCTCCTCCTCATAGGAGAGGGCCGGCTCCGGCGACGGCTCCGGCTGGGGCTCCGGCGGGGCGGCGGGGACAAAGCTCTGGCGCAGGCTGGGGTCCGCCACCCGGGCGGCCATGGCCGCCGCCTCGGATCGCTGGAGGGTGCGCTCCCCGGCGAAGGTGCCGTAGTCGTCCACCCCCGTCAGGATCCCCGCGTTGTAGAAGAACAGCACCACCGGGTCCGCCGCCACGTCGGGCAGGGCGTCGATGGCGTTGATGGCGGGGAAGTCGGGGAAGCCGCCCCCCGCCTCCCGCAGCCCCAGCATCAGCAGGGCCAAAAACTGCTGGCGGGTGGCGGGGGTCTCCGGCGCGTCCCAGGGGATGAGGTCGAAGTAGGCATCCCCCGCCGGGTCGAGGGTCGCGGAGAGGTAGTCCAGATAGTCCTGATACCAGGCCCGGCTCTCCCCGGGGAGGGGGGTGGCCCGGGGGATCTCCGCCCCGGTCCGCTCCGCCCGGATCCGGGCGGCCAGAGTGGCGGCCTCCGCCACGGTGAGCACCCCCGCCGGGGTAAAGGCGCCGCCGCCGGTGCCGTTCATCAGCCCCGTCTCACAGCAGAGCTTTACCGCCGGGAAGAACCAGTCCCTCTCCGCCACGTCGGCAAAGCCGGGGTAGTCCGCCACGGCGGGGAACAGCCCCGCCCCCTCCGCCGCCAGGGCGGGGGAGACCGGCAGGGCTAAGCTCAGCGCCAACACCAGCGCCAGAACGCGCGTCCTTCTCATGCCGAAGCGCCCCCCGGCCGCTCCCGGATGGGGGCGGCGTCCCGGCGGCCCGCCAGGGCGGCGTGGACCGCCTGGGCGGCCTGCTGGGCGGTGAGCAGCTCCTGCGCCCCGGTGGTCATGTCCTTCAGCGCCACCTTCCCCTGGGCGATCTCCTCCTCCCCCAAAATGGCGGCGAAGGGGACGCCCAGCTTGTCGGCGTAGGCCATCTTCTGCTTGAACTTCTTGTTTTCAAAGTAGATCTGGGTCCGCACCCCTGCCTCCCGCAAGGCGGTAGCCAGCTCCACGGCGGGGGCCTGGTCGTCGGTCATGGGCAGGATGAGCACCTCCGCCGGGGCGGTGAGCCGGTCCTCATTCAGCAGGCCCTGCTCGTCCAGCACGTAGAAGAGCCGGGTCAGGCCGATGGAGATGCCCACGCCGGGGAGTTGTTTTTCCGTGTAATATTCCGCTAAGTTATCGTACCGCCCGCCGGAGCAGGGGGAGCCGATCTCGGGGTAGTCCAGGAGCCGCGTCTCGTAGACGGTGCCGGTGTAGTAGTCCAGGCCCCGGGCGATGGTCAGGTCCACCTGGAAGTGGCTCTCCGGCACGCCGAAGGCGGTCAGGTGGCGGCAGACGGCGGCCAACTCGTCCAGGCCCAGGTCAAAGGTCTCGTCCCGGCCCCGGTAGCCCTCCAGGGCGGCGAGCACGTTGGCGTTGGAGCCGTGGATGGTCATAAAGTCCAAAATGGCGTCGGCGGTGCCGCCCGCCAGGCCCAGGTCCTGGGTCAGGGCGGCGCGGACCTTCTCCGGGCCGATCTTCTCCAGCTTGTCCACCAGCCGCATGATCTCCCCGGCCTGGGCCTGCTGGCCCACCATGGCGTAAAAGCCGTTGAGGATCTTGCGGTTGTTCACTCGGATGAGAAAGCGGGTCAGGCCCAGGTCGGTAAAGGCCCGGTAGATGATGGCGGGCATCTCCGCGTCGTTGAGAATGTCCAGCTTGCCGTCGCCGATCACGTCGATATCCGCCTGGTAGAACTCCCGGAAGCGGCCCCGCTGGGCCCGCTCCCCCCGGTAGACCTTGCCGATCTGACAGCGGCGGAAGGGGAAGGCCAGGTCGTTTTGGTGCAGGGCCACGTACTTGGCCAGGGGAACGGTGAGGTCAAAGCGCAGGGACAGGTCGCTGTCCCCCTTCTGAAAGCGGTAGATCTGCTTTTCCGTCTCCCCGCCGCCCTTGGCCAGCAGCACTTCGCTGGCCTCCATAAGGGGGGTGTCCAGATCGGCGAAGCCGTAGAGGGCGTAGACGCGCCGGAGCTTTTCCACCATCGCGTCGAACAGGGCCTGCTTCTGGGGGAGCAGTTCCATAAAGCCGGACAGGGTGCGGGGCTTTTGGATGGGCATGGCGTAACTTCCTTTCTTCTCTTTTGGGCGGGAAAAAGACAAAATGCCGCCCCCCTTCGCCTGGAAGGGGGACGGCCAGACGAATCAGACGATAAACGGCGCGGTCTTGGGGTTCATGGCGGTGCGCCAGTCCAGGTCGCCCCGGTCCAGGCCCAGGATGAGCATCTCGGCGGTGGCCAGGTTGGTGGCCACGGGGACGTTATACTGGTCGCAGAGGTTGATAATATACTGCAGGTCCTTGTCCTCCATGCTGATCTTGGGGTCGGAGAAGGTGAGGACCAGGTCGATCTCGTTATAGGGGATGCGGGCGCCGATCTGCTGGGCGCCGCCGGCGTCTCCGGGCAGGAGCAGGTGGACCTTCAGCCCGGTGGCCTCCGCCACCACCGTCCCCGTGGCGCTGGTGGCGCAGAGGGTGTGCTTGGCCAGGACAAAGCTGTAAGCGGTGCAGAACTGGACCATCAATTCCTTCTTCTGGTCGTGACTCATGATGGCGATATTCACGGTCGGCAACCTCCTCGCATAGAATGGGTGGTTCGGGCGTCAACTCATCATCAGCGGCACCTGCTGCCCCATCAGGCGCTTGGCGATGTTCAGATAGGCCACCGCGGCCCCCTTGTGGGTGGTGAGGATCAGCGGCCGGCCCTTCCCGGCGGCCAGGGTGACCTGGGGGTCCTCCGGCACCACCCCCAGCAGGGGGAGCCCGGCGGTGTTCATGGCCTCGTCGATGTTGGTCCGCAGTTTGCGGATCAGCTTGGGCTGGACCCGGTTCATCACCAGGTGCAGGATCTCCATCCGGGGCGTCAGGGTCATCACGGTGCGCTGGGCGTCCCGGAGGGCGGAGGGGTCGGTGGTGGAGACCACCACGCCCCGGTCCGCCGCCGCCACCGCCAGCCGGAAGCCCTCCCCCAGCCCGGCGGGGCAGTCCATGAGGATATAGTCGAACCGCTCCTTGGCCAGGGCCACCAGCCGGGCCATGTCCGCCTCGCTCACCCCGGCGGTGAGGGCGGTGGGGGCGGTGAGCAGGCAGAGGCCCCGGATGTCCGGGTGGGCCGCGGCGGCCAGCTCCAGCTCGCACCGGCCGGAGAGCACGTCGGTAAAGTCCATCACCGCCCGGTCGCTCATGCCCAGGGTGATGTCCAGATTCCGCAGGCCCACGTCCATATCCACGCACAGGACCTTCTGCCCCAGCGCGGCCAGACAGGAGCCCACGGCCCCGGTGAAGGCGGTCTTGCCAGTCCCGCCCTTCCCGGATGTGACGACCACCGACACGGGCATGGCGACCACCCCCTTCCACAAAAACGGCTATGAACCGATTGTAAATATTACCTTTTGTATTCTATCATAAGTTTTAGGGAGACGCAACAGATTTTTTTGGAAATTCTGGAGATTATTTGGTTATTTTTTCCTGATTCTGTTCCACCGCCGGGGGAACTGGGGCGGGGTGAGGGCGACCTTGGCGACGGGCCAGACCCGGTGGGTCACCGCCGTGCCGGGGATGACATAGTCCACCGGCGCCCCGGGCCGGCCCCCCAACTGGCCCAACAGGGGTTTGGCGGCGTCCAGCTCCCCCTGGCTGTCCACCGTTTTCATGGCCAGAAAGGTCCCGCCCACCTTCACGAAGGGCAGGCACAGCTCCCCCAGCACCGCCAGGTCCGCCACCGCCCGGGCGGCGGCGAAGTCAAACGCCTCCCGCAGGGCCGGGTCCCGCCCCCCGTCCTCCCCCCGGGCGTGGAGGAGGGTGACGTTGGAAAGGCCAAGAGCGTCGATAACGCTCTGTATAAAATTAAGGCGTTTTTCCAGCGGGTCAAGGAGGGTAACGGCGCAGTCGGGGACCAAAATGGCGGCCACCAGACCGGGAAAGCCCGCCCCGGTGCCCACGTCGATGAGCCGCCGGCCCCGGAGGTCCCAGCGGGCGCACAGGGCGGCGCAGTCCAGCATATGGAGGGTGGCTACTTGGTTGGGGTCGGTGATGGCGGTCAGGTTCATCACCCGGTTGGCCGCCAGCAGAAGTTCCCCGTATGCTGTCAAGGCTCCCGCCTTTACAGGGTCCAGCCCATACTCCGCCAGCCCGGCGGCGATCAACGCCCTCATCGGCGGATCAGGTCGCCGGTGGAGAGGGAGTAGGCGAAGGCGATGGTGATGGCGATGACCACCAGGGCCAGCACCAGGGCCACGATCCGCTCGTAGCGGGTGGCCCAGTGGATGGGCTGGCCGTTTTCGTCAAAGAGGCGGCGGCCCTTCTCGTCCCGGACCACCGGGGCCTCGCCCGGGGCCTCCGGGCCCTGGGGCCGGTCCTCCGGCTTAGTCTCGTCGGTGTGGGCCATCACTTTTTCAGCAGGTCCCGGATCTCGGCCAGCAGTTTTTCCTCGTTGGAGGGCTCGGGCTCCGGCGCGGGCTCAGCCGGGGGCTCGGGCTTTTTGCGGTGCATGGCGTTGATGGCCTTGATCATACAGAACACGGCGAAGGCGATGATGATAAAGTCCAGAATGGTGGCCAGGAAGAGGCCGAAGTTCACCGCCACCTCCGGCGCGTCCCCCACGGCGGCCTTCAGCACCCACTTCCAGGCGGTAAAATCGATGCCGCCGGTGAGGAGGGAGATGAGGGGCATGATGATGTCGTTCACCAGGGAGGTGCTGATCTTGCCAAAAGCGCCGCCGATGATGACGCCCACCGCCATGTCCATCACGTTCCCCCGGGCGATGAACTCCTTGAACTCCCCGAAGAACCCCTTGCCTTTTTCCTTCATTTTTGTATACCTCCGATGTGAAATTTTTCCGGGTCAGCCGGTCGATCCCCGCCCCGCCGTCTCCCCGGAAGGGGGGAGAGGGGCGCGGGGGGCTTACTTCTTCTTGGGCGTGAGCACCTGGGTGCCGCCCATGTAGGGCCACAGCACCTCCGGGATCTTCACGCTGCCGTCCGGCTGGAGGTTGTTCTCCAGCAGGGCGATGAGCATCCGGGGGGGCGCCACGCAGGTGTTGTTCAGGGTGTGGGCCAGCTGGATCTTGCCGTCCTCTCCCTTGAAGCGGATCTTCAGCCGCCGGGCCTGGGCGTCCCCCAGGTTGGAGCAGGAGCAGACCTCAAAGTACTTCTTCTGCCGGGGGGACCAGGCCTCAATGTCGCAGGATTTTACCTTCAGATCGGCCAGGTCGCCGGAACAGCACTCCAGCTGCCGCACGGGGATGTCCATACTGCGGAACAGCTCCACGGAGTAGCGCCACATCTTGTCGTACCACGCCATGGAGTCCTCCGGCTTGCAGACCACGATCATCTCCTGCTTCTCGAACTGGTGGATGCGGTAGACCCCCCGCTCCTCGATGCCGTGGGAGCCCTTCTCCTTGCGGAAGCAGGGGGAGTAGGAGGTGAGGGTCTGGGGCAGGGCGGCCTCGGGGAGGATCTGGTCGATGAAGCGGCCGATCATGGAGTGCTCGCTGGTGCCGATCAGATAGAGGTCCTCCCCCTCGATCTTGTACATCATCCCGTCCATGTCGGTCTGGCTCATGACCCCCTCCACCACGTTGCCGTGGATCATGAAGGGGGGGATGCAGTAGGTAAAGCCCTTGCCGATCATAAAGTCCCGGCCGTAGGCCAGCACCGCCTCGTGGAGGCGGGCGATATCCCCCAGCAGATAGTAGAACCCCGCGCCGGACACCCGCCCGGCGGCGTCCAGGTCGATGCCGTCAAAGGAGGCCATGATATCGGTGTGGTAGGGCACCTCGAAGTCGGGCACGGCGGGCTCGCCGAACCGCTCCACCTCCACGTTGGCGGAGTCGTCCGGGCCGATGGGGACGGAGGGGTCGATGATCTGGGGGATGACCAGCAGGATCTTGCGGATCTTCTCGGCCAGCTCCGTCTCCTTGGCCTCCAGGGCGGCCAGCCGGTCGGCGTTGGCCTTCACCTGGGCCTTGGCCGCCTCCGCCTCCGCCAGCTTGGAGGGGTCCTTCTTGGCCTGACCCATGAGCATCCCCACCTGCTTGGACAGCTGGTTCCGGGCGGCCCGGAGGTCGTTTGCCTCGCTCATGGCGGCCCGGTTCTCCTCGTCCAGGGCGATGACCTGGTCCACCAGGGGCAGCTTCTCCTCCTGGAACTTCTTGCGGATGTTCTCCTTCACGACCTCGGGGTTTTCACGGATAAAGCGGATGTCTAGCATAGTTCATATCTCCTTTTGTTTCCCATGAAACAATTAATATAGGGCGTTGTAGATCTCCTGGTACCGCTCCGCGGGGGAGAAGCGGTCGTTGTCGGCGGGGTAGGGCTCCTGGGGCAGGGCGGCGGGGCCGCTGTCCGGGTCGGCCTCGAATTGCCCGATCAACTCCCGGCAGAGGGAATACCGCTGGCGCACGTATGCCTCGTTGATCTGCCAGAAGTAGCCCATCGCCTTGGCGGCCCCGTCGGCCTGGCTCCGCGCCGCCGCGCCGGCGGCCTCCGCGTCGCTCAGCTGTTTTTCCAGCGCCGCCACCCGCTCTTCCAGCGCCTCGCTCTCCTCCCGGAGTTGGGCGTTTTCGTCCAGCAGATTCTGGATGGACTCCACCGCCGAGGAGGACTGCCGCAGCGCGTCGGTGGTGGCCTGGGCGCTCTGCCGCCGCTGCATCAGCAGGGCCATCAACAGCAGGAGAAAGGCGGCGGCAACGAGGATGACCATGTAGGGCAGGACCGACTTGCCCCGGCCGGGGTCGGTGTGCTCCGTCTCGTATTGGAGGTGGGCGGCCTCCTCCGGGTTGGGACGGCGGTGGCTCACAAGTCCTCCCCCCCTCTCAGACGCTCCAGCAGGTTCTCCAGGTCGTCCAGGTCGTAGTACTCCATGGTCAGCAGGCTCTTTTTCTTCCCCGGCTGGAAGGACACCTTCCGGCCAAACCGCTGGGAGAGCTGCTGGGAGAGGTCCTTATAGTAGAGGGCGAAATCCTCCCGGGGGTCCGTCTCCGGAGGCTCCTTTTTTTCCTTGGCGGGCTTGGACAGGCGCTTGGCCAGGGCCTCCGTCTCCCGGACGGACAGCCCCTCGTCCACCACCCGCTGGGCCAGCTTCTTCTGCGCCTGCCCGCCGGGGGCGGCCAGGATGGCCTTGGCGTGGCCGGCGGAGAGCTTGCCCTCCTCCAGCAGAAAGCGCACCGCGTCGGGCAGGGCCAACAGCCGCAGGGCGTTGGCGATGGCGGGGCGGGACTTGCCCATGCGCTGGGCCACCTCGTCCTGGGTCAGGCCGTATTCCTCCATCAGCGCCCGGTAGCCGTTGGCCTCCTCCATGGGGTTCAGGTCCTCCCGCTGGAGGTTTTCGATCAGGCCCAGCTCCATGACCTTCTTGTCGTCCGCCTCGATGATGTTCACCGGCACCTCGCCCAGGCCCGCCTCCTTGGCCGCCCGCCAGCGGCGCTCCCCGGCGATGATCTGGTAGTACCCCGACCCCAGCCGCCGGACGGTGATGGGCTGGATCAGGCCGTGTTCCCGGATGGACTCGGCCAGCTCGGCGATGGCCTCGGCGTCGAACTTCTTCCGGGGCTGTTTCATCCCCGGCTGGATCTGGGAGATGGGGAGGGTGGTCTGACTGCCCGACTGTTCCTCGGCGTACACCGCGTCCCCCATCAACGCGCCCAGGCCCTTGCCCAGGCCGCGCTCTTTACTTGCCATGCTGATCTTTCCTTTCTGTGTGTTCCACGTGGAACATCTCAATTCGCCTTCTTCACAAATTCCTCCGCCAGGGCCTTGTACGCCTCCGTCCCCCGGCTCCAGGGGTCGTAGGCCAGGACGGGCTTGCCGTGGCTGGGCGCCTCGGATAGCCGGACGTTCCGGGGAATCACCGAGGCGTAGACCTTGCCGGGGAAGTGGCGCTTGACCTCCTCCGCCACCTGCATGGAGAGGTTGGTCCGCCCGTCGTACATGGTGAGGATGACCCCCATCAGCTCCAGGCTGGGGTTCAGCTGCCGCTTGACGATCCGCACGGTGGTCAGCAGATCGGATAGCCCCTCCAGGGCGTAGTACTCACACTGGACGGGCACCAGGATGTACCGGGCGGCGCACAGGGCGTTCAGGGTGAGCAGTTCCAGGGAGGGGGGGCAGTCGATGAGGATGTAGTCGTAGTCCGCCGCCAGCTGGTCCAGGGCCTGCTTGAGCAGATGCTCCCGGTGGTCCATGCCGATGAGCTCCACCGTGGCCCCGGCCAGGGACTTGTTGGAGCCGATCACGTCCGCCCACTGGGTGGAGACCACGGCCTTCTTCACGTCGGCGCCGCCGATGAGCACCTCGTAGATGGAGGGGGAGAGGGTGGACTTGTCCACCCCGAAGCCGGAGGTGGCGTTGCCTTGGGGGTCAAAATCGCACACCAGCACCCGCTTGCCCAGGCCGTGGAGGGCGGCGGCCAGGTTGACGCAGGTGGTGGTCTTGCCCACGCCGCCCTTCTGGTTGACGATCGCGATGGTCTTTGCCATGTGCCGTACCTGCCTTTTTCTGTAATATGGACATACCATTCCTATTATATAAGGTAGGCCCTGGGATTTCAACCGCTTTTTTCAAATTGGGGCAAAAAAGCGGCCGCCCGGCGGGGGCGGCCACAAGATATTGTTCCACGTGAAACATCCATCGGAAGATGTAGGCCCGGGGCTTGCCTCCCCGGCAATCAGGCGGAGTGCTTGGGCAGGGTGATGGTCAGGCGGATCTCCTCCTCGTCCTCCTCCCGGCGGCACCGGGCGGGGATGCCGGCGGACTGGACCAGCTTCAGGTTTTTGGTCAGGGAGTTCAGGAAGATCCCCACGTCCCGGAGGATGAACCGGGGCTTGCGGGGGGCGGTCTTGGGGGAGAGGAGGCTGTCAATATATTGTTCCGTGGCCCGGACGGTCAGGTCGTGAGCTACAATATATTGGGCCGCCCGGATCTGGCGCTCCTCCTCCGGCAGGCGGAGGAGGGCCCGGGCGTGGCGCTCGGAAAAGCCCTGGGAGCGGAGAAGGGACAACGCGTCGGGGGCCAGGCGGAGGAGGCGGAGCTTGTTGGCCACGGCGCTCTGGCTCTTGCCCAGCCGCCGGGCCACCTCCTCCTGGGTCATGCGGTAGGTGGCGGTGAGCTGACTGAGGGCCAGGGCCTCGTCCAGGAAGTCCAGGTCCCGGCGCTGGAGGTTTTCCACCAGGGCCAGCACCGCGCTCTCCTCCTGGTCCACCTGGGCCACCAGGCAGGGCACCCGGTCCAGCCCCGCCAGCCGTGCCGCCCGGAGCCGCCGCTCCCCGCTGACCAGCTGCCAGCCCTCCTCCGTCTGCCGGACGGTGAGGGGCTGGAGCACCCCGTGGACGGCGATGGAGTCGGCCAGCTCGCTGAGGGCCTGGGGGGAGAAGCTGGTGCGGGGCTGGTTGGGGTTGGGGGAGATGTCCTCCACCGGGAGGGACAGCACCCGCCCGGTCTGCTTGCGAAGGGCCATGAAAAACCCCTTCCTTTCCTTGTAGTATGGGGAAATTCTACCCCATTTGCAGGGAGAAAGAAGGGGAAGGCCGTCGGCAAGAGGTGGGAAATTTATAAACGCCCCGTTTCCCGGCGGGTCACTCCACCACCACGTAGGAGGAGGCGGGCATCACGTCCCGGACCCGCATCAGGTGGTAGATCTTGCAGATCTCCAGCATGGCGCAGAGCTTGTCGGCCAGGCCGACGACCACCGCCAGGGAGCACCGGGGGGCGTGGTAGGCCAGGGGCCACATATGGGAGAGGATGCTGTTCTGCTCCTCCTCCGTCAGGTCGGGCACCAGGGCCTTGGCGTTTTCCAGGGCGGCGATGGGGTGGTAGAAGCACTGGTTGCCCGGGTGGGCGTCCTTGCGGTAGGGGCTGTATAAGTAGAGGTCGTGGAGCAGGCCCGCCCGGGCGGCGGCGTAGGGGTCCAGGCCCAGCCGCCGGGCGAGGCGGAAGGCCACGTAGGAGACAAAGAGGGAGTGTTCATAGGTGGTGACGCCGAAGTGGTGGTTCCACTGGCCCATGGACTGGACCTCCCGGGTGTCCAGCAGGGGCTGTACCATACGCAGATAGATCCGCAGGCTGGGGCTTTTTCGCATAGCCAGGACCTCCTTTCTCCAAAGATTTATGCCTGGGGACAGTATAATACGCCCGCCGAAAAATTTCAAATCCATCTTTTGGGAATTTTGGGCGGCCCCGCCGGAGGGGGCGGGGGAGAGGGCGTCAGTCCTCCCCCAGGGGGCGGATGAGGATGAAGGGGGTGAGCTCCGTGCCCTGCCCGGCGGGGTTGTCCCGGATGAGGCCCAGCAGGTCCTCCTCCGACCAGTCCGCCAGGGCCCGGCCCCGGCCCAGCAGGGCCACGTTCAGGTCGTTGGCGTCCACGATCATCATGACCACGCCGGTCTTGTCGTAGACCTCGTCGCACACGCCGGCGGGGTTCTCCGGCACCCGAACGCCCATGTGGGCGTAGGCGGGGATGTCCTCGCCGTAGAAGCCGTCCAGGCCGGTGACCTCCTCGCCCAGCATATCGTAGAACACGCCCTTTTTGCCAAAAAGCTTGCCCACGGCGGCGCAGATGGCGGCCCAGATGACCTTGGGCAGGCCGCAGAGGTTGATGGCGAACTGCATCTTGGTGGGCAGGCCCATGCCGGGGCCGGCGGAGGTCTGGTGGACGCACCGGCTCAGGACCTTGGCCCAAAAGCCGGGCTTGCAGTCGTCCTCGGTGACGATCCGCCCCTGGCACAGGGCGATGACCTTCTCGCTGGAGGACAGGATGTCCCCGGGCTGGTAGACGGGCAGGACGTAGCGCCGGATCAGCTCCAGGTAGTCCTCCCCCACCTCCACAAAGTGGGTGGCGATGGCGTGGCGGGCGTAGCGCTTTCCGGCCACGGCGATCTCCACGGCCTTCCCCTCGTTGGCGTAAAATTCCATGGTCTTTTCCCTCTCTTTGGTAAATCTTGGACGGTTTTGGGCGGGGCAAAGGGGGCCGTTCGGACCGGCCCGGGCCGCCCCAGATATGATACCACGGCGAGGCGGTTTTGTACAGAGCAAAAAACCCGGGGGAACGCATAGAAAAGGCTTGCTTTTTCCCGCCCAAACCCATATAATGGAGGAGAAGTATGGTGACGGCGGTCCCACTACGCCCCCCTGAAGGAGGTCATCCCCATGGAGAAGAGCGGTCCTGCCGCCGCCATCGTGTTTCTGCCCCGGGTGGGGGACGCCCCCTGCCTCATGCTGGAGCCCATCCTGTTCGACCCCGCCGCGGAGTGGCTGGCCGAGACGCTGTCCCGGGCCGGGGTGGAGCGGTTCCTGGTGGCCTGCCACCGGGACGACCGGGAGCGGGCCCAGGGGTGCTTTCCCCAGGGCACCGTGTTTGTCACCACCGGGGAGGAGAACGCCCAGGAGGAACTGCATACGTTTTTAAGCGCGCCGGGTCGGGTCGTTGTGGTCACCGAGCCGGTGTTTTTGCTCTCCGGCGCGGCGGGCCGTCTGCGCCGGGGGGAGACGGGGAGCGGCGCGCCCTCCGGGGTGTATGAGATGAGCGAGGACTGCCGCGCCGCGGTGCTGGCGGGCGGGGATTTCCTCTCCGCCCTGGCCGCCGGGTCGCCCCAGTACGGGGACCTGACCCTGGCGGTGACCCGGGCGGAGTTGGGGGGCGACCTGCCCGCCGCCGCCAAGGCCCAGAGCGTCCGCCGCCTTCAGCGCCGGGGGGTGCGCTTTGTGGACCCCCAGAGCGTCTACATCGGCCCCAAGGTGAAGGTGGGGGCGGGGACGGCCATCCTCCCCGGCACCATCCTCCGGGGGGAGACGTGGGTCGGCGCCCGGTGCGAGATCGGGCCCAACACGGTGCTGGAGGACGTGACGGTGGGGGAGGACAGCGTGGTCAACGCCTCCCAGTGCCGCCGGTGCACCATCGGCTCGGGCGCCACGGTGGGGCCCTTTGTCCACATCCGGCCGGACACCCAGGTGGGGGACCGGGTCCGGGTGGGGGACTTCGTGGAGCTCAAGAACGCCGTGATCGGGGCGGAGACCAAGATCTCCCACCTGGCCTACCTGGGGGACTGCGACGTGGGCGAGGGCTGTGACATCGGCTGCGGCACGGTGACGGTGAACTACGACGGGGTGAAGAAATTCCGCACCAAGATCGGCGCGGGGGCCTTTATCGGCTGTAACACCAACCTGGTGGCGCCGGTCACCGTGGGGCAGGGGGCCTATGTGGCCGCCGGGTCCACCATCACCCGGGACGTGCCCTCCCAGTCCCTGGCCATCGCCCGGAGCCAGCAGACGGTGAAGAACCAGTGGGTCAAAAAGCGCCAGGCCAGGCAGGAGAAGAAGTAGCCTGGGGCCGTGAAGAAGTAAAATCATTTTTTAGATAGAGGAGTGGAAGCGGAATGATCGCGCACGGGAAGGACATCAAGATCTTTTCAGGCAACGCCAACAAGCCCCTGGCCCAGGCCATCTGCAAAAAGCTGGGCATCGCCCTGGGCAACGCCGAGGTGGGCTGTTTCTCCGACGGGGAGAGCTACGCCTCCATCTACGAGACGGTCCGGGGCAGCGACGTGTTCCTGGTCCAGTCCACCTGCAGCCCGGTGAACGACCACCTGATGGAACTGCTGATTATGATCGACGCCATGAAGCGGGCCTCCGCCGGGCGGGTCACCGCCGTGATCCCCTACTTTGGCTACGCCCGCCAGGACCGTAAGGCCAAGCCCCGGGACCCCATCTCCGCCAAGCTGGTGGCCAACCTCCTCATGCGGGCGGGGGCGGACCGGGTGCTCACCATGGACCTCCACGCCGCTCAGATCCAGGGCTTTTTCGACATCCCCGTGGACAACCTGCTGGGCAACCCCGTCTTCGTGAGGTACTACACCGAGAAGTTCGGCATCGACCACGACGACCTCACCGTGGTCTCCCCGGACGTGGGCTCCGTCTCCCGGGCCCGGGCGTTCGCCCAGAAGCTGGGCATGGGCCTTGCCATCGTGGACAAGCGCCGGCCCAAGGCCAACTCCTGCGAGGTGATGAACATCATCGGCGACGTGAAGGGCCAGCGGGTCATCCTCTTTGACGACATGGTGGACACCGGCGGCTCCCTGTGCAACGCCGCCCAGGCCCTGGTGGAGATCGGCGGGGCCACGGAGGTCTACGCCTGCGCCTCCCACGGCGTCCTCTCCGGCCCGGCGGTGGAGCGGATCGAAAAGAGCGCCATCAAAGAGGCCATGTTCCTGGACACCGTGCCCCCCAGCGAGGCGGCCGCCCGGTGCGAGAAGATCAAGTACCTCTCCGTGGCCTCCATGTTGGCCGAGGCCATCGACCGCATCTACCAGGAGGTCTCCGTGTCCAAGCTCTTTATCTGAGCGCCCGCCCCGCCCGGGCGAGCGGGCCCGGCGTCCCCATAAAGCGAGATACATCAACACCCCACACCCCCCATTTGGGCGGTGTGGGGCGTTAGGCGTTACGGCGAAGTTTTGAAAACGCGCCCCGAAGGAGGGAGCTTCCATGTTCGGCTTTGGCAGGAAACAGACGGGGGTGGAGTGGCTGTTGGTCTTCCTGGGCAACCCCGGCGAGCGGTACGAGCACACCCGGCACAACGTGGCCTGGGACGTGGCCGACGCCCTGGCCGAGGACCTGGACGTGCCCATCCAGCGGCTCAAGTTCCGGGCCCTGACCCACGTGTGCCAGGTGGGCGGGGCCAGGGCCATGCTGATGAAGCCGGTCACCTATATGAACCTCTCCGGCCAGGCCGCCGGGGAGGCCGCCCGGTTCTACCAGATCCCCCCCGAGCGGGTGCTGGTGGTCTGCGACGACGTGGCCCTGCCCCCCGGCAAGCTCCGCCTCCGGGCCCAGGGCTCCGCCGGGGGGCACAACGGCCTGAAGAGCATCGCCCAGCACCTGGGCGGGGAGAACTACCCCCGCCTCCGGGTGGGGGTAGGGGGCAAGCCCCACCCCGACTACGACCTGGCCGACTGGGTCCTGGCCAAGCCCCAGGGGGAGGACGCCAAGGCCATCCAGGCCGCCGTCCAGCGGGCCGCCAAGGCCATCCCCCTCATCCTGGAGCGGGGCGTGGAGCGGGCCCAGGAGCAGGTGAACCGGGGCTAATAGCCGTTAGCCTAACGGCTATTAGCCAAAAAGGACCCCGAGGGAAAGGAGGGTAAGCCCGGTGAAAAAGCTGTGCCGGATGATGGATCCCCTGCCGGAATTTCAAAAGACCCTGGCCGCCATCGACAACGGCCGGTGCCCGGTGGCCCTGTCGGGGCTGAGCCCGGTCCACCGGGCCCACTTCGCCGCCTGCGTGCGCCAGGCCACCGGGCGGCCCGTGGTGCTGGTCTGCGCCGACGAGGAGGAGGGGGACCGGCTGGAGCGGGACCTGGAGGCCCTGCTGGCCGAGCCGGTGATCCGCCTCTCCGCCCGGGACTTCAACTTCTACGACGGGGCCAGCGGCTCCCGCCAGGGGGAGCACCGGCGGCTGGCCGCCTTCGCCCGGATGCTGGCCGGGGCGGCCCCGGCGGTGGTGGCCACGGTGGAGGCCCTGCTCCAGCGCACCCTGCCCCCCGACCTTTTGGCGCGGGCGGCCTTCACCCTGGACCCCAAGGCCCCCATCCCCCTGGAGGAGGCGGCGGCGGGCCTGGCCCGGTGCGGCTACACCCGGTGCGACCAGGTGGAGGGGGTGGGCCAGTTCGCCCAGCGGGGCGGCATCCTGGACTTCTTCTCCCCGGCCTACGACCGGCCGGTGCGGGTGGAGTACTGGGACACGGAGATCGACTCCATGGGCCTGTTTGACCCCATGACCCAGCGGCGGACAGAGAGCCTGGACCGGGCGGAGGTCCTGCCCTGCGCCGAGGCCCTGCCCGGCCTGTCCGCCGACCCGGAGGCCCTGGGGGGCGACCGGGACCTGCCCCGGCTCTACCCGGAGCTGGCCACGGCGGCGGACTACCTGCCCCCGGACGCGGTGGTTTTCCTCTCGGAAAACGCCCGCCTGCGGGAGCGGGCCAGGAGCTACCTCTGGCAGCTGGGCGAGGACGTGAAGATCCTGGCGGAGAAGGAGCTGGTCCGGGACGGCAAGGGCGCCTACGCCCGCACGCTGGACGAGTTGGGGGACCGCCTGGCCGACTGGCCGGTGATCTACCTGGACGCCTTCAACACCGCCAGCTACCCCCGCCCGCCCCGGACGATGCTCTCCATCATGGCCAAGCAGCTGCCCTCCTTCGGCGCCAGCCTGGACGCGGCGGTGAACGACCTGGAGCACTACCAGCGGGAGGGCTGCGCGGTGGTGGTGCTGGTGGCCAGCGAGACACGGGCCCTGAACCTCCAGGAGCTGTTGCGGGAGCGGAAGGTCCGCGCGGCGGTGGACTTCTCCCTCCACGACCTGCCCGCCCCGGGCAAGAGCGTCATCGCCGTGGGGGGCCTCACCGCCGGGTTTGAGTACCCGGCCTTAAAATGCGCCGTCTTCACCCAGGGGGCCGCCGCCCCGGTGAAAAAGCGCCGCCGCTACGCCAAGGACCGCTCCAACCGCCAGAAGCTGGCCTCCTACAACGACCTGTCCCCCGGGGATCTGGTGGTCCACGCCCAGTACGGCATCGGCCGCTTCGCGGAGCTGACCCGGATGAACGTGGACGGGGTGGAGAAGGAGTATATGAAGATCGCCTACGCCGGGGCGGACGTGCTCTACGTGCCCATCACCCAGCTGGACCTGGTGAGCAAGTACATCGGCGGGGGAGAGGGCCAGGAGCGGCGGCTGTCCCGCCTGGGGGGCGGGGACTGGGAGCGGGCCCGGAGCAAGGCCAAGGCGGCGGTGCGGGATCTGGCAAAGGGCCTGGTCCAGCTGTACGCCCAGCGCCAGCGCCTGCCCGGCTACGCCTTTTCCCCGGACTCCCCCTGGCAAAAGGAGTTTGAAGACCAGTTCGAGTACACCGAGACGGAGGACCAGCTTCGCTGTGTGGCGGAGATCAAGCGGGACATGGAGCGGCCCCGGCCCATGGACCGCCTGCTCTGCGGCGACGTGGGCTACGGCAAGACGGAGGTGGCCTTCCGGGCCATCATGAAGTGCGTCCTGGACGGCAAGCAGGCCGCCATCCTGGTGCCCACCACCGTCCTGGCCCGCCAGCACTTCCTCACCGCCAAGGCCCGGTTCGTGCGCTACCCGGTGACCATCGAGTGCCTCTCCCGCTTCAACACCCCCGCCCAGGTGAAGAACATCCTGCAAAACCTCAAGGACGGGCGGATCGACCTGCTGGTGGGGACCCACCGATTGCTGCAAAAGGACGTGGCGTTCAAGGACCTGGGCCTGCTGGTGGTGGACGAGGAACAGCGCTTCGGCGTCACCCACAAGGAGAAGCTGAAGGAGCTCAGCCGCCAGGTGGACGTGCTCACCCTCTCCGCCACCCCCATCCCCCGGACGCTGAACATGGCCCTGTCCGGCATCCGGGATATGTCCACCCTGGAAGAACCCCCCTCCGACCGCCAGCCGGTGCAGACCTACGTGCTGGAGCACGACTGGGGCGTGGTGGCGGGGGCCATCCGCCGGGAGGTGGAGCGGGGCGGCCAGGTCTACTACCTCCACAACCGCATCGAGACCATCGACCTCACCGTCCGGCGGCTTCAGGAGGTGCTGGGGGAGAACATCTCCATCGCCGTGGCCCACGGGCGGATGACCCAGGAGGAGATCAACGCCACCATGACCGATATGTCCCAGGGGAATATCGACGTGCTGGTGTGCACCACCATCATTGAGACGGGCATCGACATCCCCAATGTCAACACCCTCATCATCGACAACGCCGACCAGATGGGTCTGGCCCAGCTCCACCAGATCCGGGGCCGGGTGGGCCGGTCCTTCCGCCGGGCGGTGGCCTACTTCACCTACCAGCAGGGCAAGGTCCTCTCCGAGGTGGCCGCCAAGCGGCTGTCCACCATCCGGGAGTTCGCCGAGTTCGGCTCGGGGTTCAAGATCGCCATGCGGGACCTGGAGATCCGGGGGGCGGGGAACCTGCTGGGGCCGGAGCAGTCGGGCTTTATGCTCAGCGTGGGGTACGATATGTATTTACAGCTCCTGGAGGAGGCGGTGCTGGAGGAGCAGGGCAAGCCCATCCCCAAGCCCGCCGAGTGCGCCGCCGACCTCACCGTTACCGCCGCCATCCCCGACCGCTATGTCCCCCAGGCGGAACAGCGCATGGACCTCTACCGCCGCATCGCCGCCATCCGCAGCGAGGAGGAGGCCGACGACCTCACCGATGAGCTCATCGACCGCTACGGCGACCCGCCCCGGCAGGTGAACAACCTCATCGCCGTGGCCCTCATGCGGGCCCTGGCCGCCCAGAACGGCATCAGCGAGATCATCCAGAAGGGCTCCACATTAAACTTTCTCCTGGACCACTTCGAGTTGGAGCGGGTCAGCCGCCTGTGCGCCGGGGAGAAGTACCAGGGCCGGGTGGTCTTCGCCGCCGGGGAGAAGCCCTATCTGGCCCTCCGGCTGAAGAAGGGGGAGGACGCCCTGCGCTGGGGGACGCGGCTGGTGGAGGACTATGCCAAGACCGCCCCGCCGCGGGAGGACCCCGACCCCCAGGGGTGAGGGGCGCCCCTTTTGTTCCTGACAGGTGAGGTTTTGCCGCTCGACGGGGGGATTTTGCGCCTACGATAGGCGAAGTCCGTCCTCCCGAACGGGGGGTTAGTTGCTTGCCCAACGTGGGCAGGGGACGTGCGCCTCCCGGCGCGGGGGCCAGGACCATTTCTCTTTTCTCTGCGGAGAAAAGAGAAACGGTCCTGGACTCCAAAGAGAAAAGATGGGGCTTATTACTGTTGGCCCCCGTTTCTATTGCTCGGCGGCCCGGAAGGACTGGATCGGTAGTGGAAGATGCCGCCACTGGGCGGCACGACGCCGCACCGGGAATCAAGTAGTTCTCCTATTGCCACCGCCGCGGCCGCCTCTGCCAACCAGGACTGGGAGGCGGTTTTTAATCTCTCCCTTTATCGTTTCAACCAGACAAAAACTCTCCCGGCCTTGTTGGGCTGGGAGAGTTCGTTTTTTGTAACTCGAAGGGTGGGGTGAGTGGTAAACGGCGAAGGGCAAGGGAAGCGGCCCTCTAGTCCTATACGCCAGAGGCGGCCGCGGCGCTCATGGTAGAAACGTCACGCATATCTGCGAACCACATCGTGCCGCCCAGTGGCGGCATCTTCCACTACCAATCCTGTCCATCCGGGCCGCCGAGCAATAGAAACGGCGGCCAACAATACTAGCCCCTTCTTTTTCTTTTGGCATCCAAAACCGTTTTCTTTTTCTTCGCAAAGAAAAAGAAAATGGGTTTGGCCCCCGCGCCGGGCAGGCGCGACCTTTGCCCGGTTCGGGCAA
>CANQVO010000003.1 GCA_947627325.1 uncultured Oscillospiraceae bacterium | reverse complement strand
TGGGTTGAAATTGTGCAGAAATAGTTCCCACACCCCCCCTTAAAGTCGCGCCCCCCACGGGGCGCGTGGGTTGAAATATCATAGTACGCAGGGCAAAGCGGCCGGCGGCGGGTCGCGCCCCCCACGGGGCGCGTGGGTTGAAATCTTTTGCGCATGAGATGAAAATCTGGCATATATCACGTCGCGCCCCCCACGGGGCGCGCGGGTTGAAATCCGGTTCTTGGGCGTGAACTCGTCGATCTTCTTGGTCGCGCCCCGCATGGGGTGCGGGGGTTGAAATTGGATGCCGACACCAAGCGGCATGGCGTCCAGCTGTCGCGCCCCTCACGGGGCGCGGGGGTTGAAATTCCCACACCATGTATCGGGGTCGAACAAACTGACCCGTCGCGTCCCCCGCGGCGGCGGGCGCGATTTGACATTTGGCTGCGTGGGGGGTAAGATGGAGCTATGCCTGGGAGGGCTGGAAGGAGGAGGGGTTTATGAAGATCGCGGTTTGTTATTACTCCCGGCACCATGGCAACACGGCGAAAGTTCTGGAGGCCATGGCGGAGGGGCGGGAGGATGTGGAGCTCTTTGACGTTGTGGGCGGCGGGGACTTCGACCCGGCGCGCTATGACGTGATCGGCTTCGCCTCCGGCATTTACTTCGGCAAATTCCATCAGAGCGTGCTGGACTTTGCCCGGCGGCACTTCCCCGCGGGCGGCAGGACCTTCTTCGTCTTCACCGGCGGCGCGCCCTCGGCCAAGAACTCCGCCGCCATCCGCGCCGCCATCGCCGACAGAGCGCCCCAGGTGCTGGGCCAATTCTTCTGCAAGGGCTACGACACCTTCGGCCCCTTCAAGCTGGTGGGCGGCGTCGCCAAGGGTCGGCCCAACGAGGCGGATCTGCGGGCCGCCAGGGACTTCCTGGACGGGCTAGTGGTGTGACATGGGCGCTGTCTACTACACCGTCACCGCCGTCAACGGCGACTACGCCGAGCTGGTCAGCGACGCCGGGGTGGAGAACACCGTGGCGCTGTTCCTGCTCCCCGGCGGCGTGGACGTGGGCGACCGGCTGAGGCGGGAGAACTTCGCCTGGTCGGTGGAGGCGGCAAAATGACCCAGGACGAGCTGCTGTTTTTTAACGCCATGCCCGGCGCCCTGCCCCTCTACGACGCCCTGCGCGCACACTTAGTGGCCTTTCCGGGCGTGACCGTCAAGGTCGCCAAAACTCAAATCACCTTTCGGGCCCGCTATGGCTTCGCCTTCGTCTCCCTGCGGCGGATGCGCGGCTGTCCGGCGGTGTTCCTTATCCTCACCCTGGGGCTGGGGGCGCGGCTGGACTCCCCCCGGGTGGCGGTGGCCGTGGAGCCCTACCCCGGCCGCTGGACCCACCACATCATCCTCTCCGACCCGGCCCAGCTGGACGACGAGCTGCTGGGCTGGTGCCGGGCCGCCTATGACTTTGCCCGAGCCAAGGAAAGAAGGTAGTTCCATGACCCTGTTTTTGACCAGCAGTCCCACCGGGCCGCTGGACGGCAGCCGCGCGGTGGACGGGCTGGACGCCATGAACGGCTTTGTGGAGAACCTGGCCGCCCGCTGGCCGGGGCGGGCCCGGTGCCTCATCGTCGCCGCGGCGCCGGAGGCCCACGAGGGCAACGACCAGATGGCGGCGTTTTTCGCCGGGGCGCTGGCCCGGAGCGGTCTGCCCTGCCGCGGCGTGGACCTGTGGGACGACCGGGCCGGGGCGGTCCATCCGGGCGACTACGACGTGATCCTTCTGGGCGGCGGCCACGTGCCCACCCAGAACGCCTTTTTCCATCGTATCGGTCTCCGGGAAAAGCTGGCGGGCCACCGGGGCGTTCTCATCGGCGTCAGCGCCGGGACCATGAACGCCGCCGGGCGGGTCTACGCCCAGCCGGAGCTGCCCGGGGAGGCGTCCGACCCCCGGTACGTCCGCTGGCTCCCCGGCCTGGGGCTGACGGGGCTCAACATCCTGCCCCACTACCAGATGACCCGGGACAACTGGCTGGACGGCCGGCGCCTCTACGAGGACGTCACCTACCCCGACAGCGCGGGCCACCCCTTTCTGGCGCTCCCCGACGGCAGCTACGTGCTGGCGGAGAACGGCCGGGCCACCCTCTACGGCGAGGGCTACCTCCTCTCCGACGGGGTCCTGCGCCAACTCTGTCAGGAAAACGAACAGGCGGACGTGTCGGACTTGTGACAAGGAGGCCGGCCTTGACATTTGGCGGGCGGGCGGATATACTTTTGGGAGAGTTGATCGCGGCTGGGATCCTCCGTGGCCGCGCGTCGGCTCTTTTTATCGTTTGGCTTTACCGTGGTGACCGACACAGGAGGGATCGCGATGTTCCGACCTATGCGCCGTTTTAAGCAGGGGCTCTCTCGGGGGGAGTGCGACCAGGTGCTCCGGGAGGCGCCCCGGGGGGTGCTGGCCGTCCACGGGGAGGACGGCTACCCCTACGCCTTCCCCATGGACTTCCTCTACCTGGACGGCAAGCTCTACTTCCACTGCGCCCAGGAGGGCCACAAGCTGGACGCCCTGGCCGCCGACGAGCGGGCCTGCTTCTGCGTGATGGACCAGGGCTTCCGCCGGGAGGGGGAGTGGGCGCTGAACATCAAGAGCGTCGTCCTCTTTGGCCGGGTCAGGGCGGTGGAGGACCCCCGGCGGGCTCGGGAGGTGCTCCGGCTCCTGGGACTCAAATACTACCCCACGACGGAGGGGGTGGACCGGGAGTTGGAGCGGGACTTCCACCGGGTGCGGATGCTGGAGCTGACGGTGGACCACATGACGGGAAAGCTGGTCAACGAGTCGTGAGCGGTTACGTGGTCTACATCCTCCGCTGTGGGGACGGCACGCTGTACACCGGCTGTACCAACGACCTTAATCGGCGGCTAGCGGCCCACAGCGCTGGGCGGGGGGCCAAGTACACCCGGGCCCGGCTGCCGGTGGCGCTTGTGTATCAGGAGCCCGCGGCGGACAGGTCCCAGGCCCTGCGGCGGGAGGCGGCCATCAAGGCCCTCCCCCGGGCCCAAAAGCTGGCCCTCATCCGGGGCGGGGAGGGCTGAGATGGACATTCAGATCCTCCGCTCCCGGCGCAAGACCCTGTCCATGGAACTCAAGGACGGGGGCGTTCTCGTCCGGGCCCCCCGGTGGGTCAGCCGGGAGGAGATCGACCGTTTTATCGCCAGCCACCAGGTCTGGCTCCAAAAGGCCCTCGCCCGGGAGGCGCGGCGGCAGGCGGAGCTGGCGGCGGTGGTCCCCCTCACCCCGGAGGAGCTGGACGACCTGGCCGCCCGGGCCCGGGCATACCTCCCCCAGCGGGTGGCCTTTTACGCCCCCCTGGTGGGGGTGGACTACGGCAAGATCACCATCCGCCGCCAGCGGGCCCGGTGGGGCAGCTGTTCGGCCCAGGGGAACCTCTCCTTCAACTGCCTTTTGATGCTGGCGCCCCCGGCGGTGCTGGACAGCGTGGTGGTCCACGAGCTGTGCCACCGCAAGGTGATGGACCACTCCCCCCGGTTCTACCAGCTCCTCCTCCGCGTCATGCCCGACTACCAGACCCACCACCAGTGGCTGAAGCAAAACGGCCCCGCCCTCATCGCCCGCCTCCCCCGCCGGACATGACCTCGGGCCTTATACGCGTAAAAAAACGACCTGCCAGGCGGCAGGTCGTTTTGTTTCTCCGTTCAGTCCTCGTCGTCGGGGAGGAGGGGGCGGGTCCGTTTGCCCCGGGCCACGTCCTCTTTGATGAGGCGGTAAGCCGCGGCGGCCAGGGGCACGCCCAGGATCATCCCCGGGATGCCCAGCACGCCGCCGCCCACGATGACGGCGCACAGCACCCAGATCCCGGGCAGGCCCAGGGAGGTGCCCACCACCTTGGGGTAGATGATGTTGTTCTCCAACTGCTGGAGGATGACCAGGTAGAGCACAAACAGCAGGGCCCGGATGGGGGAGACGGTGAGGATGAGCAAAAAGCCCACCGCCCCGCCGATGTAGGCCCCCGCCACCGGGATGAGGGCGGTGAGGCCCACGGTGGCGCCCACCACGGCGGCGTAGGGGAAGCGGAAGAGGAGCATCCCCGCCGCGCACAGACAGCCCAAAATCACCGCCTCGGTACACTGGCCGACGATGTAGTCGTGAAAGCTGTCCTGGACCACGGCGGTCACGTGGCGCAGGCCGCTCCACCACTCCCGCTTCAGATACCGCCGACCCAGGGTCTTGATCTGCCGGCCCAGCCGCTCCTTGCCCAGCAGGACGTAGA
The DNA here is from genome assembly GCA_947627325.1 of uncultured Oscillospiraceae bacterium. Taxonomy (GTDB): domain Bacteria; phylum Bacillota; class Clostridia; order Oscillospirales; family Oscillospiraceae; genus MGBC124762. The sequence continues at coordinate 241,715 of CANQVO010000003.1, read as the reverse complement.
TGGCGAAGATGAGCACCAAGAGGGTGGTGACGGCGCCGGACAGCACCGAGGTCACAAAGTTGGCCGCCAGGTTGGCCACGCTCCCAAAGCCGCTGAGGGCCATGCCGCCCACCCGTCCGATGAGCTGCTGCCAGTCCAGACCGTTGAGGTAGTCCACCACCTCCGGGGAAAGCCAGCTGGCCCGGGTCGTCAGCCAGGCCACCACCTCTTCCAGCACCCCGGGGAGCCGGGACACCAGCAGGGTGACGCAGGACACCAGCTCCGGCACCACCAGCCGCAGTAGCAGCACCAGCACCGCCGCCACGCTCAAAAAGGCCAGCAGCAGGCACACCGGCCGCCGGCTCTTTTGGACCAGAGGGCGGTCGCTCTTGGGAAAGTAGTGCCGCTCATAGGCCCGCATGGGGATGTTGAGCACAAAGGCCGCGGCACAACCCAGGAGGACGGGCCGGGCCGCCTGGAGCCCCAGGGCCAGCAGGCCGGAGAGGGTGGGCCAGTAGTGGACGCACAGAAACAGCGCGAAGACGGTGACGCCCGCCCGCAGGCAGGTCTTCCAGGAGAGTTTCATCAGCTTCAGTCCTCTAACAGCGTAAGTTTCCCCACCACCCGGACATAGTCCGGCAGGTCCTCCCCGCCCCAGAGGGCGCGCAGGTCGACCCGACAGCGCCGGGGTTGGCCGGAGAGGGTCAGGGTGCACTCGGCCTGAACGTCGGGGTCCAGGTAGGTGGCCTCTTTCAACTGCTCCCGCAGTTCGTCCCAAAGCCCCGCCCCCAGGGCCAGGATCTGTGGGTCGGTGTCCGGGTGGGTGACGGGGGGTTTGATGCCCAGGAGCCGCTCCCCCGCCGCCGAGGTGGTCAGCTGGTGGCTCTCCCGGTCGTACTCAAAGAAGATATCCTGGGTCGTGTCGGCGTAGAACTGGGCCTTGCTCCGCTCCTGCTCCAGCAGGTTCAGGGTCCGGCCGGCGGTGCTGAGCTCGCCGTGGGACAACAGCTCGCTGGTGACCCGGCGGATCTCCATGGCGCTCATGGAGCTGGAGAGGTTCAGATCCAGCTCCCGCTTGAGCCGGTGGGCGCACTCCTTCAGACACTCCAACAGCACGGGGTTGAAGGTCCCGCACTCGCCGTTTAAGATCATCTGCAGCGCCTGGTCGGGGGGGTAGGCGGGCTTGTAGACCCGGGTGGCGGTGAGGGCGTCGTACACGTCGGCCAGGGCCACCACCTGGGCGGCGATGGGGATCTCCTCCCCCACCAGGCCGTCGGGATAGCCCCGGCCGTCGTACCGCTCGTGGTGCCAGCGGCAGATGTCGTGGGCCACATGGAGGAAGGAGTCGTTGTCGGCGTCCTGCTGGGGGGTCTCCTCCAGCATCCGCGCGCCGGTGACGGTGTGGGTCTTCATGATCTCAAACTCCTCCGGGGTGAGGCGGGAGGGCTTGTTGAGGATCTTCTCGTCGATGGAGATCTTGCCGATGTCGTGGAGGGCGGAGGCGTTGGTGATGACGGCGATCTTGGCGGTGGTCAGGCCGTACTGGGGGCACCGGCGGCGCAGGCAGTGGAGCAGAACGTCGGTGATGGCCCGCACGTGGCGCACGTGCAGGCCGCTCTCGCCGTTGCGGAACTCCACCACGTTGCTGAGGATCTCCACCATCTGGAAGTTACTGCGCTCCTTCTCCATGATCTGCTCGGTGACCATGTCCTCCATCACCTTCTGCTTGGCGTAGAGGTTGATGGTGTTCTCCACCCGGTGGCGGACGGTCCGCTCGTCGAAGGGGCGGGTGATATAGTCGGTGGCGCCCAGGTCGTAGGCCCGCTCGATATACCCCGGCGAGCCGTCCGCCGACAGCATGATCACCGGCACGGCGTCCAGCCAGTTGCGCTGGTTCATCACGCTGAGGAGCTCAAAGCCGTCTATCTCCGGCATGATCACGTCCAGCAGGATCAGGGAGATATCCGTCCAGCGGGCGGTGAGGATGCCCAGGGCCTCCCGCCCGGTGGCGGCCTCCAGCACCGTGTAGTCCGGATCCAGAATGTCGGTCAACAGCGCCCGGTTCAGGGCGTTGTCGTCCACCACCAGGACCACGCCCCGTCTTCCCGTTTTCTCTGTCTGCTTTTCCATGTTCGACCTCCGCCTTTAACCGTTGTCCAGCCCGCCGATAGCGGCCACCGTCTTGTTGTAGTCCTCTTGGATCGCCCGGTAGAGGGGCCAGGGGTCCTGGGTGGGCGCGCCGGGGCGCAGGACCTCGGTGAGTTGGCCGCTGGAGTTGGCCAGCCGGGTCAGCCCCAGGGTCAGGGCCACCCCCTTGATGGAGTGGACCGCCCGGAAGGCCAGGGGCCAGTCCTGCCCCTCCAGCGCCTGGGTCAGCAGGGCGAAGTTCTCGTCCTGGGGGAACAGCCGCAGGAACTTGGCCACCCGCTCCTCCTGGCGCAGACGGCCCATCACGCCCGCATAGTCCCCCTCCAGCCGCGCGTAGCACTCTTTCAGGTCCATAGAAGATCCCCTCTCTCTTTCCAAACAGGGCCGGAAAAAATCCGAGAGGTATTGTATCATACATCCGGGAAAAAAGGTAGGGGTTTTTTCACGATTTTGCCCCCCGGCAGAAAAATGTCTCCCGGGCCTTGCTTTTTCCCGCGCCTTTGTATATAATGTACACGTATGTATGGGTGTTACTGCGCCCTTTTTAGGCAAACAGTGAAGGGAGAGGACCGCTCTTGACGCGAGAAGACGCCGCCGGCCAGGTCATCCTCCTCATCCCCGCCCTCAACCCGGACGAGCGGCTGTTGGAGCTGTTGGACGCTCTGCGGGACAGCTGGTCCGACCCCATCGTGCTAGTGGACGACGGGAGCGAGGACCGCTGCGGGGAGATCTTCGACCGGGCCCGGGCCATGGGCTGTCAGGTGGTCCGTCACGCCCGGAACCTGGGCAAGGGCCGGGGGCTCAAGACCGGCTTCAACCACTGCCTGACCCACTTTCCCGGCGCCATCGGCTGCGTCACCGCCGACGCCGACGGCCAGCACACCCCCCGGGACATCGCCCTGTGCGCCGACGCCCTGCGGGCCCACCCCCAGTCCCTGATCCTGGGCTGTCGGGACTTCGCCCAGTCCAACGTCCCCGCCCGCAGTATGCTGGGCAACCGCATCACCCGGAGCTTTATGGGCTTTCTCTGCGGCGTGCGGGTCACCGACACCCAAACCGGCCTGCGGGCCATCCCCGCGGCGTTCATGTCCCACCTGCTGGACGTCCCCGGGGAGCGGTTCGAGTACGAGACGAATATGCTCCTGGAGACCCGCGCCGCCCAGGTGCCCATCCACGAGGTCGCCATCCAGACCCTGTACTTAGAGGGCAACAAGTCCTCCCACTTCAACCCCCTGCTGGACTCCTTTCGCATCTACGCCCTGCTGTTGAAGTTCTGCGCCGCCTCGGCGGTGGGCTTTGTGGTGGACATCGCCTTCTTCGCCCTGTTCGTCCGCCTCTTCGCCCCCGACCTCTTTGGGGAGTGGACCGTCCTGGTCTGCACCCTGCTGGCCCGGGCCATCTCCGCGGCGGTGAACTACCTCATCAACCGCAAGGCGGTGTTCAAGAGCCAGAAGGGCGCCTCCCGCAGCGGGCCCCGGTACGCGCTGTTGTGCGTGATCCAGGCCGGGTTCAGCGCCGCGCTGGTCACCCTGTGCGGCCACTATCTGCCCGGGCCCCTGCTCCTTTGGAAGGTCGCGGTGGACCTGTGCCTCTTTCTCCTCAGCTTTCAGATCCAGCGCCGCTGGGTCTTTTGAAACGACACCGGGTATTTTGATTCTCGCAGGCGGGCGTCTTTGCCCGAAACAGGAGGCTTTGTGATGAAAAACAGCAACGGTATCCGCAAACTTCTCGCCTGGGCGCTGTGCCTGGCCATGCTGGCGGGCCTGACCGCCCTGCCCATCCTGGCCGCCCCGGACGAGGGCGACGCCCCCGCCGCCCCGGCGGTGGATGCCTCCACCCAGGAGGAAGCGCCCGTTCGGGAGGAGGCCCCCGCCCCGGCGCCGGACGAGACCCCTGCCGAGGTCCCCAACGAAGGGCCCGTTGAGGCGGCCCCTGCCGACACGCCCGCCGAGGCCCCCACCGGGGACAACGACGAGCCCGCCGACGGGCCGGACGAGGAAGCCCCCGCCGACGAGGCCCCCGCCGAGGAGCCCGCCGAGGATGCCAACGCGCAGACCCCCGCGGACGCGCCCGCCGAGGACGAGGACGAGCAGTCTCCCGCCGACGAGCCCTCCGTTGCGGAGCCCGACGAGGAGACCCCCGCCGACGAGCCCACCGACGCGCAGGCCCCCGCTGACGGCGAGCCCGCCGGGGAGGACGGCGAGCCCGCGCGGCCCGTCACCAGCCCCATCTCCCGGCCCGGGACCGCCCCCGTGGCCGCCTCCCCCGCCGATGAGGCCGATGAGAACAAGGACGAGGACGAGGAGGCCGCCGAGGCCGCCGGCTTTGCCATCGACTGGGCCGGGGAGGACGTGCGGGACAACGGCTGGGGCGGCCGCGTGGGCGCGGTCCAGGTGGACGAGGGCTGTTACCTCTACTTTGAGCTCAACGACGACACCTGGAGCAACCTTGCCCTGTACGCGGTGGCGCCCCCCGACCGGGACTACTGGAGCGCCGCGGTCAGCTTTGCCTTCTACAACGACGACCCCACCTGCCTGAAGGACAGCAAGCACGGCGACGCCGTGTGGGACGGCGGCGTGGAGGTCCGCACCTACACTTCTGGCGGCAAGCGCCGCGCGGAGGCCTTTGTGCCCAACGCCCTGCTGCCCGACGAGGCCTTTGCCTTTGTCAGCAACGAGGCCCGCTTCCCCATGGACGCCGCCTCCTCCCAGGAGGAGGCCGTCTACAACGGCATCGTCATCGACGGCCAGTTCCAGGACTGGGCCGCCCTGCCCCGCTACGACATCGACGACTTCCATGACGGCGAGGACGTGGACCAGTTCTCCATCGTCTGGGACGGGGCGTACATCTACCTCTACTTTGTGGAGTACGGCGTGGACCAGGGCTGGGCCCGGAGCGGCGACTGGCGGGGCATCGTGGCCTCCGGCCCCAACAGCAACGGCCAGTTTGAGTTCCTCACCGACCTGGGCCGCCGCCTGCTCATCCAGCCGGTGGAGGATCCCAAGGACGTGCCCGCCGTGGCGGGTATCGACGGCGCCATGGCCGCCGCCAACAACGTCAACTACAACGAGGCCCCCCATATGTGGGAGATCGCCATCCCCGCCTCCGCCCTGCCCGAGTATGTGGAGTCCTTCAGCTTTGGCTACTACCTGGCCGAGCCCGCCATCACCGGCGTCACCGATCTCCAGGGCGGCCAGGGGGTGGACCCCTTCGGCCAGAACGTGGTCATCGACGGCAAGTATGACGACTGGGTGGGCTACCCCCACGAGATCATCGAGTACGACACCCCCGGCAACCCCTTCCACGTCCCCGACGGCGAGGGCGCGCTGTGGAGCGACGACGGCTGGCTCTACGGCCACGTCTCCACCCAGCACCCCGACCACCTGGCCGAGCGGGGCAGCGAGTACCTGGCCGCCATCGACATCGTCTTCAACGGCAACGGCGACCCTGAAAACGATGACGCCTACGACTTCAAGGAGTACCCCCGCCTGGGCAACTTCTACCCCCGCATCCTGGCCATCGACGCCAGCGGCGGCGTGGCCGACTTCTACGAGACGCTCAACGAGGGCCACTCCCTGGACAACGGCACCTACACCTTCTACATCTTTGACACCCGCACCGACCCCATCAAGCAGTTCGGCCACACGGATGAGGACGGCGTCTGGCACGACGCGGACGCCGCCGCCCTCATCGAAAACGCCTTTGGCACCATGAAGATCACCGTCAACGGCGTGAAGGACGAGATGGAGTTCTGCCTGGACCTGGAGAAGGTGGCCGCCTACATCGGCGACGACGCCGACAACTTCCGCTCCATCGACGCCCACTTTGGCCGCATCGGCCCCCAGTGGATCCGCACCGCCGGCACCTCCACCGGGCCCGTACTCCTGGCCCTGCTGGCCGCCGGGGCGGTGGCCGCCCCCATGGGCGCGGCGGAGCTCCGCCGCCGCCAGGCCCGCCGCAGGGCTGAGCGGGACGGCGCGGACGAAGGCGGGGAGAAATGATCGCCAGGCTCATCGTCTGCGCCGTCCTGGCGGTGGTGTGGTGGTATCTCCTGCGGGTGATGGACCGGGCGGAGCTGAACTTCTGGCACTTCGTGCTGGGCAGCGGGGGGCTGTTCATCTTCCTGATGCTCCTGGTCCAGCCCGTGCTCACCCGGCCCCTGGGCCAGATGGTGGCCGCCGTGGCCGGCCTGTTCGGCTCGCTGACCCACACCTTCGCCGCCTATTTCCGATACAGCGTCCTGTTCATCCAGGCCGCCGGCGGCGCCATGACCCTCCAGATCGACTTTGAGTGCTCGGGCATCATCGAGATCATGGCCTACCTCTCCCTGCTCTGCTTCTTCCGGGTGTACACCCGCAACCAGCGGGTGGTGCTGGCCCTCCTGGGCACGGCGGGCATCATCCTGGCCAACGTCCTGCGCGTCATCGTCATCTGTGAAATCATCTACTTCGGAGGGCCCCAGACCTACTACATCGCCCACAGCCTGGTGGGCCGGTTCATCTTCTACGGGTTGTCCGTCCTCCTCTATTTCTATGTGTTCACCAAACCGCAGATCGTCAGCATGAAAGTGGGGAGTTTCAAGTATGGAGATGGGGATGTTTCTGAATAGGTTCTTCAACTCCTTCATCTTCTGGGCCGCCTGGATCGCCATTCCCATGGTGATGGAGATCCTCCCCTCCCTGGGCAGTTTTTTCATCCTGCTCAAGCGCCGCCGGGAGTACGACAAAAAGGACAAGCCCACTATATACCCCGAGATCTCCATCATCGTCCCGGTCTACAACTCGGCCGAGACGCTGGAGGCCTGTCTGCGCTCCATCAACGACAGCACCTACCCCAACAAGTCCATCCGCATCTTTCTGGTGAACAACCTGAGCCGGGACAACTCCTTTGAGGTCTACACCCGGTGCCAGGACCTGTTCCCGGAACTGCATATGCAGTGGCTCAACGCCCAGCAGGGCAAGTCCCGGGCGCTGAACCTGGCCCTCTACAACTCCGAGGGCAAATACATCGTCCACATCGACTCCGACGGCCTGTTGGAGCCCCACGCCCTGACCAATCTGGTGGAGCTGTTCGAGTCCGATCTGTCCTGCAACTGCGTCACCGGCAGTATTTTGACAGACCCCGAGAAGGTGGAGGAGTACAAGGGCCCCGGCCTGCTCCTGCGGCGGTTGGAATTTATGGAGTACGCCCAGGCGTTCCTGGCCGGGCGCAACTACGCCAGCGAGACCAACACCATCTACACCCTCTCGGGGGCTTTTTCCGCCTTCCGCAAGTCCGCCATTCTCAAGTCCTGGCTCTACAACACCGACACCATCTGCGAGGACACCCAGCTCACCTTCCAGATGCGCTACCTCCAGGGCGAAAAGGTCCGCACCAGCGTGGACTCCATCTTCCTCACCGACCCCATCGAGGACCTGGACAAGCTCTACACCCAGCGCCAGCGCTGGCAGAGGGGCAGTCTGGAGGTGTCCAAGATGTTCATGGACACCGACAAACTCACCCCCCGCAAGCTCTTTACCGATATCAACGTCCGCACGTTGATGTACGACCACACTTTCGCCTTCCCCCGGATGATCTGGTATCTGGCCACCATCTGCATGATCTTCCTGGGCTTTTCCGGCACCACCATCCTCATGGCCACCGGCGTGCTCTTCGGGCTGTACACCGTCTGCGGCTACCTCTACTTCTTCGCCGGGCTGAGCTTTCTGCGGCAGTTCCCGGACCTGCGAAAGTACTACCGAAAAAACTGGTGGCTGGTGCCCCTGCTGCCCTTTTTCAACCTGATGGTCTTCTTCATCCGCATGGCGGGGATCGTCAACTCCATCGGCACCGACTCCACCTGGAAGACCCGCACCTTTACAGACGAGCGCGCGGACTTCGCCGCCGCCGTCCGCCAGGACTTCTCCAAGCTCGCCCGGGGGCTGGACAAGCTCCGGGCCGCGGTGAACGGGGACGAGGCGACCATGTACCTGCCCAAGACCGTGGACCAGCGGCTCAAGGGCTCCCTGCTTGGCTACCTGGCCGTCGCCCTGGCCTACGTGGCGGCGGTGGTGATCCTGGTGGTGGTCCACTGGGCCTCCACCTCCTTCCACATCACCCTGGCCGAGATCTTCAACACCCTGTTCGGCTCTCTGAAGGGCGCGGGCGGCGGCACCGTGGGCAACGCCCTGTGGGCCTGTCTGCCCCCCATCCTGGCCGCCCTGATCGTGGCGGGGGTGGCCCTGTGGTTCGACCGGCGGAACACCAAGCAGGTGCTCAGCGCCCCGGAGGGGCCCTACCGCCAGGAGCGGTCCCGGAGCATCCTGCGGCGGCGAAAGGCGGGGGTGTGCTTCACCTGTCTGCTGTTGGCCGGGTCGCTGATCTACGCCAACGCCTGTTACAACCTGACGGGCTTTCTGGCCTCCAAGTTCACCTACTCCTCCCTCTATGAGGACTCCTATGTGGACCCCCGGAGCGTGTCCATCACCACCGCCCAAAAGCCCAAAAACCTCATCTACATCTACATGGAGAGCATGGAGACCACCTACGCCTCCCCCGACGTGGGCGGCGTGCAGGAGACCAACCTGATCCCCAACCTGACCCGGCTGGCCCGGGCCAACGTCTCCTTCTCCTCCAGCGACAGCCCCCTGGGCGGGTTCTACTCCAACGTGGGCGCCACCTGGACCATGGCCGCCCTCTTCTCCACCTCCTCCGGGGTCCACTTCGCCCTCCCCGTCAGCGAGAGCGCCGTGGAGAAGATGGGGGCCTACGCCTCGGGCCTGACCACCCTGGGGGATATCCTGAAGGAGGCGGGCTACCGCAACGAGTTCCTCTGCGGCTCCGACTTCGACTTCGCCAACCGCGCCGACTTCTTCCGCCAGCACGGGGACTACGAGATCTTTGACTACTACACCGCCATCGAGCGGGGCTACCTGGACGAGGACTACTACGAGTGGTGGGGCTTTGAGGACGCCAAGCTCTACGAGTACGCCAAGCTGGAGCTCCAGCGCCTGTCCCAGAGCGACCGACCCTTCAACCTGACCCTCCTCACCGCGGACACCCACTACCCCGAGGGCTACCTCTGCCCCCTGTGCGGGAACGACCACGCCGAGCGGGCCGCCAACGTGGTGGCCTGCGCCGACGCCCAGGTGGGCGCCTTCGTGGCCTGGTGCCAGGCCCAGGACTTCTATGACGACACCGTCATCGTCATCACCGGCGACCACCCCCGGATGGACACCGTGCTGGTGGGGGAGACCCCCTGGGAACAGCGGGGCGTGTACAACTGCTTCATCAACGCCGTGACCGACGGCCCCGTGCGGGCGCGGAACCGCCAGTGCAACGCCCTGGACATCTTCCCCACCACCCTGTCCGCCCTGGGCTTTGACATCCGGGGGGACCGGCTGGGCCTGGGCACCGACCTCTTCGCCACCCGGCGGACCCTCAGCGAGTCCATGGGCCCCGCCGCCCTGGACGAGGAATTATCCGTCCAGTCCGGCTTCTACATCAACCACTTCGCCCCGGAGCTGGCGGTCCTGGGCTCCGCCCAGGACAAGGATCCCCAGGTCCAGGCTGAGAGGAGGACGGCATGAAGAAAAACCCCAAAGCATCCAAGCCGCGCAAAAAGGCCCGGCCGGGGATACGGCCCTGGCTGGTCACCGTTGCCGCACTGCTGTTGGCCGCGGCGGTGGGCTATCTGGCCTGGCTCCAGCTGGGCAGCTATGAGCGGGGCGTGCTGGACGTGTACGCCACCCAGCAGGACGGCTACGTCCAGCTGGTGCTGGAGCAGATCCGCCTGACCGAACAGCGGGGCGGGAGCGAGGCCGACATCGAGCGCATCCTGGCCACCCTGGACGCCTCCTCCACCCGGTACTGGACCCTGTCCCGGCAGAGCTCGCTGATCTTCGTCAAGGACGTGACCGAGACGAACCGCTACCAGGCCGGGGCCGCCCGTGGGGGCTTCACCACCGCCTCCTACTACCAGACCGACTCGGCCCGGGGCTTTGTGGACGCGCTGAGCGGGGATCGCATCGTCCACGACACCATCCAGATCGGCTCCCAGTCCTACGTGGCCTCCGGGGCGGAGTTCCGCTTCCAGGGCAACTCCTATAAGGTCTGCCTGCTGACCAACATCTACACCATCCTGGACCACAACGCCTACCTCACCGCCAAGATCAACCTCATCACCCTGGCCCTCATCGCCCTGGTCATCTTCGTGGTGGCCATCGAGATCCTCTTCTTCGTGGCCAGCTCCTACCGCCGGAAATACTTCGCCGAGGCGGAGGACAACGTGGCCCTGCGAAAGCAGACGGAAAAGCTCAACAGCGCCCTTCATAAGGAGGACCTCTACGACGCCCAACGCACCGCCTACACCGCCAAGGCCCTGCCCATGCTGTGGGAAAAGCTGGAGGGCAAGGACGCCTGGCCCTTGACCCTTCTGATCCTGCGCTGTGGCGGGGAGGAGGAACAGCACCAGTTCCTGCGCTTCACCCAGTTCCAGATGAACCACAAGATCCTCCGCGCCCTTTTGGACGACAAGCACATCCTGCTGGTCCTGTTGCGGGTGGAGGCGCTGGAGCTCAGCGCCGTCAAGGAGAACATCCAGATCCCCGGGGTACAGCTCACCGGGGAGCTCACCCTCACCCAGCCGCCGGAGGACCCCCTGGAGACCTGCTTTAACCGCTTTGTGGAAAGGACTTTGGAAGATGAGAAACAGACTGCTTTGTAAGTACAAGTTCAAATTCTACCTCAACGCCAGCCACTACATCATCATCAACGGCAAGCAGGGCGAGGCCCACCCCCACACCTGGGAGTTCATCCTGGACGTGGTGTTGCCCAACAGCGAGTTCGTCCAGTTCTCGGTCTACGAGCGGACCATCGAGTCCTTCTTCGCCACCTACCAGAACCAGACCATCAACGACCTGGCCCCCTTTGACGCCATCATCCCCACCCTGGAGAACATGGTGGAGTACTTTGGCGACGCCATCCGGGAGCGGATCCAGGCCGTGGGCGGCCAGCTGGAGCAGATCGAGGGCTCGGAGACCCCCACCCGCAGCTACGTCATCTCCTACGACCAGGACGAGGTCTTTCTCACCGGCGCGGAGCAGACCGCCCAGGCCGCGCTGTCCGACGTGCTGGACCAGGCCCTGGCCGAGGCGCTGAAGTGATATGGACACCGCGGTCTTAGAGACAGGAGGGCCCGCCCTCCCCGGCGCCGCCCGGCCCCGGACCCGTCGCCTCCCCACCGCCCTGGCCCTGGCGGGGATCGTGATCCTCTACGCCTGCGTGGCCGCCCTGCTGGCCTACCTGGCCTACCACAGCGGCCACTTCAAAGACGGCTCGGACGCCATGTTCTACATCTACCGGGGGGAGTTTCTCTACCGCTCCATCACCCAGGAGGGCAACTGGTTCCCCCTGATCGACATGGCCTGGTACAACGGGGTCCAGACCTGGCGGTACTGGTCCCCCCTGTCGGCCTATCTGCTGGCCGGGTGCCAGGCGGTGATGGGCGGCAACTCGGATTTGGGCTTTCTGCTGTTCATCGCCCTGCTCTACTTCTCCTGCGCCATCGTCTGGCTGGTCATCGGCTGCACCCATGGCCGGCCCTGGCTGGGGGCGGTGATGGGCCTTTTCTGGTTCCTGGTGCCCAACAACCTCTTCATGACCTTTGCCGAGGGGGTGCTGGCCCGGTCCATCAGCCTGCCCGCCATGCCCATCTTCTTCGTGGGGCTGTACGACTATCTTTACGAGCGGAAGTGGTCGGGCCTTCCCAAGCTCATCTTCTCCTTCCTCTTTATCATCTGCTGTCACGTGGGCTGGGCGGGGATGATCGCCATCTCCACCCTGTTTCTACTGTTCTTCTACCTCCTGCTCCTGCCCAGGGACAAGCGGGTGAGCATATGGCCGGTGGTCATCTGCATCCTGCTGGGCTTTTTGCTCTCGGGGCTGTTGCTCTACCCCTCCATCAAGGGGGGCATCACCGGCATTGACAGCTCCCAGGTCATGGCCAACCACTTCCTCCCCCTGCTGGACACGGTCAACCCCGTCCCCGGCCTGTTCCACGGGGTTTGGAACCGCTGGGTGTGGAACGGCAACTCCTCCTACTTCGGCTTCTCCACCCTGCTGATCTGTATCCTGGGCGTGCTGTGCGCCAAGCGCAAGAGCCTGCCCGGCTTCTGGACCGCCCTTTTGATTTTGCTGATGACCACCCCCACCGCCTACACTCTGCTGTCCCATCTGCCGGGGGCCCAGTATCTGTGGATGACCCGGTTCATCTCCATCGCCCTGTGCGTTCTGCTGGTGAGCTTTTTCTTCTGGCTGTCCCTGCGGCGCTCCATCCAGGTGGCCTTCCTCCTGCTCTTCGCCGTGGAGATCTGCTGTGGCATCACCCTGGTGACCCACGCCGAGTCCACCGATCCCCCCAGCAAGCACTTCCGCGCGGTGGAAGAGGCCGCCCTGATCGACCGGGCCAAGGTGGTCACCCAGCAGCGCTGTTCCATTGTGGAGCCGGGCACCATCGTGGCCGACGGCATCTACGCCCAGGCCGGCTTTGGGAACGACGCCGTGCCCACCAGCTACGGCCAGGGCGTCCAGGCCGCCCCCCGGTACTTCAACCTGGTGCGGATCAACGAGGCCGCCGAGGACGGCCAGTACCTCTACGTATTCGACCGCCTGCTGGAGATGGGCAACGACTCGGTCCTCTTCCCCGTCAGCCCCACCGACTTCACCGCCGAGTCTGCCCGGGAGATGGACGCCGCCGCCGCCCGGTCCGGGTACGCCCTGGTGGAGACCAACGACCACATCCGCCTCTACCACCGGGACACCCCCGCCACCTTCGGCGTGGTCAGCACCTACCGGGCCGCCGCCATCGGCACCGGCGCGGGGGACATCGCCAAGGGCTTCCCGGCGGTGGAGGAGCTGGACGACGCCCAGCTGGACCACTACACCCCGGAGGACCTGGAGAAGTACGACGTGCTCTACCTGGCCGGCTTCACCTACCAGGACCTGGCCAAGGCGGAGGACCTGGTGCGGACGGTCAGCCAACAGGGCACCCGGGTCCTCATCCTGGCCGACGGCATCCCCGACGACGAGCACACCGGCTCCAAGACCTTCCTGGGGGTCAGCTGTAACACCGTGAACTTCCAAAACGGCTATCCCGCCCTGGACACCATCGACGGCGTGCTCTACTGCCAGCTGTTCCCCGAGGGGTACACCAAGGACTGGAAGACGGTCTACCTCAACGGCCTGACCGACGTATGGGGCACCATCACCGACGTGCCGGAGGGGAAGATGGACTTCTACGGCACCGGGGAGAACGAGAACATCATCTACATCGGCCTGGCCCTCACCTACCACTACTCCCTGACCCAGGACCCGGTGGTGGGCCAACTGCTCTCCCACGCCCTGGATCTGAGCCCCCAGGAGCTGCCCCAACGGGAGATCGTCCCCCTCTCCATCGACTACCACCACAACGTCATCACCATCGACTCCCCCAGGGACAACGTGAACACCACCCTGGCCTACCACGACATCTTCCGCCCCGACCGGGAGGACGTGGTGGACAGCGCCCACCTGACGGTGGTGGGCCGGGGCCGGACCACCATCCGGCTGGTCTACCCCTACCTGGCCGTCAGCGCGGCGATGACGGGGGTGGGCCTGGTGGCCACGGCGGCCTACCTGGCCCTGATGAAAAAGCGCCTGGCGCGGAAAAAGGCCGCCCCCGCGTCCCCGGAGACGCCCCCGGACGTGCCGCCGGAGGCCCCGCCTGAAGCGGCGGTCGAGCCGGAAACCGAGCCGGAAGTCCCGCCAGACGTTCCGCCTGAAGCGGAAACTCCGCCGGAGGCCGCCCCTGAAGCGGAGGCGGAGGCCGGATCGCCCGCCGCGCCGTAAACTCTGAACCAAAAAGCGCCTGACCCGGCGGGTCAGGCGCTTTTTTCGCGGCTACTCGGTGAGGGCCTCCAGGTCCTCCATGGTCAGTCCGGGCTGGAGGGCCAGGTTGATGGCGCAGGCCACCAGCTTGGCGCACTGGGCCACCTGCACGTCGATGTCCCGGGGGGTGACGAAGCGGCCCCCGTGGGCCTCCGCCACCGTGGGCATCCCCAGGGCGATGACGGGCACCCCCAGGGCCTGTTCCGTCAGGCCGGAGCGGTGGTTGCCCACTCCGGAGCCGGGGGAGATGCCGGTGTCGGTGAGCTGGACGGTGGCGCACAGCCGCTCCATGTCGCTGGCGGCCAGGGCGTCCACGGCGATGACGCAGGCGGGCCGGACCCGCCCCACCATGGCCTCGGCCACCTGGGCGCTCTCCACCCCCGTGTTCGCCAGCACCCCCGGGGCCAGGGCAGCCACGGCCCGAAAGCCGCCGAACTCCCCGGGCTGGTTTTTCACCAGGTGGTGGGTCACCAGGATGTGGTCACAGCACAGCGGCCCCAGCCGGTCCGGGGTCATGGAGCGGTTGCCCAGCCCCACCACCAGCACCGTCCCCCCCTGGGGCAGCAGCTTAGCCAGCTCCTTTGCCAGCACCTGGGCGCTGCGGCGAAAGGCGGTGGTCTCCCGGCGGCGGACGGGGCCCAGGTCCACCGTCACATACCGCCCCACCCCTTTGCCCAGCCGCTCCGCCGCGCCCTGGGTCTGGATCTCCACCTCCGTCACCGGCACGCCGTCCTCCTCCCGCTCGAAGTGGCCCACCCCGTCAGCGTGGGTCAGATCCCCCACCGTCTCCACCGCCAAGTCGGTCCGTCCTGTCAGCATGGTCTCGCTCCCTCTCTCTTTTTTCGCGGTTTCGTTATCTTGCCCACTTTTGGCGGAAAGAAAAGGGCGGGCCTCGGCCAAGTTTTTGAAAAAAAGGCTTGCATTTCCCCGCCGAAGATGCTAAAATACATATCTGCTATGATGCGAATGTGATTTTGCCCTTTTGTTTGGCACAGGTCAGGAGGTGTACGTATGCCGAATATCAAGTCCGCCAAGAAGCGGGTGCTGGTCAACGAGGCCAAGGCCGCCCGGAACAAGGCCGCCCGGTCCGCGCTCCGCACCGACATGAAGCGTTTTGCCGCCGCCGTGGAGGCCGGCGACAAGGCCGAGGCCCAGACCGCCTACGCCGTGGCCGTCAAGGCCGTGGACAAGGCCGCCGCCCACGGGCTCATCCACCGCAACAACGCGGCCCGGAAAAAGAGCGGCCTCACCCTGCGGCTCAACAAGCTGGAGGGCTAAGTTTTGGATAAAAAGGCCGTCTGCCGCGCGCAGGCGGCTTTTTTATGACAGGCGGTTTTTTATCCGCGGCAGGGGGAAACTGACAGATGGAGAATATCACCCTGATCGGGATGCCCGGCTCGGGCAAGAGCACGGTGGGCGTGGTGCTGGCCAAGGTGCTGGGATACCATTTTTTGGACGCCGACCTGCTCATCCAGGCCCAGCAGGGGGCCCTGCTGCAGGAACTGCTGGACACCCACGGCACGCAGGTCTTTCTGGACATGGAGCGGGACGCCATCCGCTCCATCTCCTGCCGCCGCACCGTCATCGCCCCCGGGGGCAGCTGCGTCCTGCGGGAAGACGCCATGGCCCACCTCAAGCGCCTGGGGAAGATCGTCTACCTGCGCTTGGGCTACGGGGAGCTGGAGCGGCGCATCTTCAACCTGGACAGCCGGGGCATCGCCTTCGCCCCCGGCCAGGGCCTGGCGGAGGTGTACGCCCAGCGCGTCCCCCTCTACGAGCGGTGGGCCGACCGCACCGTGGACGTGGACGGCCAGAGTCTGCGTGAAACTCTGGACACGGTCCTTCACGCAATTTCATCAGAATAGGAATGTGACTATGAACTTTCAACAGCTGGGCCTGAACAGCGCCATCCTGAAGGCGCTGGAAGCCCAGGGGTATCAGACGCCCACCCCCATCCAATCGGGCGCCATCCCCCCGGCCCTGGTGGGCCGGGACGTGCTGGGCATCGCCCAGACCGGCACAGGCAAGACCTGCGCCTTCGCCACCCCCATCCTCCAGCGGCTGGCCGCCCAGCCCCAGAAGGGGCCCCGGGTCATCCGCAGTCTGATCCTCACCCCCACCCGGGAACTGGCCCTCCAGATCGAGGACAGCTTTACCGCCTACGGGGTCAACCTCCCCCTGCGCCACGCCGTCATCTTCGGCGGGGTGGGCCAACAGCCCCAGGTGGACAAGATCCAGCGGGGGCTGGACATCCTGGTGGCCACCCCCGGCCGCCTGCTGGACCTCCACGGGCAGGGGCTTTTGGACCTCTCCCACGTGGAGATCTTCGTCCTGGACGAGGCGGACCGGATGCTGGACATGGGCTTTATCCACGACGTGCGGCGGGTCTTAAAGCTCCTGCCGGAGAAGAAGCAGACCCTCTTTTTCTCCGCCACCATGCCCCCCGAGGTGCAGTCCCTGGTGGACGCTCTGCTCCACGACCCGGCCAAGGTGGCGGTGACCCCCATCTCCTCCCCGGTGGAGGTGATCCGCCAGTCCCTCTACTATGTGGATAAGCCCAACAAGTCCAAACTCCTGGCCCACCTGGTCAGCCAGCCGGGGGTGAAAAACGCCCTGGTCTTCTCCCGCACCAAGCACGGGGCCAACAAGATCGCCGGGGAACTGGTCAAGGCGGGCATCTCCGCCGCCGCCATCCACGGCAACAAGTCCCAGACCGCCCGGGTCCAGGCCCTCACCGACTTCAAGGCCGGCCGGATCAAGGTCCTGGCCGCCACCGACATCGCCGCCCGGGGCATCGACATCGAAGAGCTGAGCCACGTGTTCAACTACAACCTCCCCGACGTGCCCGAGACCTACGTCCACCGCATCGGACGCACCGGCCGGGCGGGCCACGGGGGCGTTGCCATCTCCTTTTGCGACATCAGCGAGAAGGACGAGCTGAAGGCCATCGAAAAGCTCCTGGGCAAGCCCATCCCGGTGGTGGAGGACCACCCCTGGCCCATGGAGGACTTCTCCCCGCCCAAGCGGGACAAGAACGGCAAGATCGTCAACCCCGAGGACGCCGAGGCCCGCCAGGCCGCCCGGGAGCGGAAGCGGGACCGCCAGGCCGCCGAGGCCCGTCAGACTGCCGAGGCCGCCCGCCAATCCGCCCCGCAAAAGCCGGCCCCGCAGGCCCAGCCCCGCGCGGAGCGGGCCCCCAAAAAGCAGGCCGACCAGGCCCCCAAGCCCAAGGTCCAACTCCGCCCCGCCCCCGACTCCCGCACCCCCGGCCAGAAGCGCCAGGCGGCGGGCTACAAGGCCAGCAAGACCCTGGACGAGGCCCTCACCGCCCTCTCCCCCAAGCCCCAGGCCCAGGGGCAGAGTTCGTCCAAGGCCCCGGCCAAGGCCGGGCCCAAGTCGGAGCGGGACCTGGCCTTTGAGCGGTGGATGGAGGAGGAGCGGCGCATCCAGGCCAAGCAGGGGTACAGCGCCCAGGGGGGCGCCCTGGCCGGGGACACGGTGATGGACGCCACCGCCCGCCTCCTGGCCCCCAAGGGCCAGCCCATCCATCCCCCCCAGCGGCAAAAACAGCCCCAGCGGAGCCGGGACGCCCAGCCCGACCGCCAGCCCCGGGCCCAAAAGCCCCCCAAGGTCAAGCAGACCCCCGCCAAGCCCGTCAAGGCGGAGGCTAAGCCCGCCAAAACAGAGGCCAGACCCGCCAAGGGCGAGGCCAGGCCCGTCCGGGCCGAGGGCAAGGCCCCGGCCCAGGCCAAGTCTGCCCAAAGATCCGCCCAGAAGCCCATCCAGCCCCCCCGGGCGGAGACCAAGCGGGGGCTGTTCGGCAAAAAGGCCGCCCCGGCCCAGGGCCGGAGCGCCGATCCCGCCGCCCTGGAGGAGCGCCGGGCCAAGATCCGCCAGCAAGCCCGGGACCGCCGGGCCCGGGGCCCGGTGGAGGCCCCCAAGTCCGACCACCAGATGGACTCCACCCAGCACGAGAGCCTGATGAAGCCCTACTATATGAACGACGACTGACAAATTCCTCTCAAATGCGCCCTGCCCTCTTGCATTTGAGAGGAATTTTCTATATAATATAACATGACTTTTTATGTGACGGAGGGAACGGCATGACCAACCAAGAGAAGACCATGGATAAGATCGTCGCCCTGTGCAAGGGCCGGGGCTTTATCTTTGCCGGCAGCGAGATCTACGGCGGCCTGGCCAACACCTGGGACTACGGCCCCCTGGGCGCCGAGTTGAAAAACAACATCAAGCGGGCCTGGTGGCAGAAGTTCGTCCAGCAGAACCCCTACAACGTGGGCCTGGACGCAGCCATCCTCATGAACCCCCAGACCTGGGTGGCCTCCGGCCACCTGGCCGGGTTCTCCGACCCCCTGATGGACTGCAAGGAGTGCAAGGAGCGGTTCCGGGCGGACAAACTCATCGAGGACTGGTGCGCCGAGAGCGGCTATACCCTGGAAAAGCCCATCGACGCCTTCTCCCAGGAGGAGATGAAGGCCTTTGTGGAGGAGCACGCCATCCCCTGCCCCTCCTGCGGCAAGCACAACTTCACCGACATCCGCCAGTTCAACCTGATGTTCAAGACCTTCCAGGGGGTCACCGAGGACGCCAAGAACACCGTCTACCTCCGCCCCGAGACCGCCCAGGGCATCTTTGTCAACTTCGCCAACGTCCAGCGCACCACCCGCCGCAAGCTGCCCTTCGGCATCGCCCAGATCGGCAAGTCCTTCCGCAACGAGATCACCCCGGGCAACTTCATCTTCCGGGTCCGGGAGTTCGAGCAGATGGAGCTGGAGTTCTTCTGCCAGCCCGGCACCGACCTGGAGTGGTTTTCCTACTGGCGGGAGTTCTGCCATAAGTGGCTCCTGTCCATCGGCCTGAAGGATGAAAATCTGCGCCTGCGGGACCACGACCCGGAGGAGCTGTGCTTCTACTCCAAGGCCACCACCGACTTTGAGTTCCTCTTCCCCTTCGGCTGGGGGGAGCTGTGGGGCGTGGCTGACCGCACCGACTACGACCTGACCCAGCACCAGAACACCTCCGGCAAGGACCTGACCTACTACGACCAGGAGAAGAACGAGCACTATATCCCCTACGTCATCGAGCCCTCCCTGGGCGTGGAGCGCACGGTGCTCTCCGTCCTCTGCGACGCCTACGACGAGGAAGTCGTCGGCCAGGACAAGAACGGCAAGGACGACGTGCGGGTGGTGCTCCGCCTCCACCCCGCCCTGGCCCCCTTCAAGTGCGCCATCCTGCCCCTTTCCAAGAAGGAGGTCCTCTCCGGCCCCGCCCGGAAGCTCTATGAAGACCTCTCCGCCGACTTTATGGTGGACTACGACGACGCCGGCTCCATCGGCAAGCGCTACCGCCGCCAGGACGAGATCGGCACCCCCTTCTGCGTCACCGTGGACTTTGACACCGTGGGCGACGCGGAGAAGGGCACCCCCGCCGACAACTGCGTCACCATCCGGGAGCGGGACTCCATGGAGCAGGTCCGCATCCCCATCCCGGAGGTCCGGGACTATATCGCCGGGAAGATCCGGCTCTAAGGGGCATGACGTTCTTCCGCCGAACGCCCGGGCCCGACCCCGGCTGGCCCCCAGCCCGCCGCCGACGCTACTGGCTGTGGCAGTACCTGTGGGTCACCGCCGCGGGGGTGGGGCTGGGCGCGCTGTCGCTGCTGCTGGCCGTGGGGCCCTACGACATGGCCGTCTTTTGGGGCTACTGGACCCACCCCGACCTGCTGGTGTTCAACCTGCTGCCGGTGGTCGCCCTCCTGTGGCTCCTCTACGCCCTGCTCCGCCGGGCCTGGCTGGCCTATCTGCTGGAGGCAGCGGCGGTGCTGACCCTGAGCGCGGGCAACTACTACAAGCTCATGTTCCGGGACGACCCCCTCCTGGCCGGCGACCTGGCCCTGCTGAAGGAGGCGGGGAACATGGCGGGCCGGTACCGCCTGTTCCTGGACTTCAAGCTGGCCCTCGCCCTGGCTTGCGCGGCGCTGGGGACGGTGCTCCTGGCCCTGCTGGTCCGGGGCAGACCCCCAAAGAATACCCGGCTCCGGGCCCTGTCCGGCCTGCTGGGCGGGGCGGTGTTCCTGGGGCTGTTCCCCGTCCTCACCGACCAGGGCCTCTACGACCGGGCCGCCCACTACGAGACCATCGAGAGCCCCTGGTCCGCCACCCAGCAGTACCTGGCCCACGGTCTTGTCTACCCCTTCCTCCACAGCCTTAGCGACGCCTTTGAGACCCCGCCCCCGGGCTACGACGCCGCCCGGGCCCAGGCCCTGGCCGCCGCCTTCCCCGACGCCGACATCCCCGAGGGGAAGAAGGTCAACGTGGTGTGCATCATGCTGGAGGCCTTTCAGGACTTCTCCCGCTTCGGCACCCCGGAATTGGAGCGGGACGTGTACGCCCGCTACCACGAGCTGGAGGCGGAGAGCTACCGGGGGGACCTGGTCACCAACATCTTCGCCGGGGGCACGGTGGACACCGAGCGGTGCTTCCTCACCGGCTACTCCCAGCTGACCTCCTTCCGCGCCAACACCAACGCCTACCCCTGGTACTTCCGCTCCCAGGGCTACCAGACCACCGGCTACCACCCCTGCATGGGCTGGTTCTACAACCGGGTGAATATCAACGAGCGCCTGGGCTTTCAGGAGTACTACTTCATGGAAAACCTCTTTGGCCAGTGGAGCGGCGACCCCGACGGCACCATGGCCCTGGACAACATCTTCTTCCCCGTCCTGACCGGGGAGCTCTCCTGGCGGCAGGCTGGCCCGCCCATCTTCTCCTTCTCGGTGACCTACCAGGGCCACGGCCCCTACACCGACAGCGAGTGCTACTGGGGCGAGGTCAGCGACTATATCTCCCCTGACGCCCCCTACACCCCCGAGGAACAGTGTATCCTGGCCAACTACTTCGGCTCGGTGGAGGACACGGCGAACCGCCTGGCCGATTTCAAGGATTTCCTGGCCGATCAGGAGGAACCCTATCTCCTGGTGGTCTTCGGCGACCACAACCCCTGGATGGGGGACGGCAACAGCATCTACGAGGCCATGGGCCTCAACCTGGACCAGTCCACCCAGGAGGGCTTTGCCAACTACTACTCCACCCGCTACCTCATCTGGGCCAACGACCTGGCCAAACAGGCCCTGGGCAACGACTTTGTGGGCGAGGGGCCGGCCCTGGGGCCCTACTTCCTGATGGACAAGCTCTTCGAGCTCTGCGGCTGGGAGGGCCCGGGGTTTCTCCAGGGCACCCAGGCCGTGGCCCAGCGGGTCAGCGTCCAGCACGAGAGCGGGATCTACCTGGAAAACGGGGTCTTCACCCCCGACCTCTCCCCCGAGGGCGCCGCCCTCAGCCAGGACTACGACTTTTTGCAGTACTACGACCGTCACCACTTCCGATACAGCCACCTGATCCCATAAGGAGGAAATAAACCAAAATGAGCAACGCCTCCCTGTCCCTCACCGCCGCGAAGGCCAGACTGCTGGCCTACCAGATGGTCTACCGGGCCCAGTCGGGCCACATCGGCGGCTCCCTGTCCGCCATGGACGCCATGATCCTGCTCTACGGCGAGGTCCTGCGGGTAGACCCCAGGAGCGCCTACGACCCCGGGCGGGACCGCTTTGTCCTCTCCAAGGGCCACTGCACCCCCGCCCTCTACGCCGTTCTGGCCCTCCACGGCTTTTTCCCCGTGGAGGATCTGGAGCATTTCCGCCAGCTCCACTGCTATCTCTCCGGCCACCCGGAGATGGGCTTCACCCCCGGGGTGGATATGACCACCGGCTCCCTGGGCCAGGGGATCTCCGCGGCGGTGGGCATGGCCCTGGCCGCCAAGATGAACGGCGCGGGCTACCGGGTCTACGCCATGCTGGGGGACGGCGAACTGGACGAGGGCCAGGTATGGGAGGCCGCCATGGCGGCGGCCAAGTTCCAGCTGGACGACCTGTGCGCCATCGTGGACGTAAACGGCCTGCAGATCGACGGCAAGACGGCGGACGTGATGCCCACCGAGCCCCTGGACGCGAAATTCGCCGCCTTCGGCTGGAACGTCCAAACCTGCGACGGCCACGACTTCGACCAGCTCCGCGCCGCCTTCCAGGCGGCCCTCACCCACGACGGCAAGCCCACCGTCATCCTGATGAAGACCGTCAAGGGCAAAGGGGTCAGCTATATGGAAAACGACCCCCAGTGGCACGGCAAGGCCCCCGGAGAAGAGCTGTTCTTGAAGGGCGAGCGGGAGCTGAAGGCCAAGATCGCGGAACTGGAGGGCAAGTGACATGGGAGAGAAAATCGCCACGCGCGTGGCCTACGGCAAGGCCCTGGTGGAGTTCGGCGCGCAGTACCCCAACCTGGTGGTGCTGGACGCGGACCTGTCCGGCTCCACCCAGTCCGGGATGTTCGCCAAGGCGTTCCCCGACCGCTTTTTCAACCTCGGCATCGCCGAGCAGAACATGATGGGGGTGGCCGCCGGCCTGGCCGCCAGCGGCAAGCAGGTCTTTGCCAGCTCCTTCGCCATGTTCGCCACCGGCCGGTGCTACGAGCAGATCCGCACCTCCATCGTCTTCCCCAAGCTGAACGTGAAGGTGGTGGGCTCCCACGGCGGGCTGTCCGTGGGGGAGGACGGGGCCACCCACCAGTGCTGCGAGGACATCGCCCTGATGCGTACCCTGCCGGGCATGACGGTGGTCTGCCCCGCCGACGCCTTTGAGATGCGCCTGGCGGTCAAGGCCCTGCTGGACCGGACCGGCCCGGCCTACCTCCGCCTGGCCCGCCTGGCCACGGAGGTCTACACCGAGACCCTGCCCGGCTACCGCTTTGAGCTGGGCAAGGGCACCTTCCTCCGCCCGGGCAAGGACGTGACCCTCATCGCCACGGGCATGATGGTGGGCATGGCCTGGGACGCGGCGCAGATCCTGGCTGAGCAGGGGATCGACGCCCGGGTCATCGACATCCACACCATCAAGCCCCTGGACGAGGAGATGGTGGTGGCCGCCGCCCGGGAGACCGGCTGCGTGGTCACCAGCGAGGAACACAGCGTCATCGGCGGCCTGGGGGACGCGGTGTGCGCCCTGCTCAGCCAGACCTGCCCGGTGCCCGTTATCCGCCACGGGGTCAACGACCACTTCGGCCGCTCCGGCAAGGCCCAGGACGTGCTGAACTACTTCGGCCTCAACCCCCAGGGCATCGTGGAGCACGCCAAAAAGGCCCTGGCTATGAAGCGGGGATAAGCGGGGTTTCCGCTGAAACATGAACGCGAAAAGAAGGTCCTGCCGCCTCCCGGTGGCAGGACCTTCTCCGCTCACGCCGCCGCGTCCGCGGCCTTCAGCATATTCTCCACAAAGATCCCATAGCCCTGGGTGGGGTCGTTCACCAGCACATGGGTCACCGCGCCGATGAGTTTGCCGTCTTGGAGGATGGGGCTGCCGCTCATCCCCTGGACGATGCCGCCGGTCTGGGCCAGCAGCTGGGGATCGGTGACTTTGAGCAGGAAATTCCGGGTGTCCTCCGGGTTTTCGGGGTAGACGCGGACGATCTTGGCCGCGTACTCCCGGACCTCGTCCCCCTGGATGTTGGAGCGAATGACCACGTCCCCGGTGTGGACCTCCTCCCGCCGGGCCACGGCCATGGCCGGGCCCTGGGCCAGGTCCCGCTCTCCGCCGTCCAGGGTGCCGAAGACGCCGCTGGGGGTGTTGGCGTAGAGACTGCCCACGTCGGCGCTCAGATCAAAGGCCCCCCGGAGCTGGCCGGGCTGGCCCGCCTGCCCCTTCTGCACGCCGGTGACGCTGGAGTGCAGGATGGCCCCCGCGCTCAGGGGCATGAGCTGGCCGGTGTCCACGTCGTTGATGGCGTGGCCCAGGGCGCCGAAGAGCCCGGTCTCCGGGTCCACAAAGGTCACCGTGCCGATGCCCGCCATGGAGTCCCGGATCCACGCCCCCAGCTTATAGCTGCCGTCGCTGGAACACTGCACCGCCTGGGTGGTCAGCTGGAGCGGGTCGCCGTCCCGAAGGCAGGTCAGGGACACCGCCTGGCCGGAGGTCTCCTCCAAAATGGACTGGACCTCCTCGATGGTGTCCACCTCCTGGCTGTTGATGTGGGTGATGATATCACCCTCCCGCAGGCCGCAGTTTTTGGCCGGGGCGGCCGCGCCGTTGGGCGTGTCCACCGGGGACAGACCCACCACCAGCACCCCGTCGGAAAACAGCTTGATCCCCACGGTGTGGCCCACGGGCACCAGGGTCCGGGGCAGGTCCGCCCCCTGGGTCTGGCCGGTCTCCCGGGCCCACGGGTCAAACAGCCCCGCCGCCTGATCTCCGCCCGCCGGGGCGGCCGCCGCCTTGGGGAGTAAGGCGAAAAAGAGCGCCATTCCCATCACCAGCAGACAGACCAGTCTGAGCCCGCCCACCAGAGCTATGACCCAATGTTCTTCCTCTTTCAAGGCTTCTCCCCCCTTCTGATTTTTTGGTTACGCGAGGAAAAAAGTTGACGGACGCGCCGTCTTTTTTACTATGGCCCGGAGACGAAAAATCACGCTGGAAAATAGACTTGTCCCCGCGCAGGTTTTGGGACAAAAAATCGCCGTGACCCGCCGTTTGACGCAAAAAGCGGCGGGCTCTGCCACATTTATCAACCGGCCAAACCGGCAAAAAAAGCCGCCGCTTCCGGGGTGGAAGCGGCGGGCTTTGGTGATTTTTCAAAAAATTGGCGGGTTTTACGATTCAACGTTTGATGTCGTAGTTCATGTCCATGATGGAGCGGATGGACTCCACGTCGTCCACGATGCTGGCGTCGCCGTGGATGGTGTGCTTGATGACGCTGGAGGCCACGGCGAAGTTCACCAACTCCTCGGCGGGATAGCCCATCATCATGGCGTAGATAAAGCCGCTGGCGAAGGCGTCTCCGCCGCCCACGCGGTCCAGGATGTTGAAGGTAAAGAGCTTGCTCTCCCAGGTCTGGCCCTCGTACCACATATAGGCCATCAGGCTGTTCTCACTGCCGGAGTGGGCGTAGCGGACGTGGCGGGCGATGCACTTGATGTTGGGGTAGCGCTCCTGGAAGGCCCGGTTGATCATGTCCTGCTGTTTGAAGCTGGGCTGGAGGGGCACGCCGTCCTTCCAGTCGCCCTGGCTGTGGTCGCTCTCGTCCTTCCAGAGGTGGTAGGGCTCGATGCCGAAGAGCACGTCCACATAGGGCAGGCACTGGGTGCAGAAGTCCCGGGCCTCGTCCCAGGTCCACAGCTTGGAGCGGAAGTTGCCGTCAAAGCTGACGGTGAGCCCCTTCTCCTTGGCCGTCTTGAGCATATCCAAGATCAGCTGGGCGCAGCTGGGGGAGAGGGCGGGGGTGATGCCGCTCAGGTGCAGCCAGTCAAACCCCTCCAACAGCTTGTTCAGGTCGTAGCCGGAGAAGTCGTACTCGGAGAGGGCGGAGTGCATCCGATCGTAGATGACCTTGCTGGGGCGGATGCCGTAGCCGGTCTCCAGGTAGTAGGTGCCCAGGCGGTGGGAGGGCGTCTCCTCCGGGGTGGAGAGGATGACGGGGGTGCAATGTACGTCGTTGGAGCGGAGCATCCGAATGGCGGACTTGCCCAGGGAGTTGTCCGGCACCACGGAGAAGAAAGTGGAGTCGATGCCCAGGTTGGCCAGGGCCAGGGCGATGTTGGCCTCCGAACCGCCGTAGCTGGCCTCAAAGTCGGTAGCCACCCGGATCTTTTCGTAGTTGGGGGGCGTCAGGCGGAGCATGACCTCCCCGCAGGTGATAAACTTGGGCGACTTTTTCCCTTTCAAAAGCGGATTGCTGTGTTTCATGTCGTGCTCCTCCTCACATGGGGCCCGTCCCTCCCGGGACAGCGCCCGCTTTTACACAATTATACAAGTCCGGGCGGGGAGTGTCAACCAAAATTATCACTATCCACCAAAAATGGTCCTCACGCCCGGGCCACGCCGGTGTCCCGGGCGGCCTGGGCCACGGCGGCGGCCACGGCGGGGCAGACGGCGGGATCGAAGGCCAGGGGGAGGATGTAGTCCCGGGACAATTTGTCCCCCACCAGCCCCGCCAGGGCGTGGGCGGCGGCCAGCTTCATCTCCTCGTTGATCCGGCTGGCCCGGGCGTCCAGCGCCCCCCGGAACACCCCGGGGAAGGCCAGGACGTTGTTGATCTGGTTGGCAAAGTCGCTCCGGCCGGTGCCCACCACGGCGGCCCCGGCGGCCCGGGCCAGGTCGGGCATGATCTCCGGGGTGGGGTTGGCCATGGGGAAGAGGATGGGCTCGCTCGCCATGGAGCGGACCATCTCCGGCGTCACCAAATTGGGGGCGGAGACGCCCACAAAGAGGTCGGCACCCGCCAGGGCGGCGGCCAGGCCCCCCTGGGTGACGGAGGGCCGGGTCATCTCCGCCAGCTCCCGGAGGTAGGGGTCGCTTTCCAGATCGGGGCGGCCGGGGTAGACGATGCCCTTGATATCGCACAAGACGGCGTGGCGCAGGCCCATGGACCAGAGGAGCTTGAAGATGGCGGTGCCCGCCGCCCCCGCGCCGGAGAAGACCGCGCGGATCTCCGAGAGCTTCTTGCCCGTCACCTTCAGGGCGTTCTCCACCGCCGCGGCCACCACGATGGCGGTGCCGTGCTGGTCATCGTGGAAGATGGGGATGGAACAGCGCGCCTGGAGCCGCCGCTCCACCTCGAAGCACCGGGGGGCGGAGATATCCTCCAGATTCACCCCGCCGAAGGACCCCTGGAGCAGGGCCACGGTGTTGACGATATCGTCCACGTCCTTGCTCCCCACGCACAGGGGGATGGCGTCCACCCCGCCGAAGGCCTTGAAGAGCACGCACTTGCCCTCCATCACCGGCATCCCCGCCTCCGGGCCGATATCCCCCAGGCCCAGCACGGCGGTGCCGTCGGTGACCACCGCCACGGTGTTCCACCGGCCGGTCAACTCGTAGGAAAGCTCCGGGTGGGCCTGGATCTCCAGGCAGGGCTGGGCCACCCCGGGGGTGTAGGCCAGGGACAGGTCCTCCCGGGATCGGATCTCCATCTTCGGCGTGATCGACAGCTTGCCCCGCCACTCCCGGTGGCGTTTCAGCGATTCCTCTGGGTAATTCATCCCCATATTCCTCCTGTTTGTTATAAAATTCAACGGCGTTTGCGGTAGTGTTGGAGCCGGTAGCGGGCGTACTCCCGCACGTCCTCCCACAGCTCCTCCTCGTCCTCCGGGGACAGCCCGGACTTGCCGTCCCACAGCGCCTGGCGGACTTGGCTGGGTCGGACCACCGTGGCCTGGGGGTCGTCCACCCGGCCCAGCAGGTAGTCCGCCGACACCTCCAAACACTGGCAAAGCCGGAGGGTCAGGGCGAAGTTGGGCTCCCGCCGGCCCCCCTCCCAGTTGGCTACGGTGGACTGGGCCACCCCCAGCGCGTCGGCCAGGGCCTGCTGGCTGGCGAAGCCCCTGGCCTCCCGGGCGGCGCGCAGACGCTTGGCGAACATATCCGTCCCCCCTCGCGGTTCAAACTCTCGCCCCTATTTAACCACAAAATGAAATGGAATGCAACCCCGCCCCGGGTTGCCTTTTGGGACTTTCTGGGGTATAATAGCCGTAAGGTGGCGATTGCCACCGCTCTACGGACATACCCGCCCCGCGCCCTGCGGCGCGATGGGGCGCATCTACTTTCTGCGAGGTGAAGGATATGGCGCGCACGGCGGGGGGCCGCCCCTCTGACCGGGAGGCCCCCAGGCTCACCCTGGCGCGGCTGTTTTGGATCTTTCTGCTGGGCGCTGTGCTGGGGGCGCTGTTGGAGACGCTGTTCATGTATATCACCCGGGGCCAACTCTACAACCGCAGCAGCCTTCTGTGGGGGCAGTTCTCCCTGGTGTGGGGCCTGGGGGCGCTGTTGTTCACCCTGGTCCTGCGGCCCTTTGCCCGCCGGGGAAGCTGGGCGGTGTTCCTCTCCGGCGCGGTGCTGGGCACGGTGTTCGAGTTGGTCTGCTCCTGGTTCATGCAGCTGTGCTTTGGGGTGATCTTTTGGGATTACAGCCACCTGCCCCTGTCCATCGGCGGGCGGATCAACCTGTTCTTCTCCCTCTACTGGGGAGTGGCGGCCACGGCCTGGACCATGTGGCTCCTGCCCGCCCTGTGCGCCCTGCTGGACAAGATCCCCGCCCGGGCGCTGAACTGGACCGCCGCCGTGCTGGCCGTCTTCCTCGCCGCGGACATCCTGCTCACCGGCCTGGCCCTTCTGCGGCTGGACCAGCGGCAGGCCGGCCTGCCCCCCGCCACCGCCCTGGGGGCGTATCTGGACCGGCGCTGGGACGACCAGGCCCTGTTCGCCCGCTTCCCCTATATGCGGTATTTGGAGGTGTACGCCCGTGAACATCCAAATTTTTGGTAAGTCCAAGTGCTTTGACACCAAAAAGGCCCAGCGGTACTTCAAGGAGCGGCGGGTGTCCTTCCAGAACATCGACCTGCTGGACAAGGGGATCAGCCGGGGGGAGTTGAAAAGCGTCCTCCAGGCGGTGGGGGGGCTGGACGATCTCATCGACCCCAAGCACCCGGACGCGGCCCTGCTGGCCTACCTGGCCTACGAGGAGGACAGGCTGGAAAAGGTCCTGGCCGACCCCCGCCTTCTCAAGACCCCCATCGTGCGAAATGGCCGGCAGGCCACGGTGGGCTATCAGCCCGATATCTGGAAGACCTGGACGTGAGCGTTTCAAAATGCGAAAAACCGGCGGCGGGGATGTTTCCCCGCCGCCGGTTTTGTCACTCCAACAGGCTCTTCAAATAGGCCCGGTACGCCTCCGCCTCGGCCTGGGGCTCCACCAGTCTGGCCTGGGGCCCCAGGGCGGCCAGCCAGCCCCAAAACTGGGGGGAGATGACCACGTCCAGGGTGACGGTGAAGTGCTCCGCCCCGTCGGGCACCAGCATGACCTCCCGGCCGAAGCGGTCCAGGATCACCCCGGCCAGGGCCTTGCGGCAGCGGAGCTTTACCCGGGCCTGGCGGCCGGAGAACATGGAGAAGTACCGGGCGGTGTACACCGCCGGGTCGAAGTCCCGGGGCACGTCGGCGGGCGCGTCGTCCACCGCCACCTGGGCCATCTTGTCCACCCGGTAGTGCCGGGTCTGCTCCTCCCCCGGCTCCCGGCCCACCAGGTAGTAGTTGGCGTTGTCCCACACCAGGCAGTAGGGGGAGACGGCGTAGGTCCGGCCGCCCCGGTGGAAGACCTTCTCCTTGGCGCTGTCAAAGTCAAAGTAGCGGAAGGTGACCATCCGGCCCTGGGCGATGGCGGTGTGGATGGCGTCCACGGCGTAGTAGGCGCTCTCGTTCATGGACTTGACCCGCTGGCCCATAAAGACCTGGCGCTGAAGGGCCCGGGCCTGGTGGCGGGAGGTGAGCCCGGCCAGCTTGCCGATGAGGGCGGTGGACTTTTTCCGGGTGATGAACCGGCTGGACTCCACCGCGTCCACCAGCAGTTTTAGCTCCGCCAGCTCGAACTCCCGCGCCCCCAGCCACACGCCGCCCCCCGGGCCGGGGCGGCGCTGGATATCAAAGCCGTAGTCGGCCAGGGTGTCCAAATCGGAGTAGACGCTCTTGCGCTCGGCGCTGACGCCGTTTTGCCCCAGGTGGTCCAGGATATCCTGGGTGGTCACCGGGTGGTCCTCATCCGACTCCCGGCGGAGGAAGTCCAGCTCGAAGAGGAGCTTTCCCTTCTGGTTGCTCTGCTTGGCCATAGGCGCTCCCTCCTCACCACAGGGTGGTCAACAGCTTGGCTACCTCGCCCCGGGTGATGGGGTCCTGGGGCCGGACAAAGCCCTCATAGCCGCTGACCACCTTCTGCCCGGCCAGGGTGTAGATGTGCCCCCGGGCCCAGGCGGGAATGTCGCCGTCGTCGGAGAAGGGCTGGCTCTGGGGGAGGTAGCCCTTGGCCTGGACCCGGCCCAGCATAGCCATGGCCTGGGCCCGGGTGATGGGGTCGCCCGCGTTGGCGTAGAGCCCGCCGGATTCCAAACTGCCCGTCATCACGCCGGTGTCGGCCAGGTAGGCCACCGCCCCCCGGGCCCAGGCGGGGATGTCGGCGCTGTCCACAAAGGGCAGGTCCGCGCCCTCATAGGCGGTCAGGTCCACCCGGAGCCACCGGGCCAGCATGGCGGCGAACTCCCCCCGGGTGATGTTGGTCTGTGGGTCGAAGACAAAGGTGCCGTCGCCGCTCTGGCGGCCGTTGGTCACCCCCTGCTGGGCCAGGTAGATGATGTTCTCCCGGGCCCAGTGGCCGTCGATATCGGTGAAGGGCGGGGCCGCCTCCCCCTGGGCGGGAACGTCCAGGCTGACCCGGGCCAGGTTGCCCGAGGCGTCCCGGAGCTCCAGGCTCACCCGGTGGGCGTTGGCGTCAAAGCGGGAGAAGGGGGCGGTGAGGACGTTCCCCGCCAGGGTGAAGCCCAGGTCCCAGCCGTCCAGGGTCAGCTTCAGGTTCTCCGGCGGGAAGGTCTTGTCGGTGTTGTCGCTGAGGGTGGCGGTCACCGCCGCGCCGTCCCAGGTCAGCTGGGCGGTGGGGGGCGTGGTGTCGGTGACCGGGCCGTTGGCGGCGGTGAGGTGGTCCAGGTAGAGCCGCCCCGTGCCCTCTTCCTCCATCTCCCCGCCGGGGGTGAGGGTCAGGGCCTCGATCGCCGCCGCCCCCTCCGGGAGGGGCAGGAGGACGTGCTGCCAGTCCTCCCCGGGCTGGAGGGGGATCGCCACCCGCTGGCTCTCGCCGTCCGCCGTGGTCAGCTGGAGCTCCAGGGCGGGAACGGGGCCGTCGCTGAGATACCAGAGGCCCAGGTACCGCGCCCCCTCCCCCAGGGGCTGGGACCAGGTCAGGGTGGCGCTCTGGTCCAGGGGATAGGCGATCTCCAGGCTCTGGCGGCCCAGCTTCACCTGGTCGGCGGTGTGGCGGACGGCGGCATCGTCGCTCTCCGGCACGGGGGTCTCCCCCTCAAAGTCGTCCAGGGTGGCGACCCGGCCGCCCACGGTGACGGGGATGGTGGCCGTCAGCTCCCCGGCGGTGACGTACAGCTTCCCCGCCGCCGCCAGCTCCCCGGCGGTGAGGACCCCCGCGGGGTCCACCGTGCCCACCTCCGGGTCCACGATCCAGGTGAAACAGCTGTTGTCCGCGAGCAGGGGCAGCTTGTGCCAGGCGGCGGAGGCGGACAGGGCCAGGCTCTGGCCCGGGTCCAGGTTGACCCCGCTCACCTGTTGGCCGGTGGCGGCGTCGGAGACGGTGATGACGTCGGGGGTGGCCACCACGTTGACCACGCTCTCCCCCGTGGCCCCGCCGGGGGCGGTGGCGGTGAGGGTGACCACGCCCTTCTCCGCCCCGGCGGTGAGTACGTTGCCCGAGATGGTCCCCGGGCCCTGGGCGGCGTAGGTCACGCCGGAGACGGGCTCCTCCCCCATGGGGTAATAGCCCGTGTCGATGCCCCGGGCCGAGAGGGCCAGCTTGGCCCCCGAGAGCAAAAAGCCGCTGTGGGGCTGGATGTAGAGACTGCCCAGCACGCCGGTGGGCTGGGCGGAGGAGATAAAGAACAGCGCGTCGGTCACCGCCCGCTGGGCGCCGTCCGAGGGCTTGTTTTGCAGGGAGAAGGCGCTGTCCAGCGCCCCGGTGGCCCCAAAGGTGGTGGAGCCGCCGCCGTCAAAGAGGACGGCCTGGTCGCACCCCAGCTCCACCAGCCGCTTGGCCACCTGGGTCACGCCGGCCCCCCGGCTGTACCCGGTCTGGCGGCCGTCGATGGTGTAGAGGATCACGTCCCCGTCGGGCTTGATGCCCAGGGCGGTGCGGGGGGCGGCGGTGGCGTCCAGACCGGCGGGTACCTGCCCGTCCCGCAGGATCCACTCATAGGCCCCCAGGGCGCTGACCGCCTGGCTCCAGCGGGGGTCGGGGGCGGAGACGGCCAGCTTCACCTGCTCCCCCACCGCCAGGCCGGACAGGGCCTCCACCAGAAAGCTGTCCGCCCCCTTGGCCACCGACAGCACCAGCCGCCCCGCCGGGATGGGCGTCGCCCCGTCGGCCTCGGACACCGACTCCACCACGCACGTCAACTCCCCGCCGATGGAGAGCTGGGCGGGCAGAGTCTCAAAGCCCTCCACCGACCAGGCCAGGTCCCAGCGCCACTGGTCCATCTCCGCCTCCCAGGCCTGCCGGGTCCAGTTCCAGATGTCCCACTGGCTGGGCTCGGCGGGTTCGGCGGACTCGGCGGCCCCCTCCGCCGCCTCGGGCCGCGGGGGCTCGGGGTCCAGGAAAGGTGCGGGCTTTTCCGGGGCCTCGTAGTCCTCCGGCACGGCCACCGGGCGCAAGATCACGTTGACCCCCGCCCCGGTGCCCCGGGTGGCGTCGCCAAAGTCGGGGCTGAAGAGGGTGTAGCCCGCCCCCGTCTCCCGGGCCTTGTTATACCCGCCCCCCACGGCCAGGTGATAGCCGGAAAAGTCCGCGGTGATGGAGAGGTCGGGCTTGCCCACGAAGGCGGAGCCGTCTGGCAGAAAGCCCACGGCGTAGTGGTAGGAGGCGGAGGAGCGCAGGACCCCGTCGGTGACCACCAGGCCCAGGGGCACGCCGGAGGACATGACGAAGTAGTCCCCGTTGGCCCCGGCCAGCACCCGGCCGGTCCAACTCTCGATGGCCTTGGCCATGTTGGTCAGGGTGGCGGTGGTGCGGACGGTGGCGCTGTAATAGACCAGGGGGGTGCTCCCCTGGCCGGGGGTGTAGGTCACAAACCGCTCCCGGCGGTAGTCCTGGATGCTGTCCCCCCAAAAGGTCTGTGTGGTCATGGTGACGCCGGGGCCCAGGACGGTGTCCTCCTGGATCAGGTCCCAGCCCAGGGCGTCCGAGGCCAGGGCGGCGGGGGCCAGGGCCAGGGCGAAGATCAGTAAAAGGGCCAACGCGCGACGTTTCATCTATAAAACCTCCGTGAAAAGCGGGACCGGCTGTCAGTCGTCCCGGCGGCGCAGATAGCGCAGGGTGGATGGCAAGGTGGCCTTCTCCTGGTGCTCCAGAAGCTGGCCGATGAGTTGGTTGGAGCGCAAAAACCCCTCCGGGGTCAGGATCCAGCGGCCCCGCTCCTGCCGGGCCCAGCCCTGGCGCTCGTACTGGACCAGCAGCTCCAGCAGGGGGTCGAAGTCCATCAGGTACTCCCGCCGGTACTCCCACTCCAAAATGCCGTGGGTGGTACGCAGGCGGAGCATCAGGTACTCCGCCGCCCGCTCGCTGGGGGGGATGACCTCGTCCTCGCTGAGGAGCGGCTCCCCGGACGCCACCGCGCGGATGTAGCCCTCCAGGTCCCGGATGAAGGCGTAGCGCCGGGAGCCGAAGTCGCTGTGGGCGCCGGGGCCGAAGCCCAGGTAGGGCTTTAGGAGCCAGTATTTCAGGTTGTGCCGGGAGGCGAAGCCCGGCCGGGCGAAGTTGGAGATCTCGTACTGCTCATAGCCCCGCTGGCCCAGGAGCTCCACCATCATTAAGTAGGCGTCGGCCTGAAAGTCGTCGTCGGGCAGGGTCTCCCCCGCCGCCACGCGCTCACAGAGGGGGGTGCCCTCCTCCACCTTCAGCCCGTAGCCGGAGATATGTTCCGGCTCCAGCGCCAGCGCGGCCTCCAGGGTCTGCCGCCAGCTGTCTAAAGTCTGGCCGGGCAGGCCGTAGATCAGATCCAGGCTGACGTTTTTGAACTTGGCCTTCCGGGCCCAGGCCACCGCCTGGACGGTCTGGGCGAAGTCGTGGGGGCGGCCCACGGCCTTGAGCTCGGCGTCCACGGCGGACTGCATCCCGATGGACAGGCGGTTAAAGCCCGCCCGCCGCAGGCGCTTGAGGGCCTTGAGGTCCACTGAGTCCGGGTTGACCTCCACGGTGATCTCCCCGTCCTTCTCCATCCGAAAGTGCTTCTTGACCCAGGCCAGCAGTTCGCACAGGGCCTTGTCCCCCAGCATCAGGGGGGTGCCGCCGCCGAAGTAGACGGTGTCCACCCGGTAGTCCCGGGCCAGGGGGGCAGTCTCGGCCATGTGGGCCTTCAGGGCCTTGACGTAGGCCGCCTTCGCGTCCTCCCGGCCGGGGAGGGAGTAGAAGTCGCAGTAGTCGCACTTGCTTTTGCAGAAGGGGATATGGAGATAGACGCCCAACGTATCCGCCAAGTTCCCACACCTCCCGAAAAATCGCTCTGTCCCAATTATAGTACAGTTTTCGCCCCGCCGCAACCGGGAAAAGCAGGGCCTTACAGCCCCTCCAGCAGCTTTGCCGCCGCCTCCGGGGTGGTGACGGCGTTCAGCACCTCCGCCAGGGCGTTGGTCGAGAGGTTGGCGGGCAGGCCCAGGGCCTTTTGCAGCGCCAGGCGGCGGGCGCGGGCCTCCGGCACGCCGGTGAGGCCCAGGTCAAAGAGGACGGCCTTGGTAAACCCCCCGGCCCGGGGGGCCGCCTCCCCCTCATCAAAGGTGGCCCCCGCCCGCTCCAGGGCCTGCCGCAGGACCTCGGGGCGCATCCCCTCCACCCCCAGCTTGCCCTCCTTGCCCGGGGCGATCTTCCGCCGCTCCTTGCCGGGGATATCGGGGATGTAGGCCATCTTCACCCGGTCGGGGGGCAAAACGCCCTTCAGGTAGCCCCGGATGACCAGGCCCGCCCCGTCGGAGTCGGTGAGGACGATCACCCCCCGCTCCTGGGCCAGGCGGCGAAGGAGGGCGGCCTTCTCCTTGTCCTTGAAGATCCCAAAGCCCTCGGTGGTCAAAATGAGGCCGTCCACCACCTGGGAGAGGGTGTTTTTGTCATACCGGCCCTCCACCAAGATGACCTCCCGGACCCGCGGCTTATCCATAGACCAGGGAGAGCACCAGGTCGGTGAGCACCTGGGCGGGGACAGTGCCGGTGGACTTCATAGCCAGGTCCGCCGCCGCGGCCCGCTCCAGGGCGGCGCGGCACCAGGGCAGGGTGACCCGCCGGGCCGCCGCCATCAGCTTGCCCGCCGGGTAGGGGTGCATTTTCCAAAGGG
This sequence comes from uncultured Oscillospiraceae bacterium, assembly GCA_947627325.1. GTDB lineage: Bacteria > Bacillota > Clostridia > Oscillospirales > Oscillospiraceae > MGBC124762. The sequence goes on along the minus strand of CANQVO010000003.1, from coordinate 206,702 downwards.
CGGCCAGGTCGTCGGCGGTACGGCGCTCCTCCAGGGCCACACGGGCGGCGTAGAGCTGGCGCAGATACTTGCCCAGGGCGGCCAGGATGACCTGGGGGGGCTCTTGCATATGCAGAAGGTCCGCCAGGGTGCCCAGGGCCTTGTCGTAGTTTTTCACGCTCAAATGGTCGGTGAGCTGAAAGACCACCGCGTCCAGCTGGGGAGTGGCCAGGGCGTCGATGTCCGCCCGGGTGATGCGCCGCTCCTTGGCGTAGGCGCCGATCTTGCCGATCTCCCCGGTCAGGTTGTGCATCAGATCGCCGCAGAGGAACATCAGGTACTTGGCGCTCTCGGTGTCGATCTCGTGGCCGGTGGCCTTGAAGCGGCGGATGATCCAGTCCACCAGGTCCCCCTGCTCCTGCCGGGGGAAGTCCACCACCATGCCGTGCTCCTTCAGGGAGGCGGCCAGCTTGGTGCGGGCATCGGGCTTGTAGTCGATGGTGTCGTAGAGGAAGACCAGGCACAGGTACTCGGGCAGGTCGGCGAAGTAGTCCAGCAGGAACTTCCGGTCCGCCTCGTTCATCTTAAAGAGGTCGAAGTCCCGCACCAGCACCAGCGTCCGGGGGGCCATCATGGGAAGGCAGTCGGCGGTGGCGGCGATCTCCCGGACGTCTGTATCCTTGCCCTCCAGGACCTTGAAGTTAAAGTCCTCCGTCCCCGGGGGCAGCAGGAGTTCCCGGACCCGGTCCAGGTAGTAGTCCCGCAGGTAAGTCTCCTCCCCGTGGAAGACGTAGAGGCGGCCCAGCTCCTTGGCCTTGAGCTGGCCCTTCAGCGCCTTGAGGGAGCTTTGGTCTGGCTTTTTGGGGGGCATGGGGACTCCTCCTTTCAGGGGTGGGCGGTAAAGGCGATGTGGCCCAGCTGGTCGGTGCGGTAGACCTGGGCGCCGATCTTCTCCAGGCGGGCCAGGGTGTCGGGGTGGGGGTGGCCGTAGCTGTTGCTGCCCACCGAGATGATGACCCGCTGGGGCCGGACGGCCTCCAAAAGGGTCTCCCCGGTGGCGTACCGGGAGCCGTGGTGCCCGGCCACCAGCACCTGGCACCGGGGCAGGTCGTGGCTGATCACCAGCCGCTTCTCCACCGTGGTGGTCATATCCCCGGTGAGGAGCATATGGAAATCCCCCACGCCCACCAGGGCGCTGAGCCCCTCCTCGTTGGCCCCGCCGCCCCCCAGAGGGGCGTAGAGCTGGAGGGCCATCTGCCCCAGGGTCAGCTCCCTGTCCTCCGCGAGCCAGGTCACCTCCGCCCCCTCCCGGGCGGCCAGGGCCAGGATCTCCACCTGGCGGTTCTCGTCGTGGTCCATGGCCGGGAGGACCACCCGGCCCACCTCCAGGCGGCGGAACAGGGCGTCCAGGCCGCCGGTGTGGTCTTCGTGGTAGTGGGTGAGGACCAGGGTATCCACCCGGGTCTCCCCCCGGGCGTTCAGGTAGTCGGCGCAGATGTCGCCGGGGTCGTCGTAGCTGTTGCCGCCGCAGTCGATGAGGGCGGTCTTCCCCTGGGAGGAGAGGATCACGCTCTGCCCCTGCCCCACGTCCAGCGCCACGGCGGTGAAGGGGGTCAGGCGGAAGCGGAGGGAGGTATACCCCACGCTCCCCGCCACCAGCGCCAGGGCGCACAGGGCCGGCGCCCACCGCCGCCGGCGGCGAAACAGGGCCGCCACCAAGAGCGCGTAGGCCGCCGAGAGGGCCAGGGGGTAGACCCCCCACAGAGGCAGACTGCTGTACGGAAAGGCGGCCACCCACCGGGCCACCCACAGCACATACCGCCCGGGAAGGGCCAGCGCCCAGCCCAACGCGGCCGCGGCCCCCGGCAGGACCAGCCCCAGCAGGCCCACCACCAGTCCCCCGGCAAAGAGCACCCCCGCCACGGGCAGGACCAGCAGGTTGGTCAAGGGCGCGGCCAGGGAGATGGAGCCGAAGTACCAGGCGCACAGGGGGAGGGTGAAGATCAGCGCCCCCAGGGTGGTGGCCAGGGAGCGGGTCAGGAAGCGGAGGACGGCGTTGGCCCACCGGGCCGGTCTGCCCTCCCCTGCCAGCCGGAGCCCCTCCATGGCCGCGTAGGCCCGGGGCGTGACCAGGTTGATCCCCGCCACGGCGGCGAAAGACAGCTGAAGGCCGATGTTGGCCGCGGAGAAGGGGTCCAACAGCAAAAGGAACGCCAGAGTGCCGAAGAGGGAGGTCCACTGCTCCGTCTCCCGGCCCAAAGCCTGGGCGGCCAGCAGGGCGATCTGGAGACAGCAGGCCCGCACCACCGAGGACGGACAGCCCACCGCCAGGGCGAAGGCCACCAGCACCGGGATGCAGATGAGGGCCCGCCGCCTGGGGGCAAAGCCGGTGAACAGGGTGAGGAACCCCACCAGAAAGCAGATGTGCATCCCGCTGATGGCGATGAGGTGGGAGATCCCGGCGCGGCGGAAGTCGGTGTTGACAAAGGCGCCGATCCCCCCGCGGTCCCCGGTGACCATGGCCCGGAACAGGCCGGAGACGTCGCCGGGCAGGGCGCGGGCCAGGCTCTGGCTCACCCGCTCCCCCCACCGCCGGGGCAGGCACCACAGCGGGGTCTTCTCCGCCCGCTCCACCTCCACCGGGCCCCGGGCGGTGAGCCGCAGAAAGATCCCCCGGGTGGCCCGGGCGGTGAAGCGGCTCTCCTGGTGGAGGGCGGTCTGGGCGCAGTCGGCCAGGGCGGTCACCCGGTCGCCGGGGGCCAGGGACAGAAGGTCCTCGTCCCCGTAGAGGACGGCCTGGACCGGCGCGCTGCCCGGCTGGACCACCCAGCCGGTGGCGGCGGCGCCGTAGTCGCTGGGGGTGGGCGTCTCGGAGAGGTGGAGGGTCACGGTGGTCCGCTGGCCGTTCAGCACCTGGGCGGGGGCGAAGAAGACCCCGCGGTAGGCCCCGCACCACAGCAGTCCCGCCGCCGCGCCCAGGCAGGCCAGGGCGGCCAGCCGCCGCCTCCGCCACGCAAAAAGCCCCGCCGGGGCCAGCGCGAGCAGTCCCAGCCAGGGCCACAGGGTCACCGGGAGCAGATAGATCGCCAGAAAAACGGCGGCGGAAAAGGACAGAAAGAGAGCCTGTCCCCACCGCCCGGGCCTCAAGAGAGCTCCTTGTCGCAGAAGGCGCAGCAGAGTCGGCCCCCGTTCACCTTGGTCAGGGGGGGCAGATACCCCTCCCGCTGGGTGATACAGGCGGGGTTGTGGCAGACGGGGCCCGCGCCGATCTCCACCGGCTCCACCGTCTCCTGCCGGGGCTGATTGGCCAGGTCGGACAGCAGGGCCATGCGGGCGAACATCCCGTAGCGGGCCTGCTGGAAGTAGACCGCCCGGGGGTCGTCGTCCACGTCCACGTGGATCTCGTCCACCCGGGGCAGGGGGTGCATCACCAGCAGCTCGGGCTTGGCCCGCTCCAGCTTGTGCCGGGTCAGAATGTAGATCCCCTTGCACCGCTCGTACGCCGCGGGGTCCTCGAACCGCTCGCGCTGGATGCGGGTCATATACAGCACGTCCAGCTGGGGGATGACCGCCTCCAGGCCGGTGACATCCAGGTGGGGGATGCGGTGCTGGCGGAGGAAGGCCCGCATATACTCGGGCAGGGCCAGCTCCCGGGGGGAGATCAGGTAGAGCCGCACGCCCTGGAACTTGGCCATGGCCTTGATGAGGGAGTGGACGGTGCGGCCGTTTTTCAGATCGCCGCAGATGCCGATGGTCAGGCCGTCCACGCCCCCCCGCAGCCGCTGCATGGTGGTCAGGTCGGTCATGGTCTGGGTGGGGTGCATATGCCCGCCGTCCCCGGCGTTGATGACGGGGACGTGGGCGTACAGAGAGGCGGCCTTGGCCGCGCCCTCCCAGGGGGTACGCATGACGATGACGTCGGCGTAGGCCGAGACCATCTTGATGGTGTCCTTCAGGTTCTCCCCCTTGGCGGTGGAGGAGTTCATGGGATTGTCAAAGCCGAAGACGGTGCCCCCCAGGCGGAGCATGGCGGTCTGGAAGGAGAAGTTGGTGCGGGTGGAGGGCTCGTAGAACAGGCTGGCGCACACCTTGCCCCGGCAGGCGTCCAGGTAGTCCTCCGGCCGGTCCATGATGCTCTGCGCCTGGGCGTACAGCGCATCCCACTCCTCCCGGGTCACGTCCCCGAAGTCGATCAGGTGCCGCACGGTCCTTCCCCCCTCTCTTTTTCTCGCTTATGCTACATCATAGCATATTTCTCGCCCCCGGACAAGGTGGCGGGGGAAATTTTTCGCGCGCCCGCCCGGGGGGGATTTTTGCGCCTGCAATAGGCGAAGTTTGTCCTCTCAAACGGGGGGCGTGCCCGCAACGGGCAAGGTTTGTCCTCTCAACAGAGAGTTGGTGATTGCCCACACCGGGCAGGGGACGTGCGTCTCCCGGCGCGGGGGCACGTCCTTGCCCACGTTGGGCAAATAACAACCCCCCGTTCGGGAGGACGAACCTTGCCTTACGGAACAAAAAGAGGGCAAACCCCGCCTCTACGCGAAAAGAGCGGCCCCAGGCAAATGCCTGGGGCCGCTTTTACGCATTGGGGAATGGTCTGCGCTTACTTGTAGAGCTCGATCAGCTTGACCAGGTGCTCGTAGCGGGCCTTGGCGGAGTCCTCGTTCTTGGCGAAGAGCTCCTTGGCGCGCTCGGGGAAGGAGCGGGTCAGGGCGGAGTACCGGGCCTCGTTCATCAGGAACTCCTGATACCCGCCGGCGGGCGCCTTGGAGTCCAGGACGAACTTCTTGCCCTCCTCGCCCTCGGGGTTGAAGCGGAACAGGTTCCAGTACCCGCACTCCACGGCCTTCTTCATCTCGCTCTGGCAGTTGGCCATGCCGCCCTTGATGGAGTGCATCTCGCAGGGGGCGTAGCCGATGATGAGGGAGGGGCCGTGATAGGCCTCGGCCTCGCGGATGGCGGTGAGGGTCTGGTTGGGGTTGGCGCCCATGGCCACCTGGGCCACGTAGACGTAGCCGTAGCTCATGGCGATCTCCGCCAGGGACTTCTTGGGCATGGCCTTGCCGGCGGCGGCAAACTGGGCCACAGCGCCGAAGTTGGTGGCCTTGGAGGCCTGGCCGCCGGTGTTGGAGTAGACCTCGGTGTCGAAGACGAAGACGTTGATGTCCTCGCCGGAGGCCAGGACGTGGTCCAGACCGCCGAAGCCGATGTCGTAGGCCCAGCCGTCGCCGCCGAAGATCCACACGGACTTCTTGGCCAGGTAGTCCTTCAGCTCCAGGATCTCCGCCGCGGGGGTGCCGGGCTTGGCGTGCTGCTCCAGGTGGGCGATCAGGGCCCGGGCGGGCTCGGCGTTGGCAACGCCGTCGTCCTTGGTGTCCAGGAAGGGCTGGATGACGCTCTTGCACTCGGCCTTGGCGTCGGGGTCGTCCACGATGGCCTGCAGCTTGGCGATCAGCCGGTCCCGGATGGCCTTCTGGCCCAGGTAGATGCCCAGGCCGTGCTCGGCGTTGTCCTCAAAGAGGGAGTTGGCCCAGGCGGGGCCGCGGCCGGCGGCGTCCACGGTGTAGGGGCTGGTGGCGGCCGGACCGCCCCAGATGGAGGAGCAGCCGGTGGCGTTGGAGATGTACATCCGCTCGCCGAAAAGCTGGGTGACCAGGCGGGCGTAGGCGGTCTCGGCACAGCCGGCGCAGGAGCCGGAGAACTCCAGGTAGGGCTGCTTGAACTGGCTGCCCTTGACGGTCTTGGTCTCGGCCACGTCGGGCTTGACGGTGACCTTGGAGACCATGTAGTCGAACACGTCCTGCTGGTCGAGCTGGGACTCCTGAGGCACCATGGTCAAAGACTTGGTGGGACACACGCCCACGCAGACGGTACAGCCCATGCAGTCCAGGGGGCTGATGGCGATGGCGAACTGGTACTTGTCCTTGCCCGCGCCGGCCTTGAAGGGCACGGCCTTGGTGGCGGCGGGAGCGGCCTTGGCCTCGTCGTCGGTGAGGGCGTAGGCCCGGATGGTGGCGTGGGGGCAGACGTAGGAGCACTGGTTGCACTGGATGCACTTCTCCGCGTCCCACACGGGCACGGTGACGGCCACGCCGCGCTTTTCGTAGGCGGCGGCGCCCTGCTCAAAGGTGCCGTCCACGTGGTCCATAAAGGCGGAGACGGGTAGGCTGTCGCCGTCCATCTTGCCCACGGGATCCAGGATGGTCTTGACCATCTTCACCGTGGCGGGGCGGCCCTCCGGGGTGTGCTCCACCTTCTGGTCGGTGGCGGTGGCCCAGGAGGCGGGCACGTTGAACTTCTTGAAGGCGGTGGCGCCCACGTCGATGGCCTTGTGGTTCATGTCCACGATGTCCTGGCCCTTCTTCAGGTAGGAGTGGGTGGCGGCGTCCTTCATGTACTGGATGGCCTCCGCCTCGGGCATGACCTGGGCCAGCTTGAAGAAGGCGGACTGGAGGATGGTGTTGGTGCGCTTGCCCATGCCGATCTCCACGGCCAGGTCGATGGCGTTGATGGTGTAGACCTGGATGTTGTGCTCGGCGATGTAGCGCTTGGCCTCGGCGGGCATATGCTTGTCAAGCTCCTCGTCGGACCACTGGCAGTTGATGAGGAAGGTGCCGCCGTCCTTCACGTCCCGGACCATGGGGAAGCCCTTGATGATGTAGGCGGGGACGTGGCAGGCCACGAAGTCGGCCTTGTTGATGTAGTAGGGGCTCTTGATGGGCTTGTCGCCAAAGCGCAGGTGGCTGATGGTCACGCCGCCGGTCTTCTTGGAGTCGTACTGGAAGTACGCCTGGACGAACTTGTCGGTGTGGTCGCCGATGATCTTGATGGAGTTCTTGTTGGCGCCCACGGTGCCGTCGCCGCCCAGGCCCCAGAACTTGCACTCGATGGTGCCCTCGGCCGCGGTGTTGGGGCAGTCGTGCTCGGGCAGGGAGAGGTTGGTCACGTCGTCCACGATGCCGATGGTGAACTGCTTCTTGGGCTGGGCCTTGGCCAGCTCCTCATAGATGGCGAAGACGCTCTTGGGGGGCGTGTCCTTGGAGCCCAGGCCGTAGCGGCCGCCGATGATGGTGGCCTGACGGCCGACGTTGGCAAAGGCGGTGACCACGTCCAGATAGAGGGGGTCGCCCTGGGCGCCGGGCTCCTTGGTGCGGTCCAGCACGGCGATGGACTTGGCGGTGGCGGGGATGGCGGCCAGGAGCTTGTCGGCCCGGAAGGGGCGGTACAGCCGGACCTTCACCAGGCCCACCTTCTCGCCGTGGGCGTTGAGGTAGTCGATGACTTCCTCGGTCACGTCGCAGATGGAGCCCATGGCGATGATGACCCGGTCCGCGTCCGGCGCGCCGTAGTAGTTGAACAGCTGGTAGTTGGTGCCCAGCTTGGCGTTGACCTTGCCCATGTACTCCTCCACGATGTCGGGCAGGGCGTCGTAGTACTTGTTGCAGGCCTCGCGGTGCTGGAAGAAGATGTCCCCGTTCTCGTGGGAGCCGCGCATGACGGGGCGCTCCGGGTTCAGGGCCCGGGCCCGGAAGGCGTTGACGGCGTCCATGTCCACCATCTCGGCCAGGTCGTCGTAGTCCCAGATCTCGATCTTCTGGATCTCGTGGGAGGTGCGGAAGCCGTCGAAGAAGTTGATGAAGGGGACCCGGCCCTTGATGGTAGCCAGGTGGGCCACGGCGCCCAGGTCCATGACCTCCTGGACGTTGCTCTCGGCCAGCATGGCGAAGCCGGTCTGGCGGCAGGCCATGACGTCGGAGTGGTCGCCAAAGATGTTCAGCGCGTGGCTGGCCACCGTCCGGGCGGAGACGTGGAACACGCTGGGCAACAGCTCGCCGGCGATCTTATACATATTGGGGATCATCAGCAGCAGGCCCTGGGAGGCGGTGTAGGTGGTGGTGAGCGCGCCGGAGTTGAGGGAGCCGTGGACGGTGCCGGCGGCGCCCGCCTCGGACTCCATCTCGATGACCTTTACGGTGGAGCCAAAGATGTTCTTGCGGCCCTGGGCGGCCCACTGGTCCACATTGTCCGCCATGGGGCTGGACGGCGTGATGGGGTAGATGCCCGCCACCTCGGTAAAGGCGTAGGAGACGTGCGCGGCGGCCATATTGCCGTCCATGGATTTGAGTTTTCTTGCCATTTTCGGTCATGCCCTCCTTTTGAGAGATGTATTCCCTAGTATTCTAACACCTTTTTTTTGGTTTGTAAATCATAAAAACGCATTTCCGAGGGAAAAATTTTGTCCCTTCTGCCCAAATTTCCACAGCGGAGAAAAAGCGGGAAAAAATCGAGAAAAAGGCTTGCTTTTTTGGAAAAACTGTGGTAATATAATGGCTCGCGAGAAGTTGCGCCCCCGGGGCGTTTGGAAAGGAAGGCTGCTCCATGAATCCCTTGATGATCGTTCTGACCGTGATCTACGTGATCTTCTGCCTGTTCCTCGTGGCCGTGGTCCTGCTCCAGTCCGGCAAGTCCGCCGGCCTGGGCGTCATCTCCGGCGCGGCGGACACCTTTTTGAGCAAGAACAAGGCCAAGACCTGGGACGCCCGCCTGGCTAAGCTGACCAAGTGGGTGGCGGTGGCCTTTATGTTGCTGACCCTGATCCTCTGGCTGTTCATGGGCGCGTGAGCCCGTCCCGCCGCGTTCCAAACGTCCTCCCAACCGGGAGGGCGTTTTTTATACCCCGTGTCGAAACCCGTTGAAAAGAAAGGACGCTCTATGGAAAAGATCCACGGCATCTATCACGCCAACCCCAGGGGGTTCGGCTTTGTCACCCCGGAGGCGGGGGGTGAGGACTGGTTCGTTCCCCGGGGCCAGGCCCGGGACGCCTGGGACGGGGATACCGTCGCCCTGACCCCCACCGACCCGGCCCGCCGGGCGGGCAAGGTCTCCACCGTCACCAGCCGGGCCCACCCCACCGTCACCGGCCTGCTCCGCCGGGAGGGGCGGACCTACTTCCTGGTCCCCGACAGCCAGCGGCTCACCCGCCCCGTGCTGCTCACCGGCCAGGTCAAGGGGGTCTCCCCCGGCTGGCGGGCGGCGGCGGCCATGGTGAGCTACGGCTCCCCCGCCGCCCCGGCCATGGGGCGGCTGGAGGCGGTCTTCGGCCCCGGCGGGACTCTGGACAGCGCCCGGGAGGCCGTCCTCTACCACTACGATATCTCCCCCGCCTTCCCCGGCCCGGTGGAGGCGGAGGCCGCCGCCCTGCCCCAGGCGGTGTCCCCCGGCGACCTGGCCGGCCGGGAGGACTTCCGGGACCAGGTGGTGGTGACCATCGACGCCCAAAGCGCCAAGGACCTGGACGACGCGGTGTCCCTCACCGCCGACGGCCAGGGCCGCCGGGTGCTGGGGGTCCACATCGCCGACGTGAGCCACTATGTCCGGCCCAAGACCCTGCTGGACGGGGAGGCCTTTGCCCGGGGCACGTCGGTCTACTACGTGGACCAGGTGGCCCCCATGCTCCCCCCTGCCCTGTCTAACGGCATCTGCTCCCTGAACCCCCGGGAGGACCGGCTGACCCTCTCCTGCCTGATGACCCTGGACGAGAAGGGGGACGTGGCGGCCTACCGGGTCGTCCAGGGGGTCATCCGCACCGTGGGGCGGCTGAGCTACGACGAGGTCAACCAGTTCCTGGCCGGAGAGGACCCCCAAACCGGCCCCCTGGCCCAGGGGGAGGCCCAGGCCGGGGCGGTCCGGGCGCTGGTGTCCGCCCTGGACGCTCTGGCCGCCCAGCGGCGGCGGACCCGGCGGGCCCGGGGCGCGCTGGAGCTGTCCTCGGCGGAGTTCCACTTCGTCATGGGCCCGGACGGCGGCGTGGCCGACATCCGGCGGGCGGTCCCCGGCCGGGGGGAGAGCCTGATCGAGGAGTGTATGCTCCTGGCCAACGAGACGGTGGCCCGCCACCTGGGGGATAACGCCCTGCCCGGGGTGTTCCGGGTCCACGAAAAGCCCTCCTCCGACAAGGCGGAGGGCCTGCGGCGGATGGTGGCCCCCCTGGGCTTCGATCTAAAACAGGCCGACGGCTTCCACCTGCAAAAGCTGTTGGACTGGGCCAAAGGCGGGGCGCTGGAGGGGGCTGTGAACATGATGGTCCTGCGCTCGCTGATGAAGGCCCGGTACGACGAGCGCGATCTGGGCCACTTCGGCCTGAGGGCGGAGCACTACTGCCACTTCACCTCCCCCATCCGCCGCTACCCCGACCTGGTGGTCCACCGGGTCCTCACCGCCTCTCTGGAGGGCCGGGGGCTCAAGACCCTGGCGGCCTTCACCCCCCAGGCGGCCCGGCAGTCCTCCCAGCGGGAGCTGGCCGCCCAGAGCGCGGAGCGGGAGATCGAAAAGCTCTACATGGCCCAGTTCATGGCGGACAAGGTGGGCCAGACCTTCCCCGGCGCCGTCACCGGCCTGACCCGGTTCGGCCTGTTCGTGGGGCTGGAGAGCGGCGTGGAGGGGATGGTGCCCGTGGAGGCCCTGCCCCCCGACCGCTGGGACTTTGACGAGGAGGCCCAGACCCTGACAGGCGTTCACACCGGCGTGGTGTACACCTTCGGCGCGCCATTGGAGGTGGTCTGCGCCGCCGCCGACCCCTCCACCGGGCGGGTGGACTTCGTCCTGCCCGGCCAGGACGGTATAGCCCCAGGAATATTTGTCCAGAATACGCATAGAGTGGACAACAAGAGGGGGCGGAAACCATGTTTCAAAAAATCATCCAACGCTTCTCCCGGCCGGAGGGGGAGGAGGAGCGGGAGGCGCTGATGGAGAGTATGCGCTCCACCCAGAGCGCTCTGAGCCGCGCCTACGACGGCTTCAACCGGGCGGTGGACGACGAGCTCATCGAGTCCTACGTCTACGAGATCAACGCCCTGCGGCACCGCTACGCCTATCTGCTCCAGCAGGTGCGGCGGCTGGAGGCGGCCCAGGCGTGCCGCCCGTAGCCGGGGCGGGGGCCGGTCTGCCCGTGACCGAAGCCGGGGCGGCGGCCCTCTTTCTGGCCCTGGCCCTGGCGATCCCCCTGCTGGGCCTGCTGGCCCGGCACCTGGGCCAACTGCTCCGCCTGGCGGGCCGGACCCTGGCCGCCCTGGGCTCCCTGGCCCTTTTGAAGGTATTTGGGGGCTTTGTGGGGCTGAGTTTGGGGGTCAACTTCCTCAACGCCCTCACCATGGCCGTTTTGGGCCTGCCCGGCTTCGGCCTTCTCCTGCTGTTGGACTGGACGTGCAGGCTGTGAGGCAAAAAAGCAAAAAAGCGCCCGGGCGATCTGCCGATCGTCCGGGCGCTTTGTCTGCGGATGGGTCACTTACAGCTTCACGCTCCAGCCGTAGGGGTCGGGCTCGGTGCCCCACTGGATGCCGGTGAGGGTGTCGTAGAGCCGCTGGCTCAGACTGCCGATCTGGCCGCCGTTGATGAGCACGCTCTTGTCCTCCCAGGCCAAGGTGCCGATGGGGGAGATGACCGCGGCGGTGCCGGAGCCCCATGCCTCCTCCAGGGTGCCGGCCTGGGCGGCGTCAAAGAGCTCCTGGGCGGTGATGAGCCGCTCCTCCACCACGTAGCCCCAGTCCCGCAGAAGGTCCAGGCAGGACTTGCGGGTGATGCCGGGGAGGACGGAGCCGGTGAGCTTGGGGGTGATGACCTTGCCCTCCACCTTGAAGAGGACGTTCATGGAGCCCACCTCTTCGATGTACTTGCGCTCCACGCCGTCCAGCCAGAGGACCTGGGAGAAGCCCTTCTCCTCCGCCCGCTCCCCGGCGCGGATGGAGGCGGCGTAGTTGCCGCCGCACTTGGTGAAGCCGGTGCCGCCCCGGACGGCCCGAACGTCCTCGTCCTCCACGTAGATCTTCACCGGGTTCAGCCCTTCCTTATAATAGGCCCCCACCGGGCAGCAGATGATGGAGAAGATGTAGCTGTGGGAGGCGTGGACGCCCAGGGAGGCGTCGGTGGCGATGATGAAGGGGCGGATGTAGAGGGACGTGCCCGCCAGGGAGGGCACCCACCGCTCCTCCAGCCGCACCAGGGCCTTCACCGCCTCCACAAAGTCCTCCACCGGCACGGTGGGGATGCACAGCCGCTGGCAGGAGGACTGCATCCGCAGGGCGTTCTCCTCCGGCCGGAACAGCCGCACGCCGCCCTCCGGGTCCCGGTAGGCCTTCATGCCCTCAAAGACCTCCTGGGCGTAGTGGAACACCATGGCGCAGGGCTCCAGGGCGATGGGGCCGTAGGGCACGATGCGGGCGTCGTGCCAGCCCTGGCCGGCGTCGTAGTTCATCAGGAACATATGGTCGGTGAAGGTCTTGCCAAAGAGCAGGGTGTTGGGGTCGGGCAGCTCTTTCAGGGTCTTGGCTTTTTCCACGCGGATATCCATGGGACTTCTCCTCCTCTGATGTGCGGTTTCAAAACTAACTCCTAAGTATAGCACGTTTTCCGCAAAACGCAAGTGCCCAGCGGCAGAAAAGGGGAAAGCGCCCCGGAACGGCGTTCCGGGGCGCTTTTGCGTAGGGGTCAGGGCTCGGGGGCAAAGTCGGGAACCGCCTGGGACAGCGGCGTTTCCGGCTGGGCGTCGGGCTCGGAGGGAGGCACTTCCGGCTGGGCCTCGGATTCGGGCTGGGCCTCGGATTCGGGCTCGGCCTCCAACTCGGGCAGCGGGTCTTCCGGCGCGGCCTCGGGCTCGGGGTCAAATTCCGGCGTCTCGGCCTCCGGCTCGGACGGGGTCATATCCTCCGCCGGGAAGGCGGGCTCCCAGAAGACCTCCCGGCCGCCCTGGGGCAGACCCACCCGGTCGTCCCCGCCCCGGGGGATCTCCACCCGCTCCCCGGGCTGGGGCTGGGGCTGGGCGGGCCGCTCGGCGGGCTCGTCGGAGTCATCGGCGTCGCCGTCCTCCCGGGCGGCGTCCCCCTGCCAGAGGTTGCCGTCCTGGTCCACCCAGGGGGTGTCCAGGGTCTCGCCCTCCTGGCTGTCCAGGTCGGCGCTCTGGTCCCAGTAGGGGTCGGCGGCCAGCTCGCCCTCCAGGGGCGTGCCCAGGAGCAGGAGATAGTTGTCCGGCCGCGGGCCCAGGCCGAAGGGCAGGACCAGGCCGACGCACACGTTCGGCTGGGCCGTATCCATCTTCCGCCACTGGTAGTCCTCCTCGGTGTGGTTGTAGTTGTAGCGGGTGCGGACGATGTCCAGGTCGGCCACGGTGAGGCGGCGGTCGCCGTTCAGGTCGGCCCGGTAGGCCATGGAGGCGGGGTTGTAGACGGAGATGCTCCACTCCCCCTTGGCGGCGTAGTAGTCGTCCCACTCCTGGCTGGGGCCGGTCTGAGGCGTGCTGGGCTGGACGGGGGCGGTGGGAACGGTGTTCCAGGGGCGGTTGCGGTAGACGTAGTTGTAGATCAGGTCGTAGTCCTGGAGCTTGACCATGCCGTTGCCGTCCACGTCCCCGGCGATGAGCTGGATGGTGTCCTGAAGCATGAAGGTGCGGGTGGCGGGGTCTCTGTTCAGGTAGTAGTCCGCCAACTCCGGCCCGTCGGTGTAGCTGTTGGGGTTCAGCTCCAGCTGGATCCGGCGGTAGGTCAGGTTGGCCGCCTTCCGAATCGCCAGGGCGTAGGTCAGGTTGGCGTCGGCGGGCACGTTGTCCAGCAGGTCCGCCGCCCCGGGGTCGTAGTCGGCGGTAAAGCCGCCCAGCAGCTCGGAGGAGCGGATGCGGAGCATCTGCAGCCACTTGCCGCTGCCCGCGTCGTTCTCCAGCACGATGGAGTCGGTCAGGAAGGGCGCCTGCTTGTTGTTGTACTGATAATTGGCAAAGTCGTCCGGCGACAGCAGCGTCTGGCTGGCGCTGGGCGTGGCCACGCCCTTGACCTGGTCCAACTCCGCCTGGGTCATCAGGCGGTAGAGCTCGCCGGTGAGGTCGTGGGTGGGGGCGTAGGAGATGACGTTCACCCCCAGGGCGAACCAGGGCCGGATCCACACCTGGGTGTAGCCGCTCTGGCGCTTGGCCGCGTCCTCGGCCATGACGTAGAGGGTGGTGTAGTACTTGCCGTCGGCGTTCTTGGCCGGGGTGCCGTCCGCCTGGCAGGCCAGGGAGCCCTTGTTGTTGAGCATCTCGTAGAGCTTCTGGCCGCCGGAGGTGAAGGTGCCGTCGCTCTGGGGCTTGGGCAGGAGGAGGAACTTAGAGCCCACGAAGTCCCGTGGAGCCGTCCCGGCGTCCAGCGTCGCGGGCCCGTTGTAGAGGCCCAGGATGTAGTTGTAGAGGTCGGCCGGGTCGGCCAGCGTCTCCTCGTCGGCGGGGAGCAGGACCACATCGGTGCCCTCCTCCAGCTCGGTGTACTGGTCGGCGTCGGCGTCGTAGAGGGCGAAGATGTAGCGGGTGACCTCCGTGTCGGACGACTTGCCCGGGTCGTGGACCGTCGGGCTGACGGTGGGCGTGCCGTAGTTGTCGGTGTCGTAGAGGTTGGTGGTCGCCTCGCCCACCTCGGCCAGGGTGGGGATCTCAATGATGGCGTAGTCCCCCCGGTTCTCGCCGTAGATGAAGCCCCGCTCCAGGTCGATCTTGGTCATCGTCTGGTTGTCCGGGTCGAAGGGCCGGGGCATCTCGGTGGCGCGCTCGAAGGTGACCAGGATGGTCACGTCGGTGGCCTCGTCGCCCATCTCATAGCCCGGATCGCCCGGCGAGCCGCTGGCCGTGGTGTTCTTGGGCATATGGAAGCGGAAGTGCTGTTGGCCGGAGATGGCGTCGGGGAAGGTGCTGGGGGGCTGGCAGCCCTGGCCGTAGCCGATGAGCACCTCGGTGACGCCGGCCTCCACGGCGTGGGGGTCGACCGCCAGGGGGGCGTCCAGCTGCCCGGCGGCGGAGGTGGTGGTCCGCTTGGTGAACTGGTAGCGCCAGGCGTCCAGGTACTCCCACTCGCTGGGGTTGGTGAGGTTGTCGTAGTATTTCTGGTTGTCCCGGCGGACGCGGATACGCGCCACATAGCCGCTGCGGACGGTGAGGGTCAGGTCGATCTGGTCGCCCTCGGCGGTGGTGGTCCACACCGACCCGGTATGGGTGGTAAGCGGCATAGTCTCGTCCACCACGGGGGTGGCGGTGTTGCCGTTGAGGTCGGCGTAGTCGCCCAGCAGCTCCACCTTGGCCAGCAAGTCATCCTGGGCGTCCGCGTCCTGGAGCAGGACGCTCACCTGGGTGTTCTCCTGGGGCATGGAGAAGCTGTCGGAGAGATCGCCCGCCCCGGTCTGGCGGGTCTGTGTGCCGGTGAAGGGGGTGGTGCGGAGGATCCTACCCTTCACGGTCTCGTCTTCGGGGGTGACGGTGGTGGCCACGTCCTTGCCCCCCTCCCGGCCGGTGAGGACGGGCGTGTTGGGATCGTAGCCGCCGTCGGCGCTCCAGCGGAGGTAGTCGGCGCTGCCGTAGGTCAGCTCCGCCTGGTTCTCCCCGCCCGCGGCGTCGGTCACGGAGAGGGAGAGGTCATAGCCCTTGATAAAGCGGACGGTGACGGTGGCGTCTGTCCCGGCGGGCATGGTGAAGGTGGCGTCCTTCCCGGCGGGCAGGTTGTGGACGAACTGGGTGCGGGAGATGTCGTACTGGAAGAGGTCGGTGGTCTCGACCGCCCGGGTGGTGTTCTGGACGCTGTCGTAGATGTGGGGCAGCTGGTTCAGCACAGCGGCGCTCTGGTCGTCGGTGCGGGTGGAGACGATCTGCGCCTGATACCCGGGGGCGACCTTGACGTTCACCGTCACGCTGTCCCCGCCCTTGGCGGCCACCCAGTACTTGCCCCGGGCCGCGGCGGCGTCGTTGGCGTTGCGGATGGTCAGGGCGTTGTCCGTCCCGGCGATGGGGGCGCTGGACGCGTCCAGGGCCACCTTGGCGATGTAGGAGCGGTCCTTCGGGTCGGCGGGCTCCCGCTCGTAGATGACGTAGAAGTCCACGTCGTCGGCGGGCATGGGGAAGTCGTAGCGGTCGCTCCCCATGGACTGGGTGGCCCGGGCGCCGGTGAGGGTGCTTTCGTACACCACGCCCACCAGCCGCTTTTGACTGCCGCTGGCGCCCGCCGTATCCGGCTTCGCGGTGGTCTGGATGGTCTCCGACCCGTCGCCCCGGAACTGCTCCAGCTTGTCGCCGGTGTCGGTGATGTACGCCCCGCCGGTGGAGGTGACGGGGGTGGCCCGGTCGTCGGTGGCCCGGGTCTCGTCATAGGGCACGCTGGCCCCCACCACGTGGAGGGTGGCGTCGTAGATACTGCCGTAGTACACCCGGATGACCGGGATCTCCTGGTCCTGCAGGGGGGGCACCGGGCAGCGGGAGGTGGCGTTGGGCCCGTACCAGCTCACGGGCAGCTCCACCTCGCCGGTCTCGGCGTGGGTGACGGTGTTCCGCACCGCCAGGGTCATCCGCACCACCTGGAAGTCGGCGGCCCAGTTGGCCAGGGTCCGCAGGTCGTGGCCGGTGGAGGAGCCGGTCTTGACGATCTCCACCGGGTCGGGGGAGATCGCGCCGGTGGGATAGGGGTCGGGGTGCTCCAGGTGGGTGCCGTCCAGGGCCAGGCCGGGCAGGGTGGCGGGAGAGGTGAAGTCGGTGGTCTCGGCCTTGTTGTCCGCCTGGGTCGCGTGTTCCACCAGCTGGAGGGCCACGTCCCGAACCTCACTGTCCGGCGGGACGGTGGTGTAGGTCACGGTGATGACGATGTCCTCCCCCACGGCGGGGAAGGCGGTGGTGCCGGTGCCCAGGGCGCTGGCGCCCATCTGGAGGACGGGCAGGACGGGGGTGCCGTCGGCGGCCTTAGCGGTGACGGTGACGTAGTAGCCCGGGGCGGCCTGGTAGGAGACCTGGACGCCGTCGTTGGCGTAACCGGCCGTCCAGCTGGGGCTGGCGGCGGGCAGGGGGTCGGCGGAGTTCAGCAGGGTGGTGCGGGTCAGGTTGCGGATGGACAGGATCTGGTTGTCCGGGTGGTTGTCGCTGTCCACCTTCACCGCCACGGCAATGAAGTAGTCGTCCGGGTCGGGATCCGGGGGCGGGGTGGGCGCTTTGTCCGCGGCGTAGACCACCGTCACGTCCATATCCGCCGCCGGCATGGCCCGCAGGAGGTCGTTATAGGAGGTGATGCTGGTCAGGTCGACGAAGTGGACGGTGTTCTCCCCCGCGATCTGGTAGAAGATACGCTTCAGCTTGGCCCCGGCGGCGGGGGTGGCGCTCAAATTCACATTCTGACCGTTGGCCACATAGGTGGACTGGCCGTCTTCGGTGAGAACGGCGGGGAAACCGGCCAGGGTGGAGCCGGCGTCGGGGGTCAGCTGGGTGGCGTTGCCCGGCACGCCGGAGGTGTCGGCGATGTGGAGGGTCAGGCGGTAGTGGGTGCGCTGGTAGGTCACCGTCACCTGCACGTCGGCGGCGGGCATGGTAAAGGTGACGTTGCCGGTGGCGGCCAGGTTGCCGCTGGCATCCACGCCGCCCAGGGTCACGGCGTTCCCGTTGTCCGTCCGCTTGGCGGTGACCTGGACGGTGTAGCCCGCGGGGACGGTCACGTGGACCTGGATGTTGTTGTTCTGGTCGGCGGAGGTCCACACGTTGCCCTTGGCCTTGCTGGGGGCGGTCTGGTTTTCGATGGTGGGGGCGGCGGTGTCAGAGGGCTTGTTCACCGTCTCCACCGCGGCGATGTACTCCTCCCCCGCCGCGCCGTCCTCGTCCACCACCAGGGTGATGGTGGCGTCGGCGCGGTCGATGGTGTGGCGGTAGTGGTCCACGCTGTCCCCGTCCGCCACGGGGGCGAGCAGGGTGGTGGAGCCCCTTCGGGTCAGCAGGCCGGTGACCTTGCGCCCGGCGGCGGCGAACTCCACCATGTGGGCGTCCAGCTGGGTGCCGTTTGGCAGCTTGGTCAGGGTGCCGGAGGTGCTGAGCAGGGCGTTGACGCTGACGGTGTCCGGGGCGGTGCCGGTGGACTCGGTCATCTGTGCCCGGGCGTTGGCGCCGGCGTTGTCCACCAGCGCCAGGGTGCCCTGGTAGGGCAGGAAGAAGGTGACCACCACCCGGGCGGCGGAGGCGGGCATGGAGAAGGAGCCGTTCCAAACGCCGTCGCCATCGGGATCGCTCAGGGGCACCTGGGTGGGCTGGAGCGCGCCACCGGTGTAGAGGAAGGCGTGGGCCTCATAGCCGGCGTGGGGCGTGACCGTCAGATCCACCGGCGCGCCCACGGTGACGCCGGACATGATCTGGTAGGACCCGGCCATGCTCTGGGACTGGAGGTGCAGGGGGGTCAGCCCCGGGGTGGACGCGTCCACGGCGTTGGTCACGGTGCCGTTGCCCGGGTTGTCCGGGTCGTCGATCTCCACGGTGAGGGCCAGGTCGGCCTGGCTCTTGAACACCAGCTGCACCGCCTTGTTGCAGTTGCCCACCGGCACGCGGTAGGAGACGGTGGGGCTGATGCTCTGGGGCGGGAGGGTCTGGACGTAAGCGGGGGTGTTTTTGCTCAGGTGTGTCTCGCCGATGCTCAGCTCGTAGCCGGGGGCGGCCATGGTGTCCACGGTGAAATACTTGGCCAGGCCCGCGTCGTCGTACTCGGGCAGGACCATGTAGGTGTGGCTGCGGGTGAGGTCAGCATCGCCGAAGCTCCAGACGGTCTGGCGCAGGGAGGCGTCCCGGCCCTCCTCGTTCAGGTAGCCCTCGCTCTGGCCGGTGTTGTTGTTGCCGGAGGGGGAGTAGTCCCGGGCGGTGAGCACCACGGTGTGCCAGTTGGCGTAGGGCGCCTTGTCGGTGGTGACCAGGTAGACGTGGGCGTTGGCATTGGGCATATCGAAGGTAGCCAGGGCGTCGGCCTGGTCGTTGTCCCCGGCCGAGGCGCTCTCCCCCAACCCCTCCAGGCCGGTGGCCTGGGTGCGGTCGGCGGGGTAGGTGGGCGTCAAGGGCACCAGGTCGCCCTGGGAGAGGACGTAGGCGGCCAGGATGATATCCGGGTCGTCCAGGGTGGCCCACAGGGTCACGGCGGCCCCCGCCCGGACCGTGGTGGTGCGCTCATCCGTCCAGCCGACCCCGGCGCCGGACTGGGGCTCTGCCGACGTGCCGCCCGCCCAGGCCCAGATGGTGTCCGGCGTGCCGTCGTCCCGCGTCCAGCTGACCCGGGCGTAGTCCTTGTCCTGGACGGTGGGGCTGCCCTGGACGTAGTGGAGGGTCAGCTGGTAGGTGTCGGTGATGGCCTTTTTCAGGTAGACGGTGATAGCCACGTTGCAGTGGGGCATATCGAAGGTGATGACGTTGTCGTTGACGCGGTAGGTGTAGTTCAGGGGGTAGCCCAGGGGGGTGACCTGGATGTGGTCGATGGCGTAGCCCACGGCGGGGACCACGTTGATGGTGATCTGCTCCCCCTGGGTGGCGGTGACATAGGCGTAGCCGTGGTTGGCCTCCAGCAGTTCGTCCCGGCGGCCCACGGCGGCGGTGTAGCTGCTGCCCACGCAGATGCCCGCCTGGGCCGCGTCGTCGGCGGGGCCCTTGAGCATGAGGACGGCGGAGTACTCGGTCCGGGTCGGGACCGCCCGGGTCAGGGTGACGTACACATCGTTGCGGCCCTGGTGGACGGTGAACCCGGACGTCTTCTCCCCGCTGAAGCCGTAGGGCGGCGGCGGGGACGCGTCGGGCTGGAGGTTCATGTTCAGCATCTGCCCGCCCTCCTCATAGAGGACGAAGGCCGACTCGATATACACCTGCCCCTTGCCGTCCAGGTCGTCCCGGTCGGAACAGGCAAAGAGGTCCACCCACTCCCCGGCGGGCACCAGGATGGTCTCGGTGGAGGCGAAGGCGGTGTGGCCGGGGTCGTGGGTGTCCGGGCCGATGAGGTCGGTGTCCGCCCCCACGGCGTAGACCGCCTTTAACCGGCCGTAGTTCTTCATCCCGCCGCCGGGGACGGGCTCGCCCAGGATGGGGGCGGAGGGGTTGGCGTCCTTGTCGATGACGTGGAGGACCACCTCCTGGCCCACCGGGTCGGGGCTGGTCTGGTAGACCACGGTGATGACCACGTCCCTGGCCGCCATGGGCAGGACGATCTGCCCGTGGCGGGCGGCCACGTCCTCATTCTGGGTGTAGGGCAGGGCGGCGCCGTCCTGGGTCTGGACGGTGATGGAGGCGATGGAGTTGGCGGCGGCCCAGTAGTAGTCCACCGTGAGCCAGTCCACCGTGGGCCGGGCCTGGACCGACTGGGCCAGGCCGTTCACCGTGGCGTGGGGGCTGACGCCGCTGATGGGGCTGTGGATGGTGGCGTAGTTGGCCGGGTTGCCCGTGGGCGCGCCCAGGGCCACCACGGTGGCCCGCTTCAGCTCGGTGAGATCCCGGGTGTAGCGCACGTAGATCACGCAGTCCCCGCTGGGCATATAGAACCCGGTGTTCTGGTCATAGATGTCCCCCAGGGGCAGGGCGGGGGCGATGCCGTAGGACTGGGGCGAGAGCTTGATATACTCCACCCGGTAGCCGGGGTGGACGGTGAGGCTCATGTCGATCCAGTCCCCGGGGTGGGCGGTGCGGAGCCGCGCCTGGGTCGCGTCATCCAGCGGACCGAACCAGGCGTTGTTCCGGCTGGGCGAGACGGGGTTGGGGTCGTTGACCACGATCTGGGCGGTGTATTCCCGCCCCTGGTCCACCGCGCCGTAGGTCACGTGGACGGTGACGCTGTCGGTGGGCACGGTGAGGGCGATCTGCTTTTTGGGGTTGGCCTGCCAGGTGGGATGGCCGATCCCCGGGGAGGGGTCGGTGGGCGGGGCTGGCCACATGGAGGGGTCGCTCAGCGTGGGGGGATCCTGCACCACCGAGACCCACTGGTAGGGCACCGGGTTTCCGTTCTTGTCGTAGACCTCCAGCCGGGTAATGTCGTAGCCGGGGTTGGGCTCAAAGGTGACGGTGACCGGCCGGCCCTGGGTGGCGTAGCGGGTGTCCATCCCCTCCACCGCCAGGGCCGGGGCGGTGAAGATGTTCCGGCCGCCGGGGGTGGTGACGGTCATGGCCTGGCCGGCGATCCCCTCGTCGATCTCGGCGGCGGCGTATCCCGCGGGGGCGGGGCCGGAGACCCACAGGGTCACCCGCTGGGCGTCCGGCCGGGCGGCGCCGGCGGCGTAGCGCACGTAGACGGTGACGTCCGACTCCGGCATGGTCAGTTGCCCGGTGATGGGATTGGCGGGGTCACCGGGGGTGAACTGGGCCAGGGCGGGGGGCGCGGTCAGGGCGCCGTCGGCGTAAATGGGGATGCTCACCCCGGTCCCGTCGCAGACGGCGTAGGCCGCCGCGATGTGGCGGTTGGCGCCGGGCTGGAGGGTGAGGGTGAGTGCGTCCTGGGGATAGAGCTGGGTGATGGTCCCCACGGTGCCGTTGACGCCAGCATAGGTCAGGGGTTGCCCGGAGGCGGTGGTGGAGGCAGTGTCCAGCTGGGCCGTGTCGCCGGTGGCGCCGTTTTCCACCACCAGCTTGGCGCTGTAACTCCTCCAGCCGTCCGGGTCGTCCGGGTCGTCGGGGTCGGGCTTTTCCTTGAAGGTGATCACCACCGTGGTGGTCCTGGGGGGCATGGTAAAAGCGATGCCGCCGGGGACATACCACCAGTCGATGGCGTTGCCCTGGCTGTCGGTGACCGACACGCTCCCGGCGTTGTAGTAGTGGTCGGCGTCGGCGTGGACGTCCACCACCACCGTCTGGCCGTCATAGGCGGCGTTTTGGATGGTGCGGCGCTCCCCGTCGTGGACCCGGTCGCTGTCGGGGCTTGTAAAGGTGGTGCTCCCGGCGGAGCGGAAGGCGGCGTACTCGTCCTCCCGCTGGGCCGCGCCGTGGACCTCCAGGGTCAGGTCGTAGCGGCTGCCCGGGTTGTCCGGGTCGGGGTCGTCGTCCGGCCAGCCCCGCTCGAACCAGACGTTCACGTTCACGTTGGCGGCGGGCATGGTGAAGCCGCCGCTCTGGTAGCCAAAGCCGCCGCTCAAGCTGCCGGTGGCCCCCACAGCGGGCTCGATGGTGATCCGGGCGATGCGGAAGCCATCGTTGGCGTAGAGGTCGTAGTCCACGGCGGTGCCGGGGGCCTGGGAGGTGGCGTAGACGGCCTGGGTGGGATAGGCGGTCAGACTGCCGCCGGTGGGGGCGGCGAAGGTGCCCTTGCCCGCCTGGGCGATGGTATAGCCCGCGGGGGGATGGAGGATGAGGTTGGCGGTGTAGCGCCGGGGCGCGTCGCTCTTGACGTACCGGGCCACCACGGCCACCCCCTGGCTGGGCATGGTGAAGGTGGCCACACTGCGGGTGACCCCGTCCGCGCCGATGGTCACGCTCTGCCAGGTGGGGTAGAGGCCCAGGCCGGCCGGGTCGATGATGAGGTAGTCCACCGTGTACCCCGGCTGTACCTGGGTGGTGAGGGTGACCACGTCCCCGGGGTGGATGTAGCGCATATCGTTGGTCTTGGGGCCGGTGGGCAGGGCCAGGCCCAGCTCCACATTGGCGTGGAGCCCCTCCCCCACCGCCCCGTGGAAGGTGGCGTTGAGGCGGTTGTCGTCCTTGGGGTCAGCGGTGTTGTCGCTGTCGTAGAGCACCACGGTGAGGGGGTACTCCTGATACTCCTCCCCGGCGCTGTCCGTCCGGCGGTAGTGGACCACGAACTCCGCGTCCCCGGAGGGCATATGGAACTTCACCTCATAGGTCTTTGGCCCGCCTGGGTTGGAGACGTCCTGGGCGTAGTCGGTCAGGCGGGTGGCGGCCCCGTCGGAGAAGAGGATGATGGACTGGACGTACCAGGCGCTGTCATCCACCACATAGGTCATGGTGACCTCTTCCCCGCTGACCGCCGCGCCCCGGGCGTTCTGGGAGGCGCTGGTCCCGGGCACCCGCTCGGGGTTCACGTCATAGCGCAGGGTGATGGGCTGATTGTACCAGCCCTGAATGGTGCCCGAATCGGCGGTGGTCACATAGTTGGTCTGCATGACCGCCGAGGTCTCGGACGGGTCCCCGTCCCAACTCTCCCGCACGGTGAGGTAGTAGGTCGGGCGGTCCTCCGGGCCGCCCTTGGCGAACTCCACGCAGATCCCCGTGGCGCCGGCGGGCATATAGAAGCTCGCCGAGCTCTCGCTCTCCCAGATCAGGGCCACGCCCAGGGAACTGGGCCCCACGGTGACCTTGGAGACGTAGTAGCCCGTGTCGGCGTGGAAGTCCACCCGCACCCACTTGCCCCGGGGGACAAAGCCGTAGTCCACCATGGAGGACTCCCTGCGGCCCACCGGGCCCAGGGTGTCCAGCGTGGTGTCCAGGTCGGGATCGCCGGAGCCGTCCACGTCGTAGACGGTGGCGGTGGCGTAGTTGTCGGCGTAGTGGGCCGCGTCGGTGTTGTCCTCGTCCTTCACGGTGAGGGACAGGGGGTAGTCCGGCTGGGCGGGCGGGGCGGCGCCCTCGACCTTCTTGAAGTAGACCTCCACCCACAGCTCCTCCGCGGGCATCTCCACGTTGACCTTCACCGGCTGTTCCGTGCCGGAGACGGCGGTGCCGAAGCCGTTGTTATAGCCGTTGCCGGACAGGACGTAGGGGTAGCCGCCCGAGGCGCCCCGGGCCACCACGCCGTAGATGTAATAGCCCGGGCGGACGGTCACGTCGCCCACCAGGGGGGTGCCCACGTAGACGTCGGGGATGTCGGTAGCGTAGGTCACCGGGGGGATGGACCCCGGGTTCTCCAGCCGCCAAAGGGCGTCGTTGTCCGGGTCCATGTCGCTGTTGGGGATGGTGTAGGAGCGGATGTGGGCGGCATACTGCTCCCGGTGCTGGATGTAGGTGACGGTGACCTGGATCCAGTCGTTATTGATGTTGGTGTCCATCACCTTGAAGGTGTAGATCTCCCCGTCGGCGGGGTCCTCCGCCGGGGCGCGGGTGGGCAGGATGGTGTCCCCGCGCACTACGTTGGTGATCTTCACCTCGGTGCTGTACCCCGCCTGGGTCTTCACCCGGAGGGTGACGGTGCCGTCCATGAGGACGTTGTAGATGTACCGCCCGTCCGGCTGCCCCGCGGTGGGGGCGGGGGGATAGGGGCTGACGTTCTTGCTGGCCGGGTCGTGGTTGGTGATCACCCCCAGCGTGGGCGCCACGGCGGGCGACTCAGAGGGGTAGTGGGCGGTGTCGTGGTCGGCGGGGCGGTATGCCTCCACGCTGGTCTCGTTGTTCTCCTGGCCGTCCGCGCCGATGATCTGCACCATCAGGTTCCGGGTCTTCCGCCGCTCGTAGGTCACCCGGACGACGCAGTCCCGCTGGGGCATCTCAAAGGACCAGAGGTTGGCGTAGCCGTTGGCGGGCTTGGTGACGGTGGTGATGAGGTTGGTGGCGTGGCCGGCGCTGTCCACGGCGTAGAGCTCCACGCTCTTGACGCGGTAGGCACTGTCCCCCTCCGCCGCCACCCAGACCGTGCGCTTCTCCCGGGTGGTGATGCTGGCGGAGGCCCCCACCGCGCTGGGCTTGAAGGTATAGCTGGTCAGCTGGTCCTTGGCCTCCGTGTCGGTACGCAGGGGGATCTCCCGCATAGCCGGGACGAAGGGGGCGGCATCCGGCCCGGTCACGTCCGTCCGGCCTGTGGCGGCCACCTGGGCGATGTAGTCCCGGTAGCTGTCGGCGTAGGCGTCGTAGTCGGTCAGGTAGCTGTTCTGGTAGTCCTCATCCTGGAACCGGCGCACCCCCTGGGCGTCCACCTCGGTGAGGCCGCCGGGCTCCGCGGGGAACTCGGGCGGGGTCACCTGGCCGGTCAGGGCGGGCTTGGCGTCCTGCTCGGCCCACAGGGCGTAGAGCTCCTGGTAGGTCAAATAGGCCGTGGCGTACTGGCGGCGGTTGAGCCGGTCGATCTCCTGGGCCTCCAGGATGTCCAGCACATAGCTCTGTACCTGGGCCGCGGTCAGGTCGTAGTAGCGGTACACCGTGGAGGTGGAGCCGTCCGTCGTCTGGGTGACCGTTTTGTCATAAAGAGCGGCCAGGGCCGGGTCGTTTTCAATGCGGGTGCGGAGTTCCCACAGGTAGCGCCGCAGCTGGGCCACGTCGGGGGAGGCGGCGGTGTCGTCCCCGTAGCTCTGGCCCTGGAGGTCCTTGCGAAGGCCGGTCCAGCCGGGGATCACCTCCTGGGTGTTCAGGTCCAGGGCGGAGAGGTCGGGCACAAAGTCGGCCAGATCGGTGGCGCTTCTCAGCCGGGTCATCACGGTGTACAGCCCCCGCACGGGGTCCTGGGGGGTGGGCAGGTCCTTGGGGTTCCAGACCATGCCGCTCCGCCCGGTGTCGGGGGCCATCCCCGCGGACAGGGCGGCCTGGGAGGTGGCCACCCAGGGCAGCTGTTTGTTGTCCGCCCCCGCCTTGACCGCCCGGTGGTCCTCCGTGGGGACGTCCCAGCGGTTGTAGACCACGCCGCTGTACGCCGTGGAACTGAGGTTGGACTCGTCAAAGACCAGGTAGGCCAGCTGGGCGGTGTTCAGGTCGCTGATGGTATCCGAGTTGTCCGGGTCGTGGTAGACCTCCAGGGTGGCGGCGTACCGGGGGGCGGGCAGGTAGGTGACCTCCACGTCCACGTCGTTGCCCGGCATATAGAGGGTGATAGTGCCGCCGTAGGGCAGGGTGATCTTGCCGTAATCAGGGGAGGTGGAGTCGGTCTCCACCCGGGGGTCCCCCTCCGCCGCGTCCAGGGTGAAGTTGGTGGTGGTCAGACTGCCGGTGGTGTCAAAGTTGCCGATGCGGACCACCGCCATGTAGTCGTTGTGGGTGGTCACGTCGATGCGGACCTTTTTGTTGATGTCGGCCCGGGCCCGGGGGCCGGGGTCGTGGGGCTCCAGCCGGAAGCCGTCGGGGTGGGTGGGGTGGCTGTCATAGGCCAGGGAGTAGCTGTGGATGACCTGGGTGCTGTCCGTGTCGTCCCCGGCGCTGTCCAGGTTGGTGGTGATGGTGGTGCTGTTGCCCAGCTTGCGGTCCGTGTCCGGCACCGGCGCCCCGTCCTCGCCCCGGTGGAGCTCGGAGAGGTAGACGTAGTACTCCGGGTTCTCCGTGGAGAAGCCGATCCACACGTCCACGTTTTTGGTCAGCACGTCCTCGGGCATCTGGGGCATGACGAAGGTGTATTCCTTGTTGGGCTCGACCGTCTGGTAGGTGTGGAGGACGGTCTTCCCCGCGGCGTTTTTGTAGTCCACCCGGACGGTGACGGTGTAGCCCGACTGGGGCACGGTCAGGATCTTCATCCCCAGGCCGCTTCGCAGTCCCCGGATCACATCCAGGTTCTGGGTGGCCTTGACAGGCCAAACCGCCGGGTCTCCGTCCACGGAGAGCTCGGCGCGGTTGAGTTGGTTCTTCAGATCCAGGTGGAGGGTGGCGGTGTACTCCACCTCCCCGCTGTGGGTGCGCTCGCCAAAGAGGAAGAGGTCGCCGTTAAAGCGGGTGAGGAGCTTGAGGTCCTTCCCCGGGTTGCGGGTGGTCACCCGCTCCCAGGCAGCGTAGGCACTCTCCCCCTCCTGCCCCGCGCCGATGGAGAGGTGGGTGGCGTTCCGGGCCAGGCGGAGGGCCAGCTGCTCCGGATCACCGTAGCGCTTCAGGCAGAAGGGGATGAGCAGGAGGTACTGGTAGTCGCTCTCGGCCTGGACCCCCCCGGCGTTCTGCATCCCGGTGCCGTGGGCGGAGGGCGGGGTGGTGGGGTTGCCCTCCCCGTCCTGGTCGAGGCCGTCCACGCCCTTGTAGGCCCCGGCCAGGCGGCGCTTCGCCGTGGAGGACAGGGGGTCCTTCAACTCCAGGGAGACGTAGGTCATCTTCCAGTTGGCGTCTCCCATGATTTGGGAAAAGCTGGGGTTGGCCACCTCCTCCTGGGTGATGGCGTCGGTGGCGGGGGTCAGGTCCGTCTCCGCCCGCAGGATCTCGTAGTCTGCGCTCCACTGGGTGTTGGCGGGGTAGCGGCTGTTGGCGATGTTGGCCGCCTGGATGGTGGTCTTGTAGTCGCCCGTTGGGTCCACATAGGGCTCAATGTACCGGCTGTCGTAGTAGAAGCCCGCCTCCAGGCTGGTCAGGCCCTTCCCGCTCTCCAGGAGCTCAAAGACCTCCCGGCGGTCGATGCCCAGGCCCACCCAAAAGATGACCTTCTTGGGGTCAACGGCGGCAGAGGTATCCAGGGGGTCCAGGTACCGCTTCCAGGTGTTGCCCGGGGCGTCGTTGGTGGGGTCGCCGCTGGTCAGGTCGTCGGGGTTGGTCTCCACGCTCTGGTCGTAGGGGGCGGGGACGGGGAGCACATCCGGCTGGGCCCCGGCGTTGACGCCGTCCTGGTCATAGACATACTTGTAGTTATCCCCCAGGAAGTGGACAAAGAGGTTGGGCCGGCCATTCTCGTCGGCCTCGTACTGCAGCGGGTCACCGCCCGGGGCGGTGAGTGCCAGCGCTGACGCGGCCGAGGGCGCGCTGTCCTGGTCGGCAAAGGCGGCCGGGGCCGCCTGGGCGACGGTGAAGAGCCCGGTGAACTCCGAGCTCAACATCAGCGCGCACAGCAGCAGCGCGAGCGATCGTTTCAGCTTTTGTCTCATGGCTGACACTCCCTTTCGGGCCCCCGTTGGGGGACGGCCGGGTCAAAGGATGGCGGGGCGGGGGATCATTCGGAGATGAGGACGGTGTTGATGGCCTGGAGCACCGCGGGGTAGGACCAGTTCTCCGGGGTCATGTCGCTGGGGCGGCGCAGGCCGGGCTGGCTCTCGTCCAGCTTGACCACCAGCAGACGGGCGATCATGGCGGCGGTCTCCTCCCGGGTGATGGGGCGGTTCGGGGCGAACGCGCCGTCGCCCACGCCCCGGATGGCACCGACCTTGGCCAGGGCGTCGATGTAGGCGTAGGCCCAGGTGCCGGTCTCGTCGGCATCGGCAAAGGCGTGGGCCATGCCCCGGGTGTCCGTCACGTCCAGTTCCAGCGCCCGGGCCAGCATGGCCACCAGTTCGGCCCGGGTGGCCAGCTGGTCCCCGGCGAAAGCGCCGCCGGGGGTGCCCACCACAACGCCCGCGCCGGTGAGGCGGCGGAGGGCCTCGTAGTACTTCTCCCGGCCGGTCACGTCCACGTAGGCCAGCTCCTGGGTGGCCTGCCACTGGGCGGAGGGGTTCAGGAAGCGGTCCAGCAGGAGGACCAGCTCCCCCCGGGTCATCCCCTCGTGGGGCCGGAAGGCCCCGGACTGGTCCAGTTCCATCCAGGGGCCCTGGAAGCGGCGGTCAAAGAGGGCGCCGCCGAACTGGGGCTCGGGGACGGAGGCGGTGACCATCACCAGGGCGGTGGCGCGGCGGCCGTTGGTGGAGGTGACGGTGATGGTGGCGGTGCCCACCCCCCGGAAGGTCAGCCGGCCGGTCTGGTCCACCGTGACCACCGAGGGGTCGGAGGTGCTCCAGGTGTAGCGCCGGTTGGAGGGCATGGCGGGCTCGGTGACCACATCCAGCTGGAAGGGCGGGTCCCCCAGGCGGGCGTAGACCGTGTCGGGCACGATGCGGATGCCCCGGACCTTTTGGAAACTGCTCTGGCTGCCGGAGACGTAGATCTGCGCGGTGTGGTTGGTGGCGGCGGGGTCGTAGGTGTAGTAGAGCTCCACCACCGAGCCGTCCGCCTGCCGCTGGCGGATCTGCACGGTCATGACGGTGTCAAAGTCGATGGGCATCTCCTGGTCCCCGAACCTGATCTGCGCGGACTTGTCCGCGTCCCAGTAGTAGTTGTAGTAGCGGGTGGGGTCGTTGTAGACCACCGCGTTCATGTTCTTCACTTCGGGGTAGGCCAGGGTGTCGGTGAACCACACGTCCTCCAGGATCCGCACCAGGTAGTCCGTCCCGTCCCCGTTGGCGCTCCGCTCCCAGGAGGCGGAGATCAGATCCAGCCGCTGGAGGAAGGTCCTGCCCGCGGGGGCGGAGCCGATGAGCGCCCGGCCCTCCTCGGGGAAGGCGCCCTCCTGGGCCAGGGCGGCGTCCAACGCCACCCGGTCGGCGAACAACTTCTCCGCCGCCTGGCGCATTTCGGCGGCGGCGTCAAACACCGCCTGGGACTTCTCCCGGGCCTCGGCGGTCAACGCGCCGTCCTCGTCTCCCCCGGCCAGCTGTTCCACCGCCAGCTGGGCCTCGTTAAGGGCGGCGGCGGGCACGGCCAGATCGCCGGTCAAGCAGGGGGAGGGGTTGTAGTTGTGCGTCTCGCTGAGACGGACCAGGGGGTAGAAGACGGTCCCCCGGGGCAGGGGCTGCCGGGCCTGGCCCTCCGGGCCCCAGGTGTAGAGGTCGTAGTACCAGCCGTAGCGCTCCTGGGCCTGTTCGGCCCCGCCGGGGTAGGCGGCCCAGTCCTGGACCACGCCGGCGTCCTCCCGGAGGCCCAGGGGGGACACCCCGCTGTCCTCCTCGGCCCAGCGGTATTGCTGGCCCTTTCGCACCAGGTCCTCCTTGGCCTGCTCCTGCTGGGGAAGGCGGGCGCCGTCGGGGACGTAGGCCGGGTCGATGGGCAGGGAGATGAGCTCCCCGCCGAAGAACATCGTGTCCTGATAGGCCCGGCGGCCGGTGGGCCCCGCCCACTGGGCCATCAGGCCGTTTTCGTCCTGGTAGTACAGGGCGTATTCAAAGTGGAGCTCGTCCCGGTAGTCGTCGGGCTGGGCGGCGTTGTTGTTGTCGGCGATGGCGCTCAAGCTCTGGTCGTAGAAGAGCCGGACCACGTTGGTGTGCTCGTCCGTCTGGAGGTAGGGCAGGGCCGCCTCCGCCCCGGCCAGGGACGGGATATCGCCCCGGTTGGCTTTTCGGATGGTGGCGTAGGGGGCGGCGGCCTGGTGGTCGGTCTCCGCCGCGCGGGTGAGCATGGTGACCTCCGTCTCGGCCTGGGCGGTCCCGTCCACGGCCCAGGTGTAGTTGGCCGCGTCCGGCCCGGCCAGGGCCATGCCGGTGACCTCCACGGGCATACGGCACACCTCGCCGTACCGGTCCCACTGGTCCACCACGGTGTTGGCCGCCTGGTTGGCGCGCCAGTAGGCGGCCAGCTCCTCGGTGCCGATGGGGGCGGGCTCGCTCTCCCCGGGCTCCAGGTAGTGGACGTTGGGGTTGGCGAAGGTGAAGGTCAGGCCCTGGCCCCAGGTGTAGCCCTCCGCCCACGTCAGCGCGCCGTTGTCCCCCAGGGGGGCCGCCCCGCCGGGCTGGTAGACGCCGGTGGTGAAGGAGATCTTCCCACCCTCCAGGGCGTCGAGGTAGCTGTCGTAGCCGCTGTGGGCGGCGTCCGCCCCGTGGTCCTCATACCCCGCGCCCATGGGGACGTAGACCACGTCCCGGATCTGGACCATGGAGGAGGAGATGACCCCGTCTTTCTCCTCCACCTGCTCCTGGGTCAAGGCGTCAAAGACGTTCTCCAGGGTCAGCGTCCCGGCGGCCTGGGTGGTGCCGTCGTAGGTCTTGTCCGCGGCGGTCAGGTCGTAGCGCAGGGGCAGGGGATCCACCACGATGGGGGTGGGCTCGCTCTCGCTCTCGTAGGAGACGCCGCCGTCCACCGCCACGCCCTCCACCGGGGCCCCCAGGATCTTGGGGACGGCGGGGAACTGGCCCTCCCCATCCTGGAAGGCGGAGACGATCAGATACTTGCCGTTGGCGGCGAAGGGCCGGGCCAGGGGATCGCCGGGGACGGGGTCGGTCAGGTAGCGCTGGGTGTCGTGGGTGGGGGCGATGGTCAGGTGGTCCCCCGAGTCCGCCCGGCGGATGGCGGTGGGCATGACCCGGCGCTGTTCGTCCTCCTCCTGGGTGGTGGTGGCAGGCGGGTCCTTCTCCCCCTCCGCGGTGGTGCTGGGTTTCCGGCCGCCGGGGATGGGGTCGCCGGGATACCAGTAGTTGACGTACAGGCCCACCGCCCGGAAGCTGTCCGGCCCCAGGTAATCCACCACATTGGTCTCCCCCAGGCCCTCCAGGGCCTTGTAGCGGATGGTCACCTGGAGATCGGACAGGTCCAGGGACTCGCCGTAGGTGTAGTGGGTCCTGGGGGCGCGGGTGATGAAGATCTCGTCGATGCTCCGCAGTTTGACCGCGCCCCAGAAGCCGCCCTGGGAGAAGGTGGCGGCGTTGGTGACGTTGTAGTTCCGGGCGGCGTCGGTGTGGCGCAGTTCCCGGAAGGAGATCTCCACCTGGTCCCGGGCGTAGTCGGTCGTCCCCGCGTCCAGCGTCCAGCGGGAGTCCGGCTCGTCATAAAACCAGAGTTGGACGGTGAAGGCCAGGCTGTCCCCCTCCAGCGTCGCGGGCCCGGACAGGGGCAGACCGCGGGGGATGGCGTCATAACACACGCAGGGGCTGGCGGCGCTGTCGATCCACTCCCCGCCCACCAAAAACTCGTTGCTCCGGCGCAGTACCACCCGCCGGGTGTCCAGCTGGGAGGTGAAGGTCATGGTGTTGCTTCGGTTGTAGATGGTGTAGACCGGGTCTGTCTCGCTGGTGAGCACGTCGGTCACCCACACAGGCCGGGGATAGACGTACAAGGTGCCCGGCCGGCCGGTCACCTGGTAGTTCCGCAGGTCGCGGGTGGTGATGCCGATGGGGTAGGCCCCCCACCCCTCCTGGCCCACCGGCTGGGTGGGGCCGGGGTCGGAGGTGTAGGTGGGGTCGGTCAGGTCCATCCGCAGCGGCGTCCCGGCCAGGGCCTGGGCCAGGGCCTTCAGGTCCTCTTCGGTGCTGGTCGCGGGCAGGTCGCTCACCGCCACGCCCCGGAGCTCGGCCAGGGCCTCCTGGTCACGGGGGGCCAGCTGGTCGGTGGGGAAGGAGTAGGTGAACGCGGCGGTGCCCATGTGCGCCTCGTCCGCCGGGTCCAGGCTGTTGATGTGCAGGGTCTCGCCGTAGAAGCGGTGGGCGTCCTGCACGGTGAAGGTCAGCGCCCGCCGGCTCACCCGGAGGCTCTGCTGGGACACCTCCGAGAAGATGGGGTCGTCCCCCTCCCGCCGCCAGTCGCCCACGAACAGGCGGGCGCCGTCGTGGTCGGCGGGGATCAAGGGGGAGTTGTGGTCCAGGGTCTGTCCCGCGGCGATGGCGTCGGCCTCGCTCTGGCCGGAGCGGAGGTAGTAGATGGTCAGGCCCCGCTGGAGGAAGTTGGACACGCCGCTGTTGACCTGGTAGGTGACCACCTCGGACTGGGCGTGGTCGTTGAGTTCCACGTCGCCGTTGTGGTGGCTCTCGTCCACAGTGGTCTCATAGCGGACCGCCACCGTCATGGCCGCCCCGTTGCCCTGGCCCGCGCGGTAAGGGGCGTAGGCGTCTCCGTAGGTGTACTCCGTCTCCCCCACCTCCTGGAGGACGATGTCCGTCACCCCCCGCAGGGTCACCGTGCCGGTGCCGTGGATCAGGTAGGTGGTGGAGACGCCCTGGTGGGTGGGATCGTTGTAGGTCCTGCCCACCACATCGTTGGGGGTGCGCTGGTTGGCGGGGCTGGCCTGGTCGTAGACCACCTCGTAGTTGGCGGCGGCGTCGCCCTGGAGCTCCACGTCGGCGATGACCACATCCTTTTCCATCACGCCGCCGTGCTCGGTGATGGTGGCCACGTCGTAGTAGTTGTTGTCAAAGCCCAGCCAGCGGTAGTGCCCCGGGTCGCACATGAAGCGCACGGAGTAGCGCACGGACAGGCCCGCCATGTCCCGGTCCAGGACCGCCTTGTCGGTGGCGCAGGTCAGTTCCGCGCGGATCTTGTCCCCGCCGCCGCCGTGGCGGAAGAAATAGGTGGCCTCCTCGTCGTGCTCGGGCAGGACAAAGGTCACCCGGCTCCCGGGGGCGGTCTGGTTCTGGAGGAAGAGGTTTTTCGTGTCGGCGTAGATGGTCTGGTAGCCCTCCCGGTCCCCGGCGGGGCTGCGGATCTCCTGGATCACCACCGGGCGGCGGATCATGGTCATCAGGCTGGAGCCGAAGGCCCCCGGGCCGGAGGAGGTCTGACCGTCGTAGGTGCGGTAGGCGAAGGTGTAGTTGCTGGCGGAGGCGCCGTGGATGATGACGTAATACCGGCCGTTCCCCACGGAGGTGTCGCTGGTCACCCGGTCATCGTCGCTCTGGGGAATGGCGCAGGTCTTGGCCACCTCCAGCGTGGGGGCCACAAAGCTCTCGTCCTTCAGTACGTCGCGGAAAAATTTCTCCATCTCCGCCCCGTCATAGGTGGGGCTGGCGTACTCCCCGCCCGACTGGGCGGTCACCCAGTTCCGCAGTTCCTCCGCCTCGGTGTAGGTGAAGTCGTTGATGTTGTAGGTATAGCGAAGCTGGCCGTTCTCCTCGCCGTAATAGCGGGTGGTGGACTGGACGGTCAGGGTGATGGTCTTTTTCTCCACCCGGACGGGGTACTCGCTGTACACCTTGATGTACTTGTCCTCCCGGTTGTCCACCTCGTACTTCTTCACCGCCGCGCACAGATACCAGCCGTCCATGGCGGGGGTGAGGGGGGTGGTGCCGTTGTAGGGGTGCAGGTCCTCCGGCTCCCCCGCTCCGGCGTTGGGGTTCCAGCCGGTGCCCACCAGGTTCTCCCGGTTCTCCGGCCTCTCCCCTTCCGCCTTGTCCTCCGGGGAGACCCAGTTGTAGTGGAGCTCCATGGGGAGAAGGAGGGGGTTGTTGTAGACGTAGTCGCCCACGTTGGTGGCCCCGTCCCCGGCGCCGCGGGTGACCCGCACGGTCAGGGCCTCGTCGTTGACGGTGTCGCCGTAGTACGCCTGGATCATCGGGGTGCCGTCCGGGTTCCGCATCAGGACGCCGGGGTAGGTCACAAACGCGATGGCCTCCACCCCCCGGCGGACCACGGTGCCCTGGATGTGGCATTCCTCCGGGTGGAGGGGCGTGTCCAGGTTGCGGATGACGTAGTTGTCGGTGTTGCCAAAGCTGGTGTACATTCGGATCACCCGCAGGTCCCGGGTCTCCTCGTCGTCGCTCAGGGCGAAGCGGTAGGCCACCTGGCCGCCCTGCGCCATCTGGAGCTCCACATATGCCTCGTCCGCGGCGTTGGGCACGTAATCGGCCGAGAAGCGCAGGGTCAGCGTGTCCCCCGCCACCCGGGCCTCGCCGGTGAGGGGGAGGTCGCCCAGCAGATGACTGCCGTCGGGCTGTGGGATGGCCTCGCTCTCGTCAAAGGCCAGGCGGATGAACTCCTCCCCCGCCGTCTCCTGGGCGGTCAGGTACTGGTTGGTGCCGCTCTCGTCGTTGTAGATGCGGCTGCCCGAGCGGTCCGCGGGCATCTCCAGGCTGTGGATCCACACCGGGCGGGCCTGGATGGTGAGTTGGCCGGCCTCGCCGTTGTCGTGCTCCAGCTGGTAGTTGGTGGAGGCGGCGGCGTTGTCCGGCTTGATGTCGTACTGGCCCACGTTGGTCTTCCGGCGCACCGGGTCGAGCCCGTCCACGTCCGCGGCGTAGAAGGTGGGGAGGGTGTAGGTGACGGCGGCGTCCTGCTTCTTCTCCCAGTCCAGAATGGCCTTCAACTCCTGGGCGCTGCCCTTCCCCTCCGCCGTCCAGTCCGGGTAGATCCTCTGGGCCGCCTTCTGATCCCGGTCGGACAGGTCGGCCCTGTCATAGGTGAAGGTGAACTCCCGCAGGTCCTTGCCCGCCCGGCTGGCGCTGGTCCCGCGGAACTCCGGCTCCCCGTAGTAGGAGACGGCGGCGGAAGCCTGGTAGTGGAGGGTCTTGGGCTTTACGTTGATCTGATAGGGCAGGCCGTTGACGGTGAATTGATACTCCCCCGCCCGCAGGGGCGTCCCCGAGATGGTGGACCTGCCGGGATCCAGTTCCAGGCCGGGGGGCAGCTCCCCCCCTGCCACCGTGCCCTCGTAGAGGAGCGTATTCACAATGGTGACCTCGGTATCATAGACCGGGTCGTTGCCGTTGGCGTCCTTCAGTACCACGCGCTCGGTGTTGTCCTTGCCGATGGGCACGCGGCCCTCCTCCGGGGCGTAGGTCAACTCCGCGCGGATGTTCTGGGTGGTCTTGCCGTAGATGCTGTCCTGGGCGGAGAAGGCGTAGACACTGCCGCTGGCCGCGGCCAGGGGCTGGACAGAGGAGTTGTAGCCATCCCCCGCCCCGCCGTTGGGCGTCTCAGCGCTCTCCCCGGCCAGGGGCTTGGCGGAGAAGGGCTCGAAGATGCTCCGGGTGGTGGCGGCCACGGGTGAGAGCACCACGCTGAAGTCCCGCATCCCCGCGGCCAGCTCCACCAGCCGCGCCGTGCTCTCCCCGTCCAGCCGCGCCTCCGGGTGGCGGATGAGTTGGAAGGGCAGGACCAGCAGACAGCCCGCTTTCATGGTGGCGCCGCCCCCCTTGCGCTGGAGGGAGTAGACCACCTCTTTGAGCCGACCGCTGTCCAGCAGGCCCTCTTCGTTGGTGTAGTCCAGCTCCAGCTCCCCTTTGACCTTGGAGTAGTGGGTGGTATAGGGCTGCTCCATGACGGAGTTCGTGTATATGTAATTGCCGCCCGTCATGCCGGAGAAGATGGTCATCCCCTTGCCCTCGGCGTCCTTGGAGCCGCCCAGGAAGTTATAGGGCAGCAGGGTGCTCAGCTGCCAGCGCGCGTCATCGGTGGTGCCGGAGGCGGCGCCC
Source organism: uncultured Oscillospiraceae bacterium (assembly GCA_947627325.1). GTDB lineage: Bacteria > Bacillota > Clostridia > Oscillospirales > Oscillospiraceae > MGBC124762. The sequence goes on along the minus strand of CANQVO010000003.1, from coordinate 171,266 downwards.
TGGTTGCCGGGGGCGTAGACCATGGCGGGGCGGACGTAGGTGCTGTCATAGACCAGGGCGATGGACAACTCCTCGATCCGCTTGCCCGCCATCGTGCCCGGGTCGTCCAGATAGACCCCCATCCAGAACACGTCCCCCTGGCCCCGGGCGGGCGACCCGGCAACGATGGAGACGCCGTCCTTGTCCGCCTGGGTGGAGGCGGCCCAGGGGCCGGAGATGTTGTAGGTGGCACCGTAGGTGGCGCCGTCTGGGTGGTACCAGGTGCCCTGCTCCACGCCCAAAAACTCCAGCCGCAGCTTGGCATCGCTGGGGGACAGCTTGGACTCCTCCACCTCGTCCCAGGTCCTGCGGGCGTGTTCGTCCTCCCCGTTCCAGGGCAGGGGCAGGTACAGATAGTCGCTGTACCCCACGGCCTCGGTGTTGCCCTGGATGGGCTGGAAGTTGGCGCGGATGGTTTCGGCGGTGAGGGCCTTGGGCTGGGCCGGGGGGCCCACCAGGATGTTGTAGACCCGGTTACGCAGCAGGAGGTGGAGTTGGTCGTTCTTACCGGCCCACTCGGTGGCCTTCGCGTCCAGGGCCAGGGCGTCGCCATTGGTGACGGCGCCGTCCATATCCACGTCCCCGGGGGTGGGCAGGACCACCACCCTGCGCTGGATGGTCACCGGCCCGTCCTCCGGCCGGTTGGGGTCCTGGAAGGCGTACTCGGCGGTGTAGACCCCAGGCAGCACGATAAGCCCCTGCAGATCCACCGGGTCGCTCCCGTCAGAGCGGCGGAGGATCTGAGCGGCTTTCGTTTCGTCCGAAGTCAGGCCGGGAACGCCGTTGTCGTCCACATAGTAATAGCACGACGTCCAGCCCGGGTCGTCGTCATAGGTGCTCGCCGACAGCACGTCGGTGGTGGTCAGTTGCAGGGTGCGGGTGACGCACGCCTGGTAGTCTGGATCCGCGTCCTCGCCAAAGTGCACCGTCCGGCCCTCGCTGTCCACAAAGGAGACCCCCGGGTCGTTGAAGGCCATGTCCTGATAGGCCACCACGGCGGTGGGATCCAGGTCGGGGTTTTCGATGCCGCCGGCCCACGCCGTCGTGTTGTAGACGCCGTTATAGATGGCGCCCTCCTGGTTGACCGGCCCGCTGGGGCGGAGGGGCATATCCTGGAAGGTGTGGTGGGAGGTGAAGTAGTTGAGGGCGGAGGCCTTGTTGTAGGCCACCAGGCCCTCCTCCCGGCTGGCCTCAACGGACACGGCGCCCCAGTCCACCTCCGTCTCCCAAAGACTGCTGTCGTCCCGCAAAATCATCCCCGCGGGGGTGTTGCCCACGCCCAGGGTGCTCTGGGGGGTCATCAGCCGCTCGATGTGGAACACGTAGACGCTCTCGGCCGCCCCGTTGGGGGAGTGGATGGTGACGGTGATGGTGTTGTAGGGGTCGTGGTCGGCGTCGGCGGCCTCGCTGACCTTTTTCAGGGAGATGTCCGCCACCGTCCACTGGCCCCGGGCGGGCAGGCCCATGTTGTTTTGGGCCTGGCGGGTGCCAAAGGCGTCCACCACCAGGGAGGGGGGGAAGAAGGGATCCGTGTCCTCCTCTCCCTTCGTGCCCTTCTCCATCCAGCCGGGGGTCAACCGCTTGAAGGGCAACGGCTCCCCCGGCCCGGGCTGGCTGGCGAAGGTGGCGGTGACTTCGATGGGGCAATCCCCCTCCTTGTTCTGGTTATAGTTGAAGTAGGGCTCCTGGGTCCAGAAGCGCAGGTCGACGCTGTCCTCCCCCTCCTCCACCCGCAGGTAGTAGTGCTGTTCCTCCCCCTGGGCGGACTCCGGGGTGAAGGCGGTGACCTTCCGGGTCTCCGTATGCTGACGGTTGTTGTTCGCCTCGGCCTCTGTCTGTGCCGAATAATTGAAGGTCTTCTCCTCCGCCAGGAGCTCCTCCGCCCGGGCCACCCGGAAGGGCCGGGTGGAGAGCTGGCTCACCTGCCGGGTCACCCCGGTCTCGCTGTTGGTCACGTCCAGGGCGAACAGGGCCATGTCGCTCTGGCCGCTGGGCACCCACCGGGCCACCAGGGGGACGCTCCAATGGTCAACTTCTCGTGTTGATGTAAGATGGTAGTGGTAGGCGTTGGTCTCGTCGATCAGCGGCCCGCCGTCCCCGTTGTCGTTGGCAAACCGCACCAGGGTATAGGAGCCCAGGCCGCTGGGCTTGGACAGATACAGCGCCGTGCGGGTCGCCTCCACATCCGCCTCGGGCACCGCCTCCAGCTCCAGCCGGACGCAGCTTTCCTCCTGATAGCTCCACAGGCGCAAGGCATTCGGTTCGTTCACCCATCCGGCGACCGCGTTCGTCCCCGTGTAGGGATCCGCCAGGGCGTCCGGGTAGAGGTAGATCCCCTCCAGTTCCAGGTCGGGCACCCGGCCCATGTCGGGCAGCCAGAAATAGAAATAGCCGTCATCTCCCAGGGCCAGCGTCCTGGTCTTAGTATCGGATCTGCCGCCGCCATACCCCCAGGCGGAAAAGTCCTCCTCGCTCTCCTGCTTCAGATAGCCGTTGTAGGTCGTTATCTGGTTGACGTCGTATGCCAGACCGTAGGAGAGGCCCAGGTGGTGGAACAGGGTCGTCCTACTCTGCAAACCACGGGGCACCGTAAAGTCCTTCGCCTCGCTTAAGCCGGGCAGGGACAGGGTCTCCACCTCTCCCGCCTCCCCGGGGGCGGCGGCGTCGGAGCCGTGGGAAGCGGCGCCGGAGCCCTGGGCGGAGCCGCCGGAGCCGTCCCCGCTCTGGTCGGGGAGGTCGGCCAGGGGGACATCGTCAAAGACGGGGACGTCGGCCGCGGCGTCCGGCGCGGGGACGGCCTCCTGGCCCAGGGGGATCTCCGCGCGCATTTGGGCAGGGTCCTCCGCCCTGGCCACGGCAAGGGGCGTGCAGAAAAGCTCCAGTGCCAGCGCCAGGCTCAGCGCGCGTTTTTTCCATCCTCGTCTCATCCCGTTCATCTCCTCTTCGCCCCGCCTGGGGGCGCGGATGGGTCAGCGGACCTGGGGTGTCGTTCTCAAGGGGCCGTGATAGGCGCGCCGGGGTGGCCGTAGTCCACCGGGTCGTAGAATTGCAGCCAGCCGCCGTTGTCCTTGGCGTTCTTGGCCACCTGGTTTGCGTCGATGTTGTTGATGTTGCGGTCGTTGTTCACGTCGGCCACCCGGAACTTGAAGATGTTGGCGCTGGGGTAGACCGTCTCCTTCTTTTCGGCGGCGTCCCACTCCCCGGCCTCATAGCCCAGGGGGTCGGTGACCCGGTCCTCGATCTGGTACTCGTCGTTCGTCTTGCCGTCGTGCCCCGCGGCGGGGTGGTCGATGGCGTCCCGGACGCCGTCGGCGTTCACGTCGCCCACCTCCCGGAGGATGACCAGGGGGCGGGTGACGGTGAGCAGGGTCTCCCCGTCAAAGTCGTAGTAGCTGTACTCGATGATGTACCGGCCCGGGCGGATGTTCTCCACCGCCTGATAGGTGGTGACCGTCTCCTCCGCCCCGTCGTCCCCCGCCTGGGTGGTAACGGTGGTCTGGACCGGCCACTGGGTCACCCCCAGGGTGGGATCGCCGCTCACCGCGCCGCCGACGGGGGTGAGCTTCTGCCCCGCCACGCCCAGGTCGATGACCGCCGTCTCCGTGCCGGAGAAGCGGCCCACCTGGCTGGCCGCCCCATCGTCCAGCAGGGTCACCCCGTCTTTTCCGTTCCGGTCCAGGGCCCGGGCGTGTATGTTCAGCAGGTCCACATCCCGGCCAGAGGAGTCCTTGGCGCTGACCACCCCGGGCTCCCACATCTCCTGGCCCAGGATGGCGAAGAAGGCGTAGTCGTTCAGGTCCAGGTTGTCCGCTTCGTTGTACACGTCCCCGTCGGGGGCGTAGACGCTCCGCGCGTCCTCCGGGAGGCTCCCGTCCTCCTTGGGGGCGACGGTCTCCCCGGCGCTGTTTTGGTAGAGGGGCGCGCCGTCCGAGCCCGTCACCTGGTGGAAGCCGGTCTGGCTCTCCGGCTCAAAGAGGCCCCGGTTGCGGACCCACGCCTCCCGCCAGTAGGTCACGCTCTGGAGCTTGTCCTTCGCGGCGTTGGGCAGCACCGTCACGTCGGCGTTTCGGAAGGTATAGCCCGCGCGGAAGGCGCTCTTGGCGATATCCCGGACGGTGGAGGTGGTGAACTGGGTCGTGTCGTTCATGATCATGCCGTAGGGGGAGTTGCCGTAGTGGAGGACGGCCTGGGTCTCGGCGGTGGGGCGGTGGATCTCCACGTAGTAGTGCCGGGTGGCCGACTGGCCGCCCTCTTCGGCGCCGGTGATGGCGATGTGGACATAGGCCGACTCGCCGGGGGCGGGGGATTCGAAGCTCGCCAGGCCGGTGCTGTTATCATAATGGCCGGTGATGTGCTGGGTGTTGGTGGCGGTGTCGCCCTGGGGGCGGAGATTTGCCCCGGTGGCGTCGTAGGGGCCGTAGCCGTGGCCGGTGTCGTAGACCGCCTTGCCCTCGCCGCCCTTCCAGTTATCCCCTACCTGGTCCTGGTAGTAGACCTCCATGTTCACCGTGGGCTTCACGTCCAGGTTGCAGCCGTCGGCGTACTTGGCGTCGTAACCGGGGGCGGAGGGATCGGGCAGGCCCTGCCAGTCCACGTGGTGCTTCACGTTCCGCAGGGTGGCCTTGATCTGGGAGAAGTCGTCCTCGCTGTCGATGACCACCAGGTAGTGGGCGTTGGAGGAGTCGTACACGTCGCCCCCCTGGGCGGCGGTGATGGCCGAGCCGGTGGTCATCAGGTAGAAGTCCTCGTCATAGCCGTTGCCCACGCCGGCGCTCCAGGCGGCGGCGTTCGCCCGGTCCTGGTCGGTGAACTGCTTTTTCCAGACCTGGTAGATGTGCCCCGGGTCGGTGGGCTGGTAGCTCCCCGTGGGGTCGTAGCCCTTCACCAGGTCGATATCGCCGGGCACCTCCGTCCCGGGGGCGGAGAAGTCCACCAGCTCGTCCAGCCGGAGCTTGGAGGTGATGGGCTCGTAGAAGTCCACGTAGACGGTCACGTCCCGGTTGGGCATATCGAAGACGTGGACCTCCGTGCCGTCGGCCAGGGTGGCGGCGCCGCTGTATTCGTTGACGGTCACATCGGTGCCGTCGGCATAGATGGCCTTCACCTCGTATTCATCCAGGGGCTGTACCTCCACATAGACCCGGTCCCCCTGGGCGTAGGTACGGGTGGTGGAGGTGGTGTTCATCTGCACGCCGCCGGGGGCGCTCTCCTCCCCCACGATGAGGGCGGCGGCGCCCATGGTGCCGTCGGTGGGCCGGTAGATCACGGTGACCTGGTGGAGGGGGTTGGCCGAGACGGTGAGCTCCGCGTCAAAGTCCAGCAGGTTGTCCTCCCCCTGGCCCGCGGTGGGGTGGGAGGTGGAGGTGATGTAGAGGGTGTCCCGGTAGTTCAGGGCGGCGTCCACATTGGCCCGCAGGTCGTAAACGTAGGTCAGGATAAAATTGGTGCTGGCCCCGGCGGGCAGGAAGGAGGCGGGGGGCATGGTGATCTCAAAGTGGCCGCCCTCCGGGGCGGTGCGGCCTTCGTTGTCGTTGAGGGGGTAGCCGTCCACCAGGCTGTCGATGTCCAGGCCGTAGATATCCACGTCCCCTACGTTGTTGATGGTCAGCAGGTGGCTCTGGCGCACGGTGTACCCCTCGGTGACGGTGTTGAAGGTGACCAGGGTCACGTTGTCCGCCTTGGTGCCGGGGGGCTGGCGGGTGATGCCGTCGTCCGCCTGGGAGGTGAGGGTGATCTTCTCCAGCTGCTCCTGGGACGCCCGCTCCTCCCCCTGGGTCCGCAGGGTGGCCTGGTAGGCGGCCTCGCCCTGGGGCTGGTTCACGGTGCCGAAGCCGGTGACCCGGTATTCGTCCTGGAGGGGGGTGGCGCCCCGGCGGGTGACGGGGTCGTTCCCGACGGAGGCGTGGGTATGCTCGGTGTTGTCAGGCGCGTTCCAGTCCTCGTCCTGATTTTGGATGGCGTCGTCCACCTTCACGGTGTAGACCATCCCGGGCTGGGCGCCGGTCTGGCCGTCGTAGGTGGTCTCCACGCCGTAGGACTCGCTGTGGCGGCGCACGTCCTCCTTCAGGACGTAGGGCTCCAGGTCGCCCTCCACGTCGGCGGCGAAGATCTTTTCGGGATTAGTCAGGGCGGTGGTGACCTCCGAGACTGAGCCGTCGGCGGCCAGCACGTCGTAGACGGGCAGACCGATGGCGGTTGTGCCGGAGGGATTCGTCTCGTGGAGGTCGGGGGCCACGGGGTCATAGTCCCCCCGGGGGAAGGCCATCACATCGTCCACGCCCCCGGGCCAGTTAAACAGCCCCTGGTTTTCCGCCACGAAGTTGTAGATCTTGCTCTCCTGGTACTCGTTGCGCCGGGGCGGGACATAGACGGGGATGGGGTCGGTCCAGTGGTCGCCGGTGCCCGGGTCCTCGCAGATGGCCACCCGGTACCAGCCGCCCAGGTTGATGTACCGCCGCAGGGTCTCCCGGTCCCCGTTGTGGTGTTCGTCATCGGGGGTGGCGGAGAGGGGCTCGGCGGGGTCGGCGGGGTTGGTCAACAGGTGGAAATACTGCTGGCCGGTGCTCTGGCTCTTTGTCTCGGTTTTGTAAAAGCCGTGGACGTGGGTATCGGCCCCGCCGGGGTCGGAGAACCAGTTGTCCACCGTCACCCCGCCGGCGTTCTGGCCGGTGCCCAGCTCCAGGCCGTTGGGCAGCCACACCCGGAAGACGGAGTCGGGGTCCATGTTCCGGTCGTCGGCGCGCTCCACCGACAGGGTCAGGGTGGGCTGTCCCCCGCCGTTGGTCGTCAGGGACGACTCGGTGACGGTGCTGACGTAGGCCACCTGGTAGTCCTTGGAGCCGACGTAGTTCTCCTGGGACACGATCCGCCGCAGGGCGTGCGCCAGCGGGTAACTATCCTGCGGCACGGTGAGCCAGGGGAACTGGGCCTGGATGTCCGATTTCAGGATATCCTGGGCGGTCTGGTGGTCGGCGGCGGAGGTCTCAAAGAGATAGTCGCCGATGAAGTTGGCCTGCGTGGCGGAAGCCTGGGTGGCTGCCTGGTCCGCCGGATCGGGCCAATAGGGGGTCTCCGTGTCGGCGCTGTACGACTGGGCCTTCAGGGTGTGCATAGAGGAGGTGGGCCAGGTGCTGACCTCCGGCTGGCTGGACTGCCAGGAGGTGGGCTGCACCGGCTTCCAGCCGTGGATGGGGGTGACCAGGGAGACGTTCCCCGGGACGATATCGGTGACGATCCGGGCCTGGGCGGGCAGGGCCAGATCCCCCGCGTCCGCCACCTGGTTGGTGACGTCGCTGACCAGGTAGGTGCGCGTCAGGTCCTCGGCGGTGACGGACAGCACCTGGATGGGGGTGACCCGCATATGGCCCACCACCGGGATGGGGAAGGTCTGCTCCACCTGGTACTTGCCCTCGGCGGTCTTGCGGTACGCGCCGTTCTCGTCGGTCTTGTAGGTCTGGTAGAGCTGGGAGAAGACGTAGTCAGTGCCCACGCCGGGGTTGGATACGTTGGCGGTGGGGTCGTAGGCGGCGATGGCCGTGGCGGCGCGCTCCCGCCAGGGCTTGTCCCCGTCCAGGTCCTCCTTTTTCACATACTTGGCGGTGTAGCCGCTGTCCGCGCGGCCCCAGGGGAAGGGCTCGTTGACCTTGCGGCCGTCGGCGTAGGTGACGGTGACCATCCCCGCCCAGCGGCCCATGGACAGGGCCAGGTCGCCGGTGTTCCCGGCGGTAAAGTTCTGGTAGGCGTTGATGGTAAAGTCCGGCTCGGTGAGCGCCACGTCCACCACCAGGTCCCGGTCAAAGTGGAAGCTGTACCGCTCGGCGATGTTGTGGTCCTCCCTGTCGGGGGCGTAGTACATGGTGTGGCGGTCTCCGGCCTCGCCCCCGTAATAGCCCACCTGCCAGGGGTCTTCCCGGCTGGAGAGCCCCTCGTGGTCGATGTCGATCAGCCGGACACCCTCCCGGGCGGTTTTGCCGTCCGGGGTCTTCATATCCACCACCGGCCGGGCGGGGGTCTGCGCCGGGTCCCGGTAGCTACTGACCACCTCCAGGCCGTCAAAGAGGTCGATGATCTCCGCCAGGCGGCCCTCGCTCACCCGGAAGCTCAACTGCCCCAGGGTCACCTTTTCCACCGTCTGGTTGGTGGCAGTCACCTCGTCGTGCTTGTTGAAGACGTAGACGGTCTCATCCTCGTTGCTGATGCCGGAGAGCTGGGTCAGCGCGCCCGCGCCGGCCGCGCCGCCCACGGCGGCGGAGATGGCCTCGTTGTCAAACCACAGGTCCATGTCGATGGTGCCCGCGCCCACGTCCACATGGCTGTAATACTCCTGGCCAAAGTGGCCCCCCACCAGGGCGTTGGAGTACTCCTTGAACACCTGGACATTCTGCCCCGGGCCCAGGAGCTCCGCCGGCTGGAAAAAGCCGTCCGACTGCTCGGCCCCCCGGTCCTCAAACGCCTCGTTGACCGTGTGGGTGCCGTTGCTGTCCGAGCCGGACACGATGTAGGAGGGGGTCAGGTAGTCCTGGTTATAGACCAGGTGGAAGGACGCGCCCCGGCAGTTCACCGCCCCGTCCACCGCCACGTTGACCAGCAACTGTACCGAGCCGTCCGGGTGGAAAACCAGGCCGCCGTCCTTCTCCACCTCGAAGATCAACTCGGCCGTGTAGGGGGCTTCGACACTGCTGACGATGGTGATGGGCGCGGCCAGCGCCACTGTCACCAAAATGCTGGCCAGCACCGTTTTCAGCGTATGTTTTTTCTGCACGGCCGACCCCTCCGATCAGATTGAGATGGGGAGAGAAAAACCATTTTGTGGAAAATTTTACTTGTTTTTCCTGCAAAACTCCATAAGATGGCAAATTTACACTCATACGAATATATCATAGCTCTTTTTGCATAATTTGTCAATCACAAACTGGATTTTCCGGGGAATATTGGGCATTTTCACAGTCCCGGCTCCCGGCCCCTCCCCTCTCCCCTCCCCCGCCGCCGGGGCGGGGCAAAAAGGACGCCCACCGCTGGTTTGCGGTGGGCGTCTCAGGTGCGGGGGTGGGGGCTCAGGTGCGGGAGTTGGGGAACTCAGGTCCAGGGCCCCAGGAGGACGTGGTAGGTGCCGTACATGTTGTCCAGCCGGCAGCTCTTGTAGGTGGTCTGGTTCCACTGGTTGATGATGTAGCCCAGGTCGGCGTCGGTGAGGATGCCGTTGCCGTCGAAGTCCAGGAACTGGGCGTTGAAGCCGGAGCCGGTGGAGGAGCCGGTGTCGGCGGCCATCTCCAGGTACTCGGCCATGAGCTGGACGCCCTCCGCGCTGTCCAGGGCGATGTTCCGCTGGGCCATGTACTGGGCCAGCCGGTCCAGATCGCTGGTGACCGCCTCGGTGGCCGCGCTCTCGTTGAAGTCGCTGTCGGGCTGTTCCACGCTCCCGTCGGACTCCGTGCGGTCGAAGGTGGGGATCTCGGGCCGCTCATCGTAGAGGTCGTGCCCGCCGTCCTCGGCCGCGCTCTCGCCGATGCCGCTGTCGGGCAACTCCTCGCCCCAGTCGGGCTCCGCCTGGTCGAGGGCGGGGATCTCGGACCGCTCGTCGTGGAGGGCGGGCTCGCCGTCCGCCTCTTCCAGGAGGACGGCGCCATCCTCGGCCAGCCAGGCGTCCTGGACGTCCACGCCGGCCTCCTCCATGACCTCGGCGCTCAGCTCCACCTGGCCGCCGATCTCCTCCGCCGCGACGTTCATGGCGTCGGTGTCGGCCTGGACGTGGTAGGCGCCGTCGGAGTCGTCCCCGGTGGTGTCCGCGCCGTACCCGCCGAAGCCGCCGCTGTACCCGTTCATGCCGCTGGGATCGCCGTCGGTGACGGTGAGGACGGCGATGCGGTAGACCACGTCCACGGCGTCCGCCCGGTCCATGTTGCGGTCGTAGAACTTGAACACGCCGTAGAGGTAGTAGCTGCCCTGGACGTCGTCGGCGCTCTCGCCGGGCGCGGCGCCGCCGCCGAAGGCGAAGACGCTGGCCCCGCCGGCCTGGAGGTCGCTCAGATCCACCAGCTTATCCCGGTTGTCGCCCAGGAGGTCGCCGGACAGCTCCACGCCCTCGATCCGGGTCAGGGACTTGTCGCGGCTCAGGTAGTAGGTCACCACGCCGGTGGAGTACTCGTTGGCGCCGATGGCGCCGTTGACGATGTCGTGGCCGTTGTACTTGAGCTTGAGGCCGCTCAGCTGGGACAGCTGGAGGTCCTGGTTGCCGGTGAAGGTGGTGGTCAGATCCTCCAGGCCCTCCACCGTGACCTTGCCCACCGCGATCCGTCCGGCCAGGTCGCGGTACACGCCGTTCATGGCGTTTTCGTACTCGCTGAACAGGGTCAGGTCCCGCTGGTCGATGATGCCGTCGTCGTTCAGGTCGCCGGCGCGCAGGGTCTTGGTGCCGAAGTCGTACTGGGCGGGGGCGTAGGTCGGGTCGATCCGCACGTTGTCCAGCACGTAGTCCAGGTTGCCGTCGCGCTCGAAGACGATCATGTACGCCCCGGCCATCATGCCGGTGAAGTCCAGGTCGTACCGGCCGGTGGTGGTGTCGGTGTAGGCGGTGCCGGTGACGGTGTTGAGCATGGTCGTCTCCACCAGCGGGCTCACGCCGTTCCAGGTGTACTCCAGCAGGGCGGTGAAGCGGTCGTCGTAGGCGATCACGCCGTCGCCGTCGGCGTCCAGCACCTGGATGCCCAGGGCCTGGATGGCCTCGTCCACGCTGTACCAGCCTTCCGCCTTGGTGGCGTAGGGCGCGGGGATGGCGCTGCCGGTGGCGTCGCTGCCCTGGTAGTAGCGCAGGACGTCGGTCTTGCGGTAGACGGTGATCCGGGCGGTGAAGTCGTCCTTGTAGCCGTTGCCGTCCGGGTCCACCTTGGCCAGCTGGGCGGGATCGTTCTTGTCCCCGTCGGTCACGTGCACGCGGGTGGCCACCGTCTTGATGGTGCCTGTCACCTGGGTCTGGACCTTCAGATCGTCGCTCTCGTGCTCACGGAACACGTGGAGGAAGTAGATGCCCATGGTGCCGTTCTTCTCGTTGACGATGGTGAACTGGAACACCTGGGTGCTGTCCTTGGACGGGTCGAGGCGGAACAGGGCGTTGTCGATCCGGCCCCGGGAGACGCCGCCCCGGAAGGTCCGGGAGTCCACCTGCTGCGGGTACTCCACGCCGTACTCCTCGATGACGATGTAGTAGTCGGCGTTGGAGCCGTCGGGCAGGGTGCCGGACGCCTCGGCGTTGAGGTAGATAGTGGTGTCCAGCGCGCCCACCATCACGCCGTAGTCCACGTAGGTCGTCTTGGGATCGCTGACGTAGATGTTGTGGGGCTGGGTCCCGGCGGTGATGGGAGTGCCGTCGCTGAGGGTGCCGTCCTTGTCCCAGGTCATATCCACCCGGTCGGCCACGGCGGCGTCGGAGGCGTAGGTGGTCTCATAGCCGGAATCGCCGGGGCGCCGGCCCTGCGCGTCGGAGATGAGCGCGGTGGTGTCCAGGGTGCCGTCCGCGCCGTACATCTCCCGCACCTCCCGGAAGGTCCGGGTCTGGTCGGCCTCGTCCCGGATCAGCCACATCTGCTCGTAGTGGGCGGGTCGGTTGGTGTTGGCGGCGGCGTCGAACTCGGTGTCGGTGACCCAGATGTTGGCGAACGCCTCGTTGTTCAGCCGCTTGACCCGGATGACGTAGGTGGTGGCGTTCTCCTTGTAGTACGTGTCGTCCTTGGTCAGGGCGCCGTCTGCCAGGTCGGGATGGACGGTGACGAAGATGTAGCTGATCCGCTCGCCCTGCTTGAGCGGGATGTCCACCAGCGCGTCCAGCTTCGCGTCGGGGATGGGCGAGATGGGATCGGCGTTGAAGCTCTCGTCCACGTGGTAGTAGGCGTTGTTGTAGACCACGCTGGCGTGGTCCACCGCGCCGCTGCCGAACCGGGTCAGGTCCACCGTCAGGTACCGGGCGGACATGGGCAGGGTGGTGGTGTAGAGGTAGGTCTTGGTGGTAAAGCCGGTGACCCGCTGGAGTTCGGTGGCGCCATCGGGCGCGGCGTCGCCCACCCGGATCTGGCCGTCGGTGTCGCGGTAGAGGGTCTTGTCGTTGTCCACGATGCCCGGGTAGACCTGGAGCTCGCCCTTCTCGTCATGGTAGTAGGTGCCCCACAGGTCCTTCACCCGCAGATCCTCCACCTGGAGGGCGGGATCGGCGGGATCGGGCATGACGGCGGTGCCGTTGGCCAGAGTGCGCTCGGTGGCCTGGGTGAGGGTGGCGTGGTTCACCTCGGTGTCCTGCGCGGCGGCGGTGTGGCTCTCCTCCGCGCTCATGCCGTAGAAGAGGTCGACGCTCATCTCCACGACCGAGTAGCTGCGCTGGCCGCGGGTCACCCAGATCATGTACTTGGAGACGTTGCCGCCGGGCTTCTTGTCGGTGACGGTGACCTGGACCAGGGTCTTGAAGTCCTCGTCGGCGTAGTACTGCTCGCCGAAGTCCAGCAGCTGTTTCTCGCCGGGGGCCATGGTGTAGTTGAAGGAGCTGTAATAGTAGGACTCGGGGTGCTGGGCGGTCACGTTGGCGCTGGTGACCACCACGCTCACCGCCTCGGGGTCGAAGTCCATGGCCAGCCAGGTCTGGTTCATGCGGTGATCCAGCTCCAGCAGGTAGTACGGGTGGGCGGGGTCGAAGTTGGCCGCGCGCCCGGGGGCGGGAGCCAGGACCGCGCCGTTCTCGTCCACCAGCACGTCGTTGTAGTCCGGGCCGGTCATGATGGCGCCGATCTGGATCAGGTCGCGGTGCTCGGGCTTCATCTGGAAGGCCTCCAGGTCGTCCAGGGTGGTGAACAGGATGGGCAGGTTGGAGCGGGTCATGTGGACGGTGTAGGCGCCCGTCTTGAAGATGGACAGGGCGCAGAACTTGGCGTACTCGTCGGGATCGGCGCTGTACTTCCAGCGCTCGATCTCCTCCACGGGGGTGGCGGCGGGGGCGACCAAGTTGCCCTGGGCGTCGATGTAGTCGCCCACGTTGACGGTGTTGCCGTTGCTGTCGGTGCCCGCCTCGGCCATGGTGGCGGTGCGGCGGCCGGAGGGATAGGTCAGGGTGACCTCCACCTCGAAGGAGGGCAGATCCCAGGGCAGGTAAGCGGCGCTGTTGTCGCCGTAGAAGTCGATGCCGCTGGGCTGGTTGGCGCCGTCCTGGTCGGGCAGAGTCTCCTGCTGGAAGTAGCCGGTGAAGTTCTCATGGCCGTAGAGGTCGGCCACGGCGTCACTGCCGGCCTTGGCCGGGTCGTTGGGCATCCGGTAGCTGTACAGCTTGGCGCGGGTCTCCTGATAGCCCTCCTGTCCGGGCCACTTGCCGTTGGCGTCCATCACCAGGCCCTCGGGTTCCCCGGGTCCGGCCTGCTCGTAGGTGACCACATAGCCGTCCGTGCCGGGCGCCCGGCCCGCGGCGTCGGGTACCAGCCGGCCATACCGGGCGGTCATCTCCAGCCGGCCGTCCCGCCAGTCCACATGGGCCTGGTCGAAGTACTCCGCCTGGGCGTACACCGCGTAGCCGCTCTGGCGCTTGTAGACGGTGCCGTAGTAGTCCCGGATCAGGGTGTCGAAGGTGTCGGGCTCGTCCATGCGGCTCTTTTGCAGGTAGAGGTCGTCCAGGATGGGCTCGGAGGTGGGATAGACCTTCAGCTGGTACTCGCTGACCATCTCGTAGCCGGAGTCGGCGTACTGGATGACCCGGAAGGTCAGCTCCAGGGTCTTCCGCTTGCCCGCGGCGTCCTTGGGGAAGGTGAAGTGGACGTAGTCGTTGGCGGCGCGGGAGATGGTGTAGCGGTGGCCGGCCTGGTCGTAGACCTCGATGTAGGCGCCGCGGTAGATCTTGATGGACTCCCACTGGGCCTGGGTGATCTGGCCCGGGGCGGGGGTGGTCCCGTCCGCCGCCACCTGGGCGGCGGGATCGGCCACACTGCCGGCCAGGACGAAGTTGCCGTGGGTGTCGATGTAGTCGCCGGTGCTCACCGTCACGCCGTTCTCGTCCTGATAGGGCTGGGCGTCCTGGTAGGTGCGGTAGGTGAAGTCGTTATACTGCTTGGGTCTGGTGACGGTGCCCTCCTCGCTGTGCTCCACGTAGGCGAACACGGAGAACTTGTCGCCCTTGGCGGTGGCGCGGTAGGTGAACACGTCGCCGTAGAACATGGTGGTGAAGGTGCCGGTGTGGCTGACGCCGTCGTTCTCGTCCAGGACGATGGAGTCCAACTGCGGGCCGGTGAGGACCTGCTCGCTGTACTTGAACTGGCCCACCTGGTGGTCCCAGTCCTCCGCCTTGTGGCCGGGATCGGCCGCCAGCCAGGCGTTCAGGTCGTCCTCGGTCCAGCGCATCGGCTTGCCGCTGGCCGGATCCACCTGGATGGCCTTGGGGGCGTTGAGGGTGTCCACGATATCCAGCACGTAGGTCACGGTGTTCACGCTCTCCACCCAGTCCTTCTGCCGGTCCAGATCCCGCACGCACCTGGGCACGTCCACCCGGATGTCGAAGCGGTCGGTGTAGGTGGTCATGGGCAGGGTGATCTGGTAGAGGACGCTGTCGCCGTTGGCGGGGGTGTCGGCGCCCACGCGCTGGGCGCTGTGGCCGTTGACCCGGACCCGGGTCTCCTGCTCCACCTTGTCGCTGACCCAGCCCTTTTCGTAGGTGGCCCTGATCTGGATGGTGACCACCCGGCCGGTGTAGCGGCTGCCGTCGGGCAGGTCGATGGTGCCCTGGTAGGGGATGAAGTTGACCCGGTCGCGCAGGGTCAGCTCGCCCCGGGCGGTCTGCTTGGAGCCGGTGTTCGGGTTGACCACGGCGATCTCCTGCACCCGGCTGTGGTCGTTGACGTGCCAGTTGTAGTCGGCGATGTTGGTGCCGGGGATGGTGCTGCCGCCCTGGTAGCCCCGCACCACGGTGACGGTGTAGCGCTTGAGGGTGACCACCTGGGTGTCGTCGTCCACCGCGTAGACGGTGATGGGCACCACGGTGACGGTCTGGTCGGCGCTGAGTTCCACGTCCACGCCCGCCGCGGCGCTGGTCTGGAGGACGCCCTTGACCAGGATCTGGTTGCCCGGGTAGGCCGGGTCGACCTTCAGGTTGACCTTGGTGGCGCTGGGATCGACGTAGAGGTAGTTGCTGTACTCGTTGAAGGCGTAGTAGAGGTTGGTGAGCAGCGGCCGGCTGCCGGTGGTGGGCAGGTACTGGGAGGCCTGGATGGAGTGGATCATCGCCAGGTCCGGCGTGGTGCTGCCGGCCAGGGCCGGATCGTCGTCCAGCAGTTCCATCACCACGCCGTCCTTGCTCTCCCGGTGGATGGTCAGGGAGTAGACGCCGATGTAGAACGGGTAGCCGCCGTCGGGCACGTCGCGCACGTCGTAGAGGTAGACCCGCACCAGGTTGTCGCCCACCTTCAGCTTCACGGAGTCGGTGACGTAGCGGGCCTGGCCCACGCTGACGCTGTCGCCGCCCACCAGCTTGACCATGGTGGCCGCCTTGACCGCCTGGGCGTTGTTGGAGAAGTACTCGCTGCCCAGGGCCTCCACGTCCACGGTGTCCACGTCGTAGGGCACGGTGGCGTAGTAGTTATAGGTGTAGCCGTGGAAGACGGGGGTCATGGTGCCCTCGCTGACGCCCAGGAACTCCATCTCCGGCGCCACGTACTGGAAGGGCAGGCGCACCACGTTGACGATGTAGCGGACCATGGTATCGGTGACGTTGCCGTCGGCGTCTCTGCCGTAGGCCACGAACTCGATGTTGTTCTCCTCGCCCACCTTCAGCGGGATGGGGATGTCCCGCCAGCCGGCCAGGTTCTCGGCCAGCCGGTCGGCCGGGTCGGCCAGATCCCGCACGTCGTCCACGTCGATGCTGGCGATGCGGAGCTCACCGGCGTGGGTGGCCGCGCCGTAGGCGTACAGGTGGTCCACCTCGTAGGGCACCACCACGTTGTAGTAGTGGATCTCGGGGTCAAAGGCGGGGATGAGGACCTTGTCCTCGGAGGTCTTGGCGTCGGCGCCCAGGGCCTCGTTGAGGCGGATGTCGGTCATGCTGGGCAGCGGCTGGGCCCGGCCGGGGTCGGTCTGGTGGGTGGCGGTCTCCGCGCCGCCGCGGTTGAGGATGACGGTGTAGTGCTTCACGGCGTACCCGGGCACGGACAGGTCGATCTCCACGGTGTTGTCGCCCGGCATCAGGTCCATCACCTGGTAGTCGTTGTACACGCCCTGGTCGAAGCGGCTGGAGGCGACCTGGCGGCCGTTGATGGTCATGTTGGCGGTCTCGAAGGTGTCCACATAGTCCGCCTCGCCGTACTTGGCCACCTGGAGGGCGCCGCCGGCGGTGTAGACGTAGTCGGTGTAGCGGTAGCCCTCGGCGGTGTAGCCGGGCGTCCCCTTGCGCTGGGCGTAGACCACCCGTCCCGTCTCGGCGTAGAGCTTGACGCTCTCGATCTCCTGAGGCAGGTTGACGTAGTAGAAGTTGATGGCGGGGTCAAAGGCGGGGATGGTGCCGTAGGTCTTGCCGGTCTCGGTGATGTCGCCGATGCGGATGGCCGTGTTCTCCGCCATGCCGGGCAGCTCGTAGTAGTCGGAGCGGGCGCGGTAGACGGTGATCATGTACTTCTTCTCGGTGATGGAGCCGTCGGCGTACTCGCCGTTGCTCAGCTGGACCTTGCCGGCCACCTGGACGGTGAACACCACCTGGGTCTCCCCTTCGTTCAGCCTGGGGATGGAGAAGGGCCAGTCGCCGTTGGCGTCCCGGAGCAGGGCCTCCGGCGCGTAGATGGTCTTGGCGCCGCTGACGGGATCCACGGTGGTGATCTGGGCGGTGACGGTGGCCCGCTCCGCCTCCTCGGGCCGCAGGGTGGCCTTCAGATCGAGGTGGTCGTTGAGCTTGTAGATGACCTGCTTCTCCCCGAGGCCGTTCAGGATGGGCTGGCCGTTGCTGTCGGTGCGGTAGAGCGGCTCGCCCTTGGCATCCGTCTCGTACTGGTCGGAGTAGAAGTTGTAGCTGAGGAAGTAGTTCACCAGGTCGCTATTCCAGATGGGGGTGATGTGGCCGCCGGTGGTGTAGTCCATCCAGATGATGTCGGCGGTGTCCAGCCGGTCGGCCCGGTCCTTCAGGGTGGTGGTGCCGTCCGCGGCGGGGGCGTTGGTGGCGGTGTAGGCCCCGTTGTTGACCACATAGGCGGTCTCATCGGCCAGGTAGAGCTCCACCTCGTAGGCCCGCTTGAACTTCTCGTCCCGGGTCTCGCCGGGCACGGTGCTGGACAGGACATGGCGGACGGTGATGGTCACCCGGTTGCTGCCCTGGTGCAGCGGGATGTGCTCGGCCTTCAGCAGGTCCACGCCCAGGTCGTCGCCGGCCAGGTACTCGCCGCCCACGGTGCGTACCCGCATCTCGGTCACGCTCTTCTGGTCGGAGCGGGCCCGGGCGATGATGGTGGCCTCGTGGGTCTCGGCGTCCACGGCGGCGAAGTAGTCGTTGATGTCGTCCCGGAAGAGCGGCACCGTGGGATCGCTGACGGCCATGTTCTCGATGTGCGTCTCATGGGCGTTGCCCCGGTCCAGGTAGATGGTCAGCGAGGCGTAGAAGCTGTTCACGCCGTTGCTGGCCCGCAGGACGAACCAGTTGGAGTTGTCGGTGAAGTCCAGATGCACGGGGGCGTAGACGTCGCTGACGCCGATCCACCTGGGCTCGCCGGTCATCTCGTCCCGGGAGGCCATGTTGGCGTAGGAGATCCTGTACCCGGCCTTGGCCACCAGGGCGTGCACGTCCATGGTCAGCTCGCCGGAGGCGCTGGTGGTGTTGTAGTAGAAGTTGTGGTCGCTGGCGTTGGCGTCGCTGGAGGCGTTGCGGGTCAGCACGGCGCCGTCCAGCTTCAGGTCGTTGAAGGGGCTGAACTCCACCCGGTCCGCCAGGCGGTTGGCCGCGGTGACCGACCGCTCGGTGACGTCGTTCTTCAGGAAGTGGATGGTGTAGGTGCTGGTGGTGCCGCCGCCGTACTCCCCGGCGCGCATCACGGTGATCTCCACCCGGAAGGTGTCCCCGGCGGCCATCTCAGGCACGGTGACGGCGGAGCCGGTGATGTCCACGTCGGCCAGGATCTGGACGTCGTTGTAGTAGGTGCTGGCGGTGGCGTTGTAGACCGCGTCCTGATAGTACACCGGGTTCAGGGTCAGATCGCCGGTCATCAGCTCGGGCACGGCGAAGTAGTACTGGGTGTTGTCCGGGTCGAACACGGGGGAGAAGTCGTAGTAACTGCCGTCGGCCTGGTACATCTGGATGTCCCGCAGCTGGGCGGCGTTGGGATCGGCCTTGCGGTGGATGGTGACCACGTAGGTGCGGGTCACGGTGCCGTCCTCCGAGATGACCTCGATGGTCATCAGGTTGTTGACGCCGTGCTCCAGCAGGACGCCCCGCAGCTCGTAGCGGTAGTCCACCTGGTCGCTGAAGGTGACGCTGTCCGGCGTGCCCTCCACGGGGGTGTTGGTGGTCGGGTCGTTGAAGCGGATGTGGGTGATGGCGCCGTCTGCGTCGGTGACCAGGGCGGCCTGGTCGATGTCGCCATAGGCCACCTGGTAGGTCACGCCGCCCAGGACGATCCGGGCGCCGGGAGCGGTGGCGGTGGCGGTGAGCTCCTCCCCGTCCTGGCGGTAGACCACGGTGCTGACGCCGGGGGCGGTGGGCGTGACGCTCACCAGGTCCTCCCGCTCGATGGTCACCAGACCGCCATTGATGTGGAGATCGGCCTTGGCGTCCAGCTCCTTGAGCAGGTACTGGAGCTTGGTGGGCGCGTCCACCACGCCGTGGGGCAGGATGACCCGCATGGTGGAGCCGTCGTTGGGCTTGATGTCGGTGAAGTCGATGTGGGCCACGTTGCTCTCCACCGTCATGGCGTACTGGGTGGTGATGGGCGGGTAGGCGAAGGTGGGCGAGGTGGGCACCGGGTTGGGCGCGCCGCTGGTGGCGTCAAGGTTGAAGGACTCCTCAGCCTGGAGGTCCACCAGGTAGGCGTCGCTGCGGTAGCGGTAGATGTGTAGCATATAGAGGATGCCCGGGTCGCCCGCGTTGTGGCGGTTGTAGGTGACGTAGATGGGCACTTCCATGTAGTCCGCGTCCAGCGGGAAGACCAGGTCGATCATGGTGTCGGTGGTGAAGTTGTTGGTGGGCACGGGGGCGTCCCCGGTGCCGCCCAGGCGGTCGGCCACCCGCCACGGAGTCTGGCCGATCTTGACCATCTGGAGGTCGTCGGCGTTGGGCAGGAGGGTGTTGACCCGGATGGACACCTGCTCGGTGATCTCGGGCACGCCCACCACGAAGGTGCCGAAGATCTTGCCCGACCCGGCGTTCTCCTCCCGGCCGGTGATTTCCTGGGACAGCTTGTTCCACACGTTCTGGTAGTCCACCGGCGGCGCGTACCAGGTCTCCGCCTCGTCCCAGTGGGCGGTGCGCGGGTTGGCCTCGTCCCCGGGGGCGGGCAGGAAGGTCCCTTCGTGGCTGTCCACCACCACGCCCACGATATCGCTGGCCACCTCGATCAGCCGCAGGTCGTAGACCCGGTACTGGGTGCGGGTGGTGGTGATCTCCCAACTCCCGTCGGTGGGCCCGGCGGCGGTGACGGTGCGGGTGATGGTGGTGATGACGCCCTTGTTGTCGTTGCGCCAGACGCCGCCCGCGCCCTCCACGATCAGGTCGGGGTTCTCGTCGCTCTCGCTCCAGGTCTGGCCGATGGTGTAGGTGCCGATCTCGTTGGTCACCGTGACGCTCTCCACCTGGACCTTCACCTGGCCGTGGGTCTCCCGCTCCTCGGTGTCCGGGTCGATGTAGGTGATGGTGTGGAAGGTCTCCACGGTGGCGATGCCGCCCTTTTCGCTGGGATTCATCGCGCCGCTGGCGGCGTCGTGGATGGTCTCGTCATAGCCGTGGCCGTCCTGGGTGTTCCAGATCTGGGTGACGCTGTTGATGTGGTCCTTGGCCCGGGCGGTGACGGCGGGCAGAACGTCCTCGCCGGTGAGCTCCTTCATCAGCTTGTACTCGGGCACGTAGGCGTAGTAGCTGTCGTTGACCGCGTCGTAGATGGCGTTCATGCCGTTGACCCGCAGGAACTCCAGGGCCAGGTCGGCGCCCTCCCGGTTGATGCGGATGAGGTAGTCCTCCTTGTTGCCCAGTTCGGAGGTGACCACGATGTGGAAGTCGTTGATGCCGATGTCCAGATCCACCAGCTGGTAGAGGTTGGTCAGGTTGCCGGTGAGGAGGACCTCCCTGCCGTCGACCGTGCGGTACAGGGCCAGGGACGCCTCGGTGTTGTCGTGGTCGTGGTTGATGTTGGCCCAGATGTACGCCTGGCTCACGGCGTTGGACAGGTTGTAGATGTAGCTGTACACCGGCTCGCCCGGGTCAGCGCCGCGGTAGATCTCGTTGGGCTCATAGCCCTGGACGCCCATCTCCACGCCCCACTCGCCATTGGGCCGCGGCGCGGGTTTCAGGGTGGCGTCGGCGGAGAGAATGTGGTAGGTGACCGAGTAATCCAGGGTGAAGCCACTGCTGGGCACGTAGAGCTGGACGGGGATACGCATATAGTCCTGGCGGCTGAACACCGAGCCGGGGGCCACACCGCTGTGGGCCACGGCGTTTCCGTCGCCGTCCAGCTGGAGGTAGGGCACCTTGATAATGTCGCCGTTCTTCAGGTAGAGCCAGGTCTCGCCGTGGTCGCCGGAGGCGTCGTTGTAGACCACCGGCCCGTCGGTACTGCTCCAGTCAAAGTCGGTGTTCTGATAGGTGTAGGTCCCGGCGGCCAGCGGCGTGTCCGTCCCGGCGGAGGTGAGGACGGCGCTGCCGTCCACCGTGACGGTGACCTCCAGATCCACGTCCATGACGCGCTTGGTCCAGTGGTCCACGTCGTACTCCGTCTCGTCGCCGAAGTCCTTGCCCACGAAGCCGCCCTGGTAGCCCGCGTTCTGGACCGCCATGGTCTCCACCCAGCTCCGGGCCTCGTCCGCGGAGGCGGCGCCCGCGTAGCTCTGGGTGTACACCAGGCCGTCGTTGCCGTAGTAGGTCACGGTGGCGGACCAGTCCCCGGCGGTGTTGGCCACAGCGCCCATGTAGAGGATGTTCCCCGCGGGCACCGTCTCCTTCAGCTGGCGGCTGGAGGCGGTGGTGGGCAGGTCGGGCTGGTCGTACACGTCGTAGTTCACGTCGTCCGGTCGGCCCACGGTGACCAGGATGGTCTCGCTCTCCTCGGCCAGCTGGGCGTTGGTGCGGGCCTCGGTGGCGATCAGGCCGTCCTCGCCGTGGTAGTTGGTGTTCTTCAGCACCGCGGCGTTGTCGTAGAGGTAGTTGTTGCTGGTGGTGATCTTGCTGAGCACCTGCCGCTGCTGGGCCACGCTCCAGATGGTCTGGTCCACCAGCAGATCACCGGTGCAGTCGGCGCTCGTCCGCTTGCCCTGGATGATCAGGGTGGTGGCCAGTTCCAGCTCGCCCTCGGTCAGGGTGTACTCGCCCACCAGGCCGTTGGCCACGGACAGGTAGGTCTTGACCTTGTTGTAGTAGCGGTCGTAGGCGTCCTTGTAGCACTGGTCGCCGTAGTAGCCCTGGGCCCACTGCTTCATGCGCTCATAGGACTCCTGCGCGGTGGCGTAGACCATCAGCTCGCCGCTGCCGTCGAACTTGGGTGAGTAGCTGAAGCGGTAGTCGTAGATGTGGGGGTTGAAGGAGCGGTCGGTGAAGGGCAGGTACCGCGCGGCACTGCGCTCCAGCTTATCCCGGTCGGTCAGGTTGGCGAAGGCGTCAGGGGTGCCGTCGCCGTTGTTGTCCTGGGTCACGCGGGTGTCGAAGACCTCCAGGGCATCCAGGTAGATGTCCAGGTTCACGTAGTTGATGATGACGGTGTAATCCCGCGGCGGGTAACTGCCGGACACGGGGGTGACCACCACGTGGAAGACGTTGGCGCCGTCGTTGAGACTGGTGGCGTTGAGGGTCAGCAGACCGGTGGCGCTGGTGGAGAAGCCGGGCTGGCCCTCCACGGCGGCGTTGTAGTCGCCCTCGCGGGTCAGCTGGCCGTCCGCGCCGTACTCGGCGTTGGCCCACACCAGGCGGCCCTCGTCGTCCCGGACGTAGATCTTGTAGCGCTCCCGGTTCAGGTCGATGCGGGAGGTGGTCTCGGAGGACTGGATCTGGAGCACGGCGCTGCGGGAGGTGTTGTACACCACCGCCGAGCCCTCCAGGATGCCGGTGTCCGGGTTGCGGTTCAGATCCAGGTCCTTGCCGTCCACCCGGATGAAGTCCAGCCACTGATCCAGGGAGTTCTTGCGGACCACGGCGTAGTAGGTCTGGATGTCGCCGTTGCCCAGGGTGATCTGGATGGGCACCCGGGTCTCGGCGCTGAAGAGGTTCACCGTCGGGTTGGTGGTAAAGAGCGGGCTGACGGTGGGATCGCCGGTCTCGGTGACCGTCCGGCCGTTGGGCAGATGGGTCTCCACGGTGTAGGTGCCCGGGGTGCTGGTGGCCTGGAAGAGGCCCAGGGACTGGTTGTCCTGCTCGGCCTTGCCGATGTCCATGTGGAAGCTGGGGTTGGTGGCGTTGAGCTTGCCGGCCAGGTTGGCGAAGGTGGCGCCGATGGAGACGGAGGTCTTGCCCACGTCGTAGACCACCTCGTAGAGGATGGTGCGGTCAGCCAGCAGGTCATGGAAGCGCCGGTCCTCGGGCAGCAGACGGTAGATGATCCCGTCCTTCTCGGAAGTCTCGGTCTCGGTGCCGTCGGCGTTGACCACGATGTGCTTGCCCACGTAGTAGAGCGGCTTTTCCGCCAGGGCGGCGGGGTCGTACACCGGCTTGCCGTCGGCGTCGGTGCCCACCACGTCCACCGGCACCACATAGCGGAAGTCGCCGGCGGAGTCCATCATCATCTGGGTGGTGTCGTTGATGCGGACGATCAGGTCGCTGAAGCTGGTCTGCTGGTTGATGATGTGCAGGCGGTAGGTACTGCTGGCGCTCCCGGCCCGGACCACGATGTCCAGGTAGAAGCTCAGCACGTTCTTGGGCACCAGGATCTCGCCGGTGAGGGTGTACTTGTTCCCCGCGCCGCCGGTGGCACCCACGTTGACGCCGTTGCCGCCGTTGATGAGCAGGTTGTCGGCGCTGTTGAGGACGCTGGAGCTGCCGTCGGCGGTGCGGACCGGCGCGCCGGTCTCGTCCTTCTGGATGGCGTAGTCCACGATCTGGCCGTCCACATCGGGCCCGTCCTTGACGTAGCTGTACGCCAGGTAGGCCCCGCCGGTCTGGTCCATCAACTCCACGGTGGCCCGGTTGTTGCGGGCCTGGAGGTAGAAGGGCACCAGCACGTAGTCGTCCTCGCCGTCGGCCAGGATGGTGTTCACGATGGAACTGTACGCCCGCAGGCCCTCCACCGACGCGGACTTGTCGGCCCAGCGCTGGCTGGCGTCGCTCTTGCCCACGTTGACGATGATCAGGTCGGTGTTCTCGCCGCCGTTCTTGAGCACCACGTCGTAGACCTTCTGCGCGCCGTTGGGGGCGGTGACCCGGACGGTAACCAGGTTGCTCTCGGCGCCGCCGGTGTTGTAGCCGTACCACATCTGCTCGTGGACGGTGGCCGCGGTCCACACGTTATTGTCCCGGTCCTGGAGGACCTCGATGGTGGCGGTGGGCTCCACGGTGATGAAGGTCAGGTCGGTGACGTAGGTGACGCCGGGCAGGTAGACGGTGTAGTGGCCCTGGGTGTCGGTGCTCCAGTCCAGAGCGCCGACCACGTCGCCGCCGCTGGAGTTGTTGTCACTGCCGATGTTGTTGGACGCGCCCACGAACAGCAGGTCGGCGTTGGCGCTGTCCCGACGCAGCTGGAGCTTGTAGATGCGGTAGTCGGAGTGGTCGGCGGTCTCCACCCGGAAGTAGAGGTAGGTGAAGTCGTTGAACTTCAGCGGCGAGATGGCCTCGGCCCGGCCGGTGCCGGACTGGAGGTGCTGGCCGTCGGCGGTGTAGATGCTCACCAGACTGCTGTCCATCCCGGCCAGACCCAGCACCTTGGCAGAGTCGGTGTTGCTGATGATGGAGTAGTAGTTGTAGACCGGCTCGGTGGCGCTCCAGCCGAAGCGGCGCAGGTCCTCTTCATGGATGAACTGGTTGTTCTCGTCGTAGAGCTGTTTGGCCTGGGCGTAGTCGGGATTGGTCTCGTTCAGGGCGGTGAAGATGGTCAGGTCGAGATCGGCCACCTCCTGCACCATGGAGATCTGGAGGACGGCCACCGCCACCTCGTCGGGCAGCTTCCTGCCCGCGTTGAGGTCGTAGTTGTCCCGGGAGCCCACGAAGATGGGATAGTAGCGGGTGTCGCCAATCTTCATGCCGCTCAGGTCGACGTAGCGGGTCTCGTCGCCGCTGGTGTCGTCGCCCCAAAGGCTGAAGGTGAAGTCGGCGTCCACGTCCACCAGATCCTGGGCGTCGATGGAGATAGCGCTGAGCTGGCCGTTGCGGCTGGAGCCGCCGGGGATCTCCACCTTGTAGAGGCTGACGACCGTGTCGGCCATGGCGGCGTACTGGCTCTCGCCGCCGCCCAGCTTCTGGTAGAAGTACAGGGTGTTCTGCCGCGGGGCGCCGGAGCCCTCGCCCACGCTGTGGCCCTGGAGGGCGGGCCGGACGTCGTTGGACTTGTCGGGGGTCAAAAGAACGGTGTCCACCCGGTAGGTGCGCTGGGCCTCCTCGTCGATGGCGGTGTTCAGCAGGCCCTGGTCGATCTTCTCCTGGGTGAGGCGCTTGGCCTCGGCGGTCTCGTCGATGACCTGCTGGATGGCGTCGCCCTCCACCCGGAGGGTCCCGTCCCCGTCCAGCGCCAGCCGGACGCCGCCCACGCTGATGAGGTCGGCCTTGCGGTTGTTCAGGGTGACGCCGCTCAGACGCAGGTCGTTGTCCCGGTGGTTGAGGATGAGGGTGTAGTCCTTGGGGGTCAGGTCCTGGCCGTTGGGCAGGTTGGCCACCCGGATGCCGTAGGCCACGGCGGGGTTGTAGACCTGCTCATACCGGCCCAGGCCCGCGCCCACCAGGACGTACTGGCCGTCCACCAGGTCGTAGGCGCCGCCGCCCTCGCCCCTGTCCTCGTAGCGGACGATGGGGAAGTCCACGGCCAGGTGGAAGAGGATGTGGTCGCCGGAGCCGTCGGTGGCCCTGACGTAGCCGCCGGTGGCGGTGTCCCACTTGTACTCGCCCTTGCCCGGATCCACCTGGATGTACTGGGTGCCCATGTGCTGCTGGAACTGGGTGGCCCGGATGTAGGCGCCCTCGCCGTGGGTCACTTCCACGTACTGGCCGTCCACCAGGTCGTAGTCGCCCTCGCCGCTGTTCCCGGCGGGGATGTAGAAGGCCATGGGCTCGCTGGCGAAGCGGCCGTCCTCGCCCAGCTGGTACATGCTGAGGTACGCGCTGGACTCGTCGGTAGCCACGTCCAGATAGACCATCTCGCTGGCCGCGGCGACGGTGCCGGTGACCACGGCGGTCTTGCTGGTGACCTCCATGTTGTCGATGAGCTGCTGGTTGTCGTTGAGCACCGCCTCGTCCCGGACGATCATCACGCTGGCCAGGGCACGGTTGTCCTTGGCGCGGGTGATGGTCAGGTGGTAGCGCTGTTCGCCGTTGGGCTTGAGGCCGTAGTAGTGCTCCTCCTGGGAGCGGACGTACACGTCCACCTCGGTGTCCTGGCCGTCCACCAGGCCCACCAGACGGTACTCGTTCTGGCTCTGGCGGCCGTCCTGGTACTCGGAGTAGTTGGGCGACTGCTGGGTGGCGGTGAAGCCCACGGCGCTGAACTTGAACTCGGCGTTGGCCCGCAGGATGAGCGCGGTGGCCGAGCGGTCCACGGTGACGGTGAACTCGGTGGGCACCAGGCGGTACTCGAAGTTCTCCGGCCCGTCGCCCTGGCCCACGCGGATCTTCTGGACCACGGGGATCTCCTCCACGCCCACGGCGGCGCCGGACTCGTCATACACCGGGCGGGTGAGGTTGGTGACCGCGTTGGTGCCGTCGCTCCGGTGCTCGGTGTGGGTGACCACGGCGTACTGCCAGGGCTCGGCCAGCATCCCGCGGTCGACGCCGTAGCGGTCGACGACATGGATGCGGTTGGCCTGGTTGATGTCCAGGGTCTGCCCGCCCTCGGGGGTCTTGTAGACCGCCTGGACGTTGGGCGGCAGGGTGCACGCCTCGGCGGTGTCGCCCAGGCCGGGGGTGCCGTCGGCGTAGACCCACACAGCGTAGTTGTAGGCGTCCTCGCCGTCCACCTGGGTGGAGATGTACTCCAGGTTGCGGTTCTCGCTGTTGCTGTTGCGGACCTGGAGGACGTAGTGCTGGAGCGAGCCGTCGGCGGCGTAGGTGGAGAAGAACACGTTGTCCACCGCCTGCTCCATGGCGAAGGTGGGATAGCGCGGGTCGTCCTGATAGGCGATGTCGTAGAAGTCCACCAGGTGCTGGGCCGCGTTGTCGCCGGACAACTCCTCGTAGAGGTGGACGGGGGCAAACTTGACCTCGGTCATCTCGTCGATGCCAAACATGGCTTCGGCCCAGGTGATGTCCAGGTCGTTGTCGTAGCCGTTGCTCATCTGGTTCATGCCCACCCAGGTGCTGGGCACGGCGGCCTTGACGTTGGCCTCGTAAAGCTGGGGATTCAGGCTGGGGATACCGTTCTGCCAGCGCAGGACGCCCTGCTGGGTGAGGAAGCCGTAGTACACCGTGCGGGTGACGGGCACGCCCTCGTTGTTGGACAGCCACTGGGTCAGGTCGAAGTGGGTGTCGGTCTTGCTGCCGGGGTAGACGTAGTAGGCGCCGGCGTTTTCGTCCCACTCCGCGGTGATGCCCGGGTACTCCGCCTGGAGGGCGGCCGCGTTCTCAGGCGCGTACTTATCGCTGTCAGCCGCCCGCAGCCAGCCCAGGTGCTCCGGCTCGTCCCACTCGGTGGTGTCGGGGCCGGTGGGCTCGCCGGGGTCGGTGGAGACGTCGTACATCTTGGTCTCGAAGTAGAAGGGCAGCTCCTCGATGCGGGCCGACAGCATCCGCTTCACGTCGGTCAGGCGGGCGGTCTGCTCGGCGGAGCGCTCGGCCTCGGAGATGGCCGTCAGCTGGGCCTGCTCGGTCTCCAGGGCGCTGATCTCGCCCAGGACGGTGGCGGCATCGCGCAGGAGCGGCTCCACCTCGCCGGTGGTCTTGTCCCGGACCTGGGCCAGGACGCCGTCCACGGTGGTGGACTCCCGGGTCCACACCCGCTCCAGGCCGGTGTCGCTGGAGGTGATGTTCAGCTGGAAGATGTAGGTGACCGGGTGGTCCGGCTGGGCCGGGTCGTCGTCCTCGGCCACCACCTGGAGGGTGATGGTGCCGGTGCGGCCGGTGCCGTTGTAGCCCGTCACGGGCAGCTCCACGCCGATGGCCGAGCCGTGGGCGACAGCGCCGCCGGGCAGGCCGATGATGGTCCCGGCCCGGAGGCCCAGGACGTTGCGGACGGTGTAGAGGTCGGCGGGGATGGTGTAGACCACAGCGCCGTTCACCGTGGCGGCGGTCAGGTCGCGGCTGCGGACGTCGAAGTGGTAGGTGTAGGTCTCCCGGCCGGTGGCGGGATCGGTGGTGCGGGTGCCGCCGGCGGCGGCGTCATTGGCCTGGACTCCGGCCAGCTTGGTGCCCTCGTCCAGCACGGCCAGGCCGTCCTCATCCAGCTCCTCCACCATATCCAGCAGGGCCTTGGCGGACTTGCGGTAGACGTGGATGTTGTGGACCTCGGTGGCGCCGGACTCGGCCACGGCGGTGACCACCACCAGCAGGGAGGCGTTGTTCGCGGCGTCGTCCCACAGGTTGGTGAGGGCGCGGACGTCCAGCCGGTTGTTGCCGTTGACCACGACCTGCTTGTGGTCGCGGTCGGTGACCAGGGTGATGCTGGGCGCGTCCTGGCCGTGGCCGTAGACCTGGATGGTGACCCGCTCCATGTTGTGGCCCAGCTGCTGCTGGTCCAGCCAGAGGTTGAAGAAGTCATCGGTCTCCTGGGTGACGGCGTAGAGGTAGTCGTAGATGGTCTGGACGCCCTCGTGCCTGGGCTCGCCCTGCTGGTAGATGTACTCGTCCGCCCCGTTCTTCCCGGCCAGGTCGTTCATCTGTACCTTGTCGGCGATGGGCTCCGGCTCGGCGCCGCCCTCCAGCGCGCCCTGGTCCAGGGCCCACAGGGTCAGCTTGCTGGCGTTGGCGTTCTTCCGGGTCAGCACCACGTTGTAGGTGACGGAGCTCTGGACGTGCTCCTGGCCGTCGGCGTCGGTGAGGGCCTTGCCCACCAGCACCTTGACCATGGTGACGGCGTCGGGGGCGTCGGAGATGTCCACCCGGTTGCCGGGACGGTTGTAGGAGTAGGCGTTGCCGTCGGAGGACTCCATGGCGGACAGGTGCGCGCCGTCCACCAGCGCGTCCACCGCGTCGGCGGGCGCCATCCAGTCCTCGGTGTACACCAGGCCTTTGGCCCACTGGGGATGCTCGGGATCCACGTGGCCCTTGTGCTCGCCGGTGAGGTAGGCCCGGTAGTTGTCGTAGCTGTTGAAGGCGGGGGCGGTGTAGTCCACCCAGGTGATGTAGCTGTAATTCTCGTTGTAGTTGACGCTGACGCTCTCATAGCGCGCCCACAGCTCGTCGTAGATCTTCCACAGGCCGTTGGGATCGTCCTCCCGGGAAACGGCGGGCTCGTCGGGCCGCTTGATGAAGCCGAAGCGCACCCGGTCGGTCTCGCCCGCGGCGGTGACGTTGCTCTGATCCAGGTGGATGATCAGGGCCTCGTGGGGATCGTACTCGGCCTCGATCCTGCCCTCGAAGGTGTTGGGCTTGTCGGCGGGATCCACGGCGGTCTCAGCGGCGGAGGGGATGCGGACCTGGTTTGCGTAGGTGCCCGCGCCCTCCTGGGGCTTTTCGTTGAAGCGGACGCCCATGGTCTCCTCCACGGCCATGTTCACCGGGCGGATGTGGAGGACGTAGTCGGTGGCGGGCCCGGCGTAGTAGTGGGCGCTGGGCAGCACGGTGATGGTCAGGTCGGTGTCCAGGGCGCGGCCGGTGCCGCCGTCGGTGACCAGGGTCAGCGCGCCGTAGTCCACGCTGTGGCGGCGCGGGCCGACGCTCTGGGCCGGGATGGGCGCCTTGTCGTCGGTGTTGCCGTCCAGGGTGACCTGGGCGTAGAGGCTGGTGGAGGTGGCGATCAGCCCGGTGAGGTCGGTGATCATGTCGGGCAGGTAGACCACATACTGGGTCTTGCCGTCCTCGGTCTTATCGGCGATGGGGTAGGCGAAGGCGCTGAGCGTCCGGCCGTCCACGGTGTAGGTCAGCTCCACCGACTCCAGCGTGGCGTCGTCGTCCCACTTGACGAACTGGATGTACTCGGTGTTGTAGGCGTGATCCAGGTCCGTCTCCTCCCGCTCCACGCCCTTGATGGAGACCTTGGCGTAGAGGACGCTGTCCCCGGCGGCGGTCTCCGCCCGGAAGGCGCTCAGGTCCAGGTTGTCCGCCCGGTCGGCGGCGGCGGTGTAGTCGCCGTCGTCGGAGAGGCTGGGAACGGTGAAGTGCTCATCCAGACGGCCCAGGGCCACCATGTCGTTCCCGCTCATGGCCACGGCGGTGGCGTCCACCACGCCGGCGGCCAGCTTGGCGGGATCCTCCACGGCCACGATGACCCGCTGGCCGGTGAGGGCGTCGGCGGCCTGGGCGGGGGCGTTGGTCTGGCCGGGCTGGTAGGCGGCCAGGTAGCCCTCCATATCCAGGTACTCGGCCACGTCGGACAGGTAGGCGTAGTTGGTGGGATCGGCGGCGTCGGTGGCGCCGGCCATGGCCAGGGACTTCACCACCCGCTCCATCTTGTAGAAGTAGCTCTGGCGCACCTGGGCCTCGCCCGCGCCGTTGAGGACGGTGGCCACCACCCAGAACGTGGTGGCGGGGGTGCCGTCGGGCAGGGTGGGCACGTCCAGGGTCACGTCCGCGGCGCGGGTGTGGTCCCGGGTGAAGGTGACGGAGGTGTTGTCAAAGGCGGGGACGGCGGCGTGGCTGAAGGCGTCGGGCACCACCCGGACATCCAGCTTGGCGCTCTCGGAGCTGGCCGACAGCGTCACCCGGAACTGTTCGGTGTCCTCGGGGAGGTAGTTCATGTAGCTGGCCTGCTCCTGCTCGTGGTAGAAGGCCCGGTCGTACTCGGTGCCGGTGAGCTCGAACCAGTGATACTGGGCGTTGGAGGCCAGGGTCACGTCGGTATCCACCCGCAGGAGCCGGAGGTAGAAGACCCGCTCCAGCTGGTTGGAGGCGTGGCCGTAGCTGTCCGCCGCGCCGTCGGCGCCGTAGAGAGCGCCGGTGACGGTGATCTTCAGCATCACATAGGCCCGGGTGTCGGCCTGCATATCCACCGTCCAGGTGCCCGCGCCGTCGGCCACGGGGGTGGTGTTGGTCAGGGCGTTGGTGGTGGTGTAGGCGGCGTCCTGGAAGCCCACGCCCAGGTCCACGTTGGCGCCGGCCTTGGCGGCCAGGGCCACCACCGCCTGGATCACGTCCTCATAGGTCTTGACGCCGCCCGTGGCGGGGGCCTTGTAGTTGGTCATGTGGGCCTCGTAGACGGTCACCGTCTTGCCCGGCGCGTGCTCGTGGTGGCCGCCGCCGGTGATGGCGCAGTCGGTGTTGTCCACCGCCTGGCCGACCCGCTCCAGGTCGGTGAGGAAGGTGTCGTCCACCACCGGCACATGGTCGGGGCTCTGGTCGCTGAGGGAGCTGACGGAGCCCGTCTTCAGCGACAGATCCAGGGTGCGGACCTCGATGGTGTAGATCTTCCGGCCCAGGTTGTTGGAGGACAGGACGTAGGCGTAGAACACGTCGCCCTGGGCCACCGGCTGGTCGGCCAGGGTCAGGCTGTGCCGGGTGAAGTCGATCCCGGCGGTGGCGCCCTGGACAAAGGCGCTGGTGGACAGGGCCACCTGGGCGCCGGCGGAGGCGGTGGTAACGGTCAGGTCGCCCACGTTCACGTCGCTGGGCAGGTAGAGGATGAAGGCGCGCTGATCCTCGTCGCCGGTGTCGGCCTCCTTCAGGAACACGCCGTACTGCACGTCGGGCTGGTCGCCGTCGGTGTAGTCGAAGCGCACCTGGAGCACGTCGGTGTTGTTGGAGTAGCGGTAGACGTTCAGCAGGTAGTCGGCCTCGTAGGCCACCGGCACGTTGCGGTAAGTGGAGGTCTCGGGCACGTACTCCCGGACAGTGACGCTGTTGCGGACCCGGAGATCCACGCCCTGGAGGTCCACATCGGCGGCCATCGTCTCGTCGTTGAGACTCAGGCTGGAGCCCGCGCCCAGGGTGGGCCGGTAGCCGGAGGCGTCCACCTGGCCGGTGATCTGGGCGCTGCCGTCGCCCTTAAC
Source organism: uncultured Oscillospiraceae bacterium (assembly GCA_947627325.1). GTDB lineage: Bacteria > Bacillota > Clostridia > Oscillospirales > Oscillospiraceae > MGBC124762. Next base: position 139,826 of record CANQVO010000003.1, on the reverse strand, counting down.
GGAGTAGTCGATGGTGATGCCGCCGTTGTACTCGCCCTTGGCCGCGTCGCCCACCAGGGCCTCGTAGTAGCGGGTCAGCTGGTTGGCGATGACCTGGTAGCTCATGCCGCCGCTCAGATCGCTGACGGCGGGGGCGGAGGCGCCCTCCACATCCACCGGGTAGTGGTCGGTCACCTGGAGGGTGTGGATGCCAAGGTCGGCGAAGCGGACGTGCACGGTGTAGTCCATGGTCTTGCTGCCGTCGCTGGAGCGGATGGTGAAGAAGGTGTCGGTGTCGGCATAGGCCAGGGCGGCGGGATCCAGGGCCAGGTCGTAGACGCCCCGCTTCTCCCCTTCCCAGCTGCCCGTGCCGCCCACCCGGGCGTCGATGGGCGCCATGGGGTGCTGGCTGTACGCGGTGAGGGTGGCGCTGACGGCGGTGGAGGGCAGGACCACGGTGTAGTCGGTGCCGCTGTCGTCGGTGAGGTAGACCACCGGGTCGCCCTCCTGGCCCAGGTCGTCCACATAGTGCATGGCGAACCGATCCAGCCAGGCGTTGTCGTCGGGCTTGTAGATGTGCAGGTAATAGGTGGCGTCGTGATAGGTCACGCCCGGGTGGCCCTTGAGCTTGATCTCCACCTCGGTGGCCTGGACGCCGGCGGGGTTGGTGTAGTCCTGAACGGTGATGTCGGTGGCCTTGGGCCCGAACTTGTAGTTGTAGCTCTGGGCCGTCTCGGTGGTGGGCATGGCCACCCCCTCCCGGGCCAGGCCCAGGTTCACCAGCGCCCGGTGGCTGGTGGCCTCGGCGTAGACGTCGGCCCGGGTCAGGTCGCCGTCGTCGGCGGCCAGGGCGTCGTAGAGGGTGTAGTCCGCGTCCTGCCCGGCGGGCTGATAGGGCTCGTCGCGCCGGACGGCCTCGGCGCCGTCCACGGTGACGGTCAACAGCCGGACGTCCTCCTTATAGATGACCACGGTGTAGTCGCCCTCGGTGCCGTCCACAGCCCACACGTTCAGGTCGAAGCTGGTCACGTCGGTGGGGGTGGCGGCGCCGCGCACGGTGTACTGCTTGCGCGCGCGCTGGTCCATGCCGGGGGTCAGCTGGAGGTAACTCAGGTCGCTGGGCCCGACCATCTCGATGTCGGCCTCGTCCACGTAGTCGGGGACGAAGGCGGAGTACTGGCAGGTGGCCTCGTCATAGACGGCGGGCACGGCCACCATCTCGCCGGTGTCGGCGTCCTGGTAGTAGACCACCACCGTCTGCAGCCCGGTCTCACTGCTGGTGCGGTAGAGGCGCATATACTTGGTGTTGACGTAGTGGTCGCTGTCAGCGTCGCCCGGGATGGCGTAGTTGGCCACCTTGATCTGGAACTGACTGCGGTCGGACTCCTCCGGGGCGGTGAGCTCCACCGTCTGGCGGAAGTCGCGGGAGCCGCTGATGATGTCGGGATCCTTCACGGTGGAGTTGAGGTCGCTGACCGCCAGGGTGGCCGCCTTGCTCCGCTCCGCCTCGACCCAGCGGTTGTGGTTGTTGTGGCTCTGGACCTCCAGCTCCACATAGTTCACTTCGCTGCCCACGATCTGGTAGTAGACCACCCGGTCCTCGCCGTCGATCCGCTCCACGAAGTAGCTGTCCAGCAGGCTCAGATCGCCCTTATCGGTCTTGACCCGCAGGGTGTCCAGCTCCAGATCCACCACGGTGAAGTCCAGCTTGTAGGTCCTGAGCTTGTTCATATCCATGGCCTTGGCGCAGCTGGAGGGGGTGACGGTGACGTAGTACGTCCGGTCAAAGCTCCCGCCGATGGTCTGGCCGGTGACGCTCTGGCTGCCCCAGGCCTTGGCGGTGGTGCTGGGCTCCACGAACTCCACCTGGGCCCCCAGCTTGTTGGCCACGGCGGTGATGGCCGCGTCCTTGATGGTCAGCTGATCCAGCCTATCCTGGATGTAGGGATCCTCCTTGGCGGAGACCACGAAGTGGTAGGCCCCGTCGTACTTCCGACCAAGCAGGGAGTCGGTGTTCACATCCGTGGCGTCGTAGACGCCCAGGACGGTGAAGGGCTCCTTGCGCTCGGTGCCGTCGGGCTTCTTGTCCGTCGCCCCGGCGGGGTAGGTCCAGTCCACAAAGTCGAAGGTGAGCCGCGCTTCCTTCAAGGTGGCGTCGTCGCTCATGCGGAAGATCTGGAGGTAGGCGGTCTGGTAGTCGCCCGCCGCGGCGTCCTCGGCCTGGACCTTGATCTGGAACTGGGTCATCTCCTCTTCCAGGGCGAGGTTCCGCAGGGTCACCTGGGCGGGATCGCCGGGGATGGGATCCCGGGCGACCTGGTCCGCGCCGGGGGCGCTGACGGTGAGGCGGGCGGCGGCGTCGGTGGCGCGCAGGGTCAGATCCGCCTCCTGGTTCTCCTCCTGGATGAGGATGCGGTAGAGGGGATGGCCGTCGATGGTGTCGGTCTGGAGGATGTCGGCCAGGGTACCGTCCCATTGGGCGTCGTCCGCCGCGCTGCCCTGGTCGTCGTAGAGCTGGACGTCCCCGTCCTCGGTGGCCAGGCGGATGAGCCGCAGGCTGGCGTCGTCGTTGACCCGGGTCAGGCGCAGGGTGTAGACCCGCTGGGCCCCCTGGGCGGTGCGGACGGCGATGTCCACATAGGCTTCCTTCATGGTGGTGTCGCGGTAGTCCGTCACCGTGTTGGAGGTGGTGAGCCAGGTGAGCTTGCTCAGATCCAGGACGAAGTGGCCCTGGCCGTTCCACTGGGTCACGTCGCTCTCCGTGGCGGGGACGGTCTGGCCGTTGACGTTGCTGGTGAACACGGCCTGGTTGGCGGTGGCGCCGCTGTTGCTGACGCCGTTGCTGCCCTGGGTGAGGACGCCCTTGTTGACGCCGTAGCCCAGGCTCACCAGGGTGGCCGCGTCCATGGCGGACACGTCGATCTCCACGTAGCGGTCGCCGGAGCCGATGTTGGCCTGATACTGGACGAAGGCGTTGCCGGCGGGGTCGTAATAGGTGACCGCCTCGGCGTCCTTCCAGTTGCCGTTGCTCACCCCGGCGGCGCTGACGGCGCCGGTGGGCGCCACGTTGCCCGAGGCCACCTGGATCCCGGCGATGCCGGTGGGGTAGTCGGCCCGGCGGACGGACAGCATGGCCTGCTTCTCCCCGCCCAGGTAGATGTTGAAGTCGGAGCGGGTGTTGTTCAGCTCCACCTTGCCCACCCAGCGGCCGGCGGTGACGGTGCCGGACAGGACGCTCTCGCTCTCCCCGGTATCGCCCGGGATCAGCTGGCGGACCTCGATGGTACTGCCCTCGGTGGCGGTGATGACCAGGTCCTTCTGGCCGGGCTCGGTGTAGACCGCCACATAGGTGTCGCCATTGGCGGTGGCCACGCTCTTGCCCTCCAGGGTCACGCCGCTCAGCACGCCGCCCACGGGGGTCTGGGTCAGGCCCACGCTGTACTCCCGGGTGACCTGGCCGTCGGAGGAGGTGACGTTGACCCGGACGGTGCCGCCGTTGCCGCCGAGGGTGACCTTGGCGTCCAGGCGGCCCACGCCGTACACGCCGCTGCCGGGCAGGGCGATGTGGGCGTCGGGATCGGCGGTCTCAAAGGTGACGGTGGCGCTCTTGAGCTTCTGGTCCACCTCGGCGGTGTAGAGGGTCTGGCCGGGCGTCACGGTCATGCTCTGGGCGCTGGACAGGCCGCGGTCCACCACCAGCGCCTTCAGCTCCACGTCGCCCGTCTCGGCCACGACGGCCAGCGGGTAGGTGGTGTAGGCGCCGTTGTTGAGGTTGTTGTAGACGGTGATGGTGTACAGCTTGCCGCCGCTGAGGCCGGTCAGGTCGTAGTGGTAGGTGTGGCTCTTCAGCTCCTGGACGCCGTTCACCATGCGGAAGTTGTCGGTGACGGTGTAGGTCAGGTCGGCGCCGGCGGCGTAGTCGTACAGGCTCACCCGGTGGGCGGTGTCGGTGGTGGTGATGTCCAGGGTGGCGGCGTCGGTGGTGGGATCCACCCGGACCTGGTAGCGGCCGTAGCTGTCCACCTCGGCGGTGACGCCGGCGGAGACGTCGGCGCGGCTGAAGAGCACCTGCTCGGGCCGGTAGACGGCGGTATCCCGGGTGATCCGCAGGGTGGTGGACACGCCGGCCACGCCGTAGGGATCGGCGCCGCCCTGGTAGCTGTAAATGTCGATGGGGATGTCCTTGACGTTGTTGGGAGCGGCGGAGGTGAGGAGCACGTCCACGTCGGCCCAATCCTGGAGGAAGTGGGCCGCGCCCTTGTTGATGCTCACCTTGGCCAGGTCGCTGTTGGCGGTGACCTCCACCCGGACCCGGGTGGCGCCGGGCGCGGCGGTGTAGTGGTACACACCGCCCTCGCTGGTGACGGGCACGCCGTTGACCTTCATCTCCTGGATGGTGGCGGTGGAGACGATGAAGTAGACGTTGTAGGTCCGCGCGGCGGCCACGTCGCCGTTGCCCGGGGTGACCTTGACCCGCATCTCGTTGATGCCGGTGTAGACCGCGGCGTTGCCCTCCACCTTCTGGCCGGGCTGGAAGACGGTGGTGCTGGTGATCGAGCCGTCCGAGCCGATCAGGGAGACCTCCACGGTCTGCTTGGAGTTGTCGGGAGTGATCCGATAGCTGGCGGTGGTAGTGGTGGCGGGCAGGCGCAGCAGGTAGGCCGACCGGCCGTCGCCCAGGTCTATCAGTTGGGCGTCCACGTAGCGGGCGGCGGGGTTGGACTTGGCGGCCACGGCGGTGAGGCCCGCGTCCGTCTCGTTGGAGTAGTCCAGCACCAGGCCGTAGTGGGTCTTATACTGGGCGTTGTCCACCCAGGCGCGGATGGTGCCGTCGGCGATGAGCCGGTCCATCTTGCCCTCCAGGTCGTCGCCCTCCGCCTGGCGCAGGGCCATGTAGTCCCGGGCGGAGAGGACGGTGACGGTGTAGCGGTTCTCGCCCATGGCGTTGATCTCCACATTCTGGAAGACGCTGTCGCCCCGCTGGACGCCCAGGATGTTGCCCGCGCTGTCCTCCAGCACCACCATGGCCAGGCCGTTCACCGGCTTCACCGTCAGATCCACCGGGCGGCGGTCCACCGCCAGGTGATAGCTCACCGGGGTGGGATCGGCGGGCGTGCGGTCCTCGGAGAGGTCCGTGTAGACCAGCTGCGTGCCGTCCAGATAGATGGCGTCGTCGCCGATGCGGGTCTCGGTGTCGTCCCGGTAGACCCGCAGGGTGTACCACTGCTGGCGGACCTTGGAGGAGGAGACCACGTAGAAGTTCATGTCGGTGTAGAGGCTGTCGGCGCTGGGGGCGTAGGGGGTCTTGCCGCTGGCGTTGATGGTACGCAGACGGCCCACGCCCTCCAGGTTCTGGTTGTAGACCCGGTATTTGCTCTGGGCGCTGTCCCATTCGCTGAAGTTGCCCACGGAGCTGCCCGCGGGGATGACCTCCAGCAGGGTCTGGTACGGGTTGGCCGCGTCCACCTGCACCTTGAAGGAGCCGTCAGTGCCCACGATGGCGTTTTCGCCCTTGGCGGGATCGGCGGAGATCTCATAGAAGGTGGGGTTGTTGGGCCGCTGGACGGCGGGCATCCGGCGCTGCCAGGTGGGCTCCAGGATGGACTCGTCCAGGTTCTCCGCGGGATCCAGGGCGCTGGGCTGCACCACCCACACCGCGCCCACGTCGGTGTCGTGGTTGGAGCGGAAGATCCGGGCCACGAACAGCTTGCGGGCGTTGGGGGTCAGGACGCGGGTCTGGCCGTCCACCTCCGCCGTCTCGTAGAAGACCTCATCGCTCACCATGAAGTACACCTCGGCCTCCTCGCCGTCGGCGGCGGTGTTGGTGAAGTAATCGGTGTAGTCGTTGTCCGCCGGGACCCGGCTGTTCCGGGCCTCGTTCTCGTCGGCGGCGAAGCTGATGACCTTCACCCGCTCGGCGGGCTCCACGGCCTTGATGTTGACGCGCATCTCCATCTCGGCCACGTTCAGGTTGAACTGGCCGGCGATGTCGGCGCTGAGGTCGGCGTCCACCGCGCTCTGGCGGATGCCGTAAATGGTCTCCGTGTCCACCAGGGCGTTGACGTGGTCCACGTCCACCACCACGTCCAGGCGCTCCAGGGTCACGTAGACGGTCCGGCGGACCAGGCTCGCCCCGGTGTCGGTGTCCACGGCCTGGCTGTCGATAGTGACGGCGTAGTAGAGCTTGTCACCGGCCGGTCCGGCGGTGGTGGTGATTTGCGCGGCGCCGTAGAGGTACTTGCCCTCGTCGCTCTGGACGGCGTCGTAGACGTCGTAGAGCAGGCCGCTGTCCGGGGTGAAGGCCACAATGCTGTTGGCGCCGGTGAAGTTCTCGTCCCAGTACTGCCGGACCTCCACCACCTTGGCGTTGCGGTCCACGGGGTCGATCTTCAGGGTGCTGGCGTGGACGGGGATATAACCCTGGTAGCGGTAGGGATCCTCCGGCGTGCCGGAGCCGCTCTTGTAGAGGTCGTGGTAGATGCGGTACTCGCCGGTCTCGCCCTCGGCGGCCACGAAGCCGGTGTTGACCTCGGTGGACTTGTTGCGGACGTAGAGGTGATAGGTCTTGGTGTTGGCCGGGTTCTGATCCTGGGCCATCACGGTGACGATGTAATAGGGGTTGGCCTCGGTGTTGATCTCCAAGGGGCTCTCGGGGGCGGGGGCGCCGGGCTCCAGGGTGTTCGGGAAGCCGGTGACCCGGGCGCCGGAGGCGTCGGTGAGGCGGACATACGCGCCCTCGGACACGGTGAGGCGGGCCTTCTCCGCCCGGCGGTCGCCCTTGGCCGGCGTGGTGCTGGTGCCCTCCACATAGGGATCCAGGTAGAGCACCAAGATCCGCTGGTCCTGGGTGGACTCGTCCTTGGCGTAGTAGTCGTCGGTGTCCAGCTTGGCCTCGTTGGTGACGACCAGGTCGGTCAGGTTGCTCAGCCGCTCCAGCCGCAGCTCATAGCCGTAGTTCCCGGGCTCACCGGCCACGGTGCGGCCGTCCTGGGCCATGGCCTGGACCTTGAGCTGGACGAAGGCGTTGGCGTTGCCCACGCCCTCGGTGACGCCCCGCAGGTCCACGCTGTACCGATGGCCGGCGGCGTTGTAGTTGGCCTCCGCGGCGGACCAGTAGCGCGTCCACTCGGTGGTGCCGGAGGTCACGTCCTCCAGGGTGGGATAGTTGTAGAGCTTCAGCACGTTGCTGTCCTCGGCCTGGATCTCCAGGTTGGCGGAACCGCCCAGTTCCTTATGGATCAGGTCCAGCAGAGGCTTGGTGTAGGGGTTCACACCCTCCACGTCGATGTGGACGTCGGTGGTGTTCAGGCCGATGGGGGCGTGGAACACGCCGTTTTCATAGGTGGCCTCCACGTTCTCGTAGCGGGTGCCGTCGTCGGCGGTGTAGGTGACGAAGACCCGGACGGAGGTGTCCTCGCTCATGGGCAGGATGGTGAAGGGGAACTCCCGGCTCAGGAAGACGGTCTCGCCGTCGGCGGTGGCCACGCCGTCCTGGGTGGAGGAGATGCGGATGGTGTAGTTGGTCTTGTCGTCATCCTGGGTCTTGTCCGGGCCGCTGGCGATGAACTTGGTGTACAGGGGGTTGTTGCCCAGCATGAGGATCTGGTTCTGCCCGGCGATGTTCCCGGCGGCGGTGGAGTCGTAGATCACAAGGCCGGTGTCGTCGTCGATCAGCTCCAGCTTGACGCCGGAGGTCTTGGTGGCCGTGACGTTGAACCGCTCCGCCTCGGCGTTGGACTTGTAGTCGAACACGCTGTACGCGTCGTTCTCGTCCCGCGCCAGGTTCAGCGCGGTCTCGTTGATCCGGGTGTAGGCCACGGTGAGATCCAGGTCCATATCGGTGGGCACGATGACCAGGGTGTAGGTCTCGGTGTGCTTGTTGTACTCCTCCTCCAGTCTGGCCTGGAGGGCGTCGGCGTCCAGCTTGTTGGAGTCGCCCTCGGGCAGGGCGGCGTTCTCCTCCACGATCTGGCTCACCCGGTACTGGCCGAAGGCGGACAGGGCGGTCATCTCCATCAGGAAGCCGCGGGTGGGCCCGCCGTTGATGGGCAGGTAGACCGTGTCGTCGCTCTTGGTGAAGCCGCGCTGGAAGTTGATCTCCCGCTGGTCGCCGCCCTGGTAGTTCTCGATGCTGCCCGGGACCTTCAGCTTGGCGTCTTCGTGGTTGAGGGTGACGGTGAAGTCGGCCAGGGTGTAGGCGTTGGCGTCGGGGATGTAGGTCAGGTACTGCCCGGCGGCGGGACGGTCCTTCACCGCCTCGTGCTTGTGGTCGGTCTGGCCGTTGGTGACGATCTTCTCCAGGGTCTTGTCGGTGGAGACCCGGTGGAGGTTCAGGGTGACGGGGATCCGGTCCAGGATCTCCACGCCCTTGCCGTCATAGGTGGCGGTGGGCACGAACAGGTAGATGGTGATCTGGTCCTTCTCGGTGCCGTCGCCCCGGGTCAGCGGGATGGACACGCGCTTGTTGTAGATGCCCAGCTCGCCGTCTTGGACGTAGTCGGTGCGGGCGGTGTAGTCCAGCAGGGTGGGATCGTCCACCAGCTTCACGTTGCCGCCGCTCACGGTGACCTCGGTGTCGTCCTCGTCGAAGAGGATGTAGGCGGTGACGGGCAGCTCGGGGATCAGGGTCAGATCCAGCTGGGTCAGGTCGCTGGGGATGGTCAGGTCATAGACCTGGTTCTGGGCGGTGAAGCTCTCGTTTCGGAGGGCGGCCTGGTGGAAGGCGTCCTTGCCCGCCACGCCGTCGTCGCCCACGTAGGACCACTCGTAGTCGGCGATGAGGGACTGGGCCAGCAGGTCCTCGAAGCTCCAGCGGAACTTGATGAAGCGCAGGACCGGGGCGGTGCCGTCCTCGGGCTTGGTGTAGAAGGGCACGTAGACGCCGGTCTCCAGGGCCTTGGCCAGCTGGGCGTCGGTCAGGTCCAGCTCCATGGTCACGTCGCTGATGACCACGCCATCCACCTTGTTGTTCTCCCAGGTGGTGTTGGTGGGGGTGTGGTCGGCCATGGCCGATCTGAAGTCGGTGACGGAGGCGGAGAAGGTATAGGGCACCTGGATGGTCTGGTCGTCCACCGTCTGGTCCACCGTGGGCACCCAAACGCTGGCGTGGCCGCTGGCGGCGGTGATGCGGAAGGGCATCCGCGCCCGGTCCCGGTCCACCAGGACGGTGTAGTACTCCCGCTTGATGGTGCCGCCGTAGGAGGTGTCCTCCAGGGTCTGGGCGCTCAGCGGGGCGACCTTCAGATCCACCTCGGGACTGCGGACCTCCACGGTGTGGTCGGAGGACTGGTACTTGATACGCAGCTGGTAGGTCTTGGTGAGGCCCGCCTCGTCCTCCACGATGATCTCCACGATCTGGCCCAGCTCGGTGTCCACCTGGCTGTCGTAGAGGGGCACTTCCCGCCGGGCCAGGTAGATCCGCTCGTCAGAGGCGTTGTCGCGGAAGGGGATGGTGCGCGCGCCGTCCTGGTCGGGCACCATGATGGTGACCTTGCTCTCCAGGTTGTAGATGGGCTTGCCGGTGATGGGATCCAGCACGCCGGCGGCCGCCTCGATGAACAGCGGGCCCACGGTGCCGCCCATCCTGGGCACCGCCACGTGGTAGTAGTCCACCACGGAGGTGTTGTTGCCGTCCTCGTCCTTGACGTAGACGGTCTGGACGTCGTAGCGCTCGGGGTTGTAGCCCAGCTCCTGGCCCAGGCCGGCCAGGCCGGAGCCGTTGGCGTCGCCGGAGTAGCTGGTGTCGGCGTAGTCGGCCACGCTGACAAGGTCTGTGCCCTTGTTGGCGTACTCCAGGATGACCAGGTAGTCCTTGGGCACGGCGGCGGCGCCGTCGATCTCCAGGCTGGCCTGGACCTTCAGGGCGGTGTAGCCCACGCTCTCGGGGTTGAGGTGGATGTCGGTGAAGGTGACGGTCTTATCCACGTCGTCGGCCTTCTTGGCGCTGGTGGCGAAGGTCTCGCCGTCGGGGTTGTAGAGGCGCAGGGTGGTGTAGATGTTCTCGGTGGTCAGCTTGACGGTGGCGGTGTCCCCGATGTCGGGGTAGCGCACCTTCAGCACGAAGGTGGGCAGGTTGTTGGGCTGGCCGTCGCCGTCGGCGTCCCCGGCCAGGTCCATGATGTCGGGATAGGCGTAGCCGCCGCCGTCCCGGGTCAGGTAGAACACGTTCTGCTCTGCGCCCCGCGGGTACTTGTTGGGCACGGTGTCGTAGCGGGCGGACTTGTTCTCGTAGAACAGGAAGTCTCTGAGCTCATAGACCGCGGGCACGTCGTTCCCGGCGGCGGACACGGTGGGCTCCTCCACCTCCACCTGCACCTGGCGGATGGCGGCGCCCTTGATCTTGGCGTCGGCGTCGGTGCCCTGGATCTGACTCAGGGAGGTGCCGGCGATGATGTTGGGCTCCAGCTTCATCACCCGCAGAGTGATGACGGAGGCGGGATAGCCGGTGGGATCGGCGGGGGCCACCACCAGGTAGAAGTTGGTGTTGGCGGACACGCTCCGGTCGGTCAGCGGGATGTGGTGGTCGTTCCACTCGCCCGCGTAGGCCAGCTTGGAGTCGTAGGCCATCACGTTGACGTAGGCGGCCTCCAGGGCCAACTGGGCCTTGCCCAGGGCCAGGGACAGCGCCTCGTAGCCGGAGGCGGCGGTGGCGTCGCTGCCGGCGAAGGTGAGCTTGGCGGCCACGGCCTGGGCCAGGGCGTTCTCCGCGGCGGTCCGGGCGGCGGCGTCGGCGGTCTGGATGCTGACCAGGGCGGCCAGGGCGTCGCTGAGGCTGTCGTACTGGGTGGTCCCGGCGGGAACGCCGTTGTAGTGATCCACCGCCTGGGCGGCCTGGGTCTGGAGGTTCAGGTTGACCGTCACGCCCGGGTAGGCGGCCTGGAAGCTCTGGATGGCGGCCACCGCGCCGTCGATAGCGGCCACGTCTCCCTTGAGCCCGGCCGCGGCCGCGGCCAGAGCGGCGCGGACGCTCGCCAGTTGGGCGGCGTAGGCCGCGGCCTTGGCGGTCTCGTCCGCCTCGGCGGCGGCGATGCCGGCGATCAGGGCGTTGCGGAGAGTCTCCACCGTGTCGGCGATGGTGGCGTCGTCACCGGCGAAGCTCAGGCCGGAGTCCTTGGCGGCGGCGATGGCGTCAGCGGCGGCGGTCCTGGCGGCGGCGTCGTCCGCCTCGGCCGTCAGGGCGTTCAGGGCGGCCAGAGCGGCCTCCATGGCGGGCTTCACCGGGCTGGTCTCCGCCCGGGCGCCCAGGTTGGCGCTGACGGCGGCGGCCATCTCCACCGCCTTGGCGTAAGCGTCGGCGTCGGTGGCGTCGGAGAAGACCTTGGTGAAGATGTGGGCGGGATCGTCCCCGGCCTGGGCGGGCACGATGGTCTGGGCGTCGATCTGGTAGGCCCGCTCCTCGTCCACGTTGGTGATGGCAACGTAGTAGATGCCCTCCACCTCGTTGTACTTGGCGTTCAGGGTCCAGCCGTCCTCGGCGCCGTCGCCGTCCAGGTCCGCGTTGGGCACCATGCCGGACAGCGGGGTGTCCGCGCCGTCAAAGGTGACGCTCAGCAGGCCCAGCTGGGTGTCCGCGCTGGTGTAGTAGAGGCGCACGGTCTGGCTCTTCACGGCGGTGACCCCACCGTAGGCGCCGCGGGTGCCCACGCTGAAGCCCAGGTCGTTCCAACCGGCGGCGTTGAAGTAGCGCACGCCGGGCACGGTGGTGGCGGCGGGGGCGGAGAAGGTGAAGGTCTCGGTGCTGGCGCCGGGCTTGTACTGGGTGGAGGTGCCCACGGCGTTGTTCACCTGGACCATGCTGTTGGCGGCGGTGGCCACCACGGTGACGGTGCCCGGGAAGGGCTGATCCTTCGGCCCGCGCAGAACGCCCACGTAGCGGTACTGGGCCACGCCGGCGGCGCTGTCCTCCACCCGGCGCCTGGGCAGCGGGTGGAGATAGTCCTCGCCCAGGTAGACGTAGTAGGGATCGTCGGTGGCCACGATGGTGAGCTTGTAGTCGGTGTAGACAAAGCGGGTCTTAGCCTCGTCCAGGTAGACCTTCACCCGGACGGTGAGGAGGTTGTCGGCGTCGTTGCCGGTACCGCTCTCGCCGGTGCCCAGGCCCAGCTTGTAGCCCAGCCAGGAGATACTGCCGGGGTCGGCGCTGGTGGGCACGGTGGCGTTGTCGTTGTTGACGCTGGTGGTGCGGATGAACTCCACGTAGGCGAACTCCGGCATGGTGGAGGTGGCCGTCAGGGACTGGAGACTGCCGGCGGTGATGTACGTCCCCTTGGGCAGGACCAGCAGGTACTCGCCCGGGGCGGCCTCCACGGCGGTGAAGGAGGCGGTGCTCTTGCCGTCGCGCAGCTCCGCGGTGATCCCCTTCAGGCGGGTGGCGTAGCTCTTGCGGTAGAGGTCCAGGGTGTAGGTCTTGGCGGTGTCGGTGTTCTGGTGGTCGGGCCCGTCCTTCTTCCCGGTAAGCGGCTGATAGGTCTTGCCCGTGACCTCCACCGGCACGTGGGCCTCGTAGGCGGTGCCGTCCAGGACGTAGCGCTGGGTGTCCCGGTCGGCGCTGTGGATGGCGCTGTTGGCGGCGTCGGCGGCGGCCCGGGCGGCCACGGCGGCGGCCTGGAGCCGCGCCACCAGGTCCGCGGCGGCGGCCGGGTCGGTCACGGCGGCGTCCCCGGTCAGGCCCAGGGCGCTGTTGAGGGAGTTTTGCAGGTCTTGCACCTGCGTCTCCTCTTCGTTCAGGACCTGGTCCAGGATCGCCAGGATCGCCTGGTCGCTCTGCCCGGACGGCACGGCCTCGCCCCGGGCGGCCAGCACGGCCTCGGCGGCGGCCCGGGCGCTCTGGGCGTCCGCCTTGATGGCCGCCAGGACAGCCCTGGCGTCCGCCACGGTGGTGAAGGCGTCGGAATAGGTCTCGCCGCTCTTGGCGTTGTACTCATGGATAGCCGTCACCGCGGCGCTCAGGAGGGTGGCCTCATCCGCGCCGCCCGAGGTGATGAAGCTGTCGATGCTGCTGAGCACCCCGTCGATGGTGTTGCCGGTGATGGGCTCGGAGCCGTAGTAGACGTCGGTGGCGGGATGGGCGGCCAGACCGTCCCGGGCGCTGGCCAGGTTGGCCTGCTCCCCGCTCCAGTCGGCCAGGAGCTTGGCCAGCCGTTCGCCCTGATCCAGGGCCAGCTCGGCCTGGGCGGCGGCCACGCCCTTGGCCTGGGCGGCGGCGATGTGGTCGGCGTTGACGCTCTGCCCGGCCACGGAGATCACGTCGGTGTCCTCCGCCAGGGCGTAAATGTAGAGCTCGTTGCCGCTCACCGTCACGTCGGCGCCGTCCTGGCCGGTGACCTGGTAGGTCTGGGCGTCGTCGGGGACGATGACGTAGCGCTTGTCGGTGTACTTGCTCCCGGCGGCGGCGGGGTACTTCACCCCTGCCAGGGCGGCGGGATCGCCGCCGTTGAGCACGTCCACCGGCGCGTCGGTCTCGGGCAGGGTGGTGGCGGCGGCCACGTCGGGCAGGCCGTGGTGCATCTGGCCGTCGGCGCTCAAGGTGGCCTGGTTGCCCACGGCGGTCTGCTCCAGGGCCACGCCCAGGTCCCGCTCCACCAGCACCAGCTTGCTCCAGTTCTCGGCGTTGCTGCCCTCCACGCCGGAGACGAAGCGGATGTAGAACTCCTCCACGGCGTCCATGGGCACGTCGCTGAACTTCACGTAGACCGGCTGGCTGGCGTCCTTGTCATAGGTGGGATTGGTCACGCCGTCGATGGTGGGCAGGGTCCTGTCAAAGAGGGCGTCCAGCACGGCGATGACCTCGTCGGGCAGGGTCTCGTCGTTGGCCTTGAGCTGGGCGTGGGTGTAGCGGTTGGAGGGCTGGGTGTTGTAGGTGTAGTAGACGCTGGTGCCGTCTCCCCTGACGTCGGGCTCGCGCCCGGTGGGATCCAGCGCGCCGTCCCGGTCAAAGTCGCCCCACAGGGTGGTCTGGTCGGTGTTGACCTGGAGGACCACGCGCACGTCCACCAGCTTTTCGCCGTGCTCGCCCAGGATGGGCTGGCCCTTGTCGTTCAGCTTGGGCGCCACATAGGCCACCACAGCGGTCAACAGCGGCTGGTGCCCGGCGGGAACGGCGGCGGCGGCGGCAGCCAGGTCGGTGGGCATGGAGCCCAGCTTGGCCACGGGGGTCGTGCCGTCGGCGGCCACGGTGAAGGTGAACTCCCGGGCAAGGTCGTCATAGCGCAGGAAGCCGTTCTGGATGAGCGGGAGGACGCCGGGATTGGCGGCGTGGACCTCGTTGCCGAAGACGTCCAGGTTGGTGCCCCGGGCCAGAACCTCGATGGGGGCGGTGGCGGTGGCGCCGGAGGCGCTGTCGGTGGCGACGATGGTGCCGGTGCCCTGGTACTGGCCGTAGACGTAGTCGGTCCCGCCCACGGACAGGTAGTAGGCGATGCTCTTATCGTTGTCGCCGTCATCGATGGCGTGGCCGTCCTTGTCCAGCTGGTCGGTGAGGGACCAGTACGCCGCGCTGCCGGGGGCGGCGGCGGGGTCGGCCAGGATCATCTTGTCAAAGTGGGCCGTCAGGGCCTGGTTGCCGCCCTCGGGCACCACCACGCTGCTGGGCTCGATGTAGGGCGCGCCGCCCAGCACCTGCCGCGGCAGATAGGTGTACTGGTCGTGGAGGCTGGGGATGCTGGCCCGCTCGTCCACGCCGATCTGGCCCACGCTGTTGTTGCCGTAGGCGTAGGCCACGCCGTAGAGGGCGTCCTCCTTGCCCTTCTCGATGGCGGAGATGACGGAGAAGGCGCCGCCGGCGGTGATGGCCTGGGCCTTTAGCGGGATCTGCGCGCCCTCGGCGTCGGTGGCGATGGTCATGCCGCCGGTGGCCGCGTCCACCTGGGTGGACGGCACCTTGGCTACCGAGCTGGTATCCCTGTTCTGCGGCATGGCCGCGTCCAGACCCAGCTGGCCGCTCTCGTTCTGGCCGCCCCAGGTCCACACGCTCTGGTCCCCGCTGAGGGCCAGGTTGTGGGTGGCCCCGGCGGCGATAGCCACCACGTGGTTGTCGTAGCCCTTCACGTCCTGATAGACGGTGGGATCCGGGCGGATCTGGTCGGCGCTGTCGCCCTCCAGGCCCTTGACGTAGCCGGGCCGGTACTCGGCCACCCCGGCCAGACTGGTCAGCGGGCTCTCCCGGGCCTCCAGGTCGGCGGCGTTCTGCGCGGCGGCGGTCGGGTCGGTGCTGTCCTCCCCGGCGCCCAGGGCGTTCCAGCCGTCGGCCACGTCGTTCATGCCCCAGGCGATGACGGCGCCGTTGCTGAGCAGGGCCAGGGAGTACGCCTTGCCGTCCACCACCTTGATGATCTGGACGTTTTCAGGCAGGCCGGTCTCGTAGAGCACGTTGCCCTCCAGGTCCCGCGTCTCCTGGCCGGCGGCGTCCAGCTTGGGCCGCTTCAGGCCGGAGAAGTCCAGCTGGGAGATCCTGGGCTGGGCGTAGGACTCCTGGCCGCTGTACGTGTTCTGCTCGCCGTTCATGTTGTAGCCCCAGCCCCACAGGCGGCCGTCGTAACGGGTGACGCGCACGGTGTTGGTGCGGGCGCCCTCGTAGAGGTCGATGACCTTGCTCAGGCCGATGACCTGCTGGGGCACGCTGGTGGTGAAGCCCGCGGCGGCGCTGATGCCCAGCTGGCCCACATCGTTGGCGCCCCAGGTGTACACCCGGCCGGACTGGGTGAGGACGGCGGAGTGCTTGATCCCGGCGACCATCTTGGTGACGATGGCGTCCGCGCCGGTGCGGTCGGAGAGCTTGACCAGGGTGGGCGTGGCGATGTAGGCAGGCTCCGCCTGGCCCGCGCTCAGGTTCAAGCTCAGGCCCAGGCCCAGCTGGCCGTTGGAGTTGTCGCCCCAGGTGTAGAGTCTGCCGAAGTTGGTGCAGGCCATGGCGTGGTACTCACCGGCGGCGATGGCCTTGATGTACTCGCCCTCGTAGCTGACGCCGTCGGGGCTCTCCCCTTCGCCCAGGCCGGGGAAGGTGATCTGGACGGGCACCAGGCTCCACGGCGCGTCGGGATCCACGCTCTGGCCCAGCTGGCCCACGTCGTTGGCGCCCCAGGCCCACACGGTGCCGTCCGCCTTCAGGGCCACGGTGAACCGCTGGCCGGAGGCGATGGCGGGGGCCACGATGCTCTCGGGGGTGTCGGGGATGACGTTGACGTAGTAGACCACGCTCTGGTCGCCGGAGCGGAGGATGATCTGGGTGAAGCCGTAGTCCACGCCCTGGACCAGGAAGTGGTTCTGCGCCAACAGGTCCGCCTGGGTCAGATCATGGTCGGTGGTGAAGGTCTCCCGCAGGCCGGTGGTGTAGACCTTTCCGGCCTCCAGGGTCGCGGCGGTGTCGGCGTTTCGGTAGGCCACGCCGGCGTTGACGTTCTGGAAGGTGACGGGATAGTGGTTCCAGAACTCGGTGTAGAGGTTGAAGCGGTTGGAGAGGATGAAGTCCACCACCACCTGCTCGCCCTTCTTCACCAGCACCTGGTGGCGGCTGCTGGGCTGGCCCTTCTCGCCCACGATGATGGGGGAGTCGGCCAGAGTGTCGTTCTGCGCCAGGACGATGCCGCCGTCGCGGTAGCCCTGGGTGTAATCGCCCATGCCGTAGACCAGGCCGTCCTGGTCGGAGATGGCGCTGTACGCGCCGCCGGCGCTGACGGAGTGGACCAGCACCCCGGCGTCCTCCAGGTAGATCTCGTTGACCGCGGGATCCACCACGAAGGGGTTGGTGGTGGAGGTGCCCAGGCCCAGCTGGCCGTCCTGGTTGTTGCCCCAGGCGTAGAGCTTGCCGGTGTACTCCAGGGCCAGGTTGTGGTCCCGCCCGGCGTCGATAGCCACAGCGTAGGTGGGCCGGTCCAGGGTGGTGGGCGTCTGGTCGTAGGTCTTGCCGTCGGGCAGGGCGCGGCCCAGGCGGCCGTCCTCGCCGTTGCCCCAGGTGTAGACCCGGGTGCCGTAGCTCAGCGCCACGGAGTGCTGGCCGCCGGCGGAGGCGTCCACGATGTTGGCAAGGCCGCTGACGAAGACGGGGGCGGTGGAGTCGGCCCCCTCGGGCAGGGCCTCGGTGACCACGCCCAGCTTGCCGTAGGCGTTGGAGCCAGCGGCGTAGACGGTGCCGTCGAACATGGTGAACAGGGTGTGGTCCTCTCCGGCGGAGACGGCGTTGACGTTGATGAGGGTGAGCTTGGTGGGTGTGGTGACCACGCTGCCGGCGTGGCGCAGACCCAGCTGGCCGTGGTCGTTGTTGCCCCAGGCGTAGACCGTGCCGTCGCTGGCCAGGGCCATGGAGTAGCCCTTGCCCGCGGACACCGCCACGAACCGCTCGCCCTTGGTCAGGGATTTCACGTCGGCGGCGGTCACCGTCTGGATAAAGTAGGGCTTGGAGCGGATGGCGTTCCCCGCCGGGTCGGCGGTGATGCCCAGCTGGCCGTACTCATTGCCGCCCGCGGCCCAGATGTTGCCGTCGGCGTCCACGGCCAGGGAGTGGTCATACCCGGCGGACACGTCCACGAACTTCACCTTGGCGCGCTGGCGGATGGTCTCGTCGTCCTCGCTGGTCTGGTAGACGGCCTCCTGGGTGTAGCGGTTGCCCCGCCAGACGTAGGTCTGGATCTCCCGCGGGTCGTCCCACCCGGCGATGGGGCCGTTCTGGTGGAGCTGGTCGCCGGTCAGGCCCACGCCCAGCTGGCCGTGCTCATTGATGCCGTAGGCCCAGATGCTGTTGTCCGCCCGCAGGGCCAGGGTGTGGCCGTAGCCGGTGGAGACCTTGGCGGGCGCCAGGGCGCTGCCCGCCTTGGAGTAGTAGTCGTTCAGGGTGTTGTACCGGGTGACCTCCACGCCGGAGAAGACGCTGGTCTTGGGCTGGTGGAGCACCTCGCCCGTATCCGGGTCGGTCTCCCGGGTCTGCGGGGCGGCGGCGCTGGCGCCCGACCCGGTCCAGGACACCTCGTTGGCCTCGGGGCCGTCCATGGGCAGGATGGTGATGGGCACGTAGCGGGACTTGTCGGAGATCTGCGTCTCCTCCACCCACAGGTTGTTCAGACCGGGCTTGCCGTTGAGTTCCTTCTCGGTGGTCAGGGTCACCAGTTCCTTGGCATACCGGGCCACCAGGTCGTAGTCGCCCATCTCCAGGGAGGCGCTGGCCCCGTTCAACTGCAGGGTGAGCTTGGTGCCGTTGCCGGTGAACCAGCCGTTGTTGTTGATCTCGCCGGCGCCCACCAGGTTCCGGCCCTCCACGTTCTGCTCGATGAGGCCGGTGGCCTTGTGCCGCAGGGCGTACTGGTAGACAGGCAGCGGGCTGAGGATCTCCACGTAGTTGTTGTAGCCGTCGCCCATACCCTGACCCGGATAGGTCCAGGTGGCGCCTGTGTCGGCGGGGGCGATGTCGGTGTGGTTGGCGGTGATGGTGGCGTTGGGGACGTAGAGGGTGTTGGGCGCGGCCCAAATGGCGTATGTGCCGTCCAGCGTGCCGCTGTTGAGCTTGAAGGTCATGGCGCCGTCCACGCCGCCGAACCAACCGTTCTCGTTGGCGGCCAGGGTCTGGTTGCCCGCGTCGGTGACGGTGTAGTCTTCCAGATCCACCTGCGTGCCGTCCTTGTAGAGGCGGTAGGCGTAGGCCCGGCCGGAGTCCTTGACCACCAGCGCGGAGCCGGAGATCTCCACCTCGTCCCCGCCCAGGATGGTGGTCCCGGTGCTGTTGTTGAAGGACAGGTTGTAGAGGTAGTTGAAGCTGCTCACGTCCTGGGAGGTGAACAGGCAGAAGACGCTGAACTCGGTCTCCAGGTAGTAGGTGTGCCCCGCCACCAGGGTCAGGTTGTCGGGGGCAACCCGGCTCTTGGCGTTGACGTCGAAGTAGTACTCGCCCTCGTAGCGCATGATGTCGTATTCCTTGTAGGTCGTGTTGGGACTTGTCGCGCCGGTCACCTCGTCGGTGAAGGTGCTGCCGTCCGCGCTGAGGGTGCCCCGCTTGATGCCGCCGTTCTCCTGGAGGTCGGTCCAGATGCTGCCGTCGGGATAGATGTAGCTGCCGTCCGGCTCGCGCTGCGGCTGGGTGCCGGCCCGGGTTTCGTGGGTGGGCACATACTTCCCGTCCACCAGCTTGTAGCGCTCCGCGCCGTCGGGCTGGCGGGTGTAGGAATCGATGTAGATGTAGTCGCCCAGGTGGATCTCCTGGTCGGACTCCTGGTCGGTGTAGTTGTTGGCGATGGTGACCTGGAGAGCGCTGTCGCCCACCAGGGTGGGGATGTAGATGTCCACGGCGTTGCCGTTGGCCAGCTGGTCGTAGTCGTTGGCGCCGTCGGCCCAGAGCATACCGTTCTCGTCCAGGTTCACCGACTGGAAGAACCCGGCGTAGACGTTCAGATACTGGTCGCCCCGGCTGCCCTTGTCCACGGCCTTGGGGTAGCCCGCGAGCTCGGGGGCGGCCCCGCCGGACAGGTTGGGCGTCAGGCCCAACTGGCCGTGGTCGTTGCGGCCCCAGGCCCAGACCTTGCCGTCCTCGGTGCGGGCGTAGGAACTGAACTGACCGGCGGCGATATCGGTGACCATGGCGTTGACCATGCCGTTGGGCCCGCCAACGCCCAGCTTGCCCACGCCCTGCTCCCCGGCCTCCACGCGGACGGGAACTTCGCTGTCGCCCCGCTCGTCGGCGTCGGAGACGCGGATGCCCAGCTGGCCGTACTCGTTGGAGCCCACGGCCCACACGCCGCCCAGCTCGTCCAGGGCCAGCAGGTGCTCAGCGCCCACGGCGATCTTGATGATAGCCAGGTCCTGAGGCAGTTCCTCCCCGGTCCGGCCGGCGTTGAAGCCGCTGACCTTCTCCGGCTCGGAGGTGGTGAAGTGCCACACCTCGCCGCCGGCCAGGGCGTAGTCGGCGGAGATCTGGGTGATGGAGCCCATGCCGCTGTTGGAGATCTGGGTGGGCCGGTAGCCGGTGAAGCCGTGTCCGGCGGCGAAGACCTGCTCGGTGTTGTCGGACTTGTTCACCACGGTGTAGTAGAGGGTGGTCAGGTACTTGCCGGTCTGGGCATCGTAGGTGCTCTTCACGTCCAGGGTGCCGCCGGACTGGCCCACGGGCCGGAGCTCGGTGACCACCTCGCCGCTTGTCTCGTCGGTGTAGGTGACGGGATAGACCACCTCGGTGGGCCGGCGCACGTCGCCGCTGACGTTGCCCACGCCCAGCTGGTAGTAGCTGTTGTCGCCCCAGGCGAAGATGCGGCCGGACTCGCTCATGGCGTAGGACACGTTGGCCCCGGCCACGATGTAGACGATGGGATCGGGATCGTCCCAGGGATAGCCCACCTCGTTGAGGAAGCCGGTGTCCCCGTCGCCGTAGAGCACCCAGCTGTCGTAATCGGTGATCAGGTCGCCGTAGTGGGTGACGATCCCCTTGCGCTGGTTGGCCTCGTCCAGGCGCTGGAAGTAGTTCTTGCCGTTATCCTTGTTGTTGACCACATACTCGATCATGTTGGGGAAGATGACCATGCCCATGGAGTCATAGGTCTCCCGGCCCAACTGGCCGTTGGTGTTGTCGCCCCAGGTCCAGACGGTGCCGTCGCTCTTCAAAGCCAGGGTGTGGGTCTGGCCCACGGCCACCATGGGATTGGTCTTGGCGTTGGCGTCGGCCATGACCTTCACCTGGACGAAGGCGGAGGCGCTCATGCCGGGCACCTTCACCCGGATCATGGTCTGACCCAGGGAGACGCCGGTGATGTAGTAGTTGTCAAAGCCGTTCTCGTCGCTGCGGATGGCCACCTGCGGGGCCTCGGGCGAGGCGGTCATGCCGTTGTAGTAGTAGTGCCGCCCGGCCTGGTTGACGCCGGTGTGGTTCACCAGGGCGTCGGCGTTGTTGTCGATGAACTGCTGGACGTAGATGTTGTCCCCAAGGCCCACGTTGAGCCCGAGGGCGGGGTCAGTGAGAGCTTGGATCAGGGCGGTCACGTCCGCCGAGGTCATCCCGGCGGGCAGCGGGCTTGCGTAGTTGGCGGCGTTCAGCAGATGGCTGAAGTCGTCGTTCTCCGCGCCCATCTTGGCCCACAGGTAGAGGGCCTCGTCGTCGATGAGGGTGCGCCCGCTGGGCATGGACTTGCCGGGGGCCAGCAGGCGGGTCAGGTCGATGGTCTCGTTGACCAGCATGGGCACGTGGTTGGCCTGGAAGGTGGCCTTCAGGTCGGCCATGCGCTTGTCCAGCCGCTCCCGATACTCCGAGCCGGTGATCTCCGCCGCGGCGGCCTTGGTGAAGTTGAAGTCGGGGTGGCCGTAGGAGGTGTCGGCCAGGTCCTGGCGCAGCTCGTCATCGGTGCGGACCAGCAGGATGTTCTCGTTCATGGTGCTGGCCTTCCAGTTCTTGCCCATGTCGGCCTGCTTGTCGTTGCCCTTGAGCAGCAGGTTGATGCCCGCCTGGGCGGTGACCTTCAGCTTCTTGTCCCGGTTGGTGACGATCTCGCTGATGCCGATGGTCTGGCCCTTAGCCAGGTTGATGACGCTGGGGGTGACGTTGACGTACTGCTCGCCCACCATCACCATCACGTTGGAGGTGTTCCGGGTGACGTTGCCCAGCTGGCCGCTCTGGTTGTAACCGGCCGACCACATATAGCCGTCCTTCTTGACGGTGATCATGTGCTCCGACCCGGCGTTGACCATGATGACGCTGGAGTCGTTGCTGCCCTCGTCGTCGGTGTTGAAGTCCACCGCCAGGGGGTACTTGGCCGAGGCGCCTACCGGGTCCGTCCGGTTGCCCTGGGCCAGCTTGCCGTTGGCGTTGGCGCCGAAGGTGTAGAGGGTGTAGATGTCCGTCTCCACGTCCGCTTCCGTCTTGGTGTAGATGTCCGAGGGGGTGGTAGCCAGGGTGTGGGTGTAGACCTCGGTCACACCGGCGATCTCCTTGGCATAGGTGGTGACGGTGGTGGTGACCTGGATGAGCACGGTGTCGCCCGGGCCGCCCGCGGCGTTCTGGACGGTGCGGATCTCCACGGTGGTGGTCTCCGTCTTCGTCCAGCTCCCGTCCGCCTCGATGGCCGCCCACGTGGCCGCATCCGTGGTGACGGCGGCGTCGGTACCCTTCTGATAGGTATAGCTGTCCAGGAGGGTGGCGGTGTCCGGCCCGGTGTAGGCGGTCACCGTCTGGGCCACCCGCTGGCCGTCCAGGAAGTAGGGCTGCCGCTGGATCACGGTCTTCGTGTAGTTATTGCTCTCCGGGTCATGCGCCTCGATCTTATCCCAGAGCTCCTCCGTGATCTTGACCTGGCTGGTGGCGGGATCGATCACGCCCAGCGTCTCCAGACCCAGGGTGGACTGGTGGTCGAAGGTGGGATCGCTATGGCTCTTGACCACCTCTTTGGAGATGGCGGCGGAGAAGTTGTTGCCCGCGGCGATGTCGGTGATGACGCCGGTGGCCTGGGCGTCATGGGCCAGGTTGCCCATCTGGTGGAACCCGGGGGTCTCCTGGTTGTCCTGGGTGACCACGGCCTCCAGCGCGTCGCTGGAGCCGGTGGCGTCCCCGGCGCCGTTCAGCGCCTGGCCGGTCTGGCCGTAGTAGTTGTCGCCCATGCTCCACAGCAGGCCGTTCTTGTCGATGGCCAGCAGGTGGTAACTGCTGTGGGGCTCCTCGGTCACGGAGCCGTCCGAGCCCACGACCTGCATGGTGTAGTCATCGGAGTGGCTGGCGATGGCGGCGATGTTCTTGTTGGGCGCGCCGGTGGCGCTGTCCTTCAGCCGCTCCACGTCGGGGCTGTTGCTGTTCTTGGGCAGGGTCCAGATGGTGCCGGAGCCCTTGAGGATGTACCGGTCGCCCACCTCCAGGGTGCGGGCCAGCAGGGACAGCGGGGTGGGCTCGTAACTGCGGACGCCCGCGCTGTCGATGACGCTGTAATCCCGCTGGAGGCCGTCCTCCACATCGGGGTCGGGATCGGGCATGGCGCCGCCGCCGGCCACGTCGTCCAGGCCCATGAAGCTCTCCCCGGAGCCCCAGGCGTAGAGGGTGCCCTGGGCGTCCACGGCGTAGGAACTGCTGTTCAGGGCGTAGACGGAGACGATGCGGCCCAGCTCCTCCTCGGAGTCCAGCGCGGACAGCGGGGTGGGCGTGCGGTAGACGCCGCCCTTCTCGCCCAGGCCCAGTTGGCCCTGGGAGTTGTCGCCCCAGACCCAGACGGTGCCCACGTCGTCCAGAGCCAGCACGTGGCGGGCCCCGGCGGCCACCTGGGTGATGTAGTGGGTGTCGTCGCCGTGGTAGACGCTCATCTGCAGCTTCAGTTCGGCGTTCTCCTTGGGGGTGATGGAGTCGTTGTCGCTGGTGCCCAGGCCCAGCTGGCCGTAGGTGTTGTCGCCCCAGACCAGCAGGTCGCCCTTGATGTTCAGGGCCACGGTGAAGCCGTCCCCGGCGCTCACCTGGGGCAGGGTGCGGAAGGGCTTGCCGATGGAGACCTCGCCCTCGGAGTAGATCACGTCCTCGTCCTTGCCCAGCAGGTTGACGATGGCCACGCCGGACTTGGAGTTGTCGCCCGTCCCGGCGCTCTCCTCCTTGGACTCCGGCTCGTACATAGCCAGCACCCGGGTGGTGCCGAAGTTGTTCTCGTCCAGGGGCTGCTTGAGGACGACGTTCTTATAGGTCTCGATGCGCTGGTGGAGCGCGTCGTCGCTGTACTTCACGTCCAGTTCCCGGGTCCCGGCGGCGTGGGCGCCCGTGTCGGCGGTGTAGATGTTGTCCAGCTGGGCCACGGAGTCGTCCAGCACCTTGTACTTGAGCTGGAGGGTCTTCTCCTCGTCCACTTCCTTGTCCACGCTGAAAGAGTACATATACTTGCCGATGAACTGGGTGGGCGCGACTTCCTCATCCGCCTCGTGCATCTTCACCTGGAAGTGGTAGTTCTCCGTCTGCGTCTCGGAGACCTCGCCGTCCACCCGGGTGGTGTCCACCTGGAAGATGGCGATGTGTTCCTCGTCCACCTGGGTGGGATAGGCGCTGTCCACCACGCCGCCCTTCTTCTCCGGAGTCCAGTACTCGAAGTTGCCCAGCTGGCCGTACTCGTTGTTGCCCCAGGTGTAGACGATGCCGTTGGTGTCATAGCCCGCGGAGTGGTTGCCGCCGGCGGCCATGGACTTGATGGGCGCGGAGTTCTCGTCCCGGGACAGGGTGGGCCCGGCGGTATCCGTCACACTGCGCTCGGCGAAGGGGTCGAATTTGACGGCGCGGGTCATGGGCCGGGTGCTGGTGAAGCCGGCCTTGTAGTGGTCGTTGGAGCCCCAGGCGTAGGTGCTGTATGTGCGGTTGCTCACCGTCTCCTGACCGCCGGAGTAGTCGTACTCCACCTCCATGGTCATGGCCAGGCCCTGGGTGGCGCCGCCCACATAGCCGCCCATGGAGACCTCGATGACGTTCTCCAGAGCGCCGCCGCCGATGTCGTTGGTCTGGAGCTTCACCGGCCGGACGGCGTACTTGTGGTTCTGGACCATCTCCTGGGCGGAGAACTGGCCGCTGAAGACCGTCTCGCCGTTGTAGCGGTCGGCCACGTCCACCCGCTGGTTCCACTCGCCCGCGCCCAGCTGGCTGGTGTCGTTGTTGCCCCAGACGTAGGCGTTCTTCCCCTCGGTGATGATGGCGAAGTTGTAGCCCCGGCCGATGACCCGGTTGATGTTCATGATGGGCTCGGCGGACATGGCCCGCCCGGCGGCGTCCAGCGCGTCGGCGGAGGTGGCCACCTGGATCAGGTCGCCGCTCATGCCCAGGTTGATCTGCTTGCCGTTGACGTACTGGGCGGCGCCGCGGAGCTCGTCGGCGCTCAGCTGGACGCCGCTGGAGACGTCCACCCGCTTCTCCTGGCCCAGGGTCACGCCCTCGGTGTAGAGGTACCCCGCGCCCAGCTGGCCGTACTCGTTGGAGCCCACGGTCCAGACGGTGCCGTCCACCAACAGCACGGCGGTGGCGTTGACGGTGGCGGCCATATCCAGCACGCCGGTGAGGGCCAGCTGCTTGAAGCCGTTCATCCGCTTGGGTTCGAAGTCCCGGTTGTCAAAGACGCCCTCGCTGATCCCGGCGTACTTGGAGTAGTCGGAGGTGGTGCCCCGGCCCAGCTGGCCGGAACTGTTGTTGCCCCAGGCGTACACTTCGCCGGTGTTGGTCAGGGCCAGGGAGTGGTTGGACCCGGCGGCCACCGAGATGATGTTGGTGACGGGCAGGCCGGTCACATCGTTGAAAATCTGGACCCGGACGGGGTAACTGCTCCTGGGCAGGATGCCGGGGGCGTAGCCCAGCTGGCCGTAGGTGTTGTCGCCCCAGGCGTAGACCACGCCCTCGGTGTCCACCGCCAGCATATGGCTGTCGCCGGCGCTGATCTTAGTGATGTTCTTGAAGATGCGGCGCTGTTCGGTGGAGTCGGGGTTGATGTAGTCCGGGCTGTTGTAGTAGTAGTTGAGCTGTACGGGCACGGTGATCAGGCTCTGGTTGGAGCCCAGGCCCAGCTTGCCGGTGCCGTAGGTGACGCCGGTGTACTCACCCAGCGGCACGCCGCCGGTGCCGTCGGAGATCTCCCGATAGGTGTTGTCGCCCCAGGCCCAGACGGTGCCGTTCTTCTTCAGAGCGGTGGTGGTGTCCCGGCCCAGCGCCAGCTGCGGGTAGGTGACGCCGTCGGTGACGATGACCCGGGTGAAGACGATCTGGCCGGTGACGGTGTTCTCCGCCAGGACGCGGGTCTCGCCCTCCCGCACGGCGGTGATGGTGGCGCGGGAGGCGTCGTTGGGCACGGGGGCCACGTCGGCGATGGAGTCGTCCAGGGTCTTCCAGTCGTAGGTACTGCCGCTGGTGGCGTTGTTGTAGACCATCAGGTAGGCGGTGCCCAACTCCAGCAGGGCGGTGTCCTTCTCCCGGGTGCTCTGGAGGTTCAGGGTGATGGTGGACTCGATGGACAGATCGCCGCTGCCCACCACCACGGGCACGTTGGCCGGCACGGTGGTGCGGTTGCCCAGCTGGCCCTTGGTGTTGTTGCCCCAGGCCATGGTGGTGCCGGTGTCCTTGTGGGCCAGCATATGGCGGTTGAGGTTAGAGCCGGAGTTGGTCCCCAGGCGGACGATCTGGCTGATGTAGTCGGTGCCGATCTCCTTCTTATACACCAGCCCGGGCTCGGCGGCCACGCCGGTGGTCTCCTGGTTGCCCAGGATGGAGCCCCGCCCGCTGGTGTCCCCGTTGGTGCCCCAGAGGTAGATGTAGCCGTCCTCGGTGATGGCGCCGGTGTACATGGACCCGGCGTAGACCGAGACGATCTCGTTGACGATGGTCTGGTTCTGGAAGCTCAGGCCGGTGAGGTGGTTGTCCAGTTCGCCGGTCTTGCCCGAACCCAGCAGGTCCTCGGCGGACTTGGTACTGCTCTTGCGCGCCTCCATATAGGCGTCGTAGAGGTCGCCGGAGGCCCACTTGCTGATGCTCTTGGCCTGGGCGGCCAGGGCGTCGGCCCGGGCCCGGAGCTGTTCGCCGTAGGTGGACATATCCACCAGCTGGTCGGCGTCCGCCTCGCCCAGGCGGGCCATCGCGGCAAAGGCGGCGTAGTCCGCCACGGCCTGGGTGTAGAGGTCGTGGAAGTCGTCGCTGTGGCCGCTGGAGACGTCGTCGTGGGCGGCGATGGTGTGGGTCACCGTGGTGCCCTGGGTGAGCACCTGGTTGGTGTATTCCTCGTAGGTGGTGAGCTTATACTGGTCGGGCGCGGGCAGGTCGCTGGAGGAGGTGCCGCCGGGCTGGGTGACGGTAAAGCTCACCGTCATCCGGGAGACCTTCTCCTGGTAGCCCAGGTAGTCCCGGGCGTACTCGATCTCGTTGGCCAGGTTGGTGAGCTTGGCCTGCATCAGCCGGACGCTGTCGGTACTGCTGGCCAGGTTGCTGGCGGCCAGCTCCTGGTGGGCCACCAGGGTGGAGTACTGCTCCAGCTGGATGTTCTGCAGCTCCAGGTCGGCAAAGTTCACCGTCACACCGTGGTAGTCCCGCTCGCCGGTCCAGCGGCTAGGCGTGCCCAGGCGGTCGTAGGTGCCGTCGGCGTGGAGGTCGATGGCGTAGGGGTAGCCGTCCAGGGAGTCGTCCGTCTCGATCTGGATGATCTGGAGCAGGCGGCGGAACGCCTTGTACTCCTCGGAGTTGTTGGAGCGGTCCAGAGCCTCGTCGTAGGCGGCCTTGCTCAAGTGCTGGAGCTGGTTGGCCTCGTTGAGCAGCTGGAGGGTGCCCTTCTCCACCCAGTGGGCGTCGTCCTTCTTCACCAGCGGGATGGGGTTGCCCTCGATGGACAGCAGATCGCCGTTGGCGTCGATGGTGTAGTCGGTGTCGCTCATCAGGGTGCCGTCGGGGTTCCACACCTGGTAGGTGACGGCGCCGGTGGCCTCGTCCAGGACGCGGTCCACGTTGTGGATGGTGGCGTAGACGATGCCGCCGTTTTCATCGGTGGCGTACTTGTAGTACCGGCCGTTCACCACGTTCCGGGCGTCCTGCTCCAGGTGCTCGGCCTCCCCGGCCTCCTTCTCCTTGGCCCGCAGATTGGCAAGGTAGTCGGGGTCGTTGAGGGTGCCGGCGGCCTCGGCGTTCTCCTCCATCACCCGCTTCTCCTCCAGGATCCGCTCCTTCTCGGCGGTGGCGTTGGTCAACTGGTTCCCAGCGGTGAGCTGGGCGGCGTTGGCCTTGCTCTGGGCCTCGTTGGCGCTCTCCAAATCGGCCTCCGCCGCGGTCAGGGCGTTGAGGATGCCCTCGTAGTTATGGTAGATGTTGGTCCCGTCCTCCTCGTAGTTCTGGATCTCCTGGATGAGGGCCAGCCAGGCGCTGTACTCCTTGTTGTAGGCGTCCATCTCCGCCTCCCCCGCCTCCTTCTGGGCGAGGGTCTCGGCGTAGGTCTGGTAGGCGTCCTCAATGGCCGCCACCGTGTCCTCCAGGGCGTTTTCGATCCAGTCGGGGTTGGTGGTGATGTACTGGTAGACCTCCTTGATGGCCTCGGCCCGCGCCTGCTCCTCCGGCGGTGCGAGGCGGCTGACCCGGGTGGCGTTCCACATGGCGGTCAGCACCTCGCTGCGGGTGGGCTCGTGGCTGGGATCGGTGGCCTGCCGCTGCAGCTGTTCATAGAACTCCTGATAATACTGGTCGAACTTCGCCTTCTTCTCCTGCCACTGGCTGTCATACCGGGAGGTGTAGCGGGTGACCGACTCGTAGGCGCTCTGAGCCAGCTCCACCAGGCGGTCGTACTCCGCCCGCTGGAAGTAGCGGTACTCCGTGGGCAGGTTGACGTACTGCCCGGTGGTCCCCAGGCCAGGGGCGTGGCGCTCCACGGCCTCGTCGTCGGCCAGCAGGGTGCCCAGCACCCCGTCCACATCCTGGCCCAGCAGGTAGAGGTGCTTGCTGTAAGAGAAGGCCTTCAGGTATTCCCGCATCTGGCTCTCGTACTGGGCCATGTCGGCCTGGTACTGGGCCAGGGCGTCCGCGTCGGCGGTGGCCGGGGCGGTGGGCCGGGTGGGCCGGACAACGGAGCCGTCCGGCGTCTTGAGCTCTTCGGTCATGAGGATGGCCTGGTGGGTGCCCAGTCCGGCGTAGACCACCTGCTCCATCAGCTGGGTGGGCTGGGTGGGCTGTTCGGCGGCGTCCACGGGGCCCAGCATGGGCATGGGATAGCGGGTGTAGGTGGTGGCGCCGTCCTGCTCGTAGACCCGCTCCTGGCCGCTGAGATCCAGATCGCCCCAGCCCTTGATGCGGGTGATGTCCGCGCCGGAGACCCACACGGAGGTGTCCGCCATGAGGATGAGCATATTGTTCTCCGACAGGTACACGTCGATGGCGTTGTTCACCCCGGGCACCTTGGTGGGCGTCCGATAGGCGTCCGCGTCGTCCCGGGCGCCCAGCTGGTAGTTGGAGCTGTCACCCCAGACGTAGACCTCGCCCCGCTCGGTGAGGGCGGCGGAGGAGTTGCCGTAGGCGTAGACCTTGATGACCTTGCCGGTGGACTCGTCGCCCAGGTAGCCCTTGCCGCCGGGGCCGTAGATCCTCTGCGGGCTGTGCCAGCGGGCGCTGGAGCTGATCTCCCGGTTGAGGCCCAGGGAGCCCCTAGTGTTCTGGCCCCAGGCGTAGGCGTAGCCTTGGGCGCTGGCGGCCAGGGCGTAGTTGTTGCCCGCGGCCACGGAGACCATGTTGATCATGTTGCCCGAGCCGGTCTTGACGTTGACGTAGTGGTCCTCGTTGGCGATGTCGAAGGTGGACTCGCCCAGCTGGCCGGAGGCGTTGGAGCCGAAGGTGTAGACATAGCCGGTGGCGGACAGGACGATGCTGAACTCCAGCCCGGAGGCCAGGGCGGGGGCCACCAGGTTGTAGGCCAGGATCCGCTGGCCGTTCTCGTCCAGCTTGTACTCGCCGTTGGCGGTCTTTTCGTAGTAGTTGGTGTTGTCGGGCAGGACCTCCACCTGGAGCAGGGTCTTCAGACCCGCGCCCACGTCCTTTTCAAAGGCGGGGTCGGGGATCTCCTGGATAAGGATGGTGGCCTGGCCCACGCCGGTGTAGGTGAGGCGGCCCTCCGCGTCCACGGTGACCACGGTGGGATCGCTGGTGGCGAAGACGTACTTGGCAAAGCGGTTGCGCTCCACCGGCATCTCGTTGTAGACGTTGAAGTAGTAGATCACTGGGTGGAGCTTCCAGTTGGCGGTGACGCTCTGGCCGCTCTGCTGTTCGTAGACCGCCACCAGGCGGTTGTTGTGAACGCCCTCGGCCTCGTTCTCCAGAACCAGCTTATAGCCGTCCACATAGTTGGGCACCAGCTTGTCGGAGGAGGTGTCCAAAGCGCCCTGGCCCACGACGCGGTTGCCGATCTGGCCCAGGTCGTTGTTGCCCCAGTTGTAGACACTGCCGTCTTCCAGAATGGCGGAACTCAGGCCCAGGGCCTTTCCGCCGGAGGCCATATCCAGATCCAGGCCCATGCCGGTGTCGGCATACACCACCCGGTCCATGCTCATGGCGAAGACGACCTCCACCACCTGGTCGGCGCTGACGTTGTAGAGCGGCAGGGTGTACGCCACGGGCTGTTCCACGCCGTCCACGCGGATCTTGTCCACCTGGAAGCCGGGGTCGGCCTGGATGGCGAAGGTGACGTTGGCGCCGTCCACTGTCGGCTGGAGCAGACCGCCTTCGGTGTGGCCGTAGGTGACGGTGTGGCCGTTCACGGTCACGCTCTGGTCCAGCTGTCCGGCGTTGACATAGGCGGTGGCCAGATACTCCTCCGCCTGGCCGGCCATGACGCTGAGGAACCCGGCCCGGTCGGCCCGGGAGTTGTCGCCCAGCTCGCCGTTGGCGTTGAGGCCGGAGGCCAGCAGCTTGCCCTCGCCGGTGACGGCCATGGTGCTCATGCCGCCGGTGATGGACTTGACGTCGGCGCCGGTCAGCTCATTCAGGAGCACATAGGTGCTGTGGTTGGTGTTGCCGGTGTTGCCCAGCTGGCCGTAGGTGTTGTCCCGGCGGCCGTAGACCTTCGTGGCCGAGCCGTCCCAGACGGTGTAGAAGGTGTTGCCCCGGCCGCCGTCCAGGTCCACCGCCCGAGCGTTATCGGGCAGACTGTCGCTGTAAATGACGCTGCCGGTGGACACCGCGGTGTTGTCCCAGCTGAGCAGGCGGCCCTCCTGGTCCAGGGCGTAGATGGTCCCCTGGCTGGTGCCGGACACGTCCACGATCCGGCTGGGCGCGGCGTAGAAGGGCTCCTTGTTCTGGCCGTTGGGCCCAATGACCTGGTTGGAGCCGGAGGTGCCCCATACGAAGAGGTCTCCGGTCTGGCTGATGGCCATGGCGTAGCTCTCGTTGTGGGAGCCGGCGCGGCCGTCGCTGACGCTGACGGCGCCAGCGAAGATGTCCACGATGGGCAGGGCGGTGTTGTCCCCGGTGCTGGACTTCAGATCCCGGAAGAACTCCACGGGGGTGGGGCTGGCGTAGAAGACCTCGTCCCCGGTCTGCTTGACGGACAGCTGGCCGTTGCCGATCTGGCCGGCGGTGTTGCGGCCCCAGGTGTAGAGGGTGCCCTCCCCGTCGATAGCCATGGCGAAGTCCATCCCGGCGGCGATCTTCACGATGGGCATATTCTCGGTGTACACCGCCGTGTACCCGTTGGTCAGATCCCGGTAGTTCTGACTGCTGGCGGTGGAGCCGGAGGCGGAGGCGGTCAGCGCCCGCCTGTACCCGGCCACGGTGTAGAAGTCCTCCAGCTGGTCGTTGTGGATGGAGGCGTTCTTCTGGTAGCCCAGCTGCTTCTGGAACACCAGCTGCTGGGGCGCGGACTCCAGGCCGCCCCGGGTGCCGTTCCCGGTGCCCAGCTGGCCGTAGGTGTTGCGGCCCCAGGCCCACACGGTGCCGTCCGCCTTCAGCGCCAGGGTGTAGTCCTCGCCCACCGCCACGGTGGCATACGCCTGGGCGGAGTGCTTGACCTGGAGCTCGTAGGTGTAGGGGTCGGTGTCGCTGTCCACATGGTAGACCCGCTCGTACCAGCCGATGTGGAAGGGCTCGGCCACGTGGACGCGGAACTGGAGGGTGTAGCTGGCGCCGCCGTTTATAACGGTGGTGAGGATGTACGTCTCGCCGTAGCCCACGGCGGTGACCACCCCGGCGGCGTCCACCGTGGCCACGCGCTCGTCCAGGCTCTTGTGGGTGACGGTGTAGACGCCGGCCCCGGCGTGGGCGTCCACGTCCTTCAGCGCGCAGCGCACGATGGAGGCGTCCGCCCCGCCGACCTTGCCCAGGAGGTTGAAGCCGGTCTGACCGTTGCCCCAGGTGTAGGTGAGGGTGTAGATCTGGCCCAGGTCCACGCTGGAGCCGTAGGCGCTGTCCAGCTCGGGCAGAGCCGCGTCGGCGGGCGTGATCAGGGTGGCCTCATAGGTGGCGGCGTCCAGGGTGAAGTTCCCCACCACCCGGCGGGCCACGGCGCTGTACGGCGTGGTCAGGCCCTGATTGCCCAGCTGGCGGACGTTGTTCTGGCCGAAGGCCCAAACGTAGCCATCGCTGTCCACCAGGCTGGTGAAGTAGCCGCCGGTGGCGGTATCCACGCTCAGAGCGTCGTTGAGCTCCTCGTTGGTGTCGGCCTTCAGGACGTGGGTGCCCGCCGCGCCAACGGCGCCGAGGCTGTTGTTGCCCTGCTGGCCGTAGGCGTTGCTGTTGCCGTACATCACCAGTTCGCCGGAGCGGTCCTGGCTGAAGAAGGCGGAGCCGCCGCCCATGGTCACGATCTGGCCGCGGTAGAGCTTCTCGTCGCTCATGGAGGAGGCCAGGTCGGCGGTGATGCGGATGGGCAGGTTGACGTTGCTGGTGATGGGGGCGCCGTCGTCGCCGGCGGCGTTGAACACGCCGTTGATCTGGCCCCAGCCGTAGAGGTTGGCGGTGACGTCGTTGTTGTTCTTGTAGTTGGCCACCCGCACGTAGGCCCCGTCCTTGGTGGCCTCGGTGAGGTAGCTGATGGCGTACCCGGCGTTGGCGCCGCTGGCGATGGCCATGGCGCGGTAGCCCATGGCGGTGGTGCCCTGGGTGCCGGAGTTGGTGCCGTTGCCGAACTGTCCGGCGGTGTTGTCGCCCATGTTGGTGATGGTGCCGTTGCCCACCAGGATGGAGCCGGTGGCGGCGGTGCCGATGGACACCTGGGCGGCGATGCCGCTGGAGACCCGGATGGACACGGGGGTGGTAAAGGTCCTGGTGGTGCTGAGCAGGCTCAGCTGGTTGCTGGCGTTGTCGCCCACGCCGAAGACGTTGTCGGTGAGGTTGTAGAACTTGGTGGTCAGCCCGGTGGTGGACTCCGCGTCCTCCACCTGGCCCCGGCGGTAGACCGACTGGATGAAGTAGCCGAAGCCGTGGGCGTCGTCAACGCCGCCGGCGGCGATATCCACGATCTCCTGGAGGTAGACGCTGGAGTAGGTGGCGGCGGCCTGGCCGCCGGCCAGCATCTGTGTGGCGTAGGGCACGCGCAGGTACTCCTGGTAGCCGCCGCCCAGGCCCAGCTGGCCGGAGCTGTTGCGGCCCCAGGCCCACACGGTGCCGTCGTTCTTCAAGGCGTAGGCGAAGTTGCCCGCGGCCACCACCTTGCGGACGTTGTTGAGGTATTCGTAGCGGATGACAGTGCCCGCCGGGAAGCCGTCGTACTGGTCGGCCCGGACCTGGGCGATGACCTGCCGCGGGGCGGCGGTGGTGCCGAAGAGGTCGCCCTGGCCCAGTTGGCCGTAGTCGTTGGCGCCCCAGGTCCACACGGTGCCGTCGGCGGCCAGGGCCACGGTGAAGTTGGTGCCGCTGCTCACCATGGGATAGGCCACGCTGTCGCCGTAGACGGCGTTCAGCTTGGTGGTGTTGTGCTGGGCGGTCAGGATGGCCTCGTCATAGGCGTCGTACATCCCCTGGTAGAGCCCGCCGCTGGGATAGGCGGGCACCGGATCGGCGCTCTCGCTGTCCCGGGCCGCGCCGGGCACGTAGACGTCGCCCTGACGCTCCACCGGCACATAGGTCCCGGCCTCCGCCAGCTGGCGGTTCAGGGCCAGGAGCTGTTCGCTCTTGGCGTTGTCCGCGCCCATGACGCTCACCCGGTCCTCCATCGTGGCCGTCTCGCTGACGCCCACCTGGATGACCTTCCGCGTGCCGTCGGCGGCCACGCTGCTGACCTCGTCCCCGGGCCGGACCTCCACCCGGAAGGCGCCCACGATCAGCGGGTCGTTGGCCACGGAGATCAGGACATAGGTGACCCCGGCCTTCAGGCCGGTGATGGTGGCCCGCTTGTCGCTCTGGGTGTACTTCAGGCCCTTGGCGGCGCTCTCGCTGGGGGTAAGCGTCTCGTACTCCACCTTGACCACGTCGTTCCAGGAGGTCTTGTAGAGCTCGTCGGGACCCTGCTGGCTCCAGTCGGAGTCCTCCTCCGCGTCCCAAACGAACCAGGCCAGATCCTGGTTGGAGGCGTCCTCCTCCAGGCTGTTGAGGACGTTGAAGGCGGAGATCTTGGGATCCACGTTGAACTGGAAGGTCTCGCCCTCCCGGATGGAGACCAGGTAATCCTCCAGGATGAAGTAGCTGGCGCCCACCCGGACGGGGATGGAGGTGGAGGTGGAGGTGCCGTCGCCAATGCGGCCGTTGTCGTTCTTGCCGTAGGCCCACAGGGAGCCGTTGGCCTTCATGACGATGGAGTGCTGGTCGGTGACGGAGACGGAGTTCTTCACCTCCACGATGCCGTTGATGGCCGCGCCCGCCACGCCGGCGGAACCGGCGGAGACCCAGCCGGGCACGCCCCAAAGGGTCTTGTCCTCGATGGGATAGCCGTTCTCGTCCCGCTGGGGGACATACTGGCCGTCGGCGTCCACCAGGTACTCTCCGCCATCGCCGGTCTGGCGGTAGGCGTAGACGTAGCTCTCGCCGTTTTCGTCCAGGTTGCCGCCCTGGCCCAGGGCGGGACCGTAGAGGTCCTTGGCGCCGTCGGCGGAGGTGGTCTTTCTCATGTACTGGAAGGGCCCGACGCTCCACAGCTTGCCGTCGTTGTAGGCCACCTGGAGGTAGGTGGAGATGTCGGCGGTGACGGGCATTCCAAGATAGATGGGCCGGGTGAGCTTGGTGTAGCCCGCGGGGGTCTCATACCCGGCGATCAGATCGTTCAGGGACAGCAGGACCTCGGCCAGGTCCTCGGTGGTGTAGGGCACGCCGTTGGAGTCCTCGCCCACCACCAGGCTGTCGCCGTCCTGCTTGAAGTAAGACGCGGGGGCGTAGCCGATGAGCTGGCGGTCCTTGCTGTACATCTCCACATAGCCGTAGAGCAGGGCAGACTTATGGTAGAGGGCGTCGTCCCCGCCGGTGGCGGAGCCGGCCTCCACGGCCTCGATGGTCACCGTGCCGGGATAGCCCGCCTCGGGCAGCGGCGCGGCCTGGGTGACGCTGTCGGCGGCCTGGGTGGCGCCGGAGTAGATGAAGCCGATGACCTCCCGGCCATACTCATAGCCCTTGCTCAGGGCGGTGAAGGTGGAGGGCAGGACGTAGTTCTCCAGCACGTCTTCCACCACCACGGCCTCGCCGGTGGTGTTGGTGACCGGCACGATGGTCTCCTGGTCGCTGTACCAGACCTGGTAGCCCTTCTCCGCCAGCTGTTCGGCGGTGCCCAGGTCCTCGCCCTGGTCGGAGGTGGCGTTGTAGTACCGGCCCGTGCCCATGTTCATGTACGCCTGGGAGAGGATGGCGCCGGTCTCGTCGTCATAGCGGACGTAGATGGGATTGCCGTAGTTGTCCACGTAGGGCAGCCGCTGGCTCTCGGTCTGCGGCTTGCCGTCCCGGTCGATCATCTGCTCCCCGGGCAGGATCTCCACGTCGTGCTTGCCGTTGGCGTAGCGGGTGTCGTACCCGCCGATGGAGTTGTCGCCGCCCCAGGTCTTCACCTGGCCGCCGGTGGTGACGGCCACGGCGTTGTACACGCCGCCGCTGACCTCCAGGGCGCGGCCGCCCAGCACCGCCCGCTCGGGGCTCTCGGTGGTGCCGTAGCCGCCGTAGGCGCGGTGCGTCTCGTCGTTGACGCCCCAGGTGATGACCTGGCCGTCCCGCTTCAGGACCCGGGCGTTGGCGGCGATCTTATCCGCCGACAGGGTCAGAGGATCGTTGAGGGTGGTGAAGTTCTGGCTGATGTTGATGGGCACGGTGATGACCCCGGCCCGGTCGCCGGTGTTGTCGGCGGGGTTGACCACGCCGTGGTAGTTGCTGCCCCAGGCGAAGACCCGGCCGCTCTTATCCAGCGCCATGGAGTACTGGCGGGTGGTGGCGCCGCTCTGGTCCACCGCCCCGGCGGCCACGATGTCCACGATGGCGGAGGAGTAGAGGTCGCTGCCCAGCATCCCGTTGTCCATGGGGTTGATGCCGTGGACCTGGACGGCGGCGTACTGCACGCCGCCCTGGTTGCCGATGCCC
This sequence comes from uncultured Oscillospiraceae bacterium, assembly GCA_947627325.1. Lineage (GTDB taxonomy): Bacteria > Bacillota > Clostridia > Oscillospirales > Oscillospiraceae > MGBC124762. The sequence continues at coordinate 103,948 of CANQVO010000003.1, read as the reverse complement.
AGGGCGCCCAAGGCGTTGTCGCCCCAGGCCCAGACCGAGCCGTCCGACTTCAGCGCCAGGTTGTGGTTGCCGCCCGCGGCGATCTTCACCACGCCGGTCAAGGGGGCGGTGTTGCCCCGGTTATCCACCACGGCCAGGACCTCCGTGGGCGTGGTGGACTGGGTGGTGCCCCGCTGGAGGCCCAGCTGGCCCAGGTTGTTGCGGCCCCAGGCCCAGACCGAGCCGTCCGACTTCAAAGCGATGGTGTGCTGGGCGCCCACTTCGATCATGGGGAAGGCCACGTCCTTCTTCAGGGCCACGCCGTCCACCATCTGCGGCCCGGGCACCACGCCCAGCTTGAAGTAGCCCACGTTGCCCCGGTCGTCGCTGACGATGATGTAGGTGTATCCGGCGGTCTCAGAGCCCGCCTTCACCAGGCCGAAGTCGGGGTTATAGACCCGGTCAGCCTCGTTCACCACGTTCCCGGCCTGGTCCACGTAGTTCCCGTAGCCGTCCACCAGGAAGCAGTTGTTGTCCACGGTGGCCACCCGCTCGTTGGTGGAGATAAAGGTCAGGTTCTCCGGCTTGGGGGTGTAGCGGAAGGGGCCGTAGGCGTTGAAGCCCAGGTTGGCCACGATGTCCTTCACCGCGATCCGCACCGCGTCGCCGTAGTTGATGGCGGTGGTGATCTCCCCCTTGGCGGAGATGAGGGTGTCGTACTGGACGGTGGTGATAGCGCCGTAGAGGAACTTGACGGTGAGCTCCACGTCGTCCGAGGGCATGACGAAGGTGGCGGTGGAGCCGTCTTGGACGTAGACGGGCACGGTGTACGTGCCGAAGTTCTTGGTGGCGGCGGTCACCTGGATGTAGTAGGCGGGGCTGCCCAGGTTGGCGGTCACGGTGACCAGGTCACCGGCCCGGATGGCGGTCTGGCCGTTGAGGATGTCGTTGTCGGCGGTGATCCCGCTCAGGCCCAGGCCGCCGCTGGTGGAGGTGATGGACACGGAGTTGCTGGCGGTGGTGGAGGTGCCGGGCACCGGGTTGTAGTTGTCCACCACGTCCAGCTCCAAGCCGTAGGCCGGGTTGCTCCCGGCGGGGCCGAACTCCGCTTCGATGACGTACTGGATATTCTGGTTGTCGTCGGTGGAGCCCATGACGAACTGGCCGTAGGCCACGTTGGGCGCGGTGGAGGTGTCCACCGTGAACTCCAGGCCCACGATCTCGTCTTCATTGTCCGTCTGGTAGTAGTGCAGGCGGGTCAGAGTCTGGCCGTCCGGGATCTGGATGGCGAAGGGCACCTCGTCGCCCACCATGGCCTTGGCGCTGGTGGCGGGGGCCGTGCTCAGGCCCAGGTAGCTGTACGGGGCCGCGGCCAGCAGCTGGTCGCCCAGGCGCACGGTGTACTCCACGCCGCCGCTGCCGAAGGCCACGTCCACCACGGTGACCATGATGGTCACGTCCTCGGCGGGCATGGTGAAGCGGTCGATGCTGTCCCCGGCGGCCAGGGTGCCGGAGCCGTCGCCCTTGGTGAAGCCCAGGGGGACCACCACCCCGCTGGCGGTAATCATGGCCGCGGCGCCGATGGTGTACTCGGGGGCCATGACGATCTGCGCGTCGATGGCGGTGCCGGCGGGGGCCTTCACGGTGGAGGTGGCGCCGGTGAAGTCGGTGAACACCTGGCCCGCCACCGCCAGCTGGGCGGTGGAGGCGGCGGCGTCCGCCTCCGCCACGTTGAAGAGGATGGTGGCGGTGTAGTCGGGCAGGGTGGGATCGTCGTTGACCAGCACGTGGGTGATGTCCAGATAGGACCCGCCGCCGTCCTTGAGCACCATCACGGGGGTGGTCTGGTTGCCGTAGGTGCCGTCGCCCACCTGGCCGCTGGTGTTGTTGCCCCAGGCGTACACCGAGCCGTAGTTGTTGTCGTAGGCCAGGGTGGTGCCGCCGTAGGGCGCGGTGGCGATGAACATCAGGTTATCCACCCGCTCCTGGGCGTTCACGGGGTTGGCCTCCCCGGCCATGACCGCCCGGGCGGACATGGCAACGCTCACGCCGCCGCGGCCGATGCCCAGCTGGCCATAGGCGTTGGAGCCGGAGGCCAGGAGGGTGTAGGGGATCAGGGCGGAACGGTCTGCCGTCCCGTCCGCGTCCAGGGTGGCGTCGCCCAGCTTGGTGTAGAGCACATAGCCGGTCTGGCCCATGGCGGTCTGGAGGGCCACGGAGCGGTAGGTGCCGATGAGCTGGGTATCACCGCCCACGGTGTAAACGTCGGTGTAGGTGGTGTTGTAGGTGTTCTGATAGCTGGCGTACAGGACATTGGCGGGCTGGCTGTCCCCGGTCACCGTGAAGTAGCCCGGATCCTTCAGGACCTTGGCCTGGAGCTCGTTGCCCTCGCTGTCCGTCCCGGCGGAGACCAGGTCGTAGGTGGCGGGGGTGTAGATCTGCTTGGTCTCAAAGGCGCTCAGCTGGCCCTTGGCGTTGGAGCCCCAAACGGCCACCGCGCCGTCCACGTCGATGGCGGCCACGGACCCGGCCCCGGCGCCGATGGCGATGAAGCGGCTGGCGGAGCGGATGGGATGGCCCGCGTAGTCCGTGGGCAGGGCCTCCTCCACGCTGACGCCGTCGGCGGCCATGCGGACGAAGGAGCCGATCTCGGCGTAGTTGGGCCCTTGCAGGGAGTAGTTGGGGGTGCCGAACTGGCCGTGGGCGGCCTCGCCCCAGCTGACCACGTCGCCAGTCCAGGTGAGGACGTGGCTGGTGGAGATGTTGGCGGCGATGTCCACCGCCCGGGCGTTGTCGGGCAGGAGGATCCGGGTGGGCACGGTCTGGACGCTCTTCATGCCCCGCTCGCCCATGACCAGCTTGCCGTCGGCGTTGGAACCCATGCCGTACACGTCCCCGGCCTTGGTGAGGAACAGGGTGTAGTTCTCCCCGGCGGCGATGTCCACGATGTAGTCCCCGGGCCGGACCAGATAGGCGCTCACGTCCACCACGGTGGGGGTGAGGACGTTCTCCAGCTGGCCGTTGTTGGTGCCGATGCCCAGCTGGCCGTGCTGGTTATTGCCCCAGACCACCAGCTGTTCCCTGGGATCCTTGCTGTCGGTGAGGGCCACGGTGAAGTTGGCGCCCACGGCGATCTTGGTGATGGTCATGTTCACCAGCGTGGCGTCCAGACCGCTCACCATCCCCGCGCCGATGATCTGCTGCGGGGTGGTGTAGGTGACCTGGTCGGCCCGGCCCTTGCCCAGGCGGCCGTCGCCCACGCCGGTGGCGGTGTCGTAGTTGCTGCCGAAGGTCCAGACGGTGCCGTTGTCCCGCAGGACCACGGAGAAGTTCTCGCCCACGCCCACCTGGGGATAGGTCAGGCTGGGGATGCTCTCCAGGTCGTCTTCGTTCTCGGGCAGCGGCTTGCCGTAGACCCGGAAGGCGTTGGAGTAGTGGAGGCCGGTGTCGGGATCCACGTACTCGGCGACGATGTAGCCCACGCCGAAGCCCACCACGTCCACCACGGCCACGTTCCGGCCGTCGGCGGTGGTCTCGGTGCGGATCACCGCCACCTCCTCGTTGAGGGAGCGCAGGGTCACCGCGTCGGCGTCCAGCCGGCGGATGACGTTGGCGTTGATGAGGTTGAAGCCGTCCCAGGTCTTGGTGCCCAGGCGGTCCAGATCCAGCACGATCTGGCCGCCCACGAAGCGGACGTACTCATAGTCCACCGCGGCGGAGGTGAGAGAGACGTTGTCGGCGGGATCGCTGTTGCCGTTGGCGGCCGCCACCTCGCTCCAGGTCAGAGGCACCGGGCCCTCGGCCCCGCTCTTGGTGGCCGTCCAGGTCAGCTCGTTGAGGTAGAGGCCCAGGATCCGCTGATCCACCCCCACCTGGAGGCCCTTGGGCTCCACGGCGTTCTGCTCGGCGTAGGTGCTGCCCAGCTGCATGGTGTTGTTGTAGCCCATGGCGTACACCGTGCCGTCCTCCATGAGGACGACGCTGTGGTACATCCCGGCGCTCACGGCCAGGGCCCGGTGGCCCGCGGTGCCGTTGAGGGTGACGGTGGTGCCCTGGCGGCGCTGGACGGTCTCCCCGGTCTCGATCCAGATGCCGGAGACCTCGTCCCACTCGCCCACGGGCTCCTGGACGTAGCGGATGTCGGTGAGGATGTTGGCGTAGTCCATGGGCTGGGCGTTGACCCCGGACACGCCGTGGCCCAGCTGGCCGAAGTTGTCGCTGCCCCAGCTGTACACGGCGCCGTCACGGCCCAGGGCCATCATGTGCCGGTAGCCGATGGCCACCTGGGTGGCCAGAAGGGCCTGGCCGTCCGGGCGAGTGAGCTGGGTGGGCACGGCGCTCTTGACGCTCTGGCCGCCGTAGCTCTGGTCGCCGAAGAGCCACACGGTGCCGTCCTGGCGGATGACGGCGGAGGTGTTGAACCCGGCGTAGATGGAGGCGGCGTCGCTGATGGAGACGCGCATGGGCACCGCCTGGAAGGTCTCGTTGAGCACCACGTCGGTGACGGTGCGGTAGTCCTGGTTGAGCATATCCCTGGCGTTGCCCAGCTGGCCGTAGGCGTTGTCGCCCCAGGCGTAGACGTTGCCGTACTGGTCCAGGGCCAGGATGTGGCGGTCGCCGGCGGCCACGGAGACGATGTTGGTCAGATAGACCTGGCTCGGGTCGGCCAGCGCCTCCTGGTCCCACGTCCAGGTGGGCAGGTCGCCGGTCATGGCGGCCATGGCGGGATCCAGGATGGAGTTATAGTAGAAGTCGCCGCCGGTGGGGGTGCCCCGGAGGACGCGCATGGGGGTGGGCTGGGCGTTCTTGAGCTGTTCGCTCTCGTAGCCGTAGTTGCCGTTGGAGGCGCGCGGGCCGGTGCGGTTGATGCCCAGCACGCCGGAGTTGTTGGCGCCCCAGGTGTAGACGAACCCGTCCGCGTCCACCGCCACGGAGAAGCGGTTGCCCGCGGCGATGTCCACGATATTGCTCAGATAGTCGCCCGCGGCGGTGTCCTGCTGGCCCTTGAGCACCCGCACGGGCACGGCGGAGTAACTGCTCTGGCTGGAGGTGGCGGAGCCGCCGCCCAGCTGGGACTGGTCGTTGTAGCCCCAGGCGTAGACACTGCCGCCCCGGTCCAGGGCCAGGATGTGGTTGTTCCCCGCCGCCAGCTTGACGATGTTCTGCAGGTAGTCGCCATAGGTGCTCACATCGGCGCCAATGTAGGCGCGCACCTGCATGGGCGTCTCGATCTGGCTCCGGCCCGTCTGGCTGACGCCGGTGCCGCCCACGCCGTAGTCGTTGGCGCCCCAGGTCCACACGGTGCCGTCGCTCATCAGGGCCACGGTGAAGTTGTTGTAGGAGACCACCATGGGCGTCACGTCCACGCTGGAGTCCTCGGGCTTGGCCCAGGTGCCCAGGGCGGCCGCGTCGGCGATGTCGTCCTGATGGCGGTACTCCAGGGTGATGTCCCGGGCGGCCCGGCCGTAGCCGTAGGTGGTGTAATCGGCGTAGTTGCCCAGGCCGTTGTCGGCGTCGTTATCGGCCAGGTAGCGGTCGGACAGGGTGATGGTGGTGGACTCAAAGCGCTGGTCCTTCTGCGCGTGGGGCAGAACGATCCAGTCCTCCAGGCTCTCGAACTGGGCCATGTTGGAGGAGACCATGCTCAGATCCTCCACCCGGCGGGAGTCGTTGGAGTAGCCGTGGAGCAGGTTGAGGTAGAAGTTGTCCACCTCAAAGACGGCGCTCTTCTTCAGGATGAACACCTGGCCCTCGCCCATAACGACCTTGTCGCCCAGCGGGTTGGCGGCGTTGAACAGCACGCCGTCCGCCACCACCTGGTTCATCTCCGGCACCCGGACCATGGAGGACAGGAAGGACACGTCCTCCGGCTCGTCCAGGGCCATGAGCTGGATACCCGTCCCCTGGGCGGCGATGGACATGGCGGCCGCGGCGGGCTCTTCCGCCATCTCCTCCTCGGAGGCCTGGGCGGGCTCTTCCACGGGCTCCTCCGCGGGCGCCTGGAGGTCCTCGCCGGTGGTGATGTACGCGGCCAGACGGTCGAAGCCGTAGTAGTTGAAGAAGGCGGCGATGGTGGCGCTGTCGGCGTTGGCGTAAGTCTCGTCCAGGTTGAGGACGGCGGCGTAGCCCACCTCCAGATCCTTGTTGGCGCCCACCGCCTGGGGGGTCAGGACCTGGTCCACCCGCTCCTGGCTCTGGCCAATGCCCAGCGCGCCGCGGGCGTTGGAGCCCCAGCCGTAGATGGCGCCCTTGGCGTCCATGGCGAAGACGCTGGTCCCGGTGGCGGCCATGGCGGGCCGGCCGCTCTGGGCGGCGGACAGGGTGGTGGTCACGCCGTCACCGTCCAGGTCCAGACCGATGCCGGTGTAGAAGCCGGAGCGGGCGGACAGCTCGGTGGCGTAGAGGCGGTCATAGCGGGCGCCGTCGCCCTGCTGGCCCACGTCGCCCTGGCCCCACAGGTAGAGCAGGCCGGACTGGGTGACCGCCATGGACACGTTGCCGCCGGCGGCGATGTGGACCACCGGGTCGTCCGCGCCCAGGATGGAGCGGTCAGGCCGCAGGACGTAGCCCGCGCCGCCGTTGGTGCCCAGCTGGCCGCGGCTGTTGGAGCCGTAGGCGTAGACGGTGCCGGCGGAGGTGAGGAACAGGGTGTGGGCGCTGCCCGCGGCCACGGCCTTGACGCCGCTGGACACCACCGCGCCGGAGACGCCGCTGACATAGCCCGCGCCGCCGGTGGTCACATAGACCAGGGTGTTGCCCATATAGTCGGCGTCGGCCACGCCGGTGGCCCGCTGATAGGGCCGCCAGATCTTGGGGGTGTTGGTGGCGCCGGTGTAGTACCACTCCAGGGAGTAGACGTAGCCGGTGGTGGTGACGTAGCCGATGATCTGATCCCCGGCCAGGGCCTTCACCGGCGTGCCGTTGGTGTAGGTGGCCACGTTGGCGGCCTCCATGGCCTTGCCGCGGTAGTTGTCCTCGCCGGACAGGCCGGAGCCCAGGATGTTGCTGGTGGGGGCGTTGCTGGAGGGACGGCCCAGGGGGCTGGCGTACTGGTCCCCGGCGTCGGTGCTGTACGCGTTGCGGCCCCAGGTGTAGACCTTGCCGTCCTTGTCGATGGCCACGGCGTGCTGGCCGCCGGCGGCGATGGAGACGATGCCGGTGAGGGCGTTGGTGTTGCGGTAGCTGTCGTCCCGGACCACCTGGGTGGGCACCGCCAGCCCGGTCACGTCGGCGGCGGAGTCGGTACCCAGCTGGCCGTAGGTGTTGCTGCCCCAGGCCCACACGGTGCCGTCGGCGCGCAGGGCCAGGGCGAAGTCCGCGCCCGCCGCCACCTTGGGCTCGGTGATGGTCTTGAGGTCGGTGGGGGCGTTGATCTCGTTGGTCTTGAGGATGTTCAGGGTGAACTGGACGCTCAGGCCGGTGACCGTCTCGGTGATGGTGATGACGGTGGAGCCCTCCACGCCGTTGCGGAGCACGCCGTCAGCGCCCACATACTCGGCGTAGACGGGACGGATGTAGAACAGGCTCCCGCCCGCGCTGTCCTGGCGCTGGATCACGTCCACGATGGGGTTGGAGGCGGAGACCTTGAAGTTGGTGTTGGCGTCGCTGAGCAGGGTGTTGCCAAAGACGTTCAGCAGGCCGGCCCCGCCGTTGTCCAACAGGAGCTTCAGCTCACTGAGGGCCAGGATCTTGTCGTTCTCCATGCTCACCGTCCCGCCCGCGGCCACGGCGTCCACCGCCACGGGGTCGGTCAGGTCGGCGGCGTAGCGGGTGAGGGCGTAGTGGATGGAGCGCGGCGCGGTGAGGCCGTCGGCGCTCTGCTTCTCCACGATGCTGGGGATGGTGACCTGGGCCACATCGCTGTCGCCCATGCCGATCTGGCCGTGGTCGTTGCGGCCGGAGGTGAGGACGAAGCCGTCGTCCCGGATCATCACCATGTGTTCATCGCTCACGTCGATCTGGCGGATGTCGGTGAGGTAGCCGCTGTCCACGTTCACCGAGGTCCCGGCGTTGGCGCCGTCGAAGGTGAAGTCGTCCGCCCCCACCATCACGGGCCAGGCGGTGGGATCGGTGGTCTCCACCAGGGTGATGGAGGGATCGTAGTAGAGCTGGCGGCCGTAGTCGTCGGTCACGTAGATCAGCTGGCCGCCCTCCAGCTTCGCCACCGGCCGGCCGTTGGGCACGGTGGTGGTGGGCACGGTGTCCGCCTGGATGTCATGCGTTCCCAGGCCGTCGTCATACGTGGCGGCGTAGAGCCCCGCGCCGGTCAGGTCGCGCTTCTGGTCGTAGAGGAGGCCGGCGTTGTGGGGGTAGTAGTTGATGGCGGCGTAGAGCTTGGTGGCGGCGGAGCCATCGCCCAGCTGGCCGTAGGTGTTCTGGCCCCAGGTGTAGACCTGGTCGTCGGCGGTGAAGGCGAAGGCGCTGTACCCGCCGGCGGCGATCCCGGCGATGTGCTGGACGGGCACGGCGGCCTGGGCGGTGTTCTGTGTGGTGAGGACCTTGGCGGGATAGTAGCGGTCCACCTGGTCGCCGGTGCCCAGGGAGCCCAGGTAGTTGTAGCCGAAGGCGTAGACGTTGCCGGCGTCGGTGTTGCCCTCCGCGCCGTCGTCGGTGAGGATCAGGGTGAAGGTGTCGCCCGCGGCGATGTCCACCACCGTGTGGTGATAGCTGAAGGGATAGAGGCCCTCTTCCAGGATCTCCCGGGCCTGGTAGTCGTAGGTCGGGTCGGCCACGCCCTGGGCGTAGACCGCGCGCATCTGGCCGATGCCCAGCTGGCCGTGGTCGTTGGCGCCCCAGGTGTACACCGCGCCGCCCGCGGTCAGAGCCACGGCGTGGCGGTCGCCGGCGGCGATCTTCACAACGCCGTCCAGCTTGTACGGGGTGTGGCTGTTCTCCAGCTGCTGGGAGCTGGTGGAGAAGCCCATGACCTGGGTGGGCGCGGTGACGTTGCCGCCGGGGATGGCGGCGCCGGTCTGTCCCTCGTCGTTGCGGCCCCAGGCCCACACCTGGCCGTGGCTGTCCAGAGCCAGGGTGAAGTGGTCGCCCGCCGCCACGGACACGAAGGGGTAGACCTGGGCCGGGCGGCCCTCGGCGGAGACGTCGGAGATGGTCAGGCGGACGGGGGTACCGTCGTAGTTGCCGGCGGTGGCGCGGCCCAGCTGGCCGTAGTAGTTGTGGCCCCAGGTCCACAGCGCGCCTTCCTCGTCGATGGCCACGGCGTGGTACTGCCCCGCGGCGATGGCCACCGCCCGGAGCGGGTAGGTCTCGGTGGTCTCCACCATGGCGCCGGTGCCGTCGTCGGTGAGCACCGTGCGGCTGCCCAGCAGGGTCACCTCTCCGGCCACGTTGGCGGGGGTGCCGGTGACGTCCCGGCCCAGCACGCCGTTGTCGGTGGTGCCCCAGGTGTAGATCCTGCCATCGGCGGTGAGGGCCATGGTGAAGTCGTCGCCCGCGGCCACCATGGGCGCTACGGTGTTGGTCTCCTCCCCGGCGCCGCTGGAGCGGTTGACCACCAGGGTGATCACGCCCAGTTCCAGATACTGGCCGTTGGCGTCCATATGCTCCACGTCCCGGACCACGACCTGGACCACGCCGGTGGCGGTGGCGGAGGCGGTGAGGGTGCCGGTGGTCGGGTCATAGGAGACGATGTTCTCCCCGCCCAGGATCTCCACCTGATAGCGGCCCAGGTCCATGGACCGCGCCTGGCGGCTCTGGTAGCGGGTGAGGTTGAAGGCGTAGGGCTCGTTGGCCGCCAGCTGGGTCAGGCGGATGGACTGGCCGTTATAGAGGAGGATCCTCCCCTGCTCGCCCTGGCCGCCGGGGACGCTCTTGGTCACCGGGGACAGAGGATCGGTCACGTCTTCATAGAGGGTGGGAAGCAGCCCGTAGCGGTCGCCGGTGATACGGTGGAGGGCGGCCTTGTCCCGCTGGGACAGGCTGCCGTCGCCGCTCTGGTCGGTGAAGCCGTCCTTGTCGCCCAGGGCGGCGTAGGCGTCGGAGCCGTAGGCGTACAGCGCGCCGTTCTCGGTCATGAGGACCATGTGGCTGTCCGCCACGCCCAGGGCGGACACGTCGCTGAGCAAATGGTCGGCGGTGTCGTCGGGGTCGCTGGTGGTGAGGTATGCCTCCCCGGTCAGAACCAGGCTGTCGGCGGTGGGCAGGGCGCTGTCCACGTTCTGCCAGCGGTAGACCTGGCCCTGGTTGGACAGGTTCAGCCCATCCACGCCGCTCTCCGGCCAGGACAGCCCGGCGGTGAGCAGGGCGGCGGAGTTGTGCTTGGCGACGATCTGGTAGATGAGGTCTTCCCCGCCCGCCCGGCTCAGATCCAGGCGCTGGGCGGTCAGGTAGTCCTGGCCGTCGACCTGGCCCCAGTACCACACATGGCCGCTGTCGTCCAGGGCCAGGGAGAAGAGATCCCCGGCCTGGATGGCCACGATGCCGGTGAGGGCGGCGGTCTCCCCGTCCTCCAGGGCGCGGAGCACCTGGACGGGGTCGTCATAGCGGCCCGGGGTGGTCAGGCCGAGCTGGCTCGCCGCCACGTCGGCGGCGCCGTGGCCCAGCTGGCCGTGGCTGTTGGAGCCGAAGGCCCAAACGGTGCCGTCGCCCTTGAGCATCAGGGTGTGGTCCCGTCCGGCGGCCAGGTCGGTGACGTTGTCGGTCTTCACCCGGGCGGCGGTGGCGAAGCTGCCGTAGGACATCTTGTCCCGGCCAAGCTCCCCGGCGTTGTCATAGCCCCAGACGTACACCGAGCCGTCCTGGGTCAGGGCCGCGGCGTGCTGGGCCCCGGCGGCCACCTTGATGACCCGGTCGATGTAGCTGTGGGTGTAGTAGTCCGCGCCCACGGCGAAGCCGTCGGTGAGGTGATGGCCGCTGTAATCGTAGGCCGTCTTGTCCACCCCGTCGTGGAGCAGGGCCTGGGTGTTGTCGTAGGAGCCGTAGGGCTGGCCGGCCTGGTCCAGGCCGTAGGGGCCGTAGGCCCCGCCGCCGAAGAGCCCGGCGGGCCCGCCCAGGGCGTAGGTGGCGTAGGCGCCGTCAAACTTCTCCAGCTGGCCCAGGCGGACGTCGGGATTGCCGCTGAGGGTGTTGGGATAGGTGTACTGGACGGCGTCCAGCTTCACCGCCATCGGCCCGTTCCCGGCGATGTTGCGGGTGGCGGCGTCCCCATAGCCCAGCTGGCCGTGGTCGCCCAGGCCCCAGGCGTAGACCTGGCCGCTGCCCTTGAGGAAGAGGGTGAAGTGGTCGCCCCCGGCGATCTGCGTCACGCCGGTGAGGTAGCCGCTCTCGTCCATCGGATCGCGGACCTGGGTGGGCACGAAGATGGGGCTGTCACTGCCCACGTTGCCCGCGCTCAGGTCGTTATAGCTCTGGTTCTGGCCCCAGGCCCACACGGTGCCGTCGGCGCGCAGGGCGAAGGAGTACTCCTCGCCCAGGACGATCTGCGGCACGGCGCTCTGCCGGACCAGGCCGCCCTCGCCCAGGTGGCCCTCCACGCCGATGGCGCTGCCGCCGGTGTAGGTGAGGGCGTCGTCCACAAAGGCCACCCGGATCTGGGCGGTGTAGCCGGTGTTGATATCGGTGACGGTGACATAGGTGTACATCCCCGTCTCCACGTTCTCCCAGTGGATGAGGGCCAGGCCCGTGGCGCTGTCGGAGAAGGTGATCAGGCGGGTGTTCAGGCTCTTGAACACCAGGCGCTTGCGCTCCTCGTCGGAGGCGTACAGGCCCGGATACCACACATCCTGGGTCAGGAGGTTGAAGGTGTCGGCGCGCTGGACGGCGATCTCCTCGGCGGGGATGCGGAAGGTCTGGCGCTGTTGTTTGCTCAGCTGGATCTCCCAGGGCATATGCAGGGCGAAGGCCGCGCTGAAGGCGCCGCTGTCGTCCCCGGCGCCTACCTCCACCTGCTGGAGGGCCAGGCGGTAGGTCTGCTCCTGGGCGTAGTAGACCTGGCCGGGGGTGTCCATGGCGGCGGTGTAGGCCACGTCCGCCACGCCCACGCCCAACTGGCCGTAGGTGTTGTCGCCCCAGGCCCACAGGGTGCCGTCGCTCTTGAGGATGACGCTGGCCCCGTTGCCCATGGCCAGGGCGTAGGTCTGCTTCACCTTGCCCTCGCTGAAGTCCAGGCCGGTCTCGCCGTAGTTCTGGTCGCTGACGGCGGTGGCGTTCACCGCCTCGGCCCGGAGGGTGCTCACCTCCGTCGCGCCGCCGCCCCACTGGTGCACGTCGCCCGCCCGGGTGAGGACGCCGCCGCGGGTGCCGCCCACCGCCAGGAAGACCACCCGGTCCTCCGCGCTGACGGCGGCGGGGATCTCGCCCAGGTCGGTGTCCAGCGCGCTGGTCAGGCCGTTGACCACCACAGGCCGCGCGGCGGCCAGGTCGGCGGGCCGGTCGGCCCCCAGCTGGTTCTGGCTGTTGGAGCCGATGCCGTAGAGGGTGCCGCTCTTGTCGCTCTCGATGAGGGCAACCGCCCGCGTGTCGTCTCCGACGGCGTAGACCCGGGACGGGTCGTCCCCGGTGGCGCTCGCCCGAATGGTGGTGGCGCCGCCCTCGGCCTTGGGGGCATAGCTCACGGCGTTGGCGCTCAGGAGCAGGATGTGGTCGGCGGTGGAGAGGTTGCCCGCGGCCACCAACAGCACGTCCCGCAGATAGTTGCCCTCCTGGTTGCGCTCGCCGCCCTCCCGGACGGGCATGGGCAGGCGCTGGCGGGCCTCGCCGTTGGTGGCGGAGACGCCGGAATCGCCGATGTCGTAACTGCCGCCGTTGATGCGGCCAAAGCTGTACACCGCGCCGCCCACCGTGCGGATCAGGCTGTACTGCCGCCCGGCGTAGACGCTCTCCACATTCACCAGGAAGCCCTCGTCATAGATGTGGTCGGTGTTGTGCTCGACGTTGTTTATCAGGCCCAGCCGCTCCAGGCGGACGGGGGTGGTCACGTCGTTGAAGCTCTCGCTCCGGCGGTTGATCTGGCCGTAGCCGTTGGTGCCCCAGCCGAAGGCGTAGCCCCGGTCGGTGACGGCCAGGACGTGGTCGTAGCCGGCGGAGATCTGCGCGACGGCGCCGTAGGCGTTGACAGCGCTCAAATTGGTCTCCACGGGATAGCGCTGGTCATTTTCACTGCTGCCCACGCCCAGCTGGCCGTGGGTGTTGTCGCCCCAGGCCCACAGGGTGCCGTCGGCGGCCAGGGCCATGGCGTAGTGGGCGCCCGCGACCACGTCCACGATGCCCTTGAGGTAGCCGTTGCCGTTCTTGCCCCGGACCTGGACGGGGGCGTATTCATAGGCGCCCGCGCCGATGGTGCCGTCGCCCAGCTGGCCGTGGGTGTTGTCGCCCCAGGTCCAGACGGTGCCGTCGCTCATCAGGGCCAGGGCGAAGTTCTCCCCGTAGACCACCTTGGGGGCGGCCAGCTTCACGTTGGGCGACTCGGTGCGGTCCTCCTTGGGCCGGACGGACACGGAGAACATACGGGTGACCTGGGTGGTGTTCTCCCGGATCATCACGGTGACGGTGCCGAAGGCGTTGGGCATGGCGCGCAGCTCGAAATACCCGTCCGTGCCGGGCTTGACGTGGACGGCCAGGATGGACTCATCGGAAGAGATGACAGTGAAGTCCCCGGTCTCCATGGGCTTGCGGCTGGCGGTGTAAACGCCCTTGTCGATCCCCGCGGTGCCGGGGCCGTTGTCCTGGGTGCTGAAGAGGAACAGGCCGTCCTCCGCCCCCTCCGTACCGGCGGTGCGGAACAGGTCGGTGCCCACCACGGCGTAGCGCTGGAGGTTGTCGCCGGTGACGGTCTCCGTATGGGTGGTCGGCGTCCACGGGCCGTCCAGCTCTTCGTTCCGATCCTCCGGGGCCTCCGCCTGGTCCACCACCTCGATCTCCTTGTGGTAGGTGAGGTTCAGCCGCAGAGCGTCCCCTTCGGTGAGCTGGACGCGGGCGGTGTTGAACTCGCCGGTGGTGGCCGAGCCGTGGCCGCTGGCCGGGTCGGCCAGGGTGTGCTGGGTCAGGGCGCCGTCAAAGTCCTGGTAGACCACGTCGCCGTAGTGCATGAAGTCGGCGATGTAGCCGATCTGACTGATGTAGATGGTGTCCTCGTCCCGGGTGCCCACCAGCACGGGCAGGTTGGGCGAGCCCGCGGTCTTGTCGTCGCCCAGGGTGTTGGTGGAGCTGTGGTAGATGCTCGCGCCGCTGTTCACGTTCAGGAAGGTGCCCGCGCCGGTGGTACCCATGGCGTAGAGGCTCCCGCCGTTCTGCGGCGCCTGGGTGCGGGTGATGCCATCGGCGTCGGTCACCCAGACGTTGTTCTTATAGATGGTGGTCTGAGAGTGGCTCAGCGCCACGCTCTGGGCGCCCAGGAAGGCGTTGTCGTCCCCGGCGGTGACGCAGGGCGTCCCGGCGAGGCCGCTCTCCCGGCTCTCCCCGGCCACGGCGCGCTGGAGGGTGGTGACCACGCTCTCCTGCTCCAGGGGGAGGCCCTCCTTGTCCGCGGCGGGCAGACCCAACTGGCCGTAGGCGTTGTCGCCCCAAACGTACAGGTGACCCTGGGCGTCGATGGCGGCGGAGGAGTCGCCTCCGGCGAAGATGCGGGTGATGGGCAGATCCAGATGGTTCCCGGTGGTCAGCACCTTCAGCGGCACGTTGGAGCTGTCGCCCCGGCCGTCGCCGGCGCCCAGCTGGCCCTTGTCGTTGCGGCCCCAGGCCCAAACCTGGCCGAAGCTGTCCAGGGCCAGCACATGGCCGTCGCCCACGGCGATGTCCACGATGTCGGTGAGGTAGTTGGTGGAGGTGGTCTGCTCCCCGGCCTTCACCTGGACGGGATAGGCCCGGTCCAAATCACTGCCGTCGCCCAGGGCGCCGGGGCTGTTCCAGGCGGGGGTGTAGGTGTGGGGCGAGTTGTAGTAGATGGTGTTGGGCATGGTGTAGGCGCTGGCGGTACCCTTGGTGTTCATCCCCCAGGTGAATACGGTGCCAGCGGAGGTGAGGGCCACGGAGAACTCGTCGCCCGCGGCGATCTTGGTGATCCGGGCGGAGTAGTTGGCGGCGGTCATGGTCTTGGTGGGCGCGGCCAGGGACTTGTCCGAGGTGGTCAGGTCCTCGTTCAGGTCGTTGTCGCCCAAATAGTCGGTGCCGTGGAGGCCCAGGACGGTGACCGGCACCAGCTTGGTGATGTAGTTGGAGCTGTCGCTGTACGTGGTGCTCATGTGGGAGTTGGTCACGCCCTGATAGCCGTAGTAGATGTCGTTGCTGTTGTCGTGCTGGCTGTCCCAGCCGCTGTTGCCGCCGCTCATGGTCTTGATGGCGTGCCACTCGCCCAGGGCGGCGTCGCCGCCGCGCATGGTGGAGCCAAAGGCGCGCTGGGTATCCACGGCGGAGCCGGTGACGCTGCCGTACTGGCTGTTGCGGGTGAAGTCCACGTTCACATAGGCCAGGGACTGATAGGTGCCGGTGTTGCCCCAGTAGATCACCGTGCCGTCAGAGCGCAGGGCCAGGGCGAAGTCCCGGCCCGCGGCGATCTGCACCGCGTCGGACAGGAAGCCGCCGTTCACGCCGGAGACAAAGTGGTTGCCGGTGTACTCCGCGCCGGAGTAGGTGACGCTGGCGCCCACGTTGGTCACCCGGACGGGGGAGTAGGCGTTGGTGTCCCGGATGGCGGACCAGTACTCGGGATAGCACTGGTGCCAGTAGTAGCCGCTGTGGGGGCAGCGGTCGTAGAGGTAGACGTAGGTGAAGTTCCAGTTGCCGTTGCCCAGCTCGCCGGCGTTGTTGTAGCCCCAGGAGTAGACGGTGCCGTCGGCGGCCAGGGCGTAGGAGGTGTACTCCCCGGCGGCGATCTGGATGATGCCGCTCAGCGCGCCGGTACCGCCGTTGCCGTTGAGGTCGCCCGCCTTCATCCCCAGGACCTTCTGCGGGGTGGTGTAGGACTTCAGGACGCTCCGGCCCTGGGCGTCGGTGGCGGTGGTCCAGTACTCACTGCGCGGGGTGTAGCCGCAGCAGCTGGAGTAGGTGGTGTAATGGTTGCGGTCAACGGAGGTGGCGATGCCCAGCTGGCCCATGACGTTGGAGCCCCAGGCCCAAACGGTGCCGTCCGCCTTCAGGGCCAGGGTGTGGTTCACGCCGGAGACCACCATGGGGGTGGCGATGCCGGTCTTGGGGTAGATCTCCAACTGGAGGACGCTGGTGGCCACCACCTGGAACTGGTAACCGGGGTTGTCGTCGTCGGGCTCGGTGGTGCCGTTGGTGTACAGGGGATCGCCCTTCTTGTCCCGCAGGGCCTCGTAGGCCTTGAAGACCACGCTGGTCTGGCCGTACTCGTTGCGCCCGGCGGAGCGGATGACCCACTGGCCGCCCACGTTGTTGGCCACGGCGATGGTGGGATCGGTGACCTCCACGGTGATGTAGCTGGTGGGCGTCTCCCCCGCCCCGGCCTGGACCAGCACCCGCTGGGTGGTGGCGTTGGTGCCGGAATAGGCGATGTAGCCGTCCGCCTTCAGGCGCAGCTGCCGGCTGTCGTCCATGCGGTAGCGCCAGGCGTTCTGCCCGGCCGCGTCGGCCTCGGTCATGGTCACCAGCTCTCTGCCGCCGCCCAGGGAGACGGTGGAGTTCACCGTCACGCCGTTGAGCATCTGGTCGGTGTCGGAGTTGTCCGGCTGGTCGCTG
This sequence comes from uncultured Oscillospiraceae bacterium, assembly GCA_947627325.1. GTDB lineage: Bacteria > Bacillota > Clostridia > Oscillospirales > Oscillospiraceae > MGBC124762. Next base: position 87,319 of record CANQVO010000003.1, on the reverse strand, counting down.
GGGGTGGTGTCCCCGTCGGGCTGGTCCACACTGCCGGTGAGGTAGATGCCGCCGTCGTAGCGGTAGCCGCTGATGACGGGGGTGTTGTTCTCCAGACGTTGGAGGTTGATGGTGCCCAGCTGGAGGTAGCGGTTGTTGCCCCAGCCCCAAATGTAGCCGTCGTAGCGGATGGTGGAGGCGTGGTTGTAGCCCAGGGAGATGTCCTTCACGTCGGTCAGACTGCCGGTCTTCTCGGTGACCTTGTAGCCCTGGGTGCTCGCGCTGGTGTCCAGCACGTCGCCCGCGGCGGTGTGCGCGGCAGTCTCGCCGTCCTGGACGAACCGCGGGAAGGGCACATCGTGGGTGGCGGAATTGCCGTCGCCCAGCTGGCCCAGGTCGCCGTCGCCCCAGGTGTAGAGCTCGGCGTCCCGGATGTACCGCGTCCCCAACTCCGGCCGGGCCGGGTCGATGAGCTCGGTGTTCTCGTGGTCGATGCGGTTGATGGCGGCGGAGGTGTACACGCCCGCGGCCACGCTCTTCACCCCGTAGAGGTGGGTCTGGCTCACATGGCCCGCCTGGTCCACCACCGGGGCGGCGTACTGGATCCTGGGCTCGTAGAAGTATTCGGCGGGCTGGTCATCGTAAGAGCCGGTGATGGCGCCGGTGGCCTCGTCCACAATGGCCTTGCCGGAGGTCAACTGCTTTCTGTTGTTGCCGCCCCAGCCGTAGACCTTCTGCTGGGCGGCCTCCAGGGCGTCCCCGGTCAGGTCCGCGTCAAAGACCACGGAGCTCTGGATGGCCAGCATATGGTTCTCGCCCACGGCGATGGCGCCGATGCCGGTGAGGTAGTTGCCGTCGTTGTCCGAATCGCCCTTACGCACCTGGGTGGGCGCGCCGATGGGCTTCTGGTTCTCGTTGATGCCCAGCTGACCGGCGTCGTTGCGGCCCCAGGTCCACACGGTGCCGTCGCCCTTCAGGGCGGCGGAGGTGTCGCCGCCGGCGTCCACGACCACCACGTTGCCCAGGTGCCCCTCGCCGCGGTCGCCCAGGACCTTGACCGGGACATAGCTGTTGGCCCACTTCTCAGGCAGGGTCTCCCGGCCCAGCTGGCCGTAGTTGTTGGCGCCCCAGGCCCAGACCTCGCCGGTGTTGGTGGCCACCACGGTGTGGTACCGGCCGGCGGCGATGCTCATCACCACCACGTCGGTGCCGTCGGCGTTCGTCATGCCGTTCACCCGGCGGGCGTAGGCGGAGTAGGTGACCGAGCCGTTCTTGTCGCTGGTGGCGTAGCCCAGCTGGCCGGAGTCGTTGCGGCCCCAGGTCCAGACGTGGCCGCTCTCGTCCAGGGCCACCATGTGCTCGTACCCGGCGGCGATGGCCTTGATGTTGGACAGGTAGCCCACGTCCCCGGTCTCGTTGCCCTCGTCATCCACCAGGAGGGCCTTGACCTTCTGGGGGTTGGCCACGCTGGTGGCGGAGTAGGCGGTGACCCGCGGGGAGTCGCTGCCGCCGTCGGGGTTCTGCGCCTCGCCCAGGTTGCTGAGCACGGAGGTGGCGCTGGAGCCGGAGTTGGAGACGTTCACGTTCCGGGTGCCGCCCAGGTTGCCCTGGCCCAGCACGCCGTAGACGTTGTCGCCCCACACCCACACGTTGCCGTCGGTGGTGTTCATGGCGGAGAAGTTCATCCCGGCCACGGTGGTGGTGACGATCTCGTTGCTGGAGGCCTGGAGGTCGATGTCCAGGGTGAAGGTGTACTCACCGGTGACCACCATATCGGGCGTCCAGTCGCCCACCAGGTCGTAGTCGCCGAAGACCTGCCAATCGTTGGGATCGTAGTCGCTGTCGTAGATCACCTCGGTGTTCCGTCCGGGGGCGGAGACCTTGGAGGTGTTGATGGTGTCCCGGGTGCCGGGGCCGTTGTTGTAGGAGGCGCCCAGGGTCAGGGTGGTGGGGCCGACCCGGTAATCATAGGGATCCAGGCAGTAGCCCTCGCTGAAGATGAGGACGTTGTCGCTGGCGTTGTTGGTCACGTCCACCCGGGCGATGTCCGGGTTGGACATGACGGCGGCCCAGTACTCGCCCACCGGCTGGTAGGGCGTGGCGTCAGCCGTGCCGGTGCCCTTGTTCCACAGCACGGAGTTCAGATCGTGGCTGATGGGATAGAGGGAGAAGCCGGAGTCGTAGTGGAGGTGGGTGTTCTCCTTGTAGATGATCAGCCGCTCGTTGGAGCCCAGGGTGATCCGCAACGGCACCACGTTGGTGGGCTCCACCGCCGGGCCGCGCATCACGCCGTAGTAGCCCTCGCTGTTGTAGCCCGAGGTCCCGGCCTTGCTCAAATGGCCCTGGTAGTCGCTCTTCCAGGCCCGGACGGCGTGGGTGTCGTAACTGCCGTTCACGCTGCCGTCGGCGTTGTTGAAGGTCACGGCCTCCATGTAGTCCACCATCAGGTCCATGGACTCCCGGGCGCCGATCTGGGTGGGGGTGGTCAGGTAGGCGGCGATCAGGTCGGACAGCTGACCCAGGATGGTGGTGCCGGTGGCGGTGGTGGCGTTGTTGCCCCAGCCCCAAACGTAGCCGAACATCCCGTCCAGAACGTCGTCCGTCTTCCCGGTGGGCTCGTTGACGTAGTTGGTGAAGGACTTATAGTAGAGGGCGATGGACAAGGCGTGGTAGGGACCGGCGTCCAGGTCGTACACACCCTCCAGGTAGAGGTAGTCGTCGTTGTGCTCTTCGTAGCTGCCCTTGCGGGTCCGCACGGGGATATAGCTGGCGGTGGTGGCGCCGTTGCCCAGCTGGCCCCGGTCGTTGATGCCAAAGGCGTAGGAGTGGCTCAGCTCGGTGAGGGCGCCGTTGGCCTCGGTGGCCGCCTGGGCATAGCGCACCATCCGCAGGGCGGAATACCCGATCCCGGCGGAGATATCCACGATGACCTCGCCCTCGGTCTGCAGGTCAGACTGCTTTTCCACGTAGTTGCCCTGGGCGTCCCGGACGGGCACGGTACTGCCGTCCTCGCCCACGGTGGTGTCCAGAATGGTCACGTTATAGTTGGGATCCAGGTGGCGCAGGACCAGCACCGGCGTCAGGTAGGTGTTATTGGCGGAGGCGGGATCCACGGGCAGACCCATCTCACCATAGAGGTTGGTGCCCATGGCGTAGACGTTGTTCTCGCTGACGGTGAAGTTCTGGCTGAGGACGTTGCCCTCCGCGTCCTTCGTCACGGCGTTGGAGCTGGTAAGGAGCAGGGTGTGGTGCTCGCCCACCGCCGCACTGACCACCTGGTACATGAACTCGTTGGTGCGGGAGAAGTGCTCCACCAGCGGGTCGTTGATGGTGTTGGCGGCGTAGTTGCGGCTGCTGGGCACCCGGGTGGTGTTGGACTTGACCAGGTCGGTGTTCTCATTGTCCCAGTCGGCCCGGACGCCCACGGGGGCGGAGATGTAGGCCCGGGTGGGGGTGGTGGCCACGTTGTCGCCCTGGACGCCGGTGCCGGTCTGGCCGGAGGTGTTCAGGCCCCAGCTGTACACCTGCCCGTTGGAGCGCACCGCCGCGGCGGTGGCGGTCCCGGCGGAGATGGACACGATGTGGCTCAGATAGCTGTACGGCTCGTTGGCGCTGGTGTTGAAGGCGCTGTTGGCGTCCGCGGGCCCGGCGGCCATACCGGCGGACACCCGGCCGGGCACGGAGGTGTAGACGGTGGCGCCGTCCGGGATGTAGAGATCCCGGCCCAGCTGGCCCTGGGAGTTGTCGCCCCAGGCCCAAACATAGCCCTTGTCGTCCAGGGCCAGGGAGAACTTGTTCCCCGCGGACACGGCCACGATGACGGGCGCCTCGCCGTTGGGGTAGGCCAGCGCCACCTTCACAGGGGCGTTCTGGTTGGCGGTGAGGTAGGCGCCCTTGGCGTCGGTGCCCATGCCCAGCTGGCCACGGTCGTTGAGGCCCCAGGCCCACACCGCGCCGAAGGCGTCCACGGCCAGGGTGTGGTCCCCGCCCACGGCGATGGTCACAATGTCGTGGAGGTAGTCCACCTCGTCGGTCTTGGTCACGGTGGCCCCGCAGGTGGCGCAGGGGATGGCGTCATCGGTGGCGAAGCTGTGGGCCTCGTCGTAGACCCGGCCGCACTGCGGGCAGGCCCAGGCGGCGCTCTGTGCCCCCGCCGTCACCTGGACGGGGTACGCCTTGCGCTCCAGGGTGGCCGCGCCGTCGCCCAGCTGGCCGGAGGTGCCCTGGCCCCAGGTCCACACGGTCCCGTCGGGACGGAGCACCGCGGAGTGGTAGTTGCCCGCGCCCACCTGGGCCACGGTGGCGCTGTCGTTGGTGGACTTGTTGGTGTCCTTCACGAAGACCGGGAACTGGTAGACGTAGTGGAAGGTCTCCCCGGTGGCGGGGTCGGTGTAGTCATAGGTGAGCACCACCATGGTCTCGCCGAACTTGTCGGGGTGGACGGCGCTGAAGGTCAGGCGGGTGCGGCTGCGGTCGTAGGCGTAGGTCAGCAGGCTCTCGTCCACGATCTTCACGTGGAGGTTGCCGGCCAGGGTGCCGCCGTGGGCGGTGAGCGCGCTCATCTTGGTGTCGGGCAGGAAGAGGTTGAAGCCGGTGTACTCCTTGAGCCACAGGTCGTTGAGGTTCAGCTCATAGCTGTCGGTGTGCACAGCGCCGTTGCTGACGCGGTTGCTGTTCAGGGTGACCACCCGGCGGGAGACGTCGGTGTTGATGGAGGTGTCGGGCCGGATGGTGTTGGCGTCGGGGTACTCCACCACCACGCTCTCCTCCCGGGCGCCGGTACGCAGGGGCTGGTCGCTGGAGATGGCCCGGCCGTCGCCCAGCTCGCCCAGCTCGCCCTCGCCGAAGCTGTAAACGTACCCGTCCTCGCCCAGCACGGCGGTGTGGGTCTTGCCCACGCTGGCCTGGAAGGTGTTGTAGGCGAAGTTGTTAAAGTAGGTGTCGTACCCGGGGGTGTTGAAGTCGGCCAGGATGGGGGTCTCGCTGTTGAGGATGCCGCTGTTGCTGTACCCCACGCCCAGCTGGCCGTGGTCGTTGTTGCCCCAAACGTAGATGTGGTTGCCCTGGACCGCCTGGGTGCCACGGTTGAACTCCACCTGCCGGGTGGTGCCGTCCGCCTTCCGGGCGGTGGCGGTGACGTTGACGTACTCCGGCACGCCGTCGTAGTAGACATGGGTCTCCCCGCAGGCGTCATCCCGGGAGATGGGGTTGCCGTCGGGATCGGGCTGATCCATCTGGCAGCTGTAGCTGTGGGCCGCGCCGCCGGGGACGGTGGTGTTGCCCGGGGTCATCTGGCTGATGCGGAACTCGTAAGTCTCGCCGTCCAGGGTGTAGGCATAGGTGTTGGAGCTCTGCGCCAGGGCGGTGGCGCCCTTGGCGGACAGGGCCACGATGTTGGTCATATCGCCCAGCTTCTTCGGGAAGTTGGAGGAGTTGTCCCCCTCGCCCAGGCCCAGCTGGCCGTAGAGGGTCTGACTGCCCGCCTTGCCAATGAGGTCGGAGCCCCAGGCGAAGACGGTGCCGTTGCGGGCCAGGGCCAGGGTGAAGTTGTCCCCGGCCACCACGCTGGTGATCCTGGTGATGCCGTCGGCGCCCTGGGTGTACTGGTCTTGGTCGCCCTCCTGGTTCTTGACCACGTCCGCGGTGTTGCGGGACTTGGTCAGGGCGTCCTTGACGCCCAGCTGACCGTCGGCGTTGTCGCCCCAGGCCAGCACCGCGCCGTCGGAGCGGATGGCCAGGGCGTGGCGGGCGCCGGCGGCGATGCCGGAGGAGTTGGTCATGTAGTTGCCGCCCATGTAGCCCAGCACCCGCACGGGGAAGGGCCGGGACTGCCAGGTGTTGTTGCCCAGCTGGCCGTAGGTGTTGTCGCCCCAGGCCAGAGCGCCGCCGCCGTCAGAGGACAGGGCCAGGGCGAAGTTGTCCCCGGCCTCCACCCGGACGATGTGCTCCAGCACACCGGCCTCGCCGTAGAGGTTGGCCACCAGCGTGGGGGTGGAGACGGCGGCGGTGCCGACGTTGATACCCAGCTGGCCGGAGCCGTTGTTGCCCCAGGCGTAGACGTTGCCCTGGTCGGTGACGGCGAGGGCGAAGGTGTTGCCCGCGGCGATGTAGCTGATCGCCACGTCGGCGGGGATCTGCACGCGGACGGGGGCGTTGCGGGCGGCGCCCACGCCGCTGTTGAGGGTGTTGCTCTGGTCCATGGCCTCGCCGGTGCCCAGCTGGCCGTAGTCGTTGGCGCCCCAGGCCCAAACGGTGCCGTCGGAGCGCAGGGCGATGGTGAAGTCGTTGCCGGAGGCCAGCATGGGCACGGCCTTCGCCCCGTCGTCCAGCACGGCGATGAGCACCGAGCCGGAGTACACCGTGTTGTCGGGCAGGGTGATGCTGAAGGTGACGGTGGAGCGGCCAAAGACCTCGTTGTCGGTGGGGGCGGCGTACCAGACGCCGGCCTTGTCCCGCCAGACCTTCACCACGTCGGGGTTGGAGGAGCTCATCTCCACGTGGTTGCCGTACACGTCGGAGATGTCGATGTCGCTGTACAGGTTGAAGCCCTTGTAGTTGATCTGGAGCATGGCCCCGTCGTCCCAGGGCATCGCATAGCGCTGGCCGTGGTGGAGCATGACCTCCAGCGGCGGCTCGTTGTCGGTGTTGGCGTAGTAGCGCTCCCGCACCTGGCCGTTGGCGTCCTGGATGGTGGAGCGCTGGATCTCCAGGCTCTTGTAGGGCAGCGGGCCGGAGCGGGTGGGGAAGTAGGCGGTCTCGGTGCCAAAGTTGCCCACCTGGGCGTTCTCGCCGTTGCCCCAAACGTACACGTAGCCCTCCCAGTTGATGGCGGCGGAGTGCCGATACCCGGCGGCCAGGCCCTGGTTGCGGGCGAAGTACAGCGTCCGGGCGGTGCCGTTCAGGGTCACCAGGCCGCCCGAGGTGTCGTTGGTGGTGTATTGATAGAGGATCTCCGTGTCGTTCAGGTCCCGGACGGCCATGTTGTTGGCGCCGTCCATCACCCGCTGAGGCGTGGCGGCGGAGGACACGTTGCCGGTCACCTTGTCGTCCTCGGTGACGCCCAGCTGGCCGTCGGCGTTGTCGCCCCAGCTGTACACGTCCCCTTCCTCGGTGTCAAAGAGGGAGAAGGTGCCGCCCGCCTGGACGTGGGAGATCATCAGCTGTCCCTGGCCCACGCCGGAGACAGTCCACAGCGGACTGTTGGGATACTTGGTGGCGTCCACGTCGTCCGACGCCCACTTCTCCCAGCCGCCGTGGTCCGCGGCCACGTCGTCGGAGGTGACGGTGTAGGACTTCCCGGCCGCCTGGTCCCGGATCCAGGCCAGGGCCTGGAACTTGGCGACCATGATCTTCTCCTCGTCGGTGAGGGCGCGGGAGGCGCCGTACTCCCTGGCCATGCGGTAGTAGATGTTCTCCACCACATAGCTCTCCGGGTCAGTGGCGTCGGTGCCGGTGACCGGGCCGGCCAGGCCGGCGCCGCTCACGGCCCGGCCCAGGGAGTCCGTCCCCAGGGAGACGACGGCGCGGCCCAGGGAGCCCTTGCTGTCCACGCCCCAGGTGTACACGGTGCCGGAGGACCGCCAGGGATAGAGCTTCCCGTTATAGTCGTACCAGGTATAGGTATCCTTCAAAGCCACGGCGTGGTTGCGGCTCATATCCAGCTCCACGACGCCGCCCGCGGCGCTGTCCTGGCCCAGCAGAGTCCCCACGCCCACCAGGTAGTTGTCGGTGTCGGGCACGATCCCGGCGCCGCCGAGGTCGGCGTAGTTCTTCTGCTGGTGCGGGTCGATATAGCGCGGTTGACCGGCGGCGTCCAGGTAGGTCTGGTCGCTGGTGCCCTTGCCGGTGAAGCCGTCGGTGTCCGTCTGGACGCCCCGGGGGCCCTGCGCGCTCTGGGTGGTGCCGTCGCCCAGCTGGCGGTTGGCGTTGGAGCCCCAGGCCAGCACGGTGCCGTCGGAGCGCAGGACGGCGGAGGTGCCCTCCACCGTGGACTGGCCGGAGGCGCTGACCGAGATCACGTTGTTGAGCCAGATGCCCTCGCCCACACTGCCGCCCTGACGGACGAACTGCGGGGTCAGGGAGCGGGCCACGCCGTCGTTGGCATCGCCGGCCTGGCCGCGGTAGCTGTTGCCCCAGGCCAGCACGGTGCCGTCCCGCAGAAGGGCCAGGGAGTGGTCAAAGCCCACGGCCACGTCCACCACGCCGGTCAGATACCGCTCCTCACCCAGGGAGCCCTCCTCCCCCAGGGCCACCAGAACGGCGTCCCGGTCCACATAGTAGACCCTGTTCTTGTGCTCGTCCACCGTATAGTAGCCCTCGCCGCCGTCGGTGTAGTAGCGGCGCTCGTCGCTGCCCATGACGTACCAGTAGGGGCTGGTCCCGGCCAGCACCCGGGTGGGATACTTATAGTAGTTGGTGTTGCCGTTGCCAAGCTGGCCGTAGGAGTTGTAGCCCCAGGCGTAGACGTTGCCGTAGGCGTCCACCGCCAGGGCGTGGCCGCCCGCGCCGGACATTTCGGGGTGGTCCCGGTTGACCGCCATCTTCACGATGGCCGGGTTCCAGTCGGTGCCGGTGCCCAGCTGGCCCCGGCCCTCCACGCCGGCCATCTGCGTGGGGGTGATGATGGTGGTGCTCTCGCGGTCGGGCTCCTCCTCCGCCTCCTCGGGCTCCACCGCCACGATGTGCACGCCGGAGAAGATGCCGGTGGCCGCCAGGGCGTCCGGCTTCATCTGGCCGCCGGCGAGCTGGACGTTGTCCACCTCCACCTGGGTCAGATAGCTGTTGGGCTGGCTGTACGGGGTGTCGGTATAGGCGTCCGAGGTGAAGGAGGAGGCCAGGATCGCGCCGCTGGTGGGGATCTCCGCCTGGAACACCAGGGTGTTCATCCGGGTGTTCTGGAAGGCGCCCACGCGCACGACCTGATAGCTCCCGGACAGGGTCAGGGAGGTGAAGGCTCCGTCAGAGAACTGATGGCCGGTGTTGTTCTCATCAAAGTCCACCAGGACCACGGGCACGCTGGGCGTCAGGGCCAGCGCGTCGGCGGCGGTCTGGTCGTTCTGGAAGACGGTGGTGTAGTCGCTCTCGGTGAGGCGGGTGGGCAGGACCAACTCCCGGGCCGCCTTGCCCTCGTCGCTCAGGCCGGTGATGGCCACCACGCCGGGGTAGCGGTTGGTGTAGGAGCCGTCGGCCTGGTCGACCCGGTCCAGATCCATCATCGCCTGGTAGAAGGCCATGGTGTTGCGGTACGGGTCGGCCTCTTTCTTCGCGTCCATCCACTCCGTCCACTTGTCGTCCACCGTGGTGCGCTTCTGGAAGTACTCGTTGGCGTTCATCGCCTTGTAGGCGTTGAAGAGGTCCGCCGCGGCGGTGGACAGGGCGCTGCTCCCGGCGCCGGGGGCGGCGCTGGCCCCGGCCGGGTCGATCTCGGCGCCCTGCAGGAGCTTGTCGATGCGGGTGACGGCGTCATAGGCGCTCTTGTACTCGTCCAGCGGGTCGGGTTGCACAATGGCCTGGGACGCGTCGCCGCCGTCCGGCGGCATCACGGCCCGCACGGCCACCTCAAACTTCTCCCGGTCGGTGGTGGCGGAGGCGTAGTCGGTGGGGACGGTCACGTTGGGATCGAAGGGTCCGCCGGCGGCCAACAGATCGTTGATGGCGTTCTGGCCCACCGTCACACCGCCCTTTTCATAGCTGTCGGTGAGGTTGGACACCAGGGCGGCGAACTCGCTGGCGGCGGGGTCGTCTCCCAGGTTCGCCAGGGCCTGGCGCATATTCTGATAGCCCGCGAGGCGGGTGGTCAGCGCGGTCTTCAGCGCGGCCATATGCTCGGCCATCTTGCTGATCTCGGGAACGTCGTAGGTGTTCAGGGTGGTGACGCTCTGGTCGATCTGGGTGATGGCGGCGGTGGTCTCGTTGGCCAGGGCGTCGATGCGGGCGATGAGGTCGTCCCGCTGGGCGGCCCAGCCCATGGCGTCCAGGTCGCTCTTGGCGGTGTTGTAGGCGCTCAGGCGGGCGCTCTCGGTGGCCGTCCAGGTGGCCAGGGCGGTCTCCGCGGCCTCGTAGGCGGTGTCCCAATCGCCGTCCTCCCCGGCCTGATAGTGGTCGGCGGGGTAGAACTTCCAGGTGAAGTACCGGGCGGGGGACTCGGTGATCGTCTCCACCTGCTCGGCGGACTGGGTGGACAGGCCCAGGTTGCCGTTGAGGTTGTGGCCCCAGGTCCAGACGGTGCCGTTACGCTTGATGGCGTAGGTGGTGTCGTAACCGGCGTAGACCTTCTCCACCGAGACGATGGCGTCCCCGTCCTCATTGGTGCCCTCTCCAAAGACGGTGACCTTGAAGGAGCCCCAGTTCTTGTTGACCCGGTCCACCACCACCACGGTGGCGGTGCCGAAGCGGTCGTAGTACTCGCCCTCGATCTGGCCGGTGGGGATGATCTTCGCCCCCACGTTCCGGCCCTCGCTGTCGGTGACGTAGTTGATCTGGACGATGCTCTCGTCGCTGGAGAAGAAGGTGAAGCGGTCGGCGTAGTCGGCGGCGGACTGGGCCTCCCCGTCGGCCACGGCGGTGTCCGCGTTCCGCACGGTGCGGGTCCAGTGGAGGTTATAGCCCTTCTCGCTGTCCTCCACGATGGAGGCGGCGTCCACGGTGAGGACCTGGCTGCGGGTCATCTGCACCTCCACGGGCAGACCGCCCATGTAGAGGAGGTCCTGGGTGTTCAGGCTGCTGCCCGCCACGTCCACGGCGGCGGCCTGGGCGGGGGCGAAATACTGGGCCCGGCCCCGGGTGTCGTTGGCGGGGTTGGCGGTGATGTTCACGTCCGCGCCGCTGTCCACGGCGGCGGTGAGGGAGCCGGTGGTGATCCGGGTCAGCTCCGCGGCCCGCGCGCCCACCAGCACGGGATGGCCCACGCTGAGGCCGTCGGCGTGCATGGTGCCGCCGTAGGCCAGGGAGCCGGTCTGCCCTTCGGAGTTGGTCCCCGCGGCGTAGACGTAGCCATCCTCGGTGAGGAAGAAGGCGGTGTTCTCCCCGGCGGCCAGGGCGGTCACGTGGTCGAGGTAGGCGCCGCTGTCGTCGGCGGGGCCCTCCCCGTGCACCACCTGGGTCACGTCGCCGGAGGTATAGCGGATGGCGCCGCTGTCGTCGGTCTGGACGGCGCCGCCGGCGCGGTCCACGGACACGGCGAAGCCCGCGTTGTTCCAGGCGTTGTTCACCGCGGTGCTGGCGTTGTCCCCGCCAGCCCGCTGGCCGTTGGACTTGGAGCCCCAGGCGTACACCGCGCCGCCCGCCGTCCCGGCGTAGCTGGCGTGGGCCCCGGCGGCCACCGACACCACCCGGTCGTCCTCCCCGGCGGGAATGGTCACCGCCACGGGCAGGCTGTGGTTCTCATAGCGGTAGTCGGGGAAGTACTCGCCGTAGTGGTCGTAGTCGGTGCTGGCCTCGGCGTTGCTGCCCCGGACGTAGGAGGTGCCGCTGGGGTAGTCATAGCGCAGGTAGGTCTGGCCCCAGGTGTACACCGCGCCGTCCCGGGTCAGGGCCACGGCGTGGCTCTTGCCGCCGTCCAGGTCCACAACGCCGGTGAGGGCGCGCCGGCCGTCGGCGCTCTTGACCTGGGTGGGCACGTAGCGGTCCAGCCGGTCGGCCTGGACCCGCGTCCCGTTCCCGGCCGTCAGGTTGCCCTGGCCCAGCTGGGCGGTGTCGTTCTTGCCCCAAATGTAGACGGTGCCGTCGGAGCGCAGGGCCATAGTGAAGTAGTCCCCGGCGGCGATGTCCACGATGTGGTCCAGATACTTATAGCCCACCGTGGGGCTCAGGCCCCGGACGGCGGCCTCGCCCCGGGTCACGTGGACGGGGGCGTACTGGGTGTCCCGGGCGGAGAGGCTGGCGGCCTGGTCGGCCAGGAGGTTGTAGAGCAGGTCCTCCCGGATCCGGGCGTAGCTGTGCCAGGAGCCGTTGTAGAGGTCGTAGGTGCTCACGGCGCCGGCGTAGTTGACGCTCCAGTTCCACTTGTCCACGCTGGCGCCGGCGGCGTCGGTGTAGGTGGCCGCGTCGTCGCCCAGCTGGCCGAAGCCGTCGTTGCCCCAGGCCCAGACCGAGCCGTTGGCGTCCAGGGCCACGGCGTGGTCCCGCCCGGCGGCGATGGACACCACGATGACCCCGTCTTCGTCGGCGGCGTCCGGCGTGGCGGGCTGGCCGGAGATGTCCGGGTAGTCCTCGTCAAAGGCGGCGGAGAAGTCCACCTTCACCGGCAGGACGCTCATGGTCCCGCCGTTGACCACCGGCCCGGAACCCCAGGCCCACACGTTGCCCCACATATCCAGGGCCAGGGAGAAGTTGCTCCCGGCGGCCACCGCCACGATGTGGTGGAGGTAGGGCCCGGTGCTCTCCAGCGCCGCCCGATCCAGCTCCAGGGAGCCGTCCAGGTGGGCGCAGGTGTAATGGCCGTTGGCGTCAAAGGCGCTGGCGGGGATGGGCTTGTCGCACACGGGACAGTAGAAGTACTCCTCCTGGTCGCCCCGGTAGACGGGGATGGGATAGGCGAAGGAGTTGGTGGTGCCATCGCCCAGCTGGCCCTGAGCGCCGGAGCCCCAGGTCCAGACGGTGCCGTCCGCCTTCAGGGAGATGGTGTGGGCGGCGCCGGCGCTGAGGGCGGGGGTAGCCACGTCGGCGCGGGCGCGCTGGTCAAAGCGGGTGGCGCTGTCGCTGGCGCGGCGGCTGACCACCAGGTGGATCAGCATGGTGTAGGTCGCGCCGTCGGCGGCGGTGTAGCTGATCTCCATCATGGTGGAGCCCATGGTGTCGGTGCTGGGGGTGAAGACGATGCCGTCCACCCCGTCGGTCACGTTGGCGACCTTCTCCACCCGGCCCAGGCGGGGATCGGTGAGGCTGACGCGCAGGTTGGGATCGGCCACGGTGAGGCCGTCAAAGGCCAGCTCGGCGCTGTTGCGCTGGAGCGTATTGAAGCCGGCCAGGTACTGCTGTTTGAGATCGGACAGGCGGATGACGGCCTGCTGGTCGTCCCGGAGGCGGATGATCTCGTCCCCGGCGAAGTAGACGGTGCCGCTCTCCCCCTCGGCGGGCCAGAGGTCAACACCCCAGCTGCCGGGGTCGTCGCTGAGCATCATCAGCGTGTCCTCCACCTCGCCCACCCGGACCGGGTAGTTGCGGGTGGCGTCGATGGCGGCGGGGCGCAACTCGTTGGCGGCCACGGTGGTGGCCGCGTGGACGTGGCTGGTACTCAGGTTCCACCGCTCGCCGGTGTTGTCCTGTCCGGCGGCGTACTGGTCGGTGTACTGATAGCCGTTATAGATGTAGGAGCCGCTGGCCACCGTCCGGTCGGACAGGTTCTCACCCAGCTTCCAGTCGTTGTTCTGGCCCCAGGCCCACACGGTGCCGTCCGCCTTCAGGGCCAGGGCGTGGTGGTAGGTGGCCGACAGGGCCCGGCCCGCGGAGAAGGTCTCCCCCGCCGCGCCGGTGCCGCTCAGACCGGCCAGGACCCGGGTGGGCAGGATGTTCTCCGTGTTGGCCGCCTTGGCGGTGTCGGCAAGCTCGGTGATGCCCAGCTCGCCGTGGTCGTTGTTGCCCCAGGCGTAGAGGTCCCCGGTTTCGCTGACGGCGTAGCTCTGGTAGGTGCCGGCCGCCACCGCCACCAGCACCACGTTGTCGCCGTGGTCGGTGTCAAAGGTGGAGCCGAACCAGTTGTGGCTGTCGTTCACGCTGGGGTCGCCCAGGACGCGGACGGGGGTCAGGGAACTGTACTCCACGTAGGCGTGCTGGGCGTTGGCGGCGCCGAAGTGATCCATGCTCCAGGCGCCCAGCTGGCCGTAAGTGTTATCGCCCACGGTGTAGATCTCGCTGCGGACCTGGCCCGGGTGATAGACAAGGTCTTCCACCCGCACCAGCACCATGGTGTGGTTCAGTCCGGCGGAGACCATAAAGGCGTTGTGGAGATAGCCGTCGGCGCTCTCGCTCATCCCGGCCCGCATGAGGACGGGCAAGCCCCGGTTGTCGTTGGAGCCGTCGCCCAGCTGGCCGTAGTTGTTCAGGCCCCAGCCCGCCACCACGCCGTCAGAACGGACGGCGAAGGAGTTATACTGTCCGGCGGCGATGGCGGTGATGGAGCTCAGGTAGTCGGTGTCGGAGGCGCTCTCGCCCTTCAGCACCCGCTGGGGGATGTAGGCGTAGGCGCCGCCCACGCTGGTGCCCCGGCCCAGCTGGAAGGTGGGCGTCTGCGCGTTGCCCGCGCCCAGAGGCGCGCTGTTGGCGCCCCAGGCCCAGACCTCGCCGCCGTTCACGGTGGTGGTGACCTCCCCCGTAGCGCTATACTGGGTGACCTGCACGCCCCGGGTCAGGGCCAGGGTGTGCTGATACCCGGCGGCCACGGCGGTGAAGAAGGGCTGCTGTTCCAGCCTGGCCCCCAGCTCGTCGTAGAAGACCACCCGCATGGCGTAGCCAGTCTTGTAGGGCACGTCGGTGTTGATCTTATTCACCATCTCGCCGGTCCGCGCGTCCAGTTCCTGGACGATATCGCCCGCCTCGTCCCGGACGTAGGTGGCGGCGTCGGCGTAGCCCAGCTGGCCGAAGGAGTTGTCGCCGGTGGTGTAGACCGCGCCATCGTTGGTGAGCATGACCAGGTGGTTGGCGCCCGCGGCGATGGCCACCACGTTGGTGAGGTACAGCTTGCCCTGGCCGGTCAGGTTCTGGATCTGGACCTGGGTGGGGCTGGTGCGGGTGACGTGGGTGCCGTCGCCCAGCTGGCCGAAGTCGTTGTTGCCCCAGGCCCAGACGGTGCCGTCAGAGCGCAGGACGGCGGAGAAGTTCAGGCCGGTGACCGCCATGGGCGCCACCTGGATGCCGCCATCGGGGGTCTGGGTGACGGTCAGGCGCAGAGAGCCGGTGTGGCCGGAGACGGTGTTGGTCACCCGGATGACGCTGAGGCCGTAATGGCCCGTCACCGGGCGCATGACCGCCTTGTGGGCGGTATCGCTGTTGACCACGTCCACCGTAGCCACGCTGGTGTCGCCGGAGACCCACTCCACATGGCTCACATCGGCGGCGCGCAGGGCCAGGGAGCGGCTGTTGACCAGCAGGTTGAAGCCGGAGTAGTAGACCTCCACCAGGGCGGTCTGTTCCCCGGAGGCGTTGGGGGTGTAGTCCACCACCGCCACCTCGTCCTCGCTGATGGTCAGCTGGGCCACGGTGGCGTCGGTGGCGTTGGGATCGGCGGCGTTGGGGTCGAAGGTGAACTGCCGCTTCAGATCGCCCGGGTCGCCGTCGGCGGTCTTGGCGTGGACCTCCGCTCGGTAGATAGCCAGGCCCTTGGACTCCAGATCGCCCACCAGCACGGGGGTGCCGGTGATGAAGCCGGTGGAGGCGGTGTCCTCATAGACGCTGGTGGCGCCCAGCTTGTACCCCTCGTTGGACCCGGCGGCGAAGACAAAGCCGTCGGCGCGGACGAACAGACTGTGGCTCACCCCCGCGGCCAGGGCCACGGCGCTCTGGAAGCCGGTCTCGGCCCCGGCGTTGAAGCTGTCGCCCCGGGCCACCAGGGTGGCGGTCTTGATGTAGTAGGCGTCGTTGTCGGGATTGACGGTGGTGTTGCCGTTGTGGTTTTCGTTGTTGGCGCCGGCGCTGGTGTCGGTGTGGGTGGTAGCGTCCAGGCCCACGCCGGTCTGGCCCTGGGCGTTGAGGCCCCAGGCGTAGACCTC
Source organism: uncultured Oscillospiraceae bacterium (assembly GCA_947627325.1). Classification (GTDB taxonomy): domain Bacteria; phylum Bacillota; class Clostridia; order Oscillospirales; family Oscillospiraceae; genus MGBC124762. The sequence goes on along the minus strand of CANQVO010000003.1, from coordinate 71,636 downwards.
GCCCTTGTTCTCCATCACGGCCAGGCCGTGGCTCTCGCCCAGGACCACATAGCTCACGCCGCTCAGCGGCTGGCCGTCGGCCCCGGTCATCAGGGTGGGATCACCGATGGAGTAGAAGTTCTTGTGGCCCAGGTTGGCGCGGGCCACGATGGGCGTGGGCTCGCCCAGGGCGTTGGTGAGCGGCTCGCCCAGGGCGTCCTGGGTGAGGACCGCGTCGCCGATGCCGGCCTGGTAGGCGCTGTTGGAGCCCCAGGTGTACACCCGGCCATCCAGGGTGACGGCGGCGGAGGTGTGCGCCCCGGCGGCGATGGAGCGGATGCCGGAGAGGACGGTGGACTCCTTCTCGTCGGTGAACTGCTCCGACCACTGGGTGGTGGTTTCAAACGCCTCGGTGAGGTGCTCCGCGGCGGGCGCCGTCTCCAGGGCCTCCCCGGCCTCGGTGTACCAGGTGCCGCCGTCCTCATAGACCAGCACATCTGTATACGCACCGGTGCCGTCGGTGTAGGTGTAGGCGGGATGACCGTCGATCTCCTTGCGGGTCTGGACATTGTTGCCCACCCGGCCCTGGGTGACCACGTTGAGGTAGACGTACTCGTAGACGCCGCCCCGGAAGTTGGTGTAGACCGGCCGCATCTGGCTGTTGGCCCACGTCTCCGTGACCACCGCCTCGGGCTCGGCGCGGGTCACGTCGAAGTCGGGGATGAGGTAGGAGGAGGTGTGGACCTCCCGGTTTCCGCTGTTATAAGAAGTGTTGGCGTTGGCGGCCACAAAGCTGCCATTGTTGACCACCCAGGAGAGGCTGTTGTCGGTGGCGCGCTGGAGCCCGGCGCCCAGCTGGCCGTAGGTGTTGGCGCCCCAGGTGTAGACGGTGCCGCCGAGTTCCTCGGTGTAGTCGGCCAGGGCCATGAAGTGCTCCGCGCCCACGGCCACCTGCTTGACCGTGTGGAGGGTGTCGATCTCCGTCCAGGTCGCCATGGCATCGGTGGAGGTGTAGATGGTGTCCCCCGCCTTGGCGATGGCCCGCTGGCGGTAGGCGGCGATCTGGTCGATGTCAGTGAGCTCCGTCTTGGCGGGCACGTTGCCCCGGGAGCCGCCCCAGGCCCACAGCGTCCCGTCCAGATCCACGGCCAGGGTGTAGTTGTCCCCGGCGGCCACGGCCTGGAAGAGCACTTCGTTGCCCTCGTCGTCGGTGACGATCAGGTGGTAGGGGTACTCCAGGTAGGTGTGGCCCAGCTGGTCGGCGGTGCTGGCGGTGGGCAGGCCCAGCTGGCCCTGCCGGTTGGAGCCCCAAACCCACAGGGTGCCGTCCTCGGCCAGGGCCACGGAGTGGTCCACCCCGGCGGCCACGGCGGTCTTGGTGATCTGGCTGGCCTGGATGAAGGTGATCCGGGTGACGCCCACGGCCAGCATGGCGGCGTCCGGCTCGGCGGAGGCGTAGACGGCGATGATCAGGTCGGTGGAGCCCAGTTTTTTCTCGGTGCTGGCCAGCTTGACCACGCCGCCGGTGGCCTGGTTGTCCGAGCCCACGGTGCCTTCAATAAAGGTGGCGATGGTGTAGTCGCTCAAGGTGTACCGCACCACCGCGCCGTCGGGCAGGTTGGTGAGGTAGGCGTCCTTATAGAGGTTGAACCCGGCGTTCTGCTGGAGGCGCAGGCCGCCCTTGTCCTCGCCCACGTTGAGGGTCATGGTGTCTTCCACGCCCATGGTCACAAAGTCGGGCAGGAGCTGGGCGGGGCCGGAGGCGGGATAGGCCTGGTAACGGCGGTCGGCCACCCCCGCCGCGGCGGCGGAGACGGACACATCCACCGGCTTGACGGAGGTGGTGTTGCTCTGGCCCACCTGGACGGGCAGGGCGCGGCTCTCCGTCCCGCCGTTGCCCAGTTGGCCGGAGGTGCCCCGACCCACGGCCCAAACGGTGCCGTCGGTCTGGTAGAGGGTGGTGCTGAAGTCGCCGCTGGCCACGGCGGCATTGTTCGACATGGTCACGGTGGCCCGGCTGTCCACCGGCTGCTGCGCCTGGGGCGCCAGGAGCTTGGCCGGGCCAATGGTGGCGTCGTTCTCGGCGGTGTCGGTGTTCTGGCCGGTGAAGTAGCTCTGGCCCAGCTGACCGTCGGTGTTGACGCCCAGGCCCCAAACCAGGCTGGTCGCCGGGTCGGTGGCGGGGCCGGTCATCAGGGTGACGTTGTCCGCCTCGGCGGCCACCTGATAGACGTTGGGAATGCTGTCCGCGCGCAGGAAGTCGTCCTCGCTCTGCGTGACCAGGGCGGGCCGGTCCCACTTGCTCCGCTGGCCGGTGGCGTTGTGGGGCAGGAGGTTGCCGGTGACCAGGGCGTAGCCCTTCTCATAGCCGGAGACAGTCTCGGCGCTCCAGGCCGCGGGGGAGACCGTCTGGAACACGCTGGTCTGCCGCCCGGCGGCCAGGCCGGTGACCTGGCGGATGAAGCGGGACTCGTTGGGCCGGACCTCGTCCCGGCCGGCGGGGTTGTTGCCCCGGGCCACAGGCAGGGGGATGGCGGTGGAGTCGGTGTGTTCGGTGCCCAGCTGCTGGCTGTCCCCCGCCGCGGCGGAGGCGTTCTCGCCCCAGGCCACCACCGCGCTGTTGTCCAGCAGGGCCAGCATATGGTTCTTCCCGGCGGTCAGGGCGATGACGTTGCGCAGATACCCGTCGTAGGCGTGGCGGGTCTGGACCGCACCCACGGCGGTGGAGCCGGCCAGCACCCGGACGGGGGTGGTGCGGGTGGCGTTGGTGTTGTCCCCCAGCTGGCCCTTGGTGTTGACGCCCCAGGTGTAGACGTAGCCGTTGCGGTCCACCGCTCCGGCGAAGGCGCCGCCGGCGGCCACGGCGCGGATGTTGGACAGATAGCGCTGGTCGGCGTCGCCGGAGGCGTCCTGCGCGCCCCGCAGGACCCGCTGGGCGTAGGTGTACTGGGCGGTGGTGTTGCCCTGGCCCAGCTGGCCGCTGCCGTTCTGGCCCCAGGCCCACACCTGGCCGTTCTTATCCAGGGCCAGGGCGAAGGTGTCGCCCACGCTGATGGCCACGATGCCGGTCAGCGGGGTGCCGTACACGTCGGTGACCACCTGGACGGGCAGGGCGCGGTTGGTGGTGGAGCCGTCGCCCAGCTGGCCGTAGTTGTTCAGGCCCCAGGTCCACACGGTGCCGTCCGCCCGGAGGGCGGCCATGAAGGCGGCGCCCGCGCCGATCTGCGGCGCGGCGATCCGGGTGGCCCGGTAGGCGCCGGTGTTGTTCATGGTGGGCACGGCGGTGGTGTCCTGAATGACGTTCAGGGCGATAAGGCCGTATTCGGCGGTGCCGTTGGCACTGCGCTCCACCGTCGGATCCACCACGCCCGTCCACTTGAGCAGGATGACGGCGGTGCCGTAGCCGCCGGGGGTGGGGGTGATCGTCACGGTGGTACCGTCCGGCGTCAGCTTGGCCACCGCCACATTCTCGTTGGAGGAGGCCACGGTGTAGAAGCCCAAGCCCATCAGCTGCCCGGTCTCCCGAAGGGTGCGGCCGGTGGTGGCGGAGCTCTCGGTGGGCGCCACGCTGTTGGCCGGGTCGCCGTAGGCGGCGGCGCGCATATCGCTGGTGCTCATATCGTTCCAGAGGTGGAAGCCGGAGACGTACTCCATGGTCACCTTGGACAGGTCGATGGTCAGGGTCTGGTTCTCGTGGATGGTGACGAACGCCTGGTCGGTGACGTTGTTCGTGGCGCCATTATCCGCCTCGGGCTTCACCCAGTTGAGCCGGTCGGTGATATCGCCCTGGTTCAGCAGGGAGTACGCGCCCTCGTCGATGGACAGGGCGTTGTTCACAAACAGGCTGTGGTAGTCGTCCGCGCCCACCCGGTAGGGGTAGGTGCGCCAGCTGGGATCGCCGTTGGCGGCCTTGTTCTCCATCAGGCTGGCGCTCAGCCGCTCCGCCTCCGTCCAGGGCTCCCCGGCGGCCTCCGCCTGGGCCTGGGTGCGGACGTCGGCCACGGCGTCGTTATAGTAGCCGCCCAGCTGCTGGTGGTCGTTGGCGCCCCAGGCGTAGACGGTGCCGTCGTCCCGCAGGGCCAGGCCGTGCCGGTCGCCCAGGACGATGGAGATGATCTTGTCCAGCCGCGGCTCATAGGCGTTGGAGTTGTAGTAGAACACGTCGGTCAGGCCCCGGTTGATCTGTGTGTCGGCGTTGAATTTGTCCACCGAGGTGAACTGGTTGGACTTCTCCACCCCCAGGCTGAGATTCCGGCCCACGATATAGCCGTAGCCCTCCTGGGTCATCACCACGAAGCTGTTGCCCCGGGCGCTGATCTGAGCGGGGTGCTCCCCGGGCCAGGCGGAGTCGTCCACCGCCTCGGCGGTAAAGCCGCCGGGGGTCATCACGGGGATGCCGCCGGCGTCCACGGCGGGCTGGCCGTCCTCCTGGGCCTGGCCGTACTTGGCCTGGCCCAGCTGGCCGTAGGTGTTGTCGCCCCAGGTGTAGACGCTGTGGAGCCGAGTCAGAGCGCCGACAAAGCTGTCGCCCATGGTCACGGCCATGGCGCCCCGGAGATACTTGTCATAGGTCAGGCCCTTGAGCTGGTCGTCGCTGTCCGCGGTGACCCGCACGGCGATGGGCACGTCCTTGTTGTTCCACTCCCGGGCGGCGGAGGTCCCCAGCAGGTCCACGGCCTGGTTGTCGGTGTCCACGCCCATCTGGCCGTAGTTGTTCAGGCCCCAGGTGTAGATCTGCCCGTTGGAGAGCAGCGCGGCGGAGGACTCCCCTCCGGCGGCCACGGCGATGACCGAGTGGAGCCCGGGCTCCTGGGCGCTGCCGCCCACCAGGCCGTCCACCCGGACGGGGGTGGCGGCGTCCACGCCGGTGCCGTCGCCCAGCTTGCCGTGGGTATTCTTGCCCCAGGCGTACACATGGCCGCTCTGAGACAGGCCCAGGTAGTGGTCAACGCCGCCGGCCACGGCCACGAACCGCTCCGCCTGGAAGTCCGCCCCGCCGTTGAGGGGGGTCAGGGCGGTGACGTCGGCGCGGTTGGCGGCGGAGTAGATCCGCCCGTCCTCGCTCACGGCCAGCAGGGTGTCGTCCGCGGCGGAGATGTCCACAAAGCGCGCCTCGTCCGGGCCCAGGCGGGTGGGGCTGGCGCCGCCGGTGGTGCCCCACACCCAAATGCTCCCGTCCGCCGTCAGGGCCGCGGAGTAGTTGGCCGCGGCGGCGATCTTGGGCGCGGCGGCCACGGCCACGTCGTCGCCGTCCGGCCCAACGCCCCGGAGGACCTGGCGGACGGTGATGGACAGCGAGCCCTGAGCCCTGGTCACCGTGTCATAGACGGTGAGGATGCCCTGGCCGTAATAGCCGTTGGTGTTGGCCTTGATGAGCAGGTCGCCGTCCAGCGTGGGCTCCACGGTGAAGAGCCGCTCATCGGAGACTTCATACACGAAGCGGTCCGTGTTCCCCGCCTGGGGCAGGTCGGACCAGTACTTGGCGCCGAAGATCGCCGAGCCGCCGTCCAGCACCTGGTCCATCGTCAGGGTGTTCTGGTCGTCCGCGTAGTTGTTGACGGTGGTGGCCAGGCCGGTGTGGCTGGCCAGAGGATCCTGCTCGGCGCGCTGGCTCAAATTCAGGCCGTAGTAGCGCTTCAGCACCAGGCCGGTGACCCGGGCGGTGTCCCCCGCGGGCAGGATGAAGAAGGGATCGCTCTCGTCGAAGCGGTTGTCCACCGGGTGATCGCCCAACGGGTCGCTCTCCTGGGCCCCCAGGAGGACGATCTTCTCCAGGCCCATGTCCCCGGCGCGCTTGGGCACGGCGGTGTCAAACTCCCCGCTCCGAATAAAGAGGCTGGTCAGCGTACTGCCGTCCACGTTCGTCCGCAGGGCGGCGTCGCCCTCAAAATTCTCCTGGGTGCCCAGCTGGCCCAGGGTGTTGGAGCCGGAGGTGAAGATCTCCCCCGCCTCGGTGAGGTAGATCCCCGTCTTGCCAAACTGCCCGGTGGTCACGTCCATCTGCGTGATGCCCCGCAGATAGCGCTCGGCGGGATCGGTCTCGTTCCAGTGGGCACCCACGCGCTCCACTGTCACGGCGTCGCCGGTACCGCCGCGGCCCAGCTGGCCGTTCTCGTCCGCGCCCCAGGTGTAGGTGACGTTCCGCTCCACCACCGTCCCGTCGGCGTTGTAAAGGGCGCCCTGGATGTGGGTGGACCCGCCGTGGGAGGCGGCGTCGGTGAGGTAGAAGGAGGTGCCGTCCTGGAAGGGGTAGCGGCCGGTGGCGGCGTCCTGGGTCGCGCCGGTGGCGGCGGCGACCACATCGGCCCCCGTCTGGATCGCCCCGGCGGCGGCCCCGTAGAGGGCCTTCTGCTCCCGGGTCATGTAGATGGGCCCGTCTCCCGCGGAGACGGAGGTGATGTTCCGCTGGTAGAAGTCCTCGCCGGTGTGGTCGGCCTGCCCGGCGGCTTCAAAGGCGACGTTGTAGACGTGCTGGAGGACGTTGCCCCGCACCTTGTTATACCCGGAGGCGTAGGCGGTGGCGCTGCCGTTGTAGGCGATGTCCTGATAGTAGACCGAGCCGTCCGCGGCCAGGGCGACCAGGACGTTCTCGCTGACGGCGAAGTCGATGATGTGGGACAGGGCGTTGCCGTCCTGATCCACCATCATACGGCTGACGGTGTGGTAGCTCAACCCGCTGCTGCCGGAGACCTCGTTCTGGCCGCTGGAGTTGTTGATGGTGCCATACTCATACTTCTGGTAGAGATGGCCGTCCGCGCTCAGGCCGTAGTACACCGCCACCTGGTTGCCCAGGTTGGCGCTGGCCGAGGGCCAGGTGGAGCGCCAGTCGCTCAGATCCACATGGGAGGACACGCCCACCTTCACGATGTTGGTGGGCCAGCCGGAGATCTGCACCGGCCTGGGGTACATGAGGATGCGGGCGTAGTGGTCATAGTACCCTCTGCTGTTGGTGCAGTTCTCGTCGTTCTGCATCATGGTGAAGCTCCAGCCCCACTGATAGGCCACGCCCTTGGCGTTCACGGCGATGGACGCCTCGTCCCCGGCGGCCAGGTCGATGACCGGGGCGCCGCCGAAGTAGCTGGCGGGGATCTGCTGGGGGCTGTCCTGGTGGATGGAGCCCAGGATGGCGGTCTGGCCGTTGTTGGAGCGGATGCTCTGGTTGTCGCCCAGTCTGTGCCGCCAGGAGGAGGAGCCGGTGTAGCCGTTGGGCTCGATGTTGCCCAGGTAGTCGGCGTACTTGTTGACCTCCACCCGGTTGGCCGTGGTCCCGGTGCCCAGCTGGCCCCGGAAGTTGCCGCCCCAGGAGTAGACCGCCCCGTCGGAACTCAGGGCCAGGAAGTGGTCGCCGCCGGCGGCCACCTTGGGCAGGGCCACCAGCTTCTGGTTGTTGTCGGTGGCCTCCACGGTGACGGCCTCCTCCGCCCCCTCGCCGGAGGCGGCGGTCTTATCCCGCAGGTGGTCCAGGAGGTAGGACTGGTCCACGGCGTCCTCGTCATAGGCGGGGATGACCCGCAGCATCACCAGGGCCTGAGCCTTGTGCTCCAGGTCCTGGAACACCACCGTCACCTGGCCGCCCGCGCCGATGTTCACCCGGTTGGGCACCAGGTCCACCTTGGTGGGATAGCAGGGCCGCGCGATGCCGGAGGCGTCGATGTAGGAGAAGGTGCCGTCGCCGTTGTCGGTCACGGCGGCGTCGGTAAGCGCCACAACATCCGAACCCACCAGAGTGGTGGCTTCGGCGGGTCTGCCCTGGCCGTCCAGGACCTTGAAGTCGTGGAAGCGCGGGGTCACAAGGTCGGTATTCATGCTCTTGACCGCCATCTTCGCCCAGTTGGCGCCCACGTCGTCAAACAGGTCGGTCCGTAGGTTGTAGCCCCAGTCCGCCCGGATGAACATCTGCGTCAGATCCACCGTCAGATACTGCATGGGCTGGAGGGTCACCCTCTGCTGGGCGAAGGGCAGCTGGGCGTCCACGTCGTTGTACCACTTCATGGGCCACTCCACATAGGAGGTGGCCGTGCCGTCGCCGTCGGAGGTGGTGAGGGTCACGGCGGAGTGGCTGAACAGGGTGCTCTGCGCCATCTCCACGGTGTGGGTGTAGAAGCGGGCGTAGGCGTTGTCGGTGCCGGAGATGAGGTAGGTGGTCAGGGTGGCGTCATCCACCTGGAGGTCGTAGAAGTCCTCCTTGCCCACCTGGACGGGCATATTGGCGCTGGTGGTGCCGTACAGGCTGCCCTGCTCCGCGCCGGTGTCGCCGTAGTTGCCCAGCGCGCCGTTGGTGTCCGAGCCCCAGGCCCAAACCGAGCCCTCCGCCTGCACGCCCACGGTGGTGTTCTCCCCGAAGGCCAGCATATAGGGCCGGTTCCAATACCCGGCGTACCGCGGCGCGGGGTCGCTCTCGCCGCTCAGGCTCAGGGCGTTGCGGCTGTTGCCCCGCAGGGGCCGCTGGGCGGTGAGCACGGGGGCGGGCACGCCGTCCACCGACGCGTCCGCGTACACGTTGCCGATGTTCTGGTTGGCGTTCTTGCCCCAAATGAAGGCGAAGTTGTCCTCCGGCGCCACGGTGGCGTAGTCCTGGTCGCCGTCGTAGATGACGCCGGAGTTGTATCCGCCGGCGTAGATCCGCAGGACCTGGGTGTTCTTGCCGGTGGCGGCGTCCACGCCGGAGCTGGTGTTGGTCAGGGCGGTGACATACCCGGGGGCGGGGGCGGAGACCAGGTCGTTCCGGCCCAGCTGGCCGTAGCTGTTGTCGCCCCAGCTCACCAGGTCGTGGCTCTTGTAGTAGACGGCCTGCTCCGCCGTGCTCGCCTCCGCGTCCCAAAGCAGTTCGCTGGTCAGGGCCAGGGCGTGGTACTTGCCCGCGGCCAAGGTCAGCACGTGGTCCAGCTGGCCCACGTCGGTGCCGCCGGCGGCCACGGGGTAGGGGTTATACTCCTTGACGGTGTAGGTGCGCCCGTCCCGCCCGGCGCCCAGGAGGCTGTTGCGCACCCCGTCGCCCGCCAGGGAGACCGCGCCGTTGTCCATGTGGGCGGTGTCCAGAGAGCCGTCGCCGTTGTCGTTCAGGTGTTGCGAGCGCAAATCGCCCTGGCCCACCACATAGACCTTGCCCTCCTGGCTCAGCAGGTACAAGGAGGCGTAGCCGCCCTTGATCTCCACGATGTTGGTGAGGTAGATGTTGTGTTCCAGGCCCACCGAGCCCTTGACCTCCCCGGTGTGGCTGGGGGACATACCGGCCCGGAGCTTCTGCGGGTAGGGCAGATCGTAGAGCAGGCTGGTCTGGCCGCTCTTACGCAGTTCGGTGAAGAGGTTGTTGCCCCACACGTAGACCTCGCCGGTGGTGCCGTCCAGCGCGGCGAACCAGTCCCGGGTGGAGCGGGTGGGCGTCTCGCCCACGCGGCTCTCCGTCCAGGAGAGGGTGGCGCCTCCGGCGGCCACCTGGGTGATGCCGGAGAGGGCGGCCCCGCCCGCGGCGGTGAGCTGCAGGGTGGCGGAGGCCCCGTCCACCACGTAGACCCGCCCATCCTGGGCGGCGACGATGGCCCGGTTCGTCCCGGCCGCCACATGGCTGCCCAAAATGGGCGTCCCGGAGGCGGTGACCTGAACGGGGTAGGTGGTGCTGGAGGTGGTACTGCCGTTGTAGGCCCGGCCCCAGAACCACACCGTGCCGTTGGCCTTCAGGGCCACCGTGAAGTTCAGCCCGGAGGCCACCATGGGCACAGCGGTGGCGGGGGCGATGCCGGCGAAGACCGCCGGATCGTCCTCTCGGGCGGCACGGACGCTCTGAGAGAGCTCGGTGGAGCGGACGCGGAAGATGGTGGTGTAGGGCCCACTGCGGCGGTGGCCGTCGTCCTGGTCGGGCTCGCCGGGGGCGGCGGTGTTGTAGAGGTAGATGTTGGCGGTGCCCACGCCGGTGGTGGTGACGCGGATGCCGCCCTCCACCCCGGGCACGATCTCCGCCACGGCCACGCTGGGATCGGAGGAGTCCACCCACAGGGTGCTGGTGTCCACGCTCTCCACCCCGTTGACCGTCTTGACAAACGGGGTGCGGTAGGCGGAGAAGCGGATGGAGTAGGCGTAGTAGTAGTCCTGGTACAACTCCCGGAAGGGGATGAACTGGACGTTGGCGGAGGTGGCGGGGACCAGGTCCTCATCCCGGCCGTCCTGATAGCTGGCCGAGCCCGCCGCGTCCATCATGTGGAAGGTGTAGGTGTCGGGCTGGACGGCGTAGACCAGGTCGATGACGTTGGACTGCTTTTCGTACACGTCCCCGTCAGCGCCGGTGGTCTTCTTGGCCCAAACGTAGAGCCAGCCGGTGTCGTTGCCAAAGCGGTCGGGCACCAGGGTGTCCTCCCGGATCAGGGGGTCGCCCGTGTCGTAGTCGTACTTACCCCAGTTGTCGTCGCCCATCATGTAGATCTGGCCGTCCTCCCGGGCGATGACGGTGAAGTCCTCGCCGCCGGAGAACTCGTTGGCGAAGCGGAACAGGCCGCTCCCGTCCACCGGGTCGGCCCCGGTGGCGAAGGTCATATCGTTGTCCCCGCGGAGTACCCGCACGGGGGTGGAGCGGTCGTCCTGGGTGCCGTCGCCCAGCTGGCCGAAGGTGTTCTTGCCCCAGGCGTACAGCTCGTTCTTGGCGTCCACGCTCAGAGCCATGGCGTGGTTGGGCCCGGCGTTGATCAGGCGGGCCTCCAGGGGGACCATCCCGCCGGTGGCCTCGTCCCGGATGAGGACCTCCACCGGCACGGGGGACTGCCCGCCCACCAGGCTGGCGCCCTTGCGGTTGGTCTCCACGCCCAGGCGGCCGTAGGTGTTGTCGCCAAAGGTGAACACCCGGCCATCCCGGGTCATGACCATGGAGTAGTTGTCCCCGGCGTCGATGCGGGCCACGTTGCGGAGGAAGTAGGCGTCCTCGTCGCTCTCGCCCGAGCGGACCAGGACGGGATAGGTGTGGTAGAGCTGCTTGGCCTGGGACTCCGCGTCCGCGCCCTCCCGGGCCCAGTTGTCGCCCAGCTCGCCCTGGGTGTTGTCGCCCCAGGCGTAAACCAGGGAGTCAGAGCGCAGCGCCAGGGCGTGGTCCTTGCCCGCCACCACCTGGGCCACGTGCTGAAGGGTGCCCAGGCCCTGCATCCCCAGCACCAGCTTGGGCCTGGTGATGACCATGGTGCCCGCGGCGGGCATGGCGTCGTCGTAGTTGTAGGAGTAGCTGGATAGGGTCTTGATGACCCGGGACTCCCACTGGCCCACATAGCCCTGGCCGATCTGGCCCCGGTCGTTCCGGCCCCAGGCGTAGACCTTGCCGGAGTTGGAAGCCGCCAGGGCAAAACCGTCGCCCATGGCCACGGAGAGGATGACCTCGTCGTTCTGGCCGGTGTAGTCCCCGGTGGCGTTAAAGCCGGTGACCCGTTGCGGCGTCAGGGTGTCGCGGCTGTTCTGGTAGTGGTTCCAGTCGGTGGAACTGGAGCCGCCATTTTTGCCAATATAGCGGGTGTAGTCGTTCCAGGTGCCGTTGCCCAGCTGGCCGTAGTCGTTGTTGCCCCAGGTGTAGACCCGGCCCAGGTTGGACAGGGCGATGAAACTCTGCACGCCGTCGCTCCGGAGGGACTGGCCGTAGGCGTCGATGTCCACGATGTACTCCCCGGCGCTGAGCACGGAGCTGAAGTTCACCTGGACGGGGTACTCGTAGGTCACGTAGTACACCGGGTTGAGTTCCACGTCGATGCCAAGGTCTTTGTCACTGCCGTTCACCAGTCGGCTGGTGCCGTGGGGGCGTTTATCCCAGTAGAGGGTGTAACTGCCCCGCTCGTCGGTGGGCCCGCGGCGCAGGCCGATCCGGCCCCACATCCACACCGTGCCGTTGGCCTGGAGGGCGATGGTGGCGTTCTCGGCGGCCTTCACGGTGACGGAGGCCACAGGCAGACCCTCGCCCACGCTCTCGGTGGGCAGGACGATGACCTCATAATCCCCCCGGTAGTTGTCGTGGACGTTGTTGACGGTGATGATCAGACGGCCGTAGGCCTCCTTGGTGGGCCGCAGACAGTACATCCCCTTCTGCGCGTCGTATTCAAACTGGGCGATGGTCTCGTCGCTGGAGGTGTAGGTGATCACCGCGTCGGGGGGCAGGCGGCGCTCAAACTCGTCTTCGATCAGGTTGAACTCACTGCTGAAGACCTCCCACAGGTCCTCTTCGTTGATGTAGAGGAGCTGGTCTTCGTAGATGGTGATGGAGCGGGGCATCCGCAGCTCCTGGGTGGAGATGGCGGGCGGCCAGAGGTAGGCGCCGCCGCTGTTGGTGGGGTAGAGCTGGGCGGAGTCGGAGGTGTCGTGCTCGTCATACACCCGGGCGTCGCCGATGACCAGGCTGTAATAGGTGCCGCTGCCCGTCTGGGTCAGGGCCTGGCGCTCTATGGCGGTGTAGTCGGCGCCCTGGCGCTCCTTGTTGCGGCCGGAGAACCAGACGGTGCCGTCCTCCTGGACGGTCTGGAAGGTGTGCTCCCCCTTGCCCAGGGCCAGGGTCTCCCGCACGTAGGTGGACAGCTCCGCGCCGCCCACCTCCTCCACCCGGGAGAGGGTGCCGCCCTTGAGCATCTTCCTGGGGAAGGTGGTGTCGTCAGGGACGACCACCTGCTCGGTGCCGATCTTGGAGCCAAGGCCCAGCTGGCCCTGGTCATTGCGGCCCCAGGTGTAGACCAGGGAGTCCAGATACTCCGTGCCCCGGAGGGCGGGGTGGTCATCGGTGTAGCGGGTGTCGTTGGGATCGGCCAGGGGCGGGTGCTGGGCCTCCCGGACGGTGAGGATATCGGCCACCTGGACCATGGAGTACTCCGGCCCGGCCAAAACCTGCCAGACCCCCTCCATGGGCGCCTGGAGCACCCGGGTGTCCTCGTCCACCAGGTAGACGGTGGTGGGCCGGGTGGTGTTGGTGAGGTAGCCCTCCGCGGACATGGTCTTGTCCACCTCGACCTGCTGATAGAACTCCATGCCGTACTTACCCAGGCCCAGCTTGCCGTACCAGTTGGAGCCCCAGGCGTAGGCGCGGGTGGTGATCTCCAGCGTGTCGGCGCTGGGCTCGCCCTCCTCCTCCGGCGCGGGGGCGGGGATCTTCTTGCCCACGATGGCGGCGGCCAGGGAGTGGTCCCGCCCGGCGGAGATCTCCACCACGTTCTTGAAGTAGTACTCCGTGGCGTCCTGGTCAGTGGAGGCGCCGATCTCGGTGGGCACGGCCACCCGGCCGGTGGAGATGGTGCCCAGCTGGCCCCACTCGTTGCCGCCCCAGGCGAAGGCGGTGCCGTCGGCCCGGAGGGCCAGGGAGTAGTTCCCGCCCGCGGAGATGGAGATAATGTTGTCCAGATAGGCGTCGGTACTGGCCGCCACGCCCTGGACGACCTTGACGGGGGTGTAGCGCGCGCCGTCGCGGTAGGTGCGGGTGTCCCGGATGGTGTTTTGCTTGTCGGAGTAGATCTTGCCGGTGTCCCCCTGGCCCAGCTGGCCCTGGGAGTTGTCACCAAAGGCCCACACGTTGCCGTTGGCGTCCAGCAGCAGGGTGTGCCGGTCGCCGGCGGCCACCGCCACGATCCTGGGCAGGGTCATGGGCTCGTTGTCTGGGTCAAAGTTCTCCTCAAAGGCGCCGGTGTGGATGTCCAGGCGGCCCCGATAGCCGGTGTCGGCGGCCAGAGCGTCGTAGAGGTCGTCCTTCTCGTAGGCCGACCACTGCTGCCGGGCGGCCAGGTGCTCGTTCAGGCTCTGGAAGCTGCCCAGCACCTGGGTGGCGTAGGTGGCGTCATCGGCGGCGGCGGTGCTCTTAAAGGGCGCGCCGGTATAGCCGGTGAGCACCTTGCGGGTGATATCCCACCGCTCGGGGGCGTTCTCCACCCCCTGGACCTGGCCGTACTCCACGATGTTGTAGATGATGGTCTTGTAGTAGGCGTCCTCCGCCTGGTAGAAGCCGGTCTGGCCGTAGGTGTTGTCGCCCCAGGTGTAGACGTTGCCCTCGGTGTCCAGGGCCACCACGTGACTGCCGTGGTCGGCGTCGCTGTTGTGGTAACTGCCCGCGGCGATCTGGACGATCTTGGCGTTGCCCAGGGACATCCGGGTGGGGGTGGTGTAGGTCACAGACCGCTCCACCACCTGAGGCACGGGGTTGGCGGGGTCGCCGTGGGCGGGCAGGCCGCCCGCGGGCTTGGTGACGGCGGCGCCGTAGCCCTTGGTGATGAAGGTGCCCCAAACGTACACCGAGCCGTCGGCCCGCAGGGCCACGGTGCCGTACTCCGTGCTCACCACCATGGGGGTGGCCACCCGGTACGCGCCGGAGGCGTCGGTGCCCTTGATACGCACCCGGAACACGGCGATCACGTTGCCCTGGGCGTCCACGGCGGAGACGGAGGTGGTGCCCAGCTTCTGGAAGTAGGAGTAGGTGCGCGGGGCGCTCTGGATGACCCAGCTGCCGTCGGCCAGCTGGCGGACGCTGACCACGCTGGGGTCGGTGGCGTAGAAGCGGTAGCTCGGGTAGGTCGCGGCGATGTCCACGTTCTTGAAGGTGTCCACCCCGGAGGTGATCAGGTTGAAGCCGCCGTAGAGGTAGCGGGTGGCGGCCCGGGTGTTGATGGTGGCGTAGTCATTCCCCGCCGTCCAGCCCAGCACCAGCTCGGTGAGACTGCTGGCGCCGGAGCTGTCCAGCACGTTGGCCCCGGTGAAGCTGAACTCCCACAGCTCCGCCTGGTGCTCACCGGCGAAGTAGGGCTCGTCCCGGGTGTCCCGGGTGCCGCTCTCGCCGTTGGTGGCCAGGCCCAGCTGGCCGTAGGTGTTGTCGCCCCAGGTCATCACCCGGCCGTTCTCCAGCATCACCACGGAGAAGTCCCCGCCGGCGGCCACCAGGGCGGCCTCGTCCAAAATCCAGGCGTCGGCCTTGGTCCGCACCCACTCGCCCCGCACCACGGTGCGGTAGTGGTTGCTGTCCTCGCTGGAGGAGCCGTCGGGCAGGACGCCGTGGGTCAACTGCTGGAACTCGTTGCTGCCAAAGGCCACCACCGACGCCTTCCCCCCGGCGTCCACCACCCGGACCAGGGTGTGGGCGCCGCCGGCGGAGACGGCGGTGACGTGTTCGCCGGCAAAGCCCTGGACCTTGCGGGCGTAGGGCTCATAGCTCTGGTCGGCGGTGGAGGCGCTCAGGGCGCCCAGCTGGCCGCTGGTGTTGTCGCCCCAGCTGAAGAGGGCGGAGCCGCGGACGTAGGCGGCCTGGGCGGGATCCCAAATGTTCTCCCGGGCCACCGCCACCGCGTGGCGGCGGCCGGCGGAGATGGCGTACACGCCGGAGAGCAGGCGGAACTCCGCCTTGCCGTCCAGGGCGTAGTCGCCGCTGTTCACCTGCACGGGGGTGGTGGAGTAGTTGGCGACGCCCTGGGCCTCGTCGGCGGTGACGCTCACCAGTTCGTTGCCCAGCTGGCCATAGCTGTTGTCGCCCCAGGCGTAGACGGTGCCGTTGCCCAGCAGGGCCATGGAGTAGCCCTCGCCCGCGTCCAGGTCCACCACGTGGTCCAGGGTGTCCCGGCCCTTGAAGCCCTTGACCTTGACGGCGGAGCCGATGGCCTGGGTGGTGTTCTGGCCCAGTTCGCCGTGGCCGTTGGCGCCGGCGGCGTAGATCTCGCCCCCGGCGGTGAGGGCCAGCAGGTGATCCGCCCCGGCGGCCACGTCCAGGATGTCGGCGATGGCAACGCCGTCGGCGTCGGTGAGCAGTTTGACCTCGGGGGTGGCCACGTCCTCGGCCTTGTCGTAGTACTCGATCCAGACGTGGTCGTTCTGGCAGCGCCAGATGCGGTAGGAGTTCTCCCCCTCCGCCAGCTGGTGCCAGTGGGTCTCATAGCCCGCGGGGACCCGCTTCCCGGCCCAGACGTCCTGGGCGTCCTCATAGATCAGCCGGAAGTTCTGCTGGCCCACCTTGTCACAGCCGGGCTCGTTGCAGATCACGGGGGTGATGGTGTCGGAGGGGTCGTACTGGAGCCCGCAGTTCGGGTAGTCGCACAGCAACAGCCCGGTGAAGCGCTCCACATCTCGGGTGATCACGCTGAAGTACGCCCAGCGCTCGTTGGTGCCCTTGCTGGCGTCCAGGCTCCACATATAATAGTGGACGTCGGTCTGGTTCTCGGGGCTGAGGTTGCCCTCCTCCAGCCGCTCCATGGTCTCCACCGTCCAGGTCGTGTACCAGTCCATGAACGCCTGAGAGACCAGGAACTCCTCGCCGGTGTGGGTGTTCAGGTACACCTGATCCAGCGTCACGGTGCGGGTCTCACCGGTGGCGGGATCCACCCCCAGGGTGATGGTGACGGAGTTGGTGAGGGAGTTGTACTGATAAGTCAGGCCGGGGTCGTTCTGGAACTGGGCGGGGCCCAGGTACTTCAGGGTCTCCGGCTTGACCTCCCGGCGCAGGTAGTGCCCGTCGTGGGTCAGGTTGGGGTTGGGGCACTGGTCGGGCCGGTCCATGTAGAAGCCGCCGTCGTCCCCGCTGGCGGTGGTGTAGAAGTAGTAGGGCAGGTAGTAGAGGGTATAGCCCATCGTCTCGGCGAAGCGGACGATCTCCTCCGAGTAGGGCAGGGCGGTGTACGCCTGGCCGTTGTTCACGCCCAGGTGGGGTCTGCCGGTGGTGTTGACCACCGCGTCGCCCGCCTCGTCCCGGATCTCCACGCCCCGGACCAGGTCGCCCAGCTCGTTGGAGTAGTTGCCGATGGAGTTGGCGAGGTCGTTGGGGTCGCCCTCGGCGGGGAGCCACGCCCCGGACTCGTCCTGGTAGAAGGCCAGCACGTTCTGCTCGGCGTTGCCGAACAGCTTCATCACCTTGGCGAAGTTGGCCCGGTGGATCTGGGTCAGCTCCTCCTCGCTGGGGGTGTGGATCAGGTTGGTGGTGATACTGCTCAGACCGCCCACCACATAGACCTCCCGGTCGTCGGTGGTGTCCAGCTCGCCGGTGGCCCCGGTGTCCCGGAGGACGACGCTGAAGTTGTCCCCGGCGGCCACGGCCACCACCCGGTCAAAGGGATCGCCGTCGCCGTCCTTCACCTGGACGGGGTAGGAGCGGTCGATAAAGGTGCCGTCGCCCAGCTGGCCCTGGTCGTTGCGGCCCCAGGCCCACACGGTGCCGTCCGCCTTCAGCGCCACCACGTGGTCCTTCCCGGCGGCGATCATGGGGGCGGTGGCAAAGCCGCTGTCGGTGGTCGCCGGGACCACCGACACCCGCAGCAGCAGGGTGCGGCCGGTGGCCCGGTCGTAGACCTGGATGTAGGTGTTGCCGTACTTGATGGGCGAGGCGGTGGCGAAGGTCACCCGGGTGTCCGTGGCGCTCTCCAGCCGGACGATGCTCTCGTCCAGGGAGGTGAACTCCAGCTCGCCGGCCTTGAGGGCGGCGATGGGCTGGTGGACCAGCAGGTTGAAGCCCTTTTCCACCACGTAGCCGGTGTGGCTGTCGTCCAGGTAGAAGATCGCCTTGTCCGCGCCGGCGGCGCTCCCCATCAGGGTGATTTGGGGGGCCAGGTCGTGGACCGCGGCGTTGTGGTCGGTGCCGTAGACGGCCAGGGACTCATAGCTGAGTTTGCCCACTACCACGGGGTATTCGGAGGAGGTGAGGGTGTAGTCGCCCAGCTGGGCGGCGGTGTTGTCGCCGGAGGCGAAGACGGTGCCGGTCTCCCGGGCGAAGACGATGAACGTCTCCCCCACCGCGGAGGTGGAGACCTTCTGCATCCAGTGGTAGGGATAGGTATGGTCAGTGACCTGGATCTCGTTGACGAGTTCCCGGGCCACAGTATTGTCGTAGTCAACAGGAGAGCCGTTGGGGGTGTTCTTGCTGATGCCGTAGTTGCCCAGCTGGCCCTGGGTGTTGTCGCCCCAGGCCAGGAGCTGTACGGGATCGTAGTTGGTGCCCTTCACCAGGTTGTCCCGAAGGACCTGCGCGCTCTCCACCTGCGCCAGGGTGGCGTTGAACCCGGCGCTGAGCTGCCGCGCGCCGGAATCGATCATCCGCCGGGGGGCGCCGTAGGACTGGGCGACCTTCACCGGCTGGCCGTCGCCGTCCAACTGGTCGGTGTTGACCAGCTCGATGGCGCCGATCTGCCCGTGGTCGTTGCCGCCCCAGCCGTACACGCCGGGGCTGGTGATAAAGGTGCCGTCGGATGCCTTGGAGATGTTCAGGGCGATGGCGGCGGCATGGGTCCTGCCCATGTCCACAGCCACCACTTTGTTCAGATAGGCTTCGTTCTTGTCGTTGAGGTTGACGCCGGGCTTGCCGTTGGCGGCGCCGGAGCTGTCATAACAGCTGGCCCCGCCCACGCTGACCTTGACGGCGGAGTAGCGGTTGTAAGCGGTGCCGTCGCCCAGCTGGCCGTTGGTGTTCTGTCCAAAGGTAAAGAGGGTGCCGTTGGAGAAGAGGACCGCGCCGGAGGAGCCTCCGGCGGCGATGCCCACCGCCTCGCGCATATGGTTGGTGTCGCTGGGGGATTTGCCCTTGCTCACCCACAGGGCGTAGTTACCGCTGGCCTTCTTGCGCTCGCCGTTGCCCAGCTGGCCGGCGGCGTTGTCGCCCCAGGCGTAGACAAAGCCGCTCTCCGACAGGGCCATGGCAAAGCCGTCCCCGGCGGCCAGGGCCACGATCTTGTCCCGGTCCTTATAGGTCTGGATCAGCGTGCCCACGCCGGGCAGTTCTTTCAGATATTCCTTGGTGATGACCTCGTCGCCCAGGGTGGTGAGCTTGCTCACCCGCACCCGGACCTGGAGGGGTTCAAAGTCCTGGAACCGGTCGTCGGTGCCCCGGCCCAGCTGGTCCTTGTCGTTGTCGCCCCAGGCCCACACCCGGCCGTCGATGTCCACGGCGTAGGTGCTGTACGCCCCGGCGGCCACGGCGGTGAAGGTCAGGGGCCCGCCGCCTTCAGCCACGGCCTCCACGATCTGGCCGGTGGCGGTGTCGATCTTGCGGAACTGGGTGACCTGGACGGGGTGATCCTGGTACAGCACGGCCGCGCCGCCGTCCAGGCCCAGGTTGTCCAGACCCAGCTGGCCGCGGCTGTTGTCGCCCCAGACCCACACACGGCCCAGGGAGTCCAGCGCCACGGCGTGCTTCGCCCCCGCGGCCACCATGGGGGCCGCGGAGATATGCGCGTTGGACGGGTCGGAGCCCTCCGATCCGTCGTAGATCTGCTTATGTCTGGCCCAAATGGGCAGGACCATCATGTTGCTGGTGGCGGGGTCTTCGGTGTGGTCGGCGTTGGTGGCCCCGCCGAACTCGTAGTCGATGTAGACACTGGTCAGGCCCAGCTTCTGGCCGTCACTGCGCTGGGTGGGCCGGATCTCATACTGGCTGCCGCCCAGGTCCGTGACTTCAAAGTAGGAGTCGTCGGTGACCCCCACCTTCACCTTGTCCAGCTTGTCCTGGATGGAGAGGTTCTCCCCGTCGCTGTACAGGTTGAAGCCGGTGCGGTGGGCGTAGAGGATGTTGGCCAGGTCCAGCCGCAGGTAGTCCCCCTCCCCCATGATGAGGATGTTGGGGTTGCCGTTGGTGCCGTCGTTGGAGGCGTCCTGGGCCACGGTGTCGTTCTCCTCACCCATGGGACGCAGCTGGTTATAGGTATGGGTGGTGCCGTCGGGCTCGATACGCTGATACTCGCTGAGGATCAGGCTCTTGGACTCCCCGTCGCCGGCCTGGACGGCGTCGAAGTGGGTGTCGGTGGTGCCGTCGCCCAGCTGGCCGTAGGTGTTGTCGCCCCAGTCCCAAACGTAGCCGTCGCTCCGCAGAGCGCCCATGTGATGGCCGCCCGCCGTCACCTCCACCGCCCGGGTGAAGCCGGAGTAGGTCTGGTTGGTGTTGGTGCTGGTGCCCTGCTGTACCTGGAGGGCGTGGCCCACAAAGGCGGTGCGCTCGCCGGAGACCCAGTCGTCCGCCACCTCGTCCAGGCCCAGCTGGCCCTCCATGTTGGAGCCCCAGGCCATCAGCGTGTTCTCCGTGGTGTGCCCGCCGAACTCCACCGTCACGGTGTCCCGGACGATGGCCACGCTGGCGTCCCCGCCGGCGGCCAGGCGGACCACCCGGTTGGCCGCGCCGTCAGAGCCAGTCACCTGGCCCAGCACCTGGCCGCCCTTTGTCATGACCTGGACGGCCATGGGCACGCGCCGCGCCCGGATCTGGTCCTCCACCAGATCCCGGGCGGTGACCCAGTCCTCCTCCGGCTCGCCGTTGGTCCCGTCCACCAGGCCGGCCACGTCGTAGGTGACCTGGGCCACCGTGCCGTCGCCCACCTGGCCATAGGTGTTCTCGCCAAAGGCGGCCACCGTGCCGTCGGACAGCAGGACCAGGGTGTGGTTCCCCCCGGCGGCCACCTCCATCACGTTGACCAGGTTGCCCAGCGCGTTGTCCTGCGCGGACGATTCACTCTTCATCGCGCCCACGATCTGGCCCACCTTGACCCGCACGGGCACCCGGTAGGTGAAGGTGGCGCCCACGGCGTCGTCGGCCTTCTGGCCCCGGGTGTAGAGGCCGTCCCGGTCCTGCCAGTCGAACTTGTCACTGCGCGCCAGGGTGCTGTCCACGCCCCGGCCCAGCTGGCCGTAGGTGTTGTCGCCCCAGCCGAACAGGGCGCCGTCCTTCCGCAGGGCCATCACGTGGGCCCGGCCGGCGCTGATGCTCATGATCTCGCTGAGGTAGTAGCCCTTGCTGGCCGCCTCGCCCTCCATCACCTGCTGGGGCACGGCGGTATAGAGGGCGAAGGTGGGCTCCCCCTCCAACACGTCGCCGCCCAGGCCGCTGGCGTAGGCGCCGTTGACGCTGACCCAGGTGCCGTCCAGCTGCCGCTGGTCGTACTCGGCCTTGGCCCGCTGGTAGTCCTCGTAGGACCACTTGACCCCGGTGTAGGTGGGCCGGGCCAGCTCCCACTGGGTGTTGAACACGATCCGCCCGTCCACCTTGGCGTTGGCCACGGGGGTAAAGCGGTGGAACGCCTTGTAGTCCTCGGCGGTGCCGGGCAGACTCACCCAGGTGTTGTGGGTCTCCTGGAGATACTTCTGCATCTCGTCATAGAGCTCCAGGGCCAGGATGTAGGTCTCCATGGTGGGCATCTCGTTGCCCCGGTAGTCCTCCAGGGGCACGATGAGCGCGCCGCTGTTGTCGTACATCATCTCCAGCGCGCCGGCACTCGTCAGGCCGCCGCCCTGCTGGGCCACGAAGATACTCAGATCCCGGAGGTATTTCACATAGAGGTAGTAGCTGTCCAGGTAGAGGCCCTGGGCGGGGCGCTGATAGCGCGCGCTCAACGCGGCCAGCTCCGCGGCGTCGCTCACGGGGTCCAGCTGGTAGATGGTCTGGAACAGGTCGGTGAACAGGCTGGGCTCGGTGACCCGCAGGAGGTTCTCCTCCCGAACGGCGTCCGCGCCCAGCACGTCGCCCCGGTAGCCCACACCCAGCTGGCCCTTGTCGTTCCGGCCCCAGGCCCAAACGGTGCCCCGCTCCGTGCGGGCCACGGTAAAGCCGTCCCCGGCGGCGATCTCCACCACCTGGCCGGAGATGTTGTCCGCCTGGGCGGGGGTGGCGAAGTAACTGCCGTAGCCCACTACGACTTCGGTGTTGACGCCGTCCACCACGGTGGTCTCGGTGTAGGGGAAGTCCTCCCGGGCCACGCCCAGCTCGCCAAAGCTGTCGTCGCCCCAGGCGTAGATCTGCCCGTCCCGGGTGAGGGCCACGGCGTGATCCGCCCCGGCGGCGATGGCCACCACGTTCCGCAGGGTGGGGGTGGCGTCGTTGGCGGCGTCGTAACAGCGCACCACCATGGGCGCCTCGGAATAGGCCAGCACCTCGGGGGCGTAGCCCACGCCCAGCTGGCCCTGGGCGTTGTCGCCCCAGGCCCACACGGTGCCGTCCGCCTTCAATGCCACGGAGAAGTTGTCGCCATAGGCCACCATGGGGGTGGACTTATAGGCCCACTCGCTCTCGTGGCCGTCGCCGGTGGCGTCCTCCACGTTGAGCACGTGGACCCGGAGCATGGCCGACCGGCCGGTGACGGTGTTGTAGATCCGCACGGTGGCCCAGCCGCTCTGGCCCATAGCTGTCAAGGTATAGTCCTTCACACTGACCACGTCGGGGTTGGAGGTGGTCAGCGTCAATTCCGCGTCCTGCCAGAAGTCCCGGTAGATGGGAGCGCCGTCCTCACCCACCCCGGTCTGCACATAGCGGTCGGGGTTGACCACTTGGATGGGCGTTCCCATCTCGTCCACTTCGGCGCCGTCCACTTTCTCCGGCGGCGTCTGGATGTAGGGCTGTTCCATGGCGTCCCCGCCCAGGGTGGTGTTGCGGTAATAGTCGGGGTGGGCGGAGTAGTAGGCCAGGCGGTAGTCGGGGATGTACGTCTCGATACTGCCCACGATGTCCACCGTGTCGCCGGTGATCAGCTCGATACTGCTGCCCAGGGAGAGCGCGTCCAGCTTGGGCGCGCCGGCCTCCCAGTTGGCCAGCTCCCGGCCGGGGACGATGACCTGGCTCTGGATGGCGCCGCCCATGGGGGCGGGCGTGTCCGCCGCCAATGTCAGCAGGTAGCCGCCGCCCTTGGCCAGGATAGAGGCGTAGAAGTCCCCGTCCTCCTCCTGGGGCAGCATCTCCAGGGAGGTGAGCTGGACCTGGCCGTAACTGCCGCTCTGTGTGTTGCCGTAGCCCACAAAGCCGATGGTCAGCTGATTCAGGGTCTCCAGGGGCAGAGCCTCCGTCTCCAGGTTGCCCGAAATGCCCTTGGGCCTGAAGGTGCCGGTAAAGGTGTTGTTGTCATAGTCCCAGGCCACATCGTAGGTGGGGTCGTAGGTCCCGCTGGTGGCCGGGAGGTTCACGTGGTAGCTGGGGTCGGTGCTGACGGTGACCGGGGTGCCGGCGGGCAGGTCGCTGGTGTTGTGGTACTTATCGGCGCTGTCGGTCACCCACTCGGCGCTGATGATAAAGGTGTCCGCGTGGTCGCCCATGGCCTGCACCGAGATCAGGTTGTTCGTGGGCACGATGAAACTGCCATCGGCGGTCTGGCCGCCGGTGACCTTGATGCTCTTCACCACCACCGTCTGCTTTTCGGGGTCGGGGTTGTCCGGGTCGGCGATGATGGTGCCCAGGTGGGTGTGGCCATTGTGGAGCTCGCCGTGGACGGTGCCGGAATGGTTATCCGCCTCGCCCGGCTGCAACTGATAGTCCCACGCCCAGGCCGCGTCAGAGGAGATGCCGCTGATGACCTGCACGTAGCCCTCGGTGCCCGAGGCGCCGGAGGCCGCGTTGTTCTGCGCCTGGATCTGATACTTGACCTGGCGCAGGGGGATCTCCAGGGGGGCGACCTCGGGATCCAGGCCGCTGGGGTAGGCCGCAGTGGTGTAGCCGGTCTGGGTCAGGGTAAAGTCGCTCATCTTCACGGGGATCTTGACGCTCTTGCCTTTCTCCGCGGGGTACTGGACGTAGATCATGTACCGATCCCGGGGCAGTCCGTCAGGGGCGTAGAAGATCCCGTCGCCCTGGTTGGTCAACTCATAGCTGGCCCAGGTGCGCTGGCCGGACACGCCGCTCCGCCCGTTCTGGCTCTCGGCGAAGAAGCGGTAGCCGCTGATGGCGGCGGGGTTCGGCTCGCCGTTGACGGTGACCTGGATCTCCATGGGGCTGACAAAGGTGGGGTCGGTGCCCACCATGCCGTCCATGGTGACCAGCAGATCCACGCCGTAGCCGTTGGCCTTGTAGATCTGGGTGGCGGTGGTGCCCCGGAGCTGCTGCTGGCGGTTGGGCAGGGTGCCGTCCCGGTTGGGGATCTCGGTAAAGCCGGTCTGGGCGTTGGTGTTCTGCGGGCCCACGGTCCAGGTGGAGTTCACCCGGCCGGTGAAGAAGCCGGAGGCCACTGTGCCGATGGCCTGGACCATCAGCGGCGCGTCCCGCATCACCACGTCCTGCAGACGCCAGTTGTTCAGGGGGGCGTATTTGTCCTCCCCGTCGTCATCGGTCACCGAGGCGTAGTTGACCACCACATAGGCCATGGACACGCCGCCCACCGGCTTGGTGGCGATATTTAAGGTATAGTAGTCCAGGTCATCGGTGGCGTCCTGCCCCTCCACCTGGATGACGTGGGGGCTCTCGTAGCAGAGGTTCAGCTGGAGGTTCCCGTCCGTATCGTAGCAGTCGCTCTTGTACTCCCAGATGGTGTACTCCCCTTCGGGCAGCTGGACCTTCTCCCAGATCTCGTCCGTCTCGTTCCACACCACGGGGACGTAGGCGCTACTGCCGTCGGCGGACGGCTGCAGCTGGACGGTGCGGTAGTCGCTCTTGAGGAAGAGGAGCTTGCCGCTGTTGGACCACGGGCCGTTGTCCTTGCGGATGTTCAGGGTGACGTCAAAGAGTTGCGGGGTGTAGATGGAGCAGTGGATCTGGATCTGGCTCATCAGGGTGGGGATGGTGAAGATCCCGTCCAACACCGCCTGCTGTCCCTCTCTGGGCTGGAGGGCGACCTCGTACTCCCCGTCCGCCAGGGTGGGGACGGTGGTCCAGGTGTAGGTGTAATTGGGGTCCTCGCCGCCGGCGCCCATGGCCTTCAGCACCAGAGTGCCGCCGCCCCAGACGCTGTCGCCGTTGTGGATGGTGCTGGTGATGCCGCCCACGGTGTACTCCGCCTCAATGGCGGGGGCGGCGGTGTTGGTGGTGTTGGAGTTCACCACGTCGAATTCGACTTTGAAGAAGTTGATGATGGCCGGGTGGGCCTCAAAGTCCACGCCCTTGGTCACCTTCACCTCGGCGCCGGTGTCCTTCCAGTCCTCGCCATCGGCTTTGGACCAGATGTTGTAGCTGCCGCCGGGGATATCCGTCCCGTCGTAGTGGGTGTAGTTGCCGTTGCCCGCCTCCACCGTCTTCTTCAGGGGGTAGGGCAGGGTCTTCCCGGCGCTCTCCGCGGCGTTGGGGTCCGTGCCCAGGTTGGTGGGCAGGTTGGGCCAGAGGGTGTATTCGCACTGGTTGTAGTCCCCGTCGCCCAGGTCGTCCCAGCGCGCGCCGTTGCGCCAGGTCTCCATCCGCACGCCGAACTTCAGCGCACCGCCGTAGTTCACCACGCCGGAGGCGGTGGGGATGTACGCCTCGTCAAAGCCGGCCTGGCTGGCCATGCCGGTCTCCTGGCTGGTGGCGGGTCCGCCCCGGTCCACCAGGGACATCTCCCCCAGCTGGCCCGACTCGTTCTTGCCCCAGGCCAGCACCTCGCCCAGGTCGGTGAGGGCGATGGTGTGGGCCCCGCCGGCGGCCAGGGCGATGACCACGCCCTCCGCGCTGTCCGGCGTGCGGATGGTCTGGTAGCTCTCCCCGGAATTGACGGCGCCCAGCTTCTGGCTCTGGTAGTAGCCGTCCTCGTCCACGGCGGGCAGGCCCAACTGGCCGTTGGTGTTGGTGCCCATCACCTGGATGTAACTGCTGGTGATGGGGCCGGGGTCGTTCTCGTCGCCGGCCCGTTTGCCCCGGAGGATCACGGTGTGGTACTTCCCCGCGGCCACGCCCAGGGCGTCGCTGATGGTGCCCTTCTCGTCGCTGAGGGTGTTGGCGTAGCCGATGTAGCCCACGTTGGTGCTGTCCAGCGCGCCCACCTTGCCCAGCTGGCCGTAGCTGTAATCGCCCATGGCGTAGATCATGCCGCCGGTGGTCATGGCCACGGCATGGCGCTCGCCGGCGGCAACTTGGGTGATGCCGTCGGCCAGGTCGGTTTCGCCGCCGTCGCCGGTCTTGCGGCGCATATAGGCCACCGTGGTCTGGTAGTATTCGTCGTCGATCTGGCTGCTCTCAATGGGGCCCACGCCCAGCTGGCCCCAGCGGTTGTCGCCCCAAACGGCCACATAGGTGCTGTCCCCCTGGGCGGCGCCGCTGCCGGAACTGGCGTAGGGGAAGGGGCCGATGGCGTAGGAACTCCAGGTGCCGCCGGTGACGCTGATGGCGTCGGTGAGGTATTTCTGCTCGGCGCTCTCGCCGTTGCGGTTTTGGATCACGTGGTCGGGGTAGGTGCGCAGATCGCCGATGGCGGCGGGGGTGTACCCGGTGCCCAGCTGGGCGCGGCTGTTGTCGCCCCAGGCATAGACCCAGCCCATATCCCCCACCACGGCCAGGGCGTGACTGCCGCCCGCGCCGATGGCGGTGGCGCCCATGAGGTAGTCACTGCCGCTGTCCTCGGCGCTGGTCCCGGCGGTGACCTGGATGGGATAACAGCTCCCCCGCAGGGCGGCCAGGGCGTCGGGGTCGATCTCCACGTCCACCTCGTCGCCGGAGGCGTCGTAGCGCAGGTAGATGTCCTCGTTCTGGCCCAGCTGGCCCCTGGAGTTGTCGCCCCAGGCGTAGACCGAGCCGTCCGCCGTCCGGGCCAGGGCGAAGTTGTCCCCGGCGGCGACCTCTTTAATTAAGGTAAGGCGCTGCATGATGGGCGCGCCGTCCCGGGGGCCGACCCCGGCCACCCGCATGGGGTAGGGCGCGTAGGGCAGTTCTTCATAGGTGTAGCCGGCGCCCAGCTGGCCGTAGGAGTTGTCGCCCCAGGCCCAAACGGTGCCGTCCGACTTCAGGGCCACGGTGAAGTTCTCCCCCGCCCTGACCATGGGGGTGGCGAAGTTGTTGGCGTCCTCCACCGTCACCTTGACCTTGCCGGCGTAGATGCCGTTCTCCTCCCAGTCGATGGCGTCCTCCACGATGCCCACGACCTTATAGACGTCCTTCAGCTCGGTGGGCAGAAGCACGGCGTTGTTCCGGGTCAGGGTGGGATAGGGCTCCTGCTTGTCCTTGGTGTCCACGATGTCCACGTTGGGCGCCTCGTCCTCGTGGACGTAGCCGTAGAGCATGGAGCTGTCCTCGGCGCTGGGCACGGCCCGGTCCCGCTCGGAGATGTTGAAGCCCACGGAGTAGTACCGCTTGACCCCGTCCTTGAACACCACGGCGTACTGCTGGTCGGTCAGGGTCAGGTTGTACTGCATGGTCACGTCGTACAGCGCGTCATACTGGTCCTCGCTGAGCTGGCCGCTCTCGGTGTCCCAAATGGGCAGGTTTTCGTCCTTGGTCTTGTCGGTGGGGCCGCTCTGCACCAGCTTGGACACGGGGATGGACGCCACGTTGGAGGCGATGTCCCAGTCGGCGGGGATGCCGTTGGCGGGATCACCCGGGTCACCGGCCTGGGGCACCGTCTCGGGCTGGACGGCGTAGCGGGCGGTGAGCATGGTGGAGGTCTCGTCGGTGTCCTCGTCGGTCATGGTGGTGAAGACCCAGATCTTGTCGTAGATCAGGTTCTGGCTCACGCCGTAGCCCACCCGGACAGGGAGCTTGACCGTCTCCTGGTGGTCGCTGAGGAAGCCGCCCTTTCCGTCGGGCGTGCTGGTGAGGGTGGGCGCGGCGCCCAGCTGATAGGTGAAGTTGTAGCCCGCGCCGAAGACCTCGCCGTTGATGTCCCAGTAGATGGAGTAGGCGTTGCCGGCGGCCACCCCGGCGGAGTCGGTGACGTAGGTGTTGATCTGGTTGCCCGCGCCGTCCTCCACGGGGGCCTTGGCCAGCAGCTGGATGGGACTGCGCCGCTGGCTGTCCCCGCCGCCGTCGGAGGTGTTCACGTTGCCGGAGGCATCCCCCTGGGCCAGCTGGCCGCGGTCGTCATAGCCCCAGCCGTAGGTGTAGTACACGTCCTGGCTGTCGTTGGTGACGCCCTCCGGCCGGTTCTGGACGATGGCCAGGGAGTGGAGCGTACCGGCGGCCACGCTGACGGTGCGGTTGCCGATGTAGTAGAGCCCGTCCTCGTCGGCGTAGGAGGTGCGGTAGCGGACCTCGGTGGGCAGGAGGACGTGGGTCTGCTCCACCTGGCTG
Organism: uncultured Oscillospiraceae bacterium; assembly: GCA_947627325.1. Lineage (GTDB taxonomy): Bacteria > Bacillota > Clostridia > Oscillospirales > Oscillospiraceae > MGBC124762. The sequence continues at coordinate 43,825 of CANQVO010000003.1, read as the reverse complement.
GCCTCCGGGGCGGCGGAGTTGTCCCCCACCTGACCGTAGCCGTTGGCGCCCCAGCCGTAGACCAGGGTGCTGTCCACCTTGTCGGTAAGCACCGCCCGGATGGCCAGGACGTGGCCGTAGCTCTTCTGGGTGGTGGCGCTCTGGCCTCCGGCGGCGATGGCCAGGTAGCCGTTGCTCTGGTTGGTGTTGGGCGCGCCGCCGCCGTAGGGCTGGCCCATGGTCACCTGCTGGGCGCTGTCGCGGTAGAAGTTCTCGTTGCCGCTGCCGCCGGCGTTGGGGTCGGCGTTGATGCCCAGCTGACCCTGGCGGTTGTCGCCCCAGGTGTAGATACTGCCCTCGTAGCTCAGGGCCACGGAGACCGAGCCGCCCGCGGCGATGGAGACGATCCCCCGCAGGGGCTCGCCCTTGTCGTTCCGCGCCACCACCGGGGAGACGCTGTACTGGAAGTTGTCGCCCCCCTGCTCCGTGCTGTTGGTCAGGGTGGAGGGGTCCACGCCCAGCTGGCCCTGGGTCCCGTTGCCCCAGGCGTAGACGGTGCCGTCGGCGGCCAGGGCCAGGGCGTGATCCGCCCCGGCGGAGATGGCCACGATGTGGCACAGGTGGCCGTTGGCGTCGGTGTTGGGGTCGCTGGGATCAGGGCTGCCGTCCGCCAGGCGGACGCCGGAGACCAGGGTGGGGTTCTGGATGGAGCGGCCGGTGGTGCCGGGGTCCTCGCCCACGCCGGTCTGGCCCCGGACGTTGGAGCCCCAACCATAGACGTGGCCGTCGGCGGCCAGGGCCAGGGAGAAGTTCAGCCCCGCCGCCACCATGACGATGTTGCTCAAGGGGGCGGAGATGCCGTTGGCGCTCTTGACGTTGATGGTGGCGGGCGAGCTGAGCTGGCTGTGATCCTCGCCCAGGGCGTAGGTGCCCTCCGGGGCGTTGCCCCAGCCCCACACGGTGCCGTCCGCCTTCAGGGCCAGGGAGTGGTTGTCGCCACTGCTGATCATGGGGATGGCCAGCTTGGGGGTGTAGCGGTCGGCGGGGTTGCCGGTGAGGGCGGCGCCACTGCTGAGATAGAAGCGGCTGCGGACCTCCAGCTGGAGCACGGCGTAGATGTCCAGGTCGCCCATGTCCTGGCTCTTGGCGTAGACGGCGGTGCGCCCCTCCCGCAGGGGGGTGATGACGCCGCTGGGGCTGATGGTAGCCACCCGGGGATCCAGCACCGAGTAGATCACCGCCGCCCCCGTGTTCCAGACGCCTCGGCTGCTCTTCTCCAGGCCGCGCTTCAGGTAGGCGGACACGTCGTAGCGGCCCTGCTCCCCGGCGGCCTCCTCCACAAAGACGCGGATGTAGTACACCTCGTTGGGGTCGGTGCTGGCGGCGGTGGGGTCGTTGCTGATGCCCGGGCCCCGGTTATTCAGGTTGAACCAGGTCTCGGGGTGGAGGTCGTAGTTCCGCAGTTCCGCCTCGGTGGGGTCGGCCGCCGCGGCGGAGATGGTGGAGATGGCGTTGGCGGAGTTCTCCACGCCGGGGTCGGGGGCGTCGTTGTCGGTGGGATCCTCCGCCTGCTCCTCCTCCTCGTCGGGGGCGTCAGCGTCGGGCTCCTTCTGGTCCACGTCGGTCTGGGTGTCGCTGTCCCCGGGCAGCTGGGGGATGGTGGCGGAGCCGATGTAGTAGGCCATGCCGTAGGTGACCAGGTCCGCGCTGGGCACCTCCACGCTGAAGTAGGCGATGTAGTTCATGGAGCCGGAGGCGGTGATCTCGGGGGTGAGGACGGCGGTCCGCACCACGGAGTCCTCGCCGTACTTGGCCGCCTCGTCCCGGGTCAGCTTGCTGTCCAGCGCCTGGAACTCCGAGCCGCTCCCGGCGGAGACGCCGCCGGACTGGGGCACGATGACGGTGCTCTGTGCCGCGCCGCCGCCGCCCAGGGAGGCCAACAGCTCCTCCATGCTCGTCCCGGCGTTGGCGCTGGTGATCTGGTCGTCGCCGCTGATGATCCCGGCGCCCTCCGACGCGTCACTATTATTATAGGTATCGGCGGCGGGCTGAACGCTCGCCTCCCCGGCGGGGTCGGCGGCGGGCACGGCCTCGCTCTCCTCCGCCTGGGCGGCGGGGGCGGCGGGATCCGCCGCGGCCTCCTGGGCCGGGGCGGAGATGGGCATAATGTCGTCGGTCCCGGTGGAGATGGGCAGGATGCCGTTATCCGCGTCGGCGGAGACGGGGACGCTCTCCCCCACGTCGGCGGAGAGGGCCGCCGGAGCCCCGGCCTCCTCGCCGGGGGCGGGGGCGGCGTCCGCCTCCAGGGCGGGCTCCACCTTCTGGTCGGCCACCGGCTCGGCCTGGGCGGGCTCGGCGATCTCGCTGTTATTATAATAGGTATCGTCAGAGGCGGCCGCCGTCTCGGCGGGGGCCTCCCCGGCCTCGGCCTCCACAGCGGCGGGCTCCACGGCCTCGGCCTCCCCGGCGGGGGTCTCCGGCTGGGCCGTCTCGCTGTTACTATTATTATAATAGGTATCCTCCGCCCCGTCGGCCTGGGTCTGCTGGTCGACCAGCTGGTCGTTCAGCGCCCGCAGGTCGTCCGCCTGGTCGTCGGCGGGCTGGGCGGCGGTCTCCCCGGTCAGGAGGGAGAAGCCCTGGTCGTCAGCGCCGGGGGCGGCGGTCTCCCCGGCCAGCAGGGAGAAGCCCTGGTCGCCGCTCTGGGTCAGCATCTCGGTGACGTCCGCCTCCACGGCGCCGTCGTCGCCTACGATAAGGCCCTCCGCCCTGGCCCGCTCCTCCAGCGGGGTCAGGTCGTAGTCGGCGTTGGCCTGGAGCAGACCCTCCTTATACATCTCGTAGAGGAAGTCCTGGACCTCCTGGGACTCGTCATAGATGCTCTTGGTGCCGGAGGTGGTGGAGTCGGTGGCCCCCAGGAGGTCCTGGATGTTGTCGGCGTCCGGGGTGATGGAGGAGGCGGCGCCGGAGGAGGACGCGGCGGCGGGGCTCCGCTGGACCTGGGCCACGGCGCTGGTGGGGCCCACCCAGGTGATCTCCACGGTGCAGCGGATGCTGGGGGCGCTCTCCTCGGTGGCGTCCCGCACGCTCCAGCTGATGGGCTCGATCTGGAGGTAGTCCTTATAGTCAAAGCCGTCGTAGACGGTGTTCCAGACAAACCGCTCCTGGGCCTTGAGCTTGGCCACGGCCTGGCCCCGGTAGCTCCGCCGCTGGACCTCGCTCATGGAGCCGATGGCCTCTTTCAGATTGGAGGTCAGGTAGGCGCAGTTGTCCAGGTCGATGGCGTCGGAGAAGAAGGCGGCGAACTCGTTCAGGTCCTCCAGCGCGCCCAGGTAGCGGATGTCGGTGACCGTGGCGGTGACCTGGACGGTCCGCATATCCTCGGTGAAGCCGATGGAGCTCTTGTCCAGCACCAGGGGGACCTGGTACTCCGCGTCGTCCTCCGGGGGCTCTTCGTCCGGGGTGGTGGGCTGGGTGTCCTGGTCGGTGGTGTAGACGTCGCTCTGGCCGGACTGGGCCGACCCGGTGGCGGCGGCCACCGGGGTGACAAACAGGGAGAGGATCATAGAGGCGGTCAAAATGCCGCTGATGATCCGCGCGCCCAGCGTCTTCCACTTCACGTCCAAGCCGTTGCTCAAGCCTTCCGCGCCCGCTTCCATGATCCTCACCTCCTTTCTGTCGTATGGGGGATGCCCAAAATTTCCACCAAATATGGTATGCGCTCTGGTAGATCCTGCCCGTATCTTGGGTGCTTTTCTAAAAAAGGGCATAATACACCCAACTCACCCAATTTTACGTACACATTATGGCACAACGCTGGGGAAATTGCAAGCCCTTTTTGGGCTTTTTGCCCAATTTTTTTGTTCGGCGGCGCAAAATTTTTGTCTCACCGCCCGTAACGCCCCGTCTGCCCCGCCGGCCAGGACTTTCAAAATGTATCCTTTTCCTGGAATTTTCTGTATTTTTTGAAAATTCATTCCAAAAATGTGCCGGGGCGAAAAACAGGGGTCCCCGCCGCGCTATGGCGCGGCGGGGACCCCTGTCTGCGAAAAAAATGTTCAATTTTCCCCCAGCACCAGGGCCGGGATCTCCTCCAGAGCCCGCACCTGATAGGTAGGCAGGGGGCTGGAGCCGCCCTTGGGGGCGTACCAGATGCTGTCCAGCCCGGCGTTCACCGCCCCTTGAATGTCGCTGAGCAGGTCGTCCCCCACCACCACGGTGGCGGCGGGGTCCGCCCCCAGGGCGGCCATGGCGGTCTGGAAGAAGGCGGCCTCCGGCTTGTTCACCCCCAGCTCCTGGGAGATGAACACCCCGTCCAGGTAGGGGGTGAGGGAGCTGTTGCCCAGGCGGCGGCGCTGGGTCGCCTTCAGGCCGTTGGTCACAAGGCCGATGACGCAGTGGGGCCTGAGCCGCTCCAAAACCGCCAGCGCCCCGGGGATCAGGTCCCCGCAGTCCCCCAGCGCGGCCTCATACGCCCGGTTCCAGGCCGCCGGGTCGCCGGACCACCCCAGGGCGGCCCCCAGGCGGCGGAACCGCTCCACCACCAGGAAGTCCCGGGTCACCTCGCCCCGGTAGAGGGCGTCCCACAGCGCCCGGTTGATCCGGGCGTAGAGGGCCGCCCGCTCCGGCGTGGGCTCCAGCCCCCGGTCGGCCATGGTGCGGCAGATGGCCTTCGCCTCGGCGGCGTCAAAGTCGAACAGGGTGTTGTCCCCGTCAAAGAGGACGGTTTTATACCTCATTGGGCCCTTTCCCCCGGTTTTCTCTCTGTTTTGGGCGGTTTAGCGGAAGTACTCCGCCCCGGCCTCGAACAGCTTCTGGTCCTTCTCCCCGGCGATGTTCCGGCCCACCCAGGGCCCCCGCCGCTCGGAGTGGCCCATCTTGCCGAACACCCGGCCGTCGGGGGAGAAGATCCCCTCGATGGCGGCCACCGAGCCGTTGGGGTTGGCCTCGATATCCATGGAGGGCCGCCCCTGGGCGTCCACGTACTGGGTGGCCACCTGGCCTCCGGCGGTGAGGGTAGCCAGCGTCTCCGGGGTGCAGACGAACCGCCCCTCCCCGTGGGAGATCGCCACAGTGTGCAGGTCCCCCACCCGGCTCTTCGCCATCCAGGGGGAGTTCACCGAGCAGACCCGGGTGGTGACATACCGGCTCTGGTGCCGGCCGATCAAATTAAAGGTGAGGGTGGGGCAGGTCTCGTCGGTGTCCCGGATCTCCCCAAAGGGGACCAGGCCCAGCTTGATGAGGGCCTGGAAGCCGTTGCAGATGCCCAGCATCAGCCCGTCCCGGCGCTTCAAGAGGTCGTGGACCGCGTCGGTGACGGCGGCGTTTCGCAACAGGGAGCAGATGAACTTGGCCGAGCCGTCGGGCTCGTCCCCGCCGGAGAAGCCGCCGGGGAGAATGACCATCTGGCTTTGCCCGATGCTCTTAGCCAGAGCCTCCACCGACTGGGCCAGCGCGGAGGCCGAGCCGTTGCGGACCACCAGCACCTCCGGCTCGATCCCCGCCCGGAGGCAGGCCCGGGCGGTGTCCAGCTCGCAGTTGGTGCCGGGGAAGACGGGGATGACCGCCCGGGGCCGGGCCGTCTTGTGCTTGGCCACCAGGGGGCTGGGCCTGTCCCAGGAGATGGGCGCCACCGTCTGGCGCTCCCCCGCCCGGTTGGGGTAGATATCCTCCAAGACCCCCTCGTTCAGGGCCAGCAGCTCGTCTATCTCGGCCCGCTCGCCCCCCAGGTCGATCGCCGCCTCGGCGGTGGTCACGCCCAGGCGCTCCACGCCGGGCAGATCCACCTCTTCGCTCAGCTCCGCCAGGAGCGTCCCGGGGCAGGGGGCGTACCAGGAAATGTCCCCATCCCCCTCGGCCCGGAAACCCACCCGGTTGCCGAAGGACATCTTCATCACGCCCTCGGCCAGGCCCCGCTCCACCGCCCAGGCGGCCTTTACCACCCCTTTGCGGCACAGGTCGTGGAACCGCTCCCACTGGTCCTTCCGCCCCTGATCGTCGTGGGCGGCGAAACAATACACCGGGTGCCCCGGCGCTTTGAACTCGTTGGAGATCACCGCCCCGGCCCGGATGGGGGCGATGGCGAAGGAGAGGAGGGTGGGGGGCACGTCCAGGTCCAGGAAGGACCCGGACATGGAGTCCTTCCCCCCGATGGCGGCCCGCCCCAGCCCCAGCTGGGCGGTCAGCGCCCCCAGCAGGGCGGCGAAGGGCTTGCCCCACCGGGCCGGGTCGTCCCGGAGCTTCTCGAAGAACTCCTGGAGGGTGAGGTATACGTCCTTGTAGTCCGCCCCGGCGGCCACCAGCTTGGCGATGGAGGTGACCACGGCGCTGTGGGCCCCGGCGTAGGGGTCCGCGGACAGCGCGTCCGGGTCACAGCCGTAGGCCATGACGCTGGCCTGGTCCGTCTCCCGTCCCGGCTCCACCGGGAACAGGGCGGCCATGGTCTGCTGGGGGGTGCGCTGGGTGGCCCCGCCGAAGGGGGCCAGCACGCTGGCCGCCCCGATGGTGGAGTCGAACCGCTCCGCCAGGCCCCGGCGGGAGGCGCACTTCAGGCTCCCCGCCATCTCCCGCAGATCGCGGAACAGCGGGGCCTCCAGGCCCGCCCTGTCCGCCGCCTCCACCCGGACTTTGGCGGTCTTCACCGCCCCGTTGGTGTTCAAAAAGGCCCGGGACAGGTCGGCCACCGTCCTGCCCCGCCAGGTCATCACCATCCGGGGCGTTTCGGTGACCACCGCCACCCGGTACGCCTCCAGATTCTCCCGCTCCGCCGCGGCGATGAAGGCCGCCTCGTCCTGGGGGGCCACCACCACCGCCATGCGCTCCTGGCTCTCGGAGATAGCCAGCTCCGTGCCGTCCAGGCCGTCGTATTTCTTCCGCACCGCGTCCAGGTCGATCTTCAGCCCGTCGGCCAGCTCGCCGATGGCGACGGAGACGCCTCCCGCGCCGAAGTCGTTGCACCGCTTGATGAGCCGGGTCACCTGGCCGTCCCGGAACAGCCGCTGGATCTTCCGCTCCTCCGGGGCGTTGCCCTTCTGCACCTCGGAGGCCATGGTGTCCAGGCTCTTGAGGTCGTGGCTCTTGCTGGAGCCGGTGGCCCCGCCGATGCCGTCCCGGCCGGTGCGGCCCCCCAGCAGGATGACCACGTCCCCCGGCGCGGGCCGCTCCCGGCGGACGTTGGCCGCCGGGGCCGCCCCCACCACCACGCCGCACTCCAGGTGCTTGGCGATGTAGCCGGGGTGGTACAGCTCGTCCACCAGCCCGGTGGCCAGGCCGATCTGGTTGCCGTAGCTGGAATAGCCCGCCGCCGCCGTCTGGCACAGCTTGCGCTGGGGCAGCTTGCCGGGCAGGGTCTCGCCGATGGGGGTCCGGGGGTCGCCGCAGCCGGTGACCCGCATGGCCTGGTGGACATACGCCCGGCCGGACAGGGGGTCCCGGATGCACCCGCCGATGCAGGTGGCCGCCCCACCGAAGGGCTCGATCTCGGTGGGGTGGTTGTGCGTCTCATTTTTGAACATCAAAAGCCAGGGTTCCTCCGCCCCGTCCACCGGGGCGGAGACCTGGATGGAGCAGGCGTTGATCTCCTCGCTCTCGTCCAGCTCCGGGAGCAAACCCCGCTTTTTCAGCGCCTTGGCGGCGATGGTGGCGATATCCATCAGCGTCTGAGGCCGGGCGGCGGCCTTCTCCGGGCCGTAGACCTCCTCCCGGGCGGCCAGGTACCGCTCATAGGCCTCCCGCACCGCCGGGTCGGCGATATCCACGCCCTCCAGGTGGGTGGAGAAGGTGGTGTGGCGGCAGTGGTCGGACCAGTAGGTGTCTACCACCCGGATCTCGGTGACGGTGGGGTCCCGGCCCTCCTCCTGGAAGTAACTCTGGAGGAATTTCAGGTCCTCCAGGTCCATGGCAAGGCCCATATCCTTCAAAAGGGCCGCCAGCTCTGCCCCGCTCTTGTCCCGAAAGCCCGCCACCGTGGGCACGTCGGGGGGCTCGGGGTAGGTCTGGGCCAGGGTGGCGGGCTTGTCCAGGGAGGCCCGGCGGCACTCCACCGGGTTGAGCAGATAGCCCCACACCGCCTCCACCTGCGCCGGGGTCAACGTCCCTTGGAGGATGTACACGTCCGCGCAGCGCACCAGGGGGCGCTCCCCGCCGGTGAGCATCTGAACGCACTGACAGGCGGAGTCCGCCCGCTGGTCGAACTGGCCGGGGAGGGCCTCGATGGGCACCACCTCCGCCGGTCCCCCCTCCGGGGGCAGGTCCTCGTCGTAGACCGTGTCCACCTGGGGCTCGGCGAAGACGATGGCCTTGGCCCGCTCAAAGTCCTCCCGGTTCAGGCCCTCCACGTCGTAGCGCTTCAGCGCCCGCACCCCGGTCAGGCCCGCCAGCCCCAGCTGTTGGGCCAGGTCCCGGCACAGGGCCTGGGCCTCCACGTCGAAGCCCGGTTTTTTCTCCACATAACAGCGAAATACCATAGTTTCTCTCTCCTTGCCCCGCGCGCAGGCGGACTCAATGGTTGATACGCCAGTTTTCCAGGTGGTAAAAAAGGTTCCCCTGGGTGGGCTCCGCCCCCTCCACCTGGCCCCACCAGGTGAGAAGCTGGGCGTTTTTGAAGCAGAGGACGGCCAGGGGCGCCGTTTGGGCCCACTGCTCGTAGAACTCCTCCCACGTCCCCGTCTGCCGGGCGGCAGCCAGGGCCTGGGTCAGCGCCTCGTCGGAGAAGCCGCCGTAGTAGAGCCCGCTGCCCGGGGTGAGGAAGGGGCTGGGGTCCAGGTCCCCCGTCAGGCGGCACTCCGCCAGGTAGAGGTCGAACTCCCCCCGCTCCAGGGCCCGCCGGTACTCCTCCCAGGCCAGGGTCTTCACCTCCACCGTCACCCCCAGCCGCCCCAGGCTGTCGGCGATGGACTGGGCCAGCTGGGCCTTGTACACGTTGTCCGAGTTCACCACCAGCGTCAGCCGCAGATCGTGCCGCCCGTCCCGGCGAAGGCCGTCCTCGGCCAGGGGGTAGCCCAGCTGGTCCAGGGCCTGGGTCGCGGCGGCCTGGTCCAGGGCCAGGGTCTGGGCGGTCCCGGGGGCGTAGAGGCCGCTGTCGGCGGGGGCGGGGAGGGTGGCGGGGACGGCGTGGCCGCTGAGCACCCGGCTCACCAGGTCCTCCCGGTCGACGGCCTGGCTCACCAGGCGGCGGAACGGGGCGCTCCGGCAGGGGCCCCGGGTACACTGAAAGCCCAGGTACAAGAGCCCGGAGGTGGGGTACTCCCAGCTCTGGCAGGCGCCGGTGTAGCCCAGGGCGTCCGCCCCGGTGGGGTCGGCGGCGGCCAGGGAGACGAGCCCCGCGTTAAAGGCGGCCATCAGCGCGCCGGCGTCGCTGACCTCGGCCAGGGGGATCTGGTCCAGGGGCAGGCTGAGCCCCCGCCACCAGCCGCTCCGGGCGGTCAGGCGGCCCTCCTCCGGCACGTAGGGCCCCGTGCCCCACACCGCCTCCCCCTCCGCCAGGGCGATGGGGAAGTCCAGCAGGGCCGGGAAGCGGGCGTTGGGGGCGGAGAGCGTGAAGGCCAGGGCGTCCTCCCCCTGGGCGCTCACCCCCTTCACCCCCGCCAGGCGGGCGGCGTAGACGCTCTTGTCCCCCCGGGCGGCCTCCACCGCCGCCAGGGCGGTCTGGGCGTCCAGGGCGCGGCCGTTGGAGAAGGTCACCCCGCCCCGGAGCCGCACCGTCCAGACAAGCCCGTCTTCGGACACGCTGGCCCCGGTGGCCAGCAGGGGGTGGTATTGAAAAGCCCGGTCCAGCTCAAACAGCCCTTCGTACACCAGACCGGCCAGGGCCATGTTGCCGCTCTTACTGCCCCCATAGGGGTCCCAGCCCCCCGCCGGGTCCACCGGCAGGGCAAAGGCCTGGGCGGGCCGCAGGGGCAGGGGGTCAGTCTGGCCGGGGGCGGGGGAAGGAGAGGGGGCGGCCTCCTCCCGGGCCCCGCCGCACCCCGTCAGGGCCAGACAGCCCGCCAGGGCCAGGCAGATCAGCGTCTTTCTCATCGCCCGCCCTCCAGCAGTACCGCCGCCGCCTGGCTGCCCCGGCGCCCGCCGGTGTATCGGTGGGACCAGAACCGCTCGTGCTCACAGCAGGTACACGCGTCGCTCACGTCGATGTGCTCCGGGGCCAGTCCGGCCTCCAGCAGGATCGCCCGGTTGATGGCCTTCAGATCCACGTGCCACTTCTCCCCCGCCCGGGCCATGTGGGGCCGGGCCAGGGGCCCCAGGGCGGCCTCCATGGCCTGGGGCACGTCCTCGTCCGTCTCAAAACAGCACGGGCCGATGGCGGGGCCGATGGCCGCCCGGATATCCGACGGCCGACAGCCGTAGCGCGCCGCCATGGCTGTCACCGTGGCCCGGGCGATGGCCCCGGCGGTGCCCCGCCACCCGGCGTGGCAGGCCCCCACGGCCCGGGCCGCCGGGTCGAAAAACAGGATGGGGACGCAGTCGGCGGAGAAGATGAACAGGGCCACCCCGGGCACGTCGGTGGTCAGCCCGTCCGCCTCAAAGGGGACGGGGTCCAGAAGGTCGCCCTTCACGTCCGCCCGCCCCACCGCCCGGACGGCCGCGCCGTGGACCTGGCGGGTCATCACCAGGGATGCCGGGTCCGCCCCGATGGCGGCGCAGAACCGGCGGTAGTTCTCCCGGAGGTTTTCCGGCCTGTCCCCCCGGTGACAGCCCAAATTCAGGCTCGCCAATTCCCCCTCCGACACGCCGCCCAGCCGGGTGGAAAACCCGTGGGGGGTGTCCAGGAGAGGGGAGGACAGGTATTCCAGCTGTTCCACACGCTTGGCGATCACGGCGGCCTCCTGATCTGGCGGGCGCTCTCCCTAGGGGATCAGCCCTGGTTGGGGTGGTACTCCGCGCAGGTGCACTTCTTCCACTTCAGCCCGCTGCCGCAGGGGCAGGGGTCGTTGGGGGCGATCTTGCCCTCCGCCCGCTTGGGCTGGGCCTTGACGGTGCCGTCGGAGGCGCCGGACTCCCCGGTGACCTTGGCCACCCGCTCCCGCTTGACCTCCTCGTTCTGCCGGACCTGGACCAGGAACAGCCGCCGCACCGTCTCCTCCTGGATGGCGGCCACCATGGCCTCGAACATCTCGTAGCCCTCCCGCTTGTACTCCACCTTGGGGTCGTTCTGGCCGTAAGCCCGCAGGCCGATGCCCTGGCGCAGTTCGGTCATGGCGTCGATGTGGTCCATCCAGTACTCGTCCACCACCCGGAGCATCACCACCCGCTCGATCTCCCGGGCCAGTTCATTCCCAAAGGCGGCCTCCCGCTGGGCGTAGCGGTCCCGGGCCTTGGCCAGCAGGTCGTCCATCAGCCCCTGGGCGGTCAGCCCGGCCAGGTCCTGGTCGGAGGGGGCGGGGGCCTTGGGGTCCAGGAACACCCCCTTGAAGGGGGCGGTGACGGCGGCGTAGTCGGCGGCGGTGTAGTGCTCGCTCTCCATGGGGTGGCCCAGCACCTGGCGGGAGATGACGTTCTGGATCATGGTCTGGACGCTGTCGGTCAGGTCCTTGCCGTCCAGCACCTCCCGGCGCTGTTTGTAGATGACCTCCCGCTGGGTGTTCATCACGTCGTCGTACTCCAGCACCGTCTTCCGGGTCTGGAAGTTCCGGGACTCCACCCGCTTCTGGGCCGATTCGATGGCCCCGGTGAGCATCTTCTGCTCGATGGGGGTGTCCTCGTCCACCCCCAGGGCCTCCATCATGCCCATCACCCGCTCCGAGCCGAAGAGGCGCATGATATCGTCCTCCAGGGAGAGGAAAAACCGCGTCTCGCCCGGGTCGCCCTGGCGGCCGGCGCGGCCGCGGAGCTGGTTGTCGATGCGGCGGGACTCGTGGCGCTCGGTGCCCAAAATGAACAGGCCGCCCACCGCCCGGACCTGCTCGGCCTCGGCGGCGATGTGGGTCTTGAACTGGGCCTCCGCCTCCGAAAAGGCCTTGCGGGCGGCCAGGATCTCCTGGTCGTCCGTCTCGGCAAAGCCGGTGGCCTCGGCGATGAGCTCGTCGGAGAGGCCCTGCTTGCGAAGCTCCGCCTTGGCTAAAAACTCCGCGTTGCCCCCCAGCATGATGTCGGTGCCGCGGCCGGCCATGTTGGTGGCCACGGTGACCGCCCCCAGCTTGCCCGCCTGGGCCACGATCTCGGCCTCCTTCTCGTGGTTCTTGGCGTTCAAGACGTTGTGGGGGATGCCCCGCTTGGTCAGGAGCTTGCTCACAAGCTCGGATTTCTCGATGGACACCGTGCCCACCAGCACCGGCTGGCCCTTGGCGTGGCACTCCTCCACCTGGGCCACGATGGCCCTGAACTTCCCGGCCTCGTTTTTGTAGATCACGTCCTGGTGGTCCTGGCGGATGAGGGGCCGGTTGGTGGGCACCTCCACGATATCCAGGGTGTAGATCTGGCCGAACTCCTCCGCCTCGGTGAGGGCGGTGCCGGTCATGCCGGAGAGCTTGTCGTAAAGGCGGAAGTAGTTCTGGAAGGTGATGGTGGCAAGGGTCTTGCTCTCCCGGGCCACAGTGACCTTCTCCTTGGCCTCGATGGCCTGGTGCAGGCCCTCGGAGTACCGCCGGCCAAACATGAGGCGCCCGGTGAACTCGTCTACAATGATGACCTCCCCGTCCTTCACCACGTAGTCGATATCCCGCTTCATCACCCCGTGGGCCCGGATGGCCTGGTTGATGTGGTGGGAGAGGGTGGAGTTCTCCGGGTCGGCCAGGTTCTCGATCTGGAACTGCTGCTCGGCCTTGGCGATGCCCTTGGAGGTGAGGGTGGCGGTGCGGGCCTTCTCGTCTACGATGTAGTCCGCGTCCTCGTCGGGGTCCTCCTCCGCCTTCTCGTCCACGCTGGCCACCCGCTTGCACCGCAGACGGGCCACGAAGGAGTCCACCACCGTGTAAAGCTGGGTGGACTTCTCCCCCTGGCCGCTGATGATGAGGGGGGTGCGGGCCTCGTCGATCAGGATGGAGTCCACCTCGTCCACGATGGCGAAGGCGTGGCCCCGCTGGACCAGCTCGGATTTGTAGATGGCCATGTTGTCCCGCAGGTAGTCAAAGCCGAACTCGTTGTTGGTGCCGTAGGTGATATCCGCCTCGTAGGCCGCGCGGCGGCTGCGGGGCTCCACGGCGTGGATCACCAGCCCCACCGTCAGGCCCAGGAAGCGGTAGACCTTGCCCATCCACTCGCTGTCGCGCTTGGCCAGGTAGTCGTTCACCGTGACGATGTGCACCCCCTCGCCGGTGAGGGCGTTGAGGTAGGCGGGCAGGGTGGCTACCAGGGTCTTGCCCTCGCCGGTCTTCATCTCGGCGATGCGCCCCTGGTGGAGGATGATGCCGCCGATGAGTTGTACCCGGTAGGGCCGCAGGCCCAGCACCCGCCAGGCCGCCTCCCGCACGGTGGCGAAGGCCTCGGGCAGAATGTCGTCGGTGGTCTCCCCCGCCGCCAGGCGGGCCTTCAGCTTGGGGGTCATGGCCTTCAATTCCTCGTCGGAGAGGGCCTTGTACGGCTCCTCCAGGGCCTCGATGCGCCCCACCAGCTTGTCGATCTTCTTCAGCTCCCGCTCGGAGTGGGTGCCGAAGAGCGTATGGATCAGTCCCATAGGGTCTCACCTGTCTTTCCACAGAGTTATCCAGTGTAACGCTGTATTGTACCACACTTCTTAGAAATAGAAAAGGCTTTTTTGTAAACTTCTCCGCCGCCTTGCGCCCCCTTTCCCCTTGTGCTACAATGGGGGTATACCATGGGGACAAAGGAGGTGGGGGCCGTGCTGGCGGAACAGCAGGTCCATACCGTCGCCGTCCAGGGCTACGCCTCTGAGGGCCAGGGGGTGGCCCGGATCGACGGCCAGGTGGTCTTTGTCAAGGGCGCTCTGGCCGGGGAGACCTGCCGGGCGCGTATCGAGCACGTGGGCCATCGGGCGGCCTGGGCCCATGTGGAGGAGGTCCTGACCCCCTCCCCCCGCCGCGTCAAGCCCAACTGCCCCTACTACGGCCTGTGCGGCGGCTGTCAGACCCGCCACATGGACTACGCCGAGGAGCTGGCCTTCAAAGCCGGCAAGGTCCGGGACGCCCTGGCCCGGGTGGGGGGCGCGGACCCCGGCCCGGTCCCCATCCACGGCGCCGCCCAGCCCGACCGCTACCGCAACAAGGTCCAGTTCCCCGCCGCCCCCGGCCCCGCCATCGGCTACTTCCAGGAGCGCACCCACCGGGTCATCGACGTGGACGACTGCCGCCTCACCCCCGCCGTCTGCGCCCCCCTCCGCGCCGCCGTCCTGGACTGGATGCGCCGCCACCGCGTCCCCGCCTATGACGAGATCACCCACACCGGCCTGCTCCGCCACCTCTACCTCCGGGTCAACAGCCAGGGGGAGATCCTGGTCTGCCTGGTGGCTAACGGTCGTTCGCTTCCCCAGGAGGACGCCCTGGTGGCCGCCCTCCGGGCCGTCTCGCCGAAGCTAATCGGTATTAGTCTCAACGAGAACACCGCCCGGACCAACGTGATCTTGGGGGATACCTACCGCACCCTGTGGGGCCGGGACTATCTGATGGACACCCTGGGGGGCCTGTCCTTCCGCCTGTCCGTCCCCTCCTTCTTCCAGGTGAACCGCCCCCAGGCGGAGGCGCTCTACGCCCTGGCCGCCGACTGCGCCGGTCTGACGGGGGCGGAGACCCTGCTGGACCTCTACTGCGGCACCGGCACCATCGGCCTCACCCTGGCCCGCCGGGCCAAGGAGGTCATCGGGGTGGAGGCGGTGGCTCCGTCGGTGGAGGACGCCCGGGAGAACGCCGCCCGGAACGGGGTGGCTAACGCCCGTTACCTTCGGGGCGACGCCGGCCAGGCCGCCGCCCAGCTGGCGGCGGAGGGGGTCCGGCCGGACGTGATCGTGGTGGATCCGCCCCGAAAGGGCCTCTCCCCCGCGGCGGCGGAGGCGGTGGCCGCCATGGCCCCCGCCCGGATCGTCTACGTCTCCTGCGACCCCGCCACCCTGGCCCGGGACGTGAAGGCCCTCTCCCCCGCCTACGCCCTCACCCGCGCCGAGGCCGTAGATATGTTCCCCCGTACCCACCATGTGGAGACGGTCTGCCAGCTGGATCGGCGGGAATCGCCTCTTTTGTGATTTGTCTGCCCCAAACTTCCCGTTATCTTGACAAGAGGCGGGGGAGGAAGTACAATATTTCCAGCAAAATTCCCAGCGTCCCAGCATAAGATCATAAAATCTCCGGGGCCGCGCGAGGGCGGGCCGGAACAGGAAGGGAAGGATCTTGTATGCAGCATAAAATCATTGGCGACCCCATGCCCGTGGTCATCTGCGACCTGGCCCAGGACGAGTGCATGATCACCGAAAAGGGCTCCATGGTCTGGATGAGCCCCAACATGGCGATGGAGACCTCCGCCGGCGGCGTGGGCAAGGCCTTTGGCCGGATGTTCTCCGGCGAGTCCATCTTCCAGAACATCTACGCCCCCCAGGGCGGGCCAGGCATGATCGCCTTCGGCTCCAGCTTCCCCGGCTCCATCCGGGCCATCCAGGTCACCCCCGACAAGCCCATCGTGGCCCAGAAGTCCGCCTTCCTGGCCGCCGAGCAGGGGGTGGAGCTGTCCGTCTTCTTCCAGAAAAAGCTGGGCGCCGGCTTCTTCGGCGGCGAGGGCTTTATCATGCAGAAGATCTCCGGCTCCGGCATCGCCTTTGTGGAGATCGACGGCTCCGCCGTGGAGTACGACCTGGCGGCCGGGGAGCAGCTGGTGGTGGACACCGGCAACCTGGCCATGATGGACGCCACCTGCTCCATCGACATCCAGACGGTCAAGGGCCTGAAAAATAAACTCTTCGGCGGCGAGGGGTTCTTCAACACCGTCATCACCGGCCCTGGCCACGTGGTGCTCCAGACCATGCCCCTCAGCGGCTTCGCCGGCGCCATCGCCTCCGTCCTGCCCAACAAGGGCTGACGGACCCGCGGGGGCCTGACCAGGCACCTTACATGACGCACGGCGAGAGGGGGGGCCGCGTTGGAGAAGAAAAACGGGATCGTCTGCCTTTTGGGGTTCATTCTGATCGCCGTGGGCCTTTTCATGTTCTTTGACCACACCTACGTCACCTCCTTCGGCTTTTACCGCCTGGGCCGGGTGAGCACCGGGGCCATCCTTATCGTCCTGCTGATCCTGGACGTGATCTTCGCGGTGGTCCGGCCCTCCAAGGTCAGCAAGGCCCTCATCGGGGTCCTCCTGGCGGCTCTGGTGGTGTCCCTGCTGTTGGGGATGCGGATCGGCTTTTACCGCACCACCGTCCTGGACGTGCTCCTCATGGTCATCCCCCTGGCCGTGGGCGTGGGGCTGGTGCTCAAGGCCCTGCTCCGGCGGGGCAGCGACTCGGACGAGGACTGACCCGCCCGGGCGGAATACGATATCTATCAAGAGGCGGCCCGCCGGGCCGCCCCTTTTCTTCTGTCCGGCGGCGGGAGAAAAGATTGACAAAAACCCCGGGGAGAGATATACTTTATCTATGTAAAATGGCAAGATTTTTTCCACGGGTGGTGAGTTTGGCTCGTGAAATACAACATCGACTTCGACGTCGCCGCGCTGGCGCTGTGTCTGATCATCCTGGTCCACTTTCTCCACCGCAAGAGCATCCGCGTCTCTCAGACCCGGGTGTTCGCGGGGCTGGTGTGGACCTGTATGCTCACCGCCCTGCTGGATATCGTCACGGTGCTGGCCGAGACGCTGGCCTTCCCCGCCCCGCTCTACTGCGCCCTCAACGTGGTCTACCTGATCCTCTTCAACGCCCTGCCCTTCATGTACTACTTCTACCTTCTCATCTCCGTGCGCGGTTACCACGCCTGGTCGCTGTGGGACAAGCTCCTGCTCTTTGTCCCCGTGACCTTCTCCGTCCTCCTGATCCTCTCCTCCCCCCTCACCGGCATCGTCTTCCGCTACACCCGCGACGAGGGCTACGTCCACGGCTGGGGCTTCGGGTTGCTGTATGTCGCCACGCTGATCTACATCGTCGCCTCCGTGGTCCTCTCCCACCGGCACCGGGCGGAGATGAGCGGCTGGAAGCGGCTGACGGTCTACTGCTACGTGTTCTTCTGCTCCCTGGGCATCCTGGTCCAGGCCCTGTTCCCCCACCTGCTGGTGCTCCAGTTCGCCGTGACGATCACGCTCCTTTTGCTCTATATGTTCCTGGAGAGCCCCAACGACGACGAGGACAAACAGCTGGAGATCTACAACCGCCGGGGCTTTGACAAGCTGATCGCCACCAAGGTGGAGCGCCAGGAGCCCTTCCACATCCTGGTGATCAGTATGCCCAACTTCCACACCCTGCGGGACGCGGTGGGGGCGGAGTTCAGCCAGGTGATGCTCCGGCGCATCGTGGAGGAGCTCCAGGAGAGCCTGCACACCCGGGAGCTGTTCTGCCTGGCGGGCAGTAAGCTGGCGGTGGTGGTGGAGCAGAACAAGCTGGAGCTGGACCGGACCCTCAACGCCATCCACGAGGTCCTGCGCCCCCCCATCGTCATTGAAAATATGCACCTGCTCATGGAGATCAACCTCCTGCAGATCGACTTCCCCCAGGAGGTGTCCTCCCTGGAAGACGTGATGGGGGCGGTGGACTACTTCGACCTGATGCAGTTTGAAAACGACGACGGCCAGGTGGTCCACGGCAGCGCCGACATTCTGCGGATGAAGCGCCGGGAGGGCCAGGTGCTCCAGGCCATGAAGCACGCGTTGCTGGAGGGCACCTTCGAGGTCTACTACCAGCCCATCTACTCCGCCGCCAAGGGCGGCTTCAACTCCGCCGAGGCCCTGCTGCGCCTGCGGGACCCGGAGCTGGGCTTCATCCGCCCGGACGAGTTCATCCCCATTGCCGAGAAAAACGGCATGATCCTGGAGATCGGCGAGTTCGTCTTCCGGGCCACCTGCCAGCTTCTGGCCCAGGAGCGGCTGTGGGAGAAGGGCATCGACTACATCGAGGTCAACCTGTCGGTGGTGCAGTGTATGCAGGAGAACATCTCCAAAAAATTCTTCGCCATCATGGACGAGTACCACCTCCCCCACTCCACCATCAGCCTGGAGATCACCGAGTCCACCCTGGCCCAGGAGGCCCTGGGGGACACCATGCGCCGGATGACCGCCGGGGGCGTCACCTTCGCCCTGGACGACTACGGCACCGGCTACTCCAACCTGACCAACATCCTCCGCTACCCCTTCCACATCATCAAGCTGGACAAGAGCATGGTGTGGTACGCCATGGAGAACGACACGGCCATGCTGGCCCTGCGCCACACGGTGGCGATGATCCGGGCCCTGGGGATGTGCACCCTGGCCGAGGGGGTGGAGACGGAGGAACAGAAAAAAGTGCTGGAGGAGATGGGCTGTGAGTTCCTCCAGGGCTACTACTTCTCCAAGCCCCTCCCCGTGGCCGAATTTTTGGAGAAGATCCAGGAGGGGTAAGGCCCCCCTATCTTGTGGCCAGAGCGGGACGCCGCCCCAACATGGGCGGGTCCCGCTTTTTCTCCCCCCTTTTGGGGCCTTTTTTGGAAAAAGGCGCTTGACAGGGGCGGTTTTGGGTGATATACTACCGAGGCCGCTCGGAATAGGGCCTGCAAGTGGCGCTCCGCGCCCCCCTACGACGGCGAGCCCGTCATAAAGGAGTGAAAAACAGTATGCACGCGATCATTGTCACCGGCGGCAAGCAGTACAAGGTCACCGAGGGGGACGTTCTCTACGTGGAAAAGCTCCCCAACGAGGCCGGCGACGCCGTCACCTTCGACCAGGTCCTGGCCGTTATCGACGGGGACAAGGCCACCTTCGGCCAGCCCACCGTGGCCGGCGCCTCCGTCCAGGCCAACGTGGTGAAGAACGGCAAGGGCAAGAAGGTCATCGTCTTCAAGTACAAGCCCAAGAAGAACTACAAGCGCAAGCAGGGCCACCGCCAGCCCTACACCAAGATCGAGATCACCAAAGTGAACGCCTGATGACCACCGTCACGTTCACCACCCAGGGGGAGCGGATCCAGGCCGTAGAGTTCAAAGGCCACGCCGAGCTGTCCCCTGCGGGGGAGCCGGACCCCCTCTGCGCCGCCCTCACCGCCTCCATCCGCCTGCTGGAAACCACCGTCAACGACGTGCTGGCCGTGGGCGCGGCGGTGAAGGTCAAGGAGGAAAAGGCCCTCATCTCCCTCAAACTCCCCGGCGACATGGGCCAGGAGAACGAGGCCGTGTGCCAGGCCCTCCTGGCGGGCCTCATGGTCTATCTGGCCCAGCTGGCCGAGGAATACCCCGAAAATCTGACTGTCTTAGACATGGAGGTGTAAGACAATGCTGAACATTGGTTTGCAGTTTTTCGCCCACAAAAAGGGCGTGGGCTCCACCCGCAACGGCCGGGACAGCGAGTCCAAGCGCCTGGGCGTGAAGCGGGCCGACGGCCAGTTCGTCCTGGCCGGCAACGTGCTGGTGAAACAGCGCGGCACCCACATCCACCCCGGCGTCAACGTGGGCAAGGGCAGCGACGACACCCTGTTCGCCCTCAAGTCCGGCCGGGTGAAGTTCCACCGCCTGGGCAAGGACCGCAAGCAGGTCTCCATCGTGGAGGAAGCCGAGTGATCTACCGCTGAAAAGAAGTCGTTGCCGCGTCGCAACGACTTCTTTTTTGCGTATCCTAAAGCGGGAAGGGGAGTGACGCAAATGCCGGCTGCATGGCTGGACCAGGCGAAGATCACCGTCCAGGCGGGAAACGGCGGCAACGGCGCGGTGGCCTTCCACCGGGAGAAGTACGTCCCCGCCGGCGGGCCCGACGGGGGCGACGGCGGCCGGGGCGGGGACGTGATCGTGGTGGTGGACGACCACATGACCACCCTGATGGACTTTCGCTACAAGCGCAAATACGTGGCCGGCAACGGCATGGACGGCAGCGGCAAGCGCTGTTCCGGCAAAGACGGCCAGAGCCTCACCATCAAGGTCCCCCGGGGCACCGTCATCCGCCACGCCGAGAGCGGCGAGATCATCCGGGACATGGCCGACGACGCCCCCTTCGTCCTCTGCCGGGGGGGCAACGGCGGCTGGGGCAACCAGCACTTCGCCACCCCCACCCGCCAGGCCCCCCGCTTCGCCAAGGCGGGGTTGCCGGGGGAGTCGCTGGAGGTCATTTTGGAGCTAAAACTCCTGGCCGACGTGGGGCTGGTGGGCTTTCCCAACGTGGGCAAGTCCACCCTGCTGAGCGTGGTCACCCGGGCCCAGCCCAAGATCGCCAACTACCACTTCACCACCCTCTCCCCCAACCTGGGGGTGGTGTCCCTGGGGGAGGGGAACTCCTTCGTCCTGGCCGATATCCCCGGCATCATCGAAGGGGCCGCCCAGGGCGCGGGCCTGGGCCACGACTTTTTGCGGCACATCGACCGCTGCCGCCTGTTGCTCCACGTGGTAGACGTGTCCGGCTCCGAGGGGCGGGACCCGGTGGCGGACTTTGAGGCCATCACCGCCGAACTGCGGGAGTGGTCGGAGGATCTGGCCCAGCGGCCCACGGTGGTGGTGGGCAACAAGGCCGATATCGCCCCGGACCCCTCCGGCTCCGACGCTCTGCGCTCCCACGCCGAACGTCTCGGCCTGCCCTACTTTGAGATCTCCGCCGCCGCCCACCGGGGAGTACAGGAGTTGATGGCCTACGCCGCCCAGCGGCTGAGCGAGCTCCCGCCCCCCAAGCCCTTCCAGGCCACCTACGTGCCCAAGCCCCCGGCGGTGGATACCTCCCAGCCCCTGGATATCTCCCGCAGTGACGACGGCACCTGGATCGTGGAGGGGGAGTGGCTCCGGCGGCTGATGATGAACGTGAACTTCGGGGACTTCGAGTCCCGCAACTGGTTCGACCGCATCCTCCGCCAGTCCGGCCTCTTTGACCGGCTGGAGGCCATGGGCATCCAGGACGGGGACACCGTCTCCCTCTACAACCTGGAGTTCGATTACCAAAAGTAATTTTCGGCAAAGAAAAAACCGCAGGTCATCGACCCGCGGTTTTTTGTCCCCTATCGGATGGTCCCCCCCGCCGCCACGGCGCCGCCGTCGTAAAAGACCACCGCCTGCCCGGGGGCCACGCCCCGGACGGGGTTTTCAAAGACGACGTGGACGGCGTCTGGGCCGGTCTGGACGGCGGTGCACCAATCGCCGGGGTGGGCGTAGCGCACCTTAGCCAACAGCCGCCGGGGCTGGGCCAGGTCGGGCAGGCCCATGAAGTTGACCCCGTCGCAGTCCAGCGCCTGGGCGTACACCTCATCGTCCTCCCCCAGCACCACCTCGTTGGTGTCCGGGCGGATCTGGGTGACGTAGACGTGGCGGCCCAGGGCGATGCCCAGGCCCCTGCCCTGGCCCACGGTGTAGTGGACGATCCCCTTGTGCCGGCCCAGCACCTCCCCTTGGGCGTTGACAAAGTTCCCCGGGCCGGGGACCCGGTCCGGGGCCTCCCGGGCCAGGAAGGCGGCGTAGTCCCCGTCGGGGACGAAGCACAGGTCCTGGCTGTCCGGCTTGTGGGCCACGGGCAGACCCGCCTGGGCGGCCAGGTCCCGGACCTGTTCCTTGGTGTACGCCCCCAGGGGGAGCAGGGTGCGGCTCAGTTGTTCCTGGGTCAGAGGGTAGAGGACGTAACTCTGGTCCTTGGCCCCGGCGGCCTGGACGGCCCAGCGGCCGTTGGCCAGCCGCCCCACCTGGGCG
Source organism: uncultured Oscillospiraceae bacterium (assembly GCA_947627325.1). Lineage (GTDB taxonomy): Bacteria > Bacillota > Clostridia > Oscillospirales > Oscillospiraceae > MGBC124762. The sequence continues at coordinate 22,148 of CANQVO010000003.1, read as the reverse complement.
TAGTGCCCAGTGGCGATATAGTCCGCCCCCAGCTCCGCGCTCCGCCGGAGGAGGGCCTCCCACTTGAGGTGGCGGTTGCAGGCGATGCAGGGGTTGGGGGTGCGGCCCCGGAGGTATTCGGCGGTAAAATAGTCCACCACCTTCTCCCGGAACGCCGCCCGGAAGTTCAGCACGTAGTGGGGGATGCCCAGGGTCTGGGCCACCCGCCGGGCGTCCTCCGCCGCGGACAGGCCGCAGCAGCCCCCCTGCTGGGCCAGCTCCTCCCGGCTCTCCTCCCGCCAGAGCTCCATGGTCACCCCCATGACCTCATAACCCTCCTCCTTCAGGAGCAGGGCGGCCACCGAGGAGTCCACGCCCCCGGACATTCCCACAACCACCTTTTTCCTCACAGCCTCAACCTTCCTCGTCTTCCCCGTCCTCGCCGATGTCCGCCTTGGGCGGCTTGAGGCCGGGGATCTGCACGCCGTGCTTCTGGGCGTAGTCCCACAAAGCGGCGTGGACGGCCTCCTCGGCCAGCAGGGAGCAGTGGACCTTCACCGGGGGCAGGCCGTCCAGGGCCTCCATCACCGCCTGGTTGGTCAGCGCCATGGCCTCCTGGATGGTCTTGCCCTTCACAAGCTCGGTGGCCATACTGCTGGTAGCCACCGCCGCGCCACAGCCGAAGGTCTTGAACTTGCAGTCCCGGATAACGCCCTGGTCGTCAATGTCCAGGTAGATCCGCATAATATCGCCGCACTTGGCGTTGCCCACGGTGCCCACGCCGCTGGCGTCGGGCAGCTCGCCCATGTTCCTGGGGTTTGTGAAGTGATCCATCACCTTTTCGCTGTACATCCTCTCAACTCCTCTCCTGTTCCCGGCAAAAGTCCTCGTAGAGGGGGGACATCTGCCGCAGTCGCTGTACGATCTCCTTCAATCGGTCCACCACGTAGTCCAGCTCCTCCCGGGTGTTCTCCGCGCTGAGGGTCAGCCGCAGAGAGCCGTGGGCGATCTCGTGGGGCAGGCCGATGGCCAGCAGCACGTGGGAGGGGTCCAGGGAGCTGGAGGTGCAGGCCGAGCCGCTGGAGGCGCAGATCCCCGCCTGGTCCAGCAGGATGAGCATGGACTCCCCCTCGATGAAGCGAAAGCTGAAATTCACATTGCCCGGGAGCCGCTGGGTCCTGTGGCCGTTGAGGCGGCAATAGGGGATCTCCCGCTCCACCCGGCCGATGAGGTAGTCTCGAAGTTCGCGCTCCGCCTCCGCCCGCCGGGCCATGGACGCCTGGGCCAGCTTGGCCGCCTCCCCCAGGCCCACGACGCCGGGCACGTTCTCCGTCCCCGCCCGCCGGGCCCGCTCCTGGGCCCCGCCGTGGAGGAAGGAGGGGAGCTTCACCCCCTCCCGGACATAGAGAAACCCCACGCCCTTGGGCCCCCGGAGCTTGTGGCCGCTGGCGCTGAGCAGGTCCACCCCCAGGGTCTTCACGTCGATGGGGAGGTGGCCGTAGGCCTGGACGGCGTCGGTGTGGAACAGCACCCCCGCCTCCCGGGCGATCTGGCCGATCTGGGCGATGGGCTGGAGGGTGCCGATCTCGTTGTTGGCGAACATCACCGAGATGAGGATGGTGTCCGGCCGGAGGGCGGCACGCAGCTCGTCCAGCCGGACCACCCCCTGGTCGTCCACCCCCACGTAGGTGACGGAAAAGCCCTGCTTTTCCAGGTACTGGCAGGTGTGGAGCACGGCGTGGTGCTCCACGGCGGAGGTGATGATGTGCCGCCCCTTGCCGGCGTAGGCCTGGGCGGCGGCGATGAGGGCCCAGTTGTCCGCCTCGGTGCCCCCGGCGGTGAAGTAGATCTCCCGGGGCTGGGCGTTCAGCGTCCCGGCCACGGTCTCCCGGGCCAGGGTCACCGCCTCCTTGGCCTGGGCCCCCAGGGAGTAGATGGCGCTGGGGTTGCCGTACCCCGCCGAAAACCAGGGCAACATGGCCTCCACCACCGCCGGGTCGGTGGGGGTGGTGGCGGCGTTGTCTAAATAGATGGGCTTGTCCATAGGCGTTCCTCCACTAGATTTCCTAGTAATTTGATATGCTTTAGACAATATAGCACATCCCGCCCGGTCTGTCAATGGTCAGCCCTCTATCTTTTTTCAGAAAAAAGGCGGGGAGGCCGTGGCCTCCCCGCCGGAAGCGCTCCAGCGTCTCAGGATCTCTCCGCGATAGCGGCCTGGGCGGCGGCCAGGCGGGCGATGGGCACCCGGAAGGGGGAGCAGGAGACGTAGTCCAGGCCCAGGGTGTGGCAGAACATGACGGAGGTGGGGTCGCCGCCGTGCTCGCCGCAGATGCCCAGGTGGAGGTCGGGGTTGGCGGGGCGGCCCAGGTCGATGGCCATCTTCATCAGCTTGCCCACGCCGGTCTGGTCCAGCTTGGCAAAGGGGTCGTTTTCAAAGATCTTGGAGTCGTAGTAGGCGTCCAGGAACTTGCCCGCGTCGTCCCGGCTGAAGCCGAAGGTCATCTGCGTCAGGTCGTTGGTGCCGAAGCAGAAGAAGTCCGCCTCCTTGGCGATCACGTCGGCGGTGAGGCAGGCCCGGGGGATCTCGATCATGGTGCCCACCTGGTACTTGAGGTGGATCCCCGCGGCGGCGATCTCCTCCTCGGCGGTCTCCACCACGAATTTCTTCACGTACTGCAACTCCTTCAGCTCGCCCACCAGGGGGATCATGATCTCCGGGACCATGGTCCAGTCGGGGTGCTTTTTCTGCACGTTGATGGCGGCCCGGATGACGGCCCGGGTCTGCATTTTGGCGATCTCCGGGTAGGTGACCGCCAGGCGGCAGCCCCGGTGGCCCATCATGGGGTTGAACTCGTGGAGGGAGGCGATGATGGCCTTGATGGCCTCCACGCTCTTGCCCTGGGCCTTGGCCAGGGCGGCGATGTCCGAGTCCTCGGTGGGCACGAACTCGTGGAGGGGGGGATCCAGGAAGCGGATGCACACCGGCTCGCCCTCCAGCGCCTCGTAAAGGGCCTCGAAGTCCCCCTGCTGCATGGGCAGGATCTTGGTCAGGGCCCGCTCCCGCTCCTCCACCGTCTGGGAGCAGATCATCTCCCGGAAAGCGTCGATGCGGCCCTCGCCGAAGAACATATGCTCCGTGCGGCACAGGCCGATGCCCTCCGCCCCCAGCTCCCGGGCCCGCTTGGCGTCGGCGGGGGTGTCGGCATTGGTGCGGACCTTGAGGCGGCGGTACTTGTCCGCCCACTTCATAATGGTGTCAAAGTTGCCGGAGATGGTGGCGTCCACGGTGGGGATCAGGCCGTCGTAGATGTTGCCGGTGGAGCCGTCGATGGAGATGGGGTCCCCCTCCTGGAAGGTCTTGCCCGCCAGGGTGAACTTTTTGCCCGCCTCGTCCATGGCGATCTTCTCACAGCCGGAGACACAGCAGGTGCCCATGCCCCGGGCCACCACGGCGGCGTGGGAGGTCATGCCGCCCCGGACGGTGAGGATGCCCTGGGCGGCCTTCATCCCCTCGATGTCCTCCGGGGAGGTCTCCAGCCGCACCAGGACCACCTTCTCCCCCCGCTCGGCCCACGCCTTGGCGTCCTCGGCGGTGAAGACCACCTTGCCGCAGGCGGCGCCGGGGGAGGCCCCCAGGCCCCGGCCCAGGGGGGTGGCCGCCTTCAGGGCGGCGGCGTCAAACTGGGGGTGGAGCAGGGTGTCCAGGTTCCGGGGGTCGATCATGGCCACGGCCTTCTCCTCGCCGATCATCCCCTCGCTCACCAGGTCGCAGGCGATCTTCAGCGCCGCCTGGGCGGTGCGCTTGCCGTTGCGGCACTGGAGCATATAGAGCTTGCCGTTCTCCACGGTGAACTCCATGTCCTGCATATCCCGGTAGTGGTCCTCCAGAATGTCGCAGACCTTGATAAACTCGGCGTAGGCGTTGGGGAACTTCTCCGCCATCTGGGCGATGGGCATGGGGGTCCGCACACCGGCCACCACGTCCTCCCCCTGGGCGTTCACCAGAAACTCGCCCATCAGCTTCTTCTCCCCGGTGGCGGGGTCCCGGGTAAAGGCCACGCCGGTGCCGGAGTTGTTGTTCAGGTTGCCAAAGACCATGGGCATGACGTTCACCGCGGTGCCCCAGGAGTAGGGGATGTCGTTGTCCCGGCGGTAGACGTTGGCCCGGGGGTTGTCCCAGGAGCGGAACACCGCCCGGATGGCCTCGTAGAGCTGGACCTTGGGGTCGGAGGGGAAGTCCTGGCCCAGCTGTTTCTTGTACTCGGCCTTAAAGCTCTCCGCCAATTCTTTCAGGTCGGCGGCGGTGAGCTCCACGTCGTACTTCACGCCCTTGCGGGTCTTCATCTCGTCGATGAGTTGCTCGAAGTACTTCTTGCCCACCTCCATCACCACGTCGGAGAACATCTGGATGAAGCGGCGGTAGGAGTCGTAGACAAAGCGCTCAAAGCCGGGGTCGGGGTTTCCGGCGATCATGGCGGCCACCACGTCGTCGTTGAGCCCCAGGTTCAGGATGGTGTCCATCATGCCGGGCATGGAGGCCCGGGCGCCGGAGCGGACGGAGACCAGCAGGGGGTTCTTTAGATCCCCGAACTTCTTGCCGTTGATCTCCTCCATCATGGCGACGTTGGCCATGATCTCGTGCATGATCTCGTCGTCGATCTTCTGGCCGTCTTCGTAGTAGCGGGTGCAGGCCTCGGTGGTGATGGTGAAGCCCTGGGGCACCGGCAGGCCGATGCCGGTCATCTCGGCCAGGTTGGCCCCCTTGCCGCCCAACAGCTCCCGCATGTTGGCGTTGCCCTCGGAGAATTTGTAGACGTACTTTCTGGACATGTGCGCCTCATTCCTTTCTCTGGTAAAATGCTGTGCTTCGTATCTTCATATAGAAGTGGGGTATTTATTTTACCATCCCGCTCTGGAAAATACAAGCTAAATTCACAAATTTTTACCGCTTTTTCCCCGCCGCTTTTGTCACTTCGCACACCGCGATGGGGCTGGCCGCCAGACCCAGAACCGCCATCCACTGCGGGCCGGTCAGGGGCACGGTGGCGAAGATCCCCTGGAGGGGCGGCAGGAGCAGGACGGCCAGCTGGAGGGCCAGGCCGATGAGGAACGCCCGGTTCATGGCCCGGTTGGAGGTCACCCCCAGGGTAAAGAGGGAGGCCGTCTCACTGCGGACATTGTAGGCGTGGAACAGCTGGCTCAGGGTCAGGGTGGCAAAGGCCATGGTGCTGGCGGCGGCCAGGGAGCCGCTCCGCAGACCCAGAAAGTAGGCCCCCAGGGTCAGGCCCCCCACCATCACCCCCTGCCAAAGGAGCCGGAGGGTGAAGCGGCGGTCAAAGAGCGCCTCCCGCCCACCCCGGGGCGGGGCGTCCATCAGCCCCGGCTCGGCGGGCTCCACCCCCAGGGCCAGGGCGGGCAGGGAGTCGGTGACCAGATTGAGCCACAGAAGCTGGACGGGGGCCAGGGGCATTTGGGGGAAGTTCAGCAAAGTGGCCGCCGCCAGGGTCAAGATCTCCCCGATGTTGCAGGAGAGGAGGTAATGGACCGCCTTTTTGATGTTGGCGTAGATGCCCCGGCCCTGGTCCACGGCGGTGACGATGGTGGCGAAGTTGTCATCCGTCAGGATCAGGTGGGCGGCGGACCGGGCCACTTGGGTGCCGCTCCGGCCCATGGCACAGCCGATATCCGCCTGCTTCAGGGCCGGGGCGTCGTTCACCCCGTCCCCGGTCATGGCCACCACGTAGCCCTTCTTTTGCAGGGCCTTCACCACCCGGGTCTTGTGCTCCGGGCTCACCCGGGCGAAGACGGCGATGGACTCCACCTGCTCCTCCAGCATTTCCTGGGTCATGAAGTCCAACTCCTCCCCGGTGACGGCGGCGCCGCCCTCCCGGAGAATGTCCAGCTCCCGGGCGATGGCCACGGCGGTGGCCTTGTGGTCCCCGGTGATCATCACCGGCCGGATCCCCGCCCGGTGGCACTGGGCCACCGCCTCCTTCACCTCCCGCCGGGGCGGGTCCATCATCCCCGCCAGGCCCAGGAAGATCAGCTCCCGCTCCACCCCCTCGGCGGTGGGGCGGGCGGGCAGGCGGTCCAGCTCCCGCCGGGCGGCGGCCAGCACCCGCAGGGCGTCCCGGCCCATCCCGGCGCTCTGCCGCAGGATCTCCCGGCGCAGGGCGGGGGTCAGGGGGACCACCCCGGCGGCGGTGAGGGCCCGGTCGCACCGCTCCAGCACCCGCTCCGGCGCGCCCTTTACAAAGGCCATACAGCCCTCCCCGCCCCGGTGGAGGGTGGTCATGCGCTTGCGGGCGGCGTCAAAGGGGAGGTCGGCCACCCGGGGCCACTTGGCCTCCAACGCCTCCTGGCACAGCCCCGCCTCCCGGGCCTTTACCAGCAACGCCCCCTCGGTGGGGTCACCCAGGTAGCCCTCCCCGTCCAGCCTGGCGTCGTTACAAAGGGCAAAGGCCGTCAAGGCCTGGAGCTCCACGGCGGGGCTAACGCTCCATAGCCGCGTCACCTCCATGCGGTTGCGGGTGAGGGTGCCCGTCTTGTCCGAGCAGATGACCTGGGCACAGCCCAGGGTCTCCACGGCGGCCAGCTTGGTGACGATGGCCCCCTTTTTCGCCAGCCGCTGGACCCCCAGGGCCAGGACGATGACCACCACGGCGCTGAGCCCCTCCGGGATGGCGGCCACCGCCAGGGAGACCGCCGTGAGGAACATCTCCAACAGGTCCTTGCCCTGGAGCAGGCCCACCCCGAACATCACCGCGCACACGCACAGGCAGACGAAGGACAGCACCTTGGAGATCTCCCCCATCCGCCGCTGGAGGGGGGTGTCCGTCCCGGCGGCCTGGGTGAGCATATGGGCGATGCGGCCCATCTCCGTGTCCATCCCCGTGGCGGTGACCAGGTACGTCCCCTTCCCCGCCGTCACCAGCGTGCCCGCCAGGACCATGTTCCGCCGCTCGGCCAGGGGGGTGTCGGGGTCCAGGCCCTCGGCGGGCTCCTTGTCCACGCTGACGCTCTCCCCGGTCATGGCGCTCTCGTCCAGGCGCAGGGCGCTGGCCTCCAACAGCCGCCCGTCCGCGCTCACCTGGTCCCCGGCCTCCAAATACACGATATCCCCGGGCACCAATTCCCGGGCCTCCACCCGGCACAGCGCCCCGTCCCGGCGGACCAGCGCCGTGGGCGCGGCCATGCGTTTTAATTCTTCCAGGGCCTTTTGGGCGTGGTCCTCCTGGGAGATGGAGATGGCGGCGTTCACCACCACGATGAGCAGGATGATGGCGCTGTCCAGCCAGTCCCGCCCGCCCCCGGCCCACAGGGAGAGCCCCGCCGCCGCCAGGAGCACCAGGATCATGGGGTCTTTCAGCTGGGCCAGGATCCGCCGGGGGAGGGAGGGGGGCTTGGCCCCCTTCAACTCGTTGGGCCCGCACCGCTCCAGCCGGGCCTGGGCCTCCCGCTGGGTCAGCCCCACCCGCTCGTCCGTGCCCAGCACCGTCAACAGCGTGTCCCTGCTCTCGCAATAGGCGGTCATCGCCCCCACCTTCCTTTCCACTGGAAAGGAGTGTATCAGGCGGCGGCGGAAAAAAAGCGGGAAACGTGGGACAAGCCCCGTCTCCCGCCCTATTTGTACCGGCCCCGATACCAGCCGGTGACGCCGTTTTTCTTGGCTAATATCCCGTAGCTTGTCTCCCGCACCACCGACAGCGCGTCCCCCGGGGACACCGGCAGGCAGTAGTCGGTGGAGTCCTCGCACCACACGCTCCCGTCCGCCCGGCGGCGGAGAAATTCCGTGAGGATCCAGACCTCCCGGCCGGATTCCAGGTGGCGGCACCGGGAGAACTCCGCCCCCCGCGCCAGCACTTCCAGGTCGCTGCGGCCGTAGCGGATGTTGACGGACTCCCCGCTGGCCGCCTGGGGCTCCAGGGCCGTGACGGTGGGCAGGCCGTCCTCCCGCACCCAGGTGAAGGCCCCCTCCGGCCGCTCCGGCAGGATGAGCACGTTCACCTGCCCGTCCAGCTTGAGGGTGGCGGCGCCGTCGATGCTGACGATGTGGCGGCGGGGCAGAACGATGGGGTCGGCGGCGGGGATCTTCTCGTTGTAGAGGGTCACCGGCCAGTGGCCCACGATGACCCACCGGCGGAAGCTGTGGCCCTGGTCCAAAAAGGCGTCGTTCTTCATCACCTCGTAGGCGCTAAGCTCCGTTAGCCGGTCCTCCCGGGGCACCCCGCCGTGGACCAGCAGGTACTGGTCGTTCACCAGGATGTGGGGCAAACTCCGCAGGAAGTCCAGCTCCGGGGCGAAGGCCCGGGCCAGCGCCGCCCGGGCGGCGGGCCAGTCCTCGGGCCTATCCAAGCTAACGCCTATTAGCTCCGCCATCTTCACCAGGGTACACCGCCGCCCGAACCGGGGAAACCACCGCTGGTAAAACCCGTCGGGCAGCTCCTCCCGGGGGTCGAAAAAGCCCAGGGTCACGTTGTCGCAGTTGCCCAGCAGGGTGTGGACGGTGTGGGTGCGGCTCAGCTCCATCACGTAGCGCAGGGTGTCCAGCCCGCCCTCCGACCGCTCCATCATGTCCCCCAGCACCACCAGGATATCCTCCCGGCAAAATCCCGCCTTTCGGAGGGCCCCCTTCAGCAGGGGCAGGGCCCCGTGGATATCGCTGACCACCAGCACCCGGCGGCCCGCCGGCTCCAGGGGCCGGACCACCGCCCGCTCATCCATGGCCGCCCGCCTCCCCGCCGGTCCAGGCGCAGGCGTAGGCGTACCAGCCCTTCCGCTCCCGTTCCTCCAGGACGGCGAAGCCGTTGCCCTCCAGGGCGGCGCGGACCTCCCCGGCCCGGCTGTCGATGATCCCCGAGCAGAGGAACTTCCCCCCGGGGGCCAGCCAGGGCCCCACCACGGCGCTCAGGGGGATGATCACGTCCGCCACGATGTTGGCTAAGATCAGGTCCCAGCCCTCCCCCGCCAGCTGTCGGCGGAGGGCGTCGTCCCCCAGCACGTCCCCGGCTAACACCTGATAGCTCCCCCGGCCGATGCCGTTCAGGGCAGCGTTTTCGTAGGCCACGTCAGGGGCCTTGGGGTCGATGTCCACCCCCAGGGCGGACCCCGCCCCCAGCCGCAGGGCGGCGATGGACAGGATCCCCGAGCCGCACCCCAGGTCCAGCACCCGGTCCCCCGCCCCGGCGTACCGCTCCACCGCTTCCAGGCACAGCTGGGTGGTGGGGTGGCTGCCGGTGCCGAAGGTGAGGCCGGGGTTCAACAGCAGCTCCACCCGCCCCGGCGCCGGCTCCCCCGCCAGCCACTGGGGCACCACCCGCAGGCGTTGGCCGATATCCAGGGGCTTGTAGTACCGCTTCCAGCTGTTGGCCCAGTCCTCCTCGTCCAGGGGGGTAACGGTGAGGCTAATATCCGTTAGCCCCGCCAGATAGCCCTGGGCCTCCGCCTCCCCGGCGGGGTCGGCGGGGACGTAGAACTTCACCCGGGCGGCGCCGCGCATCCGCTCCGCCAGGGCCTCGTCCACGTAGTCCCAGTACTGCCGGTTCTCCTCCAGAAAGCGGCGGAAGTCCGCCTCGTCCTCGATGACCAGGCCGGGCACGCCCCGGCCGGTGAGCGCGGCGGTCAGGGCGTCCAGCTTGTCCGCCCCGGTCTCCAGACAGTATTCCAGCCATTTGCCCATGTCCGTTCCCTCCCGGAAAAAAGAAGGGGTCTCCCCGCCCGCGCCCCGAGGCGGCGGCCTCAGAGCCAGGGCGGGGAAGCCCCTTCGCAAGGTTTGCTCAGCGGTGGGTCCCCACGAAGAACAGCGCCAGGGTCCCGGGCCCGGAGTGGGAGCCGATGACGGGGCCGGTGTAGCCAATGTAGATGTTCCGCACCCCCAGCCGCTCCCGGGCCAGCTTGGCCAGGTACTCCGCGTCCTCCGGGCAGTCCCCCTGGCAGATGAACATGGTCTGGCCCTCCGGCTCGATGGCCAGCTCCGCGGCCTTGTCTACCAGGGCCTTGATGGACGCCTGCCGGCCCCGGGCCTTGGACATATTGATGAGGTGCCCGTCGTCGTCCACGTGGAGGACGGGCTTGATGGAGAGCATGGTGCCCACGATGGCGGTGGCCGCGGAGATCCGGCCCCCCCGCTTGAGGAATTGGAGGTCGTCCACGGTGAACCAGTGGCACAGGTGGAGCTTGGTCTCCTCGGCGTAGGCCCGGGCCTCCTCCAGGGTGGCCCCCGCCTTCTGCCGCTGGGCGGTGAGGTAGACCAGCAGCCCCTGGCCCAGGGAGGCGCACAGGGTGTCCACCACGTGGCAGGTCCGGCCCGGGTACTTCTGCATCAACTCCTCCGCCGCCAGCCCCGCCGTCTGGCAGGAGGAGGACAGGCCGGAGGAAAAGGCCAGAAACAGCACGTCAACGCCGTTGAGGAACAGCGGCTCCACCGCGCTCTTCACGGCGGCCAGGTTCACCGCCGCGGTGGTGGCTACCTCCCCGGCCCGGAGCCGGGCGTAGAACTCCTTGGGGTCCAACTCCCGCCGGTCGGGGTAGTCCAGGTAGACCTCCTGGCCGCCAAAGCTCAGGGACAGGGGCACCACCTGGATGCCCAGCTGGTCCACTATCGCCTGGTCCAGATCGGCGGCGGAATCGGTGACAATGACGTAGTTGCTCATACCGGCACCTCACTTCTTCTTTTTGCTCTCCCCCGGCTGGGGGGCCTTTTCCTCCATCATCGCCAGCACCCGCTGGCAGGCCAGCTTGTTGGCGTAGCTGTCCAGGGCCAGGCGCAGGGCCAGCAGGGGCAGACCGTCCTCCCCCACCTCCGCGTCCAGGGTCTGGGCCACCTTGTTCAAAGCCCGGTCCAGCTCCCCCAACAGCACCTCGTACCGCTCCCGGATCTCCCCCTCGCCGCTGAGCGCCCCGAAGAGCGCCCCCATCTCCCGCATGGAGATCACGCTCTTCAGCGCGCAGATGGCGGTGAGCCAGGCCAGGTGCTCCCGGCCGTACCGCTTGCCCTCCGCCCGGGGCAGGAGCCCGTCTTTGATATAGTTGTTCACCATCGCCGCCGTCAGGGCGTCCCCGCCCTCAAAGCGGATGAGCTGCCGGGGCATATAGGAGATCAGCTGGTCCATGTAGAGGGCCAGGTCGGGCAGCTGTTCCCAGCTCTCCGGCCGCTGGGTGGCCATGCGCGTCTTCAACTCTTCCAGTTCCTTCACGGCCTCACCTCCCGTTGACGATCCGCTCCGTAGCTATGTAAGATTATATCACATCATTTTCCGTATTGCAAGGCCCGCCCGCCAAGATTTGCCGGGGGCGTTCGCCCCCTTTCCCCTTGACAGGCGGGGCCGGGGGGCGTACAATAAAGCTAACGGCTAATAGCCATTCGCTCACAGGAAAAGGAGGCCATCTTATGGCGGGCACGACCACCCGGGACCGGGCGCTGGAGGCGGCGCTGGAGCTCTTCTCCCAGAAGGGGTATCAGGCGGTGAGCATGGGGGACATCGCCGGGGCGCTGGGCATCAAGGCCCCCTCCCTCTACAAGCATTTTAAGGGCAAGGAGGAGCTCTACGCCGCCCTCTTTCCCCCGCTGGAGGACCACTACGCCGGGCTGTGGGAGCAGGCGGCCAAAAACCAGACCCAGCTGGAGCGCCAGGCCCTCTCCGAGGGGGCGGTGAGCGTCCAGCAGTTGGAGTGGGAGGCCATGGACTGGCTCCAGCGGGAGTTGGAGAGCGCCCAGGGCGCCGCCCTGCGCCGCCTGATGGTCCAGGAGCAGTTCACCCACCCCGACCGGCTCCGCCGCTGGCTGTGGGAGACGCCCATGGCGCTGTACCAGGACCTCTTTGCCCGCCTGATCCAGCGGGAGGTCCTCCGCCGGGGAGACCCCCACGTGATGGCCATGGAGTACCTGGCCCCCCTGGTCCTCCTGCTGGGCCAGATGGACCAGGACCCGGCCCGCCGGGCCGAGGGCCTGGAGGAGGCCCGCCAGCACATCCGCCAGTTCCACCGGATCTTCGCCCGCCGGGAGAACCGGGGCGCCGCCCCCTCCGGCGTGGGCCGCCTCTTCCGCCGCTGACCGGCGGTCGGACAGTCAAAAAAGAGAAACCGGGCGGGAGACGATGTGTCTCCCGCCCGGTCTTTTTTGCCATACCGGGGGCATTATTTCCGCTTCAGCCAGCTGGCCCACTTGTCGGTCAGGGAGTTGATCTGGCCGGTGAGCCGGGCGATGTCCTTGTTGGGAATCTCCCGGCAGGACTGGGCCAGTTGGGTCAGCCGCTGACAGGCGGCCAGCAGGCGGCCAAAGACGCTGTCGTTCCGGGCCTGTTTGGCGGACTTCTTCTCCACCCGCACCCCCTCCGGGGTCTCCAAAAACCGCCCCGCCGCCAGGTCGTACACCGCCCCGGAGTACGGCGCGTAGGCCGCCAGCCCCCGCTCCTCCCGCAGGCACTGGGCGTAGCTTTCGCACACCGCGTCCTCCCCGTGGTTCACAAAGACCATGGCGGGCTTCTCCTCGAAGGCGGAGATCCAGCGCAGAAGGCCGTCCTTGTCGGCGTGGCCGCTCTTGCCGGTGAAGGTGCGGATCTCCGCCCGCACCGCCACCTCCTCCCCGAAGAGGGAGATGGGGGTCTTGCCGTTCTGGATGGCCCGGCCGGTGGTGCCCTCCGCCTGGTAACCCACAAAGAGGATGGTGCTCTCCGGCCGCCAGAGGTTGTGCTTCAGGTGGTGCCGGATCCGGCCCGCCTCGCACATCCCGCTGGCGGAGATGATGACCTTGGGCTCCCGGTCCAGGTTGATCTGCTTTGACTCCTCGCTGGACACGGCCAGCTGGAGGCCGGGGAACACCAGGGGGTTGATCCCCTGGTCCAGCAGGGCCTGGGCCTCCGGGTCCAGGTAGGCCCGGTCGCACTGGAGAAAGATGCCGGTGGCCTCGTTGGCCAGAGGGCTGTCCACGTAGACGGGGAACTCCCCGTGGCCGGTGACCAGCCGGGCCAGCTTCACCTCCCGGATGAAGTACAACAGCTCCTGGGTCCGCCCCACGGCGAAGGAGGGGATGACCAGGTTGCCGCCCCGGTCCAGGGTCCGCTGGATGCAGTCGGCCAGAAAGGAGACGTTGTCCCCCTGGGGCTTTTGGTGCAGACGGTCGCCGTAGGTGGACTCGGTGACCACGTAGTCGGCCTGGTGGATGTACTGGGGGTCGTTGATGATGGGCTGGTCCAGGTTGCCGATGTCCCCGCTGAAGACGACCTTTTTCGTCACCTCCCCCTCGGTGAGCCAGACCTCGATGCTGGCCGAGCCCATCAGGTGCCCCGCGTCCACAAAGCGGACGGCCACATTCTCCGCCACCTGGATGGTCTCCCCGTAATCGCAGGGGCGCAGGCGCTGGATGGCGGCCTCCGCGTCGTCCATGGTGTAGACCGGCTCCACCTCCGGGCCCCCGGCCCGGCGGGACTTGCGGCTTTTCCACTCCGCGTCCGACTCCTGGATGTGGGCGCAGTCCCGGAGCATGATCTGGCACAGATCGCAGGTGGCGGCGGTGGCGTAGATGGGGCCCTGGTAGCCCTCCTTGCACAGCAGGGGCAGGTTGCCGGAGTGGTCGATGTGGGCGTGGGTCAGCAGCACAAAGTCCAGCCGCCCCGCCGGGACCGGGGTCTCCTGGTTGACAAAGACGTTCCGGCCCTGCTCCATGCCGCAGTCCACCAGGCCGTACCGGCCCCCCACCTCGATGAGCGTGCGGCTCCCCGTCACCTCATGGGTCGCCCCCAGAAACGTCAGCTTCACAGCGCCCGCCCCCTCTTCTCCCCGCCCGCTCGGGCGGTCTTTTCCCTATCATACACCCTTTTCCCCCACAGCGCAACAAGTTCCGCCTCCGCCGGAGCGGCGCTCCGGCCCGGTGAGCGGGGCCGCGCGCTCACAGCTTGCCCAGCCGCTCCAGAATGTCCAGCGCGGCCTGCTTGACGGGCGGGGAACAGCGGTGGAAGAGGGCGACCACCCGCTCGTTGGCGTAGTCCTGCCCCTGGGCCTGCACCCCGGACATCAACTGGGCCAGGTCCAGCTCCAGCGCGTCGCAGAGGCTGTCCAGCAGTTCCAGGGTCGGCTTGGCCCGCCCGTTTTCGATTTTGGAGAGGTAGACCACCGTAATGTCCGCCCGCTCCGCCACTTCCTCCTGGGTCAGCTTCCGCTTCCTGCGGCGCTCCTGGAGCCGCCGACCCATCTCCCGGTAGTCGATCGCCATAGTATCACCCAAAATTATTGTACCTGACTTAATCTGTTTCTTTAATAAATTGACAATTTAATTTAATGTGATAGAATAAGTAAAGACGCCCGTCCCCCAAATTTACTTTCCAAGGAGGAATCCCACATGAAACGGCGAAAACTTTTATCCCTAGCCCTGGCTCTGCTCATGATCCTGTCGCTTCTGCCCGCCGCGGCCCAGGCGGCCGACGCCGCCCCCTCATTTCAAATCAACTGGCTGCCAAAAGATCTGCATTATTATAACTACAACTTTGCGGACTACGACCATCCCTATTTTGACTTTGAAAGCGGCCTGTGCTTGATGCAGAAAGAAAGCGGGGGTCAATATTATGTGGACGCGCAGGGCAACCTGTTTCCGGAGAGCGAGGCCATCCCAAGGCTGGGGTCGCGCGCGGTCGAAGAAGCATACGACTTCCAGAACAATCTGCTGTCAGCAAAATATTTTGGATCCGATGGTACGCTGATCTATCAGGGTGCGATCGAGGATCCCTATGAGTACTACGATCCCCAACCCGGGGAAGCGTTTGGCTACTTTTCCGAAGGACTGGCCAATGTGGGGCGCGGATATATCGACCAGTCGGGCGATCTTGTCATCTCTACGGAGGGAAAGTATCTCGCCCTTACCCCTTTCTACAATGGCTTCGCCACCGTTCTCGGCTTAAACAAAAAATGGGGCGCGATCGACAAAAGCGGGAACGAGGTCGTTCCCTGTCAATATGAGCATTCTCTTTACTTCGTACATGGCGTCTCGCCGGCAACGATAAAGGTAGACGGAGAAGACAAGTACGGCGTTATCAATACAGCTAACGAGATCGTTGTGCCGTTTGTGTATGATTCCATAGGACCTGACTTTTCCGGGGGGATCATAAAATTTACCCGCGACAACCCGAAGGGCAGCAGATATCTGCACACAAGCGGTTACCTGGATCACCACGGAAACGCGATCTCCCCCTCCTGGGAATGGGGGCTCGGCGGCACCGGCTCTACTGCCCCCGGCCTCTTCCCGTTTTATGACGAGGAATACAAATCCTTTTACGACGGGGAAAAGTACGGCTTTTACCACAACGGAGAGCTTCTCCTCTCCCCTCAGTTCGACGGCGTGTACAAAGAGTTCTCAGACGGTGTCGCGATCGTTCGAAACGATAAAACGCTGTTCGCCATCGACACCTCCGGGAGGGAGCTGTTTACCGTACCCGAGGGATACTTGGTCGATGGCTTCCACGATGGCGTTGGCGTAATAAGAGGCGAGAATGGCAAATGGGGCTATATAGATGAGCAGGGGCACACCCTGGTCCCCTGCCAGTTTAGCGTTGCCGGGCCCTATTGCGACGGGTATGCCATCGTCGGCGTATACGACCCTGACTGCGCTTATACTGTCTATGGTATCTTGAAGCTCGATCTCCCCGCCACCGCCTACGCCTCCACGCAGATGGTGAACGTGGACGGGCGGGACATCTCCTTCCAGTGCTACGCGCTGAAGGACGAGAGCGGCAACCTGACCAACTACATCAAGCTCCGGGACCTGGCCATTCTGCTCAACGGCTCGGCGGCCCAGTTCCAGGTGGGCTGGGACGGCGGCGTGACCATCACCACCCAAACCGCCTATGTCCCCAACGGCTCCGAGCTGACCACCCCCTACTCCGGCGACCGGGCCTACCAGAGCTCCGACGCGGCCACCAAGGTCAACGGCCAGGCCGCCCAGTTGGCCGCCTTCGTCCTCCAGGACGACCAGGGCGGGGGCTACACCTATTACCAGCTCCGGGACCTGGGCAAGGCCCTGGGCTTCAACGTGGGCTGGTCCGCCGACCGGGGCATTTTCCTGGAGACGGGCAAGCCCTACGACCCCAGCAACTGACCGGCCGCCGCCCCCTCCCAAGCGCCATACCGGGGCGACCCGGGGCAAATAGAAAACTGAAAAAGGAGATGCTCGTATGAAAAAGCGCACCCGCATCCGCGACATGGTCCTGGGGGCCTTGATCGCCACCCTGCTCTTTGGCCTGGCCGCCACCGCCCTCGCCGCGCTGACCCCCATGGACATCCAGGTCTTCACCGGCGTCAAGGTCTATGTGGACGACCAGCTGGTCGATCCCCGGAACGTCAACGGCGAGCCGGTGGATGTGCTGGCCTACAACGGCACCACCTATCTGCCCATCCGGGCCGTCGGCAACGCCCTGGGCCTGGCCGTGCAGTACGACGCCGCCACCCAGAGCGCCTACCTGGGTCGGCACGCCGGCGCGGCCCCGGCCTTCTACCTGGATGAGTTCGACTACTTCAGCGGCACGGCGGAGCGCAACTTCCAAACCGCCGCCTCCGAGCAGGACAACACCCGGCGGGACCACTCCCATTGTATCACCAACAGCTTTGAGCGCACCTATCTCCTCAACGGCCAGTACTCCCGCCTGACGGGGAGCTTGTATCAGACCTACGAGGATCGGTCGGAGTCGTTCGATTCCGGGAGCGGCCTTTGGATCTACGGCGACGGCAAGCTGCTGTACGCCAAGGAATTCGACGAAGAAACCACGGGCTTACGGCCGGAGGCCATCGACGTGGACCTGACCGGCGTATTGGAGCTAACGGTCTCGTTTATTTGTCACTGGAACGATGCCCTCTCCCTGGGCGAAATGGCCCTTTACACCTGAGCGCGGGCCAACGGCGCTCCCATCAAAGGCGGGCTGACGCGCACGCGTCGCCCGCCTTTTCCCTCCACCATGGTCTCCCTCCTGCTCAGCCGCGCCCTTCACCGCCTGTTCCCCGACGCGCCGGAGGCGATCCGGGTCACCGTGGCGGTGAACCAGCGCGGCACCCTGGAAGCGCCCCTGGCGCACCAGTGTTTGGTGGGGGCCGCCTTTTTGGAGTACGGCCCGGAGATGCGCGCCTGGCCCCTGGCGCGGCAGACGGCGGCCTACCGGGAGATGGTCTTCGCCCAGACCACGGGGGAGGCGGTGCTGACGGGCCTTGCCAGCCAGGTGGGCCTCAACCAGATGATCCACGCCCAGCCGTCAGACCCGGCGCGGGTGGCCACCGCCGCGGCCATCGACGACATGACCCGGGACTTTACCTCCGCCACGGTGAGCTACATCGGCAAGCTGAACTTCCCGGCGGCGGAAGAATACCTCCGGGATTTCCGGCTGTGGACCCTGGGCTCCGGCGGGGCCATCGTGGTGGAGCTCTCCGCCGTCGGCGGCAGATTCACCCTGGACTTCACCCAGCCCTTCGCTGACCCCCTGTTCGTCAACGCCTTCTTGAAGGAGCTGGACGGGCAAGGCGTCGCCTACACGCTCCAGGACACCCAACCCCTGGAGGCGCCGGACGTGGCCCTGCCCTGGAAAGCCTAACGCCCAACCTCACGACAAAAAGCCCGGAGATACAAAGCCTCTGTATCTCCGGGCTTGGTCTATGCTTGGAGCGAAAATATCTTAATCCGCCGTGTAGCTTCACCCATATCTATCTGTTTGACGCTTTGGTTAAAACCTCAACCATTGACAAAACAAGTACCCAGCTATACTTTCTGTATGCATTCAACACAAACGGAGGTGCCTTATGGCTATTGCCTGTACTGTGTATATTGACGAAACTGGTGACCTTGGGGCAAATAGGGGTACTCGGTGGTTTGTTCTGTCTGCTGTTATTGTAGACAAGGATTGTGAAGGCGATATTCGCAACGCACTTTATAGCATTAAGGCGAAGTTCAATTACAGGACGATACACTGGCGCAAGATCGGTGAATTTAACCGAAAGGCTTATATTTCTTCAGAGTTATCAAAATACCCCTTTACATATGTAAATGTTCTTTTTGACACAACGCAATACGACCCGACCAAAATATCATCTCCGGATATAGAGTATAACTACTTGTGCAAGCTACTTCTGGAACGGGTTTCTTGGTATATGCACGACACAGACCGAGTTGGAGAGATAATCTTGTCTAGCCGTGGAACGTCAAAAGATGCCACCCTAATTGACTACATAAAGAACCGCTTGTTAAACTACCCTCACAACAATATAGAAAAAACTGTTTTCACAAATGTTACAGCTAAAGCTGCTTCTTCTTGGGATATGTTGCAGTTGGCCGATGTGTGCGCGACTTCGATGTTCAATTGGCACGAACCCGATTGGTTGGGATTTATTACTCCATGCCATGCTATGAAGTTTAAAAACAAACTGTTTAGACAAAACGGAAAAATCCAGACTTATGGAATAAAATACTTCTCCGATAAAATGAAACCTTCCACCGATTTTTTCACAGAAAAGAAATTTTGCGCAAAAGGAAGAGGAACCCCCAGCGCGACTACCACATGACAAGCATACTGGTGCAACACCCTCGCATTCCCTGGCGACGTTCCTCTATGTTGATTATATGCTACTTTTTTTGCTTGTCAATAACCTACTGTATTCTACTCATATTTTCGCCCCGCAGGGCGTGAACAACCCAAAACAACAGCCCGGAGATACAGAGGTATCTCCGGGCTGATTTATCGATTGGGCAATCACAGGAAAGGCATCGCCGAAATGATTCTTTTAAAGAGTTTTGAATTCATTAATATCCCTCCTTAATGAGCTGTTCATATAATGCATAAGCCTCTGCTCCGGTGTCGTTTTTAGTGGGATCCTCAACAGGGGTGATGGCAAATTTCTGCCCTTTTCCATCTTCAGCACCAGGGACATTCTCCGCCACACCAACCTCATCATAGTAGTCGTAAAGCGACACATCCTCAGAAGGCTCAACAGGCAGCACAACATTCTGATTAGGGCTGGTAGCATCCGAAGGCTTGCTGTTATTCTTAACCGTCATGCCCTGATTGTTTGGAACGGGATCGCCGCCGGTCGTGTTAGGCTCCGGGGTCGGCGCGGGGGTGTTGACCGGGGCCTTGATGGGCTTGGGCGTAGGGGCCGGGGTCGGCGCTGTGATCGGCTCCGGGGTAACCTCCGGGGACGGCTCCGGCGTGGGTCCAGGGGTAGGGGTAGGGGTGGCCGTAGGCTCCGGGGTGGCTGTGGGCGTGGGCGTCGCCGCGGGGGTCTCCGCCGGGGCCGGGGCAGCGGGCTCCGCGCCCTTTCCCCCGCCTCCGCCGCAGGCGCACAACCCCAGGCACAGGGCCAGCACCAGCGCCAGGACGGTCAGGCGCTTTTGCGGGTTCTTCATAAAATCGACCTTCTTTCCTCTTTTTCCCGGGGAGTCGGCGCTCTTCTCTCCAGCGGAATGACCGCCAATCACGCCTCCACCTCGCAGGGGTACAGCTTCAGGGCGGGCTTGGAGAAGCAGAAGTAGTGGTTCTCCACCACCCGCTGGAAGCGCTGTTCAAAGGTGGCGCTGTCCTCGACATTGAAGAAGCAGTCCTCGTACCACCCCCGCAGATCCGGCATGAACGGGCTGGGCTCCAGCAGGACCTCAAACCGATCCGCATACACCCGCGCGATCTCCCGCTCCACCCCCTCGCCATCGTGGAGGCACATTTTGAGGCATTTCACTTTCACAATATCACCTCGCAGAGCCGTCGGCGCACAGACCGTTTGATGATGTACAGCCCCCGCACCGCTCTTCCAACATCAGCGCGATTTCTTCTCTGATTTCCTTAGCCCATTCCAGGCGCTTGCTGTATCTCTGCCTGCCGTCCTCCACCCCTCGGAGTTTATCCTCCAGACCTTTGATTTTACTCTGCGTATCCTTTCCTCCGGCGGCTTCGTACATCCAGAGAAGCAGCTCGGGGCAGGACACCGGGTGGCGCAAGATGCCGCCGGGGCCCCGCGCGTCTGCCTTGAGCAGGTCCTCACCTTCGAGCGATGTTCCTTTTGGTCCGACCTTCTTCTCGATCTGGAATTGCGTGTACGCATACCAGGAGACGACAAGATGCCATCTCTGAAATTTCACGTCATAGAGATCCGTCTCGTCGGTCACCTCCAAATTGGGCGCGTTTTTCTTCAGCCAGTCCGGGCGTTGGGGCTCACACTTTGAGTCGCACCCGTAAAACCATCGAAAAAACGGAAGGAATACGCCAGGTCGATGTAGTCCCCCGAGCCGAAGTGGCCCTCCAAGGTTTTGTCTTTTCTTAATTGCTCTAAGTACTGTTTTGTCTCCGGGCATTCTTTGTCTGAACAGCTTATATAAAAGTTGATAACTTGACGGTTGGTCAACTTCGCATTTTCTGTGCCTGCCATTTTACATTTTTTCCTTTTGTTTGTTGGTTAAACGCAGTATATCACCATTTTTCCGCCCGCGCAATCCCTTTCCGTTGGGCTGGGTGGCCGTCTCCTTTCATTTGTCTGTATTTTTATCCGGCGTTTTTGCGGCCCCGCCCTGACTCGCCCGCCTGGGCAGATCTCCCCTTTCGCGCTGTTACGTTTTGCCTTTTCAAATCGTTATAATAAGTAAACGCGAAACCGCGGCGATTTAGGAAAGGAGATCTCCAACATGAAGCAGTGCAAACCGTTTCTCAGCGCCCTTCTGGCCCTCGGTATGGCCCTGGCCCTGGCCGTCCCCGCCTTCGCGGACTACGATGCGCCGCCTGACAGGAACGACCACCTCGAAACCGCCGACGACCACAGTTCCTACGACGCCGCCACGGAGATCGAAGACGACGGCACGTACAGCTGTATTCTGCTCAGCGACTCCGAAGAGGATTGGTACAAGATCGTCTTCGACCAGAGCGGGAGCGCCAATTTCTGGATCCACTGTACCCGCCCCAACGATGCCAACCTCTCCCTTCAGCTCTATCTCCTCTCCGACGGCAAGCTGGTAAGACAGGGAACGGCATCTTACACCGGCGACCAGCCCAACCAGCAGGCTTATTTTATGGACGTCGAAGTGGGATCGGGCATGACCTACTACATCAAGGTCGCCGGTGACATCGGCTCCATGAGCGCCTACTACATCCTCCGCGCCCGCCGCCTCCCAGCCCCCACCCCCGCCGAACCGACGGGCCCGGCCCTGGCGCTCCCCCAGGCCGCCTGAAGCCCCGCCGACCTGAAGCCGACACCGCGCTCCAAAACGGCGCGGACGCAAAAACCATCTCCGCCATGCTGGGCCACTACGACGCCGGGTTTACCCTCCGCACCTACACCCACGCCACCCGGCAAATGCAGAACAACGCGGCGGAAAAGATGGGGCATTTCATGGAGCGGGTCATGTAGAGTAAACCCAGCAAAACCGCCGGGCGGGAGGCATGACCTCCCGCCCGGCGGTTTCTGTCCCTCTCCGGGCCTTTCCCCATATGGGTCACGGTGTGGGTCGACTTTCTGCCCCACATTTTGACATACACGATCTCAAACGATTTTACAACAAAGAGCCCCGAAGTCTCTCGACTTCGGGGCTCTTCTGGAGCTGCTGGGCAGATTCGAACTGCCGACCTCATCCTTACCAAGGATGCGCTCTGCCTACTGAGCTACAGCAGCAAAATGGCGACTCGGAAGGGACTTGAACCCTCGACCTCCGGCGTGACAGGCCGGCGCTCTAACCAACTGAGCTACCGAGCCGTCTTATCAAAAACGGCTCGCACCGTTTATGAACTTGGCAGGGGCAGAAGGATTCGAACCCTCGGCACGCGGTTTTGGAGACCGCTGCTCTACCAGCTGAGCTATACCCCTATGGTGGGCCTTCAGGGACTCGAACCCGGGACCGACCGGTTATGAGCCGGCTGCTCTAACCAACTGAGCTAAAGGCCCCTATACGAGCTAAATTCTCGGAAACGGCTTGCCGCCACGCGCTGTAACGGCAAGCCGTCCGATCTGGCTCCCCCTGTTGGACTCGAACCAACGACCCTGCGGTTAACAGCCGCATGCTCTACCAACTGAGCTAAGGAGGAATGTGGGAAGGGGTCCGGTCTGGCGACCAGACCCCTTCTTGTGTCGGCATTACCTATCTTCCCAGGCCGTCGCCAGCCAAGTATTTTCGGCGCAGGTGAGCTTAACTTCTGTGTTCGGGATGGGAACAGGTGGACCCTCAC
>CANQVO010000002.1 GCA_947627325.1 uncultured Oscillospiraceae bacterium | reverse complement strand
TGGCACAAGTTCCTCTATGACATCGGCGTGGTGCCCACCAAGGAGCCCTACGCCAAGCGCACCAGCCACGGCATGATCCTGGGTGAGGGCGGGGAGAAGATGTCCAAGTCCCGGGGCAACGTCATCAACCCCAACGACGTGATCGCCCAGTACGGCGCGGACACCATGCGGACCTATATCATGTTCATCGGCGACTTTGAAAAGGCCGCCGCCTGGAGCGACAACGCCGTGAAGGGCTGCCGCCGCTTCCTGGACCGGGTGTGGAACCTGGCCGACCAGCTCACGGACAGCCCCGACTACACCCCCGCCAACGAAAGCGCCATCCACAAGGCCATCAAGAAGGTCTCTGACGACATCGAGTCGCTGAAGTTCAACACCGCCATCGCCACCCTCATGGCCCTGGTGAACGACTTCTACGCCAACGGCTGTTCCAAGGGGGATATGCGGACCCTTCTGCTCCTGCTCTCTCCCTTCGCCCCCCACATGGCCGAGGAGCTGTGGGAGCGCCTGGGCTTCAGCGCCGCCGGCATGGCCTGTCAGCAGGCCTGGCCCGTTTATGATGAGAGCAAGACGGTGGCCAGCGAGGTCACCCTGGCCGTCCAGGTGGGCGGCAAGCTGAAGGCCACCATCCAGGTGCCCACCGACAGCGACGAGGCCGCCGTGGTGGCCGCCGCCCTGGCCGAGCCCAAGGTGGCGAAGCTGGCGGAGGGGATGGAGATCGTCAAGACCATCCTGGTGAAAAACAAGCTGGTGAACCTGATCTTCAAGCCCAAGGCATAAGGAAACCGCCCCCTTTTCATTTGCCCTCTTGACAAGGGGCGCGCCCTTGCGTATAATAGTGTTATTAAAGCCATCGTTATGGCCCTTTTGCGGCAATTCCTTTGCCGTATCGGAGGGAGGGGAAATCAATGTCGGAAGTCCGCGTCAAGGAGGGCGAGTCCCTGGAGAACGCCCTGAAGCGGTTTAAGCGCAGCTGTGCCAAGTCTGGCGTGCTGGCCGAGGTTCGCAAGCGCGAGCACTATGAGAGCCCGAGCGTCAAGCGCCGCAAGAAGAGCGAGGCCGCCCGTAAAAATCGCAAAAAGTTCTATTAAGCCAAAAACCCCGGCCCTTTGGGCCGGGGTTTCCTTATGGTTCGGGGGAGAAGAGCTCCTTCAGGAAGTCCTCCCGCTGGGGATCGGGCAAAAACGCCTCGTGAATGCCCAGGGCGGCGGCCACGTAGAGCTTTTTCGCCATGGAGGAGGGGTCGTCAAAGAGGGTGAAGTGGGCGCTCTGGCCGGTGTGCATATAGGTGAAATAGTGGGCGCACAGCTCGTCGGAGAAGTAGACGGCGGGGGCGCGCTGTCCCCGCAGGCGCTCCAGCTCCTCCCACTCCAGATGCCGCCCGCCGCCGCTCATGGCGGGCAGGGTAAAGTCCTCGGCCACCCACTCCAGCCCCAGCGCCACCCGCTGGGCCCCGTAGGTCTGCGCCGCCTGGCCCAGCCGCTGTTTCAGCGACCCGCCGGAGAGGGCGGTGGGGATGACCACCTTCACCGCCGGGGCGGAGCAGGCGTAGCTCTCCGGGACGTAGAGGCTCCAGCGCCGCTTTTGAAAGGCGGGGGCCAGGTGCTCCACCGCCCGGCGCAGGACGGGCATGGGCGCCCCCTCGAAGTCGAAAAAGACCCCGGTAAAGCTCCGGGCGGTACACTCCCGCAGGATCTCCTGGCACAGGGCGTCCGGGCTGCCGCGGCCGTCGTAGCCCTGGTGGTCGGCCACCAGGATCCCCCCTCGGGCGGCCACGGGCCCCTGGGTGCGAAAGAGGTGGGGCCCGCCCCCGATCCGATAGGTCATGTGGGCGGCGGTCAGGCCGTATTGCTGGGCCTTTGGGGCCTGCCGGGGCGGCGTCATAAGGTAAATGGCAAAGCTGGCGGGCAGTTCCACTGGCGTTTCCCCCTTGTTTGGCGAAAAAAACGGTGGTATACTCTATGTGACGTTCCGCCTGTTTAGAAGGGAGGGAGAGGATGTTTTCGCTGTTACCGTGGAGACAGGCCAGGTCGATCTACGACCTGACCGGCGAGAGTCTGGAAAGGGCCGGGGTGCGCCTGCTCCTGGCCGATCTGGACAACACCCTCTGCCCCTACTCGGTCCAGGAGCCGGACGAGGCCCTGCGGGCCTGGCTGGCCGACCTGACCGCCCACGGCGTGACCCTCTTTCTCCTCTCCAACTCCCGCAAACCCAGGCGGGCCGCCCACTTCGCCCAGGCCCTGGGCATCCCCTACCTGGGCCACGCCGGAAAGCCCAAGACCGGGGGCTTTGCCAAGGCCCTGGCCCAGCAGGGGAAGGAGGCGGCCGCCTGCGCCATGGTGGGGGATCAGATCTTCACCGATATCCTGGGCGCCAACCGGGCGGGGGTGCGCTCCATTTTGGTGGAGCCCATCTCCCTGGCGGGCAATCCGGGGCGGTATCTGCGCTACTGGGCGGAGCTTCCCATGCGCTTTTTGAGCCGGAAGCGGGCCTGGAACAGGGAAGGGGAGGGATAGCGGATGGCGGCGAACTTCGGCCCGGCGGGGAACTCGGATTCCTTCTCCGCCGCGTGCAAGTCCTCCCTGGAGGCCCCCGGCTGGCTGCGGGACTTCGGCCTGGACTGCTACGAGTACCAGTGCGGCCAGGGAGTGCGGATCCGGGAGGAGACCGCCCGGGAGCTGGGGCGGCGGGCCCGGGAGGCGGGGATCTCCCTCTCTCTCCACGCCCCCTACTTCATCAACCTGGCAAACCCCGACCCCGACAGCCTGGCAAAGACCATCGGCTACGTCCTGGCCTCCTGCCAGGCGGCGGCGTGGATGGGGGCGGGGCGGGTGGTCATCCACAGCGGCGCGCTGATGGGCCGCACCCGCCGGGAAGCGCTGGACACCGCCCGCGAGAGTCTAAAAGCGGTCCTGGCCGCCCGGGACCAGGCCGGGTACGGGGATATCGCCCTCTGCCCGGAGACCATGGGGAAGGTCAACCAGCTGGGGGACCTGGACGAGGTGCTGGCGCTCTGCCAGGTGGACGAGAGCCTGATCCCCTGCGTGGACTTCGGCCACCTCTACGCCCGGAGCTTTGGCGCGGAGGACGGCCCGGAGGCATTTTCGCGAATGCTGGACCAAATGGCCGCCGCCCTGGGCCCGGACCGGGCCGCCCGCTTCCACAGCCACTTCTCCCGCATTGAGTTCACCCCCAAGGGCGGGGAGAAGCGCCACCGCACCTTCGCCGACCCCGGCGGCTTCGGCCCCGACCCGGCCCCCCTGATGGAACTGGTGGCCCGGCGGGGCTGGGGCCCCACCTTCATCTGCGAGAGCGCCGGGACCCAGGCGGAGGACGCCCTGACCATGAAACGCCTCTATGAGGCCGCCAAAGGAGCGCAGCGAGATGAACCGTTTTGACAAGATCGCCGCCGGACTGGGCCAGTACGGCGTGGACGCCATGCTCATCACCTCCCAGCCCGGGGAGTTCTACGCCGCCGGCTTTTCCGGGGAGGGCGTGGTCCTCGTGGCCCCCGGCGGGGCCGTCTACATCACCGACTCCCGCTACATCGAGGCCGCCCGGAACACCGTCTCCGGGGCGGAGGTGCTGATGGTGGAGCGGGGCAGGGGGTACATCGACTTGCTCAACGAGGCCATCCAGCGCCTGGGCGTCCAGACCCTGGGGGTGGAAGAGGACTACCTCACCCTGGCCGACTACGACCGCTACAAGACCGCCCTGCGCGCCCAGCTGGTCCCGGCGGGGCGGCTGTTGCTGGACCTGCGCGGGGCGAAGGACGACTTCGAGATCCACTGCATCACCCAGGCCCAGCGCGTCACGGAGCGGGCCTTTGAGGCGATCCTGCCCGTCCTCAAGCCGGGGGTCACCGAACGGGAGATAGCCGCCCAGCTGACCTACGATATGCTCCGCTTCGGCGCGGCCAAGAACTCCTTTGACCCCATCGTGGTCTCCGGCCCCAACGGCAGCCTGCCCCACGGGGTCCCCGGGGACCGGGCCATCCAGTCCGGCGACTTCGTCACCATGGACTTCGGCTGCGTCTGGGGCGGCTACTGCTCGGACATGACCCGCACCGTGGCGGTGGGCCGGCCCAGCGGGGAGATGATAGAGGTCTACGACCTGGTCCTGCGGGCCCAACTGGCCGGGATCGCCGCCTCCCGGGCCGGCGTTCCGGGCCGGGAGATCGACGCCGCCGCCCGGGCGGTCATCCAGGCGGGGGGCTACGGCCCCTACTTCGGCCACGGCTACGGCCACAGCGTGGGCCTGGAGATCCACGAGGGCCCCAACGCCAACACCCGGGAGGAGCGGCCCATGCCCGTGGGGGCGGTGGTCTCCGCCGAGCCGGGGGTCTATCTGCCCGGAAAATTCGGCGTCCGCATTGAAGATCTGGTGGTTATGGAAGAAAATGGGTGCCGGGTGCTCACCCAGTCCCCCAAAAATTTACTGATCCTCTGAGAATTGGAAAACAAATCCTTGCAATTTTGTTCTACATAGGTTAGAATACATAAAAGGATACTCGATCCGCTATCCGTCAAGACATAAGTTTGGAGGAATCATCAATGGCTACCATTTCCGCAAGTGAATTTCGCAACGGCGTGACCTTTGAGATGGACGGGCAGGTCATGCAGGTGGTGGAGTTCCAGCACGTAAAGCCCGGCAAGGGCGCCGCCTTTGTCCGCACCAAGATGAAGAACGTCATCACCGGCGCCGTCACCGAGACGTCCTTCAACCCCACCGCCAAGTTTGAGGGCGCCTATGTGGAGCGCAAGGATATGGAGTACAGCTATTCCGACGGCGACCTCTACTATTTCATGGACCCGGAGACCTTCGACCTGGTCCCCATCGGCAAGGACACCCTGGGCGACAACTTCAAGTTCGTCAAGGAGAACATGGTCTGCAAGATCAGCTCCTACAAGGGCAAGATCTTCGCCGTGGAGCCCCCCACCTTCGTGGAGCTGGAGATCACCGACACCGAGCCCGGCTTCGCCGGCAACACCGCCACCAACGTGATGAAGCCCGCCACCCTGGAGACCGGCGCCGAGATCAAGGTCCCCCTGTTCATCAGCGCCGGGGACAAGATCCGCATCGACACCCGCACCGGCGAGTATCTGGAGCGCTGCAAGGGCTGATAGGCAAGGAAAACGGCTGATAAGAAAGGAGTTTTCGCTATGACGATCACCGAGAAGGTCGCGTACCTGAAGGGCCTGTCCGAGGGCCTGGGCATCGACACCGAAAAGTCCAAAGAGGGCAAGCTGATCTCCGCCATCATCGACGTTTTGGAGGAGGTCGGGCTGTCCATCGAGGACCTGGAGTCCACCACCGACGAACTGGCCGAGGAGATGGACGCCATCTCCGACGACCTGGCCGACGTGGAGGACGACCTCTACGGCGACGAGGACGATGAGGAGGACGAGTTCTTCCAGGTGGAGTGCCCCAACTGCGGGGAGCTGCTGGAGATCGACGAGGAAGCTCTGGACCTGGGCGTGATCCAGTGCCCCTCCTGCCAGCAGAAGTTCGTGCTGGACATCTTTGACGACTGCGACGACTGCGGCTGTGACTGCGGCCCCCACGACCACGAGCCTCCCCATGACCATCCCCACGGCCCCCACGGCCCACACGACCACGATGAGGAGCCGGAGGAGCTTCCCCCCGCACCCCCCAAGAAACCCCTCAAGCGGCCCGGGAAGAAGGACCCGAAGAAGGACTGACATAGCCGAGCGGCGCCACCCCCAGGGGCGGCGCCGCTTTTTTTGTGGAAAAAACGTGAAAAAGTTTTTCTGTACCCCCTATGCAAACGCCACAAAATCAGGTATAATACCCTTGCCCGCTATACAAGCTGTGGCGGCGCACCGCCTTTTTTGGCCCAACAGAGCGGCCGGAGGGCGCGTTTTCCCACGGGATGGTAAAACCGCATACAAAAGACCTGGGAGGGACTTGCCATGAGCGAGGCGAAATACCGGCGTATCCTGCTGAAGATCAGCGGGGAGGCCCTGGCCGGAGGGGCCGGACGGGGTCTGGACTTTGACGTGATCGGTCAGGTCTGCGACGTGATCAAGAAGTGCCTGAACGTGGGCGTCCAGGTGGGCGTGGTCATCGGCGCGGGCAACTTCTGGCGGGGCGTGAAGGACGGGGGCGGCCGGATGGAGCGCACCCGGGCCGACCACATGGGTATGCTGGCCACCGTGCTCAACTGCCTGGCGGTGGCCGACGTGATGGAGCAAAAGGGCATCCCCGTCCGGGTGCAGACCGCCCTGGAGATGAAGGCGGTGGCCGAGCCCTACATCCGCTCCCGGGCCATCCGGCACCTGGAGAAGGGGAGAGTGGTCATCTTCGGCTGCGGCACGGGTAACCCCTTTTTCTCCACCGACACCGCCGCCGTCCTCCGGGCCGCGGAGATCGAGGCGGACGCCATCCTCCTGGCCAAGAACATCGACGGGGTCTACTCCGCCGACCCCCGCCAGGATCCCTCGGCGGTGAAGTACGACTCCATCACCTACGACGAGGTCCTGGCCCAGCACCTCCAGGTCATGGACTCCACCGCCACGTCGTTGTCCATGGACAACAGCATCCCTGTCATCCTCTTCGCCCTCAAGGACCCGGAGAACATCTACCGGGTGGTCATGGGGGAGAAGGTAGGTACAATCGTAAAGGAGGAGAAGAAAAATGGCTGATGTACACGCGGAATTTGAGGGCAAGATGAAGAAGACCATTGAGGTAGTCAAGGGCGATTTCGCCTCCGTCCGGGCCGGCCGCGCCAACGCCGGCGTGCTGGACAAGATCCAGGTGGAGTACTACGGCACCATGACCCCCCTCCAGCAGGTGGCCACCATCTCCTCTCCCGACCCCCGCACCCTGATGATCCAGCCCTGGGACGGCAGCCTTCTGAAGGCCATTGAAAAGGCCATCCAGACCTCCGACCTGGGCATCAACCCCCAGAACGACGGCAAGGTCATCCGCCTGGCCTTCCCCCAGCTCACCGAGGAGCGCCGCAAGGAGCTGACCAAGCAGGTCCAGAAGTACGGCGAGAGCGGCAAGGTGGCCATCCGCAACATCCGCCGGGACGCCATGGACCGCTTCAAGGCCATGGAGAAGAAGGGCGAGATCACCGAGGACGACCGCAAGGACTACGAGGACGATATGCAAAAGCTCACCGACAAGTACTGCAAGGAGATCGACACCCTCACCTCCGCCAAGGAGCAGGAGTTGATGGCGGTCTGACCGCCCAAACACGTTGGGGGGTCTAGCGCCATGCTGTTTTCCAAAAAGACGCCCGGGCCCGAGGTGGACCTGGAGCACCTGCCCCGGCATATCGCCATCATCATGGACGGCAACGGCCGCTGGGCCCGGAAGCGCCGTCTCCCCCGCAGCGCGGGCCATGCCGCCGGGGCGGAGACCCTGCGTAGGATCGCCGGCCACATCCAGCGGCTGGGTATTCCGTATCTGACGGTCTACGCCTTTTCCACGGAGAACTGGAAGCGTTCCCCGGAGGAGGTGGAGGCCATCATGGGCCTTTTGCGGACCTATCTGCAGGAGGTCCTCCGGGACATGGAAAAAAACCGCTTCCAGACGGTCTTTTTTGGGGACCTCTCCCCGCTGGCCCCGGACCTCCGGGCCCTGTGCCGGCAGGCCCAGGAGGCCTCCCGGCCATACACCGACTGCCGGATGAACATCTGCCTCAACTACGGCGGCCGGGACGAGATCCTCCGGGCCGCCCGGCTCTACGCCGCCGACTGCCTGGCCGGAAAGGCCGACCCCCAGCGGCTGACCGAGGCGGAGTTTGACCAGTACCTCTACTCCCGGGGCGTGCCCGACCCGGACCTCATCATCCGCCCCAGCGGGGAACAGCGGCTGTCCAACTTCCTGCTTTGGCAGGCGGCCTACGCGGAGTTCTACTACACCGACGTCCTCTGGCCCGACTTCAAGGAGGCGGACCTGATGGAGGCCATCGCGGCCTATCAGCATAGAAAGCGCAGATTTGGAGGGGTTTGAGCGTGTTTCAACGGATCATGGTGGCGGTGGTTTTCGTGCCGCTGATTTTCCTGGTGCTGTTCTTCCTGCCCCCCATCGCCGTCCCCATCGCCATCTCCGTCCTCTCCATGATCGCCGTCCACGAGGTGCTGTGGTCCACCGGCTTTGTGAAGAACGTAAGGCTGTCGGCCTACTCCATCCTCCTGGCCGGACTGATCCCCTTCTGGACCTACATCGGCCAGGGGACCTTCTCCGCGCTGTGCGTGGTGTTTGCATACTTCACCCTGGTCTTTGCCGAGGCCATCTCCAGCCACTACACCGTGACGGTGGAGAAGATGGGCGGGGCCTTTTTCTTCGCCACCCTGATCCCCTACTTCCTCTCCAGCTTCATCCGCCTGGACCAGATGGAGGGGGGGAAGTACCTCGTCCTCTCGCCGCTGGTGGCCGCCTTTTTGTCTGACGCTTTCGCCCTCTTCGGCGGGATGCTCTTCGGCAAGCACAAGCTGGCCCCGGAGCTCTCCCCCAAAAAGACGGTGGAGGGCGCGGTGAGCGGCCTTGTGGGGGCGGTGGTCAGTATGCTGGTATACGGCCTGGTGCTGGATCTTGGCTTCCAACTCACCGTCAGCTACCCGCTCCTGGCCCTCTACGGGGCCATGGGGAGCCTGATGGCCCAGGTGGGGGACCTGTCCTTCTCCTACATCAAGCGGCAGTATCAGCTCAAGGACTTTGGCAACATCTTCCCCGGCCACGGCGGTGTGCTGGATCGGTTCGACAGTGTGATCTTCTGCGCGCCGCTCATCGAGATCCTGTGGCGGCTGCTGCCCGCGCTGAAGCTGGGCGGATGAGAGGGAGGAGGCTTTCGCTGTGAAACGGCGGCTTTCCATATTGGGCTCCACCGGCTCCATAGGGCGGCAATCGCTGGAAGTGATAGCCGCCCTTGGATTGTCTGTGGGGGCGCTCACCGCCCACAACAGCGTGGCGCTGTTGGAGGAACAGGCCCGGGCCTTCCGCCCGGAGCTGGTGGTCCTCACCGACGAACGGGCCGCCCGGGACCTGGCGGTCCGCCTGGGGGACACCCCTGTCCGGGTGGCCTCCGGCCGGGAGGGCCTGCTGGAGGCCGCCACCCTGGAAGAGGTGGACACCGTCCTCACCGCCGTGGTGGGCTCGGCGGGGCTGGAGCCCACCCTGGCCGCCATCCGGGCGGGGAAGGACATCGCCCTGGCCAACAAGGAGACCCTGGTCTGCGCCGGGGCGCTGGTCACCCGGGCCGCCCGGGAGCGGGGGGTAGACCTCCTGCCGGTGGACTCGGAGCACTCGGCCATTTTCCAGTGCCTTCAGGGCCGGACCGGCCGGGAGGAGGTGGCGCGGGTGATCCTCACCGCCTCCGGCGGGCCCTTTTACGGCATGGAGCGCAAGGCGCTGGAGCGGGTCACCGCCCAGGACGCCCTCAAGCACCCCAACTGGTCCATGGGGGCCAAGATCACTGTCGACTCGGCCACCATGATGAACAAGGGCTTTGAGGTCATCGAGGCCATGTGGCTCTACGGCCTGCCCCTGGAGCGGATCGACGTGGTCATCCACCGGGAGAGCGTCGTCCACTCCCTGGTGGAGTTCCGGGACGGGGCGGTGCTGGCCCAGCTGGGCGCGCCGGATATGCGTCTGCCCATCCAGTACGCCCTGACCTGGCCGGAGCGCGCGCCGGGCCCGGCCAAAAAATTGGACCTTCTCAGCTGTCCCGACCTGACTTTTTTGCCCCCCGACGGGGAAAACTTCCCCTGTTTGGGGCTGGCCCGGGAGGCGGCGCGGCGGGGCGGCGTGATCCCCGCCGCCCTCAACGGCGCCAACGAGGCGGCGGTGGCCCTCTTCCTGGAGGGCAGGATCGGCTTTTATGACATCCCGCGGCTGTGCCGGGCCGCCATGGCCGCCGCGCCCGACCTGGGCGAGCCCGCCCTGGCGGATATCCTGGCCGCCGACGCCCAGGGGCGCGCGGTGGCCCTTTCTGCGATTTGAGGTGGAGCATGAGTGCGGTTATCCTGGTCCTGATCGGTATTCTGATGTTCGGCTTTCTCATCGCCGTCCACGAGCTGGGCCACTTTCTCGTGGCCAAGTGGAGCGGCGTGAAGGTCAATGAGTTTTCCATCGGCATGGGCCCCAAGCTGTGGGGCCGCCAGGGGGCGGAGACCCTCTACACGGTGCGGCTTTTCCCCATCGGCGGCTTCTGCGCCATGGAGGGGGAGGACGAGGACACCGGGGACCCCCGCTCCTTCCAACGGGCCAGGGCGTGGAAAAAATTCCTTATCCTGGTGGCCGGGGCGCTGATGAATTTCCTGGTGGGCTTTCTCATCTTCCTGGGATTGTGCTTCGCCCGGTCGAGTTATGCCGTGGACATGGTGGCCGAGTTCCAGCCCGGCTCCCCCCTCCCGGCCCAGGGGCTTCAGGTGGGGGATGAATTTTTGTCCATCGACGGCCACCCCATCTGGGTCAAGGGGGACGCCATGCTGTTCCTCAGCCGGACGGGGGAGCGGGCGGATATCCAGGTCCGGCGGGACGGGCAGAAGCTCCTTCTTAAGGACGTGGACCTGCGCCGCGTCAGTCTGCCCCAGGAGGACGGCACCGCCCGCGCCGCTTTGGGGGTGACCATCGGCTCCCGCGTCTACCCGGCCTCCCTGGGCGACAGACTGCGGCTGAGCTGGCTCAACTCCATCGACACGGTCCGCCTGGTGTGGATCAGCCTGGGCGACCTGGTCACCGGGTCTGTGGGCATCCGGGATATGTCCGGCCCGGTGGGCATTGTGGACATGATGGGCCAGGTGGCGGGCAGCGCCGAGACCACCTCCCAGGGCTTTTACAGCATCCTCTACTTCATCGCCTTTATCGCCATCAACCTGGCGGTGATGAACCTGTTGCCCATCCCCGCCCTGGACGGCGGGCGCATCCTCTTTTTGCTGATCGACCTGATCTACACCGCCCTGACCCGCCGCCGCCTGGATCCCAAGTACGAAGGGGCGGTGAACGCCGTGTTCCTGGTGGCGCTGTTGGGGCTGATGCTGGTGGTGGCGGCCAGCGACGTACTGAAACTGTTTGGACGGTGAGCGTATGACAAGGCAGATCATGGTGGGCGGCGTCCCCATCGGCGGGGGCGCGGCGGTGACCATTCAATCCATGTGTAACACCCCCACCCAGGACGTGGCCGCCACGGTGGAGCAGATCCGCCGGCTCCAGGCCGCCGGGTGCCAGATCGTCCGGGTGGCCGTGCCCGACCTGGCCGCCGCCCGGGCGGTGGGGGAAATCAAGGAGCGGGTGGATATCCCCCTGGTGGTGGACATCCACTTTGACTACAAGCTGGCCCTGGAGTGTGTGGCCGCCGGGTGCGACAAGGTGCGGATCAACCCGGGGAACATCGGCGGGGACGACAGGGTGAAGGCGGTGGCGGACGCCTGCCGCCAGAAGGGCATCCCCATCCGGGTGGGCGTCAACGGCGGGTCGCTGGAAAAGCCCATCCTGGCCAAATACGGCGGGGCCACCGCCGAGGCGCTGGTGGAGAGCGCCCTGGGCCACATCCGGCTCCTGGAGCGGTACGACTTTGACCAGATCTGCGTGTCCATGAAGTCCTCCAGCGTGCCGGTGACCATGGCCGCCTACCGGCTGTTTTCTGAGCGGTACGACTACCCCCTCCACGTGGGCGTCACCGAGACGGGGACCCCCAAGATGGGCGTTTTGAAATCCGCCGTGGGCATCGGCGGCCTGCTGGCCCTGGGCATCGGGGACACCGTGCGGGTCTCCCTGTCCGCCGACCCCATCGAGGAGGTCTACGCCGCCCGGAGCATCCTCAAGGCCGCGGGGGTCCGCAAGGACGGGCCGGAGCTTATCGCCTGCCCCACCTGCGGCCGCACACGGGTCAATTTGATCCAGATGGCCGATGAGGTGGAGCGGCGGCTGGAGACGGTGGACAAGCCCATCACCGTGGCGGTCATGGGCTGTACCGTCAACGGCCCAGGGGAGGCCTCCGCCGCCGACGTGGGCATTGCCGGAGGGGACGGAGTGGGCCTTCTGTTCCGGCGGGGGGAGATCGTCAAAAAGGTCCCCCAGGACCAGCTGGTAGACCAGCTTTTTGAACTGATCAACACGCTGTAAGGAGAGAGAGAGTTGTCGTCCAAGAGTAAGAGCGTTCCCTTTTTTATCGCCTTTTCCGCCTATATCCCCCGGGACCCACAGCTGTGCGTCCGGCTGGCGGAGTGCCAGGTTTTACATATCACCCCCGGCGCGTCCGCCGGGAGCGTTCAGGTGTCCTTGGAACTGGACCCGCCCCTGACCAAATCGGAGCGCCAGACGGTGGAGAGCGAGTTGTCCCGGACCTACGGCGGGACGGTGACCGTCCACCAGCCCAAGCCCACCGTGGCCGCCGAGGCCCAGGTGGCCCTCTCGGGGGAACAGGACCCGGCGGTGCTGGTGGATCTGCTGCGCCGGGAGCTGGGCAGGGCCTTCGCCCCCGCCCGGGGCCTGATGGTGGGCGCCACGGGCAGCTGGGAGGGGGAGGTGCTTTCCGTCGCCCTGCCCAACGGGGGTAAGGAGTTGTTGAGCGCCTACCTCCCCGCCGCGGAAAAGCCCCTGGCCCAGGCGGTGGGCCGCCCGGTGCGGGTGGTGTTCTCCGGCGGCGCGCCCGCCAAGAGCCACCGGGCCGCCCAGCTTTTGGGCCAGGCGGAAGGGGAGAGGCTGGCCGCCATGAAGGCCAGCCGCAGTGTCCCGCTGAAAAAGGACAAACCCTCGGACCGCATCTACGGCAAGGTCTCCATGAAGACCGTCACTCCCATGTCAGACCTCTCCCTGGAGCTGGGCTCGGTCCTGGTGAAGGGGGACGTGTTCAGCGTCGACCACAAGGAGCTCAAGAGCCGCAACACGGTGATCCGCTTTGACCTCACCGACTACACCGGCTCCATCCGGGTCTCCCAGTTCATGTCCAACGACGACGCCAAGCCCATCGTCAAGGCCATCAAAAACGGCCAGCACCTGCTGATCCAGGGGCGGCTGGAGATGGACCGCTACGACGGCGACCTGGTCCTCCGGCCCGTGGGCATCCTGGTAGCGGAGAAGGAAAAGCGCCGGGACACCGCCCCACAGAAGCGGGTGGAACTCCACCTCCATACCCAAATGTCCGCCACCGACGCCCTCACCGTCACCGCTGACGCGGTGGGCCGGGCCATGGAGTGGGGCCACCGGGCCATCGCCATCACCGACCACGGCGTGGCCCACTCCTTCCCCGACGCCGACCACGCCGCCAAGGGGGATTTTAAGATCCTCTACGGCGTGGAGGCGTACTTTCAAAACGACGTGGACAGCACCGTGGCCGTCCACGGCAGGGCAGACCGCCCCCTGGAGGGGGAGTACGTGGTCTTTGACATCGAGACCACCGGCTTTGACCCCCGCAAGGAGGCCATTATCGAGATCGGCGCGGTGCTCATCAAGGACGGCATCATCCAGCCCCAGCACTTCAACACCTTCGCCGACCCCCAGCGGCCCCTGAGTCCCAAGATCGTCACCCTCACCGGCATCACCGACGAGATGCTCTCCGGCGCGCCCAGCCAGAGCGAGGCGGTCCGGGCCTTTCTGGACTACGCCGGGGACCGCCCCCTGGTGGCCCACAACGCCGACTTTGACGTGAGCTTCATCCGCCAGGCGGCGGCCGATATGGGCGCGGCGTTCGATCCCACCACCGTGGACACCCTCTCCCTGGCCCGGCGGCTCTACCCGGAGCTCAAGAACCACAAGCTGGACACGGTGGCCGAGCACCTGCGCCTGGGGAATTTCAACCACCACCGGGCGGACGACGACGCCGCCACCGCCGCGGGCATCTTCCTCGACCAGCTGCGCCTGCTGCGGATCCGGGGGGCCAAGCTGCTCCAGGACGCGGACGCGGTCCTGGCGGGGGCCAAGGTGGGGGGCCAGGTCCGGCGCAGTCCCTACCACCTCATCGTCCTGGCCAAGAACCAGACGGGCCTCCGGAATCTCTACAAGCTCATCTCCCTGTCCCACCTGGAGCATTTTTACCGAAACCCCATCATGCCCAAGAGCCTCGTCAACGAAAACCGGGAGGGGCTGATCATCGGCTCCGCCTGCGAAGCGGGGGAGCTCTTCCGGGCCATCGTGGAGGGCAAGCCCCAGGAGGAGCTGGAGCGCATCGCCCAGTGGTACGACTACCTGGAGATCCAGCCTCTGTCCAACAACGCCTATATGCTCCGCCCAGGCAAGGACGGCCGACAGATCGCCCAGTCGGAGGAGGACCTGCGGGACTTCAACCGCAAGGTGGTGGAGCTGGGGGAGAAGCTGGGCAAGCCCGTGTGCGCCACCGGGGACGTCCACTTCCTGGACCCCCAGGAGGAGATCTACCGCCACATCATCCTGGACTCCAAGGGCATGGGCGACGCCGACAACCCCAACCCCCTCTACTTCCGCACCACCGACGAGATGCTGGCGGAGTTCGCCTACCTGGGGGAGGAGAAGGCCCAGGAGGTGGTGGTCACCAACCCCAACCTCATCGCCGACTGGTGCGACAGGATGAAGCCCCTGCCCGTCGGCCTCTTTCCCCCCACCATCGAAAACTCCGCCCAGATCCTCAGCGACCTTGTCTGGGGGCGGGCCCGGGAGCTCTACGGGGACGAGCCGCCCCAGGTGGTGGTGGACCGGATCAACGCGGAGCTGGGGGACATCCTGCGCTGTCACTACGACGTGATCTATATGTCCGCCCAGAAGCTGGTGCAGGACTCCCTGGACCACGGCTACCTGGTGGGTTCCCGGGGATCGGTGGGCTCCTCCATCGTGGCTTTCCTCTCCGGCATCACCGAGGTCAACTCCCTGCCCCCCCACTACCGCTGTCCCAACTGCAAGCACGCCGACTTCGACGTGGACGGCCAGTACGGCTGCGGGGCGGATATGCCCGACGCGGTGTGCCCCGTCTGCGGCACGCCCTACGAAAAGGACGGCTTTGACATCCCCTTTGAGACCTTCCTGGGCTTCGGCGGGGACAAGGTGCCGGATATCGACCTGAACTTCTCCGGGGAGTACCAGTCCAGCGCCCACCGCTACACCTTTGAGCTCTTTGGGGAGAGCCACGTCTTCCGGGCGGGCACCATCGGCACCATCGCGCTGAAGACCGCCTTCGGCTACGTGAAAAAGTACCTGGAAAAGCGGGGGCTCCACGCCACCAAGGCGGAGGAGAACCGCCTGGCCACCGGCTGTACCGGGGTCAAGCGCACCACCGGCCAGCACCCCGGCGGCATGGTGGTCATCCCCCAGGACTGCGAGATCTACGATTTCTGCCCCGTCCAGCACCCCGCCGACGACACCGCCACCGATATCATCACCACCCACTTTGAATACCACTCCATGGAGTCCAACCTCCTGAAGCTGGATATGCTGGGCCACGACGACCCCTCCATGATCCGTATGCTGGAGGACCTGACCGGCGTCAACGCCCGGACCGATATCCGCCTGGACGACCCGGACACCATGAGCCTCTTTACCACCTCCGAAAAGCTGGGCTTTGTGGATGACCCCGTCCTGGGCCCCACCGGCGCTGTGGCCATCCCGGAGTTCAACACCAAGTTCACCCGCCAGATGCTCATGGACACCCAGCCCAAGGACTTCAGCACCCTGGTGCGCCTGTCCGGCTTCTCCCACGGCACCGACGTGTGGCTGGGCAACGCCCGGGACCTGATTTTGAACGACGGCGTCTCCGTGCTGGACACCGTGGGTTGCCGGGACGACATTATGCTCTACCTCATCAAGCAGGGGATGGACCCCAAGGCGGCCTTCAAGATCATGGAGGCGGTGCGGAAGGGGAAGGTGAAAAAGGGCGGCTTCCAACCCGGCTGGGTGGAGGACATGAAGGCCCACAACGTCCCCGACTGGTACATCGACTCCCTGGCTAAGATCGGCTACCTCTTCCCCAAGGCCCACGCCGTGGCCTACGTGATGATGGCCTACCGCATCGCCTGGTTCAAGGTCCACCGCCCCCTGGCCTTCTACGCCGCCTACTTCACCATCCGGGCCAAGGCCTTTGACGCCACCGTGATGTGCCAGGGGATGGAGCAGGTGAAGGGCAAAATGAAGGAGATCGCGGACAAGGACAAGGACGCCACCGACGTGGAGCAGACCATGCTGGTCACCCTGGAGGTCTGCTACGAGTTCTATCTGCGGGGCTTCCACTTCGAGGCTATCGACCTCTACCGCTCCGACGCCACCCGCTTCCTCATGGACGAGGAGAAGGGGGCCCTGCTGCCCCCCTTCATCTCGGTCCCCGGCCTGGGGGAGTCCGCCGCCCAGTCCATCGTGGAACAGCGGCAGGGGAGGAGCTTTATCTCCGTCTCCGAGTTTTCCGATGCCTGCCCCAAGGTCTCCAAGGCCCACATCGAGGGGCTGAAAGCCGCCGGGGCCATGGCGGGGATGCCCGAGACCAGCCAGCTCACGTTGTTTGGATAAAGGGTTGACTTTAGCGTAGTAGTGTGGTAATATACGAAAGCACTACGAAGGAGGCGCCGGCGTGAAGAATACCATATCTCTGCCCGAGGGTACCCAGGACCGTCTGTTTGAGGAGTGCCAGGAGCGCCGTCAGGTACAGCGCGCCCTCACCGGGCTGTTCCAGGCCCGGGGCTATCGGGAGGTCAGCACCCCCGAGGTGGAGTTTTACGACCTGTTCATCCAGTCGGGCAACCCCTTGCCCCAGGAGCAGATGCTCAAGATCATCGACCGCAGCGGCCGCATCCTGGTCATGCGGCCGGACTGCACCACCCCCATCGCCCGGATGGCCGCGGCCAAGCTGAAGGACCTGTCCCAGCCACAAAAGCTCTACTACGACCAGACCGTTTTCCGCTCCGCCCACCACCACCGGGGCAGCCGGGGGGAGATCGCCCAGTGCGGCGTGGAGCTCCTGGGGGCCCAGGGGCTGGAGGCGGACGCCCAGGTGTTGACCCTGGCGGCGGACAGCCTGGAGGCCGCCGGGCTCAGCCGGTTCCACATCGAGATCGGCCACATGGGCTTTTTCCGGGAGCTGACCGAGGCCCTGGGCCTGTCCCGGCAGGAGACGGAGACCTTGCGGGGGCTGATGGAGGCCAAGAACTACGCCGCCCTCACCGACCACCTGGCCCCCTATCAGGACAGGGCCCCTGGCCGGGCCCTCCAGCGCCTGCCCTACCTCTTCGGCGGGCCGGAGGTGCTGGACGAGGCCCAGGC
The DNA here is from genome assembly GCA_947627325.1 of uncultured Oscillospiraceae bacterium. Taxonomy (GTDB): domain Bacteria; phylum Bacillota; class Clostridia; order Oscillospirales; family Oscillospiraceae; genus MGBC124762. The sequence goes on along the minus strand of CANQVO010000002.1, from coordinate 238,187 downwards.
CCTCTTCCCGGACACCCAGGTGATCCCCTACCTCCGCGCCCTTTACGCCAGCCTGACCCAGGCCGGGGACGGCCACCGCTTCCGCTTTGACCTGGGCCTGGTCCACCAGATCGACTACTACACCGGCGTCATCTTCCGGGGCTACGCCCAGGGGGCGGGGGACGCGGTGCTCTCCGGCGGGCGGTACGACAACCTGCTGGCCGCCTTCGGGGCGGACGCCCCCGCCACCGGCTTCGCCGCCGACGTGGACGCCATCTGCGGCTGTCTGCGGGAGGCCCCCGCCGACCTGGGGGAGAGCGGGGGAGACGCCCCCCACCGGCTGAAGATCGCCCTGACCAAGGGTCGGCTCCAGGACAAGTCGGTGGAGCTCTTTGAGCGCATGGGTCTGGACTGCGGGCCCATCCGCGATCCCGGCCGCCGCCTGGTCCACGCCCTGCCCAACTACCCTCTGGACGCGGTGCTGGCCAAGGCCCCCGACGTGATCACCTACGTGGAACACGGGGTGTGCGACCTGGGCATCGTGGGCAAGGACACCATCCTGGAGCAGGGCAGCTCCTTCTACGAGGTACTGGACCTGGGTATGGGCAAGTGCCGCTTCGCCCTGGCCGTCAAGGCGGGCACGGACTTCTACGGCACCTACAAGACCCGCCGGGTCGCCAGCAAGTACCCCCAGGTCACCCGGGCCTTCTTTGAGAAGAAGGGGATGGACGTGTCCATCATCAAGATCGAGGGCTCGGTGGAGCTGGCCCCCATCCTGAACCTGGCCGACGCCATCGTGGACATCGTGGAGACCGGGGCCACCCTGCGGGAAAACGGCCTGGTGCCCATCGAGGACGTACAGCAGGTGTCCGCCCGCCTCATCGTCAACACCGCCAGCATGAAGCTCTATAAAGAGGAGATCTTGTCCTTCATCGGACAATGTCAGGAGAATTTGGAGGGATGAGCTTGCTCACCATCATCAAAGGAGACCCATCCGCCCGCCAGGCCCAGCTAAACGCCATGCGCGCCCGGGCCGCCACCGCCAACCAGGCCATCGACCGGGCCGTGGCGGACATCCTGGAGGCCGTAAAGGCAGAAGGCTTTACGGCAGTGGAGCGCTTCTCGCTGAAATTTGACCACAAGGCCCCCTATGAAATCACCGCCGACCAGCTGGAGGCCGCCTACGCCCGCTGTCCCAAGGACTTGATCGACGCCCTGGAGCGGGCCGCCGCCAACATCCGGGCCTACAACGAGCGGCTCCTGCCCCAGTCGGAGACCTGGACCTCCCCGGACGGGGGTAAAGTGGGACGCCTTGTCAGGGGTCTGACCCGGGTGGGGATCTACGTCCCCGGCGGCACGGCGGCCTACCCCTCCTCGGTGCTGATGAACGCCGTCCCCGCCAAGGTGGCCGGGGTGGAGGAGATCGTCATGGTCACGCCCCCCACCGAGCATTTGAGCGACGCGGTGCTGGCCGCGGCGAAGATCGCCGGGGTGGACCGCTGTCTGGCCGTGGGCGGCGCCCAGGCGGTGGCGGCCCTCACCTACGGCGCGGGTTTCATCCCCCGGGTGGACAAGCTGGTGGGGCCGGGGAACGCCTACGTGGCCGCCGCCAAGCGGATGGTCTACGGCCAGTTGGACATCGACATGGTGGCCGGCCCCTCGGAGGTGCTGGTCATCGCGGACAGCGCCGCCAACCCCGCCTACGTGGCCGCGGATCTGCTGAGCCAGGCGGAGCACGACAAGCTGGCCTCCGCCGTTTTGCTCACCGACAGCGAGGCCCTGGCCCGGGCGGTGGACGGGGAGATCGCCCGCCAGAGCGCCCGGCTGAGCCGCCGGGAGATCATCGAGGCGTCCATCCGGGACTTCGGCTGTGCCTTCGTCTGCGCCGATCTGGACGAGTGCGCGGCCCTGGCCAACGACATCGCCCCGGAGCACCTGGAGCTGTGCGGCAAGGCCGCCGAGGCCCTGTTGCCCCGGATCAAGAACGCCGGGGCGGTCTTCGTGGGGGACTGGTCCCCGGAGCCCCTGGGGGACTACATGGCGGGGCCGGACCACGTCCTGCCCACCTCCGGCACCGCCCGGTTTTTCTCCCCGCTGTCTGTCACCAGCTTTTTGAAGACCATGAGCCTGATCCAGTATGACCGGGCAGACCTGGAAAAGGTCCACCGGCAGGTGATGACCCTGGCCCAGGCCGAGGGGCTCACCGCCCACGCCAACTCCATCCAAGTGCGTTTTGAGGGGGAATGACCATGCGCGGCGCGGAAGTGACACGCAAGACCAAGGAGACGGAGATCCAGGCCAGCCTGTGCCTGGACGGGGGCGCGGTGCGCGTCTCCACCGGCATCGGCTTTTTTGACCATATGCTCACCGCCCTGGCCTTTTACGCCGGGTGGGGCCTGACCCTCACCGCCAAGGGCGATCTGGAGGTGGACGGCCACCACACGGTGGAGGACGCGGGCATCGTCCTGGGCCAGGCTTTGGCCCAGGCGCTGGGGGACAAGGCGGGCATCGCCCGCTTTGCCACCGCCTTCGTCCCCATGGACGAGGCCCTGTGCCGCACGGTGCTGGACATCTCCGGCCGCCCCTTCCTGGTCTTTGAGGCGGATATGCCCCAGGAGCTCATCGGCGGCTACGACAGCTGTCTCACCGAGGAGTTCATGCGGGCCCTGGCGGTGAACGCCGGGTTGACCCTCCACCAGCGCGCCCTCTACGGCAAAAACGCCCACCACATCACCGAGGCGCTGTTCAAATCCCTGGGCCTGGCGCTTAAGGAGGCGGCGGCGGTGAAAGGGGAGGGCGTCACCTCCACCAAGGGTGTGCTGTGATGGGCTACACCGCCATTGTGGACTACGGCGTGGGCAATCTCCGAAGCATCGCCAACGCCATGGCCTACCTGGGCCTGACCACCAAGGTCACCGGGGAGGCGGACGCGCTGGAGCGGGCCGACGCCGTCATTCTTCCCGGCGTGGGGGCCTTTCCCGACGCGGCGGCCAAACTGCGGGATACCGGCCTAGGTCGGGCCGTCGCCGCCCAGGGGGAGAAAAAGCCCATCCTGGGCATCTGCCTTGGGATGCAGCTCCTCTTTGACTGGGGCGAGGAGGGGGAGCGCTGTCCCGGCCTGGGCCTCATCGGCGGCGGCGTGCGGCGGATGGAGACCGCCTTAAAACTGCCCCACATCGGCTGGAACACCCTGACCTTTCCTCAAGAAAGCCCGCTGTTTCGGGGGGTCGAGCCGGGGAGCGCCGTCTACTTTGTCCACTCCTACGCCGCCCAGGTGGCCCGGGGGGAGGATCTGCTGGCCGTCACCGACTACGGCGGCCCCGTCACCGCCGCGGTGGGCCGGGGAAACGTGTTCGGCTGTCAGTTCCACCCGGAGAAGAGCGGGGAAGTGGGCCTTGCCATTTTGAGAAATTTTGGGGAGATGAGCCGATGATCCTGTTGCCCGCCATCGACTTGAAGGACGGCCAGTGCGTCCGTCTGCGAAAAGGGGAGTTCGACACCGCCCACCAGGTGGCCGCCAGTGCCCTGGACACCGCCCGGGCCTTCCGGGAGGCCGGGGCGAAGTGGATCCACATGGTGGACCTGGACGGGGCCCGGAACGGGCGGCGGCAGAACTTCCCCATCATCGACGCCGTCATCCGCCAGTCCGGGCTAAAAGTGGAGCTGGGGGGCGGTCTGCGCTCCGAGCCCGACCTGATCACCGCCGTGGGCGCCGGGGCGGCCCGGGCGGTCATCGGCTCGGCGGCGGTGACCAACCCCGCCCTGGTGGACTACGCCCTGCGCTGGTGCCCGGAGCAGACCGCCGTGGGCATCGACTCCCTGGACGGCCGGGTCCGCACCTCCGGCTGGGAGACGGACAGCGGCCTGGATTACCTGGACTTCGCCCGCTCCATGGCGGAAAAGGGGGTCAAGGTGATGGTCTTTACCGACATTGCCACCGACGGGATGCTCTCCGGCCCCTCCTTTGACCGGCTGGCTGCCCTGCAAAAGGCGGTGCCCGGGTGCAGGATCGTGGCCTCCGGCGGGGTGACCACCCTGGAGGACGTAAAGCGCCTGCGGGACATGGGCCTCTACGCCGCCATCATCGGCAAGGCGTACTACGCCGGGACGCTGGACCTGTCCCAGGCCATCCAAGAGGCCGGAGCGCAGGAATAACGGCTTTGCTAATCATTGTTAGCTTTGGCAAATGATGATTAGCTGTGCAAATGCAGGGCTTTGAAAGGGGGCGGTGAAGGGTTGTTAGCCAAGCGGATCATCCCCTGCCTGGACGTGAAGGACGGCAGGGTGGTGAAGGGGGTCAACTTTGTGGGCCTCCGGGACGCCGGGGACCCGGTGGCCCTGGCGAAATACTACTCCGACCAGGGGGCGGATGAGATCGTCTTTCTGGACATCACCGCCACCCATGAGCACCGGGCCACGGTGGCCCAGGTGGTGGAGGCCACCGCCGCCCAGGTCTTCGTCCCCCTGACGGTGGGGGGCGGTATCCGCACCTTGGAGGACTTCCAACTGCTCCTCCGCTCCGGGGCGGACAAGATCTCGGTGAACTCCGCCGCCATCCAGGACAAGACCCTCATCTCCCGGGCCGCCCAGCGGTTTGGGAGCCAGTGTGTGGTGGTGGCTATCGACGCCAAGAAAAACCCCGCCGGCTCCTGGGAGGTGGTGGTTCACGGCGGCCGCGTCTTCACCGGCATAGACGCCGTGGCCTGGGCCCGGGAGGCGGAGGCCCTGGGGGCGGGGGAGATCCTGCTCACTTCCATGGACGCGGACGGCACCAAGGCGGGCTTTGACCTGCCGCTGACAAAAGCGGTCACCGACGCGGTGGGCATCCCGGTCATCGCCTCCGGCGGCTGCGGCGCGCTGGAGCACTTCGCGGAGGTGTTTGAGCGGACCGGGTGCGACGCCGCCCTGGCCGCCTCGCTGTTCCACTTCGGGGAGCTGACGGTGCCCCAGGTGAAGGACTATCTCCGCGGCCGGAGCATCCCGGTGCGGTAGGGGAGGGAACGCCATGTTTGACTTGGACCGGCTCTTTCAAAAATCCGCCCTGATCCCAGCCATCGTCCAGGATGCGGACACCAAAGAGGTGCTGATGCTGGGCTTTGCCGACCGAGAGGCGGTTCGGCTGACCCTGGAGACCAAGACCGCCTGGTTCTGGTCCCGCTCCCGGCAGAAGCTGTGGAACAAGGGGGAGAGCTCGGGGCACTTTCTAAAAGTCCACAAGGTGGTCACCGACTGTGACACCGACACGCTCCTCTACCTCTGCACCCCCCTGGGCCCCACCTGCCACACCGGGGCCAGAAGCTGTTTTTTCAACACCATTTGGGAGGAAACCTGACATGAAACACGTCTTTACCGAACTTTACAAGGTCATCGAGGACCGCCGGGCCAACCCCCAGGAGGGCTCCTACACCTGCTACCTCTTCGACAAGGGCCTGGACAAGATCCTAAAGAAGGTAGGGGAGGAGTGCGCCGAGACCATCATCGCCGCCAAAAACGGCCAGAAGGAGGAGACAGTGGGGGAGATCGCCGACCTCTTTTACCACGTGCTGGTGATGATGGTCAACGAGGGCATCCCCCTCACCGACGTCACCGCCGAGTTGGACCGGCGGAGCCAGAAGATCGGCAACCTCAAGCAGTTCCACGTCTCCGACCACGAGAGCTGACATGGACCTGTGCGACCTACGCCAGCTGCAGGCCCTGCTCGGCCGCCACGGCTTCCGCTTTTCCAAGATCATGGGCCAGAATTTCCTCATCGACCCCCAGATCCCAGCGGCCATCGCCGACGCCTCCGGGGCGGGGCCGGAGCACCTGGTCCTGGAGATCGGCCCCGGCGTGGGGCCACTCACCGTCCAACTGGCCCAACGGGCGGGCAAGGTGGTGGCGGTGGAGCTGGACAAGTCCCTCCTGCCTGTACTGGCCGAAACCTTGTCAGGCATTGAAAATACAGAGGTCATCCCAGGTGACGTGATGAAACTGGACCTGGAGGCCCTGCTTTCTTCTGACAAGTTTTCCGGCTTTACACCCATCGTCTGCGCCAACCTCCCCTACAACATCACCACCCCGGTGATGACCCGCCTGCTGGAGAGTAGGCGGTTCGCCGCCATCACCGTGATGATCCAGCGGGAGGTGGCCAAGCGGGTCTGTGCCCAGCCGGGGACGGCGGACTACGGGGCCTTTTCCGTCTTCTGCCAGTACCACGCCCGGTGCGACTACCGCTTTGAGGTGCCGCCCCAGTGCTTTTTCCCCGCCCCCAAGGTGACCTCGGCGGTGGTGACCCTCACCCCCCAGCCCAGGCCGTCCTGCGTGGCGGACGAGGGGGCCTTTTTCCGGGTGGTCAAGGCCGCCTTCGCCCAGCGGCGCAAGACCCTGCTCAACTGCCTGGCCGCCGCCTACGGCGAGCGTTTTGACAAGGCGGCCCTGGCCCGGATCATCGTCGGCCTGGGTCTGCCCGAGGACGTCCGAGGCGAGCGCCTGGGCATCCCGGAGTTTGCCGCCCTGGCTAAGGCCCTGGCCTGACGGGAGAGAGAAAAACGAAGCGAATGGCCTATGCCATTCGCTTTTTTCGTGCTAGAGCCGTGCCCGCGCCTTTTTCGCAAGGGGCGGGCCGTTTTCCGCCGCGGGGGAGAGACCGATGGGGCCGGCGCGGCATAGCATGGGCAAAAGGAGGTATTTTCCTATGCCCACCATCTATCTCTCGCCCTCTACCCAGGAAAACAATCTCTACGTCAACGGCGGCACGGAGGAGGAGTGGATGAACCGGCTGGCCGACGCCATGGTGCCCTACCTGGTGGCCTCGGGCATCCAATATGTCCGCAACACCCCGCAGATGACCGCCGCCAGCTCCATCGCCGCCTCCAACCAGGGCCGCTACGACCTTCACCTGGCCCTCCACTCCAACGCCGCCCCCGATGGGCGCTACGGCCAGATCCGGGGCATCGTGGTCTACTATTTCCCCGGCTCTGTCCAGGGCCAGCGGGCGGCCCGGATCGTGGCGGACAACCTGAAGACCATCTACCCCCTGCCCAACCTGGTCCGGGCCGAGACCACCACCGCCATCGGGGAGGTCCGCCGTGTCCGGGCCCCCAGCGTCTTCATCGAGCTGGGCTACCACGACAACGCCGACGACGCCGCCTGGATCCAGTCCAACCTGGACGCCGCCGCCCGGAACATCGTCCTCTCCCTCACCGAATACTTCGGTATCCCCTTCCTGACCCCCGTGCCGCCCCAGAACGCCGTGGTGGACGTGTCCTGGGGCTATCTGAACATCCGCGCCCGGCCGGACACCTCCGCCCCCGTCATCGCCAAGGCCTACGACGGCGCCCGCCTGACGGTCCTCAACCAGTGGCAGGGGTGGTATCTGGTGCGCTTTGACGGCGCGGTGGGCTACGCCAGCCGGGACTTTGTCACGCTGATCTAGGGGGGCGGGCCATGGATATTCATGTGGTAAAGGCGGGGGAGAGCCTCTACTCCATCGCCCAGGAGTACGGCGTCTCCATCGCCCGGCTCATGGCGGACAACCAGCTGCCCGACCCCAGCCGCCTGGCCGTGGGCCAGACCATCGTGGTGCGATACCCCCAGCAGACCTACACCGTCCAGAGCGGCGACACCCTGGCCTCCATCGCCCGGGAGACGGGGGTGGCGGCGCGGACCCTTTTGCAAAACAACCCCAATCTGAGAGGGGAGAGCGCCATCTACCCCGGCCAGACCCTGGTTTTGCGCTACCGGGGGGAGAAGCGGGGGACCCTCAGCGTCAACGGCTACGCCTACGTCTACATCGACAAGGGCCTGCTCCAGCGGACGCTGCCCTTCCTCACCAACCTGACCCCCTTTACCTACGGCATCACCGAGACGGGGGAGCTGGTGGAGCTGGACGACCGCTCCCTCATCGCCGCGGCCAAGCAGATGGGGGTGGCTCCGCTGATGCACCTGTCCACCCTGACCCAGGAGGGCGGCTTTTCCAACCAGCTGGCCAGCCTGGTGCTCAACGACCCCGCCGTTCAAGACCGATTGGTGGCCAACCTGGTGGCGCGGCTTCAGGAGCGGGGCTACGCGGGCCTGGACGTGGACTTCGAGTTCGTCTTCGCCCAGGACGCCGAGCCCTACGCCGCCTTCATCGCCCGCCTGCGCCGGACGTTGAACCCCCTGGGCTACCCGGTCATCGTGGCCCTGGCCCCCAAGACCAGCGCCACGCAGCCCGGCCTTTTGTACGAGGGCCACAACTACCGCCTCCTGGGCCAAGCCGCCGACCAGCTTCTGCTGATGACCTATGGATAATTTTCCCAATTACATAGTTTTCGGGTATTCTCAGCTTTCTTCTATGCTTTTCGCCAAATCCAGCACTTTTTCCCGCTCTGAGGAGAATTTGAAATGGACTTCAATATGCTCTCGGTCATGGATTGTGATATGGTCGATCAGATGGATGACCGTGGCCCGGTCAAGGGTTTGAAGGTTGCCGTACTGGCTGAAGAACTCCACAAATTCATCATCGGCCCGACGGGCTTTCTTTAGGTTTTGAAGGCTTTCTTGCAGCTTGGCTATGTACTCCTCCTGCACAGCGATTTCCTTTGTGTACTGGCTTCGGAACTGCCCATACTCCGCTTCATCGATCAATCCATTTTGGAGATTGTCGTAAAGGCGGAACTTTGCCTCTGTCAGCCGCTTTTTCTCCCTCTCAGCCCGTCTCAGCGCCGCCGAATACTCGCTGGCGTCAGATATGCCATTCGCGGCTCTTTTTGCCGCCATGACCGCTGCACGGGCGTCTACCAGTTCAGATATTTGTGACCTGACCGCTTGAAGGACGATTTGCTCCAACTGTTTTTCGGAAATGGATTCCCCCTGGCATTTTTCAGGGGCGTATGTTCTTGTAGGGCAGCGAAACCGGGCATGGCCGTTGGACACACAGCGGTTCATTCTCCGGCCACAGCGGCCGCAAAATACAAAGCCAGACAACAGGTAGGGTTCCTCCCGCCCGGCGGAGACACGGGCATGACGTTGGAACCGCTCATGAACAAGGGTGAACTGCTCATCGGAAATGATGGCCTCATGGGTTCCCTCAATCACCGTCCAATTCGACCGTTCATTTGGCACCATCCGCTTGCTGCGATAGGAGGCGCTTTTATACTTTCCCTGCACAAGATTTCCGATGTAGACTTCATCCTTCAGGATACTGCTGACCGTGGTAGTGCTCCATAGGTTTTGCTTTTTCCCACCGCTGGAGTGATGGGAAAAGCCTTTACAGCCATTTTCTGTCTTATAAACAGAGGGAGGGGGGATGTGGAGGGCGTTCAGCCGCTTGACAATGGCCGAGGTGCTGGCCCCTTCGGTATACCAGTCAAAGATCGTCCGCACGATTTCAGCGGCCTCCGGGTCGATGAGCAGCTTATGGCGATCCTCCGGGCTTTTCACATACCCATAGGGCGCATAGTTGCCAATAAACTCCCCGGCGTTGCGTTTCATGTTCAGGGTGCTTTTGATCTTGACCGAGAGCTGGCGGATGTAGTCGTCATTCACAATATTGGAGAAGGATACGATGGAGCTGCAATAGGTCTCCGGGCTTTTAACACTGTCCAAGCTATTAAGAATGGAAATAACCCGAACGCCTTTGCTGGGAAAGTAGTCCTCCAGCAGCCGGCCCAGCTCTGGGTAGTTGCGCCCCAGGCGGGACAGATCCTTGAAGATAATACAGTTAACGGCCCCGGCCTCAATATCGCTAATCAGGCGCTTATAGTCGGGCCGGTCAAAGTTGCCCCCAGCATATCCATCGTCTGTGTAGACCTCCACAGAGGCCACATTTTCCCCCTGCCGTCTCATCCAGTCGATGTAGTTGTTGATGATCTTCTGCTGGTTTTCGATGCTGTCACTTTGGGGCTTGTCGCCATCCTCCTTACTGAGCCGGGTATAGGCACCCAGCCGCCATTCCCTCATGGAAATGGTTTTTTCTTTGGATTCGCTTCGCACAAAGGTCATTCTACGCTCCCTTCTGCCGAAAAGCCGAATTTGCGAAACGATGTCTGCAATATAATGATAGCAAACATCAGCGATTTCGTCAAAATTTCAGCTTTTTTGTCATGTAAGAGCAAAGAATATTGATGATACATTTCTGAAGCGTCGGGCCGCTATCGGAGAAAGAAAGAGTTATCTCCGCTTTTCCGTACTTGAGTGTTTTTTCACTCTGGGTATTAGCCTGGTTGTTCACGCAGAACACCTCCAGTTCAAAATTGAGGGTGTCCTATCTCTATTCTCTGCCACGCCCTGCTATTATCACAGTTACAAAGAGCGATTTTGGAAAGAAATCGAGGGAAGTAGGCCGGAAACACCAAAAGGTTACAAAAAGTTGCCTGTTCCTCAATGGAAACAGGCAACTTTTGCCACATCAATAGAATGTCAAAATATGCCTCAAACTGAGGTAAGTTTTGACCACCTACGCCTAATTTAATCGTCAAATTTATATTTTTCACTTATCGCCTGTGCTATCATTTCAGGACTTTTTGACGGGGAAAATCCAAACTCAGCCGCAAAGAAATCATAGGCCAACTCGGAAGCTAAAGAACGATAGTCAAGTGAACCATAATCCTTCAGAAAAATTGTTTTGCTTTTGCTATGTGCTCTACTACAAAAGTGCACCCCGTTTTCCTTTATTTCCTCGCAATATTTCGAACCTTCAAAAAATAATATTGTGTTATTTGCGTTCTCCATCTCAAAGCAGACAGCAAAATTGCCGATAGGTATTTCATAATGTTTATAGATAGCAGCTAAGTTCAGTAAAGCTCCAAAAACCCCGTTAAACGCATTGACACCTCCACAAATTTTAATCTGGTCGCCATTTATCAGATTCATTTGTTTTAACTTGGATATTGCTTCCTTGTGTTCGGATTCATCAGTAAACCCAAGAGGGATATGTAATTTTGCGGAGAAATCAAAAAATATTTCCATTGTTGGAGTCACACTTGGCATTGATGGATCAATTGCTTGGTGTCTAAAAATTAGTGAGTTAAAAGAATGTTGCATATTTGAAAATATTGCCCCATCAAGCACCGCTGTAACCTGAGAACGCAATTCGTCATAATCATTATATGTTTTTAGCTGTTTTTGGCCAGATTGATGAATGTTTTTAAAATAAATGTTACATATTGGGTAAGTTATCCTACTATTCCCAAATCGAATTTCGTTCTCTGGAAAATAGATATCTCTCCTGAAAAACTCGGCCACTTCATTTTGAAAGGACTGCGCTTTTTGATATAAAAAGTCAATGGTTGCTCGTTCCGATTTTATAGGTTCTTTGCTACTTCCATTACGAATATACACCGTGCCGTTCGCTACATATGGAGAAAACTTTCCCTCGTAAATCTCAACTATCAACACACCTTCATTTTTATTTTTGGGGTTTCGTAAAAACCTGGAATCAAAAGATGGGATGGGGGAAGTCCTTTCTTTCAGCAACTGTGAAATTGTCTGGCTATAGTCAGACCTTATTTTGGGAATACAAATAACATCGTGGCTGTCATCTTCAATTCCAATAATAAGCCATCCCCCTTCGGAATTAGCAAATGAGGTAATAATGGCTGGAATCTTGTCTTTTACAGACTTGTCAAAAGATCCTTTGTATTCAACTTTATATCCTTCATCAACCGTTTTTAATTGTCCCAGATGCGAAAAACGAATTTTAGATAACTCAAGAGGGTTTCCCTTCTTATCAAAAAAAGGGGAGTACATTATTTTATCACCTCCACCAAACGTTGATACATCTTCATCAGCTCCGCCACGCACTTGCTTTCAGTCATATCCTTAACAGAAAACCCATACGCCTGCATGACGGCTTTATCATTTTCCTGGTGGGCCTTGCGTAACTCTTGGGGCATAATCAACTCGTCATAGAGATCAGCAAGGCTACTATCTGGATATAGGGCACGCGCGTCCAAAATGGCCTGCGCGGTTTGCTCAATTTTAGCCTTCTGCTCGTCGGTGGGAGTAGGCCAAGGAAAGTTGTTGTAGACATTTGTAATAGTATAACGGTAATCGCTTTTCAAGCGGCCACATACTGTACGCATCCAAGCGTTGCTGACATTGCTCGTAAGTATTCCAAAATGATATAAGGTTGCATCAGGCAACATTTGTACAAGGTTTGTCGTGATAACAGTACACGGCATAAATCCAATTGGAATATACCGTCTCCGCTCACTGGAAGTAAGTGGAATAATCAAATAATTGCCTGCTGTTGGTTGACGAATTTCTCCAAAAAGGCTTGGCGTGTCTGCAAGTTTTGCCGTAGCACCTCGTTTGCTATTCTCCCGCATCTCTTGTACTGCCTGTATTCGTTTCATAACTGTTGGCATTTTTCGCAAATCTGCTGGATTCGCACCAACAAACCACAAACAGTACCGCTTTAAGTTGTTGATAAATTCTCTTGAGCCAACTAACTGACGAATGTATTTTTGGGCCTCCGGTTCTTCTTCTAAGAACGTTTCTAAATCATCTGCCTCAATGATCAAATTGCCATCATCAATAGGAGTATTTCCAAATACCATTTCTGGAACATCACATATTGGTTTCTTGCGGTTTTCAATGAATACATTATCGCCATCAAAAAGATAGGCGTTAATATTCTTTGCAATCTGGGGCCTATCTGACGAATAAATCACTCGTGGGCCGTCGTTGGGTGCAACGCTAAATCCCACAATAACACAATGGACATGGGCCTTGATTTTTGCCTCGCTGTCCCAGCGGAAAGTCCGATGGGCAAAGTCAATATGAACCCCGGACTCAAAGAGGGGCTTCCATAGGTTTGCCACGGCCTCACCCTGAGTAACGGAGTTGGTGGACACCAGAGCTGAGCGGATAGCCGTTCCCTCCATAAGCTCCGCTGCTTTCTTGTACCAGCAAGAGACATAATCCAGATTTCCGGCGTTCTTCCAACCGGGAAAGACTGCGTTTAAATCCTCCTTTTGGGCCGTATCCATCATCCGCGCTCCCACGAAGGGCGGATTACCCATAATGTAGTTCAGCTTGACCTTGGAAACCACGCTTTCCCAATCCAGCCGCAGGGCGTTGTCCTCGGTGATGTTGGCATAGGATTTCAGCGGCAGGAAGTCCAAGGGCATATGTACCACATCCTCGGTCTCCTTCATCATCTGGCTCTCCGCGATCCACAGGGCAGTCTTTGCAACCGTCACAGCAAAGTCATTGATTTCAATACCGTAAAATTGTCCAATGGATACTTGAATGGGGTTGACGACTTTTCCGTCACCCAGCATGATTTGCCCCTCCACTTGGCCCTTTGTTGCTGCTATAATAAGTGAAATGGTCTCGTTTTCCAAGCGCCGCAGGGATATGTAGGTCTCTGTCAAAAAGTTCCCGGAGCCACAGGCCGGGTCAAGGAATGTGAGACCCGCCAACTTCTTTTGATAGGCCTCCAGCTTGGCTTTGCGTATCCGCTCCACTGCAATTCCTTTGATTTCTTCTAACTCCGCTTTCAAATCGTCCAGAAACAGCGGGTCAATGACCTTGTGGATATTCTCAATACTGGTATAGTGCATCCCGCCGCTTCTCCGGGTCTCTGGGTTCAAGGTACTTTCAAACACCGCGCCAAAAATAGTGGGGGAAATATCCGACCAGTCAAAGTCTTCGCTGGCCTTGGTCAGTATAAGGTCAACGATCTCCGGGGTGAGCCGGGGAATGATGACGGTTTCGTCGGCAAATAGGCCGCCATTGACATAGGGGAAAGCGGCCAAGTCCTCGTCCATATAGGGATCTCGATCCTCCAACTTCGTGTCCAGGACTTTGAACAGGTCTATGAGGGCACGGCGGGCTTCGCCTTCATGGGCTTTCAAATAGTCATGGAACATCAGATGAGCGCCAAAGATCCCGGCGTCCTCGGCATAGAGGCAGAATACCAAGCGGACACAGAGGGCGTTCAGACTTTTCAGCGTTTCCGGGTCGTCAGGCTCCTTGTACTGCTTTAAGAGGGCGTCGTACAGCACCCCTACAAGCTGACCGGCCTGGAGGGAGATTTCCATTTCCTTTTTGATGTTTTCCTTCCCGGTATCTACCAGAAAGCCCAAGCGGTGATATTCTTTTTCCAGTTCAGATAAGGCTACCACTTCGGGTTCATCATTGGGGCGGTTCATGTCATGTATCTCAAAACTCTGGAAATTGCAGACTACGATCCAGCGAGGGTTTTCGCTATGGGGCAAATTCCCTGCATAGCGGCGAGCCTGACCGTAGGGGGTGAGCATAGAGCCGTCGGACTGCTTATAGCCTTTCGTTAAATCAATATCTTGGCCTTTTTGCTCGATCAGGACATGAGTAGCAGAAATGAGGCCGTCAATAAAGCTGGTGTGATCCAGTTTAACAGGGACTTCAAAGGCAATGTAGTCCGTAGGATTTTCTACCCCAAACACATTTTGGAGCAGAAAACAGGCTTGTCTCCTGCTTTTCATCGCCCCGGCCTGTCCACCGGCCAATAAATTGTTTGGCAGCAGTTCTTTGTTCTGCACCTGTCACATCAATTCCCCCTAAAATTGGGTTTTCAAACTTGCTTGATTAAAATCAGTATATCATATTTTTCTTTCATTCGCATAGTAAAATGTAATTTTCATGTCAATGTTCCCGCCAGCATGGAATTTTGACAGCAAAATTCCGCTGTTCAGGGGCAAAGCCCCTGAAACCCCTGTGTAGCATAAAGGCCGTAGACCGTCAAGGGTAAAATGAACGGGCTTCGCCCGCCCTTGACGGCCTGCGGCCTTTACGCTGATTTGTTATTAAGGCGGTGACCCGCTTTGCGGCTCACCGCCCCATTTCCATTTCTCCACAAGAAATGCACCTCAAAATTGAGGTGCATTTTGGCTGAAAACTTGCCTCAAGTTGAGGGATGTTTTTCCACCGCAAAAAACAACGGGGGCAAGATTGCCCTACCCCCGCCGTCACACTCGCGCCCCGAGTGGCGAAATACTCACTATCTCAGCAGAAGGGCAGACAGCTACCTGTGATCTATTCTACAAATACCACATCTCTGTGATAGGAAAGGTATTCCTCCATACTTTTATTCATTTGAAGGTTAAACCTTATGCCTTGGGATAGTCCCAGCAGTTTAATATTTTCAGTACTAATTCGAGAAGAAAGGAGAATTCCGCCATGTTGATCAAATGTAATAAGACCTTGGTCAAAGAGTTTGTCATATGTAGCACTAAGGAGAAGTCCGTTATCAACACTTAAGCGCTCTTGATTAGAGCTGGCCGCCCATGGCTTAATGTGGCTTGCAACAAGCAACTCAAGATGATTGATTCCCGTTATAACACAACGCCCATTATATTTTTTTATAAGGGATTCTCTAAATGCGCCTTGACCTATCCGTGATTTAATGATAGCTGTTTTCTCAGTTTCCGGAATTTGTCTGTCGTTCTCTATCATCTCCATATAAGCACGGTCGCCCGCATCCTCAGCTGTGGCATTAAGAAAATAGCGGTATTGCTTGAGTGCATTGCGATACTTATGTTTTTCGCGAATATCCTTTGTAGTAAAATCTGTGTCGCTTATGATATGAGAGATTGCAAAATCAAGCTCAAGCAGAGACATATTTTCAAGTGGTTTTTGAATTATGCCTTTTTGATACATTTCCTTCGATACTGTTCCTACTGCATTAGTGTATGCAACAATAGAACTCTCAGGGAGTTTGATATTCTGAGATAGCCAATCAGAGAATGGAGTGCTATTATGCATGGTAGGCAACAATGTAACTGCGGGGTTAGCGGAATCTAAATCATCTTCCTTTTCTTTGTTTACCCCGGTCAAACCTCTTTTTGATGCAACGCCTAAAATACGTGCTTTTGTTTGTATGGCGTGTATTGTTCTGTTAGGCAGATATTTTCCCTGTAATTCCTCAATTGGCATTTTACCATATTGTTTTCGCAAATTATCAAGTTCTTCTTCAGTCCAATCCGGGTTTCTTATTAGTGCAATGCCAAGGCTATTTGCTCTGTTCCATATAGCCTGTGCTGTTCTATTAGGCAGATATTTTTCTTTTAATTCTTTATTTGGTATCTTACCATAATATTTTTTTAATATTTCATCATCTTTGTCAGTCCAGGCGGGACTCCTTGATGACCTAATACCAAGGAGCCCCGCTCTTCCACCAATAGCACCTATCGTTCTGTTGCGTAAGTATGCTTTTTGTAATTCCTTAGTTGGCATTTTACCATAGTACTTTTTTAATATTTCATCCTCTTCTTCAGTCCAGTCGGGGGTCTTTACTGTGAGACCAAGCTCAGATGCTTTCCCAACAATAGCCTCTACTGTTCTGTCGGGCAAATAGGTTTTCTGTAACGCTTCATTTGAGATTTCCCCATAGTATTTTTGTAGCTTTTTAAGCTCCCTTTCAGTCCAGACAACGTTTTTTACTAATGCGAGGCCAAGTTCGGATGCTTTCGTTCTAATAGCCTGTTCTGATCTGTTAGGTAGAAAAACTTCCCGCAATTCTTTAACTGACATTGTACCATAGTGTTTTCGTATTATTTCTTCATTTTCTTTAGTCCAGGCTTCTTTCGCCTGGACTGACTTAATGCCAAGCCTTTTTGCCCTGTGAGATATAGCAGATGCCGTTTTATCTGGCAGATATTTTTCTTTTAATTCTTTATTTGGTATCTTACCATAATATTTTTTTAATATTTCATCTTCCTTTTCGGTCCAAAATGTAGATCCTGTTGATGTGATGCCCAAGCTACGTGCTTTACCGCTAACAGCCGGCACGGTTTTGTTGGGTAGATACTTTTCCTGTAATTCTTTAACGGGCATTGTGCCATAGTGTTTTAGTACTATTTCTTCCTCTTCCTTAGTCCAGGCAGACCTTTTCACTACCCCCATGTCAGGGTCAACCGTTTCATCGGACGGGCGCTTTTCCTCATAACCTTTCAAGCACCCCCCCTCCTTTCTATCATGCGTTTGTTCCATTATGGCAAAGTTTAGTCGAAAAAGCAAGAAGAAATGTGCCTCGATTTGAGGCACATTTCGACATTGCCCCAATTACTCTTGAAGCTGGGCGTTAATATCTCGTCCGCCATAGAAAACACGTGCAATTTGGACGGCTTGCCGCTGCTCCGCAATCAGATACAGCACAACATACTTTTTGACTACCAGTTTTCGGAGTCCCTGACTGTGCCATGGCTCGTCCTCCCACAGCGGATACCGCTCCGGCATATGAGAGAGTCCGTGGACTTCTTCCCGAATCTGTTGTAGCAGATTTTGTGCGGCAGTCGGCGCTTGGAGAACATCTCGAATATACAGGACAATAGCGCGCAGATCCTGCTGGGCTGGAGTTGTGATCTCTACGGTGTATTCTTTCATCGGTTCAGCTCCGCCTCAATCTCTTGAAACGCCTGATCTGCCGGCTTTACCTGCCCCTCCCGGCAAGCGTCAACGCCTTTTTTGATTTCGGCGTCGATCTGCTCATGTGTCATGCTTCCCAAGGCCAGAGGCGCACCAATCGGAAGAGTCACCTCAAACGGTAAGCCCCGGCGGAGAACGACTTGGTTTAGAAACAGGTTGATCGCATTGGACATGGGTAGGCCCAACTGGGACAAAATTCCCTCCGCCTGCTCCTTCATTCCCGCATCCACCCTCGCAAATACATTGGCGTCCTTTGCCATATTGGTCACATCCTTTCCGCATTTATTATATGCTATTGTCTATACAATAGCAAGCTATTTTTACTTAGAAAATATACCTCAAATTGAGGTATATTTTCAGTCTAAGATTCAAAGCGGGCGAGTAGCCACAGCGCGGCCTGCTTGCCCTTAATTGCCAAAAAGCAGAGGTGGTGGAGAAAACCAAGGGCGGGCGCAGACCGCTTGTATACCCTTGACTTCCTCCGCCACCTCTGCTACGGGGCCTTAGAGGAGTGAGCCCCTAAACAAATGTGTATTGCTGAATCTACGCCAAAACGGCCCTAAAAAAGTGTGCAGACACCGTTGAAATTCTTTTATATCAATGCTTTGCGGCTTGTGTGATAAGATGTACCATCCATACGAGTGGGGCTACACCTACGGCCCGCCCATGGCGGTGGCGCCGCTGCCCAACGTGCGCCGGGTGGTGGAATACGCCCTCTCCGAGATCCCCGCTGGCAAGCTCTGGCTGGGGGTGCCCAACTACGGCTACGACTGGCCCCTGCCCTTCGTCCAGGGGGAGAGCAAGGCCACCTCCATCTCCAACCAGTACGCCGTCCAGCTGGCCCTGCGCTACAACGTCCCCATCCAATACGACCAGACCGCCCAGAGCCCCTGGTTCCGCTACACGGACGAGCAGGGGAGGGAGCACGAGGTCTGGTTCGAGGACGCCCGGAGCATCCAGGCCAAGCTGGCCCTCATCCCGGAATACGGCCTCTACGGCGCGGGGTACTGGAATCTGATGCGCCCCTTCCCGCAAAACTGGGTGGTCCTGGCCGACGAGTACAGCATCCGCCCGGGAAGTTGAACGGCCCCTGGCAGGACCAGGCATAAACCCGAAAAGGGCGGGAAAGCTAGGGGAGAGGTGAAAGACATGAAGCTGGACGAGCTTTTACAGCGGGACAGGGAGGCGGCCCGACTCTTCAACTGCCTGCCCCTGCAGGCGCAAAAGACCATCCACCGCACCATGGGCGATCAAATCGACACCCTGGCCGCCCTGCGGGATCAGACCATCAACCTGGTCAACCACGACGGGCCCTTTTACGCCAACGCCGTCCTGGACGGCACCGAGCTGGACCCCGAGCTAAAAGCCCACTGGACCATGGAACACGAGACATAGCGGCGTAGATTCACAAATTGTTCACAAGTCGTTGAAAATCTGTCCATCAATTTCCTGAAAAACATGGTATCATGGACCACGTTGGGGGAGGAAACGACCCCGACATCTCTCTTCTCTCTTTCTCTTTTTTCTCTCCAGTGATCGACCCTCCGCCGGAACGGGCGGAGGGTCGATCCACTTTTCCAGGAGAAATATGCCTTAAATTTGTTTGCAAAAATCCGTCGAAACCTGTCGAATTTCAATTTTTTATTAAAAAAATTGCATAAAAGCTCTTGATTTTTTGCCCCCGACGTGCTAGCATGGTCTTGCGGCAGGATCCCCGCTTTTTCGCCGCGACCATACTAAAAATAAGGGATGAAAGGTTATGGAGAGAAAAAACACCTGGCAAGCGATCATCGCGCACCCGCTCCCGGAGGAACAGCGGCGCATCGCCGCGCTTTTGGAAAACAGCGGTTTCTTCTCCATATGCCACACGACCCATGACGGCCTGGACTGCCTGCGGCAGGTGGTGTCGCTCCAGCCGGATCTGGTGCTGATCTACGGGGTGCTGGACAAGATCGACGGCCTGGAGGTCCTCCGGCGTCTGCGGGAATTTCCGCTGCCCAACACCCGGTGCGTCTACCTGACCACCTATAACGGCTACCTGGCCCAGCACGCCTTGCTCACCGGCGCCCAGTACAGCATCCTGCTGCCCTGTCCCGATGAACTTCTGGTGCGGCGGGCCGTAGAGCTCATCCAGCCGCCCCGGACGATGGCTACGGACGAGGAGATCGACGCCCACACCGCCCAGATCCTCCAGACCATCAGCGCCCCGGCCAACAAGAAGGGCTACTACTATACCTTGGACGCCGTGCGGATCCTGGTGCGGGACCCGGAGTTGGTCATGCGCCGCAAGGTCATCACGGAACTCTACGGGGCCATCGCCCAACTCCACGGCCTGGAAAAGCCCGAGCAGGTGGAGCGGTGCCTTCGCACCTTGACCAGCCGGGTCTTTACCCACAACAGCGTCCACGTCCTGGAGACCTATTTCAACCTGGCGGACACCCAGCGGGGCCACATCACCAACACCGCCTTCCTCACCGCCATCGCCAAACGGGTGCGGGCCGAACTCCGCTCCCCGGAGAAGACGAACCAGAGCAAGACCGGCCCCTCTTAATCCTTTTTCTTCTTCACCTTCGCCAGGGGGTTGGCCTTGGCGGCGGAGCGCAGGCTCTCGTTGTTCACGTGGGTGTAGATCTGGGTGGTGTTCAGGTGCTCGTGGCCCAGCACCTCCTGGAGCGTCCGCACGTCCACGCCGTTTTCCAGCATCAGCGTGGCCGCCGTGTGGCGGAGCTTGTGGCTGGAATATAGCGTGCTGTCCAGCCCCGCCTTCAAAAACCGCTGTTTCACCATATAGTGGATGCCCGCCGTGGTCATCCGCTTGCGGGAGCGGGAGAGGAACAGGGCATGGGGGTCCGCCCCCGCCGAGGCGTCCCGCACCGCCAGCCAGTCCTGGAGGGCGGCCAGACAGGCGTCGTTGAGGTATACCATGCGCTCCTTGTTGCCCTTGCCCACCACCCGCAGTTGGTCGCCTCGAACATCTGTTTTGTTGAGTCCGGCCAACTCAGAGATACGAAGTCCACAGTTGAGGAAAATTGTCAAAATGCAGTAATCCCGGGCCTGGTTGGGCTCGTCCACAGCCTCCAGCAGGCGGATGGACTCCTCAAGGCTGAGATACCGGGGCAGGGATTTCTTCAGCCGGGGCGAGTCCAGATTCTGGATGGGATTTTCCTCCAGCAGATGGGTCTTGGCGGTGAGATATTTGTAAAAAGAGCGCAGTGTGGCGATTTTCCTGGCGCGGCCGGCGGCGCCCACAGAGCGGTCCCGGCTGAGGAAGTTGACGAACTCATAGACGTCGGTGACCGTCACAGAGCCCAGCAGGACGATGTCCACGTCGGAGATGGAGATCTCGTCAAAAACCGTGTCCGCGGCGACGAGCCCACGGGAGCGCTTTAAGTAGCGGAAGAACTGACGCAGATCCAAATAGTATTCATCCACGGTTTTTTTCGAGTGGCCTAAGATCGTCTCGTGGTACGTGAGAAAATCCCGCAAAATGGGGCACATTTCCGCCTGTCTGGGATCCATCCGCGTTTCACCGCCTTTTCCCGCTTTTCGCCTCCCTCTAACTCAACAAAATTTTTATTTTGTTGAGTTAGTAGTATTCCCGGAAGGTATGTTCTTAGTTTACCACGCCCTGCCCCACCAGGTCAAGCAGTGCCTCCACCAGCGGCTCAAGCCGAGCATCCACCGCGCGGAGCTTGCGGAGATGATCCTGCACGGCCTTCAGCTCCTGGTGCTTGTCGGTGACGGCGGCTTGCAATCGGTTCCAGTCGGCCACCAGCTCGTCGCGGCGATTCAGGTAGTCTGTGACCAGGTTGGCCAGCTTGTCGTTGAACCCGTCGCCACGGTAGCCTTCAATGGCCTTGTAGATCCTGGGCGTCATGCGGATGCTTTTCTGTATGCTCTTGGTCTCCATGTATCTCACCTTCCTTTAAGATCTTTGCCGCAGCGACTTGACTTTGAATCACATCCCGATACTTCAAAGGCAACTGCGTTATGTCCCGTCTCACCTTTTCCCCGAACGCTTCCAGGGAGCCGCAGCAGATGATCTCGGCGACGATGGCGTTCCCGGCCTGCTGGTAGACAAAGTCCTGGAGCTTGTGCCGGTTGTACTCTACCCCGGGCTTGCGGTAAAGCCGGATGGCCTTGGCACAGTCCAGGAACCGGCCCCAGTAGTCCTTCACCGGCCAGCGCCAGCGGTTGCTGTCGTAGCCGTCTGGCTCGTCGATGTAGCGAACGTAGTTCATCACCACTCCGGCATAACGCTCTCCAATACTGCCGGGAGCGCCCAGGAAGGCCATACATCGGTCGTCCTTGAGCACCAGCTCCGCCCTGACCCAATGACGGCCATCGGTGTAACCGCGCTCCGCCGCCTTATCGTAAATGCGGATCATCACGTCGCTGGCCTTCCGGCCATGGTAGATAGACAGACCCCGTACAGACTTCGCCATGTCGTACTCCCAGTCGATCTCCAGCTTCTTGAACCGGCTGACGAAGGACATCTCCCTGGCGTCCCGTTCTACGGTGTCGATATCCAGCAGGCCGCTGTGGTCGTCAAAGGCGATATCCAGCCGGGTCAGGTGTACGTCCTCCGGCTCCAGGCGCACCTCGTTGAAAAGCGCCTCATAGTTTCCGCTCCCGAAGCTCTCAAACGCCCGGCACCCCTGCCCTGTCATCTCCAGCCAGACGCCCATATCCTCCCGACCGTTGTAGTGGATGGAGATGGACGACCAGTAGAGCCGGTCCCGGTAGCCGTGCATTCCCGTGGTCTGTTCCCAGTTCACCCCTTCCCTGTTCAGCCCCAGCAGATCTATGATCCCCTGGACGCTGTGGATCCGACTGGTAATAGATACCCAGTCATACAAAATCTGGTTTTCCTGTTTTTCCGTTTTTTGCAACTTTTTCACCTACTTTTGTAGGTTGCACCCCCCTGTTAGCCCAGGGGGGTCAGGGAAACGTGGTACGTTTCCCTGTAACTCAACCAACGCCGCAGCTCCTCCGGGAGGCACGTGCGTTTTGAATTACGCCACCCCCTTCCCTTCTTCCTTCCCTTTCGGATCCTCCGGCGCCACGGGCTGGATCTCATCACCTCCCTTCCCTTCTTCCGGCGCTGGTGAGCTCTCCGGCTCCGGGGCCGTTCCCCGGGGCCCCACCGCTGCGCGGTCCCCCCCGGCACAGACCCCGGAGCCCGCCGAGCCTGCCAAGTCCGCAAAGAGGCGGTAGCTGTCGTAGACCTGCTCGAAACGCTTGTTGTAAGAAAAGGTCTCGTAGCCTAGCTTCAGCTTGTTCCCGCCGTACCAGTACTCGATGGCGATGAACCAGGTGCGTCCCAGCGTGAGCAAGCTAAGGATATTGCCTCCCAGGCCGTAGTTGTTCAATTTGCGGTGCTTCACCTCCGTCTCTATCAGCCCACGGATCTGTTTATCTATCATCCTGTCCTGCTGGGTGATCAGAATGAAGTTGAAGCCCAGCTTACGGTGCTGGGCGAACAACTGCACCCAGGCGTTGCGGTCCTTCCGGCCAAAGTCCCGGCAGTTGAAGATGATCTGGCACTCGTCAATGACCACCAGACACTGGCCCTCTTTCCCGATCTCGTGGTGTTCCAGGGCATAGGCCACCAGGCGCTCGGCGCTCAGCTCGGAGTTGTCCCAATACTCCACCTTCGACTTGCAACGCCTCACGGCCTGCTCGTTCACAGGGAAGTTGGCGATCAGGGCGCCGCCCTTCCTGAGCCGCCCCACGATATCCCGGGCGGCGTGGTAGCTCTTGCCGCTTCCGGGCGTCCCGGTATAGAGCCAAATCGACATTGTATCTCACCTTCCTTGGAGATCTCCACGCAGCAGCGTCGCCGGTGGATTACATTACTCCACGGCCCGCAACCAGCGCAGGATGATCTGGTACACGTAGTAGATGGCCACACAGCCCAGCCAGCCCTCGAAGATCCCGATGAAGCTGTAAATGGGCACAAACCAATTCACGTACCCCAGCCACTCGGCGATCACGCCCGAAGCGGTCAGATCATCCAGGAGCTTAAACGGGCTGTCCGGCAGCAGGGCCAGGATTGCCCTCAGGCCGCCCTTGATCAGATCCATTCCCTTCCCTCCTTCACGCCGTCCAGATCAGCCGCTTGGTGCCGGTGGCCAGGGCGTAAACGAACATCAGCGTGGACACCCAGCGGGTCACCTGCCCGATGATCTCATAGTCCGAGAAGTCCAAGACCACCGTTGTGTCCCCCTTGAAGCCGCCCACCCGATACGCGATGGGCGCCATGAAGTCCAACTCCCACCGGGGCGTCACCGGCGGCGCCGCCAGGAGCTTGATGGCCCGGCCAACATCCCAGGGGATAGAAAACGGGAACTTACTGATGAAAACCGCCCCCAGGCTGTCCGGCTCCGCCATGGCCTCGCCCACCACGGCGTCCCCGGCCACCGCGCCGGTGACCGGCAGGGCGTCCGCTATGGCATCGGAGATCTCCCCGGCGGAGATCCCCGGCACGGCGGGGTCATCTACGCCTGTATCAGGTTTATCCAATCCGGGGTTGAGCAGATCATCCAAGGTCAAATCACCGAAGACAGGCACGGTAACTTTTCCCACCCGTTGCGTCGGAACGTCCCCCGGAATGGCGATGACCAGATCCTGCGTCGTGTCCTCATCCAACGCCGGGTTGCGGGTCAGGGTCGTAGTGAGGTCAGATATCGTTGCAACATCAAGATTACAGTAACGTTGAGCTAATGCAGACACACTTTCAGCATAGCCATGGAAATCCAACGCCCCAGTTTTTGAGTTCCACCATCCAACGCACAGATAATAGGCACTTTTCTCCTCTCGCAAGTGAAAAAACAGATTATAGGCTGCACACGAAATATGCTTTAGACGTTCGCCATCTCTATAAAAATCACAAAATTGTGTGTCTTCAAGCGTACCATCAGTATCACCCATGTACATTTTTATCTCCCAAGGAGTACCCGCTTCATCTGTCACCGAAAACGAAAAAGATTCACCATAGGGAACCACCGTGCCAAGGCTTACAGCACCAACCGGCACTTTGTTATAGGAGTATTCACTGGGATACGGCGTAAAAATGATCTGGGCGTCAGACGTGAAGATCCCCCGGTCAGTATAAACGGCACGACCATCGGTAAAGTCAATGTGCTCCACCGCCCAGCTCCTGACAGCGGCAGCGATCTCCGGCGGCACAGTGATACTATCCCCTGGGGCCACGCCCCCCTTGTCCTCATAGTAGCCAGTTACATCCATCAGCCAGGCGGCAAAATCAGGCCCAGCATTATAGAGATCATCCCACAAATTAGCCCCTATGTCATACCCCCGCGTACCATAAAAGACGCTGTCCTCCGCATGGACATAGCCCGCGGCGATATCCACGCCGCAGACCGTCAGGAGCAACAGCCCAAGAGTGCCGGCCACAGGAGCGGCGGCAAAGGATCCTCCACCCACCGCCAAAGCCGCGGTGCCCTCCGCTACCACCGCCTCCGCCCTGGGAGCCGTTCGCACCGTCATACCAAAGACCAGCACACAGCATAGCATGACCGCCAGGCAGCGGCGGCAGTAGCTCCGGGCCGCGGCCCGGGCGGTGGGCGTTTTGTTTTTGATCGTCATTGTAACTCACCTCTGCATAAGACGGACGGGCGCCGGTCGCCCAGCGCCCGTCATGGGACTCACTTGGACATGGACTTGAACCAGGACATGCCCTTGCGCGCGATGAACAGCACCGCGAAAAGGCTGAGCGCAATGGGAAGGATCGCGCTGATCAGGCTGATAGACGTAGTGACCACGTTGTTCAGCCCCGTAGTGAACGCCGTAGTGATCGCTCCGGTATCGACGCCTTCCACGCCCTCCACTGCGGCGAACGCGGAGATCAACGTCATCGCCGTCACGACAGCCAGAGCCACCACCTTCCTCATATGCTTCCGGGTAAAGTCCAGGAACTCCTTCATGCCTTGCCTCATGTGTTTCACCCCCTTCCCAAAAGAGATACGAACAAATGGATAGCAGCCGTAAAAGCTGATACCACCAGAACCAGAATGCCACCGCCGCAAAAACCCAGCTGAAAACTCGGCACGATCACGTTGAGAAGATCATCCAAATCTATCATCTCCACATCCTCCCAAGTACAAGCGCGACGATGGACCCGATCAGGCAGCCGATGAGCACCCACTGGGATCCGACCTCCGCCGCCTGCCAGGCCGTCATGGTCTCCAGCTGCTGGGAGACCGTCGTAAGGTCAACGGATCCGACGGTCCCCCCCGGGACGGCGACCTCTTCCGCCCCGGTCGCAGCTGTCAGCAGCTCGTCCATCAGCCGTCTACCTCCTTCATGTCCGAGAAGCGAACCTCGTTGATCCAGCGATCATAGGAGTTCTTCGTCCGCGCCTCGGTGTAGAGCAGCTCGTAGGTCTTCCCCACTTCCAGCAGACCCGGCTCCACGCCGCGAGGACAGCCCAGGATCTCTACCGCGCTACCGACCACACCTTCGACTGTCCCCTCAACATGGCAAAAATGCAGATCCACCGCTACGCGCTTTTCCCCGTCCTTCATGTACTCCCGGCTCTCAACGCCAACCAGCTTCGCTACCTCGCTCTTCAGTACCTTTGCCATCAGGGTGTCCTCCTTTCTTCTAAAGTAGCCACATATGGCTACTCAAAGTATATAGCCATATGTGGCAATTGTCAACAAAAAATTAGCCAGTTATGATTATTAGGGGTGAAAACATGAAGACAAATGTACTTCGGGATCTCCGAGAACAAAAACAGCTGACGCAGGAATACGTTGCCGCCTATCTTGGCACAACAACACAGTATTACCAGAAGTACGAAAAAGGTCTTCATCCTCTCCCCATAGACCGGCTGAAAAAGCTGTGTCTGCTGTATAACGTAACAGCAGACTACATCCTGGGACTGCCAAAGGGGTTGGAGTGGCCGTGATATTAGTTGCTCAAGGGTGGCCCCGATGGGGCCGTCTAAGGTGTTGTCACGCTCCATCAATATCCCGGCCAGACCGGGATATTGGTCGCTCTATGCTTCGCATTGTAACCCAAACCGGCGCCAGCTGCGACCGCCGGAAGATCTCCTGCGAGTTACAAAACTCAACAAAACAGCGGTTGTTGTTCAGTCCGGGGATAAAGAGACCCCAGGGACCAGAGGTCCCTGGGGTGGGTCATTCTAAGGTTTCGGACTGAACAAAACCTTGTCCTATTTTGTTGAGTTTGTAGTATGCCCGGAAGGTATGTCCTTAGTTTACCACGCCCTGCCCCACCAGGTCAAGCAGTGCCTCCACCAGCGGCTCCAACCGAGCGTCCACCGTACTCTGCCTCCGGCTTCACGTACGCCGCAGACCCTGTTAGCTCACCGGGCCGGTCGGTGATCGCGGACAAATCGACCGGCGGGGGTTTCAACACGCATAGGTAAAACAGACGCCCTCTTGACGATTTGGATAAAATTGAATAAACTAAAAGACAGCAAAAAACGGAGCGGGATATACCACGAATACCACGGTTGCGACCATCCCCTTCTGGCGATTCAGCGAAAAAGCGGATCACAAGCGCAATAGAAAAAGGATCGCTATAAAGGAGAGATAGAGATGAACTTTATAGGCAGCGGCGCGTACTACATACTTTGTGCCATTGCTCTCGCGGTCCTTATTTTCTTGCTCATAAGATCCTATAAAAGAGGAAATACCCCCAAGCGAAGTTCCTCCCCGCCGCCGGAGGGTAAGCATATCCCCAAATACGCGGCTGGGGGCGAGATGGACAGGATCAATAGAAATTCTTATATCGCCCCGCCGGAGAAAAGGTCAAATATCGCGGCCCTCCTTATCATCCTTCTGATCGTAGCGGCCATAGCCATTCCCACATGGCGGAACCGAGCCAATATGCGGCCCACCATGTTCCCCAGCGCCTCTTCAACCTCCGTTTTGACCCCGGCCTCTTATACTGGCAAACAGTTAAAGATGGAAATAACATCTCTTGACTGGAGCTATGATCAGACGAAAATATTTGTCACCTGTGCCTATTCCAATGAAACCGACATCCATTTCTACGCCGTCACCACAAGACTAGACCTCCAGGACGAAAACGATTCCATTGTACAAAGCGAGACGACCGACGTCATCGAAGACATTGGACCAAACGAAAAGAAGGAGATCACAACAGCGGTCACCATCAACCCTGAAAATATCGGTAAAGTCAGGCGGATCAAAGGACATGTCAGCTACCGATACGATCGGCAATAAAAACCTCCCCCCACCCGCTCCATGGAGCAAGTGGGGGGAAGTTTTACTGTGTCGCGTTAATGGTATACCTATAAAACCTGGCTGGGTCGTCTTTGGGGATAGGCGCCGAGGATGTGGATGTAGCGGCGGCGGAGGACGTTGTAGGTACTCAGGGGGCGGTTGTCGGCGTCGTAGGAGTGGGCGGCGATCAGCGTGTTCTCTAAGGTGGGCCGGCGGCCCATGGAGACGATGATGGGCGTGTGGCCCCACACCCCCTCCCGGAACATGAGCTGGACGAAG
The DNA here is from genome assembly GCA_947627325.1 of uncultured Oscillospiraceae bacterium. Classification (GTDB taxonomy): domain Bacteria; phylum Bacillota; class Clostridia; order Oscillospirales; family Oscillospiraceae; genus MGBC124762. Next base: position 210,315 of record CANQVO010000002.1, on the reverse strand, counting down.
TCCCCCGGCTCCAGTTGGTCCAGGTTGTCCACCTCCACCCCCACCGGCCCCGGCCCCGGCGGCGGCAGGCGGGTCAAAAAGTTATAGAAATACGGCACGCCCGTCCAGGCGGGGGCCTTTTGGTTGGCGTTGATGTAGTACCAGCCGAAGGTGGGCGTGTAGTTCATCACCCCCGTCCCGGCGAACAGGCACTGGGAGGCGAAGTTGGTGCAGTCGCCCCCCAGCTCCTCGTAGTCGTAGTAGGCCGGGTTGCGGCCAAAGGCCCAGCGGTGGGCGTAGGCCACCGCCCGGACCCGGTCGTATGGGATGGGCGGTGTCAGATCGCGTGGCATAGGCGTTCTCCCCTTTCCCGCCAGTCTATGCCTCATTTGGGAAAAATGTGATAAATCCCCTTGCAATCAGCGGTGGGGCATGGTACAATATGTACGAATTTTGAATAAAGGAGTTGGTTATCATGGCTCTTGTCACATCCACCGAAATGTTCAAAAAGGCCTATGCGGGCGGCTATGCCGTTGGCGCGTTCAACGTCAACAACATGGAGATCGTCCAGGGCATCACCGAGGCCTGCAAGGAGGAGCACGCCCCCGTCATCCTCCAGGTCTCCAAGGGCGCCCGCGCCTACGCCAACCACACCTACCTGGTGAAGCTGGTGGAGGCCGCCGTCATCGAGTGCCCCGAGATCCCCATCGTCCTCCACCTGGACCACGGCCCCGACTTTGAGACCTGCAAGGCCTGCATCGACGGCGGCTTCACCTCCGTGATGATCGACGCCTCCTCCAAGCCCTTCGCGGAGAACATCGAGATCACCAAGAAGGTGGTGGACTACGCCCACGACCACGGCGTGGTGGTGGAGGCCGAGCTGGGCACCCTGGCCGGTATCGAGGACGAGGTGAAGGTGGACGCCCACGCCGCCTCCTACACCCGCCCCGAGGAGGTGGAGGAGTTCGTCTCCAAGACCGGGTGCGACTCCCTGGCTATCGCCATCGGCACCAGCCACGGCGCCTACAAGTTCACCGCCGACCAGTGCACCCGCAACGAGAAGGGCATCCTGGTGCCCCCTCCCCTGCGCTTTGACGTGCTGGAAGAGGTCTCCAAGCGCCTGCCCGGCTTCCCCATCGTCCTCCACGGCTCCTCCAGCGTGCCCCAGGAGTATGTGAAGATGGTCAACGAAAACGGCGGCAAGATGCCCGACGCGGTGGGCATCCCCGAAGAGCAGCTCCGCAAGGCGGCCACCCTGTCGGTGTGCAAGATCAACATCGACTCCGACCTCCGCCTGGCCATGACCGGCACCATCCGCCAGTTCTTCGCCCAGCACCCCGACAAGTTCGACCCCCGGGAGTACCTCAAGCCCGCCCGGGCCAACATCAAGGAGATCGTCCGGCACAAGCTGGTGGACGTGCTGGGCTGCGCCGGCAAGGCGTAAGGTACGCTGTCCCACCGGGAGAGGAGGCCGCCCCTCCTCTCCCCTTACATCAACAAACAGGAGGAGATCACTATGGAACAACTTCGCGGCGCCTGCATCATCGGCCAGTCCGGCGGCCCCACCGCCGTCATCAACGCCAGTGCCTATGGCGTGATCCGCACCGCCCTGGATAACCCCAACATCACCGCCGTCTACGGCGCGGCCCACGGCATCAAGGGCGTGCTGGACGACAAGCTCTACGATATGTCCAAAGAGGACGCCCAGGAGTTGGAGCTCCTGAAGTACACCCCCTCCTCCGCCCTGGGCTCCTGCCGCTATAAGCTGGCCGACCCCGACGTGGACGACACCGACTACAAGCGCATCCTGGAGATCTTTAAGAAATACAACGTGCGCTACTTCTTCTACAACGGCGGCAACGACTCCATGGACACCTGCAACAAGGTCTCCAAGTATATGCAGAAGATGGGCTACGAGTGCCGGGTCATGGGCGTGCCCAAGACCATCGACAACGACCTCAACGGCACCGACCACTGCCCCGGCTTCGCCTCCGCCGCCAAGTACATCGCCACCTCCTGCGTGGAGATCTGGCAGGACGCCCACGTTTACGACACCGGCATGGTGACCATCGTGGAGATCATGGGCCGTCACGCCGGCTGGCTGGCCGGTTCCGCCGCCCTGGCTAACCTGATGGGCACCGGCCCGGACTTCGTCTACCTCCCCGAGGTGGACTTTGACATGGACAAGTTCCTGGCCGACGTGAAGAGCGTCTACGACAAGACCGGCAAGTGCATGGTGGCCGTCTCCGAGGGCATCCACTACGCCGACGGCACCTTCGTCTCCGAGGCCAAGGCCTCCGCCACCGACGGTTTCGGCCACGCCCAGTTGGGCGGTCTGGCCGCCCTCTTGGCCGAGACGGTGAAGGAGAAGACCGGCGCCAAGGTCCGTGGCATCGAGCTCTCCCTGCTCCAGCGCTGCGGCGCCCACGCCGGCTCCAAGACCGACGTGGACGAGGCCGTGCTGGCCGGTAAGACCGCCGTGGAGGCCGCCGTGTCCGGCGTCACCGACAAGATGGTGGCCTTCCAGTGCACCCGGGACGGCGGCTACAAGTGCGAGGCGATCCTTCAGCCCCTGGACATCGTGGCCAACATCGAGAAGAAGGTCCCCCTGGAGTGGATCAACGCCGAGCACAACGGCGTCACCCAGGACTTCATCGACTACGTCCTGCCCCTCATCCAGGGCCAGAACCCCATCATCTTTGAGCAGAGCCTCCCCCGCCACGCCCGCCTGAAGAAGGTCCTCACCAACCCCTGACCCATCCTCCGGCGGCCCCTTGAACGGCGGCCCGGCAAGACGATTGGAACAAAAAAGCAGGGCATTATCCATTCGGATAATGCCCTGCTTTTTTATATTTACCCCTGGCAGGCCAGTTCGGAGACGGCGAACAGCGCCGCCGCGCCGCTGATCTTCACCCGGCCGCCGCCCACCAGGCGGCAGTGCAGGGTGCCGCCCCGCCGGGAGGCCTGATAGGCCACGATCTCCCGCTTCCCCAGCGCCTCGGACCAGTAGTCCGCGATCTGGCAGTGGGCCGAGCCGCACACCGGGTCCTCCGGGATGGAGAGCTTGGGGCAAAAGCTCCGGGAGACGCAGTCCGCCTCCGTTCCCCGGGCCGTGGCGTTCTGGATCCGCCCCGGGAGGCCCGCCAGCAGTTTTTGGTCCGGCGCCATCTCCCGGACGATATCCTCATGTTCAAACACGCAGATCAGATCCAGTCCCAGCACCGCCCGGATAGGCCGCGCGCCAAAGGCCCGCTCCATGTCCGCCGTGACGGGGATCTCCCGGAGGGCGTAGGTGGGAAAGTCCATCTCGTACCGCTCCCCCTGGCGGACCACGGTCAGCGCGCCGCTTTTGGTCTGGAAGGTCACCTGGTCGGCGCTTTTGTCATAAAAGTTCAGGATGACAAAGGCGGAGGCCAGGGTGGCGTGGCCGCAGAGCTCCACCTCCGTGCCGGGGGTGAACCACCGCAGACGGTAGCCCTCCGCCTCCTTGACGAGAAACGCCGTCTCCGAGAGGTTGTTCTCCCCCGCTACCCGCTTCATCCAGTCCTCCTCCGGCCAACTGTCCATGACGCACACGGCGGCGGGGTTGCCGCGGAAGACCTCGTCGGTAAACGCGTCCACGATGTATTGTCTCATCAGACGTCCCCCCTCGCGAGACTCGGTTTTTGTCCTGTAAAAGGATAGCACGAAACCGACCATTTTTCAACCACGCGTAACCTCAATTAAAACTCCTTGCGGCCCACGATGGCGCGGGAGATGGGCCAGGAGACCAGCATGGCCGCGGCCCCCAGGAGCAGGATGAGCAGGAACAGACCGCCGTAGGCGCGGACGCCCTGATCCTCCAGCGCGGAGGCGGCGGCCACCGCCACGCCGCTGAGGGCGGCGATCACCAGGATCAGCACCATCCGGCCCTTGGTACTGCCAAAGCGGTAAAACACCGGCAGGACCACCGCGGTGTAGAGAAGATAGATCCCGCCGAACACCAGGCCCTGGAGGACGCTCAGCCACCCCGCGGCGGCCTGGAGGATCGCCGGGGCGCTCAGCCACCCCACGACGACCTGCAGGACCGCCATGGCCCCGCCGATGCAGAGGGACAGCAGATATCTGGCGTCCACCATAGCGCGCCGCCCCTTGGGCGCGGCGGCGGCATAGCCCATCCACTGGTTGGCCTCGTCATAGGCGAAGAGGTTCATCACGTTGATGACGGAGAACAGGATGAGGCAGATGCTGATGGAAAAATCGGTGAACACGGCCAGGAGACACGCCCCCGCGAGAAAGAGCAGATAAAACCACAGAGTGATGCGGATCAGCGCCCAGTCCCGCCTCAAAAATCCCCTCATTTCCGCTCCCCCCTTGTGGTGAAGATCATAATGTCCTCCAGCGTACAGCGGTCCACGGCCAGGTCGGGACAGCTTTTCCGCAGGGCGGCCCGGTCGGACACCAGCGCCTGACAGCCGTACTCCCCCTCCCGCCTGCCCACCAGGATGGCGGGGTCGATGCGCTCCAACTGCTCCCGGGTGCAGGCCACCTTGCCGTACCGCTCCAACAGCTCGTCCTTGGGCCCCTGGACGGTGAGCAGCCGCCCCTGGTGGAGGTAGGCCACGTAGTCGCAGAGCTTTTCCAGGTCGCTGGTGATGTGGCTGGAGATCAGCACGGCGTGGTCCTCGTCCTCCACAAAGGCCAGGAACTCGTCCAGGATCTCGTCCCGCACCACCGGGTCCAGCCCCGCCGTGGCCTCGTCCAGGATCAACAGCCGGGGCCGGTGGGACAGGGCGGCGGCGATGGTCAGCTTCATCTTCATCCCCCGGGACAGGTCCTTAATCTTGCGCTCCCCGGGCAGGTCGAACTTTTTCAGGTACTCCCCGAACAGCGCCCCGTCCCAGCCGGGGAAGACCCCGGATAGGAAGCCCCCCGTCTGCCGCACCTTCAGCGCGCCGGGAAAGGGGCACTCGTCGGGGACGTAGCCCACGCCGCCCAGGGCCTCCGCCGCCGGTCGACCCAACAGTTGGACCCGGCCCGCGGAGGGCCGGACGATGCCCAGTAGGCACTTGATGAGGGTGGACTTCCCCGCCCCGTTCTCCCCGATCAGGCCCAGGATGGTCCCGCCGGGCAGGGCCAGGTCGATGGGGCCCAGGGTGAAGGGGCCGTAGTTTTTGGTCAGCCCCACAGTCTCGATGGCGCGGTTCATATGCCTTCCTCCCCGTAAAGTACGTCCAGCGCGTCCAGTACCTCTTCCCTGCTCACCCCGGCGGCCCGGGCGGCGTCGATGGCCCGGGAGAGGTGCTCCTCCACCCGCCGCCGGCCCTCCTCCCGGACCAGCTCCAGGTCCTTGGGGGCCACAAAACAGCCCTTGCCGGGGATGGTCACCAGAAACCCTTCCCGCTCCAGCTCCTCGTAGGCCCGCTTGGTGGTGATGACGCTCACCCGCAGGTCCCGGGCCAACAGCCGCAGGGAGGGCAGCGCCTCCCCCTCCGACAGCGTCCCCCGGAGGATGTGGGCCTTGAGCTGGTCCTTGATCTGCTCGTAGATGGGGGCGTCCCCCCCGTTGCGAATGACGATCTCCACCCCTTCGCCTCCGTTCATACTGTGTTTACTGTATATATACAGTACACCATATCAGCCCCCTTGTCAAGAGGAAACCGAAAAAAAGACGCGGCCTTTTTTAGGCCGCGTCTTTTGAAGGGAAAAGTTTGCGAAAATCAGGCCAAGTGGGCCCGGTGGAAGACCTTTTTGCCCTTTTTGATGGTCAGGCCGTCCCCGGCCAGCAGGTCCTGGGGGATCATCATGGCGGTGTCGGACACCTTTTGGCCGTTGACCTCCACCCCGCCCTGCTCGATGAGCCGCCGGGCCTCCTTCTTGGAGGGCACCAGGCCGCACTGGAGCATCAGGTCCAGAAGGCCGATCACCCCGTCGGTGAGGCTCCCGGCCGGGATGGCGGTGGCGGGCATATTGGCGGTGTCCCCGCCGGTGGAGAACAGGGCCCGGGCGGCCTCCTGGGCCTTTTGGGCCTCCTGGGTGCCGTGGACCATCTGGGTCAGCTCAAAGGCCAGGATCTCCTTGGCGGTGTTCAGCTGGCTGCCCTCCCAGGCGGCCATCTCGTCGATCTGCTCCAGGGGGAGGAAGGTGAGCATGCGGATGCACTTCATCACGTCCGCGTCCCCCACGTTGCGCCAGTACTGGTAGAAGTCGTAGGGGCTTGTCTTGTTGGCGTCCAGCCACACGGCGTTCCCGGCGGTCTTGCCCATCTTGTGGCCCTGGGAGTCGGTGAGGAGGGTGATGGTCATGGCGTAGGCGTCCTTGCCCAGCTTCCGGCGGATGAGCTCGGTGCCGCCCAGCATATTGGACCACTGGTCGTCCCCGCCGAACTGCATATTGCACCCCACCGTCTGGAACATATGGTAGAAGTCGTAGGACTGCATGATCATATAGTTGAACTCCAGGAAGCTCAGGCCCTTCTCCATCCGCTGTTCGTAGCACTTGGCCCGGAGCATATTGTTCACCGAGAAGCAGGCCCCCACCTCCCGCAAAAGCTCCACGTAGTTGAGCTTCAGCAGCCAGTCGGCGTTGTTGAGCATCATGGCCTGGTTGGGGCCGTCGCCGAACTCGATGAACCGCTCCATCTGGCGCTTAAAGCACTCGGCGTTGTGGTCGATGTCCTCCTTGGTGAGCATCTTTCGCATATCGGTGCGGCCGGAGGGGTCGCCGATCATGGTGGTGCCGCCGCCGATGAGGGCAATGGGCTTGTTGCCCGCCTGCTGGAGCCGCTTCATCAGGGTCAGGGCCATAAAATGCCCGGCGGTGAGGCTGTCGGCGGTGCAGTCAAAGCCGATATAGAAGGTGGCCTTGCCGCTGTTGACCAGCTGGCGGATCTCCGCCTCGTCTGTGACCTGGGCGATAAGGCCCCGGGCCTTCAATTCCTCATAGATTTCCATTTTCTCCAACTCCTATTCTCAAATTCTCCCGTTTTTTCCTTTCAAACCGGCTGAGCCGCCGGGGCCTGCCGGGCTTTTAATACATTATAGGTGAGGATGGCCGCCAGCACGATGACCGCCCCGGCCAGGGACAGCGGGCCGATCATCTCGTGGTAAAAGACCGCCACCAGGATGGGGTTGAGCACCGGCTCGATGCCGGAGATCAGAGAGGCGGTGACCGCCGGGGTGGTCTTTAGGCCCCGGCACATGAGGATATAGGCCAGACCCACCTGGAAGGCCCCCAGGACCACCAGGCTGGTGAGGGCGGTGGGGGTAAAGACCGTCTCCCGCAGGAGGAAGGGCAGGCCGATGACGGCACTGCACACGTCCCCCCAAAAGACGCTGGAGATGGGGTCTGCGTCGGGGAGGTCGTTTAAGAGGAACACCCCGGCGTAGGTGAAGCCGGAGAGCAGGGCCAGGGCGTTGCCCAGCATCCCCCCTGCCTCCAAACTCTCCACAAAGAAGCATACCACGCCGCCCAGGGTGATGATACACACCGCCACGTCCAGTTTTTGGGGCTTTTTGTGCCAAAAGAGCAGGGACAGCAGGAGGACGAAAATGGGGGCGGTGAACTGCAAGACGATGGTGTTGGCCGCCGTGGTCAGTTTGTTGGCCAGGGTGAACAGGGTGTTGGTGCCGCAGACGCTGGCCGCGCCCAGGGCGATCCAGCGGTTCCACCGGGGGCGGTGATGGGTCAGGAGCAGATAGGCGCCGATGACCAGCACGGAGATGATGTTCCGCCCGCTGTTGATGCTCATGCCGTTCCAGGGGATGAGCTTGATGCAAAGCCCGCCGATGCTGTATAGGACCGCGGAGGCGAAGACGCACAGCGTCCCCACCCGCTGGGCCCGCTGGGAGACGCGCTGGTTGAGTTCCGACAAAAAAACACCCTCTGTCCCGTTGGACAGAGGGCGTCAAACAGACGCGGTACCACCTCTGGTTCGCCGCCTCCTCACGAAGACGGCCTCATGCTGTGCGGCGCACAGCGGCGCGGTAACGGGCGCGGCCCGGCCCACCCTACCGACCAGCGGTTCAGGCGGCGGCTCTGAGGCGTATTCCCCGGCCTCCGCTCTCCCCCTCTCACCCGTTCGGGGTCTCTCTGCCCAGCGGTCGGCCGGCTACTCTTCCTCGTCATAGCCTGTCCATATTGCCTTGCATTATAGTCTCGGAGCCGCTATTTGTCAAGCCCCTTTTTGTACGCCTCCGCCGCCTCCAGCAGCTCCCCCGCCCCAGCCAGCGTCGCCGGGGTGACGCGGGCGCCGCTGGTGAGCCGGGCCACCTCCTGCCGCCGCTGTTCCGGGTCCAGGGCGGTGACCTCCGTGTAGGTCCGCCCGCCCCGCTCCCCCTTTTCCACGGAGAAGTGGGTGTCCGCCATGGCGGCCAGCTGGGGCAGATGGGTGACGCACAGCACCTGCTTGTGCCGGGAGACCTGGGCCAGCTTCTCCCCCACCTTTTGGGCCGCCCGGCCGGAGACCCCGGCGTCCACCTCGTCAAAGATCAGGGTGGAGACGTCCTCGTTCTCCGCCAGGACGTTTTTCAGCGCCAGCATGATCCGGGACAACTCGCCCCCGGAGGCGATCTTGTGGATGGGCTTCAGGTCCTCCCCCAGGTTGGCGGACATGAGGAAGCACACCTCGTCCATCCCGGTGGCGTCCATGCCAAGCTCCCCCTCCTTTGGGGTCAGGGAGACCTGGAAGCGGACCTTGGGCATATCCAGCGCCGCCAGCTCCCCCTGGATGCGCCCCTCCAGTTCCCGGGCCGCCGTGCGGCGCTGGGCGGAAAGGGCCTGACCTTTACACCTGGCTGTCTCCAGCGCCTGGGCCAGCTTTTTCTCCAGCTCGGCCAGGGCGTCGGCGGAGAACTGGATCTGGTCCAGCTCCTGGCGGCATCGGTCTAAGTAGGCCAGCATATCGGCGGTGGTGGGGCCGTATTTTTTGGACAGGCGGTAGAGCTGTTCCAGGCGGGTCTCCACCTCGTCCAGCTCCCCCGGCTCCATGTCCAGCTGATCCTGGAGGTCCCGGACCCGCTCCGCCAGGTCCTGGGCGGCGTAGCGCAGTTCGGCGGCCTGGTCGGCCAGGGCGGAGAGTTCCTCGCTCATGCGGGCCCCGGCGCTGAGGGCGTCCCCGGCCCGCTCCAGCAGGTCCACCGCCCCGGCGCTGTCCTCGTCCCCGGAGAGGGCGGCGTGGGCCCCGGCGGCGGCGGACAGGAGCTTTTCCGCGTTTCGCAACAGGTCCCGCCGCCGGGTCAGGGTTTCCCGCTCCCCCTCCTTCAACTCCGCGCGCTCCAACTCGTCGATCTGGTACTGCAGGGAGTCCAGCCGCCGGGCCTTTTCCGACTCGTCCATCTGGAGGGAGGCGATTTCCCGTTTTAGGGCGGTCACGGCCTCGTAGGCCGCCTGGAACTCCGCCAGGGGGCCTTGGTCCAGGCCGCCGAAGCCGTCCAGGTAGGAGAGGTGGCAGGCGGGGTCCAGAAGCTGTTGGCCGTCGTGCTGGCCGTGGATGTCGATGAGGTGGTCCCCCAGGGCCTTGAGCTGGGCCACCGTCAGCAGTTGGCCGTTGGCCCGGCAGAGGTTGCGCCCGTCGGCCTGGATCTCCCGGCGCAGGAGCAGTTCCCCGTTCTCGTCGGGGCGGACGGCGTTCTCCTCGAACCAAGTGAGCTCCGGCAGGTCCCGGAACAGGGCCTCCACGCAGGCGGACCTGGCCCCGGTGCGGATCAGGTCCCGGCTGGTGCGGCGGCCCAGGATGGCGCCGATGGCGTCCACCACGATGGACTTGCCCGCGCCGGTCTCGCCGGTGAGGACGTTGAAGCGGCCCTCAAAGGCCATGTCCGCCGACTCGATGACGGCGATATTCTCGATGTGCAGTTGGGCCAGCATGGCCCTCCCCCCTTTTTTACGCCAGCATCTCCCGGATGGTGGCGCAGAAATTCCGGGCCTGCTCGGTGGTACGCAGGATCAACAGCACCGTGTCGTCCCCCGCCAGGGAGCCCACCAGGTCGGGGATGTCCATGCCGTCCAGGGCGGCCCCGGCGGCGGATCCCAGGCCGGGCATGGTCTTGATCACCACCAGATTTTGGGCGTAGTCATAGCTGACGACCCCCTCCCGGAAGATGGTCTTGAACCGCCCGGTGGTGTCGTCGGCGCCGGTCTGGGCGGAGAGGGCGTAGCGGTAGCTGCCCTTGCCGGTGAGCTCCTTGACCAGGTGGAGCTCCTTGATGTCCCGGGAAATGGTGGCCTGGGTGGCCTGGATGCCCCGGCGGCGGAGCTGTTCCAAGAGCTGTTCCTGGGTCTCGATGGGGCCGGAGGCGATGATGGAGAGGATCTCCCCTTGCCGTTTCGCTTTCATAGTCCCTTACCCCTTCCCTAGTTTTTGATTCAAGATGGCGTAAAAGCTGCGCCCAGTGAGCTTGACCAGCCGGGTCTGCCGCTGGGAGCGGGAGATCTCCACCTGGTCGGTGGGCAGTAGCTTGAAGGCCCGGCCGCCGTCCACCGACAGATAGGCGCTCTTGCGGGAGTTGGCCCCCATGCGGACGGAGACCAGACGGCCCGCGTCCAGCAGGAAGGACTTGGCCTGGAGAGCGTGGGCGCAGATGGGGGTAAAGAGGATGCTCTGGGCGGTGGGCTCCACGATGGGGCCGCCCGCCGACATGGAGTAGGCGGTGGAGCCGGTGGGGGTGCTGACGATGACCCCGTCCCCGGCAAACTCCGAGATGAGCACCTTGTCCCCGTAGACCTCCAGGTCCACCACCCGGGCCACCGCGCCCTTGGTGACCACCGCGTCGTTCAGGGCCACGTCGTGAAAGACCGTCTTGCCCCCCCGGACGGCCCGGACGTCCAGCATCATCCGCTCCTCCACGGAGTATTTGCCCGCCGGGAGCTTGGAGAGCTGGGACAGCTCGCCGTGCTCCAGCTCCGCCATAAAGCCCACACTGCCCATGTTGACCCCCAGGATGGGCACCTGGTAGGCCTCCGCGTCCTTGGCGGCGTGGAGGATGGTCCCGTCCCCGCCGAAGCAGACCAGGATATCCGCCCGGGCCAGGCCCTGCTTTAAGGGGACAAAGTCCATGTCCAGGGGGAGTTCGATCCGGCTGCCCTCCTCCAGTTCAAAGGGGAGGGAGAAGATCACCTCCACCCCCGCCTGCTCCAGCACCCGCCGGGCGCTCTGTGCCGCTTTGAGGCCCCGGTCCCGATAGGGGTTGGGGCTGAGCACTACCGTCATGTCGTTCCCTCCAAAGCCTCGTGGGAGGCGTCAACTAAAGCCTGTAATTCCAACGGCTGTACTGGCGTATCCCTTGCCACTAAATGACCCAGGTACTCGATGTTCCCCTCCGGACCCTTGATGGGTGAAAAGGTCATCGCCTTTACAGCAAAGAAATTGTCGCTTGCGTAGGTCAAAAAGTTCTCTAAAACCTCTAAATGGGTCTTTTTGTCCCGGACAACGCCTTTCTTTCCAACTTTTTCCCGCCCCGCCTCAAACTGGGGCTTGACCAGACAGACCACCTCCCCGTCCGCCCGCACCACCCCCCGCAGGGCGGGGAGGATCAGGCGCAGGGAGATGAAGGAGACGTCGACGCTGGCGAAATCCAGGTCGTCGGGGATCTGCTCGTGGGTCAGATACCGGGCGTTGGTCCGCTCCAGGGCCACCACCCGGGGGTCGGTGCGGATCTTCCAGTCCAGCTTGCCGTAGCCGGTGTCCACGGCGTAGACCTTGGCGGCCCCGGTCTGGAGCATACAGTCGGAAAAGCCGCCGGTGGAGGCGCCGATGTCGGCGCAGACTTTGCCGGTGAGGTCGATGTTCCAGAGTTTTAGGGCCTTTTCCAGCTTCAGTCCCCCCCGGCTCACGTAGGGGATGGCGGGGCCCTTCACCTCTAGGGCGGCGCGCTCCCCCACCGGGGCGCCCGCCTTGGTCACCGTCTGGCCGTCCACCAGCACCAGTCCCGCCATGATGGCGGCCTGGGCCTTTTGGCGGCTCTCGCACAGGCCCCGCTCTACCAATGCCACGTCCAGGCGCTTTTTATCCATTCCCCAGCGCCTCCTTGACCTTTTGGCGGATGCTCTCCGCGTCCAGCCCGCAGAGCCGGCGCAGGGCGTCCACCTTGCCGTGGGTCACAAAGCCGTCGCCGGTGTTGAGGAGGGTCAGCGCCTTGACCGGCACCCCTTCCAAGGCCAATTGGGCGGCGATCCGCACCCCCACGCAGCCCTGGGCGGCGCACTCCTCCGCCACCAGCACGCGGCCGGTGGCCCGGGCGCTGTCCAGCACGGGGGCCAGGTCCAGGGGGGCGAGGCACTGGAGCTTGACCACCTGGACCTCGATCCCCTCCGCCGCCAAGCCCTCGGCGGCCTCCAATGCGGCGTTGGTGGTGGCACCGTAGGTGACCAGGGTGACGTCCCTGCCCGGGCGGGCGATAACGGTCTTCTCAGCGCCGTCAAAGCCGCCCCGCCAGGCCCCTTCCCCGCCCCGGGGGTAGCGGACGGCCACCGGGCCGTCACAGCGCTCCACCGCCCAGGTCAGCATCTCGTCTAACTCCCGGAAGCAGGCGGGGGCCAGGACGGTCATGCCGGGGACGGAGGTGAGGTAGGCCACGTCGAACAGGCCGTGGTGGGTCTCCCCGTCCTCCCCCACCAGCCCCGCCCGGTCCACCGCCAGGACCACATGGAGATGGCTGATGGCCACGTCGTGGAGGAGCATATCGTAGCCCCGCTGGAGGAAGGAGGAGTAGACGGCAAAGACGGGGACCGCCCCCTGCTTGGCCAGCCCCGCGGCCATGGCCACGCTGTGGCCCTCGGCGATGCCCACGTCGAAGAAGCGGGCGGGGAATGTTTGGGCAAAGCCGTCCAGGCCGGTGCCGGAGCGCATGGCGGCGGTGATGGCGCACACCCGGCCGTCGGCCTGGGCCAGGCGGCACAGGGTCTGGCCGAAGACGGCGGAGTAGGTGGGCCCGGACGGGCTTTTGGGCTCCCCGGTGGAAAGGTCGAAGGGGGACACGCCGTGGAAGCGGTCCGGGGCGGCCTCGGCGGGCGGATAACCCTTCCCCTTCACCGTGCGGACATGGAGCAGGACCGGGCCGGGGAGTTCCTCCTTGGCGTAGCGCAGGAGGCGGGTGATGAGCTTGAGATTGTGGCCGTCCACCGGGCCCATGTAGGTGAAGCCCATGTCCTCGAACATACTGCAGGGCAGCAGCACGTCCTTCACCGCCGTCTTGATCTTGTGGGTCAGCTTGTAGACCCCCCGGCCCAGGGCGGTGGCCCGCATGATCTTGCGGTAGCCCTTTTTGAAGTTCAGATACTGGGGCTTGAGCCGCTGGTGGGCCAGGTGCTGGGCCACGCCGCCCACGTTCTGGGTGATGGACATGCCGTTGTCGTTGAGGATGACGATCAGCGGCTCGCCGCTCTGCCCCGCGTCGGACAGGCCCTCGTAGGCCAGGCCGCCGGTGAGGGCGCCGTCCCCCAGCAGGGCCAGAACGTGGTAGTCCTCCCCCAACAGCGTCCGGGCCCGGGCCATGCCCAGGGCCACGGAGACCGAGTTGGAGGCGTGTCCGGCGATAAAGGCGTCGGCCACGCTCTCGCTGGGCTTGGGGTAGCCCGCCACGCCGCCCAGGGCGCGCAGGGTGGAGAACCGGGGGGCGCGGCCGGTGAGGAGCTTGTGGCTGTAACACTGGTGGCCCACGTCGAAAACCAGGCGGTCCCTGTTCAAATCAAAGACCCGGTGGATAGCCACCGTCAGCTCCACCGCCCCCAGGCTGGAGGCCAGGTGGCCGCCGGTGGCCGAGACGGTACGCAAAATGTCGCCCCGGAGATGCTCGCACAGCTCCGCGGCCTCCTGGTCGTTCAATTTTTTCACGTCCACCTGGTCGTAGGTCACCGATTTCTCACCTGCCTTGTCTGGTCTATCCGCTCAATAATTCCGTTGGGCCAGCCGGTCGGCCAACCAGCGGAGAAAGGCCGGGTCTCCCCGCCACGCCGCCCGGTCCAGGGCCTCCTGGGCCAGCCGGGTGTGGCGCGCCACGGCCCGTTCGCTCTCCTCCACGCCCGCCAGGGTCACGTAGGTGACCTTGCCCTGCTGGGCGTCGGAGCCGATGGGCTTGCCCAACGTCTCCGGGGTGCTGGTCACGTCCAGCACGTCGTCCCGGATCTGAAAGGCCAGGCCCAGGTGGCCGGCGTAGTCCCTGGCAGCGGCCAGGCAGGCCGGGTCCGCGTCCGCCCCGCCGCCCATGGCGGCGATGACCCCCATGGCGCAGGAGGCCCGGAGGAGGTCGCCGGTCTTGCGGTCGTGGACGCGGTCAAGGACCTCCAGGCTGTCCGGGGCATCCGTCCCCAGGGTGTCCCAGTACTGCCCCAGGCACATCCCCCGCTCCCCGGCGGCCTCGGCCAGGGCGAGGGCGGCCTGCCGAGGGGCCTCCCCGTCCGGGAAGCCATTGGCCCGCAGGACCGTGGCGAAGGCGGCGGCCTGGAGGGCGTCCCCGGCCAGGACGGCGGCGGTCTCGCCGTAGACCTTGTGGCAGGTGGGCTTGCCCCGGCGCAGGTCGTCGTCGTCCATGCAGGGCAGGTCGTCGTGGATGAGGGAGTAGGTGTGGAGCATCTCCACGGCGCAGGCGAAGTCCAGCGCCCGCTCCGCCGGGGCCCCGGCGGCCTCGCAAAAGGCCAGGGCCAGCACCGGGCGGATGCGCTTGCCCCCGGCCAGAAGGCTGTACCGCATCACCTCATAAAGGCCGCCGCCGGGAAAAAATCCGGCCAGCCGTTTTTCGGCCAGGGCCTTGTAGCCCTCATATCGCGCCTCAAAGGTCATTCTTCCACATCCTCCATGGGCACTTCCCTGGGCTCTCCGTCGGCCCCCCGGGTCAGCTTGGTGACCTGCTGTTCCGCCTTGTCCAGCAGGGCGGTACACTGCTTCAACAGCTTGGTGCCCTCGGCAAAGAGGGTCAGGGACTCCTCCAGGGGGGCCTCCCCCCGCTCCATGGCGGTGACGATCTCCTCCAGGCGGGCCATGGCCTGCTCAAAACTCAGCTTTTTTTCTGCCATATCCACTCATCCTTTCTCCACCCGGCAGGGGACGGCGCCATCCCGCAGGCGCAGGGTAAATCGGTCATCCTCCCGCAGGTCCTGGGCGGAGGTGACCACCCGCTCCCCCTTTTGGGGGATGGCGTAGCCCCGGCTCAGCACCTTCAGAGGGCTCAGCGCGTCCAGCTTGGCCGCCGCGGCGGCGAAGCGCTCCTTCTCCCCCGCCAGCTGCCCGGTCAGGGCGGCGGCCAGCCGCGCGCCCTGGCGGTCCAGGAGCATCCGCCGGTCCTCCACCAGGTTCATGGGGTCCTGCAGGGCCCGGCTCCCGGCCAGGCGGCGCAGCCGCTCCCGGGCCAGGGACAGCTCCCGGCCCGCGCGCTGGCGGAGGCGGGCGTCGGTCTGGGCCAGAAAGGCGTAGACGTCGTTCTGGTCGGGCACGGCCAGCTCGGCGGCGTTGGAGGGGGTGGCGGCCCGCACGTCGGCCACAAAGTCGGCGATGGTCACGTCCGGCTCATGGCCCACGGCGGAGATGACGGGGATCTGGGAGCGGTAGATGGCCCGGGCCACGATCTCCTCGTTGAAGCACCACAGGTCCTCCATGGACCCGCCGCCCCGGCCGGTGATGATGAGGTCGGCCACCTGGTGGGCGTTGGCGTAGTCGATGGCCCGGCTGATCTCCCCGGCGGCCTCGCTCCCCTGGACTCGCACGGGGAGGACGCAGACCTGGGTCAGGGGCCAGCGGGCCTCCAGGATCCGCAGCATATCCCGCACCGCCGCCCCCACCGGGGAGGTGACCAGGGCGATCTTGCGGGGGTAGGCCGGGAGGGGTTTTTTGTGGGACAGGTCGAAAAGGCCCTCCCGCTGGAGCTTTTCCTTGAGCTGTTCAAAGGCGGCGTGGAGGTCGCCCACCCCGTCGGGGACCATGGCGGAGACGTAGAGCTGGTAGACCCCGTCCCGGGGGAAGACTCCCACCCGGCCCATGGCGATGACCTTCATGCCGTTTTGGGGCCGGAAGCGGAGGTGGATGGCGCTGCCCTTGAACATGACGCACTTCAGGGCCCCCGTCTCGTCCTTGAGGGAGAAGTAGTGGTGGCCGGAGGGGTATGCCTTGTAGTTGGACACCTCCCCCCGGACGGTGAGGGCGGCCAGGCCCGCGTCGCTGTCCAGCAGGTCCTTGATATACTCGTTGAGGGCGGTGACGGTGTAGATGTAGTTAGACTCCATTGGCTGCCTCCCACGCCCGATAGGTCAGGATCGCCGACCCCATGGCGTTGTCGGTGGAATACTCCGGCGGGGCGAACACCGCCTGGCAGAACTCGGTCATAATATAGCGCAGGCGCTGGTTGGAGGCCACGCCCCCGGAGCAGAGCACCGGCAGGCCCGGCTCGGCGCTCTGGGCCGCCGCCGTCACCCGGTGGATCACATCAACCAGGGTGTCCAGGGTGAAGCGGGCGATCTCGGCGGGGGCCTCCCCCGCCTCCGCCAGGGCTTTGACCTTGTTCTCCATGCCGGAGAGGGAAAAGGTAAAGCCGTTCGCCTTGACGGGGTACGGCTTGACCCGCCCCGCCGCCTCCCGGGCCAGGGCGTCCAGGGCGGGCCCGGCGGGAAAACTCAGGCCCAGCAGGACCCCGGCCCGGTCGATGAGTTGACCGGCGGAGAGGTCGGCGGTGCCGCCCAGCTTCTCCGCCGTGACGGCGGCCCCCCGGGGGGTGACCTTCAGCAGTTCCGTGGTGCCGCCGGACAGGTGCCAGGCCAGGAAGGGCTTGTCCAAAAGTTCCGGGTGGCCCGCCCCCCAGGCCGCGGCGGCCAGGTGGCCCTGCTGGTGGCTCCAGGGGTGATAGGGCACGCCCAGGGCCGTGGCCAGCGTCCTGGCCTGGCCGCTCCCGGCCAGAAAGCAGGGCATATAGGAGCCCGCCACCTCCCGCGGGGCGGTGCTGGCCCCTACGGCCGCGATCTCCCCGGGAGCTTGGGCGAAGAGCGCCTCCATCAGGTCGGGCAGGCGCTTGACGTGCTGGAACAGGGCCTCCTGTTGGCGAAGGCCCAGAGCCCCGGCGGGCACCTCCAGGAGCTTTTTGGCCTGGTACTGCCCCTGGGGGGAATAGTAGGCCACGGAGGTGGTGTAGTTGCTGGTGTCAAAGGCCAGAGCGCCCTTCATACCTCGCTCTCCCCAGCCGCCGTCTCCCTGCCGGCCGGCGCCTCCCCCACCACCTCCCGGACGAAGGTGCCCAGGATGCCGTTGATGAAAGCGCAGGCCTCCTGGGGCTCGTAGCCCTTGGCGATCTCCACGGCCTCGTCGATGGCGGAGGCGTTGGGAACGTCGGGCATATAGAGGATCTCGTACATACACGCGCGCATGATCGCCACCGCCACCCGGTCGATGCGGGAGAAGCGCCAGCCTTGGGCGTACCGCTCGATGTAGCCGTCCAGCTCCTGGGTGTGCTGGTAGACCCCGGTGACCAGCTCCTCGATATACGTCTTTTGCTTGGCGTTGGGGAATTGGGCGTACAGGGGCTCCTCCGCCCCCAGGCGCTGGAACGCCTCGGGGGTGAGAAATTCCTCCAGCAGGCTCTGGGCGCTCTCCCGGGAGAAGCCAAGTTCAAAAATAAAGTGGACGGCGATCTCTCTGGCGTTGGTGCGCGTCATACACATGACCTCCTGTCCCCGGACAGGCAGTTTCATCCAGGGTATACAGCATCATTATACACGAGAATATACAAAAAAGAAACCCCCAAAACGGGGGAAAATATCAGGGCGCCCCGCCGGGCAAAAAAAGACGCCGGAGGGGGGATCTCTCCCCTCCGGCGCCCTGCTGGTTTCGTTACTGCCGCTTCTCCCGGGGCTCCCGGCGGAAGCTGATGCCGGCCACCTGGATGTTGACCCGGCTGACCTCCATGCCGCTGGTGTTGGCCACGGCGGACATCACCGCCTGCTGGACCTTCTTGGCCACGTCCGGGATGGAAAAGCCGTACTGGATGAGGATGGAGATATCCACCAGCACCTGGCCGTTGGCCACCGACAGCCGCACGCCCTTGGAATAGACCTTCTTGCCCATGAGTTCGGCGAGGTCGGAGGAGAGATTGGCCGCCAGGCTACTGACCCCCTCCACCTCCAGGGCGGCGGAGGCGGCCACCACCGCCAGGACCTCGTCGGCAATGTGGATGGTGCCCATCTCGTCGGGATAGGAGATGTACTCTCTGGTGTCGCTCATATCAAGCTCTCCTTTTCAAAACCGGCCCAGGGCCAGCGTTTGGGTCTTCCGAGGTCTATTATATCATAAATATCAGAATTGACAATGGTATTTTGCCAGTTTTTTTCGTCCCGCCGCCCAGGCGATCGCGCTAGCCGTCCAGGGGGATGCCGCTGGGCGGGGCTCCCGCCCCCTGGGCCGGGCCCACGTCCTGGGGGGTGTTCTCCCGCAGATACCGCGCGATCCCCTGGACCACGCCCTGGGCCAGGCGGGTCTGGTAGTCCTCGTCCCGAAGGCGCTCCAGCTCCTCGTGGCAGGTCATAAAGCCCGTCTCCACCAAGACCGCGGGCATAGCGGTCTCCCGCACCACCACGAAATCCTCCGACTCGATCCCCCGGTCCACCGCGCCGGTCGCGGCGCAGATCTCGTCCTGCAGGGCCTGGGCCAGGGCCGTCCCCGCCTCGCTGCCGGGGTAGTGGTAGACGTAGAGGCCCTGAAAATCGGGGTGGTGGTCCGCGGCGTTACAGTGGATGCTCACAAACAGGTCCGCCCCGGACCAGTTGGCGATGGCCGCCCGGGTGTAGAGGTCCACATACTCGTCCCCCTGGCGGGTCATCACCGTGCGGTAGCCCAGGGCGTTCAAAAGCGCCTCCACCTTTTCGGTCATAGCCAACGTCAGGTCCTTTTCCGCCGCCTCCTCATAGAACGCCCCGGAGGCCGACCCGCCGTGGCCCGCGTCCAGGGCAATGAGGTACTTCCCCGGCTCCGCGGGCCCTTCCAGCGGCCCCAGCAGCGCGCTGGCCTGCTGGGCTATGTAATCCCGCTGGGTCACCGAGGCGGTGTAGCTTTTCTGGTCCCAGTCCACCTGGCAGTCCAGCGTCTCGGAGAAAAAGCGCAGGGGGACCATGGTGTAGCCCTGGCCCTGGTAGGAGAGGGTGGTGGCGGGGATCCCGTCGGGCAGCTCTTTCTCCTGGCCGTTGACCTGGGCGAAGGCAGAGCCCAGGGTGAGCAGGATCTCGTCCCCCTCCCGGGTGACGCGCACCTGGCCGCTGTCGGGGAGCCACTCCACCGTGGCGCCCAGCCCCTCCGCCAGCAGGCGCAGGGGGGCCAGGGTGCGCCCGCCCAGGATGACCCCGGGCATCTCCCCCGCCACGCTCCGGCCGTTGAGGCGGAGGCGGACCAGGGGGAGGTCCTGGGGCGGGTCATACCGCCAGTCCTCGTAATTGTAGACGGCGGCGGACAACTCCCCGTTGGGCGGCTCCGCGGCCGCCGCGGGGAGGATCAGAAGGGCCAGGGACAGGAGAAGGGGCAGGAAGCGTTTCATAGGAGGGCGCCTCGTTTCGACTGGTTTCCCCTCTATTGTAAACGAACTTCCCGCCCCCGGTCAAGTCCCCCGGCCCATCCTTTTTTTGCCCCTTACCCGATCTTAGTGTAGGGGGCCAGCTCCAGGCGGATGAACCAGCCCTGGCCGTGCCGGCACACCGGGCAGGAGGCGGGGGCCACGGTGCTGTGGACGATCTGGCCGCAGTTGAGGCACATCCAGCCCGTCTCCACCTCGGACACGAAGAGCTTGTCCTCCTCCAACAGCTTGGCGTAGTACGCGAACCGCTGGGCGTGGGTCTTCTCGATGCCGCCGATCATGGTGAAGGTGTGGGCGATGGCGTCAAAGCCCTCCTGGGCGGCGATCCGGGAGAAGTCGGCGTAGACCGTGTCGTGCTCCTCGTTTTCGTTGTGGACGGCGGCCTTCAGGTTGTCCAGCATATCGCCGAAAAGGTCGATGGGATAGCCCCCGTCCACGTGGAGGGTCTGCCCCGCCAGGGGCTCCAGGAGGCGGTAGAACACCTCGGCGTGCTCCTTTTCCTGGTCGGCGGTGAACAAAAACACCTTTTCCAGCACCTCCAGCCCCTTGCGCTTGGCCAGGCCGGCGGCGAAGGTGTAGCGGTTGCGGGCCTGGCTCTCCCCGGCAAAGGCCCGCATGAGACTCAGCTTTGTCTCGCTGTTTTCCAGGTTCACGGACATAAGAACTCCCCCTTATCCTGTGGATAGGGGGAGTTTTTCCAGTTAATGGGTGTTTTATGCGTCCAGCCGCTGGGCGATGGCGTCCAAAAAGCCCTGGGTGGTGACCTTCCGGGCGGGGGTCTCCCCCTCCCAGAGACCGGCCAGGTCGCCGGTCATCACGCCGCTCTCGATGGTGTGGATGCAGGCTTTCTCCAGGCGGTCGGCGAAATTCGCCAGATCCCGGTTGCCGTCCAGTTCTCCCCGCTTACGCAACGCGCCGGTCCAGGCGAAGATGGTAGCCATGGGGTTGGTGGAGGTCTCCTCCCCCGCCAGGTGCTTGTAGTAGTGGCGGGTGACGGTGCCGTGGGCGGCCTCGTACTCGTACTTCCCGTCCGGGCTCACCAGCACGGAGGTCATCATGGCCAGGGAGCCGAAGGCGGTGGAGACCATGTCGCTCATCACGTCGCCGTCGTAGTTCTTGCAGGCCCAAATGTACCCGCCCTCCGAGCGGATGACCCGGGCCACGGCGTCGTCGATGAGGGTGTAGAAGTAGGTGATGCCCTGTTTTTCAAAGAGGGGCTTATACTGGGCGTCAAAGAGCGCCTGGAAGATGTCCTTGAAGCGGTGGTCGTACTGCTTGGAGATGGTGTCCTTGGTGGCGAACCACAGGTCCTGGCCGGTGGACAGGGCGTACTGGAAGCAGGAGTGGGCAAAGGAGGTGATGGAGGCGTCGGTGTTATACATCCCCTGGACCACGCCGGGGCCCTGGAAGTCGAAGATGGTCTGGCGGGTCTCCGCGCCATCCGGGGCGGTGAAGACCAGCTCCGCTTTGCCGGGGCCGGCGGGCTTGAACTCGGTGTTCTTATACACGTCGCCATAGGCGTGACGGGCGATGGTGATGGGCTTTTTCCAGTTCTTTACCACCGGGGAGATGCCCTTGACCATGATGGGGGCCCGGAAAACGGTGCCGTCCAGGATGGCCCGGAGGGTGCCGTTGGGGGACTTCCACATCTGGCTGAGTTTGTACTCCTCCACCCGCTGGGCGTTGGGGGTGATGGTGGCGCACTTGACGCCCACGCCGTATTTCTGGATGGCGTGGGAGGCGTCCACGGTGATCTGGTCCCGGGTGCGCTCCCGCTCCGGGAGGCCCAGGTCGTAATACTCGGTTTTCAGGTCGATGTAGGGCAGCAGCAGGGTGTCCTTGATCTGCCGCCAGATGACCCGGGTCATCTCGTCCCCGTCCAGCTCCACCAGGGGGGTGGTCATTTGGATCTTTGTCATTTGTATCGCCTCTTTTTAAGATATATCGGCCAGCTCCAAATACTTGTAGCCGTTGTCCGCGATGTGGTCCTTCCGGCCCTGGAGGTTGTCCCCCAGGAGGAGGTCGAAGATCTGGCTGGTCAGCTCGGCGTCCTCGGGCATGACCTTGATGAGCCGCCGGGTCTCCGGGTTCATGGTGGTGAGCCACATCATGTCCGGCTCGTTCTCGCCCAGGCCCTTGGAGCGGTTGATGGTGCACTTCTTCCCCGCCAGCTCGCCGTTTACGATATCGTTTTTCTCCCTGTCGGTGTAGGCGAACCAGGTCTTTTCCTTATAGGTGATCTCGTAGAGGGGGGATTCAGCGATATAGACGTAGCCCCGCTCAATGAGGGTGGGCACCAGGCGGTAGAGCATGGTGAGGATCAGGGTGCGGATCTGGTAGCCGTCCACGTCGGCGTCGGTGCAGATGACGATCTTGTTCCAGCGCAGGTTCATCAGATCGAAGGCGGCCAGATCCTTGACGTGCTTGTTCTGCACCTCCACCCCACAGCCCAGGACCTTCATCAGGTCGGTGATGATCTCGCTTTTGAAGATCTTGCCGTAGTCCGCCTTCAGGCAGTTGAGGATCTTGCCCCGGACCGGCATGATGCCCTGGAACTCCGCGTCCCGGGAGAGCTTGACGCTGCCCAGGGCGGAGTCCCCCTCCACGATGTAGAGTTCCCGGCGCTCGGTGTCCCGGGTGCGGCAGTCCACGAACTTCTGCACCCGGTTGGCGATGTCTACGTTCCCCGAGAGCTTCTTTTTGATGTTCAGCCGGGCCTTCTCCGCGCTCTCCCGGCTTCGCTTGTTGATGAGCACCTGCTCGGCGATCTTCTCCGCGTCAAAGGGGTTTTCGATGAAGTAGACCTCCAGCTGGGCCCGGAGGAAGTCGGTCATGGCGTCCTGGATGAACTTGTTGTTGATGGCCTTTTTGGTCTGGTTTTCGTAGCTGGTCTGGGTGGAGAAGTTGTTGGAGACCAGCACCAGGGCGTCCTGCACGTCGTTGAAAGTGATCTTGCTCTCCGTCTTCTGGTACTTCCCGTGGGAGCGGAGATACCCGTCGATGGCGGAGACGAAAGCGGACTTCATGGCCTTTTCCGGGGAGCCGCCGTGCTCCAGCCAGGAGGAGTTGTGGTAGTGCTCGATGACCTGGACGGTGTTGGAGAAGCAGAAGGCCACCGACAGCTTGACCTTGTACTCCGGCTTGTCCTCCCGGTCCCGGCCTTTGCGCTCGGTCTGCCAGAAGACGGGGGCGGTCAGGGATTTCTCCCCCGCCAGCTCGGCCACATAGTCGGAGATGCCGTTTTCATAGCGGAAGTCCTGGGTGACGAATCTGCCCCCCACCTCGTCCCGGAAGCGGAAGGTCACCGGGGCGTTCACCACCGCCTGGCGCTTCATCACGTCGATGTAGTACGTAGCGGGGATGTCGATGTCGGTAAAAACCTCCAGGTCGGGCTTCCAGCGGAAGATGGAGCCGGTCTTTTTGCGGTCGGTGGGGGTCTTTTGGAGCCCGCCCACATTCTCCCCTTTTTCAAAGTGGAGCTTATACTCAAAGCCGTCCCGGTAGATGGTGGCGTCAAAGTACTCGCTGGCGTACTGGGTGGCGCAGGAGCCCAGGCCGTTGAGGCCCAGGGAGTATTCGTAGTTGTCCCCGTCCCCGCCGTATTTGCCGCCGGCGTAGAGCTCGCAGAAGACCAGCTCCCAGTTGTAGCGGCCCTCCTTCTCGTTCCAGTCCACTGGGCAGCCCCGGCCAAAGTCCTCCACCTGGATGGACCGGTCGGCAAAGCGGGTGACGATGATGAGGTCGCCATGGCCCTCTCGTGCCTCGTCGATGGCGTTGCTCAAGATCTCAAAGACGGCGTGCTCACAGCCGTCCAGCCCGTCGGAGCCGAAGATAACGCCCGGGCGCTTGCGGACCCGGTCGGCCCCCTTGAGGGAGGAGATGGATTCGTTGTCGTACTGCTTGCTCTTGGGCATGGGCGGGACACCTCGCTTAAAACACTACATCTATGCCTTGTGGTCTAAGGCCAATACTTTCCATTGTGGTCATTATACAATATAGGATGCCCCCTCGTCAAGATGGGGCGGGGGTTCGGGCACTAAAAAAACCGCCCAGCGGCGGCTTTTTTAGACGTATCGAATTGTGGCGTGCAGACCGATCACACCGCGCGGGTGACCTTGCCGGAGCGCAGGCACCGGGTGCAGACATACACGTGCTTGGGGGTGCCGTCCACGATCGCCTTCACCCGCTTCAGGTTGGGCTTCCAGGGGCGGTTAGAGCGGCGGTGGGAGTGGGAGACCTGATTCCCAAACACCAGAGCCTTCTCGCAATACGCACACTTGGCCATCTTCGTTCCCTCCTCGCTGGTCGAAGTCAAAGGGTGTTTCTGAAAACATCGAATGATATATTACCACAGCTTTTTGGAAAATGCAAGCCTTTTTTCTCGGGTTTTTACGCCCGGGGGTGGGCTTTGGCGTAGACGTCCTTCAGCTTCTGGCCCACCAGGTGGGTGTAGATCTGGGTGGAGGAGATATCGGCGTGGCCCAGCATCTCCTGGATGGACTTCAGGTCCGCCCCGTTTTCCAGCAGGTGGGCGGCGAAGGAGTGGCGCAGGGTCTGAGGGGTGATGTCCTTTTTGATCCCCGCCGTCTCCTGGTAGTGCTTGATGAGCTTCCAAAAGCCCTGGCGGGACATCCGCTCCCCGCCCATGTTCACGAACAGGGCCGGGTCGTCCTGGTTTTCCAGAAGCTGGGGGCGGATCTTTTTGATATACTCGCTCAGCGCCTTCACCGCGGCGGGATAGATGGGGATAAACCGCTCCTTCCCCCGGCTCTCGCACCGCAGAAGGCCGGCGGAGAGGTTCACGCTGTTCACGTCCAGGTCAATGAGTTCGGTGACCCGGATGCCGGTGGCGTAGAGGAGTTCCAGCATGGCTTTGTCCCGGTAGCCCTTGGCGTCCACGCACTTGGGCTGTTCCAAAAAGAGCTCCACTTCCTTGCCCGTCAGGATCTGTGGCAGTTTGCGCTCCACCTTCTCGGTGGTGACGAACCGGGCGCAGTTGGCGCGGACCTTCCCCTCCCGCTGTAAAAAGCCGTAGAAGGATTTGAGGGAGGCCACCGACCGGGTCACCGTGGCCGGGGACTTGCCCAGGCTACTGAGATGCTGGGTGTACCGCTCCACGTCGGCGGTCTTGACCTTGGTCACGGCGATCTTCTCGCCCCGGAGCCAGGCGGTGAACTGGTTCACGTCCCGCAGATAGGAGCTGACGGTGTTTTGGGACGCCCCCTTTTCGTCGCGAAGATAGGCCTCGTAGAGGCTCGTCTCGTCCATCTGCGCCATCCGCGGTACACCACCTTTCTTTTCTCAACTCATGCCCCGCCCAGCAGGGGGGCCAGGATGTTCAAAATACCGGGGGTCAGCCACCGCCCGATCCAGGCGCCGCCGGCCACACAGCCTAAGATCAGGCCGGTCCGGGCCAGAGCGCCGCCCGTCAGAGCCGCCGGCGGGGCGAGCAGCCGCCCGCCCCGCACCCGGGCCTGCTCCCAGCTCTGGACGCCCAAAAGGAAGAACGCGGGGAGCCCGATCACGTTGCCCAGGCCCCACAAGACAAGGGCCAGCAGCAGTCCGCCCCGCCCCGCCCCCGACAGGGCGGCCGCGCCAAAGCAGAGGAAAAACCCCCGCAGGGCGAACATCGTCGGGACCATCCAGACCCCCAGGGCGGTAAAGCCCAGGAGCGCCAGAAACAGCGGCCAGCGCATGGCGTCCCACAGCACCGCCCAAAAAGAGACAGCCGCTCCGTGCGTGTAAAGGCCCAGGGCGTAGCTCTCCAGCCAGCCGGAAAAGGAGAGGACGCCCCGGCCCGACAGCCAGCCGGCCAGGCAAAATCCGCCCAGGCCGCCCAGGCCGAACGCCGCGGTATTCACCGCCAGCGCCAGGGGGATCCCGCCCCGTTTTCGCTCCTTTTTCACCGCGCTCACCTCACAGCATAGCTATGAGACAAGCCGTCAAAATAGAAGCCCTACTTGCCCAGCTCCCGGGACCGCTGGGCGCACCGGGCGGCGGCCTGGGCCATCATCTCCTCGAAGTGGTAGTCGTCAAAGGCGGTGAGGGCCGCCAGGGTGGTGCCGCCGGGAGAGCAGACCTGCCGGGTGAGCTCCTGGGCGGTCTGGCCCGTCTCCAGGAGCATGGCCGCCGAGCCCGCCATGGTCTGCGCCGTCATGGTCAGGGCCAGGTCCGGGTCGATGCCCGCGGCCTTGGCCGCGTCCACCATGGCCGCCGCCATGCGGAAGAAAAAGGCGGGGCTGGAGCCGCTGACGGGGATAAAGTCGTCCATCTGCTCCTCCGGGATCACCGCCACCGCGCCGGCGGAGGCGAAGAGGGAGTGGACAAAGCGGAACAGCTCCTCCGGCACGTCGGGGGCCTGGGCCACAACGGTGGCGCCCTTGCCCAGCTTCATAGGGGTATTGGGCATGACGCGCATCACCAGCGCGCCGGGCAACTGGCCCCGCAGATAGGAAACGGAATAGCCGGGGGCCAGGGACACCACGCACTTCCCCTGGACATGGGGCGCGATCTGCGGGAGCACCGCCGGGAAGACCTGGGGCTTGATCCCCAGGATAATGACCTGGGCGTTTTGCGCCACAATGACATTATCCTGGGTGACATGGACGCCCTTTTCCTCCCAGGGCGACAGCTTTTCCGCCGAGCGGTTGGACAGCCAGACCGCCTCCGGCCGGGCCAGGCCCCGGGCCAAAACGCCGGATAAAATGGCGCTGACCATATTGCCCGCGCCGATGAAGCCAAGGGTCTGTTCCACCTGTGTCGCCCCCTTTATGTCTTGCATTATGATACCCCTGTTTTCCCGCCCTGACAAGGGGTTTTACGTCAACTTTTTTATTTTTGGCAATTATGTCAATGGCGTTATGTCAACCAGAGAAACCGCCTGTTTCCACCGAAAAAGAGCGCCGCCGAACCGGCCCCACCCCCTCTTAACAAGATGTGGTGTTCCGCGAAAAGAGGCCGCTCCAGATATGGGAAAAGGGCGGGTATTTCTGTTTGAAATACCCGCCCTTTTCATTTCGTTTTGTGATATTTCATTCTGACATACCCGCCCGGATGGCCCGGAGGGCGATGGCACACTCCAGCCGCTTGCGCTCCAGTTGACAGCCGATCTCGTGGGGGATCTGGATGTCCCCGTTCACCGCCAGGTTGGAGGCGCTGCACCCGCCGCTGCAATAGAAACGGGCCCAGCAGGTCTTGCACTTCTCCCGGGTGTAGATGTTCAACTGGGCGAATCGCTGGGAGATGGAGCGGTCAAAGGTGCCGTCGTAGAGGCTGCCCAGGCGATATTCGTCATTCCCCACAAATTGGTGGCAGGGATAGATGTCCCCGTCGGGGGTAATGGCCACATATTCGCACCCCGCCCCACAGCCCCGGAGGCGTTTGATGACGCAGGGGCCTTGGGAGAGGTCCACGTTGAAGTGGAAGAAGTTCACCTCGGGGCGCTCCAGGAGGGCGGCGGCCAGCTTTTCGTACTCCGCCTCGATGGCGGCCACGTCCTCCTCCCGGAGGGCCCAGGGCCTGTCCGCCTCGGACACCACCGGCTCTATGGACACGTGGCGGAAGCCCAGGTCGGCGTAGTGGAGCACGTCGGCGGCGAAGTCCAGGTTCTCCCGGGTAAAGGTGCCCCGAACGTAGTAGTCCTTGGTGCCCCGCTTAGCGACCAGCTTCTGGAACTTGGGGACGATCACGTCATAGCTCCCCTGCCCTCCCGGCGTGGGGCGCATACGGTCGTTCACCTCCCGGCGGCCGTCCAGGGAGAGGACCACGTTGGACATCTCCCGGTTCAGGTAGTCAATGGTCTCGTCGTCCAGGAGGACGCCGTTGGTGGTGAGGGTGAAGCGGAAGTTCTTGTCGTGGGCCTTCTCCACGCTCCGGGCGTACTCCACCGTCCGCCGCACCGTGTCCATAGCCATCAGCGGCTCCCCGCCGAAGAAGTCCACCTCCAGATTCCGCCGCTTGCCGGATTTCTCCATGACAAAGTCGATGGCCCGCTTGGCGGTGTCAAAGGACATGGTCATGCGCCTGCCGGTGCCGAAGTCCCCGGTGGAGGCGAAGCAGTAGCGGCAGCGGAGGTTGCAGTCGTGGGAGACGTGGAGGCACAGGGCCTTGATGGGGGGCTCCTCCCCCAGGTAGGCCATGGCGGGAGCGTCGATGTAGTCGTCCCGGGTGAAGAGCAATCCCTGGTCGTAGAGCGCCTTCAGCTCCTCCCAGGCGGGGCCGGCCCCCTGGGGCTTTTGGGAGAAGTCGGGGTCCTGCCCCTGGGCGGCGATCAGGGCGTTGAGGGCGTCGTAGGCGGCCCTGTCCAGCACGTGGACCGCGCCGCTGTTCACGTCCACGGCGATGTAGACCCCCAGGGCTTCAAAGGTGTGTACCATAAAATAAGATTCCTTTCTCTACACATGGAAATGGGGTGGGCGCGGGCCCACCCCATTCTGTACCGCCGGTTCAGCGGTTTTCCTCGTTCTCACACTTCTGGTTGGCCACGGTGCAGGAGGTCTTGCAGGCGGACTGGCAAGACGTCTGGCATTCGCCACAGCCACCGTGGGCGGCGCTCTTTTTCAAGGTGGCGCCGTTCAAGGTGCGGATGTGCTCCATTGGTTTTCCCTCCCCATTTTCCTTGGTTGGGAGAGATTATACCACACCCGTTTGGAAATTTCAATCACTTTCGCCGTTTTTTCTTGGGCCGCGCCCCCAAAAGTCCCGCCAGGGCCCCGCCGCACAGGCACCCGCACCCCAGGGGGACGCCCCCCTCCTCGATGGCCACCGACTGGTAGAGCAGCAGCCCGATGGTCAGCAGGATCAAAAAGAGGACCAGCCCGGTCAAAAGGCCCACCACCAGGGGCCGCCCCTTGCACCGGCTCACCGCCGCCGTGCCGCCCACCAGACTGCCCAGCACACAGGCGCAGACGCTGTACACCCCCGTGTGGTCCTGGCTCAAATGGCCGGATGAGATGAGCACGGCGCACGCGAGAAGGAACAGCAGGCTCACCAGCACGGCCGCCACCGCGCCGAGGAGCACCTGGGTCACGCACCGCAGGGCCCACGCGCCCTGTTCCTCGTCCGTTTTTCTCACAAAAAAGCCCTCCCCTCCACGTCTTTGCCACAAGACTATGAGGGGAGGGACGAGTTTATGCCCGGGCCGTTACTGCTTGCCGTCTTCGGAGAACTGGGCGCCCTTGGAGGAGACGGCCCACTTGGTGAACTCGATGCGGACCCGGTCCGCGCCGGTCTCCAGGACGATGGTGTTCTCCTTCACCGCGCAGATGGTGCCCACGATGCCGCCGATGGTAGTGATCTCATCCCCCACCGCCAGGCTGGCGCGCATGGCCGCGGCCTCTTTCTTGCGCTTGTTCTCCGGGCGGATGAGCATAAAATACATCAAAGCCAGCATCAATACCAGAGGTAAAATCATTCCCATGGCGCAATTCCTCCTAAGAAGTTGTTTGTTCGGTAGACTTTTCCATTATAGCGGGTTTCCCCGCCTTTGGCAAGATATTTTTTCACTAAGGCGCGCCCAGCGGGACAAATGGGGCCGCGGTTCACTCCGCCAGCTTCCCGTCCAGCTTCTGGGCGTACTCCCGGCGGAAGGCATCGAACTCGCCCCGGTCCAGGGCGTCCCGGACGCGGGACAGGAGGGCGTTGTAGAAATAGAGGTTGTGCATCACCGCCAGCCGCATGGCCAGCATCTCCCCGGCCACAAGGAGGTGGCGGAGGTAGGCCCGGGAGAACCGGCGGCACACCGGGCAGTCGCAGGCGGGGTCGATGGGCCGGTCGTCCAGCTTATACTGCTCGTTCTTGAGATTGATCCAGCCGCCCCAGGTGTAGAGCTTGCCGTGGCGGGCGTTCCGGGCGGGCATGACGCAGTCGAAAAAGTCCACCCCCCGCCAAACCGCCTCGAGGATGTTGCCCGGGGTTCCCACGCCCATGAGATACCGGGGCTTGTCCGGCGGCATATGGGGCTCCACCGCGTCGATGATGTCATACATGGTCTGGGTGGGCTCCCCCACCGCCAGGCCGCCGATGGCGTAGCCGTCGCAGTCCAGCTTGGCGATCTCCTCCATGTGCCAGACCCGGAGGTCGGGGTAGATCCCCCCCTGGTTGATGCCAAAGAGCTGCTGGCCGGGGTTGACGCAGTCGGGCTGGGCGTTGAGCGCATCGTGCCTTACTTTGCACCGCTCCAGCCAGCGGAGGGTCCGCTCGCAGGACGATTTGACATATTCATAGGTGGAGGGGTTCTCCACGCACTCGTCAAAGGCCATGGCCACGTCGCTGCCCAGGTTGGACTGGATGGTCATGGACTCCTCCGGGCCCATGAAGACCCGGTGGCCGTCGATGTGGCTGGCGAAGGTGACGCCCTCCTCCCGGATGTCCCGGAGGCCGGCCAGGGAGAAGACCTGAAAGCCGCCGGAGTCGGTGAGGATGGGGCCGTCCCAGCCCATGAATCTGTGGAGCCCGCCCAGTTGCCGGATCACCTCGTCCCCCGGGCGGAGGTGGAGGTGGTAGGTGTTGGACAGCTCGATCTGACAGCCCAGTTCCTTCAAGTCCGGGGCGGACACCGCCCCCTTGATGGCCCCCTGGGTGCCCACATTCATAAAGACCGGGGTTTGGGCGGCGCCGTGGGGGCAGGTGAATACCCCCCGCCGGGCCCGGCCCTGGGTGCTCAGCAGTTCAAACATAGCCCTCTCCTTAATAGATGAACATGGCGTCCCCGAAGCTGAAGAAGCGGTATCGCTCCGCCACCGCCTCCCGATAGGCCGCCAGGACATTCTCCCGCCCCGCCAGGGCGGACACCAGCATGATGAGGGTGGACTGGGGCAGGTGGAAGTTGGTCACCAGGCAGTCCAGCGCCTTGAAGCGGTAGCCGGGGTAGATGTAGATATCCGTCCAGCCCGAGCCCGCGCGCAATCGCCCGTCCTCCCCCGCCCAGCTCTCCACCGTGCGGCAGGAGGTGGTGCCCACGCAGACCACCCGGCCGCCGGCGGCCTTGGTCTGGTTGACAGCGTCGGCGGTCTCCGGCGGGACGGTGCAGAACTCCGCGTGCATGGCGTGGTCCTCCAAGCGCGCCTCCGACACCGGGCGGAAGGTGCCCAGGCCCACGTGGAGGGTCACATAGCAGACCTTTACTCCCATGGCCTCCACCTGGGCCAGCAGGTCGCGGGTAAAGTGGAGCCCGGCGGTGGGGGCGGCGGCGGAGCCCACCTCCCGGGAGTAGACGGTCTGATACCGCTCCTGGTCCTGGAGCTCGGCCTTGATATAGGGCGGCAGGGGCATCCGGCCCAGGCGCTCCAGCACCTCCAAAAAGATGCCCTGGTAGTCAAAGCGCACCAGGCGGTTGCCGTCGGGGAGAGTCTCTGTCACCTCGCCGGTCAGTTCCCCCTCCCCAAAGGTCACCCGGGCCCCTGGGCGGAGCTTTCGGCCGGGGCGCACCAGGCACTCCCAGGTCCTGTCCCCCCGGTCGGTGAGCAGCAGCACCTCGCAGGCGCCGCCCCCCGGTTCCCTCCGGCCGATGAGCCGGGCGGGGAGCACCCGGGAGTCGTTGAGCACCAGGCAGTCCCCGGGGCGGAGATACCGGGGCAGGTCGTAGAAGTGGGCGTGGCCCACCGCCCCGGTGGCCTTGTCCAGGGTCATGAGCCGGGAGCCGTCCCGGCGGTCCAGAGGGGTCTGTGCGATGAGTTCCGGGGGCAGGTCGTAGAAAAAGTCGGATGTGTTCAAATCCTCAGCGTCTCCTATTCCACGGTGATATCGGTGTAGTAGAACTTGAGAATGTCCAGATAAGTATAGCCCCGTTGGGCCATGGCGTAAGCGCCCCACTGGCTCAGACCCACGTTGTGGCCCCAGCCGGTGCCGGTGAAGGTATAAGAGGCCGCGCCCGAGGTCGGGGCGGTGGCCGCCTGGACCGGCTCCAGGGCCTTGACGCCGTCGGCGGTGACGATGTAGCTCTCCTGGGGCAGGGGCGCCGCCGTGCCGTCGCCCCCCAGGGCGTACAGCCCGTCCAGAGAAGCGGCGGGGGCCGCCGCCCCCGCGATTTGGTAGCCGGAGGCGGACGGGGCGGCGGATGAGGCGGCGGAGCCGCCGGAGGTGGTCATGGTGAAGCGGATGGAGTTGGTGCCCAAAAGACTGCGGACGGTGTCGCCGCCGGAGAAGGTAAAGCTCTTCCCCGATACGTCGGTGACGGTGAGCTCGATGGTGTTGCCCACGGCGCTCTGCCTGGTGGTGACGCTGACGATGTCGCCGCAGGTACTGCGGCCCTTGTTGTGGACCCGGGTCTTCAGCTCCTCGGCGGTGAGGGTCTTGACCCAGTGGTAGTTCCCTGCCCGGTCGGCGATGTCCGCCTCGTAGGGGTCCAGCTTGCCCTTCAGATACCCCAGGTCGTTGACCCATACGTTTTTGGCGTCCTCGCTGGCCCCGCCGTTGCTGGAGTAGTACACCGCGTCGATGAGCTTGCCGTTGTAGTAGGCCAGCTGTCCCGCGGTCTCCGCCACTGCCTGGTCCGAGTTGGCGTTGGCGCTCCCCACCCCGCGGTAGACCTGGCAGTGGGTGGTGGTGCACAGGTCAAAGTGGTCCGCGCCGTGCTTGGCCCGGCCCTGGGTGTTGTAGATGGAGTAGGTCCGGGCGCACACCGCCTGGGCCTTCAGCGCCTCCAGGGGCCAGGAGGCGCTCATCTCGTAGGGGACGATCCCCTTGACATAGTCCTCCAGATCCACGATGTTCACCACCGTGGACGCCCCGCCGTTGACGCGCTCAAAGCGGAAGCCGCCCCGGTATTTGTTGCCGTCGTTCAGGGCGGTCACCGTCGCCTCCCCCGCCTCCAGGCCGGGCTGTACCCCAAAGGCGCCCG
Organism: uncultured Oscillospiraceae bacterium; assembly: GCA_947627325.1. GTDB lineage: Bacteria > Bacillota > Clostridia > Oscillospirales > Oscillospiraceae > MGBC124762. The sequence continues at coordinate 177,984 of CANQVO010000002.1, read as the reverse complement.
CTTCCCCGGCGGTGTTGGCGTCATACTGGAACAAGACCCGGGTGGTGCCATGGGCCACCACGCTGTACCCGTAGCCGCTGGTCCCCTTCAGCACCGCCGCGTCCGAGCCCAGGGCGTCCAGGGCGGCCTGGGCCTCCTCCTTGGAGGGGTAGGCGCCCACGCGCACGTGGTAGGCCCCCTCGACCCAGGCCACAAAGCCGCCCTCCACCAGCTGGGCCGCCTCGTAGGCGGAGGCGAAGTCCTCATAGCTCCAGGGCAGGTGGATGTGGTAGCACCCCACCGTCCCCCGGGCGTTGTCGGAGGAGTAGCCGTAGCCGCCCTTGCTGTTCAGGTAGAGGTTTTGGGTGATGAGCACGTCCACCGCCTGCTCCCCCGTCCAGCCCAGGGAGACGAAGTTCAGCGCGCTGTCGTAGTAGCCAAAGCGGAAGCCCGTCCCCTCCGTGTTGGTCAGCTTGGCGGCGGGGATGGCGTCGCTGCCGTACAGAAGGCCGATCCGCATGGTCTTGCTCACGGCGGCCTGGGCGGCGGGGGCCAGGCCGAAGCAGACGGACAGGATCAGCGAGAGTACCAACAATTTCGCCAGTTTTTTCTTCATAATGGGCTCCAATCTGTACCAAAGAAAAATTGACACGGTTCTCAGAGTGTGCTAACATAAAATTTAATGTGCGGACTCTATTATACTGGACGGCTCGACCATTTTCAACGCTTTTTTGCAAATCCGCCATGGAAATGATTTTCCTCAAATACCATAGGATCGCAAGGGAGGACATAATATGAAAAAGTACCAAGTAGGCGTGGTGGGCGCCACCGGCATGGTGGGCCAGCGGTTTCTCACCCTGCTCTCCGGCCACCCCTGGTTTGAGCTGAAGGTGGTGGCGGCCTCCGCCCGCTCCGCCGGGAAGCGCTATGAGGACGCGGTGGGGACCAAGTGGGCCATGGACGTGCCCATCCCCCCGGAGGCCAAGGACCTGATCGTCCTCAACGCCACGGAGGACGTGGAGAAGATCGCCGCCCAGGTGGACTTCATCTTCTGCGCCGTGGACATGAAAAAGGACGAGATCCGGGCGCTGGAGGAGCGGTACGCCAAGGCGGAGTGCCCGGTGATCTCCAACAACTCCGCCCACCGCTGGACTGAGGACGTGCCCATGGTCATCCCCGAGGTCAACCCCGAGCACATCCAGGTCATCCCCGCCCAGCGCAAGCGCCTGGGCACCCAGCGGGGCTTCATCGCCGTCAAGTCCAACTGCTCCATCCAGAGCTACGTCCCCGCCCTCTCCCCCCTGCGCCAGTTCGGCATCACCAGGATCCTGGCCTGCACCTACCAGGCCATCTCCGGGGCGGGCAAGACCTTCCAGACCTGGCCGGAGATGGTGGATAATCTGATCCCCTACATCGGCGGCGAGGAGGAGAAGAGCGAGCAGGAGCCCCTGAAGGTATGGGGCACGGTGGAAAACGGCGTCATCAAGGCCGCCGCCTCCCCCGCCATCACCGCCCAGTGCCTGCGGGTGCCCGTCTCCAACGGCCACACCGCCGCCGTCTTCGTCAGCTTTGAGAAAAAGCCCACGGAAGACGAGATGAAGGCCATTTGGGCCTCCTTCAAGGGCCGGGCCCAGGAGCTGGAGCTGCCCACCGCCCCCAAGCAGTTCATCCACTACTTCGAAGAGCCCGACCGGCCCCAGGCCCGCCTGGACCGGGACCTGGAGGGCGGCATGGCCGTCAGCGTGGGCCGTCTCCGGCCCGACACCCAGTACGACTACAAGTTCGTCTCCCTGTCCCACAATACCCTCCGGGGAGCCGCCGGCGGCGGCGTTCTGCTGGCCGAGCTCCTCTGCGCCGAGGGCTACATCGACCACAAGGCTTGAGTTTCATCCGTTGAGAAAGGAGTCTGTTTCCCATGCGTGAGCCTGTCTTTACCGGGACCTGCACCGCCATCGTCACCCCCTTTGACCAAAACGGCGCGGTGAACTTCGACGCCCTGGGCCGTCTGATCGAGGATCAGATCGCCGGGGGCGTGGACGCCCTTTGCATCTGCGGCACCACCGGCGAGACCTCCACCCTCTCCATCCGCGAGCACATCGCCGTGGTGGAGTACGGGGTAAAGAAGGTGGATCACCGGGTCAAGGTGGTGGCCGGGGCGGGGAGCAACGACACCTCCGCCGCCGTCTACCTCTCCCAGCACGCCCAGGACTCCGGCGCGGACGCGGTGCTGTTGGTGACCCCGTACTACAACAAGGCCTCTCAGACCGGCCTGATCCGCCACTATGAATACATCGCCGACCGCATCGACATCCCCATGATCCTCTACAACGTGCCCAGCCGCACCGGGGTCTCCATCGCCGCGGAGACCTATCAGGTCCTGGCGGGCAACCCCAAGATCAACGGGGTCAAGGAGGCCTCCGGCAACTTCTCTCTGCTGGCCCACACCCGGTCCATCTGCCCGGAGGACTTCTACGTCTGGTCTGGCAACGACGACCAGGTGGTGCCCATGATGAGCCTGGGGGCCAAGGGGGTCATCTCGGTGGCCGCCAACATCGCCCCCGAGGTCATGGTCAAGATGTCCCACCTCTGCCTGGAGGACCGCTTCATGGAGGCCTCCAAGCTCCAGTTGGAGTACATGGAGCTCATCGACGCCCTCTTTGTGGAGGTCAACCCCATCCCCGTCAAGGCCGCGCTGGACCTGATGGGCAAGGAGGCCGGGCCCCTGCGCCTGCCCCTGTGCGAGATCTCGGAGAAGAATCTGGAGGTCCTGAAGGCCGCGATGAAGCGGGTGGGCCTGCTCTAAGCGAGGAAGGATATACCGATGACAAGGATCATTCTCTCGGGCTGCCTGGGCCGCATGGGCCGGGTCATCACCGAGCTGTGCGAGGGCCACGAGCGGCTGACCATCGCAGCGGGCATCGACCCCGTGGGCAGCGCCGCCGCCACCCCCTACCCCGTCTTCCCCACCCCGGAGGAGTGCGCCGTGGAGGCGGACGTGCTGGTGGACTTCTCCGCCCCCGCCGCCCTGGGCGCTCTGCTGACCTGGGCCAGGGCCAGGTCCATCCCCCTGGTGCTGGCCTCCACCGGGTACAGCCCCGAGCAGTTGGAGCAGATCGAGGCCGCCGCTAAGGCCGTCCCCATCTTCCGCTCCGCCAACCTGTCCATCGGAGTCAACCTCCTGCTGGAGCTGACCCGGCGGGCGGCCCAGGTGCTGGGGGAGGACTTTGACGTGGAGATCGTGGAGCGCCACCACAACAAGAAGGTGGACGCCCCCAGCGGCACCGCCCTCATGCTGGCCGACGCGGCCAAGGAGGGCCTTCCCTTCCAGCCGGAGTACGTCTACGACCGCCACAGCGTCCGCAAGGCCCGGGACCACGCCGAGATCGGCATCTCCGCCGTCCGGGGCGGCACCATCGTGGGGGACCACGAGGTGATCTTCGCCGGGGAGCAGGAGGTGGTGGAGCTCCACCACCACGCCGCCTCCCGGGAGGTCTTCGCCCGGGGCGCTCTGCGGGCCGCGGCGTTCATGGCCGGGGTGGACGCCCCCGGGCTCTACACCATGGCGGACGTGCTGGCCGCCCTGTGACCCCGCCCCGCGGGGTGAAAAGCGGCCCTCCGCTGTTTTTGAAACAGGGCCTCTCCCTTGACAGCGGTCTTCCGCCAGACCGGCGGACAAAACAAGAGACGGCATGGCCTGGGGCCATGCCGTCTTCGCGTATATGGGATCGAACCTTCTCACGGCGCCCCGGCGGGGGCGCCCGCTTTTTCGCGAGTCGGCGCGGGAGTTTCTCCCGCGCCGACGCTTATGTGCGCTGTGCCTTAGCAGCCGCAGCCGTTGTTGCAGCCACAGCCATTGTTGCAGCCGCAGCCACAGCCGCCCCACCCGCCGCAGGCGAAGAGGACGATGAGGATGATGATGATCCAAAGGCAGCCGCTGCCGCCACACCCGTTGTTGCAACACATAGTGAAGTACCTCCCTGATAAGATGGAGCCCGGTCCATGACCGGCTCAATCCATCTTATGCGGAGGTCCCGCTTCGGTTACGCCCCGGCGGAAAGGCCCTGGGAAAACCGCTGGAGGATGGCGGCCACCTCCGCCCGGGTGGCGGTCCCGGCGGGGTCCAGCGCCCCGCTGTCCCGGCCCTGGACAAGGCCCTCCCCCACCGCCCAGGACATGGCCTCCCGGGCCCAGTCGGAGACGCGGTCGCCGTCGGAGAAGGCGGCCAGGTCCCCGCCGGCGGTCACGGCGGCGCGCAGATAGTCCTTTTGGTAGCGGTAGAGCATGGTCACCAGCTGTTCCCGGGTCACCGAGGCCGTGGGGGCGTAAAGCCCCTCCCCCATGCCGTTGACCACGCCCTTGGCGGCGGCCCAGGCGATGCCGTTGGAGTACCACTGCCCGGCGGGCACGTCGGAGAAGGTGGCCGGCTCGGCCACGGCCTCCCCCCCGGAGATCCGGTGGAGCACCGTGGCCACCATGGCCCGGTCCATGGGCGCGTTGGGGGAGAAGGTATCCGCCCCGGTGCCGGCAAAGTAGCCCCGGCGGTAGACAAAGGCCACCGCGTCGTGATACCACTGCCCCTCGGGCACGTCCGTAAAGGGCAGGGCCAGGCCCGCGCCCTGGTTTACCTCCGCCCCGCCCTGGAAGCCCGCGCTGCCGGGGGCGGTCTGGCACACGACAGCGCCGCTCTCCGCCACCGCCACATAGCGGTGGGCGGGGGCCAGCGCCTGCCCCGCCTCCACCATCACGCCCTCCGTCACATCGGCCAGGGCCCCGGCGGTCAGTCGGCCCGCGCCGCGCTCCAGGAGGATGGCGCTCCCCTGTTCCAGGGACAACGCATCCCCCTCGGCCAACTGCACGGAGGTAAAGGCGGTCTTCTCCCCGGCCAGCGCCTGGATCTGGTCCAGCCGCGCCTGGTTGCGCTCTGTCAGGTCTTTCTCGGCCCGCTCATAGGTGGACTGCGTTCCCTTTTCCGCCCGCTGGCGCAGGTTTTCGGTCAGGGCGGGCAGGTAGGTGTCCTCGTAGTAGCTCTGGGCGATCATGGCCTCGTCGCTCACGCTCCCCACCGCCACCGCGATCCCTGCGCCCAAACACACCACCGCGGCCAGAGCCGCTGTCAAACGACGCTTCATCATCATCCGCTATCCTTTCGAGATCATATAGCTCAAGGTCAAGAGGCTGTCGGCAAAGTGTACGTTCTCCACCGCCGTGGGGCCGGGCACGTCCAGCTCCATGTTGGTAAAGTTCCAGACACCGCCCACCCCGGCCTGGGCCAGCCGCCGGGCCAGGGCCTGGGCCGCCGGACCGGGGACGGTCAGCACCGCCACGTCGGCCCCGTGGGCCGCTAAGTACGTCTCCAGCTCCGCCACGTCCAGCACCTGGACGCCCGCCAGCTCCGTCCCGATCAGGGCCGGGTCCGTGTCAAAGGCGGCCTCCAGGGAAAAGCCGCAGCGGTCAAAGCGGAAGTTCTCCATCAGCGCCCGGCCCAGGTTCCCCGCGCCCAGCAAAATGGCCCGGTGGCCCCGGCCCACGCCCAGTATCTCCCCGATCTCCCGGCGGAGATTCTCCACGTTGTAGCCGTAGCCCTGGAGCCCGAACTCCCCAAAGCAGGACAGGTCCTGGCGGATCTGGGAGGCGGTGATGCCCATGGAGGCGCTGAGGGCCTTGGAGGAGATACGCACCGTCCCCGCCTGACTCAACTCCTCCAAGTTGCGATAGTACCGAGGCAGGCGGCGAATGACGGCGGTGGATACTTTCTCTCTCTTCATCTTCGCGAAGCACTTCTTTTCCTTGCCGAGTATGATTGTAGTGTACCGCGCCCGGCGAAAGTTGTCAAACTTTTTAACAAACTTTTTTAGCGAAAGATCTTTCCATCCCTGTCCAAGATCTCCAGCCGCTCATACTGGACAAATTCCGGGGTGAACTGGGGACAGGCCTCTGTCAAGGCGTTTACCATTACACTTGGGTTCAGGCCGGGGTTTTGGGCGGACAGGGCGATCTGGAGGACACAGCCCGTCTCGGTGATATCCGTAAAGGTAAACTCCTTTACAAGCGTTGGGATATCTACGGTCACCGCGCCGGTCTTGACTTTTTTGGAAGGTTTTTCCACTTTCCAGCTTTCCCGCCCCAAAAGTTCCCCCCAGGCCCGGCACAGCTCCGGGGCGTCGCCGGCGCGGTCCACCCGGAGCTCATAGAGAACCCACTGGAGCTCCCGGGTGGGCCGCTGGCCCGGGTAACACGTCAGCACCCGGACCCCCTCGGGGAGGGCGGCGTTGAGGCGGGCGGGGACCTCCTCGTGGGTCGTGCCCTCCAAAAGACCGAACTCCAACAGCTCGCACCGGCTGGAAAAGCCCAGGGACAGGGGCAGGGCGATGGAGATGAAGGGGTGGGGGTGGAAGCCCTCGGTGTGCTTGATGGGGATATCGGCGCGCAGAAAGGCCCGCTGGAAGGTACGCATCAGGTCCAGGTGGGAGATGTAGCGGGCCCTCCCCTCCTTGACGAACAGCAGACGGTCCTTAGGCATCGCACACACCTCCCGGGCAGAACTGGTTGGCCCCACAGCCGGAACACTGCTTGCGGCAGTCGGGGGTGATGACGGCCTGGTAGGCCCGCTTCCGCTCCCGGGCCAGGAAGGCCCGGCTCACCCCGGTGGAGGTGACCTCCCAGGGGAAGACCTCCTCCCGCCCCCGCTCCCGGTTGGCGTAGAAGTGGGGGTCCAGCCCGCAGGTCTGGAAGGCGTCCAGCCAGCGTTGAAGGTCAAAATACTCGCTCCAGGCGTCGAACTTGGCCCCCTGCCGCCACGCCTCGTAGAGCGCGGCGCCCAGCCGCCGGTCCCCCCGGGAGAAGACCGCCTCCAGAAAGCTGGTGTCCGGGTCGTGCCAGTTGTAGGTGATGTTCCGCTCCCGCATATTCTCCCGCAGGAGGGTCACCCGGCGCATGTACTCCTCCATGTCCACCTGGGCCTCCCACTGAAAGGCGGTGTGGGGCTTGGGGACGAAACAGGCGGTGGAGACGGTGACCCGGACGCCCCCGCGCTGGTGGGGGCCGTACTCCCGGCCCCAGGCCAGCACCTTTTTGGCCAGGTCCGCGATGCCCAGTACGTCCTCGTCTGTCTCGGTGGGCAGGCCCAGCATGAAGTAGAGCTTGACGCTGGACCAGCCGCCGGAAAAGGCCACCCGGCAGGACTGTTTTAAGTCCTCTTCGGTGACGTTTTTGTTGATGACGTCCCGGAGCCGCTGGGTCCCCGCCTCGGGGGCGAAGGTCAGGCCGCTTTTCCGAACAGACTGGAGCCTCTGCATCAGGCTCATGGAGAAGTTGTCCGCCCGCAGGGACGGCAGGGACAGGCCGATGTCCCGGGGGGCGCAGTAGTCCAGCAGTCCGTCGCACAGCTCCACCAGGGGGCGGTAGTCGCTGGTGGACAGGCTGGACAGGGTCATCTCCTGATAGCCCGAGTCCTTACAGGCGGCGATCCCCTGCTGGATAAGCACCTGGGGGTCCTTGGCCCGGACGGGGCGGTAGGCGTAGCCCGCCTGGCAGAACCGGCACCCCCGGATGCAACCCCGGAACACCTCCAGCATCACCCGGTCGTGGACGATCTCGGTGGAGGGGACGATGGTCTGGGTGGGGTAATAGGAGGTGTTCAGGTCGGAGACGATGCGCTTCAAAACGGGCAGTTTCACGCCCTCCCGGGGCACCATGGACTGGATAGTACCGTCTGGGCCGTAGGTCACGTCCACCAGGCTGGGCACGTAGAGCCCCGGGACCTGGGCCAGGGCCCGGAGCAGTTCCTCCCGGCTCCAGCCCTCCGCCTTGGCCTTTCGGCAGACCTGGAGCATCTCCACCGTCACGTCCTCCCCCTCTCCCAGGGAGAAGACGTCGATAAAATCACTCAAGGGCTCGGGGTTGTAACAGCAGGTGCCCCCCGCGATCACCAGGGGGTGGGAGCCGTCCCGGTCCGCCCGGCGGACGGGGATCCCGGCCAGGTCCAGCATATTGAGGACGTTGGTGTAGGCCATCTCGTAGCCCAGGGAGAAGGCGATGAGGTCAAAATCGCCCATAGGGTCGCCGCTCTCCAGGCCGTAGAGGGGGATGCCGTGGGCGCGCAGCTGCTCCTCCATGTCCCCCCAGGGGGCGAAGACCCGCTCGCACCAGACCCCGGGCAGACCGTTCATCACCCCGTAGAGGATCCGCATCCCCAGGTTGGACATCCCGATCTCATAGGTGTCCGGGAAGCAGAAGGCCACCCGGAAGTCCACCTGGCTCTTGTCCTTCACCACCGCCCGGTACTCCCCGCCGGTATACCGGGCGGGCTTTTGCACCAGGGGCAGGATCTTCTCCAATTCCTTTGTCATAACGTCCTCCCCGCTGTCGGTCGATTGGGCTTCATTTTATCACATCCATGCCCAAAAGGCAAGAAAACCCCTGGGAAAGACCGGGGGCGGGGAATTGTAAACTTTTTGATACGCCCGCACTTTCCGCTATTTTGTGGTTGTAAAAAAAGTCGAAATACTATATAATGATTGGGCAACTTTCAGGTGAGGTGGGAAGCTATGAGCCTACGCATCGGCATCGACATCGGTTCCACCACCGTCAAGGTGGTGATCTTGGATGAGGAGAATAAACTGCTCTTCCGCTCCTATGAGCGCCACTACTCCATGGCCCGGGAGCGGGCCTGCGAGACCCTGCGGGGCGTTCAGGACCTGCTGGAGGGCAAGGAGGTCCAACTGGTCATCACCGGCTCGGCCGGTCTGGGCGTTGCCAAGGCCTGCCAGCTGGACTTTGTCCAGGAGGTGTACGCCACCGCCGCGGCGGTGAACACCTTTATCCCCGACACCGACGCCGTCATCGAACTGGGCGGCGAGGACGCCAAGATCATCTTCTTCGGCGGCGCTCTGGAGGAGCGGATGAACGGCTCCTGCGCCGGGGGCACCGGGGCCTTTATCGACCAGATGGCCACCCTGATGGACGTGACGGTGAACGAGCTGGACGAGCTGTCGCTCAAACACGAGAAGATCTACCCCATCGCCTCCCGGTGCGGGGTGTTCGCCAAGACGGACATCCAGCCCATCCTGAACCAGGGCGGGCGGAAGGAGGACGTGGCCGCGTCCATCTTCCAGGCGGTGGTGGACCAGACGGTGGGCGGCCTGACCCAGGGCCGGGAGCTCAAGGGCAAGATCGTCTTCCTGGGCGGCCCCCTCCACTTCCTCCAGGGTCTGCGGGCCCGGTTTGTGGAGACGCTGAAGCTGGACGAGGAACACGCCGTCTTTCCCGAAGACGGCGACTGCTTTGCCGCCATCGGCGCGGCCCTGTGCGCCACCGACTACCCCGTGCGGCCCTATGACCAGGTGTTCCGGCAGTTGGAGGAGTCGGTGGAGAACACCAGCTTGGTGAACACCCTCCCCCCGCTCTTTGACAGCCAGGCGGATTACCAGGCGTTCCTGGCCCGGCACAACGCCTCCCACCCGCCGGAGGTGGACGCCGCCACCTACCGCGGCCCCGCCTACCTGGGCATCGACGCCGGCTCCACCACCACCAAGGTGGTCCTCATCGAGCCCACCGGCGGCCTTCTCTATACTTACTACCACTCCAACCTGGGAAACCCCGTAGCCATCGTGCTGGAACAGCTGCGGAAGATCTACCAGCTCTGCGGCGACCGCATCCAGATCAAGGGCGCGGCGGTCACCGGCTACGGCGAGGACCTGATCAAAAACGCCTTCCACTGCGACCTGGGCCTGGTGGAGACCATGGCCCACTACCGCGCCGCCGCCCACTTTGACCCCCAGGTGGACTTTATCATCGACATCGGCGGCCAGGACATGAAGTGCTTCAAGATCCGCAACGGCACGGTGGACTCCATCATGCTCAACGAGGCCTGTTCCTCCGGCTGTGGCTCCTTCATCGAGACCTTTGCCAAGGCCCTGGGGTACGACATCGCCGAGTTCTCCAAGCTGGGGCTTTTGACCGCCAGCCCCGTCAACCTGGGCTCCCGGTGCACGGTGTTCATGAACTCCTCCGTCAAGCAGGCGCAGAAGGACGGGGCCAGCGTGGCGGATATCTCGGCGGGGCTGTCCATCTCCATTGTGAAAAACGCCATCTACAAGGTCATCCGGGCCGTCTCCGCCGACGATTTGGGCCAGAACATCGTGGTCCAGGGCGGCACCTTCCTCAACGACGCTGTCCTCCGGGCCTTTGAACTGGAGCTGGGCCGGAACGTGACCCGGCCCACCATCGCCGGGCTCATGGGGGCCTTCGGCGCGGCCCTGGCCGCCCGGGACGCGGGGCTGGAGCAATCGGAGTTGCTCAGCGAGGAGGCCCTGCGCTCCTTCACCCACAGCGCCAGACCCGTCACCTGCAACCTCTGCACCAACCACTGCTCCCTCACCGTCAACCAATTCGACGGCGGCCGCCGCTTCATCTCCGGCAACCGCTGTTCCCGGCCCCTGGGGCAGGAGAAGGTGAAGCGGCCGGACCTGATGGCCTATAAGTACGAAAAGCTCCGCAAGCTGGGCGGCGTGGGGGACGGAGACGGCAGCCGGGGGAAGATCGGCATCCCCATGGGGCTGAACTACTACGAAAACCTCCCCTTCTGGTTCGCCTTTTTCACCAGCCTCAACTTCCAGGTGGTCCTCTCCCCGGAGTCCTCCCGGAAGCTCTACCTCTACGGCCAGCACACCATCCCCTCCGACACGGTCTGCTACCCCGCCAAGCTGATGCACGGCCACGTGGAGGCGCTGGTGGACTCGGGGGTGCACACCATCTTCTACCCCTGTATGTCCTACAACTTCGACGAAAAGAGCAGCGACAACCACTACAACTGCCCCGTGGTGGCCTACTATCCAGAATTGCTGGGGGCCAACATCCCCAAGTTGAAAAACGTCCGCTACCTCACCCCCTACGTGGGGCTCCACCGGCCCCACGACTTCGCCAAGCGGATGGCCCGGTTCATGGAAGCGGAGTTCGCCGTCCCCCGGCGGGAGACCATCGCCGCCGCCCGGGCCGCCTACCAGGCGTATGACGCGTATAAAAAGGACCTGCGGGCCGAGGGGGAGCGGTACATCCGCGCCGCCCGGGAGAAGGGCCAGCCCATTTTGGTGGTGGCCGGGCGGCCCTACCACATGGACCCGGAGATCAACCACGGCATCAACGACCTGATCACCTCCTTCGGTTTCACCCTCATCACCGAGGACGCGGTGGCCTGGCAGGAGGACTACGAGCCCCGGAAGGTGCTGAACCAGTGGACCTTCCAGGCCCGGATGTACCAGGCGGCCCGGTACGTCTGCAAGCAGGAGGATATGCAGCTGGTCCAGCTGGTCTCCTTCGGCTGCGGCACCGACGCCATCACCGGCGACGAGATGCGCTCCATCCTGGAGAGCCACGGCAAGCTCTACACCCAGCTGAAGATCGACGATGTCAGCAATCTGGGGGCGGTGAAGATCCGCATCCGCTCCCTGATGGCCGCCATGGAGGCGAGGAAAAATGGCTGAGTTGAAATACGACAAGACAGGCCGGCTCCTGTTCACCAAGGAGATGAAGGAGGAGTACACCGTCCTCATCCCCCAGATGCTGCCCATCCACTTCGGGATGTTCAAAAAGCTCCTGGAGCTGGAGGGCTTTCGGGTGGACCAGCTGAACAACGGCGGCCGGGCGGTGGTGGACGAGGGGTTAAAATACGTCCACAACGACACCTGCTACCCCGCCCTGCTGGTCATCGGGCAGTTCATGGACGCCATTGAGCACGCCGGGTACGACCCCCACAAGGTGGCCCTGCTCATCACCCAGACCGGGGGCGGCTGTCGGGCGTCCAACTACATCCACCTGTTGCGAAAGGCGCTGAAGAAGGCCGGGATGGACTATATCCCCGTCATCTCCGTCTCCTTCGGCCTGGAACACAACCCCGGCTTCCACCTGACCCTGGGGCTGATCCGGCGGCTCATCTACGGCATGATGTACGGCGACCTCATCATGTGGGTGGCAAACCAGGTCCGGCCCTACGAGCGCACCGCCGGCGAGACGGACCGGGCGGTGGAGCGCTGGTCGGACAAGCTCATCGACGGCTTTACCCAGGGCAAGGGGATGAACCGCAAGCAGATGCGCGCCCTCTTTGACCAGATCATCGCCGACTTCGCCGCCATCCCCGTCTCCGGGGAGCGGAAGATCCGGGTGGGCATCGTGGGGGAGATCTACGTAAAGTTCTCCGCCCTGGGCAACAACGAGCTGGAGAAGTTCCTGCTGAGCGAGGGGGCCGAGCCAGTGGTGCCCGGCCTGGCGGACTTTATGATCTTCAAGTTCCACAACCGGGTGGCGGACGTGGCCCTCTACGGCGGCAACCCCCTGAAGCGGGCCTTCTGCAAGGCGGGCATGGGCTATATGCAGTCCTGCCAGCGGGATATGATCGCCGCGCTGAAGGAGTCGGGCCGCTTTCGGGCCCCCGGCACCTTTGACGACCTCCACCGGCTCATCCAGGGCTACCTGGGGGACGGCAACAAGATGGGCGAGGGCTGGCTGCTCACCGCCGAGATGCTGGAGCTCATCCACTCCGGCGTGCCCAACATCGTCTGCGCCCAGCCCTTCGGGTGCCTGCCCAACCACATCGTGGGCAAGGGGATGATCCGCCGGCTGAAGGACGACTACCCCTACTCCAACATCGTGGCCATCGACTACGACCCCAGCGCCACCCAGATCAACCAGGAGAACCGCATCAAGCTCATGCTGGCCAACGCCAAGGCGCTGGCCCGGCAAGAGGCGGAAGCGGAGGCGGAGCGGCAGGAGGTCCCGGTGTAAATGGAAGGGCCTTTCCAGTTTGTGGACGCCTGCCGGGAGGAACACTTCCGGGCCATGTCCCTGATCCACGCCCTGGGCTGGCGGGACACCTACGACCAGTGCCTCCCCAAAAACTACCTGGAGCGGGAGATCACGGACGAGCGCTGGGTGGGGGTCTTTCGGGAGAACTTTGAGCGGCAAAACGGCTGTCACGGTCTCCTCCTTTACAGCGGCTCCACCCCCCTGTCCTGCATCAACTACTGCCCCGCGAGACAAGTGAACTACAACCCCGGGGAGATCTGCCGCTTCCACAACGAGGGGTACGAGGACTACGGCGAAATCGCCTCCTTTTACACCCACCCCGCCCAGCGCGGCCGGGGCTACGGCGGCATTTTGCTGGAGGAGGCCCTGCGCCGCCTGCGGGAGATGGGCTACCGCAAGGTCTTTTTGTTCGTCCTGCGGGAGAACGAGCGGGCCCGGAGGTTTTACGCCGCCCACGGCTTTGCCTGGGACGGCACCCACGCCGACATCCCCTTCCCCGGGGGCGTGGTGTGCGTGGATCTGCGCTACGTGCGGGAGATATAAAAAAGGAAGTGGCATTTTTTGGACGCGCAAGAGAATAAAATGGGCGTGATGCCTGTCAAACAGTTGGTCCTGGTCATGTCCTGGCCCATGATGCTCTCCATGCTGGTCCAGGCCCTCTACAACATCGTAGACGGCGTTTTCGTGGCCCAGTACGCCAGCCCCGACGCCTTTTTGGCCCTGGGCTACGCCTTCCCCGTCCAGGCGCTGATGATCGCCATCTGCGCCGGCACCGGCGTGGGCGTCAACGCCATCCTGGCCCGGCGGCTGGGGGAGAAAAACCAGGCGGAGGCCGCGGAGGTGGCCACCCACAGCTACTTTATCTACCTGTGCATCTGGGTGCTGTTCGCCCTGTTCGGCCTGTTTCTGGCAAAGCCTTTCATCGGCCTGTACGCCAAGGACAACGCCGTGGTCCTGGCCGGCGGCGCCAGCTATCTGCGGATCGTGGCCATCGGCTCCATCGGGATGTGTATGCAGTTCTCCGCCGAGCGGATCCTTCAGGCCTCGGGCAACTCCATGGCCTGTATGTTCATCCAGGGCGCGGGGGCGCTTTTCAACATCATCTTCGACCCCCTGCTGATCGCCGGGATTGGCCCCTTCCCCAGGCTGGGGATCGCCGGGGCGGCCATCGCCACCATCGGGGGGCAGTGGCTGGGGATGACCCTGGGCCTGATCTTGGTCAAGCGCAACAAGGTCGTGCCCTTCCGCTTCCGGGATTTCCGATTCAAGGGCCGGATCGTGGGGAGCATCTACCGCATCGGCCTGCCCTCCATCGCCATGCAGTCGCTGACCACGGTGATGGTCTCCATCATGAACCTGCTCCTCCAGGAGATCAGCGACGCCCACGTTTTCGTCCTCACCGCCTATTTTAAGATCCAGTCCTTCGTCTTCATGCCCGTCTTCGGCCTCAACAACGGCGTCATCCCCATCGTCAGCTACAACTACGGCGCCCGGGAGCCCGACCGCATCCGCCAGGCGGTGCGCTTCTCCCTCAAACTGTCTCTGGCCATCCTTTGCCTCGGCCTGCTCCTGTTCTGGACCATCCCCGGCCCCCTGCTCTCCGTCTTCAAGACCACCGACGCGGCCCAGGCCACCTCCTCCCTGTCCTTCTCCCAGGTGCTGGCGGCGGGGGTGCCCGCCCTGCGGGCCATCAGCCTCTCCTTCCCCATGGCCGCCGTCGCCATCATCCTCATCGGCGTGTTCCAGGCCCTGGCCATTCCCCTCTTCAGCCTGATCTGCTCCCTGGCCCGGACGCTGATCGTCCTTCTGCCCACCGCCGCGCTGTTCACCTTCCTCTACCCCGCCGGGGTCTGGTACGCCTTCCCCATCGCCGAGGGGCTGTCCCTGATCTTGACCATCATCTTCTACAAAACCGCCGCCAAAAAGCGTATTTTAGCGCTGCGATAGCGGATATACTTGACCGGATAGAAAGGATGTGCCGCGTCTATGGAAAGCGCCACGTACAGCGTCAAGCTCAAGGCCCTGATCGACGAGTTCAAGCTGGAGCTCCTCCGGGGGGGCGAGGGGTATGAGGACACCCCCATCGTCATCGAGGACGTGAACCGGCCCGGGCTCCAGCTCACCGGCTTCTTTGACCACTTCGACCCCAAGCGTATCGAACTGCTGGGGCTGGTGGAGTGCACCTACCTGGGCGGCATCAGCCCCCAGGCCCGGCGGGACGCCTTTGAAAAGCTGTTCAGCTACCCCATCCCCGCCCTCATCATCACCCGCTCCCTGGAGCCCTACCCGGAGTGCATGGAGATGGCGGAGAAGTACGACCGCACCATCCTGCGTACCTCCGAGACCACCTCCTCCTTCATGAGCGACCTCATCGGCTTTTTGAACAACTCCCTGGCCCCCCGCATCACCCGCCACGGGGTGTTGCTGGAGATCTACGGCGAGGGCGTTCTGCTCTTGGGCGAGTCGGGCATCGGCAAGAGCGAGACGGCCATCGAGCTGGTCAAGCGGGGCCACCGCCTCATCGCCGACGACGCCGTGGACATCAAGCGCACGGAGAACAAGCTCCTGGTGGGCACCGCCCCCGCCCTGATCCGCCACTACATCGAGCTGCGGGGCATCGGCGTGGTGGACGTGCGGCAGCTGTTCGGCATGGGCGCTGTGAAGGAACAGCAGGAGATCGATCTAATCATCAACCTGGAGCACTGGCGCAACGACAAGATCTACGACCGCCTGGGGGTGGAGAACCTCTATACCGAGGTGCTGGACGTGCAGATTCCCACCCTCACCGTCCCGGTCCAGCCCGGGCGAAACCTGGCGGTCATCATCGAGGTGGCGGCCATGAACAACCGCCACAAGAAGATGGGCTACAACGCCGCCCTAGCCTTTACCCAGCAGATCAACCAGCACTTTGACCAGGCCCTGAGCCAGCAAAACCAGGAAAAGAGCAGGTGATCTCCGTGCGTCCCAACACCCTCTACATCGTCGTCCCCTGCTATAATGAGGAGGCGGTCCTGCCCGAGACCGCCAAGCGCCTGCGCGCCAAGCTGGCCGCCCTCACCGCCGCGGGGCAGATCTCCCAGGGCAGCCGGGTCCTCTTTGTGAACGACGGCTCCAAGGACGGCACCTGGGCCATCATCCGAGCCCTCCATGAGCGGGACCCCGTCTTCTCCGGGGTGGATCTGACCCGGAACCGCGGCCACCAGAACGCCCTGCTGGCCGGGCTGATGACCGCCAAGGACCGGGCGGACCTGGTCATCTCCATGGATGCCGACCTCCAAGACGACGTGGACGCGGTGGACGAGATGGTGGAGAAGTACCACGGCGGCTGTGACGTCGTCTACGGCGTTCGCTCCGCCCGGAAGAAGGACACCTTTTTCAAACGCTTCACCGCCGAGGGATTTTACCGGGTGATGAACGCCCTGGGGGCGGAGACGGTGTTCAACCACGCCGACTACCGCCTCATGTCCAAGGCCGCCCTGGAGGGGCTGGCCCAGTTCCGGGAGGTCAACCTGTTCCTCCGGGGCATCGTGCCCCTGGTGGGCTACACCACCGCCACGGTGGAGTACGAGCGGGGAGAGCGGTTCGCCGGGGAGAGCAAGTACCCCCTCAAAAAGATGCTGGCCTTCGCCATGGAGGGCATCACCAGCCTGTCCACCAAGCCCCTGCGGTGGATCACCGGGCTGGGCTTTCTCATCTTCCTCGTCTCCATCGGGATGCTCATCTCCTTCATCGTCAAGTGGGCCCTGGGGATGACGGTGGTGGGCTGGGCCAGCGTGGTGTGCTCGGTGTGGGCCATCGGGGGGCTCATTCTGCTGTCCCTGGGGGTCATCGGCGAGTATATCGGCAAGATCTACCTGGAGACCAAGGGCAGGCCCCGGTTCCTCATCCGGGAGGTCCTGGACCAGGAGAAATAAGCGGCATACGCGAAGGACGGCAGCGGAAAAACGCTGTCGTCCTTTTTCTTTTTCCGCCTGTCCCCCGTTTGACCTTTTTTGTGGGGGCGGTGACCGTATACTTGACTTTGGGCCAAGGAGGGGATGCGATGCAAACGGTATATCTGGACTCCCTCCTCCTGCTCAATTTTATCCTGGACTATCTGCTCCTGCTCCTCACCGGCCGCGCGGCGGGGGCGCCCCTTCATCGGGGACGGATCGCCCTGGCCGCGGCGGCGGGGGCCGCCTACGCCGCCGCCGTGTTTCTCCCCGGCCTGGGCTTTTTGGCCCACCCCCTGCTCCGGGTCTGCGCCGGGGTGGTCTTGGTGCTCATCGCCTACGGGGCCTGCCGGCGCTTTCTCCGCCTGACCCTGCTCTTTTTCGCCCTGAGCGCCGCCCTGGGGGGCGGGCTGTACGCCTTGAGCCTGATGGGGGTGCGGGTGGCGCTGGAGCCCCGGTACATTTTGCTCTTTGCCGCCGCCGCGTACTGCCTACTCTCCCTGGCGAGCCGCGCGGCGGCCCGCCACGGGCCCCGGGAGCTCCGGCGGGTGGTGGTCCGGGTGGGGCCCCGCTCCGCCCGGCTCACCGCGCTGGTGGACAGCGGCAACACCCTCCGGGACCCCATCACGGGGGCGGGGGTGGTGGTGGCCCAGGGGGAGAGCTTGGCCCCCCTCCTGCCCCCGGAGGCGGACTTTCGCCACCCCTGCCAGGCCCTGCCCGCCCTAAAAGATCCCCGGCGCTTCCGCCTGCTCCCCTACCGCAGTGTGGGGGTGGAACAGGGGCTGCTGCTGGCGGTGCGGGCGGACCGGGTGGAGGTGAACGGCGAGGACTGGGGAGCCAGGCTGGTGGCGCTGTCCCCCACGCCGGTGAGCGACGGGGGCGGCTACGACGCGCTGGTATTTGAGGAATAAAACGGGAGTGTGACTATGAAAACGGCAGTTTTGGAGGGCGCGCGGCTGAAATTCGCCCTGCTTTTGATCCGCCTGGGGCTGTTGGAGCCGGACAAGGTGATGTACATCGGGGGCAGCGACACCCTGCCCCCGCCCCTCTCCCGGGAGGAGGAGGCGGAACTCCTGGGCCGGCTGGAGGACGAGAAGGTCCGGGGCGTGCTCATCGAGCGGAACCTGCGGCTGGTGGTCTACATCGCCCGGCGGTTCGAGAACACCGGGGTGGGGATCGAGGACCTGATCTCCATCGGCACCATTGGCCTTATCAAGGCGGTGGGCACCTTTCAGCCCGCCAAAAACATCAAGCTGGCCACCTACGCCAGCCGGTGCATCGAAAACGAGATCCTGATGCACCTGCGGAAGATCTCCGGGCTCAAGAGCGAGGTCTCCTTTGACGAGCCGCTGAACACCGACTACGACGGCAACGAGCTTCTCCTCTCCGACATCCTGGGCACTGAGGGGGACACCGTCATCAAGCCCCTGGAGGAGGACGTGGACCGCCAGCTCCTGGCCCAGGCCCTGCGGAAGCTCTCCCCCCGGGAGCAGACCATCATCACCCTGCGCTTCGGCCTGGACGGCAAGGGGGAGCGAACCCAAAAGGAGGTGGCCGACCGGCTGGGCATCTCCCAGTCCTACATCTCCCGGCTGGAAAAGCGGATCATCGCCCGGCTCAAGCGGGAGATCCTGAAATTGGCGTAAAAAAATTGGCACGGGGCTGGCCCGTGCCAATTTTTTGCGCTCGCTCTCGTTACATCTTCACCGGGGCGTTCACGCCCAACAGCCCCAGGCAGTTGGCCAGGACGCTCCGGGTGGCGTCGGCCAGCTTCAGCCGGGCCAGAGCCACGTCCTTCTCCTCCCCCTTGATGCGGTTGGCGTTGTAGAAGCGGTGGAAGTCCCCGGCCAGGGAGACCAGGTAGTGGTTTAATTGGGAGGGGTCGTAGTTGCGGCCGGCGATGCGGATCTCCTCGGGGAAGCGGGCCAGGGTCTTCAAAAGGGCCAGCTCCTCGGGGCTGGACAGCTTGGTCATGTCCACCGCCGCGGCGGCGGGGACCTGCCAGCCCTCCTCCTCGGCCAGCTTGGCGATGAGGGTGCAGATGCGGGCGTGGGCGTACTGGACGTAGTAGACGGGGTTGTCACTGTCCTCCCGGACGGCCAGGTCCAGGTCGAAGTCCACCGGGCTGGAGGGCTTGGAGTTGTTGAAGAAGAACCGGGCGGCGTCCACGCTGACCTCATCCAGCAAATCGCGCAGGGCGATGGCCTTGCCCGAGCGTTTGGACATCCGCACCGGCTTGCCGTCCTGGAGCAGATTCACAAGCTGCATCAGCACGATGACCAGGCGGTGGGAGCCGTCCAGGCCCAGGCCGTCCAGGGCGGCCTGGAGCCGGGCCACGTGGCCGTGGTGGTCGGCGCCCCAGACGTTGATGGCCGTGTCAAAGCTCCGGGCCAGGAGTTTGTCCCGGTGGTAGGCGATGTCGGCGGCGAAGTAGGTGTAAAAGCCGTTGGCCCGGCGGAGCACGTCGTCCTTCAGTTCCAGCTTTTCCACCTGCTCCGGGGTCTTGCCCTCCCGGAGGAATTTCTCCCGGAGAAGCTGGGTGGTGTTGAGCCAGAGAGCGCCCTCTTTTTCGTAGATGTAGCCCTTTTCGGCAAGCAGGTCCACCGTCTCGGCCACCGCGCCGGAGTCGTGGAGGGTGGATTCCAGGAACCAGCGGTCGTACTGGATGCCGTATTGGAGCAGGTCGGCCTTCATCTTGGGGATGTTGACCTCCAAACCGAAGGCGGCCAGCGTCTCCTGCCGCTCCGCCTCCGGGGCGTCGGCCAAAGCGTCGCCGAACTTCGCCCGGTAGGCCGCGGCCAGGTCCTTGATGTCGTCGCCCTGGTAGCCGTCTTCGGGGAAGGGCACGGCGTCCTCGCCGCGGATAAGCTGGAGGTAGCGGCACTCCAGGGAGTGGGCGAACTTGGCGATCTGGTTGCCCGCGTCGTTGACGTAGAACTCCCGGGAGACCGCGTAGCCCAGCCGCTCCAGAATGGCGGCCAGGGTGTCCCCCAGCACGCCGCCCCGGGCGTTGCCCATGTGCATGGGGCCGGTGGGGTTGGCGGAGACGAACTCCACCATCACCCGTTTCCCCTGCCCCTCGTCGCTCCTGCCGTAGTCGGCCCCCTCCGCCTCGATGACGGCCAGCACCTCCCCCAGCCACTTCTCCCCCAGGGTGAAGTTCAAAAAGCCGGGGCCGGCGATGTCCACCTTGGAGAAGTAGCTGTCCTCCAGCTCCAACTCCTCCACGATGATCTGGGCGATCTGCCGGGGGTTCATGCCAAAGGGCTTGGCCGCCGCCAGGGCGAAGGAGGTGGCCCAGTCCCCGTTCTTCACGTCCTTGGGCACCTCCACCTGGCCGGTCACGTGCTGTCCGGCGGGGAGCTTGCCCGCCTGGGCGGCCTTTTCATAGGCCCGCTGGGTCAGGCTCTCCACCTGCCGCCGGGCCGCGTCCATCATGTTCATCCGATCCACCTCGCTGTCTCTGGTCTGTTACCGCGGGAGGGCCGCCGGGCGCACGTTGATGCGGAACATATTCCGCCCGGCCTCCTCGTGGTCGATCTCCAGGGCGTAGTAAATGGTCACATCGCCCCCCCGGTGGTCCAGGGAGGCGCGGATCTTCCGGGTGTGGAGGCCGATCTCCAGCGCGCCGTAAGGGGTGTTGTATAGAGACTGGTGCCTCCGGCCCTCCTCAAAGACCATTTGGGAGTTGACCGTGCCCGTCCGCATCAGCGTCACCCGCCGGGGCTCCACCTGGATGGTGGTCCGGGTGCCCTCCAGGCCGGTGACCTCGCTCTCCTGGTAGGAGAGAAGGATGCCCGCCTCCCCCCTGTCCTCCAGCTTGCCCTCCGTCACCAGTTCGATGATCTCGGGCTCGCTCTGGGGAAAGCTCTGTCTGCCTTGAATGGAGATAATGACGTTCCGTTCCATAGTTCCGACCTCAACGCGCAAAAATACATACCCGGAAATTATATCTTGCCCGGGCGGAAATGTAAAGGGGGAAGTTTCAAAAGTTTAGTCGAAGGAACTCCACAATCGGCGCAGGATCAGCGCGCCCACCGCCCCGATGGCCGCCCCGGCTCCGATCCCGGCCAACAACAGGGCCGGGAGATGGGCCAGCACCCCCATACTGCCCAGGATGACCCGGGCCACGCAAAGCTGGCCGATGTTGTGGAACACCCCGCCCATGACGCTGGTGAAGGCCATGGTGCGGCCCAGCCGCTTGCAAAGGTACATAGCCAGAAAGCTCAGCGCGCCGCCGGCGGCGCTGTACAGAAGGGAATAGTAGTTGCCAAAGAGCAGACCGGTGATGGCGATCTTCAGCGCCGTCAGCGCCACGGCCCAGGGCAGGGGGAACAGGTAGAGCCCGCACAGCACCACCAGATTGGCAAGGCCCAGCTTGGCCCCCAGCACGATGGCGTCTGTGGGGATGAGCCGCTCCAGCCAGGAGAGGGCCACCGTCAGCGCCAACAGCATCCCGAAAAGGGCCACCCGCCGGGCGGGGGTGTCAGCCGGAAACGGCGTCTTGTTCAAGGCGCTCCCCCCCTTCTATGGTGACGCTCACCTCGCCGGGCAGGCAGATGATGGCCTCCCCCGTCCTGGAGATGGGGACGTGGCGCTGGCAGATGAGGTCGGGGCAGGTGGAGCCCTCCACGTGGGCCGCCCCGTCGGCGATGACCAGCGTTAAAGAAAAGCCGTTGGCCCCCTGGACGGGGACCCGCTGGGGCGCGTCCAGGGCGTAGCGGCCCAGCACCGCCCCGCTCCGCTCCAGCACCGCCCGGGCGCCGGTCCGCTTGGGCAGGGCCAGCCAGACCGCGGCGCCCAGCGCCAGGACAGCCAGGACGATCCCCTCCCCCGGGGTCAAAAAGCGGCGCTCTCTCATGTCAGCATCTGCCCCTCCAGCCCGTCCCGCAGGGTCAGGCGGCCCTCCAGGCCGGAGGTGTAGAAAAGGGCGCCGTCCTGGGTGTAGTAGACCATGTCAAAGTCCCGGTGCTCTCGCCAGTACGCCGCCGCCCGGTCCGGGCCCATGACGAACAGGGCGGTGGACAGGGCGTCGCAGGTAAAGCCGCTGGGGCCGATCACCGTCACCGAGGCCGCGCCGCTGTCGGCGGGGGCGCAGGTGGCGGGGTCCAGAATGTGGTGGTAAGTCACGCCGCCCTGGGTGAAATTGCGCTGGTAGGCCCCCGAGGTGACCACCGCCATATCGCACCCGGCGACGGCGCACAGGGTCTCCCCCTCGTCCTCCGGGTCCCGGATGCCGATGAGCCAGTCCGAGCCGTCGGGCTTGGCCCCCAGGCAGTGGATATTGCCCCCCAGGTTCAAAAGCCCGGAGGTGACGCCCAATTCCGTCCAGAGCTCTACGATCCGGTCGGCGGCGTAGCCCTTGCCCACCGCGCCCAGGTCCAGCTTCATGCCCGGGGCCAGGGTGACCGTGTCCCCGGTCAGCGCCACCGCGCCGCCGTTGACCACCTCCCGCAGTTGGGCCAGCTCCGCCTGGTCGGGCACCCGGTACGCCCGGGTGGGAAAGCCCCACGCCTCCACGGCGGGGTAGATCGTCACGTCCAGCGCGCCGCCGGTATCGCCGTAAAACGCCAGCGCCCGTTCCAACAGCGCGGCCATCTCCCCGTCCACCGGCACCGGCGCGCCGCCGCCCTGGTTGATCTCCCACACGGCGCTGTCGGGCCGCTGGGCGCTCAGCCGAGCGTCCAGCCGGTCCACCTCCGCCTCGGCGGCCTCCAGGGCCTCCTGGGCCTTGGGGCCGTAAGCGGTCAGGTCCATGACGGTGTCCATGGCGAAGAGGGTGGCGCTTTGGCTTTGTCGATCGCCGCCCCGGCGGGCCCCACAGCCCGCCAACAGCAAAAGGCACAGCGCCAGACAGCCCAGCTTTTTCATCCCGAGTCTCTCCTTAGTAGTTTTCTATGGCGATCTGCTGGGCCTGGCCCTGGATGTCCTCCCCCAGGAAGATGGAGGCCAGGGCGCCGAAGTCCTGGGCGCTGTCGCTGGCGAAGTAGCGGCGGAGGCCGCCCTGGGTCTTGGCGTTTTTCATGTCCCGCTCCTCCAACAGCCGCGCCACCGTGTCCACACAGGCGGCCCCGGAGCTGATCAGCCGCACCCCGTCGCCCAGATAGGCGGCGATGGCGTCCTTGAGCAGGGGGTAGTGGGTACAGCCCAGGATCAGGGTGTCCACCTCCGCCTCCCGGAAGGGGGCTAAGTACTCCGCCACCAGCAGTTCCACCAGGGGGTCCCCGGGCTGATACCGGCCATTTTCCACAAAGGGCACGAACAGCGGGCAGGCCCGGGCGGTGACCTCCGCCTGGGGCATCAGCTCCCGTACCGTCCGCTCATAGGCGCCGCTGGCGATGGTGGCCTTGGTGCCCACCAGGCCGATGCGGCCGGTCCGGGTGGCGGCCACGGCGGAGCGGACGGCGGGCTCCACCACGCCGATGACGGGCAGGGGGTTTTCCCGGGCCAGGATATCCAGCGCGGTGGTGGACACCGTGCCGCAGGCGATGACGATGGCCTTGAGGTCAAAGGTCCGCAGAAAGGCCACGTCCTGCCGGGCGTATTTGATGATGGTGTCCGCCCCCCGGCCCCCGTAGGGCACCCGGCCGGTGTCGCCAAAGTAGACCACGTCCTCCCCGGGCAGGCGGCGGATCAGTTCCCGCACGGCGGTGAGCCCGCCCATGCCTGAGTCAAAGACGCCGATGGCGCGATCATCCATGGCACTCCCTCCCTTTCTCCCCTTCCCATGATATGCCACTTTGGCGGAAATAACAAGGGCAAATTTCCCCGGCTCCTTTTTTAGAACGTCTGTTTGACTTCCATCAAACCATGTGATATGATAAAGGCAGACCATTTCAGCAAGGGGGCCGGAGGCATGGAGCGGACCATACTGCACTGCGACCTGAACTGCTTTTACGCCTCGGTAGAGCTGCGGGACCGGCCGGAGCTGCGGCATCTGCCCGTGGCCGTCTGCGGCGATCCCACCAGCCGCCACGGCATCATCCTGGCTAAAAACGAGCCGGCCAAGTCCTTTGGCGTACAGACCGCCGAGACCATCTGGCAGGCCAAGCGCAAGTGCCCGGGCCTTCTGCTCCTGCCGCCCCACCACCGGGAGTACCGCCGGGTGTCCAAGCTGGTCAACGCCCTCTACCAGGAGTACACCGACCGGGTGGAGCCCTTCGGCGTGGACGAGAGCTGGCTGGACGTGACCGGGGCCCTCCACCTCTTTGGCGGGGACGGGCGGGCGCTGGCGGACGAACTGCGCCGGAGGGTCCGGGAGGAATTCGGCCTGACCATCTCGGTGGGGGTCTCCTTCAACAAGGTCTTCGCCAAGCTGGGCAGTGACTACAAAAAGCCGGACGCCACCACGGTGATCGCCCGGGAGGACATGGAGCGGATGGTGTGGCCTCTGCCGGTGGGGGCTCTGCTCTTTGTGGGCCGGGCCACCCAGCGGGCGCTGGAGCCCTACGGGGTCAGGACCATCGGCGACCTGGCCGCCTTCGACCCCAACTCCCTGGAGACCCTGCTGGGCAAGCTGGGCCGCCAGCTCCACGAGTACGCCAACGGCCTGGACGCCGAGCCGGTGGCCCCGGCCAACAGCTGGGCGCCGCCCAAGTCGGTGGGCAGCGGCCTCACCTTCTCCAAAAACCTCACCACCTGGGAGGAGGTGAAGGGGGGCGCGGCCCTGCTGGCCGACCGCGTGGCCATGGAGTTGCGGAAAAACGCCATGGTGTGCCGCACCCTGCAAATCACCCTGCGGGACCCGAACTTTAAGGACATCTGCCGCCAGCGGCCCATGCCCCAGCCCTCTCAGTTCGCCCGGGAGCTCACCCGGGAGGCCGGGGAGATCCTCCGGGCCTGCTGGAGGCCGGGCAGTCCCGTCCGGGCCCTCACCCTCACCGCCCAAAACCTCTGTCCCCAGGAGGAGGCCTGGGAACAGGTCAGCCTCTTCCCCGGCCCCGACGCCGCGGCCCGGGAGAAACAGGCCCGGCTGGAGGGGGCCATGGACTCCATCCGGGCCAGGTACGGCGACAAGTCCATCACCATGGGCACCCCCGCCCCCCGCGGGACCCCGGAGGAGGACCAATAGAGCGCCAAAACGGGCGGGGAGCCTTCTCCCCCGCCCGTTTTTTCAGGTTTATCGCTGGTCGGGCAGAGCGGCCAGGAGGGCGTCCACCTCCGCCTGGGTGGTGGCGAAGGAGGTGACGAAGCGGATCGCGACCCGCTCTCCCAAGTCCTCCCAAACCTCGTAGGTGCACACCCGGTCCAGCTCCTCCAACAGCGCCCGGGGGACGATGGGGAAGATCTGGTTGGTGGTGGTGGGCACCAGCAGACCGTAGCCCTTGGCGGTCAGCCCCGCCTGGAGCCGGGCGGCCTGGGCGTTGGCGTGGCGGGCCAGGTCCCAGTAGAGGCCGCGCTCCAGCAGGGCCAGAAACTGGACCCCCAACAGCCAGCCCTTGGCCAGCACCGCCCCCCGCTGTTTTTTTACCCGGAAGAAGTCCGGCTGGAGGGCCGGGGTACAGATGACCAGCGCCTCCCCCATCAGCGCGCCGTTTTTGGTGCCGCCGAGGTAGAAAGCGTCGCACAGGCGGGCCAGGTCGGGGAGGGTCACGTCGTTGTCCGCCGCGGTGAGGGCCGCGCCCAGCCGGGCCCCGTCCAGAAAGAGCAGCAGGCCGTGGGCTTTACAGCAGACGGACAGGGCCTCCAACTCCGCCAGGGTGTAGACCCCGCCGGTCTCGGTGGCGTCGGAGAGGTAGACAAGGGCGGGCTTGACCAAATGTGGGTCCACACAGCGGGCCACCACCGGCTCGATCATGGCGGGGGTCACCTTGCCGTCCAGGTCAGCCCGGACGGGAAAGAGCTTGTGGCCGGTGGCCTCCACCGCCCCGGCCTCGTGGCCGTTGATGTGGCCGGTGTCGGCGCAGATGACCCCCTCCCAGGGCCGGAGGAAGGCGGCGATGGCGGTGAAATTGGTCTGGGTGCCGCCCACGCAGAACTGCACGTCGGCCTGGGGCGCGGCGCACAGCGCCCGGATCAGGTCGGCGCACCTGGCGCAGTAGCCGTCCGCGCCGTAGCCGGCGTTCCCCTCCAGATTGGTGGCCGCCAGGGCGGCCAGCACGTCGGGATGAGCCCCTACCGAGTAGTCGTTGCGGAACTGTAACATGGCAAGGCTTTCTCCTTTACAGCCGTTGAATGGACTGGCGTTTTGCCAATGGACCACCCCGCAAGGGAAACAGCTTTACACCTTAAAGCTGTCCTTCAAACTCACCGCCCGGTTGAAGACCAGGTGGCCGGGGCGGGAGTCCCGGCTGTCGGCGCAGAAGTAGCCCTGGCGCATGAACTGGAAGCGGTCGGAGGGCTGGGGGTCGGACAGGCCGGCCTCCACCTTGGCCCCGGAGAGCACCTCCAGGGAGTTGGGGTTGAGGCACGCCAGGTAGTCCTTGTCCCCGGCGTCGGGGTCGGGGTCGGAAAAGAGGTTGTCGTAGAGGCGCACCTCCGCGTCCAGGGCGGTGGCGGCGTCCACCCAGTGGAGGGTGGCCCCCTTCACCTTCCGGCCGTCAGCGGGGTCGCCCCCCCGGCTGTCCGGGTCGTACTCGGCGGCGATCTCCACCACGTTGCCCTGGTCGTCGGTCTTGTAGCCCACGCAACGGATGAGGTACGCCCCCTTCAGGCGGCACTCCGGCCCGCCGGGGTAGAGCCGCTTATACTTGGGCACCGGCTCGGGGAGGAAATCCTCCGCCTCCACCCACAGCTCCCGGGAGAAGGTCACCTTCCGGGCCCCCGCCTCCGGCTTGCCGGGGAGGTTTTCCACCTCAAATTCCTCGGTCTGGCCGGCGGGGTAGTTGGTGATGACCAGCTTCACCGGCCGCAGGACCGCCATGACCCGCTGGGCGTGCTCGTTCAGATCCTCCCGCAGGCAGTGCTCCAAAAAGGCGTACTCCACCGTGGAGGCCGCCTTGGAAACGCCGTTGCGCTCAGAGAAGGCCCGGATGGCGGCGGGGGTGTAGCCCCGGCGGCGCAGGCCGCAGATGGTGGGCATACGGGGGTCGTCCCAGCCGGAGACCACCCCGGACTCCACCAGGTTGCGGAGCTTGCGCTTGCTCATGACGGTGTAGTTGATGCCAAGGCGGGCGAACTCGATCTGCCGGGGCTTGTGATAGGGCAGGGTGATGTGGTCCACCACCCAGTCGTAGAGGGGGCGGTGGTCCTCAAACTCCAGGGTGCACAGGGAGTGGGTGATCCCCTCCAGGGCGTCTTCGATGGGGTGGGCGAAGTCGTACATGGGGTAGATGCACCACTTGTCCCCGGTGTTGTGGTGGCGCATATGGTTGATGCGGTAGATCACCGGGTCGCGCATATTGAAGTTGCCGCTGGCCAGGTCGATCTTGGCCCGGAGGGTGTACGCCCCGTTGGGGAACTCCCCGGCGCGCATCCGGGCAAAGAGGTCCAGGGATTCCTCGATAGGCCGGTCCCGCCAGGGGGAGCGGGCGGGGGTGTTCACGTCCCCCCGGTACTCCTTAAATTCCTCCGGGGTCAGCTGGCAGACGTAGGCCAGGCCCTTTTTGATGAGCTCCACGGCGAAGTCGTACATCTGCTCAAAGTAGTCCGAGGCGTAGAAAAAGCGGTCGCCCCAGTCGTAGCCCAGCCAGTGGATGTCCTCCTGGATGGCGTCTACGAACTCCTCGTCCTCCTTGGTGGGGTTGGTGTCGTCCATGCGGAGGTTGCAGAGCCCTCCGTACTTCTCCGCCGTGCCGAAGTCCACAAAGATGGCCTTGGCGTGGCCGATGTGGAGATAGCCGTTGGGCTCGGGCGGGAAGCGGGTGTGGACCCGCATCCCCTCGCACCGTCCGCCGGGGGCCAGCTCCTCGTCAATAAAGTCGTGGATGAAATTCTGGGACATCTCGGCGCTGCGTTCCTCCGCCATAGTCCTCAACTCCTCGCAAAATAAAATATACAGGTTACCCCCATTGGTAACCTGTATATTTTATCCTGTCGAGCCCGAAATTGCAAGCCCCTTCTCGCCGATTCAGCCCTCCGGCTCCAGGGGGGTCCAGTCCTCGAAGGGGGTCACCTCTCCGATGCCCCGCTCCGCCTTGAGCTGGGCGACGCGGTCAGCCACGCTGTCGATCTCGGTCATGCCCTGTCCGGCCAGGTACTCCCGCAGGAGGGCCACCTTCTCCGGGTCGGTGCCCTCCCCCACGTCCAGCTGGTAAAACACGCCGTCCTCGGTGGTCAGGATGCAGCACGTGCACCCCACCGCCCACTCGGTGTCCATCCCAAAGACATCAAAGGCGTACATGGCCACCCACTGGTCGTAGAGAGTCTCCACCTGGTAGACGGAGCGGTAGTGGCCGGTGTCGTCGATGCAGCCCAGCCAGTCGAACTCGTCCCCCGCGCCGCCGGAGCCGTGGCCGGAGAAGATCAGGTTTTGGTCCAACTCGGTAAAGCTGCGGTAAAAGGAGTCCGTGGCGTAGGTCAGGCGGACCTGGCCGTCGTAGTCGCCCAGGATGAGGTACGCCGTAAACGTCTGGCCGTCCGCCAGGGTCCCCGCGTACTCCAGGGCCAGCATCCGCCGCCCGCTGAGAGTCTCCGGCTGGGCGTAGAAGACTTTTAGGTCCTGAAGCCCGATGTCCCCTGTGACGGCGTCGCGCACCATCTGGGCCAGGTCCCGCAGGGAGAACTCCCCGGCGCCCTCCGCCGGAAAGGGGTCCAAAAAGTTCAGGTCGGCGCGAAAGCCGTCGTCCACCTGGGCGGTGGTCTCCCCCGCCAGGAAGGCGGCAAAGGCCGCGGTCTCCGGCGGGGGCGAGGCGGAGGGTCCCTCCCTCTCCCACAGCCCACAGCCGGACAGGGTGAACAGCGTCAGGACAGCCAACAGCGCGGCCAGCGTTCGTTTCACCATAAGCGCTCCTTCCCCTCTCTTTTTTGAGAACATAGTACACACCCGGCCAAAAAATGTCAAGCCGGGAGCGCGGTCGTCCCCGGCCGACGGGGGGGACAAAGGTCCGCCGGGACGGGCGAGCCGCCCCGGCGGTCCCCCGGCCCCGCCGGGCCGGTCTACTCCGCTGGGATGATTTTGATCTGACCGGCCTCCAGGCCGGTCTGTTCCATGGCGATCTCCATGATCTTCGCCGTGTCCGTCTCCGTCAGTTCCCCCTCGTCCAGGGACACCACCACCGAGGCGCTGTCCTGCCCCACGAAGGCCACGCAGTTGGCGTAGCCCTTGGCCATGACCAGGTTCTCGATCTGGGCCTCGGCCATGGTGCAGTCGGCCATCACCTGGATGGAGGCGTTGGCCTCGTTGCGGATGGTCTGGTCCGCGTCGTTGTTGGCCGCGGCCTCCTCCAGAAGACTCAGGGCGGAGTCCCGGGCCTGCTGGCGGTTGATGCGGGCGCTGGAGAAATAGTCGTTGGTGGGCGCGGCGGGGGCCTCGCCGCCGGACGGCGCCCCGGCGGTGGGCGCGGGGGTCTCCGCCGCGTCAGGCTCCTGGGAGCCGCTCACCATGGCCGCGCCCCCCAGCAGCTTCCCCGTGGGCAGCGCGTCCACGCTCACGTCGGCGTTGTCCTGGGAGTAGGACCAGTTCAGGTACACCGCCGCGCAGACGAACAGGACGATTGCGGCCACCACCGCGTTGCGTTTCCAGATCTTCATGTCGTTCCTCAACCCTTTCCCTTGCAAATTGAAATTTTATCCGTTCCCAGACCGGTCAGCGCGCTGACTGCCTCCATGAGCTTGAGCCGCACCCCGGCGTCCTCGCCGCCGGAGCAGACCACCAGCGCCCCTTGGAACTTCGGGTAGAGCTGCTGGATCAGCACAGGGCTGTTCCCCGCCGCCGAGGCGCCGCCGGAAACCACAACGGTGGTGCTCTGCGTTTCACTTCCCCCGTCCGCCCGCCGGGTGCTTTTCTCATCCATAGCCAGCACCTGCCGGGAGCCCCCCTGCACGGTGAGCATGACCGTCACCTCCCCCGCTCCCCGGATCTTGGAGAGGGTGGCGGCCATCTGGTCCTCCAGGGCGGACACGGAGAAGTCCTCCTGGGGCGCCGAGGCGGCCGTTGGAGACGGAGCCTCCGTCGGCGGGGCCTTTTTCCCGGCCGGCCAGAGGAGCATGACCACCCCCGCCAGCAGGATGAGCAGAACATATTTGTACTTTTGAAACAGCTCCCGTCCCTTCTTCTTCCACGCTTCCCAGGGGATCTCCCTCATGGTACGTCCATCCTTTCCAACGTCTGCTGGGACTCCTCCAGGCCGAAATCGGCGGTGATGGCCCGCCCAAGGGCCCGCCACGCCTCCTCCGGCCCACTTCCCTGTACCCATACCGACTCCGGCGCCGGGAAGCCGTCCCCGGTCATATGGCAGGTCACCCGGACCTGGGGCTCCCGGATGCCCAGCGCCGCCGCCTTGTCCGAAATATATGCGGCGGTCTGCCGCGCTATGATAGCTTCCCGCAGTTCTTCCTGCCCCGCCGCCATGGCCTGGACCGTCTCCTCGGGCCAGAGGCGGTATCTAGCCATGGCCTGGGCCATCGCGCCCCCCTCCAGCCGCCGCACGGGACTCAGCACCGCCAGCAGAAGGAGCATCCCACCCGCCGTGCGGGTCAGCTTTTTGGAAAACCCCTCCGGGCACAGGGCCGTCGCCACCGCGGCGATGACGGCGGCGCAGAGGATGGACACGAGCCAGTCCTTGACCCACTCCATTTTACGCCGCCCCCGCCGCCGAAAGGCACGAAATCACACAGAAGAGAAGCGTCATCCCACAGCAGGCCGTCATGCCCAGTTCCAGGGCGAAGGCCCCGCCGATGGCGTCGATGAGGCCGATGAGCCCGCCGTCCCAGACGGTGGCGGCCAGGGCGGCGGTGAGCCGGTAGACCAGGTAGTGGACCCCCATCCGGAGAAAAGGGGCCAGGCAGATGCTCAAGACCACCAGCGTGCCGAATACGCCCACGGCGTTTCGGAGCACGCCGGTGCTGACCAGCACGGTCTCCGCCGCGTCGGACAGCACCTTGCCCACCACGGGGACCGCCCCGGATATGGCGAATTTGGCGGTCTTCACCGAGAGGGCGTCGGCGGTCCCGGCCACCACGCCACTGAGGGTGAGATAGCTCACAAAGGCGACCATCACGGCGGTCAGAGCGCCCTTGATCCCCTTGTAGAGGACAGCCCCCACGCGTTTTAGCCCCGGGTCCCCCACCGTGGCGTGGACGGCGCTCACCGCCACGTAGACGTAGGTCAGGGGGATGAGCACGGTGGCGATCAGCCGGGCCAATAGGTTGGAAAAGAGCACCGTCGCCATCTGGCGGGCGGCGGCTCCCGCCGGAGCGCCCCCCGCCGCCGCGGCGGCAACTAAGGTGGGCAGCAGCACCGCCGAGAACTCCGCCAGGCGGTCGATGGTCGCCCGGCCCAGGCCCATCAGGGCGTGAACGTCGGCCAGGGACACGGCGCACACCGCCAGCACCCCCACGATGGGCGCAGCCTGGAGGGTCCCGCTCCCCTGCCCGGCGGCCCCCTGGGCCAGGGCGCAGAACAGGACGATAACCAGCAGCAGTACCCCGCTTTTCACGGCGGGGCGCAGAACGCCGAAGACCTGATCGGTGCCCGTCCACAAAAGCCGCCGGAGGCCCTGGTCCAGACTAATATCCTCCCCCAGCGGAAAGTCCGCCCCATACTCCCCCGCCGCGCGCTCCAGGTCCTCCAGGGCCGGGAGGTCGTAGGGGTCCTCCTCGGCCACCACCTCCACGCCCCGGGCGGAGGGCGAGAGGAGCAGGAACAAAACCAGCGTCAAAATAAGGCTTCTCATCCGCGTCGTCATGGCAATTCTCCTAAAGTAGATCTAAGATCAGTCCCAGCACCGCCTCGAATAGCGGCAGGCAGACAAGCAACGCGCAGACGCCCCCCGCGATCTCCACCGCCGAGGCGATGCCGCTCTCCCCCGCGTCCCGGCACAGCTCCGCGGTGACCCGGGTGAGCAGGGACACGCCCACCGTCTTGACCACCGGGCTGAGCACCGCCGCCGACAGCCCCGCCCGCTCCGCCAGGGCGTCCATCAGCTCCCGGATGGGGCGCAGAGCGCCCATGGCAACGGTCAGGATCAGCGCGGCGGCGCAGAGGGTGATGACCAGCGCCAAGTCGGAGGTCTGCTTCTTCACCGCCGCGGCGCACAGGGCCCCCACCACCGCCAGCGCCGCCACTTGCGATACCGTCTCCATCCCTATAAGCCAAAGAGGTCCTTGACCAGGTCGAACAGGGCGCTGATCTCCCGCACCACCATCATCAGCACCACCACCAGCCCCGCCAGGGTGGTCATGGTGGCCTGCTCCTCCCGGCCCGAGCGGGTCAGCACCTGGTTGAGGACGGAGACCAAAATGCCGATGGCGGCGATCTTGAAGATCAAGTCCACGTTCACGTCCTCATCCCCCTTATATCAACACTAAGATCACCATCGCGCCCCCCGCCGCGCTGAGGGCGGTGTACACCTTGCCCAGCCGCTGGGCCTCCCCCTGGGCCTCGTCCCGCAGGGCGGCCAGCCGCCGGGCGCACCGGGCCAGGGTCTGGCCCTGGGTCCGGGCGTCGTACCGGCCCAGGGTCTGGCCCACCTCCAAGAGCGCCTGCCGCTCCTCCGCTTTCAGCAGAGTCAAATGCCGGACCATGGCCCGCCGCCAGCTCTGGTGGAGCCCGCCCTCGGGGTCCAGGCGCAAAAGGCGGTCCACCTCCTGAAAAAAGCGCCCGGCCTCCCCCCGCCGGTCCTGGCCCAGCCGCTCCAAAAGCTGGGGCAGAGGGGTCAGCCGGAAGGTCAACTCCTCCTCCAGCCACACAAGACCGGCGTGGAGCTCCTCCAGCGCCCGGACCCGGCGGCGCAGACCGCCCACCGCCTGGGCGCCGCACCAGAGGGAGACGACCATGACGCAGAGCGCGCCCAACAGCTTCAGCATGGTCTCCCCTCCCCGTCAGTGACGGTGTAGCGCCGCTCCTCCCCCGTCCCCCGGATGACCACCAGCCGGCCAAAGACCCCCCGGGCCATCAACTCCCGGTAGAGGGGGCGGCGGTCCAGGTCCCGGAGGGTCCCGCCGTGGGCGGTAGCCAGCAGGGTGACCCCGCACCCCGCCGCCTGGAGCATGGCGGACACGTCCTCCGGCGCGGTGACCTCGTCCACCGCCAGCACCTGGGGGTTCATCCCCCGCAGGAGGGTCATCAGCCCGATATCCTTGGGACAGCCGCTCATCACGTCGGTCCGCGGGCCCACGTCCAGCGCGGGCTCGCCCCCGGCCACGGCGGCCAGCTCCCCCCGCTCATCCGCCACCCCCACCCGCCGGGGCGGGCAGTCCTCCCCGGCGGAGAGGGCCCGGATCAGGTCCCGGAGCAGGGTGGTCTTGCCCCCGCCGGGGGGCGAGAGGATCAGGACGCTCTCCAGCCCCCGCTCCCCCCAGAGCCGGGGCAGGACCGCCCGGGCCAGGCCCCGGATCTCCCGGGCCACCCGCAGGGAGAGAGAGGAGAGCTCCCGGAGGTTGACCAGCTGCCCCCCCTCCACCACTCCCGTGCCGCACAGGCCCAGCCGGTGGCCCCCCGGCACGGACACAAAGCCGTGGCGGATCTGCTCCATCACCGTGTGGACCGACGAGGCGCTTGCCAATTCCAGCACCGTCTCCAAATCCTGGGCGGTGACCGAGGTGCCCTCCAGCGGCTCCTCCCCCTGGGGGGTGAGGACAAACAGGGGCCGCCCCCGCCGCAGGCGTAGTTCCTCCGCCCGGGCCCGTTTCTCCCGGGGCAGGCCCTGTACCCGGCGGCGCAGATGGCCGGGCAGCAGCTCCGCCGCCCGGTCGAACCGCTCCGCCGCTCCGGCGTTCTCCATCCCGCATCCCTCCCCTTTTGTGGATGGCACAGTCTATGAACGCCTGTCCCACTTTAGAAGCGGACTTGTCCCAAAAGTTGGGCGCAAAAAAAGACGCCTGGCAAAAGCCAGACGTCTGAGCCTGTCAAAGAAGCGAGCAGTATTCAAACTGCTCTATCTCACGATTCCATACATATGCTTCGTGAAAGTCTCCTTCACGATCGTATAAGATGGAATCATCCACAAGATAATATCTGCCAGTTTCATGGAATGGAGGAACAGCCGTAGGCATAGGTTCCCACATCGACCCGCTGATCTTGAATAACTGGAGATCATATGCGGGAACGCCTTGATAAGTAGTGGCGCCAAGATAAAAAATGTAATCAGTGTTTTCCTTTGATGGAAGAAACTTAACTTGAACATGATCTGCCGCAAATTCATGGCTGGAAACCACTTGTAAATCATCCGTTGAAAAGATGACCGCCAAGGTCCGATCAAGTCCACCAGTATGTTTTGGTGACTGGTACTTAAAAAACGCGCAAATTTCTTTTGCTTCTGAGGACGAAAAACTTCCATATTGGATAGAGTCTAATTCTATATCCTTGGAATCAACTTCCGCATGGTCGATCAGGGGTGCGGCACGATCCAACAATTGCTTTTGAAATTCATATGAAACATCCGCTCCGTGTTTTTCTGTTCCACAAGCGGATAATAAGGACAATATCAGTGCCGCAATGAAACATAGTCCTAATTTTGCCTGAACGATCTTTCCGTTGCGTTTCCTTTTCATATCGATCTCCTTGTCTGAAAACGATCGGCGTAAAAATAACGCAAGACGGGACAAGCATATCCTAACGGTATAATTATAAAAAAATTTCAAAAAAAGTACAAGGGATAAATGGAGGATCATAATGGTTTTTCTGAATAGGTTGACAAACGAAAGACGCCCGGCGCATGGCCGGGCGTCTAGACTGTTAAAGAAGCGGTGGGGCCGCTTGTCAGGCCAGGAATTTTTCCAGCCGGTCCAGGCCCGCCTTGATGTTGCCCAGGGAGGTGGCGTAGGACCAGCGGACGAAGTTGGGCGCGCCGAAGCCGGAGCAGGGCACCACCGCCACCAGGGCCTTCTCCAGAAAGACCTGGGCGAAGTCGTCCCCGTCGTGGATGACCACGCCGCCCAGGGTGCGGCCGATCAGCTTCTCCACGTTCATCATCACATAAAAAGCGCCCTGGGGCGTGATACAGCTGACGCCGGGGATGGTGTTCATCCGCTCCACGATGTAGTCCCGCCGGGCCTCGAACTCCCGGCGCATGGCCTCCACGTCCTCCTGGGGGCCCTCCATGGCCTCCACGGCGGCCCACTGGGACACCGAGCTGGGCGCGCCGGTGGAGTGGCTGAGATAGTTTGCCATCACCTTGGCGATGGGCTCGGCGGCGGCGGCGTAGCCCACCCGCCAGCCGGTCATGGCGTAGGACTTGGACACGCCGTTGATGAGGATGGTGCGCTCCTTCACCTCCGGGCCCAGGGAGGCGAAGGAGGTGAACTTGAGCCCGTCGTAGGCCAGGCAGTAGTAGATCTCGTCGGAGATGACGTAGAGGTCTTTCTCCACGCACACCTTGGCAAGGCCCTCCAGTTCCTCCTTGGTGTACATCATGCCTGTGGGGTTGGAGGGGTTGTTGAGGATGATCGCCTTGGTCTTGGGGGTGACGGCGGCGGCCAGCTTCTCCGGGGAGAGCTTAAAATGCTCGCTCTCGCCGCAGTCGATGACCACGGGGACCGCGCCCACCATGCGGATGAGCTCGTAGTAGCTGACCCAGTAGGGCGCGGGGAGGATCACCTCGTCCCCCGGGTCGCACAGGGCCCGCAGGGCGATGTACACGTTGTGCTTGGCGCCGCTGGCCACCACCACCTGGGCGGGGGTGTAGTCCAGGCCGCAGTCCGCCTTCAGCCGGTCGCACACCGCCTGGCGCAGTTCCATGATGCCGGCGGCGGGGGTGTACTTGGTCTTATTGGCCCGGATGGCGGCGATGCCCGCGTCCTTGATGCGCTCGGGGGTGTTGAAGTCGGGCTCCCCCGCCCCAAAACCGATGACGTCCACCCCCTGGGCGCGCATCTGCTTGAACATACTGTCAATGGCCAGGGTGGTGGAGGCGTGGACGCCCTTGGCCAGCTGGGATAGCTCTTTCATCGCAACTCTACCTTTCCGTTTCAGACGTTATGACACATTATATTCGACTTCTTGCAAAAATGCAAGGCAAACTTTTTCCAGAAGGGCCTAAAATGAAAGTTTCGCATTTTTATCATTCATTTTTGACAAGCCGCCCCCGCCCAGCCCCGCAAAAATTGGGCAAAAAAACACCTGGGGCATGGGCCCCAGGCGAACAGGTCAGGTCGGCGCTCAGCGGCGGTAAAGGTTGTTGCCTTGACAGTCGATGGCGACGGTGAGGGGCAGGTCCTCCACCTCCATGCGCTTGACGCTCTCACAGCCCAGGTCGTCAAAGGCGATGACTTGGCTGGAGCGGATGCACCGGGCGATGAGGGCCCCGGCCCCGCCCACGGCGGCGAAGTAGACCCCGCCGTTTCGGACGATGGCCTCCACCACCGCGTCATCCCGGTCCCCTTTGCCCACCATGGCCCGGAGGCCCAGGTCCAGCAGACGGGGGGCGTAGGGATCCATCCGGCCGGAGGTGGTGGGGCCGCAGGAGCCCACGGCCATGCCCTGCTGGGCGGGGGTGGGCCCGGCGTAGTAGATGACCGCCCCCTCCAGGGGGAAGGGGGGCGCCTCCCCCGCGTCCAGCCGCTCAAAGATCCGCTTGTGGGCGGCGTCCCGGGCGGTGTAGACCGTGCCGGAGAGGAGCACCCGGTCCCCCGCCCGCAGTTGGGCGGCCCGTTCCCGGGTGAGCTCCTCCACCCGCAGGGAGAGCTCGCGCATCTGGCCGCTCACCGGCGAAAAGGGGGCTTTTTCCCCTCCTTGGCCGACTCGGGCCTACCGGGCACGGGCCGCTGGGGCTTGGGGGCCTCGGCGGTGGGCTTGGAGGCGTCGGCGGGCTTGGAGTGCTCGGCGGCGATGGCCTTGAGGTCCTGGGCGTGGCTCTCCAACTCGGCGGTGACGCTGTCCAGGGAGCGGACGGTCCGCTGGAGCTCCGACCCGGCGTGGGACAGGGTGGCGGCCACGTCGGAGCGGAGGCGGCCGTAGCTGGACTCCACCTGGCGCAGCCATTCCTGGACCTTCCCGCGGGTCTGGGCGGCCTCGGCCTCCCCGGCCTTGACGATCTCCTGGGCCCGCTGGTGGGCCTCTAACTCGATGCCGGCGGCCTTTTCCTTCAGGGACTCGTAGGCCCGGGCGGCGGGAGCCATGCGGTCCGCGGCCTCCTGGAGCCGGTCCAGGTCCTCCTGGGTGGCCTTGAGCTTGAGCCGCAGTTCCTCCCGCTCCCGCTGGGTCCGCTCCAGCTCCTCCAGGGCGCGGGCCAGCTCCTCCTTGGACCGCTGGGCGTCCTTCCCGGCGGCCACGGCCTCCTCGCTGGCGATGGAGCCCTGCTCCTCCACCTGGGAACGCTGGCTGCGCTCCCGCTCCAGGTCCTGCCGGGCGCTCTCCAACTGGGCGGCGTAGTCCCGGTGGACGGCCTCGATATAGCGCATCACGTCCTGGCGGTGGAAGCCGTAGAACGCGCCGCGGAAGTGGTACTCCTCCACGCTCATAAAGCACCCTCCTTATTTGGATAGGCTGAAAAAAACTACATTCACCCATATATTCTACCATGTTCTTCCCATTCTGACAAGTGTAACTTCCCGGGCCCCGGCATTAAATTTCCCACCCGCCCCCGTCCCCATGCAACGCACCATTGACGGCGCGGGGCCGATGGTGGTATAATAAAGTGTTAAATTTTGGACTTTGGAAAGGGGGCGGAGGCCATGTGGGTGGCGGACGGCTGGAAGGACTACCGACTGCTGGACTGCGGCGGCGGGGAGAAGCTGGAGCGCTGGGGGGCGTACACCCTGGTGCGGCCCGACCCCCAGGCCATCTGGCAGACCCCCCGGAAAAACCCCGGCTGGCGCTCCCCCGACGCCCGGTACACCCGCTCCTCCACCGGCGGCGGGCAGTGGGACAAGTCCCGCCTGCCCCAGCGGTGGACGGTCTCCTACCGGGACCTGACCTTCAACATCAAGCCCATGAACTTCAAGCACACCGGCCTCTTCCCCGAGCAGGCGGCCAACTGGGACCATATGCGCGGCCTCATTGAGCGCGCGGGGCGGGAGATCAGCGTGCTGAACCTCTTTGCCTACACCGGCGGGGCCAGCGTGGCCTGCGCCGCGGCGGGGGCCAGGGTCTGCCACGTGGACGCGGCCAAGGGGATGGTGGCCTGGGCCAAGGAGAACGCCAAGTCCTCCGGGCTGGAGAACGCCCCCATCCGCTACATTGTGGACGACTGCGCCAAGTTCGTGGAGCGGGAGATCCGCCGGGGCCGGCGGTACGACGGGATCATCATGGACCCCCCCAGCTACGGCCGGGGCCCCTCCGGGGAAATCTGGAAGCTGGAGGAGAACCTGTGGTCCTTTGTGGCGCTGGTCACCCAGGTGCTGTCCGACCAGCCCCTGTTCTTTATCATCAACTCCTACACCACGGGCCTGGCCCCCTCGGTGCTCACCTATATTTTAGAGTCCCTGGTCACCCCCCGCCACGGCGGCCGCACCGTCAGCGACGAGTTGGGCCTGCCGGTGGAGGACACGGGGCTGATCCTCCCCTGCGGCGCCACCGGGCGCTGGACCGCCATTTGACAAGGAAGGCGCGACATGGAAAAAGCCATCATCCAAACGGAGGACCTTCGCTTCTCCTATACCGATACAGACGCCCAGGAGGGCGCCCCCCTGGTGCTGGACGGGATCGACCTGAAGATCGCCCCGGGCTCCTTTGTGGCGGTGCTGGGCCATAACGGCTCGGGCAAGTCCACCCTGGCTAAGCACCTCAACGGCATTTTACTGCCCAGCGGCGGAAAGGTCTACGTGCAGGGCATGGACACCGCCGACGAGGAAAAGCTCCTGGACATCCGCCGGGCGGTGGGGATGGTCTTTCAAAACCCGGACAACCAGATCGTAGCCAACGTGGTGGAGGAGGACGTGGCCTTCGCCCCGGAGAACCTGGGGGTGCCCTCGGCGGAGATCCGCCGCCGGGTGGACGAGGCCCTGGCCATGGTGGGCATGAGCGAATACGCCGCCCACGCCCCGCACCTGCTCTCCGGCGGGCAGAAACAGCGGGTGGCCATCGCCGGGGTCATCGCCATGCGCCCCAACTGCATCGTCATGGACGAGCCCACCGCCATGCTGGACCCCGTGGGTCGGCGGGAGGTGATCGAGACGGTGAAGTCGCTGAACCAGAACTACGGCATGACCGTGGTCCTCATCACCCACCACATGGACGAGGCGGCCCAGGCCGGGCGGCTGGTGGTGATGGCCCAGGGCCGGGTGGTGCTGGACGGCCCGCCCCGGGAGGTCTTTGCCCAGGTGGAGCGGCTCAAGGCCGTGGACCTGGCCGCGCCGGACACGGTGGAACTTTGCTGGCAGCTCCGGCAGGCGGGGCTGGAGGTCCCCCTGGACGGCCTCAGCGACGAGGCCTGCGCCCAGGTCCTCTACGACCTGCTCCGCCGCCAACGGGCGTGATCCCGCCGGGACACGCACCTCACTTGTAAAGGACGTTATCGCATGGAGCCCATTTTGGAGACCCGACAACTCAGCCATATCTACTCCCCCGGCACTCCCTTTGAGCACAACGCTCTGCGGGCGGTGGACCTGACTGCCTACCGGGGGGAGTATTTGGGCGTCATCGGCCGCACCGGCTCGGGCAAATCCACCCTGATCCAGCACCTCAACGGCCTGCTGAAGCCCACCTCCGGCCAGGTGCTGTTGAACGGCACGGATATCTGGTCGTCCAAGGAGGCCACCCGCGCGGCCCGGTTCCAGGTGGGCCTGGTGTTTCAATACCCCGAGTATCAGCTTTTTGAGGAGACCGTCTACAAGGATATCGCCTTCGGCCCAAAAAACATGGGGCTGGACGAGGGGGAGATCGACCGCCGGGTCCGGGAGGCGGCGGCCTTTGTGGAGCTGGACGACGAGATTTTGGAAAAATCTCCCTTCGAGCTCTCCGGCGGCCAGAAGCGCCGGGCGGCCATCGCCGGGGTCATCGCCATGGAGCCCAGCGTGCTCATCCTGGACGAGCCCACCGCCGGGCTGGACCCGGCGGGGGTGGAGCGGATCCTGGGCAACATCCAGGCGTACCACCGCGCCCGGAACGCCACGGTCATCATCGTGTCCCACTCCATGGAGGAGATGGCCCGGACGGCGGACCGCCTGGTGGTCATGCACGACGGCGCCATCCCCTTTCAGGGCCCGCCCCGGGAGATCTTCACCCACGCCCAGGAGCTGGAGGAGATGGGCCTGGGCGTCCCCCAGATCACCCGGGTCTTTCAGCGGCTCCGGGCGCTGGGGGCGGAGGTGGACCCCTCGGTCTACACCGTGGCCCAGGCCAGGGACGCCATCCTGGCGGCGCTGGGAAAGGGGGCGGTGTAGCGTGGCGATCAAGGATATCACCCTGGGGCAGTATTTCCCCGGCAATACCGTCGTCCACCGCATGGACCCCCGGACCAAACTGCTCTTCACCGTCCTCTACATCGTTGCCCTCTTTATGGCCGGGAGCCCCCTGTCCTACGGTATTTTGTTCGCCGTGCTGGCGGGGTGTGTGCTCCTGTCCAGGATCCGGCTGAAAGTCCTGTTGCGGAGTATGCGGGCGGTCATCTTCATCGTGGTCCTCACCGGCCTTCTGAACCTCTTTTACACCCCCGCCGGACCGGGCGAGAGCCCTCTGCTCTCCTTCTGGGTCTTCCGCGTCTACCCCGCCGGGGTGTGGGCGGCCTCCCTGATGGTCCTGCGGATCATCCTGCTCATCTGCTGTACCTTCCTGCTCACCTACACCACCTCCCCCATCCTCATCACCGACGGGTTGGAGTCCCTGCTGGGGCCGCTGAAGAAGATCAAACTGCCCGTCCACGAGCTGGCTATGATGATGTCCATCGCCCTGCGGTTCATCCCCACCCTCATCGAGGAGACGGACAAGATCATGTCCGCCCAAAAGGCCCGGGGAGCCAGCTTTGACACGGGCAATCTGGTCCAGAAGGCCAAGGCCCTGGTGCCCCTGCTGGTGCCCCTGTTCATCTCCTCCTTCCGCCGGGCGGACGAGTTGGCGGTGGCCATGGAGTGCCGCTGTTACCACGG
Source organism: uncultured Oscillospiraceae bacterium (assembly GCA_947627325.1). Lineage (GTDB taxonomy): Bacteria > Bacillota > Clostridia > Oscillospirales > Oscillospiraceae > MGBC124762. Next base: position 137,212 of record CANQVO010000002.1, on the reverse strand, counting down.
CGGCGAGGGCCGCACCAAACTGCGGCAGCTTCGGTACGCGGGGCGGGACTACCTGGCCCTGGGCTTCGGCCTGGCGCTGTGCGCGGGGATCTGGGCCCTGGGATATCTGGGACTGTGAGGCGAGCTATGGAGAGGAACATCGCGTTGAGCCTGATGTACGTGGGCACGGCCTACCACGGCTGGCAGGTGCAGAAAAACGGCGTCACCGTGGAGTCCACCCTGGAAAAGGCCCTGGAGTGGGTGGTGGGCCACCCGGTCAAGTGTGTGGGGGCAGGCCGGACCGACGCGGGGGTCCACGCCCTGCGGTATGTGGCAAACTTCCGCACCACCTCCTCCATCCCTTGCGCGCGCCTGCCCCTGGCGGTGAACACCCGCCTGCCTGACGATATCGTGGTCACCCGGGCCACCGAGGTCCCCCCGGACTTCAACGCCATCGGCTCCTGCCTCAAGAAGGAGTACACCTACCGCATCTACAACTCCCGCATCCGCAACGCCTTTCTGGTGGACCGGGTGTGGTTCTACCCCAAGCGGCTGGACGAGGCGGTCATGCAGCTCTGCGCCGACCAGATGGTGGGTACCCACGACTTCGCCGCCCTCAAGAGCGTAGGCACCGAGACCAAGACCACCGTGCGGACGGTCTACTACTTCGATATCGCCCGGGACGGCGATCTTATCGAGTGCAAGGTCTGCGCCAACGGGTTTCTCTATAACATGGTACGGGCCATGGTGGGCACCTGCGTGTACGCCGCAGAGGGCAAGCTGACCCCCCAGGACCTGCCCCATATCATGGAGCGGCGGGACCGCACCGCCGCCGGCCCCACCGCCCCGCCGGGCGGGCTTTATATGTCAAATCTCTGGTATGAAGAGGATGTGCTATGATCAAAGAAGTGAAAAAGGAGACGCCGCCCCCCAAAAAGCGGCCCAACATCTTCATACGGCTCCTGGCCCTCCTGCTCACCCTGGCCCTGATCCTGGGCGCGGTCTTCCTGGTGGTGAACCGGGGCAAGCTGAACTTTGACGCGCTGAAGCGATGGTTCACCTACCGCTCCCTGGAGCGGAGCGACGGCGGCGGCGGGGAGCCCTTCCCCTATCAGGGGGGGAACTCCCTGAGCCTGTACGCCTGCGGCGGGGATTTGCTGGCCGTGTGCCAGACCGGCGCGCGGCTGTACAGCCCCGGGGGCACGGCCTACATCGAGGACGTCTTTACCATGAAAAATCCCGTCTGCCAGGTCAGCGGCAAGGCCGCCGTGGTCTACGACGCGGCGGGCTCCGCCCTGCGGGTGTATAAAAACCGCGCCCCCGTCCTCACTCTGGACGACAGCCAGACCGTCATTCTCAGCGCCCGGCTGAATGAAAACGGCTATCTGGCGGTGGTCACCCGCTCCAGCGGCTACAAGGGCGTGGTGTCGGTCTACGACGAGGACTGCGAGCTTCTGATGACCCTTCAGCTCTCCTCCGCCTACGTGCTGGACGCGGTGGTGGCCCCGGACGACCGCTCTTTGCTGGTGGTCACCGCCGGGCAGGAGAACCGGTTCTTCAACAGCTCCCTGGCCCAGTACTCCCTCACCGACCTGGACCCCAAAAACCCCACGCCCAAGGCGGTCTGGTCCCTGGGCAACCGCCTGCCATTGGATCTGGTTTGGGACGACAAGGGGGTGCGGGTGGTGACCCAGTACGCCGCCCTGACCGCCAACGGCGCTTTGAGCCAGAGCGGGGAATACGACTGGTCGGACCGGCACCTAAAGCGCTATTCCCTGCTGGCGGACGACTGCGTGGTGGTCCTGACCAGTAAGTACCGCTCGGGCAGCCAGACCACCCTGGAGGTGCTGGACCGCTCGGGCCAGGTCACCGCCAGTCTGGAGGAGTCCCGGCCCATCTCCGCGCTCAGCGCCGCCGGCCGGTACATCGGCGTGCTCACCAGCCAGGAGCTGAACATCTACACCCGGGACCTCCAGCTTTACAGCACGGTGGAGAACACCGACGGGGCCACCCACCTGGTCATGCTGGCCGACGGCTCGGCCTTCCTGGCCACCCAGGACAAGGCGTGGCTCCACCTGCCCGATTGAGAGAGGGGGAAATGAGATGATCTCTTTGGTCTATGACGGCGTAGTGATCGCCATTTTGGTCCTTTTCGTCTGCCTGGGCTGGCGCAAGGGGCTTCTGCTGTCGCTGTGCGGTCTGGCCGCGGCGGTGGCGGCCTTTTTGGGGGCCGGATATCTGGCCGACACCCTGGACGGCCCGGCGGCGGATCTCATCGCACCCAAGCTGGAGACCGCCATCCAATCGCGCATCGCCGAACACTACGACGACCTGGGCGTCGGCTCCGCCGTGGACGCCCTGCGGGAGGAAAACGGGCTCTTCGCCTGGGCCGCCGACGCGGTGGAGGAACTGTGGGCGGACAGCGATGTGGTCCCGGACGTTCTGGACGTGGCCTCCACCGCCGCCCGCTACGTGGCCCAGCGGATGGCCCACAGCGTGATCTTCGCCCTCTCCTTCCTGGCGCTCTACCTCCTGCTCATCCTCCTGCTCCACGCCCTGGACCTGGTGGCCAAACTGCCGGGGCTTAGCTTCTGCAACGGCCTGGGGGGCGGGGCCATCGGCCTTGTGAAGGGCGTGCTGATCGTCTTTGTGGCGGCGGCGGTGCTGATGTCCACCTCCCTCCGCCCCGACGCCCAGACCCTGGAGCGGTCCTTCCTCCTGAAATTCATCGTCGCCTATGACCCCATCCTCACCCTCTTTGGCGGATAGGAGCGCCTTTTTGGCCAGACATTGGCGGGCACGGATTAACAATGTGTTCATAAATGTGTGCTAAACTCGGCCTTAAGTTTACAAGGCCCCTTTCACGGGGGCCGGTAAGGAGAAAACCATGCAGCCTACTATGTGCTCTCGATGCCACAAGCACCCCGCTGTGGTGTTCATTACGAAGATCGAAAACGGCGAGACCAAGAACGAGGGTCTCTGCCTCAAGTGCGCCAAGGAACTCCACATCGCCCCGGTGGAGGAGATGATGCAGAAGATGGGCATCACCGAAGACGACCTGGACGGCATCACCAGCGAGATGATGTCCGCCTTCGGCGGCGCGGAGGGGGTGGACGGTATGCTCCCCCAGGACGAGGACGATGAGGACGACGAGGAGACCGGCCGCACCGCCACCTTCCCCTTCCTCAACAAGCTCTTCGGCGGGGGCGACCGGGACCAGGGCCCCAAGTCCTCCTCTGACGACCGGGACGGCGACGACCCCGGGGCCGGTTCCTCCCCCGCCAAGCGCGCCAAGGGGGAGCGGCAGCCCAAGCGGAAATTTTTGGAGAACTACTGCATCTCTCTGAGCCAGAAGGCCGCCGAGGGCAAGCTGGACCGGATCGTGGGCCGGGAAAACGAGCTCAGCCGCACCATCCAGATCCTCAACCGCCGCCAGAAGAACAACCCCTGCCTCATCGGCGAGCCCGGCGTGGGCAAGACCGCCATCGCCGAGGGCCTTGCCATGCGGATCTTCAACAAGGACGTGCCCTACAAGCTTCGGGACAAGGAGGTCTATCTGCTGGACCTGACCGCCCTGGTGGCGGGCACCCAGTTCCGGGGCCAGTTTGAGAGCCGGATGAAGGGCCTTATCGAGGAGATCCGCAAGCTGGGCAACATCATCCTGGTCATCGACGAGGTCCACAACATCGTGGGCGCGGGGGACGCGGAGGGCTCCATGAACGCCGCCAACATCCTCAAGCCCGCCCTCTCCCGGGGGGAGATCCAGGTCATCGGCGCCACCACGCTGACGGAATACCGCAAGTACATCGAAAAGGACTCCGCCCTGGAGCGGCGCTTCCAGCCGGTGATGGTGGAGGAGCCGTCGGTGGAGGACGCCATCGAGGTCATCAAGGGCATCGCCCCCTATTACGAGGCGTACCACAAGGTCACCATCTCCCCGGAGATGGCCCGGCTGGCCGTCACCATGTCCGAGCGATACATCACCGACCGCTTCCTCCCCGACAAGGCCATCGACCTGATCGACGAGGCCTGCTCGGAGGTGAACCTCAATAACAGGGCCCTGGCCCGCACCATGGAGATCGACAAGGAACTGGCCGACATCGCCAAGGAGCGGGAGGTCATCCTGGCCTCCGCCAACAAGGTCCACGCCCCCGCCGCCGGGGCCGCCGCCGGAGCGGTGGGCGCCGCCGTGGTCACCGCTGACCCCCCCACCGCCGACGAGATGGACCAGCGGGCCTACCAGCGCATGGCGGAACTGCGCTCCATCGAGGTGCGGCTCAACGACGAGAAGGCCAAGCTGGCCCCCGCCCTGACCCCGCCCCTCACCGCCGAGCACCTGGCCCGGGTCATCGAGCTGTGGACCAAGATCCCCGCCAGCCAGATCCAGGAGCAGGAGTACCAGCGCCTGGCTCAGCTTGAAGACCGGCTGAAGACCCACATCATCGGCCAGGACGAGGCGGTCAAGGCCGTGGCCGCCGCCATCCGCCGGGGTCGGGTGGGCATCTCCCCCAAGCGCAAGCCCGTCTCCTTTATCTTTGTGGGCGCCACGGGCGTGGGCAAGACGGAGCTGGTCAAGCGGCTGGCCGAGGACCTCTTTAACACCCCGGACAGCCTGATCCGCCTGGATATGTCCGAGTTCATGGAAAAGCACACCGTCTCCCGCATCGTGGGCTCCCCTCCCGGCTACGTGGGCTATGACGACGCCGGACAGCTCACCGAGAAGGTCCGCCGCAAGCCCTACTGCGTCATCCTCTTTGACGAGATCGAAAAGGCCCACCCCGACGTGATGAACATCCTCCTCCAGATCCTGGACGACGGCCGCATCACCGACGCCCACGGCAAGGTGGTCAACTTTGAGAACACCGTCATCGTCATGACCTCCAACGCCGGCAGCTCCAACAAGGCCTCCGGCTCGGTGGGCTTTGGCCGCACCGCCAACCAGCAGGGCAAGGAGCGGGCCATGAAAGCCCTGGAGGACTTCCTCCGCCCCGAGTTCCTCAACCGGGTGGATGAGATCGTCTACTTCAACCAGCTGTCCAAAGAGAATTTCAAGGGCATCTGCGAACTGATGCTGGGCGAACTGCGGGAGGTCATGGCCGGCAAGGGCATCACCTTCACCTGCGGGGAGGACGTGACCGAGTACCTGGTGAACAAGTCCTACTCCACCCTCTACGGCGCGCGGAACCTCCGCCGCCTGATCCAGAAGGAGCTGGAGGACCCCATCGCCACCCGCCTGATCGACAGCTACGTAAAGCCCATCACCTCCATCACCGCCACCGCCGACGAGACCGGCATCACCGTCGTAGGCGTGTAAGAGCGAGAAAAGAGCCCCGGTATCCCGCGCGGGATACCGGGGCTCTCTCTTTTGGGTCAAATGGGGCTGTCAAAGTTCATCCGGCGCTTGCGCTGGGAGGAGTACTCCAGCTTGGCGGCCAGGGCCGCGGTGTCCCCGGAGGCGATGACCTCCCGGTAGGCCCGCAGGTTGTCCTCCAGGTTCTGGATGACCTTACAGAGGGCCGGGGCGTTCAGGGAGAAGAGTTCGGTCCACAGCGGCACGTCCAGGGCCGCCACCCGGGTGCAGTCCCGGAAGGAGCCCCCCTCGAAGCCCTTGCAGGAGAAGAGGTCGGGGTCGTCACAGACCGCCACGGCCAGGACGTGCATGACCTGGCTCGTGTAGGCGATGATGGCGTCGTGCTGTTCCGGGGTGGCGCGGACCACGTCCCGGAAGCCCATGTATTTGCCCATCCGCTCCAACAGCGCCACGTGGGCGGGGTCGTTGTCCGGGCCGGGAGTCAGGATGAAGTGGGCGTTTTGGAACATGGCCGCCTCGGCGTTGGCGATGCCGGAGACCTCCTTGCCCGCCATGGGGTGGCAGCCGATAAAGTCCACGGTGGGGGGCAGGCACTTGGCCCCCTCCACGATGGAGGTCTTGACCCCGCACACGTCGGTGACCACGCTGCCGGGCTTAAAGTCGTCCCGGTGGGCCTCCATAAAGTCCAAAATGGCCTGGGGGGGCAGGCAGAGCCAGACCACGTCCGCCTCCCGGACGGCCTGGGCGGCGTCCATGGTCACCCGGTCGCAGACGCCGTGGGCCACGGCGAAGTCATAGGTCTTCTGGGAGCGCACCGCCCCCACCACCTGGTAGTCCTCAAAGCCCTTGAGGGCCATGGCGATGGACCCGCCGATGAGGCCCAGGCCCACCACCGCCACGGTCTTGCCGCTCATGCGCCGCCCTCTTAAAGCACGGTGCGGTCCACGCACTGGGCGATGCTCTCCAGCTTGGGCATCAACTCCTCAAACTGCTGGGGGGTGATGGACTGCGCGCCGTCGCACAGGGCGTGTTCGGGGTCGTTGTGGACTTCGATGATGAGCCCGTCCGCCCCGGCGGTCACGGCGGACATAGCCATACGCTCCACCATCCACGCCTTGCCGCAGGCGTGGGAGGGGTCCACGATGACGGGCAGGTGGGAGAGCTTCTTCACCGCCAGCACCGCCGACAGGTCCAGGGTGTTGCGGGTGTATGTCTCAAAGGTGCGGATCCCCCGCTCGCAGAGGATGACGTTCAGGTTGCCCTCGGCCATGATATACTCCGCGCTCATCAGCCACTCCTCGATGGTGGAGGACAGGCCCCGCTTCAGAAGGACCGGCTTTTTGCACCGGCCCACCTTTTTCAGCAGATCGAAGTTCTGCATATTCCGCGCGCCGATCTGGATCACGTCCACGCACTCCTCAAAGAAGGGCAGCTGGTCGGAGCTCATCAGCTCGGTGACGATGGGCATATCGGTCCTGTCCCGGGCCTCCATCAGGAGCCGGACCCCCTCCACCCCCATGCCCTGGAAGGAATAGGGGGAGGTGCGGGGCTTGTAGGCGCCGCCCCGCAGGGCCAGCGCGCCGCTCTTTTTCACGCTCTGGGCGATGCCCACCATCTGCTCCTCGCTCTCCACCGAGCAGGGCCCGGCGATGACGGTGAGGCGCTTGCCGCCCACGCTGACCCCCCGGCCGATGTCGATGACAGAGTCGTCGGGGTGATACTTGCGGTTGGCCATCTTGAAGGGCTCGCTCACCCGCATGACCCGCTCCACGCCGGGGAGCTGGCCCAGCATCTCCTCGTCCAGGCCCGCGGCGTTGCCCTCCGCGCCCAGGATGGTGGTCTCGCTGCCCTTGGAGATCATGACCTTGACCCCGCCGGCCTCCATGGCGGCGACCGCCTTGCGGAGCTGTTCTTCTGTGTGATCCTGCTTGAGAATGACGACCATGTTGTTTCACTTCCTTCAAGGGCTCACTTTAACACTTTTAGCTGTTAAAGTCAAGCCCCATTTTTGGGAAAAGGGAGAGCCGGCGTAAGTCGGCTCCCCCTCCCCTCTTTTCCTAACGGCCCCGGGTCAGCCGCTCCATCAGGCAGAGGAAGCGTTCCACCTCCCCGGCGGTGTTGAAGGCGGAGAAGCTGACCCGCACCGTGCCGGTGTCCAGCGTCCCCGCCGCCTTGTGGGCCAGGGGGGCGCAGTGGAGCCCGGCGCGGACGGCCACGTCCCGCTCCCCCAGCCACCGGCCCACCTCCTCGCAGTCTGCGCCGTGGACCCGGAAGGAGAGCACGCCGGCCTGGTGTTGGCCCAGGCTGTCCCCAAAGACCTCCACCCCTGGAAGCTGGGTCAGACCCTCCCGGGTCTGCCGGACCAGCCGCCGCTCGTGGGCCAGGATGGCCTCCGGGCCCCGTTTCGCCACGAAGCGGAGCCCCTCCAGGAGCCCGGCCACGCCGGGGATGTTGTGGGTGCCCGCCTCCAGCCGGTCGGGCAGGAAGTCGGGCATCTCCTGGCGGAGGGAGGCGCTGCCCGTGCCGCCGTACAGCAGGGGGCGGACGGGCGCGTCCGCCCCGCAGAGGAGCAGGCCGGTGCCCTGGGGGCCGTAGAGCCCCTTGTGCCCCGGCATGGCCACGAAGGCCGCCCCCCAATTCTCCAGATCGACGCTCAGGCACCCGGCGCTCTGGGCGGCGTCTACGATCAGGGGCACGCCCCGCTCCCGGCACAGCCCCGCGATGGCCTCCACCGGCATCACCATGCCGAAGACGTTGGAGCAGTGGGTGCAGATGGCGCACTTGACCTCCGGGGTGAGCTGGCGGTCAAAGGCGGCCAGGGCGGCGTCGGCGTCGAACAGCGGGGCGGCGGCCACCCGCACGTCCGCCCCCAGGGCGGCCAGAGGCCGGGTCACGGCGTTGTGCTCCCAGGGGGAGATCACCACCGCGTCTTCGGCCTCCACCAGGGAGTTGATGGCGATGTTCAGGGCGTGGGTGGCGTTGCAGGTGAAGACCACCCGCTCCGGGTCGCCTACGCCAAAGAGCTCCGAGGCCGCCTGACGGCAGGCGAAGGCGGTCTCCCCGGCGGCCATGGCGGGCCGGTGGCCGCCCCGGCCGGGGCTGGCGCAGGCGCGGATGGCCCGGGCGGCGGCGTGGGCCACGCGCTCGGGCTTTTGCAGGGTGGTGGCGGCGCTGTCCAGGTAGATCACAGCGCCACCTCCCGGTAGCTCCCGTCGCTCTCTGAGACAAAGACCCGCTGGGCGGGCAGTCCCACGCGGGCCAGGGCCCGGAGCGCGTCGCTCAGTCTGCGCTGGGGCACCCGGACGGCGTGGCCGCAGCCCTCCCCGGTGATGGCCCGGGGAGGACGCGTGATATAGGCGGAGATCCCAGCCCGCTCCAGGGCCTTGGCGGTCCGCTGGGCGTAGGTGAGGGATCGGCAAAGGATAAGACAGTAGACCATGACATTCACTCCCCTGCCCTCATCCTATGCCCCGCCCCGGCCCCTGCCCCCCGGCCCGGGGGTAGAAAATCCGACAGAGGACCCCGGCCAGGCGCACCAGCGCTTGTGTAAAGCAACAAAATTCTCCACTACATCTTGAAAAATCCTCCCGGATTCGATATGATAGCATTGTATTTTTATTTTACTAAGGTACAGGAGGCATCCTATGACTAAAAAAGTCGCAGTAATCATGGGTTCGGACTCCGATCTCCCCGCGATGGAGCCCTGTCTGCGCGCCCTGAAGCGCTTCGGCATCCCCTATGAGGCGCGGGTCATCTCCGCCCACCGCACCCCAGCCCAGGCCGAGGCGTTCGCCTCCGCCGCGGCGGACAACGGCTTCGGCGTCATCATCGCCGCCGCTGGGAAGGCCGCTCACCTGGCCGGGGTCCTGGCCGCCTACACCACTCTCCCCGTCATCGGCGTGCCCATGAAGACCTCCATGATGGGCGGACTGGACTCCCTGCTGTCCATGGTGCAGATGCCCTCCGGCATCCCGGTGGCCTGCGTGGCGGTGGACGGGGGCGGCAACGCCGCCATCCTGGCCGCCCAGATCCTAGCCCTGGGGGACCCGGCCCTGACGGAAAAACTGCGGGAACACAAGGCGGATATGGAACGCGCTGTGATGGAAAAGGACAAAACTTTACAGGAGGAGCAGGCAAAATGAAAAAACTGGAACAGCTCTACGAGGGAAAGGCCAAGAAGGTCTTCGCCACCGACGACCCCGACGTGGTCATCGTCAGCTACAAGGACGACGCCACCGCCTTCAACGGCGAGAAGAAGGGCACCATCGTGGGCAAGGGGGCCATCAACAACAAGATGACCAACAACCTGATGCAGAGGCTGGAGAAGGCGGGGGTGCCCACCCACTACGTGGCCCAGCTCTCCGACCGGGAAACCGCCGTGAAGAAGGTCACCATCGTCCCCCTGGAGGTGATCGTCCGCAACATCTCCGCCGGTTCCTTCGCCAAGCGCTACGGCGTGGAGGAGGGCATCCCCTTCGCCCAGCCCACCTTTGAGCTCTCCTACAAGAACGACGACCTGGGCGACCCCCTGCTCAACGATTCCCACGCCCTGGCCCTGGGCCTGGCCACCCGGGAGGAGCTGGACCTGATCCGCGCCTACGCCCTGAAGGTCAACGAGCTCCTGAAGGGCTTTATGAAGGAGATCGGCATCGACCTGGTGGATTTTAAGCTGGAGTTCGGCAAGACCTCCGACGGGACCATCGTCCTGGCCGACGAGATCTCCCCGGACACCTGCCGCCTCTGGGACGAGAAGACCCACGACAAGCTGGACAAGGACCGTTTCCGCCGGGATATGGGCGGCGCTGAGGAGGCCTATGAGGAGGTCATGCGCCGGCTGATGGGGGATCAGTAAGCATGGGCGGTTTCTTTGGGGCCGTCGCCAAGCAGGATGTGGTGCTGGACGTGTTCTTCGGCACCGATTACCACTCCCACCTGGGCACCCGCCGGGGCGGCATGGCCTTTTTCGACGCCCAGCGGGGGTTCCAGCGGCAGATCCACAACATCGAAAACACCCCCTTCCGCACCAAGTTTGAAAAGGACCTCCACGGCTTTTCCGGCGGCGCGGGGATCGGCTGTATCAGCGACACCGACCCCCAGCCCCTGCTGATGCGCTCCCACCTGGGCATCTACGCCATCAGCACCGTGGGGGTGATCAAAAACGCCGAGGCCCTGGTGGCCCAGCACTTTGACCACTCCGGCCACCAGTTCGCCGCCATGAGCTCGGGCAAGGTAAACGAGTCGGAGCTGGTGGCCGCCCTCATCAGCCAGAAGGACGACCTCGTTCAGGGCATCCTCTACGCCCAGGAGGTCATCGAGGGCTCTATGACCATCCTTCTGCTCACCCAGGACGGCATCATCGCCGCCCGGGACCGCTTCGGGCGGCTGCCGGTGCTGGTGGGCAAGTCGGACCGGGGCACCTGCGTGTCCTTTGAGTCCTTCGCCTACCACAAGCTGGGCTACGAGGACGCCTACGAGCTGGGCCCCCGGGAGATCGTCAAGCTCACCGCCGATGGCTGGGAGACCCTCTCCCCCGCCGGGCAGGAGATGAAGATCTGCGCCTTCCTGTGGACCTACTACGGCTACCCCAACTCCCGGTACGAGGGGGTGAACGTGGAGGTCATGCGCTACCGCAACGGCGAGATCATGGCCCGGGACGAGGCCCAGCGGGGCGCTCTGCCCGACGTGGACTACGTGGCCGGCGTGCCCGACTCCGGCGTGCCCCACGCCATCGGCTACGCCAACCAGAGCCACATCACCTTCGCCCGGCCCTTCGTCAAGTACACCCCCACCTGGCCCCGGTCCTTCATGCCCGCCAACCAGGAGATCCGCAACCAGGTGGCCAAGATGAAGCAGATCCCCGTCCCCGAGCTCATCGAGGGGAAAAAGCTCCTCTTTGTGGACGACTCCATCGTCCGGGGCACCCAGCTGCGGGAGACGGTGGAATTCCTCTACGAGTCCGGGGCCAAGGAGGTGCATATGCGCTCGGCCTGTCCCCCCATCATGTACGGGTGCAAGTACCTGAACTTCTCCCGGAGCAATTCGGACATGGAGCTGCTGGCCCGCTCCGTCATCCAGAAGCTGGAGGGGGACGAGGGGCAGGAGCACCTGGAGGAGTACGCCGACGCCTCCACCCAGCGGGGCCAGTGTATGCTCAAGACCATCTGCGAGACCCTGGGCTTCGACTCCCTGGGCTACCAGTCCCTGGACGGCCTGCTGGAGGCCATCGGCATCGACCGGGACAAGGTTTGTACCTACTGCTGGAACGGCAGGGAATAAAAAATCTTGAGAGGGAGATCGGCTTATGCGTGAGAGCCATTCCGCGTCCTACGCCGCCGCCGGGGTGGACATCCAGGCGGGCTACGAGGGCGTCAAGCTGATGAAAAAGCACGTGGAGCGCACCTTCATCCCCGGTGTGGTCTCCGACCTGGGCGGCTTTGGCGGCCTGTTCGCCCCCGACATCTCCGGTATGGCGGAGCCGGTGCTGGTCTCCGGCACCGACGGGGTGGGCACCAAGCAGCGCATCGCCCAGCTGATGGACAAGCACGACACCGTGGGTATCGACTGCGTGGCCATGTGCGTCAACGACATTATCTGCTGTGGGGCCAAGCCCCTCTTTTTCCTGGACTACATCGCCATCGGCAAGAACATCCCGGAAAAGGTGGCCCAGCTGGTCTCCGGCGTGGCCGAGGGCTGCGTCCAGGCCGGGTGCGCCCTCATCGGCGGGGAGACCGCCGAGCACCCCGGCACCATGGCCCCTGACGACTACGACCTGGCCGGCTTCTCCGTGGGCATCGTGGACAAGGCCAAGGTCATCGACCAGAGCCGGATGGCCCCCGGGGACGTGGTCCTGGCCCTCCCCTCCTCCGGCGTGCACTCCAACGGCTTCTCCCTGGTCCGCAAGGTCTTCGACGTGGAGCGAACCGACCTGGGCCGCCGCTATGACGAGCTGGACGGGGACCTGGGGGAGGTCCTGCTCCGCCCCACCGTCATCTACGTCAAGCCCGTGCTGGCCGCCCTGGCCGCCGCCGATGTGAAGGGCGTGAGCCACATCACCGGCGGGGGGTTCTACGAGAACATCCCCCGCTGTATCCCCGATGGGCTGTGCGCCAGGCTGGAAAAGGCCGCCGTCCGCACCCTGCCCATCTTCGGCCTGATCCAGCGGATGGGGAACATCCCGGAGCGGGATATGTTCAACACCTTCAACATGGGCGTGGGCATGACGATGGTGGTCTCCCCGGATACCGCCGACCGGGCCCTGGCCGCCCTGGGGGAGAACGGCGTGAACGCCTACGTCCTGGGGGAGATCGTCCGGGGGGAGGACAAGGTGGCGCTATGCTGAAAAACATCGTCGTCCTTGTCTCCGGCGGCGGGACCAACCTCCAGGCCCTGCTGGACGCCCAGGCCCGGGGGGAGTTGGGCGGCGGGGAGATCGTCGCCGTGATCTCCTCCAAGGAGGGGGCCTACGCCCTGGAGCGGGCCAAGCGCGCCAACGTCCCGGGCTATGTGGTCCCCAAGAAGGACTACCCCGACCACCGCGCCTACTCCCTGGCCCTGCTGGAGAAGTGCCGGGCGCTGAAGGCGGACCTCATCATCCTGGCGGGGTTCATGCACATCCTCACCCAGGAGTTCGTGGGCGCCTACGAAAACGCCATTTTGAACGTCCACCCCGCCCTCATCCCCTCCTTCTGCGGGGAGGGGTTTTACGGCCTGCGGGTCCATGAGCGGGCGCTGGCCTACGGGGTCAAGGTCACCGGGGCCACCGTCCACTTCGTCACCGCCGAGCCCGACGGCGGGCCCATCATCGCCCAAAGGGCCGTGGCCGTTCGGGAGGGGGACACCCCGGAGGTCTTACAGCGGCGGGTGATGGAGGAGGCCGAATGGAAGCTCCTGCCCCAGGCGGCGGCCCTGTTCTGCCAGGGCCGACTGCGGGTGGAGGGCCGTCAGGTACATATCTTAGAGGAGGAAACACCATGAGTTGTCAGGACTTTACCGCCCTTCTCGCGGGCAATCCCTACCCCGGCCGGGGCATCCTCATCGGCCGCACGGCGGACAACGCCAAGGCGGTGATCACTTATTTCATCATGGGCCGGAGCGTCAACAGCCGCAACCGGGTCTTTGAGGCCACCGAGGACGGCATCCGCACCAAGGCCTTTGACGAGAGCAAGATGACCGACCCCTCCCTCATCATCTACCACCCCGTCCGGGTGGTGGGGCCGGTGACCATCGTCACCAACGGCGACCAGACCGATACCATCCGGGACGCCATGGAGGCCGGCCACTGCTACCGCCACGCCCTCAAGACCCGCACCTTTGAGCCCGACGGGCCCAACTTCACCCCCCGCATCTCCGGGGTACTCCTGGGCAACGGCGCCTACGCACTGTCCATCCTCAAGACCATGGATGGCGATGGGGACACCTGCCAGCGGTTCTTCTTCGACTATGACGCCCCCAAGGCGGGGGTGGGCCACTTTATCTCCACCTACCAAACGGACGGCGACCCCCTCCCCTCCTTCCAGGGCGAGCCCATCGCCGTGGCGGTGGACGAGACCGATCCCGAGGCCTGGGCCAAAAAGGTCTGGGCCGCGCTGAACGGGGAGAACAAGGTCTCCCTCTTTGTCCGCTATGTGGACTTAAGCACCAAAGAGACCCAGGATGTGATCGTCAACCAGCTTCACTAAGGAGGGCCTGTTATGAAAGAGATGGAACTCAAGTACGGCTGTAACCCCAACCAAAAGCCCTCCCGGGTCTTTATGCGGGACGGCTCCGACCTGCCCATCACGGTGCTCAACGGCAAGCCGGGGTACATCAACCTGCTGGATGCGCTGAACTCCTGGCAGCTGGTCAAGGAGCTGAAGGAGGCCACCGGCATGGCCTCCGCCGCCTCCTTCAAGCACGTCTCCCCCGCCGGGGCCGCCGTGGGTAAGCCCCTGAGCCCGGTGGAGCGGCAAATGTACTTTGTGGAGCCGGACGCCCAGCTGACCCCCATCTCCTGCGCCTACATCCGGGCCCGGGGGGCGGACCGGCTGTGTTCCTACGGGGACTGGGCCGCCCTCAGCGAGGTCTGCGACGCCGCCACCGCCGCCTACCTGAAGGCGGAGGTGTCCGACGGGATCATCGCCCCGGGCTACACCCCGGAGGCCCTGGAGATCCTGAAGAGCAAGAAAAAGGGCAACTACAACGTGGTGCAGATCGACCCCGCCTACCACTGCGCCCCCGAAGAGCTCAAGGACGTGTTTGGCGTCACCTTCCAGCAGGGGCACAACGACTTTAAGATCGGCCCCGACCTGCTCTCCAACATCGTCACCGCCAACAAGACCCTGCCCCCCGAGGCGGTCACCGACATGATCGTGGCCCTCATTACGCTGAAATACACCCAGTCCAACTCGGTGTGCTACGTGAAGGACGGCCAGGCCATCGGCGTGGGCGCGGGCCAGCAGAGCCGCATCCACTGCACCCGCCTGGCCGGGCAAAAGGCGGACAACTGGCTGCTGCGCCAGCACCCCAAGGTGCTGGGCCTCTCCTTCGTGGAGAACATCCGCCGCCCCGACCGGGACAACGCCATCGACGTCTACCTCTCCGACGAGTACGAGGACGTTCTGGCCGACGGGGTCTGGCAGCAGACCTTCCAGGTCAAGCCCGAGGTGCTGACCGCGGCGGAGAAAAAGGCGTGGATCGCCCGGCAGACCGGGGTGACCTGCGGCTCGGACGCGTTCTTCCCCTTCGGGGACAACGTGGAGCGGGCCCGGAAGTCCGGGGTCAGCTACATCGCCGAGCCCGGCGGCTCCATCCGGGACGACCACGTGATCGCTACCGCCGATAAGTACAACATGGTCATGTGCTTCACCGGCATGCGCCTGTTCCACCACTGATCCTTTAAGGGAGGTATCCCATATGAAAGTCCTCGTTGTGGGTTCCGGCGGGCGGGAACACGCCATCTGCTGGAAGCTAAAACAGTCCCCCAAGGTCACCGAGCTCTACTGCGCCCCCGGCAACGGCGGCATCGCCCAGGTCGCCCAGTGCGTGGATATCAAGGCCACCGACGTGGACGCCATGGTGAAATGGGCGAAGGACAACGCCATGGACCTGGTGGTGGTGGCCCCGGACGACCCCCTGGCTCTTGGCATGGTGGACGCTCTGGAGGCCGCGGGCATCCCCGCCTTCGGCCCCCGGCAGAACGCCGCCATCATTGAGGCCAGCAAGGCGTTTTCCAAGGAACTGATGAAAAAGTACGGCGTCCCCACCGCGAAGTATGAGACCTTCACCGACCTGGCCGCCGCCCAGGACTACATCCGCGCCCAGGGCGCGCCCATCGTGGTCAAGGCCGACGGCCTGGCCCTGGGCAAGGGCGTGGTGGTGGCCCAGACGGTGGAGGAGGCGCTGGAGTCGGTCCAGGCCATGATGGTGGACAAGAAGTTCGGCGCCTCCGGCGCCAAGGTGGTCATCGAGGAGTGCATGACCGGCCCGGAGGTCACCGTGCTGGCCTTCTGCGACGGGGCGACCGTCGTCCCCATGACCTCCTCCCAGGACCACAAGCGGGCCTATGACGGCAACCGGGGCCCCAACACCGGCGGCATGGGCGCCATCTCCCCCTCCCCCTACTACACCCCCCAGCTTGCCCAGCAGTGCATGGAGGAGATCTTCCTCCCCACGGTGCGGGCCATGGCGGCGGAGGGCCGCCCCTTCCAGGGGGTGCTCTACTTCGGCCTGATGCTCACCCCCGACGGGCCCCGAGTGGTGGAGTACAACGCCCGCTTCGGCGACCCGGAGTGCCAGGCGGTCCTCTCATTGCTGGACAGCGACCTGCTGGACATTCTCCTGGCCTGCCGGGAGGGGCGGCTGGACAAGGCGGACATCCGCTGGAGGGCGGAGGCCGCCTGCTGTCTGGTGCTGGCCTCCGGGGGCTACCCGGGCAGCTACGGCAAGGGCTACCCCATCGAGGGGCTGGACCGGGTGGAAAACGCCGTAGTCTTCCACGCCGGCACGGCGCAGAAGGACGGCCAGATCGTCACCAACGGCGGCCGGGTGCTGGGCGTCACCGCCGTGGCCCCCACCCTGGAGGCGGCCATCGACGCCGCCTACGCCGCCGCGACGCCCATCCACTTCCAGGACATGACCTTCCGCCACGACATTGGCCGGGTCTGACCCTCACCCCATGAAAAAACACCGGCGCGACGATTTGTCGCGCCGGTATTTTTTGGTTGTGGGCGGCAAGCGGCCGCTTACAGGACCTTGACGATGCGCTCCACGGCCTCCTGGGTGGCGGCGGCGTCGCCGAAGGCGGTGAGGCGGATGTAGCCCTCCCCGCTGGGGCCGAAGCCGGCGCCGGGGGTGGTGACCACACACGCCTGGCGGAGCAGTTTGTCGAAGAAGTCCCAGGAGCCCACGCCCTCCGGCGTCCGGGCCCAGATGTAGGGGGCGTCCACCCCGCCGTAGACGGTCAGGCCCGCCTTCTCCAGCCCCTGGCGGATGACCTGGGCGTTGCGGAGGTAGTAGGCGATGGCCTCCTGGGTCTGGGCCTGGCCCTCGGGGGTCAGGGTCGCCTCGGCGGCCCGCTGGATGACGTAGGGCACGCCGTTGAACTTGGTTCCCTGGCGGCGGTTCCAGAGCTGGTTCAGGCTGGCCCCGCCCCGCTCCAAGGCCTTGGGGATGACGGTGTAGGCACAGCGGTTGCCGGTAAACCCGGCGGTCTTGGAGAAGGAGCGGAACTCGATGGCGCAGGTCTTGGCCCCGGGGATCTCAAAGATGCTGTGGGGCACGCCGGGGGTGGTGATGAACGCCTCGTAGGCGCTGTCGAACAGGATCACGCTGTCGTGGGCGTTGGCGTAGTCCACCCACCGCTTCAACTGCTCCGCCGTGGCCGCCGCGCCGGTGGGGTTGTTGGGGGAGCAGATGTAGATGAGGTCCGGGACCCTGTCCCCCTCCGGGAGGGCGGGGAAAAAGCCGTTTTCGGCGGTGCAGGGCAGGTAGATGAGCCGGGTCCACTTCTCCCCATCGTACTCCCCCGCCCGGCCCGCCATGGCGTTGGTGTCCACATAGACGGGGTAGACCGGGTCGCACACCGCCACCACGTTGTCCACCGAGAAAATGTCCCCGATGTTGCCGCAGTCGCTCTTGGCGCCGTCGGAGACGAAGATCTCATCGTCGGCGATGTCCACGCCCCGGGCCCGGTAGCTGTCCCGGATGGCGAAGCGGAGGAAGTCGTAGGCCCCGCAGGTCTCCTCGCAGTAGCCCCGGAAGGTCTCCTTGACCCCCATCTCCGCCGTGGCCTTGGCCATGGCCTCCACCACCGCGGGGGCCAGGGGCAGGGTCACGTCCCCGATGCCCAGGCGGATGAGGGGCATGGGCGGGTTCTCCGCCGAAAAGGCCCGCACCCGGCGGCCGATCTCCGGGAAGAGATAGCCCCCCGGCAGCTTGAGAAAGTTTTCGTTGATCTTTGCCATGGTCTGTTCCTCCTTTGTATGTCAAGGGACCCTGTGGTCGGGCCACTCCCCTTCAAAGACCGTCCTGGCCGGGCCGGTCATGTAGATGTGCTCGTCCGCCTCGTCCCAGCGGATCTGGAGCTCGCCCCCCAAGAGGGCCACCGTCACCGCTCGGCCGGTGAGGCCCTGGCGGGCGCAGGCGCAGACGGCGGCGCAGGCCCCGGTGCCGCAGGCCAGGGTCTCCCCGCTGCCCCGCTCCCACACCCGCATCAGCACCCGGTCGGGGGCCAGGACCTCCACGATCTCCACATTCACCCCCCAGGGAAAGGCGGGATTGGGGGCGGAGAGAGGGGCGCAGGCTGACAAGTCAAAGCCCTTTACACTGTCCGCGGGGATCACGAAGTGGGGGTTGCCCACCGAGACGGGAAAGCCTTGAAATGACTGGCCTCCCACAGTGACGGTCCGGGGCGGCTCCAGGGTCGGCATCCCCATATCCACCGTCACCTGGTCCACTTTTCCGTTTCTGACTGACAAGGTAAGTACCTTTACACCAGCCAACGTCTCCACGGTCAGCCCGGTCTTGTCCGTCAAACCCTTGTCGTGGACGAATTTGCCCACACAGCGGATGCCGTTGCCGCACATCTCCGCCTGGGAGCCGTCGGCGTTGAAGATGGCCATGCGGAAGTCGGCGATCGCCGAGGGGAAAATACAGATGAGCCCGTCGCTCCCCACGCCGAAGTGCCGGTCGGAGACCGCCTTGGCCAGGCCGGGCAGATCGCCCGGGGCGGTTTGGGTGCAGTCCAGGTACACATAGTCGTTGCCCAGGCCCTCCATCTTGGTAAAACGCATACGCCTGCTCCTTTCCGTGCGTTCTTCCAAAATATATGAGCCATTCTATGCGCCCGCGACAGGAACTAGTATAGCTTGCCAGGGCCCGCTCTGTCAAGTCATGGGGCCCGGAAAACCCCCATCTCGGTGACGACGAGCTCCGCCCGCTGGTCCCAGGGCCGGGCGCTCACCCGCGCCAGACGCTGGGCCTCAAAGGCGGCGAGGACGCGCCGCGCCCGGGGGCACAGGGGGAGGTAGCGGTCGTAGTACCCCCCGCCGTGGCCCAGCCGCCCGCCCTGGCCGTCAAAACCCACGCAGGGCAGGAGGACGGCGTCCAGCTCCTGGGGCGGGATGAGGCGGGAGCGGTCCGGGTCCGGCTCCCAAATGCCGTACCGGCCCTGCCGCCAGTCCTCCGGGCCGCCGGGGGCGTAGGCCCCCATCTCCCCGCCGGGACGGGAGACGGGAAAGGCCAGTTCCTTCCCCCGCTCCGCCGCCCAGGCGTGGAAGGCGCGCAGGTCCGCCTCGTCCTCCACGGCCCGGTAGGAGAAGATCACCGCCGCCCTCTCCAGCTCGGCGAGGGACGCTAAATGCCGGCAAATGGCGGCGCTGTATTCCGCCCGCGCCTGGGGGGAGAGCCCCCGCCGCCGGACCAGACACTGTTCCCGCTGGGTCTGCTTTTCACGGTCCATGGGCCTCGCCTCCCGCCGTCGTTTCTCCTGCCCATCATACCTAGAAACGCCGGCAAAGTCAATCGCCGGGCCGGGATTTGCGCCTTTTTGGGGGCAACGCCGCGCGTAGCCGCGCCTCTCCCCTTTCTTTTCTCCCCGCGGAAAGGGCGCGCGGGGCCGCCCGCCCTTGTCCCCTGGGGCGTTTTGTGGTAAAATAGCTGGGGATCATACATCCGAGGAAGGGGGTGCGGGGCGTGGAGAACACGGTGCTGGGCATTCTGGCCCATGTGGACGCGGGCAAGACCACCCTGTCCGAGGCCATCCTCTACACCGCCGGGCAGCTGCGCGCCCTGGGGCGGGTGGACCACCGGGACAGCTTTTTGGACACCGACGCCCTGGAGCGGGAGCGGGGCATCACCATCTTCTCCAAGCAGGCGGTCTTCCCCCTGGGTCAGCGGCAGATCACCCTGCTGGACACCCCCGGCCACGTGGACTTCTCCGCCGAGATGGAGCGGGCCCTGGGGGTGATGGACTGCGCGCTGCTGGTGGTCAGCGGCACCGACGGGGTGCAGAGCCACACCCGGACCCTGTGGCGGCTGTTGGAGCGGTACGGCGTGCCCACCGTCCTCTTTTGCAACAAGATGGACCTCCCCAACCGGGGGGAGGAGAACCTGATGGGGGAGCTCCACCGGGCGCTCAGCGACCGCTGTGTGGACTTCTCCGGGCCCCGGGGGGAGGCGTTTTGGGAGTCGGTGGCCCTGTGCGACGAGGCGTTTTTGGCCGAGTATCTGGACAAGGGCGCCCTCTCCCCTGACGCGCTCCCCGGACTGATCGCCCAGCGCAAGCTGTTCCCCTGCTGGTTCGGCTCGGCGCTGAAGGTGGAGGGGGTGGCGGAGCTCCTGGAGGGCCTGGAGGCCCTGCTCCCCCGCCGGACCTACCCGGAGAGCTTCTCCGCCCAGGTCTACAAGGTGGAGCACCCCCAGGGGGGCGGACAGGTGACCCACCTGAAGATCACCGGGGGGTGCCTGAAGGTGAAGACCACCCTCTCCAACCAGCGCCCGGGCGTGGATCAGGAGCGGGTGTGGGAGGAGAAGGTGGATCAGATCCGGCTCTACTCCGGGGAGAAATTCCAGGTCATCGACCAGGCCCCGGCGGGGACGCTGTGCGCCGTCACCGGCCTCACCCACGCCCTGCCCGGACAGGTCTTTGGGGACGCCCCCGGCCCGGAGGCCCCCGCCCTCCAGCCCGTGCGGGCCTATCAGGTCCTCCTGCCCGAGGGGCAGGACCCCCACGGGGCCTATCAGCACTTCCAGCGGCTGGCGGAGGAGGACCCCCAGCTCCACGTCAGCTGGGACGGGCAAAACCGGGCCATCCACGTCCATCTGATGGGGGACGTGCAGGCGGAGATCCTGCGCCGGGTGCTGGCCGACCGCTTCGGCCTCTCCTGCGACTTCGGCCCCGGGGCCATCGTCTACCGGGAGACCCTGGCCGCCCCCGCCCTGGGCGTGGGGCACTTCGAGCCCCTGCGGCACTATGCGGAGGTGCATCTGCTCCTGGAGCCCGCCCCGCCGGGCAGCGGGCTCCACTTCTATGCCGACTGCCCCCAGGAGATGCTGGACCCCACCTGGCAGAGGCTGGCTCTCAGCTCCCTCATGGGCCGCAGTCACCCCGGGGTGCTCACCGGCTCCCCGGTCACCGATCTGAACATCACCCTGGTGGCCGGCCGGGCCCACCCCAAGCACACCGAGGGGGGCGACTTCCGCCAGGCCGCCTGCCGGGCCCTGCGGCAAGGGCTGATGTCCGGCCAGAGCGTCCTGCTGGAGCCCTGGTTCGACTTCCGGCTGGAGCTGCCCCAGAGCTATGTGGGCCGGGCTCTGTCCGACCTGAGCCAGATGGGGGCGGAGACCGGCGCCCCGGAGACCGTGGGGGAGGAGGTACGGCTCGTCGGCTCGGTGAGCGTGGCCGCCTTTGGGGACTACCCCGCCCAGGTGGCGGCCTACACCCACGGCCTGGGACGGCTGAGCTGTCAGCTGGGGGGCTACCGCCCCTGCCGGGACCAGGAGCGGGTGGTGGAGGCCATGGGCTACGACCCGGAGCGGGACACGGAGAACCCGGCGGACTCGGTGTTCTGCTCCCACGGCGCGGGGCACATCGTCCTCTGGCGGGAGGTGCCCGCCCACGCCCACGTCTCCAGCGGTCTGCGGCTCCAGGACGGGGCGGTGGAGGACGCCCGGGCGGTCTCCCGGGCCGGGGCCCCCACCGTCTACACCGGCACCGCCGCCCAGGACGCGGAGCTCCAGGCCATCTTTGAGCGCACCTACGGGCCCATCAAGTCCCCCGGCCCCCGGCCCATGTCCACCCCCAAGCCGGCCCCCACCCTGCCCGACAAGGTGGAGGTGGACCTGGGCCCGGGCAGGACGGAGTATCTGCTGGTGGACGGGTACAACATCATCTTCGCCTGGGAGGAGCTCAAGACCATGGCCCAGCGGGACCTGGACGCCGCCCGGGCCGCCCTCACGGAGGTCCTGCGGAACTACCAGGGCTACCGGGGCAACCGGGTCATCCTGGTGTTTGACGCGTACAAGGTCCACGGCGGGGTGGAGACGGTGGAGAAGCAGGGGAACATCACCGTGGTCTACACCAAGGAGGCGGAGACCGCCGACGCCTACATCGAGCGGGCCACCTACCGCCTGGGCAAGGACAACCGGGTGCGGGTGGCCACCTCCGACGGGCTGGTGCAGGTCATCATCCTGGGCCACGGGGCCCTGCGGGTCTCCGCCACCGCCCTTCGGGAGGAGGTGGAGGCCGCCCTGGGGCAGATCCGGGCCCTGGTGCGGCAGAGCCAGCTCCCCTCCCCCGCCCGGCCCGTCGCCCAGGCATTTCAAAAGGCTCGGGAAAACGAGGGAAAAGGAGACACGCCATGAAAAAGGTCAGGATCACCGTCATGCGGGCGGCCTGTTACCCCGACTTGATGGAGCGGTATGAAAATCCCATGGAAAACCCCTGCGATATGCGGGAGGGGCAGGTGTTCATCGCCAACGGCTGGGCGAGGCCGGAGGGCTTCTGCCCCAGCGCGTGGGACAGCGTCTCCCCCTTCGTCATGGCCCTGGCCCACGGCGGGGAGGACTTCTACCACGGGTGGATGAAAAACAAAAGATCCGCCATGATCTCCTGCAACGACGGGTTTCGGCCCGTGAGCTTCCTGCTGGAGACCATGGCGGAGGACGCGGAGGAAGGGGACGCTACTGCCCCAGCAGGCCCACCAGGCACAAAATGATGCCGTAGAGGACGCTGGCGGAGATGCCGTAGACCAGGACGGGACCGGCCACGGTGAACAGCTTGGCCCCGGTGCCCAGGACCAGGCCCTCGCTCTTGAACTCCAGGGCCGGGGAGCTCATGGCGTTGGAAAAGCCGGTGATGGGCACCAGCGTCCCCGCCCCGGCCCGCTTGGCGATGTCGTCAAAGACGCCCAGGCCGGTGAGCAGGGCGGCCAGAAAGATCAGGGTGATGGAGGTCCAGGTGCCCGCGTCCTCCTTGGAGGCGCCCAGGTACTGGTAGAGGGCGGTGAGCCCCTGCCCGCCCGCGCAGATCGCCCCGCCCACCAAAAAGGCCCAGCACAGGTCCTTCCAGATGGGCGAGGGCTTGGCCTTGCTCTCCACGTATTTGTTGTACTCCCGGTTGGTCATCTTCATACCCACGCCTCCCAAATATGGATGGGGTTAGTATGGGCGGCGGGGCCGGGATTATACCTCTCCCCTGGCGCGAGAGAACAAAAAGCGGCGCGGCCCAAATGGGCCGCGCCGTCTGTTTGTCTGCGGGGGATCAGTCCTGGTCCCAGTTGTGGTAGACGTTCTGCACGTCGTCGTCGTCCTCCAGGAGCTCGATGAGCTTCTCCATGTTCTTGATGTCCTCCTCGCTCTCCAGCTTAACGTAGTTCTGGGGGACCATGGCCACCTCGGCGGAGAGGAAGGAGTAGCCCTTGTCCTCCAGGGCGGAGAGGACGGCGGCGAAGTCGTCCGGGGTGGTGGTGACCTCAAAGACCTCCTCCTGGGCCTCAAAGTCGGCGGCCCCGGCGTCCAGGGCGTCCATCATGACGGTATCCTCGTCCAGGTCCTCTTTCTCAATGACGATCACGCCCTTTTGGTCGAAGGACCAGGAGACGCAACCGGTGGCGCCCAGGTTGCCGCCGTATTTGTCGAAGAGGTGGCGGACCATGGGGGCGGTGCGGTTGCGATTGTCGGTGAGGGCCTCCACGATCACGGCCACGCCGCTGGGGCCGTAGCCTTCGTAGGTGACGTTCTCATAGGCGTCGGAGTTGCCCGAGCCCAGGGCCCGGTCGATGGTGCGCTTGATGTTGTCGTTGGGCATATTGGCGGCCTTGGCCTTGGCGATAACGGTGGCCAGGCGGGAGTTGTTGGCGGGGTCGCCGCTGCCGCCGGTCTTCACCGCCACGATCATCTCCTTGGCGATCTTGGTGAAGATCTGGGACCGCTTGGCGTCCGCCGCGCCCTTGGTTTTTTGGATGTTGTGCCACTTGGAATGTCCGGACATAATATCGACCCTTTCGTTGTTTGTAAAAATTGCTCGCCTGGTATTTTACCACATTCTCCTCCGCTTGGCAAGCCCCGGGCGTCACAGACAGGCAAAAACCTCCCGGTGGGTCCGGCTCAGGGCGACCTCCACCGCCGGAAAGCCCTCTCTCAGCCAGCCCGCCAGCACCGGGCAGACCACGTTTTCCGTGGGGTAGTGCCCCGCGTCCAGCAGGGTGAGGCCCTGGGCCTTGGCGTCCAGAAAGTCGCTGTACTTCACGTCCGCGGTCACCAGGGCGTCGCAGTCCTGGGCCAGGGCGTCCCGCCACATCCCGCCGCAGGCGCCGCCCCCCACCGCCACCCGGCGGATGGGCCGGCCCCCGTCGGCGTAGCGGACGCTCCCGGCCCCCAGGGCCCGCTTCACAAAGGCGGCGAACTGGGCCGGGGACCGCTCCGGCGCCGTGCCCACCCGGCCGATGCCGTAAGGGCGGCCCTGGGGGTCTACCCCGTCCTGGGCGAGCAGGGTCACCTCCGCCAGGTCAAGAGCCCGGGCCAGGGCGTCGTTCACCCCTTCGGCCACCGCGTCCAGGTTGGTGTGGGCGCAGATGGCGGCCACGCCGCCCTCGATCAGTTCCAGCAGTACCCGCCCGGTCCCCGTCTCGTCGGTGACGGAGGGCGCGGGGTGGAAGATCACCGGGTGGTGGGCCACGATGAGCTCCGCGCCCACGTCCCTGGCCTCCCGGACCACCTCCGGGGTGATATCCAGGCTCACCAGGACCTTCCTGACCTCCGCCCCGGCCCGGCCCACCAGGAACCCGGCGTTGTCAAAGTCCATCTGGAGGCCAAAGGGGGCCCGGGCGTCTACGTATTGATAGATCTCCTTCACCGTTGCCATGTCAGATCCCCTCCATCATTTCCCGCAGTCCGGCCAGGGCGTTTCGGAGCGCCTGCCCCCGGGCCTCGTCTTCCGGCTTTTGGGACCGCTCCAGCCCCGCCAGGGCCCGGCGGGCCCGGTCGAACTCCTGTTGAAGATACCGGGGCCACAGGGGGTCGCCCCGGTGGTTTTCCGCCCGGCCCACCTGAAGTTGGGCCGCCGTCAGGGGCCCCTCCGCCCCGGGGGCCAGGTCCATGACCACGTAGAGGGTCTCCCCCTCCTGGGCCAGGGTCTCCCGGGCGATGTGGAGCCCCAGGGGGGCAAGGCCGCCCCGCAGGTCGGCCAGGGAGCTCATGGGCTGGACGACGCAGGTCTTCTCCCGGACCCAGGGGGCGGCGGCCAGGATCCCAAGGATGGTCTCCCCGCCCATGCCGGCGATGGCGACGCAGTCCACCTCCCCGGCCTCCACGCCCGAAAGGCCGTCGCACAGCCGCAGGGAGACCCGGTCGGCCACGCCGCGGCGTTCCACCGTCTCCCGGGCCCGGGCCAGGGGGCCGGGGCGCAGATCGGTACAGACGGCGAAGGGGATCGCGCCGGTCTCCAACAGCCAGGCGGGCAGATAGGCGTGGTCGGTGCCCACGTCGGCCAGACGGGACCCGGCGGGGACCCGGCGGGCGACGGTTTGCAGTCTAGGGGTCAGACGCGGAGCCATACCGCTCCCCTCCTCTATGAAAAAAGAGCGGCAGAGCCGCTCTTTTTCGCAGCGTGATTTTACTCGCTCACCAGCTCGTTGAGCTTGCCCAGCACCTCGTCAACGGGGATGCCGTGGACGGCGCAGGCCTGCTCCACCGTCTCCCCCCGGGAGGCGGGACAGCCCAGGCAGTGCATACCGATGGACATAAAGATGGGCGCGGCCTCGGGGGCAATGTCCAGGATATCGCCGACGATGGTGTCTTTGGTGATCTTCGCCATGATAATGACCTCCTTGCTCTTGGGCGGCGCAGTGGCCGCTAGGGCTATTATATCCCATTCCCTCCCGCATTTCAACAGAAAAATTCACTTTTCCTCCCTGTGCCCCGGATGGGGCGGAACTGCCACCATTTGGGGGTTTGACAACGGCGGAAAAGGCGCTATAATAGAGGGGTAAGTCTGGCGCCGATAGGAGGGGTCGCGTTGAAGATCGAATTGACGAAGAAGGAATTTCGCCGTCTTTTGGATATGGTGTACATCGGCAACTGGATCTTGAATTCCACCCGGGGGGACGACCGCATCCGGGACTACGACCGGGTGGAGTCCCTGCTCTTTCTCCGGGCCGCCCAGGAGGGGATGCCCTCCCTGGCGGAGATCTACGAAGGGGAGATCGTCCCCTCCCGGGCCTTTGCCGAGGGCGGCATCCACGAGGCCATCATGCAGTACGAAAACGACGTGTTTTTCGACATCCTGGCGGAGGACCTGGCCCGGCGGGACATGGACGACCCCCCCATCGACGAGTCCAACTACCCCGAGCTGGCCAGCCGGATCGACGCTTACATCAGTGAATTTGAGGAACACGGCACCGACAACATTTTGGTGGACTCCGACAAGCTGTGACCTCCCCGTGAAGCCGAAAACCGCCGCCGCGACTGTTCGCGGCGGCGGCTTTTTCGCCTCTATTAGCGTTTGATTTTGGGTAGGGCCACCGGGTTTGCCAGCACGCCGATCCCCTGGATCTCCACCTCCACCCTGTCCCCGTCCGCCATGGGGCCGATGCCGGCGGGGGTGCCGGTGGAGATCAGATCCCCCGGCTCCAGGGTCATGGAGGCGGTGATGAACTCTATCAGGGCGGGGACGCTGTGCATAAAACGGCTGGTGCGGCTCTGCTGGACCACCTGGCCGTTCAGGCGGGTGGTGATGGCCAGGTCGCCGGGGTCCACCTCGTCGGTGATCCAGGGACCGCAGGGGCCGAAGGAATCCATGCTCTTGGCCCGGACCCACTGGCCGTCCTCCTGCTGGACCAGACGGGCGGTGACGTCGTTGAAGCAGGTGTAGCCCAGGATATAGTCCCCGGCGTCCTGGGCCTTCACGTTTTTGGCCCGCCTGCCGATGACCACGGCCAGCTCCCCTTCGTAGTCCACCCGGGTGACAAAGTCCGGGGCGGTGATGGGGGTCTCCGGGTCCTGGAGGACGTTGGGGCCCTTGAGGAACAGGATGGGGTGGTCGGGCACGCCGTCCCCCATCTCCATGGCGTGGTCGTAGTAGTTTTTCCCCACGCAGACGATCTTGCTGGGCTCCGCCGGGGCCAGCAGGCGGCATTTCGCCAGGGGCAGGCTCTCCCCCGTGGGCACCAGCCCCAGGTAGGGGGCGTGGGCCAGGCAGAAGACCGTCTCCCCCCGCACCTGGCCCCACATGGGGCCGCTCTCCTTTTGGATGCGTACATATCTCACGTCTCGTCCCCCCTCAGATGGGCCGCGATCTCCCCCAAAAGCTCCTGCTTCCCGTCCCCCTTCTCGGCGGAAAAGGGGATGAGCTTTACCGTGTCAGGCAGGGCCAGGGTCTCCCGGATGAGGGCGATGTTGCCCGCTAGTTCGCTCTTTTTCACCTTGTCCAGCTTGTTTGCCACCACCACGTAGGGCTTGCCGCTGGCGGCGTACCACTGGCCCATGGTGATGTCGTCCGCCGTGGGCTTGTGGCGCAGGTCCACCAGCATGACACCAAGGGCCATCTGGGCGCTGTCCGCGAACCAGGCCTCGATGAGCCTGCCCCAGCGGTCCCGCTCCGCCTGGGAGACCTTGGCGTAGCCGTACCCAGGCAGGTCCACCAGGTAGAGGGCCTGGTCGATGAGGAAGTAGTTGATGTGGGTGGTCTTGCCCGGGACGGCGCCCACCCGGGCGAAGTTTTTACGGTTCAAAAGCCGGTTGATCACCGAGGATTTGCCCACGTTGGACCGGCCGGAGAAGACGATCTGGGGAAGGCCGTCCCGGGGAAAGTCGGCGGGCTTGACGGCGGAGCGGACGAACTCCGCCTTGTTCCAGTTGGGTCCCATCCCGCTCACCTCACTGCCGCAGACCGGGCCGCGGCTCCGCCACCGGGCCGGGGACGTAGGGAAACTCCGCCTCCTGGGCCCGCCCGGCGGGCAGACGCTCCAGCGCCTGGGCCAGCACCTGGTCCACCTGGTCCACCGGGATGAACTGGAGTTTTTCCCGCACCTCCTGGTCGATCTCGGCCAGGTCCTTTTCGTTCTCCGCCGGGAGGATGACCCGCCGGACGCCGTTTCGCAGGGCGGCCATGGTCTTCTCCCGCAGGCCGCCGATGGGCAGCACCCGGCCCCGCAGGGTCACCTCCCCGGTCATGGCCAGACCGGCGGCCACGGGGATGCCGGTGAGGGCGGAGGCCATGGCGGTGACGATGGCGATGCCGGCGGAGGGGCCGTCCTTGGGCACCGCCCCCTCGGGAAAGTGGACGTGGATGTCCCGTGTCTTATAGAAGTTCTCCGCCAGGTCCAGCTGGGCGGCGCGACAGCGGATACAGCTCAGGGCCGCGTGGGCGGACTCCTTCATCACGTCCCCCAGGTTGCCGGTGAGCTCGATCTTGCCCGAGCCGGGCATGACGCTGACCTCCACCTCCAGCAGTTCGCCCCCCATCTCCGTCCAGGCGAGGCCGTTCACCACCCCCACCCGGGCCTCCAACGCCCGGCGCTCGGGGTGGTATTTGGGCACGCCCAGGTAGTCCTCCAGGTTTTTCTCCGTCACGCTGACCGCCTTGACCTCCCCAGAGGCCAGCCGCATGGCGGCCTTGCGGCACACCTTGGCCAGCTGCTGTTCCAGCATCCGCACCCCGGACTCCCGGGTGTAGGCGGTGACGATCCGGCGCAGGGCGGCGTCGGTGAGCTTCAGGCGGCCCTTTTCCAGACCGTGGCGCTGAAGCTGCCGGGGCAGGAGGTAGCCCTTGGCGATGTGGCGCTTTTCCTCGTCGGTGTAGCTGGGCAGCTCGATGATCTCCATGCGGTCCCGCAGGGGCCGGGGGATGGGGTCCAGGGTGTTGGCGGTGGTGATAAAGAGGACCTGGGACAGGTCGAAGGGCAGTTCCAGAAAGTTGTCCCGGAAGGCGGCGTTCTGCTCCGGGTCCAGCACCTCCAACAGAGCGGCGGTGGGGTCGCTCCGGCCGTCGTAGCCCAGCTTGTCCACCTCGTCCAGCACCAGCACCGGGTTGCGGGACCCGGCGGTGCGGATGCCGGAGATGATCCGCCCGGGCATGGCGCCGATATAGGTCTTGCGGTGGCCCCGGATCTCCGCCTCGTCGTGGACGCCGCCCAGGGAGATGCGGGCCAGCTTCCGCCCCAGGGCTTTGGCCACCGACAGGGCCACGGAGGTCTTGCCCACCCCCGGCGGGCCCACCAGGCACAGGATCTGGCCCTTCACGTCCGGGGCCAGCTGGCGCACGGCCACAAATTCCAAAATGCGCTCCTTCACCTTTTCCAGCCCGTAGTGCTCCGCGTCCAGCACCTTGCGGGCCTCCCCCACGTCGGCCCGGTCCGGGGTGGTCACGCCCCAGGGGAGCTCCAGGCACACGTCCAGGTAGTTCCGGGACACGGCGGCCTCCGCCGAGCCGTAGGGCTGTTTTTCCAGGCGGCTGAGCTCCTTCAAAAGCCGCTCCTCCACCTCCGGGGGCAGACCGGCCTGGGCGATCCGCTGGCGGTACTCGGCCAGGTCGTCGTCCTCCCCCTCCCCGAGCTCCGTCTGGATGACCCGAAGCTGTTCCCGGAGGTAGTAGTCCCGCTGGTTTTGCTCCAGACCCTGGCGGACCTTGGCCTCCACGTCCTCCTCCAGCTTGAGGATATCCACCTCCCGCTGGAGCAGGCGGCACAGCTTTTCCAGCCGCCGCACGGGCCGCAGTTCCTCCAGGATGGCCTGTTTGTCCTCAAAGCGGATGGAGCTATTTTGGGCGATGTGGTCGGCGATATAGCCCGCGTCGTCACTGCCCAGCACGGCCAGCAGGGTCTCCGGGGCGGTGGGGGCCAGCTGGGCGTAGGCCTCGTAGACCTCGTAGGTCTGGCGGATGAGGGCCTCGGTGCGGGGGGTGTTGCGGCCCCGGCGGGGCTGGGCGATCTCCGCCACCTCCCCTTCTATGTAGGGGGCGGTCTTGGTCACCTGGGCCACGCGGCCGCGCTGTTTGCCCTCCACCAGCACCCGCGCGCCGCCGCCGGGCAGGCGCAGAAGCTGGCGGATGGAGCAGATCGTCCCCACCTCATAGAGGTCCTGGGGCTTGGGATCCTCCACGGAGAGGTCCCGCTGGGGGACCAGGAAGATGGGGCTCCCGGCGGCCATGGCCCGGTCCAGGGCCTTCACCGCCTGGGCCCGGGCCACATCGAAGTGGAGGAGCATCCCGGGAAATACCACCAGGCCCCGCAGGGGCAGAACGGGCATTTTGGCCCCCGTTCTCACGTTTACGGTCATGGACAGCCCTCCTTTTGCCGTTGAGAAAAAGGGCGATAACTACCCATGTAATTATCGCCCTTCTCGTTTCAGTTAGGACACATCCCGGCGGCGGGGGTCTTCCCGCTTGTCCGCCGGGCGCTTGACCCGCTTGGCGTCCCGCTCCAGGATGGGCTGGGCTCCTTCCCGGACGCAGGCGGGGGTGACGGTGACCTTGACGATGTCGCTCTGGCTGGGGATGTCGTACATGATCTGGGTCATGACCCCCTCCAGCACCGCCCGGAGGCCCCGGGCGCCGATGCCCCGGTCCAGCGCCGCGTCCGCGGCGGCCTCCAGCGCCTCGGGCTGGAACTCCAACTCCACCTCGTCATAGGCCAGCAGTTTTTGGTACTGCTTGACCAGGGCGTTTTTGGGCTTGGTCAGGATCTCCACCAACTGCTCCCGGTTCAGGGCGCTGACGGTGGTGAGCACGGGCAGGCGGCCCACAAGCTCCGGGATGATGCCGAACTTCAAAAGGTCGTGGGGCTGGACCTCCTTGAGGATGTCCATGCGCTCCCGCTCCTTTTTCGTGTGGACCTGGGCGCCGAAGCCGATGGTCTTTTTGTCCAGGCGGTTTTCGATGATCTTCTCCAGCCCGTCAAAGGCGCCGCCGCAGATGAAGAGGATGTTCTTGGTGTCGATCTGGATGAACTCCTGGTGGGGGTGCTTCCGGCCGCCCTGGGGCGGGACGTTTGCCACCGTGCCCTCCAGGATCTTCAGCAGGGCCTGCTGTACCCCCTCCCCGGACACGTCCCGGGTGATGGAGGTGTTCTCGCTCTTGCGGGCGATCTTGTCGATCTCGTCCACGTAGATGATGCCCCGCTGGGCCAACTCGATATCGTAGTCGGCGGCCTGGACCAGGCGCAGGAGGATGTTCTCCACGTCGTCGCCCACGTAGCCGGCCTCGGTGAGGGTGGTGGCGTCGGCGATGGCGAAGGGGACCTTGAGGATGCGGGCCAGGGTCTGGGCGAACATGGTCTTGCCGCAGCCGGTGGGGCCCATGAGGAGGATGTTGCTCTTCTGGAGCTCCACCTCGTCCTCCTCACTGCCCAGGTAGACCCGCTTATAGTGGTTGTAGACAGCCACCGACAGGGCCACCTTAGCCTCCTCCTGGCCGATGATATACTCGTCCAGCACGGCGTGGATCTCCTGGGGGGTGGGGATGGACTCCAGGCCCTGCTCCTGGTTCAGCCGGGCCTCGCCCAGGTCCTCGTCCTCCTCATCCTCCAGGATGCTCATGCACAGGTGGACGCACTCGTTGCAGATATACGCGCCGGGGCCGGCGATGATGCGGTTCACCTGCTCCTGGTGCTTGCCGCAGAAGGAACAGCGGATATTGTCTTGCTTAGCCATGGTATCACCTCAAAGGAAGGGCTTTACTCCCGGTTCGTGATGACCTTGTCGATCAGGCCGAACTGAAGGGCCTCCTCGGCGGTCATAAAGTTGTCCCGCTCACAGGCGGCGGTGACCTCCTCCACGCTCTTGCCGGTGTTGGCCGCCAGGATGGTGTTCATCCGTTTCTTGATGACCTCAAAGCGCTTGAGGTGGATGGCCATATCGGTGACCTGGCCCTGGGTGCCGGCGGAGGGCTGGTGGATCATGATCTCGGCGTTGGGCAGGGCGAAACGCTTGCCCTTGGCCCCCGCGGAGAGCAGGAAGGCGGCCATGGAGGCCCCCAGGCCGATGCAGATGGTGGACACGTCGCACTTGATATACTGCATGGTGTCGTAGATGGCCATGCCGTCGGTGATGGAGCCGCCGGGGCTGTTGATGTAGAACTGGATGTCCTTGTCGGGGTCCTGGGCCTCCAGGAACAAAAGCTGGGCCACGATGACGCTGGCGGTGGCGGCGTTGACCTCCTCGCTGAGCATGACGATGCGGTCATTGAGCAGGCGGGAGAAGATATCGTAAGAGCGTTCGCCCCGGTTGGTCTGCTCTACTACATACGGGATCAAAGCCATGGTGGGATCCTCCTTTGATAAAATGGGTGCGGGACAGTATTACACAAAAGTATAACCCTGCCCCGCGCCGGTTATTCCCTGCTTATTCCTCGGTCTTCTTGGGCGCCGCCTTCTTGGCCGCCGGCTTCTTGGCGGCGGGTTTTTTCGCCGGGCTGTCCGCCCCGTCGTCCGCTTTCTTGGCCGCGGGCTTCGTCTCGGCGCTCTTCTCCCCCTCGGACTTCTTGGCGGGGGCCTTCTTGGCCGCGGGCTTCTTCTCCCCTTCGCCCTCCGCCTTGGCGGGGGTTTTCTCCTTCTTGGCGGGGGCCTTGCCCACCTTGGCGTTGTCGATGACGAACTGGGCGGCCTTCTTCCACAGAAGGTCGTTTGCCAGGTCCTCCTCCGCCACGGCGGCCTTGACCTTGTCCACCTCCATGTCGTACTCCTTGGCCAGGCGCTCGTACTCGGCCGCCTTTTCCTCGTCGGAGACCGTCAGACCCTCGGCCTTGGCCACCGCCTCCAGGGCCAGCTCGTTGAGGACCCGGCGCTTGGCGCCCACCATGGCCTCCGCCCGGAGGGACTCCGCGCTCAGGTCCATCATGGACAGGTACTGGTCAAAGGCGATGCCCTGGCTCTGGATCCGCATGGCGTAGTCCTCCATCATGCGGTCGGCCTGCTGTTCCACGATGGCGTCTGCCACGTCGGCCTGGGTGTTGTCGATGAGCTGGTCGGTGATGGCGCGCTCAAACTCGGTCTGGGCCTGGCTCTCCCGGCGGGCCTTCAGCTTCTCGCCCAGGTCCTTGCGGAAGTCGGCCAGGGTGTCGAACTCGGAGACGTCCTTGGCAAACTCGTCGTCCAGCTCGGGCTTCTGGGGCTCCTTGACCTCCTGGACCTTGACCTTGAAGACCACGGGCTTTCCGGCAAGTTCCGGGGTGTAGTCCTCGGGGAAGGTGATGTCCAGGTCCTTCTCCTCCCCGGCCTTCATGCCGATCACCCCGTCCTCAAAGCCGGGGACGAAGGAGCCGGAACCCAGTTCCAGGCTAAAGCCATCGGCCTTGCCGCCCTCGAAGGGTACGCCGTTGTCAAAGCCCTCGAAGTCGATGACGGCGGTGTCCCCCTTCTTGGCCTTGCGTTTGACGGAGACCAGACGGGTGGCCCGCTGGACGAAGGGGGCCATCTCGGCGTCGATGTCGGCGTCGGTGACCTCGGCCACGTCCTTGGGGGCGGTGAGGCCCTTGTAGGCGCCCAGCTTGGCCTCCGGCCGCAGGGCGATGACCGCCTTGAAGGTGACGCCCTCCTTGCCCACCTGGGTGACCTCGATCTGAGGGCGGGCGGCGGGCTTGAGCCCCTCCGCCGCCACGGCCTCCTCATAGGCCCCGGGGCAGAGGTCGTTCACCGCGTCTTCGTAGAAGATCCCCGCGCCGTACATGGCCTCCACCATCTTGCGGGGGACCTTGCCCTTGCGGAAGCCGGGGATGCCGATGTTCTTGCGCTGGCGCAGGTAGACCTTGTTCACCGCCTCGTCAAAGGCTTGAGCGTCCACCTGGATGACCAGTTCTACCGTGTTGTGCTCGCCGTTGGTCTTGCTGATTACCTTCATGTTTCTGTTTCCTCCTGTTGGGCCGCGACCCCTTGTCACAGCGAAACTGGGCCGCAGCAGGCCCGCAACGCCATTATTCTAACAGATTGGGGAAAAAATTGCCACCCTTTTTTTCATTTTAACGCAATATTTTTTCCGGCTGGAAGTCCAGGTAGTCCGCCGACACCATCCGGTAGTCCACGCCGCCCGCCTCCCCCTGGATGGCCAGCTTGTGGGCGGGGCCATGGAGATGGCCGTAAAAGCACCGGGAGACCCGGTATTTTTCCAGCAACTCCACGATCTCCCGGCAGAGGTAGCCCTGGTACTTGGGCGGGTAGTGGAGAAAGGCCAGCTTCTCCGCCGCCTCCCCCGCCGCCTGGAGGGACCGCTCCAGCCGCATAAGCTCCCGGCGGTAGACCTTGTCGGTCTCCGCGGCGGCCTGCTGGGGGTCGAAGAACCAGCCCCGGGTGCCGCAGAGGGCCACATCGCCGTAAAAGGCGCAGTTGTTGTGGAGCAGGCGGAGGGTGGTCAGGCCGTTTTCCGCCCAGAAGGTGAGCATCTTGTTGGCGGTGGTCCACCAGTAGTCGTGGTTGCCCTTGACGATGTACTTGGTCCCCGGCAGGGCGTCCAGGAACCGAAAGTCGGGCAACGCCTCCTCCAGGGTCATCCCCCAGGAGAGGTCGCCGCACAGGACCACCGTGTCCTCCGGCCCCACCGCCTGGAAGCCCGCGCGGAGCTTATCCACATAGTTTTCCCAGGCGCCGCCGAACACGTCCATGGGCTTGGCGGAGCCCAGGGAGAGATGGAGGTCGCCTATGGCGAAGAGAGCCACGCCCTCACCTACCTTACAACAGCATTTCCAGCACCTGGTCCACCATCTTCTCCTTCTCGGTGCACTGGGTGAACCGGGGGGCCTTGCCCCGCAGACCGGCCAGGGGCGCGGGGACGGGACAGCCGGTGACCTGGGCCAACTGGTCCAGGATGTCCAGGCCCTCGGCCTTCTCGCCCACTCCCAGGGCGTCCAGCACCCCGGAGCAGAACTTGAAGGGGCTGGCGGTGGAGACGGCGATGGCGGGGGTCTGGTCCCCCGTCTCCCGGCGGTACTCCTCCAGCACGTGGAAGGCCACGGCGGTGTGGGGGTCGATGAGGTAGCGGTGCGCCTGCCAGGTCTTGGCGATCTGCGCCTTGGTCTGCTCGTCGTCGCAGAAGCCGGCGGCGAACTCCCCCTGGAGCTTTTGGAGCACCTTGTCGGAGACCTGATACCGCCCCGTCCGCGTCAGCTCCTTCATATACCCCGCCACCTGGGCGTGCTCCCCGGTGAGGGCCAGGAGCAGGCGCTCCAGATTGCTGGAGACCAGGATATCCATGGAGGGGGACAGGGTGTTGTAGAAGGGGCGGTTCTTGTCGTAGACGCCGGTGCGGAGGAAGTCGGTGAGCACGTTGTTGGCGTTGGAGGCGCAGATGAACTTGGCGATGGGCACGCCGATGGTCTTGGCGTAGTAGGCGGCCAGGATGTTGCCGAAATTCCCCGTGGGGACGCAGACGTTCACCGCCTGGCCGTTCTGGACCGCCCCCTGGGCCAGCAGGTCGCAGTAGGCGGAGACGTAGTAGACGATCTGCGGCAATACCCGGCCCCAGTTGATGGAGTTGGCCGAGGAGAGGAACCAGCGGCGCTTGGCCAGCTTCTCCCGCAGTTCCTCGTCGGCGAAGAGGCGCTTGACCCCGGTCTGGGCGTCGTCAAAGTTGCCCTTGACGGCGCACACGCCCACGTTCTCCCCCTCCTGGGTGACCATCTGGAGCTCCTGGATGGCGGAGACGCCGTTTTGGGGGTAGAAGACCAGGATCTTGGTCTGCGGCACGTCCCGAAAGCCCTCCAGAGCGCCCTTTCCCGTGTCCCCGGAGGTGGCCACCAGGATGCACACCCGCTTGCGCTCGCCGATCTTCTTCAAAGAGGCGGTGAGCAGGTGGGGCAGCATCTGCAGGGCCATGTCCTTAAAGGCGCAGGTGGGGCCGTGCCACAGCTCCAGGCAGTAGGTGTTCTCGTCCACCGTGTGGACGGGGGCCACCTGGGGGCAGTCGAACTTCTCCGGGCCGTAGGCGGCCTTGGCGAAGGCGTTGAGCTCGGCCACGGAGAACTCCCCCAGGAAGGGGGCCATGACGTACACCGCCCGCTGGGGGTAGCTCATGTCCTTCATGTCCTCCAGGGCGTTGGCCGGCAGGCGCAGGAATGCCTCCGGGGTCATCAGGCCCCCGTCCCGGGCCAGGCCCTGGGCGATGGCCTCCGGGGCGGTCAGCCGCTGGGCCGCGTCACGGGTGCTTACATAGTACATACTTGCTCCACCACTCTCATCAGATTTTTGTAAAACAGCTTTTCCAAAAGGTCCCGGCCGTACCCCCGCCCCTCCAAGAGGCGGTAGAGGTCGGCCCAGGCGGTGATGTCGGTCACGCCGGCGGGGGCGCGCTGGATGCCGTCCCAGTCGCCCCCCAGGGCCACGGTGTCCTCCCCGCCCAGGTCCAGAAAGTGCTCCAGCACCCGGATCACGTCGTCCAGGGTGGGCGCCCCGGGCAGAAACTGGGCGGCCAGGTTCAGCCCCACCGTTCCCCGGAGTTCCATTATGGCAGTAAATTGGTCATCCGTCAAGTTCCTGGGGTGAGAACAAAGGGCCCGGGCGTCGGAGTGGCTGGCGATGATAGGGGCCTGGGTCAGCCGCGCCACGTCCCAAAAGCCGGGGTCGGACAGGTGGGACACGTCCACCAGCACCCCCAGCCTGTTCATCTCCCGGACAAACGCCCTGCCCTGATCGCTGAGGCCCCGCTCCGGCTCCTCCAGGTTGGAGCCGGACAGGGCGTTGGCGTAGTTCCAGGTCAGGTTCACCGCCCGGACCCCAAGGGTCCAGCCCTGGCGGAGGCGGTCCAGGTCGCAGTCCAACAGCTCCGCCCCCTCCACCGAGAGGAAGGCGGCCACCTTCCCCACCCCCCAGGCCGCCCGGCAGTCCCGGGCGGTGACGCAGAAGGCCATGTCCCCGCCGTTGGCGGCCACCTCCCGCTTCAGCAGGGCCTCCTGGGCCAGAAAGGTGGAAAACTGGGACTGGCCGGGCCGGGGCCGCTGGCCGCCGAAAGCGGCGAAAAACTGGGCCCAGGCTGTAAAGGTTTCCGCCTTGTCAAGGCTCCAGTGGCCGGTGGTGTTCTCCAGGGTCTCCCCCGTCTCGCAAAGGCGGGAGATGGTGTCGCAGTGGCCGTCAAAGACCCGCATGGCTGCCCTCCTTAAAAGGCGTTTTCGATATAGGTGATCTTGGGCTTTTTCGTCTCAAACCCCTGGGGGGCGTAGACCTCCGCCACGTCGAAGCGGGGCTGGAGCTGGGTGGGGTGCTCCACCAGGTAGAGCTGGGCGGCGGCCCGGAGCCGCTCCCGCTTTCGGTGGGTCACCGCCTCCCCGGCGGTGCCGTGGCGGTCGTCCTTGCGGAGCTTGACTTCTGTAAAGCTGATGTACTTGCCAGAGGTGGCGATCAAGTCCACCTCCCCCATCCGACAGCGGTAGCCCGCGGCCTGGATGACCCAGCCCCGGGCCCGCAGGTCCTCCGCCACCAGGGCCTCCCCCCACTTGCCCAGCAGGCGGTTCTCCCGGCCCTGGGCCTGCCGGTCGGCGCTCATGGTTGTCCCTCCCGGTCGTAGAACTTCTTCAAAAAGGTCACGCGGTGGACGGGGCTGGGGCCGAAGCGGCGGATGGCCTCGTAGTGGGCCTTGGTGGGGTAGCCCTTGTGGCGGGCGAAGCCGTATTGGGGGTAGAGGGCGTCCAGTTCCAGCATATGCCGGTCCCGGCTCACCTTCGCCAAAATGGAGGCGGCGGCGATGTTCAGGCTCCGGCTGTCCCCCTTCACCACCGTGGCGTGTGGCAAGGTGATGCCCTTGTCACGGTTGCCGTCGATGAGGGCGAAGTCCGCGGGGGGAGCAAGCTGGGAGATAGCCAGGTCCATGGCCTTGAGGCGGGCCTTCAAAATGTCGGTGGCGTCGATCTCCTGGGGGGAGATACTGGTCACCGCCCAGGAGATCGCGGCCTGCTGGATCACAGGGAACAACTCCTCCCGCCTCTTCTCGGTGAGCTTTTTGGAGTCGTCCACGCCGGGGAGATCCAGGCCGAAGGGCAGCAGCACCGCCGCGGCGTACACCGGCCCGGCCAGGGGGCCCGCCCCCGCCTCGTCCGCGCCGCAGATGGCCAGATACCCCTTCTCCCTGTAAAGGCTTTCCACTTCCCACATATTCACGCGCCAGCCCCCTCCGGCCACTCCAGGGTGATCCGCCCCAGCTTGCCCCCCCGGAACTCGTCCAGGAGGACGTTGGCCATCCGCTCCAGGTCCACCTCGCCCCCGGAGATGAGGAAGCCCCGCTTCCGCCCCGCCCGCTCCAGCAGTTCCCAGCCCTGGGCGGCGGGGTCGGGCTCCACCTTGTAGCGGTCGGTCAGGGCCTGGGGGTAGTGGGCGTTCAGCAGGTCCATCAGGTGGAAGGCCAGGGCCTCGGTGTCCATCACGTCGTCCTTCACCGCGCCGGTGAAGGCCAGGTTCAGCCCCACCTGGGGATCCTCAAACTTGGGCCAGAGGATGCCGGGGGTGTCCAGCAGGTCCAGGCCGCTGTCCACCGCCACCCACTGCTTGCCCCGGGTGACCCCGGGCCGGTCCCCCGCCTTGGCGGACTTCCGGCCCGCCACCTGGTTGATGAAGGTGGACTTGCCCACGTTGGGCACCCCCACCACCATCACCCGGACCTTGCGCCCCACCTGGCCCTTCTCCCGCCAGCGGGCGATCTGGTCGGCCAGGGCCTCCCGGATGACGGCGGAGAAGTCCTTCACCCCCCGGCCGGTCTTGGCGTCGGTACACAAAATGGCGTAGCCCTGGGCCTTGAACCAGGCCATCCAGCGGCGGGTGGCCTCCCCGTCGGCCTGGTCGGCCCGGTTGAGGACGATGAGCCGGGGCTTCTGCCCCACGATGGCGTCGATGTCCGGGTTGCGGGAGGAGATGGGGATGCGGGCGTCCAGGATCTCCGCCACCATGTCCACGTTCTTCAGATCCGCCTCGATCTGCCGCCGGGTCTTGGTCATGTGGCCGGGATACCACTGGATGTTCATGCTCCCCACCTCCTTTTCACTGTCATGGTTTTTTCCTTTACATCGCCCCGCGCTGTTGGGTCAGCTTTTCCAGCAGGGCGGTGAGCTTCTCCTGCCGCTCCCGCTCCGCCTGGACCACGTTGGCGGGGGCCTTGTTCACAAAACCCGGGTTGTCCAGCTTGACCTTCAGGCTGTCCAGGTCCTTTTGGGCCTTGGCGATCTCCTTGTCCAGCCGGGCCTTCTCCTGCTCCAGGTCAACCAGCTCCGCCAGGGGCATGAACACCCGGGCGGCGTGGGTGATGACCTCCACCATGCCGGCCTTGGTCATCTCCTCGCTGCTGCCGGCCTCCTCCACGCCGACGACGGTGACGGCGCTGGCGGAGGCCAGGCGGCGGAAGAAGGGGGCGCCGGCCTCGAACACCGCCTTGTCCGCGGTTGCCACGGTGAGGCCCACCTTCCGGCTGGGGGGCACGTTCATCTCCCCCCGGCGGGTACGCACGGCGTTGACGGCCTCCATGATGGTCTCCATGGACTTCTCCTCCTGGGGGAAGTCCAGCGCCTGGTCCACGGTGGGCCAGTCCTGGAGCATGAGGAAGTCCCCCTTGTGGGGCAGGGCCTGCCAGATCTCCTCGGTGATGAAGGGCATGAAGGGGTGGAGGAGTTTTAAGGTCTGGGTGAGGACATAACACAGCACCTGCTGGGCGCTCTCCTTGGCGGCGGGGTCCTCCCCCTGGAGGCGGGACTTGGTCAGCTCGATATACCAGTCGCAGTAGTCGTCCCAAATGAAGTCGTAGATCTTGGCGGCGGCCACGCCCAGCTCGTACTTGTCCATGTTCTCAGTGACCTCGCCCACCAGGCGGTTCAGCTTGGAGAGGATCCACTTGTCCTCCAGCTCCAGCCGCTGGGGCAGGGCACAACGGTCGATGGTCAGGTTCATCAAGAGGAAGCGGCTGGCGTTCCAGATCTTGTTGGCGAAGTTGCGGTACGCCTCGCACCGCTCGGTGTAGAAGCGCATATCATTTCCCGGGGAATTGCCGCTGATGAGGTTAAAACGCAGAGCGTCACAGCCGTAGCGGTCGATGATCTCCAGGGGGTCGATGCCGTTGCCCAGGGACTTGGACATTTTCCGGCCCTTGTCGTCCCGGACCAGGCCGTGGATGAGCACGGTGTGGAAGGGGGACTGGCCGGTGTGGGCACAGCCGGAGAAGACCATCCGGGCCACCCAAAAGAAGATGATGTCGTAGCCGGTGACCAGCACGTCGGTGGGGTAGAAATACTTCAGGTCCTCCGAGTTCTCGTCCGGCCAGCCCAGGGTGGAGAAGGGCCAGAGGGCGGAGCTGAACCAGGTGTCCAGCACGTCCTCCTCCTGGTGGATGCGCTTGGAGTGGCAGTGGGCGCACTCGGTGGGGTCGGTCTCGGCCACGGTCATCTCCCCGCAGTCCTCGCACTGCCAGGCGGGGATGCGGTGGCCCCACCACAGCTGGCGGGAGATGCACCAGTCGTGGACGTTCTCCATCCAGTTGGTGTAGGTCTTGGCAAAGCGGTCGGGGACGAACTTGAGCTCCCCGTCCCGGACCACCCGCAACGCCTCCTTGGCCAGGGGCTCCATCTTCACGAACCACTGGGCGGAGATCAGGGGCTCCACGTCGTTGCCGCAGCGGTAGCAGGTGCCCACGTTGTGCTGGTGGTCCTCCGTCTTGACCAGGTACCCCTCCGCCTCCAGGTCGGCCAGGATGGCCTTCCGGGCCTCGTAGCGGTCCAGGCCGGAGTATTTGCCGTAGCCCTGGGAGATGGTCCCGTCGTCCTCGATGACCCGGATGTTCTCCAGGTTGTGGCGAAGGCCCACCTCAAAGTCGTTGGGGTCGTGGGCGGGGGTCATCTTCACACAGCCGGTGCCAAATTCCCGGTCCACGTACTCGTCCGCCACGATGGGGATCTCCCGGCCCACCAGGGGCAGGAGGCAGGTCTTGCCCACGATGTCGGCATAGCGCTCGTCCTCGGGGTGGACGGCCACGCCGGTGTCGCCCAGCATGGTCTCCGGCCGGGTGGTGGCCACGATAACGTAGCGGTCAGGCTCCCCCACGATGGGGTAGCGGATGTGCCAGAGCTTGCCGGGCTTGTCCTTGTACTCCACCTCCGCGTCGGACAGGGCGGTGATGCAGTGGGGGCACCAGTTGACGATGCGGCTGCCCTTGTAGATCAGGCCCTTGTTGTAGAGGCTGACGAATACATGGCGCACGGCGGCGGAGAGGCCCTCGTCCATGGTGAAGCGGGCCCGGTCCCAGTCGCAGGAGGCGCCCAGCTTCTTCTGCTGGTCCACAATGCGCTGGCCGTACTTGTTCTTCCAGTCCCACACCCGCTCCAGGAACTTCTCCCGGCCCAGGTCGTAGCGGGTCTTGCCCTCGTTCACCCGCAGGTCCTCCT
The DNA here is from genome assembly GCA_947627325.1 of uncultured Oscillospiraceae bacterium. Taxonomy (GTDB): domain Bacteria; phylum Bacillota; class Clostridia; order Oscillospirales; family Oscillospiraceae; genus MGBC124762. Next base: position 96,116 of record CANQVO010000002.1, on the reverse strand, counting down.
CCACCTTGATCTGGGTGGCGATGCCCGCGTGGTCGGTGCCGGGGACCCACAAAGCGGCGTAGCCCTGCATCCGCTTGAAGCGGATCAGGGTGTCCTGCAAGGTGGCGTCCATGGCGTGGCCCATGTGGAGCTGGCCGGTGACGTTGGGGGGCGGCATGACGATGGTGAAGGGCTTCTTGGCCGGGTCCCGCTCCGCCTTAAAGCACCCGGCCTCCTCCCACGCCTGGTAGACGCGCCCCTCCACCTCCTTGGGCTCATATGCCTTGGGCAGTTCCTTTTTCATAGCTTCTTCCTCCTTAGTTCCCTATCGGTCAGAGTTCCTTGACGTTCCGTTGTAGTTTTTCCTCCAAAAAGGCCCTTAGTCCGGCCTCGTCCCCCCGCTCCAGCGCCCGCTCCGGGAGGATCAGCGCGTGCTTGCGGTCCACAAAGAGCAGGTAGCGCCCCCGGGCGTGGTACGCCTCCTCCACCGCGGACCAGGGGAAGACGCCCTCCCCCTTTTCGTCGTGGCTGTGGATGCCGTCGTCGGCCAGGGTGACGGTCTGCTCTCCCCCGCCCCGCACCAGCATCCGCTGGCTCTGCCAGGCGTTGAGCCGAGGCCGCCAGTAGGGCGCGGTGACCATGGCCGCCCCCAGCAGGGCCAGGACGAGGGCCAGCCCCGCCTCCTCCCGGAGAAAGATCAGCATCAGCGCCGCCTCCAGCAGGGCCGCCACGCCCAGGGCGATCCCCAGCACCCGGAGGAGCCTGCCCCACCAGCGGCGGTGGGCCTTCTCGTGGACCAGATTCAGGGTGAGCATATCCTGAAACTCCAGTTGGAAGCGAAACTGATACATCTTCTCCCTCCCGACAAAAAGCGCCCTGAGCGCTTGGCTCAGGGCGAATTGCTCCGCGGTACCACCTGAATTTGGTCTCCTTGCCCCCTTAACGCGGGAAACGGCGGGCTTACTCAGAGGTTCAGCGCCGCGGCTCCGGGGCCACCTTCCCAACCCGCGCCGGGGAAACTCGCACCAACCGTTTCCTCTCTTTGACCGGCCTCGGGAGGTACTCCTCCCCCTCTATGCCTTTGCAACGCCAGAGATTTTACCACAGTTTTTCCCCTTTGTCAATTCTCTTGACAAAGTTGGGAAAGCATATTATTGTGAAACGGAAAGGGGGCGTGGGTATGGTCTATGATTGTCTCATCCTGGGCGGCGGGCCGGCGGGGCTGTCGGCGGCGGTCCAGTGCGGGGCGCTGGGACTAAGGGCCCTGCTCATCGGCAACCCCAGCGGCCAGAACCCCCTGGGGCGGGCGGAGCGGGTGGAGAACTACCTGGGCCTGCCCGGTCTCACCGGCGGGGAACTGCTGGACGCCTTTCAGCGCCACGCGGCGGAGCGCGGCGTCCAGACGGTCACCGGCCGGGCCATCGCCGCCATGGCCTACGGCGACATCTTCGCCCTCACCGTAGGTAGCGAGGTCTACCAGGGCGAGAGCGTCATCCTTGCCACCGGGGTGGCCCGGGGGCGGGTGTTCCCCGGGGAGGCGCGCCTGCTGGGCCGGGGGGTGAGCTACTGCGCGGTGTGCGACGGGATGCTCTACCGGGGCCGGGAGGTGGTCGTGGTGGGCTTGGCCCAGGACGCGGCGGAGGAGGCGGCGTTCCTCGCCGGGCTGGGCTGTCAGGTCACCTTCCTCGCCCCGGAAAGGCCGGCGGACCTCTCCCCCGCCATCCCTTATAAAAAGGCCCAGCGCCTGGAAATACTAGGCGAGGACCGGGTGACCGCCGTCGGGACGGAGGGCGGGCAGATCCCCTGCCAGGGGGTGTTCCTCCTCCGGGAGGCGGTGGCCCCCGCCGCCCTGTTCCCCGGCCTGGCCTTGGAGGGCGGGTATCTCCGGGTGGACCGGGACCTGGCGACCAGTCTGCCGGGGGTCTACGCCTGCGGGGACTGTACCGGGCCGCCCCTCCAGATCGCCAAGGCGGTGGGCGAGGGGCAGAGGGCGGCCCACAGCGTCAAAAACTGGCTGGAACGCCAGCGAAACAGCAAAAAATAAGGAGGAATCGACATGGCGGCATTACACCTGAACGAGGAGGGCTTTTTCAAGCTGGTGGAGAGCGAAAAGCCCGTGCTGGTGGACTTTTGGGCCGACTGGTGCGGGCCGTGCAAGATGCTGGCCCCCGTCATCGAGGAGCTGGCGGCCCAGTACGAGGGCAAGGTGACGGTGGGCAAGGTGAACGTGGACGAGGTCCCGGACCTGGCCGTCCGCTACGGGGTGATGAGCATCCCCACCGTGATCCTCTTCGTCAAGGGCAACGAGGTGGACAGGCTGGTGGGGCTGATGGACAAGGAGCGGTTCCGCCTGATGGTGGACGCCCACATCTGACCCCCTCCAGCGCGCGAAAAACCGCCGGACTGGTATCAGTCCGGCGGTTTTTTGACGGGGAGATCAGAAGTATTTCTTCACGTCCTCCGAGGCCAGGGACTCATCGGCGCTGATGGAGATGGTGAATTTGATGTTGTTGCGCTCGGCAAAGCCGTCCAGCCAGGCCAGGAAGCTGTCCAACTCGGGGCCGCAGTCGCTGGGGACGATCTTGCACAGGCTGTCGATGAAGATATGGGTGATGTCGAAGTTGCCGGCGTAGAGGCCGGAGATGAAGCCCCGCATGACCTCGAAGGTGTTGAGGTTGTACTGCTCGGCCTCCACCAGGCGGATGTGGTAGCTGATGTCGTAGGTGAGCTTGCGGCCCTTCTCGATGCAGATCACGTTGCCGTGCTCGTTGTTCACCGCGGCGTTGATCATGTCGATCATATGCTTGGTCTTGCCGGTCCCCTTCACACCCATGATAACTTTGATCATGTTTCACACTCCTCGCTGTTTTCACGCTCCGGCGCGCGCGCCGGACTATCCTGCTATCATACTACCATATCCCGGGGGAGGATTGCAACCGTTTTCCCGATTTTTTAGAAAACTTTTCATCCCCGGGCCTGCTCCTCCCGGAACATGGGGGGCACCTCCGCGGGGGGCGTCCAGGCCTGGAGAGCGTCGTAATACTGGCTCTTATACTCCGCGAACATCTGGTCAAAGTCGGCGTCGCTGCCCCCTTGGTGGAGCTGGTGGAAGTAGAGGTGGGTGTTCTCCCGCACCGGGTCGCCGGCGTGGGCCTCCTCCCGGAGGATATACTTAGCTACGTTGGAGCAGTGGTCGGCCACCCGCTCCAGGTTGATGAGCAGTTCCAGAAATTGGGTGCCCACCTCCACGGTGCACTCCCCCGCCTTCAGCCGCTCGATATGGCGGCCCCGCAGTTCGTCGCGCATCAGGTCGATGACCTCCTCCAGGGGCTCCACCTGCTTGGCCATGGCCACACTGCGCTCGGTGTAACAGGCCAGGGCCATGGCCAGGATCTGGCTCACCGCCGTCATCATCGTCTTCAACTCGCCCTTGGCCTCCGGGGAGAACTCGATGCCCCGCTCCTGGATGGCCTGGGCGCACTCGCCGATGTTGACCACGTAATCGCCGATGCGCTCAAAGTCGCTGAGGGTGTGGAGGAGCTCCGAGACCCGGTTGGAGTCCTGGGCGTTCAGGGACTTTTTGGACAGGCGGACCAGGTAGTTGTCCAGGTTGTTCTCCAGCCGGTCGATCACGTCCTCCACCTCCTGGAGGCGGTCCATGGTCTTCTCGTCGTAGGTCATCAGCAGTTCCAGGGAGCGTTTGAAATTCTCCCGGGCCAGGGTGCCCATCTGCACAACCGCCTCGTGGGACTTCTCGATGGCCAGGGAGGGGCTGGCGAGGAAGCGCTCATCCAGGATGGAGGCCTCCACCTCCTCCTTGTCCCCGGGCACCAGCCACTCCACCAGCCGCACCAGCCCCTTGCGGAAGGGCAGCAGCAGGGCGGTACAGGCCAGGTTGAAAATCAGGTGGAAGTTGGCGATACTGCCCATGTCCACGGTGTGGCTCCAGAAGGGGAAGTGGAAGATGGCGTTTCCGGCGTAGAGCGCCACCAGGAAGAACAGCGAGCCGAAGACGTTGAAGAACAGGTGGATCAGGGCGGTGCGCTTGGCGTTTTTGCTGGCCCCCGTGCTGGAGATCAGGGCGGTGAGGGTGGTGCCGATGTTCTGGCCCAGGATCAGGGGGACGGCGGCGCCGAAGGTGATGGCCCCGGTGGTACTCAGGGCCAGGAGGATGCCGGTGAAGGCGGTGGAACTCTGCAACAGGGCGGTGAGGGCCGCGCCCACCAGCATACCCAGCAGGGGGTTTGATACGGCGGTGAACAGCTCGGCCAGCCAGGGCTCGTTCTGGAGGCCGGAGACCGAGGCGGTCATGGTGTTCATGCCGATGAACAAAAGGCCCATGCCCAGCAGGATCTGGCCCACGTTGGCCTTGCGGCCGCCGGAGATGAACATATAGAGGATGATGCCCACCACGGCCAGCACCGGGCCCAGCACGGAGGGCTGGAGGATGGTCAGAAAAATGTTGCCGTTGGACGAAATACTGGACAGGCGGAGGATCTGGGCGGTGATGGTGGTGCCGATGTTGGCGCCCATGATGATGCCCACCGTCTGCTCCAGGTGCATGATCCCGGCGTTGACGAAGCCCACGCACATGACGGTGGTGGTGGCCGAGGAGTGGATGATGGCGGTGATCAGCGCGCCCAGGAGCACGCCCTTGAACACATTGTCGGTGAGCTTTTCCAAAATGCTCTCCAGCCGGCCGCTGGAGATCTTTTCCAAGCCCTTGGTCATGGTGGTCATGCCGAACAGGAAGGTGGCGATGGCGCCGGCCATCGTGATCACATCCGTAAACTCCAAGGCGGTCTCCTCCACTTCTTCGGTACTGCCCGTTTCTCTACTCTCACGCATTTTACATTATACGGCAAGACCCCCCTTGGTGTAAAGTGGAATTTTTCATAGATTTACAAAAGGGGGAACATCGTTTATAATATAGGTGGAAAATCTGGAAACTCCGGCGGGAAAGGGCGGTGAGGCGGAGATGAAGCGCGTGCTGGCGCTGGCGCTGGCGCTTGTTTTGCTGGCCGGCTGTGCCCCGGAGGGGGCCGGGGACGGCAAGGTCCACATCCTCTGCGCCACCTACCCCGTCTACCTGTTCACCACCGCCGTCACCGGCGGGGACGAGGCGGGCTTGGAGGTGGAGCTGCTGGTCAACCAGCAGACCTCCTGCCTCCACGACTACACCCTGACGGTGGCCGATATGCGGGCCATCGACCGGGCGGATATCATCATCCTGAACGGCGGCGGGCTGGAGGCGTTTCTGGACGACGCCCTGGCGCAGAAAAACGTGCCGGTCATCGACTGCTCGGCGGGCCTCCCCCTCCTCCCCGCCCCGGACCAGCACCCGGGGGAGGATCAGGAGGTCGACCCCCACATCTGGATGGATCCGAATCTGGCGGCGGCGATGGTGGAAAACATCGCCGCGGGGCTGGACGAGGTCCTTCCCCGCCCGGAGGGCGGGACCTTTCTGGACGCCAGCCGCCCGGTCCGGGACCAGCTGGCCGAGCTGGCCGCCCGGTACGCGCCGGAGGCGGGCCGGGAGGCGGCGGGCCTCATCACCTTCCACGACGGGTTCCAGTACTTCGCCAACGCCTTCGGCCTGGATCTGCTGAAGGCCATCGAGGAGGAGGAAGGGGCGGAGGCCAGCGCCCGAGAGCTGGAAGAGGTCATCGCCCTGGTGCGGGAAAACCACATCCCCGCCATCTTTGTGGAGAAAAACGGCTCCCGCCGCTCCGCCGACGTGATCGCCCGGGAGACGGGGTGTAAGGTCTATGAACTTGACATGATGATGTCCGGCGAGGGCCAGGGCGTCCAGCCCTATCTGGACGCGATGGAGCGAAATCTGGACACCCTGTGGGAGGCGTTGGGATGAGCGTACACAGACACGGCGGCGACGACTGCAAGGGGGCGTGCTGTCTGCGGGTGGAGGGCCTGGGGGTGGTGGCCGAGGGCCGGACCATCCTGCGTTCCATCGACCTGCACGTCCACTGCGGCCAGATCGTGGCCCTCATCGGCCCCAACGGGGCGGGCAAGTCCACCCTCTTCAAGGCTATCCTGGGCCAGCAGGCCCACACCGGCTCCATCGTCTTTGAGCGCTCCGGGGGCGAGAAGACCCGGCCCCTGATGGGCTATGTGCCCCAGTCCCCCGCCTTCGACCCGGGCGACCCGGTGAGCGTGCTGGATCTCTTTGTCTCCGCCACCCACCGCAGGCCGGTGTTCCTCCCCGTGCCCAAGGCCCTGCGGGAGAAGGTGCGGGGGTGCCTGGCCCGGGTCCACGGGGAGGGGCTGATCGACCAGCGGCTGGGCTCTCTGTCCGGGGGGGAACTCCAGCGGGTGCTGTTGGCCCTGGCCCTGGAGCCCCTGCCCCACGTCCTCATGCTGGACGAGCCCTTTTCCGGGGTGGACGTGGAGGGGGAGTTACAACTTCTGCGGCTGCTGGACGAGCTGCGGCGGAGGTTCGATCTGTCCATCCTGCTCTCCACCCACGACTTTTCCAACCTGGCCGACTACGCCGACAAGGTGGTTTTGATGAAGGAGACGGTGCTGAAGGTGGGCGCGCCCCGGGAGGTCATGGACTCCCCTGAGTTCGCCGCCGTCTTCCACCTGAAGCTGAAGGGGGGCGAGAGATGATGGAGCTCTGGTACCGGCTGGTCTCCCTGCTGCCCTTCTCCTGGGCGGAGGCGGGGGGGCTCTATTTCATGAAAAACGCCCTGCTGGCCGTGCTGGTGGTGACGCCTCTGTTCGGGCTGTTGTCCACCATGGTGGTGACCAATCGGATGTCCTTTTTCTCCGACGCGCTGGGCCACAGCGCCTTCACCGGCATCGCCATCGGCGCGCTGTGCGGCTTTGCCCCCATGTGGGCCGCGGCGGGGTTCGCCCTGGTCCTCTCCGCCCTGTTCACCATAGTCCGGCGCCACACCGACCTGCAAAGCGACACCATCATCGGCGTGTTCTCCTCCACGGCGGTGGCCCTGGGCATCTTCATCGCCACCTTTGGGGGCGGCAGCTTTACCAAGTTCAACACCTACCTCATCGGCGACATCCTCAGCGTGGAGCCGGGGATGATCGGCCTGCTGGCCCTTTTGCTGGTGCTGGTGGCTGTGCTGTGGTTGGCCTCCTTCAACCGCCTGCTCCTCTCCTCCATCCACCCCGCCCTGGCGGGCAGCCGGGGGGTGCGGGTGGCTCTGCAGGAGTGGCTGTTCACCGCCGCCATCGCCCTGGTGGTCACCCTGTCCATGCCCTGGGTGGGTCTGCTGGTCATCAACTCTCTGCTGGTCCTCCCCGCCGCCGCGGCCCGGAATCTGGCCCGGAACGTGCGGCAGTACCACCTGTTCTCCATCCTGGGCGCGCTGGTCTCCGGGGTGGCGGGGTTGCTCATCTCCTATTACTGGGGCTCCTCCACCGGGGCCTGCGTCACCCTGTGCCTGGCCCTTTTCTTCCTGCTGTCCCTGCTGGGGCGGCGGAAGCGGGCGTAAGGGGGGACGGAGATGGGAAAGGAGCGGTCGGGCGGGCTCCACGCGGGGCACCGGGCCCGGGTGCGCCAGCGGTTCCTCGCCGGCGGGCTGGACGCCTTTCAGGACCATGAGGTCCTGGAGTTCCTGCTCTTTTACGCCGTCCCCCGCCGGGATGTGAACGAGATGGCCCACCTGCTCATAAGCCGCTTCGGCTCCCTGCCCGGCGTGCTGGACGCCACGGAGGAGGAGCTCTGCGCCGTCCCCGGCGTGGGCCCCCACATCGCCCATTTTCTCACCCTGATCCCCGAGGTCATGGTCCAGATGTCCCGGCTGTCCAGCCAGGAGGCCGCGCCCATCCTCCACGGGCCCAAGACCCTGATCGACTTGATGGACCAGCACTTCCCGCCCTGCCCCGTGGGGCACATCCTGCTGATCTTGACCGACTCGGTCAACACGGTGATGGCCGTGCGCGTCTACGACCGCTTTGCGCGTATCTCCGCCAGGGAGATCGCCTCCCAGGCCGCCAACGCCCGGGCCGTGGCGGCCGTGCTGGTGGAGCGGGTGGAGGACTGCGCCGCCCCCCTCCCCCTGGGCCGCCTCCAGGCGGTGCGGACCCTCGCCACACAGATGAGGATCCTGGAGATCCCCCTGTCCGACTACTACACCGTAGACGACCTGGGCCACGACCCCCTCTCCTTCTCCCGCTCCGGCCAGCTGCTGCCCTTTTGACGAAAAGCGCAAAAAACGCCGGCCCCATGTCGGGGTCGGCGTTTTTTGGTGCGGATGGCGGGACTCGAACCCGCACGTCCATCCGGACACCAGCACCTCAAGCTGGCCAGTCTACCAGTTCCAGCACATCCGCGTCGCGCCTTTCGCAAGGCACTTTGCTATTATAGCCTCCGCCCCCGCTTTTGTCAATAATCTTTTTGCGCTCCCGGGGAAAATGTGCTATAATCCCTATAACGCGCGGCGGGAAAACCGCCGGGAGGGAGGGGTCTTTACGCGGGAGTACACCATCGGCAAAAACGACGCCGGACAGCGGCTGGACCGCTGGCTGGGCAAGACCTTGCCCCTCCTCCCCGCCCCGTTGGCCCAGAAGTACATCCGCCTCAAGCGGGTGAAGGTGGGCGGCAAGGGGGCCAAGCGGGACTACCGGCTCCAGGAGGGGGACCAGCTCCAGCTCTACATCAACGACGAGTTCTTTGACGCGCCCACCGAGGACAACGCCTTTCTCTCCGTCTTCTCCCCCCAGCTGGACATCGTCTACGAGGACGAGAACCTCATCCTCTGCAACAAGCGCCCCGGCCTCCTGTGCCACCCGGACCAGGGGGAGTACGTCTCCACCCTCATCACCCACATCCAGGCCTACCTCTACCAGAAAAAGGAGTGGTCCCCCCGGTGGGAGAACGCCTTTGCCCCGGCGCTGTGCAACCGCATCGACCGCAACACCGGGGGCATTGTCATCGCCGCGAAGAACGCCGAGACCCTGCGGGTGATGAACCAGAAGATCCGGGACCGGGAGATCGAGAAATACTACCTCTGCGTGGTGGCGGGGGCCCTCTCCCCCCGGGAGGGGCGGCTGGAGGGCTTTCTCCGCAAGGACGAGGCCCGGAAGCTGGTCACCGTCTACGACCACCCCATCCCCGACGGGCGGAGCGCGGTCACGGAGTACCGCACCCTGGCCGTGCGGGGGGATCTGTCCCTGGTGGAGTGCCGCCTGGTCACCGGGCGGACCCACCAGATCCGGGCCCAGATGGCCCACGCCGGCCACCCCCTGCTGGGGGACGGGAAGTACGGCGACGGGCGGCTCAACCGCCGCTATGGCCGGGCCATCCAGGCCCTGTGGTCCTACAAGCTGGTCTTCGCTTTCACCACCCCCGCCGGGCCCCTGGAGGCTCTCAACGGCAGGAGCTGGACGGTGGAGGGTGTGGATTTTGTAGAGGAATACTTTCCCGGCGCTGAGATTTTTTGTTAGGAGCGGAAAAAAATCGGTTTTCCTGTTGACTTTTGGGCCAGTTTTCTTTATGATATGTGCCAGTCGAGGCGTACTCATCCGCACGGTGGGTACGCCTTTTCTACACCGCTTTTGAAATGGGGGAGGATACATGTCCAAAAAAGAGTTGATCCGTCTATCGGACTGCGTCGTAAAATTCGACGACGAGATCATTCTCGACCACTTGAATCTGTATATCAACGACAAGGAATTTCTCACGCTCCTGGGGCCCAGCGGGTGCGGCAAGACCACCACCCTGCGGATCATCGGCGGGTTTTTGACCCCCAACTCCGGGGACGTGTTTTTTGACGGGGGGCGCATCAACGACGTGCCCCCCCATAAGCGGCAGGTGAACACGGTGTTCCAGAAATACGCCCTGTTCCCCCATTTGAACGTCTTTGAAAACGTGGCCTTTGGCCTGCGGATCGCCAAGGTCTCCGGCGACGAGGTCCGCCGCCGGGTCACGGAGATGCTGGAGCTTGTCAACCTGAAAGGCTTTGAAAAGCGGCCCATCTCCTCCCTCTCCGGCGGCCAGCAGCAGCGGGTGGCCATCGCCCGGGCCCTGGTGAACCGGCCCAAGGTCCTGCTGTTGGACGAGCCCCTGGGGGCGCTGGATATGCGCCTTCGCAAGGATATGCAAAGCGAGCTCAAGCGCATCCAGCAGGAGATGGGCATCACCTTTGTCTACGTCACCCACGACCAGGAGGAGGCCCTGGCTATGAGCGACACGGTGGTGGTCATGGACGGAGGCCGCATCCAGCAGATCGGCACCCCCGAGGACATCTACAACGAGCCCAAAAACGCCTTTGTGGCCGACTTTATCGGCGAGAGCAACATCCTCGACGGCGTCATGCGCGCCGACGGCGTGGTGGAGATCTTCAACCGCCGGTTCCAGTGCCTGGACGGCGGCTTCGCCCCCGACGAGCCGGTGGACGTGGTCATCCGGCCAGAGGACGTGGACATTGTCAGCGAGGACCAGGGCCAGCTCAAGGGCACCGTCACCCAGGTGACCTTCAAGGGCGTGCACTACGACACCATCGTGGACTTCTACGGCTTCAAGTGGCTGATCCAGACCACCGACTATTGCCCCGTGGACAGCCGCATCGGCATCAAGATCGACCCCGACGGCATCCACGTGATGAAAAAGAGCGCCTATTCGGGTATGTTTGGCGACTACTCCTCCTACTCCGAGGAGTATGACGAGATCGGCGACGCCGGCGTGGAGCCCGGCGGGGAGGACAGCGGGGATGAGGAATAAGTCGAGCCGCTTCGCCATCCCCTACGTGGTCTGGATGGCCCTTTTCGTGGTGGCCCCCATCCTGCTGATGGTGGTCTACGCCTTCACCTCCGCCGAGGGGGGCTTTACCCTGGAGAGCTTTGCCAGCATGGGACTCTACCTGGACGTGTTCACCCGCTCCTTCAAGCTGGCCCTGATCGCCACCGCCATCTGCCTGCTCATCGGCTACCCCATGGCCTATCTGATGGCCCGGGAGGGTCGCCGGTTCCAGCGGCTGGCTATGGCGCTGATCATGCTGCCCATGTGGATGAATTTCCTCCTGCGGACCTACGCCTGGATGTCCATTTTGGAAAATAACGGCCTTTTGAACCAGCTTTTCCGGGCCGTCGGCCTTCTGCGTCTGCTGGGGGTGGACCATCTGGAGCTCATCCGCACCCAGGGGGCGGTGGTGCTGGGGATGGTGTATAACTATCTGCCCTTTATGATCCTGCCCATCTACTCGGTCATCGTCAAGCTGGACGCCTCCCTGCTGGAGGCGGCCCGGGACCTGGGGGCCTCCAGCCTGGGGGTCTTCCGCAAGGTCATCTTCCCCCTGTCCCTGCCCGGGGTGCTGTCGGGGGTGACCATGGTGTTTGTCCCGTCGGTGTCCACCTTCGCCATCTCCCGTCTGCTGGGGGGCGGCAAGCAGATGATGCTGGGCGACCTCATTGAACAGCAGTTCCTGGGCGGGGCCTACGACCCCAACCTGGGCGCGGCCATCGCCTTGGTGATGATGGTCATCGTGGTGGTGTGCATGGCGGTGATGACCCACTTTGGTGAGGGCGAAGAACAGGCGGTGGTGCTATGAAGGGCAAGCGCAAAGGCGCGGGCCGCCTGCTCATGGCCCTGGTGTTCCTCTTTCTCTACGCCCCCATCCTCCTGCTCATCGTCTTCTCCTTCAACTCCGGCAACTCCAGCGTGGTGTGGCGGGGCTTCTCCCTGGACTGGTATGTCAAGCTCTTTCAGGACCGGCTCATCATGGAGAGCGTTTACACCACCCTCCTGGTCTCCATCCTGGCCACCATCATCTCCACCGTGGCGGGCACCTTCGCGGCCATTGGGCTCTTTGGCCTGAAGCGCCGCTGGCGCTCCCCGCTTATGACGGTGAGCAACATCCCCACGGTGAACGCCGATATCGTCACCGGCGTTTCCATGTGCCTGCTCTTTGCCGCCATCTTCCAGAGCTGGGGCGTCTTCGCCCGGTGGTTCAACGGCGTTCAGAGCGTGGTGGAGCTCCCCACCCGGCTGACCCTGGGCTTTACCACCCTGCTGTTGTCCCACATCGCCTTTGACATCCCCTACGTCATCCTCAACGTCTCCCCCAAGCTGCGGCAGATGGACAAAAACCTCATCGACGCGGCCCAGGACCTGGGCTGTACCTGGTTCCAGGCCTTCTGGAAGGTCATCCTCCCGGAGATCAAGCCCGGGGTGGTGTCCGGGGCGCTCATCGCCTTTACCATGAGCGTGGACGACTTCGTTATCTCCTACTTCACCGCCGGGTCCGCCACCTCCACCCTGGCCATGACCATCTACGGCATGACGAAAAAGCGGGTGAGCCCGGAGATCAACGCCGTGTCCACCCTGCTGTTTGTCACAGTGCTGGTTCTGCTCATCCTCTCCAACGTGCTGGAGGCGCGGCAGGAGAAGCTGGCCCGGCGGCGGGAAGACGCCCTCAAGAGCGGGGCGGAGCACCGCCCCGCCCCCCGGCCCCGGCCCGCTCCCCCGGCCGTCACCCGCAAGGCGTGGTTCCGCAGGGCGGTGGCGCTGGTGTCCGCCGGGGCGCTGTGCGTGGTCATCGCCGCCCTGGCCGCCGCCACCAACGCCCAGCCGGTGGTGAACGTCTGCTCCTGGGGGGAGTATATCGACGAGGAGCTCATCACCCAATTTGAGGAGGAGACGGGCATCCGGGTGAACTACCAGACCGCCGAGAGCAACGAGACCCTCTACTCCCTCTTGAAGAGCGGCGGCGGGGACTATGACGTGATCGTCCCCTCCGACTATATGATCTCCCAGCTCATCGAGGAGGATATGCTGGCCCCCCTGGATTACAGCAAGATCCCCAACTTCGCCCTCATCGACGACCAGTTCAAGAACCTGCCCTACGACCCGGACAACCTCTACACCGTCCCCTACGCCTGGGGCACCCTGGGCATCATCTACAACGCCTCCATGGTGGACGAGGACATCACCTCCTGGAGCGCCATGTTTGACGACAAGTACGCCGGCCAGGTCATGCTCATCAACAACTCCCGGGACGCCCTGGGCATCGCGCTGATGTACCTTGGATACTCGGTGAACACCACCGATGAACAGGAGCTCCAGGAGGCCTATGACCTCCTGCGGGACGCCTCTGACCGGGGGGTATACCAGGGCAAGGTGATGGACGAGGTCTTCCAGGTCATGGAGGGGGGCAACGCCGCCATCGCCACCTACTACGCCGGGGACTACCTGACCATGCTGGAGAACAACGAGGACCTGCGCTTCGTCATCCCCGAGGAGGGCTCCAACTGGTTCGTGGACGCCATGTGCCTTCTGAAGGGCGCCCGCCACCCCGAGGAGGCCCACGCCTGGATCAACTTTATGGCCTCCACCGACGCCTGCCTGGCCAACCTGGACTATATCTGGTACGGCACCGCCAACCGGGAGGCCATCGAGGCCTACCCCGCCTACTACGAGGAGCTCTACGGCGAGGAGCTGGACCAGGAGACCTTCGACATCATCCAGACCCCCCCGGAGGTGCTGGAGCGGTGCGAGATGTACCTGGTCCTGCCCAAGGAGACCCGGGACCTCTACAAGAGGCTGTGGATCTCTTTAGGCGTGTAACAGCGCGCGTAAAGCGGGGCTGCCCAAAATCGGGCGGCCCCGCTTTTTTGTCCGCGGTCGATCACCGCTCACCCGGCCAGCCGCGCCTTAAGATCCTCCCACAGCTCGATGGCCTTGAAGCGGATCACATAGCCTTCGTTGTCTTCCGTGATCAGCCTCACCTGGTCGTCGGTGAGGCCGGTCTGGGCGGCGGCCTGGGTCACCGAGCCGGTGCACAGGGGCGGAAAGACCACGCACCACCAGTTGTGCCCCGCCGCCGCGCCCAACTCCACCCGCAGGGCGATGTAGTCCCCGGCGGGCAGGGAGAAGTCGGTGTAGTCCCGGGTGGGAAAGCTCTCCCGCCGGAGGCTCACCCGCACGGGGTAGGCAAGGCCCTTTTGGGCCACCACGTCCGCCGCCACCTGGCCCAGCTGGGGCAGGGACCGTTCCAGCGTCTCCAGGGCCTCCGCCCGGTCCAGCCCCGCCAGAGACAGCCCGCACCGGGCCAGCACCGCGTCCCGGACCTCCAGCTTCAGCGCCTGGTCCTGGGGGGAGTCGGAGTTGGCCACCACGTGGAGGCGGATCACCTGGTCGGACAGGGCGTCCTGTTCCGCCCCCAGCCGGGCCCCCACCAGTCCCGCGGCGGCCACCGCCAGCAAAAGGGCCAGCTCCCAGCGCCGGAGGCCCTGCCGCTTCAAGGTCCTTTCCATAAAAAACCATCCCTCTCCAAAACTCGGATGTCTGAGTTTGGACAGGGATGGGCTTTTTTATACGTTGTGGCACAAAAAGGTGTCGGGGTAGGTCTCCCGCAGGTCTTGGTAGGCCGCCTGGGCCAGGGTCTCGTCGTCAAAGATGCCGTAGACGGTGGGGCCGGTGCCGGAGAGGTTGGCCCCCAGGGCCCCGCCGGTGATCAGGCGGTTTTTGATCTCCCCCACCGCCTTGGCCTGCCGGGGGGGCAGTACGTCCTCAAAGACGTTGTAGAGCCGCCGGGCCACCCCGGCCAGGTCCCCGTCCTCCAGGGCCCGTCGCACCCCGGCGGTGTCCGGGCGGCGGCGGATCTTGTGGCGGTCCAACTCGGCGAACAGGGCGGGGGTGGAGATGGAAAAGGCGGGCTTGCACAGCACAAAGGCGCACCGGGGCAGATCGGGCAGCTTGGTCAGCCGCTCCCCCCTGCCCTGGGCCAAGGCGGTGCCGCCGGTGACGCAGTAGGGCACGTCGGAGCCCACGCTCTCCCCCAGCTTTTGGAGGGCCTGGTCGTCCAGCCCCGCCCCCGTGGCCCGGTTCAGGTAGCGCAGGACCGCCGCGGCGTCGCTGCTGCCGCCGGCGGTGCCGGCGCAGACGGGGATGCGCTTTTCGATCTCGATGGTCAGCGGCTCCACCGTCAGGCCGGTGGCCTGGGCGAAGGACAGGGCCGCCTTGGCCGCCAGGTTGGTGGGGCCGGCGGGCAGGAAGGACAGGTTGGTCTTGACCTGGACGCCTGGGCCGCCGTGGGAAAAGCGCAGAATGTCGGCCAGGTCCACCGACTCCATGACCATGGTCAGCTCATGGTAGCCGTCCTCCCGCTTGCCCAGCACGTCCAGGGTCAGGTTGATCTTGGCGCAGGCTCTCTCTTGACTCATTTGATTCTTCTGGCCTCCAGGTAAAATCGTTTCTCCCGGGCCTCTCCCATGGAGAAGGTCTTCCGGGGCAGAACGCCGTCAAAGATCACGGTGGGGAACAGCTCCCCCTTGCCCATGGCGGGGAGCAGAAAGCCCAGGTTCCCCGGCTCCCTCGCCAGGGCGCGGGTCACGTCCGCGCCGTGGATGTAGTCGATCCGGGCCCCGGGGTGGGCCGCCAGCCAGCCGTCCAGAAAACCCTGGAGCGTCCCCACCGCCAGCTGGCTGGCAGGCTGGGGCACGGTGACGGCCCCCTGGCCCTGGGCGGAGACATACTCCAACACGTGCCCCTCTCCCCGGCCCTCGTAGGCGCCGGGGAAGGCGGCGGTCAGGTCCTCCAGGACCTCCCGGGGCTCCACGCCGAACAGCACCCGGTGGATGGGCTCGAACTCCAAAGCCGGGTCGTGGAGGTTCACCAGCTCCACCAGGGCGTAGCGGGCCCGGGGGTTGGCCCGGTCCCGCTCATAGCAGGTCTTGGCGGTGGCCAGGGAGTGGTTGCCGTCCCCCACGGCGAAGAGCAAGGTGGGCTTGCCGGGGGCGCGGTAGCGCGCCTGGAACGCCTCGGGCCGGGCCAGGGCGGACAGGGCCCGCCCCACCTGGGCCACCTGGCCCGCGTTCAGCCGCCAGCCCCGGAGGCGGCCCCCCGCCTCCATCAGGTCAAAGTCGTAGAGGGACTCCATCTCCCCAGTCTGGGCGGCCAGAGGCTCGATCACCCCGCGCTCCGGGTCGTCGGCCAGGAGCATGACGTGGGGCAGCTCCAGAGCCGCGCCCTGGCGGACCTTCACCCGGGGCGGGATCCGCTCCAGCACGGTGCCCTCGGTGGCCCGGATGAGGGAGTCCGACCCGGGGCGGAAGTCGTACCGCTCCAGGTCGATCTGCCCCACCAGGCCCCGGCGGGTCTTCCCCGCCGCCAGCGTCCGCTCCACATAGATCAGGCTGGGGCCCAGGTCCCGGAGGACGCCGCGGGAGAGGTAGTCCTCCATGGCGGCGTGGATGGCCTCCACCCGCTCCGCCGCGTCGGGCTCGGCCAGGTGGCTCTCCGGGAGGATGAGCCGGAGGGCGGAGGGGGCGGGCCCCACCCGCGCCTCCACCCGGGCCCAGTAGTCGGGCTGGGAGGTGTACTGGTCACAGGCCACCACGCTCCAGCGAGGCCAGTCCGCGTCCGGCTGGGGGATGAGGATCTCCCCGGGGCCGAAGCCCAGGGCGTCAAAGGGGGCGTCCATCAAAGGGCACCCCGGATGGCCCGCAGCAGCTCGTCGAACTCCTCATAGGCGGGCAACTCCGGATGGTCGGCCTTGATCTGGGGCGTGCTCTTGAACAAAAAACCGGCCTTGCTGGCCTGGATCATGCCCAGGTCGTTGAAGCTGTCCCCGGCGGCGATGGTGTCAAAGCCCATGGACTGCAGGGCCTTCACCGTGGTCAGCTTGGACTGGGCACAGCGCATCTTGTAGCCGGTGATGGACCCGTCGGGGGCCACCTCCAGGGTGTTGCAGAAGATGGTGGGCCAGTTCAGCTTCTCCATGAGGGGCTTGGCGAACTGCTCAAAGGTGTCGCTCAAAATGACCACCTGGGTGAGGGTCCGCAGCTCGTCCAGAAACGCCTTGGCCCCGGGCAGGGGGTCGATGGTGGCGATGGTGGCCTGGATCTCCCGCAGGCCCAGGCCGTGCTCCTTCAAAATGCCCAGCCGCCAGCGCATCAGCTTGTCGTAGTCCGGCTCGTCCCGGGTGGTGCGCTTCAGTTCAGGGATGCCGCTGGCCTGGGAAAAGGCGATCCAGATCTCGGGGACCAGCACCCCCTCCATATCCAAACAGACAACGTTCATCTTTCCGCTCTCCCTTCTCTATAACGTCTTCAAGAACCGCTCCAGACGGGCCAGGGCCTCGGCCAGGTCGTGCATGGAGGCGGCGTAGCAGGCCCGGACATAGCCCTCCCCGCCGGGGCCGAAGGCGGAGCCGGGGATCACCGCCACCCGCTCCGCGGCCAGGAAGCGGTCGCAGAACTCCTCGCTGGTCAGGCCGGTGGACTGGATGCAGGGGAAGGTGTAAAACGCGCCCCGGGGCTCAAAGCAGGCAAGGCCCAGCTTGCGAAAGCCGTCCACCAAAAACCGCCGCCGGCCGTCGTACTCCTCCCGCATGGCCTCGATGTCCCCGTCCCCTTCCTCCAGCGCCTCGATGGCGGCGTACTGGCTGGTGGTGGGGGCGGACATGATGGCGTACTGGTGGAGCTTGGTCATGGCGGCGATGATGGGCTTGGGGCCGCAGGCGTAGCCCAGCCGCCAGCCGGTCATGGAGTAGGCCTTGGAAAAGCCGTTGATGACGATGGTGCGCTCCTTCATGTCCGGGAGGTTCGCCATGGACACGTGGCGGCGGCCGTAGGTGAGCTCGGCGTAGATCTCGTCGGAGACCACCATGATGTCCGTCCCCCGCAGGACCTCCGCCAGGGCCTTTAGGTGCTCCTCCTCCATGATGCCGCCGGTGGGGTTGTTGGGGAAGGGCAACACCACCGCCCGGGTTTTGGGGGTGATGGCGGCCCGGAGCTGTTCCGGGGTGAGGCGGAACTCGTCCTCGGCGTGAGTCTCCACCGTCACGGGCACGCCGTGGAGCATGGAGACCAGGGGGCCGTAGCACACGAAGGACGGGGCGGGGATGACCACCTCGTCCCCCGGCTCCAGCATACAGCGAAAGGCCAGGTCCAGCGCCTCGCTCCCGCCCACGGTGACCAGGACTTGGCCGTTGGGGGCGTAGTCCAGGTCAAAGCGGCGCTTGAGGTACCGGGAGATGGCCCCCCGCAGGTCGGACAGACCGGCGTTGGGGGTGTATTTGGTAAAGCCCCGCTCCAGGGAGTAGATCCCCGCGTCCCGGATGTGCCAGGGGGTCTGGAAGTCCGGCTCCCCGATGCCCAGGGAGATGCCCCCCTCCATCCCCTGGAGGAGGTCGAAGTATTTCCGTATGCCCGAGGGCGGGATGGCCCGGACCCGGGAACACAAGATCGTTTCGTAGTCCATCACTCAAACACAAACCTTTCTTCCTGCTCCTCCTGCTTTTCGAAGATCAGGTACTTTTCCTTGTATTTCTTCAGGATAAAGTGGGTGGCGGTGCCGGTCACGTCCTCGATGGTGGCCAGCTTTTCCGCCACGAACTGGGCCACCTCCTTCAGGGTGCGGCCCGAGATGATCACGGTCAGGTCGTAGGCCCCCGACATGAGGTAGACGCTCTCCACCTCGTCGTACTGATAGATGCGCTGGGCCACCCGGCCAAAGCCCTCCCCCCGGTGGGGGGTGACTTTTACCTCGATGAGGGCGGTGACCGCCTCCCGCTGGGTGCGGTCCCAGTCCACGATGGCCTTGTAGCCCAGGATGAACCGGTCCTCCTCCATCTGGCGGCGCTGGGCCTCCACCTCCTGGGCGGTCATGCCGGTCATGGCGGCCAGCTGGTCGTTGGAGAGGGTGCAGTCCTCCTCCAAAAGCTGTAACAACTTCAGCATAAGCTCCTCCTTCTCCCCGCGCGGGGGCGCAAAGCATGGTATTTATTATAGCGGATATCCCACAAAAAGGCAACGCCCTTCTCGACAAAAGGCCGGGTATCTGCTATACTGTTTTCACATCGCCCCGGAAGGAGGGTCGGCATGAGCGGCACACTATACCTGGTCCCCACCCCCATCGGCAACCTGGGGGACCTCTCCCCCCGGGCGGTGGAGACCCTGGGGGCGGCGGATTTCGTGGCCGCGGAGGACACCCGGGTCACGTTAAAACTCCTGAACCACTTCGGGATCAAAAAGCCCCTGGTGGCCTACTACCGCCACAACACCCAGGCGGGGGGCCAGGCCATCCTCCAGCGGCTGTTGGCGGGAGAGAGCTGCGCCCTGGTCTCCGACGCGGGCACCCCGGCGGTGAGCGACCCCGGGGAGGAGCTGGTGGCCCTGTGCGTGGCCCACGGCGTCCCCGTCATCGCCCTGCCCGGGCCCTGCGCGCTGACCACCGCCCTGTCCGTCTCCGGCCTGCCCACCGGGCGGTTCACCTTTGAGGGCTTTCTGGCGATGAACAAGAAGAACCGCCGGGACCACCTGAAGAGCCTGGAGCGGGAGGAGCGCACCATGATCTTCTACGAAGCGCCCCACAAGCTGACCTCCACCCTGGCGGACCTGTGCCAGACCTTCGGCCCGGACCGGCCCGTGGCCCTGTGCCGGGAGCTGACCAAACTCCACGAGGAGGTGGTCCGCACCACCCTGGGCCAGGCCCTGGCCCGGTACGAGGCGGAGCCGCCCCGGGGGGAGTTCGTGCTGGTGGTGGCCGGGGCGGCGCCCCAGGTCCAGGCGGAGCCCGACCCGGCGGACGCCCTGGCGCGGGTGGCCCAGCTGCGGGCCCAGGGCGCGTCCTTGAAGGACGCGGTCAAGCAGGTCTCCCAGGCGCTGGACATCCCCCGCAACCGGCTCTACGCCCTGGCGGTGGAGCAGGCGGACCCGTAGAACGTATAAAAAAGCCCCCGGCGCACTCGCGCCGGGGGCTTTTGCTTGTCTGTCCAGGGGTTGGGGTCAGCGGGTGAGTTCCCGCAGGCAGTTGGCGCAGATGTTCTTTCCGTGGAAGGCTTTGGTGTCCCGGGCATCCCCGCAGAAAACGCAGGCGGGCTGATATTTCTTCAGCACCACGCTGTTGCCGTCCACATAGATCTCCAGAGCGTCCTTTTCCGCAATATCCAGGGTGCGGCGCAGTTCGATGGGTAACACGATCCGTCCTAGTTCATCCACCTTGCGAACGATGCCGGTCGACTTCATCGCGATCTCTCCTTCCACAAATGTATGGTTCCCAGTCGTGAGCGCATTATATCTTATTATGCCGAATATTGTCAATCCCTATTTCAAGGTCAAATTATACAAAATCTTTCGGGAATTTTGGTATAAAAATGGCCTGTCCGGCGTAGTTATGGTGGCTGAAGGGTGGGGTGGTCCAGGATGGCGATGAGTGTACTGTGGGTCGGGATGATCTTGGCGGCGATCCTCTGCGGTGTGTTCACCGGGCGGACCGAGGCGGTGGCCTCGGCGGCGGTGACCGGCGCGGCGGACGCGGTGCGGCTTTGTATCTCCATGGCGGGGCTGTTGTGCCTGTGGATGGGGGTGATGGAGGTGATGGACCGCTCCGGGCTCAGCGGGAAGCTGGCAAAGGCCCTGCGGCCGATCCTCCGCCGGCTCTTCCCCGCCTTCGCTGGGGACGAGGCGGTGATGGCGGCGGTGTCGGCCAACCTGTCGGCCAACCTGCTGGGCCTGGGCAACGCCGCCACGCCCCTGGGGCTGGAGGCCTCCCGGCTCATGGCCCGGCACACGCCGGGGGTGGCCTCCGACGGGCTTTGTATGTTCGTGGTGTGCAACACCGCCTCCATCCAGCTCCTCCCCACCACCATCGCCAGCCTCCGGGCGGCGGCGGGGAGCCAGACCCCCTTCGACATCCTGCCCGCCACCTGGCTGGCCTCGGCGCTGTCGGTGCTGGCGGGGGTGACGGCGGCCAAACTTTTCGCCCGCTTTTGGCGGGACTAGGGGGGAAAACAGATTGTCGCTTCTCTTCAACATGGTCATGCCGGGGCTGCTGGCGGTCATCGCCCTGTGGGGCATGGCGAAAAAGGTGGACGTCTACGACGCGGTGATCCACGGCGCGGCCAACGGCCTGGGGGTGCTGGCCCGGATCGTCCCGCCGCTGATCGCCCTGCTGACGGCGGTGGCTATGCTCCGGGCCTCCGGCTTTCTGGAGCTGTGCGCCCGGTGGGCCGCCCCGGCGCTCCGCCGCTTCGGCATCCCGCCGGAGACCGCCCCCCTCCTGCTGGTGCGGCCCATCAGCGGCTCGGCGGCGCTGGGGGTGGGGGCGGACATTATGGCCACCTACGGCCCCGACTCCCCCATCGGCCGGACGGCGGCGATCATGATGGGCTCCACCGAGACCACCTTTTACACCATCGCCGTCTACTTCGGCGCGGCGAACATCAAGAAGACCCGCTACGCCATCCCCGCCGCCCTGTGCGCCGACTGCGTGGGCTTCCTCTCCGCCGCCCTGGCCGCGCGGCTGTTTTTCCCGGCGTGACCCTGGCAAGAAGACCCCGGAGGGCACAGCCCTCCGGGGTCTTTTTCGGTCAGGTCTTGGGGTCGCGAACGGCCTCCAGCGTCCCCCAGGGGTCGGGGAATACGAAGGCAAAGTCGTGGAAGATGTCGCCGTTTTCCTCGCCTATGGACTGGGCCAGGGCGTCCAGGTCGATCTCCATCTCATACTCCTCCCGGTCCTCCGTGACGGAGAGGAAGATGTGGAACACGTCATACTGCTTGTGATCCCATTGCCAGGTCTCCTCGTCCTGGAACCAGACGTCCGGCCCCCCGATGTACTCCCGGGTGCTGGGGACGGTATCGGGGTAGGGCTGCTGCCGCATCTGAGCGAGCCAGTCCAAGGGGATGTTGTCGCGGTTGGTCCGGAAGTTGAAGTTGAAGATGGGCGCCGCTCCCAGCGTCTCTCTGGGCTGGATGTCGTCCTTGTCCTCGTTGATGACGTGGAGGTAGATCTTGTTCTCATAGCCCAGGATGGAGCCGGTGGTGTGGCCGTAGAGCGGGGTCTGCTCCGCGCCGGGGAGGAACTCCATGATCTTGTGCTCATAGCCCAGCCAGTCGCTAAAATCGCCGTCCACGGTGATGCTGGCGTCCAGGGGGAGGTGCGCCACGGCCTGGTCCCTGGGGTCGAGGGTGCCGCTGTGGTCGTGCTCGATCACCGCCAGGTAGTCGTCCTCCAGGAAGCCGATGTAGATGTAGCGCACGTGGGGCGGGATCATCTCCAGGGGGATGGTGAAGTCCAGGGTGTCGTGGTAGTTGCCGTCCTTCTCGCTGTCGGGCTTGGCGTCGTAATCCGTGCCGTCCAGGGCCACCCGCTTGCTGTTCCAGACAAAGCCGTCCAGGCCCAGGATATCGTAGCCGACGTTGGTCTCCGTCTCGGCGTCGTAGTGGCGGACGATGCGGAAGAGGAGCCGGTAACCAAGGTCGGTAGTGATGGCGTAGACGCCGTTTGTAAAGACGCCGGCGTTGGCGATGTCCTGGCCGGACAGGGCGTCGTGGAACACGTCAAAGTTGAGGTGCAGGGCGTCCGCCTGCCAGTCCACCGACACCTCCAGGTTGTCGAAGGTCCTGCTGTTGGAGTCGGGCAGCTGCTGGACCCACTCCCGGCTGGCGGAGGTCTTCTTGTGGTACCAGTCGCCATAGTGGGGCATGGCGGATCCGTCGGGGAGGGTGATGGGCTGGTGGCTGTACTTCTGGGGCAGGGTCCTGTCGTAGGGGGCGGCCTCCCCCTGCTCCGCCGCGGGCCGCTCCGCCAGGGGCCGGACCGCCGCTTTAGTGACGTTGTACTTGGTCACGTCCTGGGCCGCGCCGGACTTCATCACGTCCCCGCCGGCGTAACCGCCCGCCGGGGCGGTCTTCCCGCTGGCCGGGGCAAACACGTCCAGGCCTCCGCTGACGGTGCCGGCGGAACAGGTGGTGTAGCAAAGGCCCTCCAGGGTCCCGCCCGACCAGGCGCCCAGGAAGCCGCCGGCGGCCTTTTCGCCCATCACGTTGGGGTCGTTGGCCGCGTACACGCCGTTGCGGGTGTGCCCGGCGGCGTAGCTGTCCTTCACCACGCTCTTGTCCTTCTTGTCCAGCAGTTTGCCGGCAAAGCCGCCGGCGGTGCCGCCCCGGACCTTCACCGCGGCGTAGCAGTACTGGACGGAGCCCTCTTCGACCCCTCCGGCGAAGCCGCCCACCTGGCTATTGCCCTGGACCAGCTGGGTGTCGTAGAGGTCGGCGGCTGTCTTCTTGGCCCCTCCCACGGTGGCGGCCTCCACCCGGGCGCCGCAGTTCTGGAGGGTGGCCCCCCGGACGTAGCCCACAAAGCCGCCCACGCTGTCGGAGGCGCCGCCGTCCACCGCGCAGTTGACCGCGGCGCAGGGGCCAGCCGTTCCGGCCTCGTCCACGCCGATCTGGCCGTCCCGGGCGTAGCCCACCAGGCCGCCCACGTAGCTCTTGGAGTTGCCGTTCTCCTGTGTCACGGTGCAGTTCCGCGCCGTGCAGTTCACCACCGTGCCCTCCGTATAGCCCACCAGGGCGCCGGTGTAGTTGTTGCCCGAGGCGCTGACGCCCTGGATGGCGCTGTCGGCCAACTGGACGTTTTTCAGCGCGCCGGAACCGGACAGGCGGTAGAACAGGGCGGCATACTGGTCCGAGCCGACGGTGGTCGTGCGGATACTCATCTCCCGGATGGTGTGCCCGCCGCCGTCATAGGCGCCGCCAAAGGTGACCGACTTGCCAGACGACGTCATATAGATGGGCTCGATCTCCAAACGGTAGGACTGGGGCAGGTCCGCCGTGGTGGGGGTGGCGGAGGGGGCCTTCACCGGGCTCCAGGTCCCGCCGGACTGGGTGGCCACCCGCAGGCCGCCCACCGTCAGATACCCTTCGCCGTCCACGTCCACGTGGCCCTTGTACGCCGAGCCGTCCAGGTCCAGCTCCTGGGTCCAGCTGCGGATGTCCGAGGGGTACTTTCGCATATTGTTGAACTGCCGCACCGAGCGGATGGGGATCACGTCCCCGGTGGCGTCGGGGATCTTCACCCTGGGCTCCCCGTCCTTGGGGTTGGTCTCCCCGTAGCCGTTGTAGGCGGTCCGGCCAAAGTGGGGGTTGAGCCAGAGGGAGCTCTGCTCCGCCTCGCTGTCCAGCCCGGCCACCTTGAGCTGGAGGAAGTACTCATCGGCGTTGGCCGCCACGTCCAGGGCGGCGTTGGGCAGGCCGTAGGCGTAGTAGTAGGGCTTGGTCCCGTCCCACTTTTCCACAAAGGGGGTCAGGTCGGCGTTGAAGCCGCCCAGGTAGGTGGTGGGGTACTCCTCCATGTCCGCCAGGGTGGCCGAGCCGCCGATGTCGATCTTCAGGATGACCGGCCGGCTCTCCTGTCCCGTCTCGTGGAGTTGGTTGAGGCTGAGGAAGGCGTAGCCGTCGGAGTAGAGCGCGCCGGTGCGGGTCTTGTCCAGGGTGCCCTTCTCGGTGAGCACGTAGCCGCCCGAGGGGGCCTTCTCCCGCTCATAGTAGAAGAACTCCGTCTTGAGATTCAGGGGATCCCAGCTGTTGTCCCGGGGCAGCTCCACCTGCTCGTAGTAGGCCACCAGGCCCCGCAGCTTCTTCAAAGACCAGTCGCCGTAGTGCTCCAGGCCGGAGATAGGCTTAAAGTCATACTCCGTGGAGAGGGTGCTGTCATAGGGGTTAGCGGGGCCCTTCTCCCCGGTGTAGTTGCTGGTGTCCAGGCCCAGCTCGGCCACGTCGGCGGGGCTCACCAGGGAGCCGCCCTGGTAGACGTAGCTCCTGGCGTAGCCGCCGGTCAGCTTGGCCCCGGCGGGATGGGTCCCGGCGAAGGCCCCCGCCTTGCCGTTCCACCCGCCGTCTACCGACAGGGTGGTGTAGCAGGTCCCGGCGATGGTCCCTCCCGTCCAGTCGGCCACAAAGCCGCCGGCGGTGGCGGAGCCGGTGATGTTGACGCCGCCGCCGCTGTAAGGCCCTTCAAACACGCCGTTCACCGTGTGGCCCGCGGCGTAGCAGTCCCGCACCTGGCCGCCGGTCAGGCGGCCGATCAGGCCCCCGGCGTTGCCGCCGGTGACCTTCACCGCGGCGAAGCACTTGCTCACCTGGCCGCCGGTGACCATCCCGGCCAGACCGCCCACGCCGACTTCGTTGCCGTTGGTGGCGGTGACGGGATAGTCCCCATAGGGGGCGTTCCGTGTGTCCCCGGCGGCGTCCACCACGAAGACGCCGGAGTTGCTCACCTCGCCGCCGGAGATCACCCCAGCCAGGCCGCCGATGTATGCCTGGCTCCAGTCCGTGCCGTTCACCTTCACCGAGGCCAGGGCCACATTCCGCACCACAGCCCCCGTGCCGATCTCCTCAAAGAGCCCGGCGCGCGTCGTCCCGGTGATGGACAGGTTGCGGATCATAAAGCCCTTGTCCCGGTGGCCGTCCAGGGTCCCGGCGAAGGGGGTCTCGGCGTACTGCGCCGGGAGGGTCGTCCACTCCCCCGCGCTCTTGCCGTAGACCGCGCCCACGTAGGCCGCGCCGTCGATGGTCAGGTCCTGGTCAAAGGTCACGTCCGACCCGGTGTAGAGCGGGTCGTCGATGTTGTCCAGCTGGCGCACCGAGCGGATGGAGTAGTTCTTGATGGTGTCGGTGGCGGCGACCTTGGTGGTGGTGACGGTCTTGGCGAAGTCGGGGTCGAACCACAGCGAGCCGCCCAGAAGGACTTCATGGTAGCCGTGGTGGGTCTGGATCCAGCCGCCGTCCAGGAGGTAGAGATCGTGGGCCTGGTCGTCGATGGAGAAGGAGACGCCCTCCACCTTGTGCAGAGCCACCGTCTCGCCGTCGATGGTCAGGTTGGGCTGGGTCACGGCCAGCACGGCGTAGCCGTCCTCGGCCACCACGGCGTCCGCGCCGTTTCGGAGGGGATGGCCGGTCACAACGGTGCTCTGGCCCTCCTCGTAGGGGTCGGCAAAGCCATAGGTGCCGTCGGTATAGCACTCATAGTAGGTGAAGAAGCTGGCCTCGCTGGTAGCCAGCCAGTCGCCGTAGTGGGTCACGTCCACCTTGTTGGGCTGCAGGCCGACCGTCAGGGTGGGATAGGGGTAAGGGGCGTAGAGCTTGGGGTCCCGGGAGCCGTCGGGCTGGTTGGGCAGGTTGTAGGGTACGGCCTTGATGTCCTCCACGCCGCCGTTTGTGAAGATGGGGCTGGTGGTGCTCTGGCTGACCTTGATGTCCCGCATCTGCATGGGGTCGGTCACCTTCTCCACCCGGGCCACCGTCTCCTTGTCGTTGACGCCGGCCTTGGCCAGGTAGAAGACCTTCCCATTGGCGCCGACGCCGGAGGGGACGGCGCCGTATACCTTTTCGGCGGAGGCAACGTCCACATAGTCCACCGCCGCGTAGGCGTTGGTGATCTTGGCGGTGGCCCCGGCGGACAGGCCACCGGCCAGAGAGGTGGCCCGGGCGATAGTGCCGGCGGCGTAGGCGTTCTGGATCTCCACATTGGCGCCCCGGCCCACCAGACCGCCCACCGTATTGCCCGAGAGGTGGCCGGCGGCGTAGCCCCGGCTGATGTAGAGGTCCTGGCCGCCGCCCACCGCGCCGCCCACGACGCCGCCCTCCACCACCGTGGAGGCCGACCAGCCGCTCTGGGTCAGCAGATTTTCGCCGTAGCCCACCAGGCCGCCGGCGTAAGAGGTCCCTCTGATACGGGTGGCGGCGCTGTACGTGGAGCCGCTGGAGGGGGTCAGGTAGACCAGGCAGCCGCTCACCGTGGCGTTCTCCGCCCTGCCCGCCAGGGCGCCGGCGTACTTGCCTCCGGCCTTGGCGTCCACCAGCACGACCTTGTCCAGGCTGGCGTTATAGAGGTTCTGGCCGCCGCGGCCGGTAAAACGGCCAAAGAGGCCGGAATCCCCCTCGGGGGACTGGCC
This sequence comes from uncultured Oscillospiraceae bacterium, assembly GCA_947627325.1. GTDB lineage: Bacteria > Bacillota > Clostridia > Oscillospirales > Oscillospiraceae > MGBC124762. The sequence continues at coordinate 69,480 of CANQVO010000002.1, read as the reverse complement.
CGCGTTCAAGTGCCGAATGGGCAGGTTCTGGCCGTCATAGTTGTGGAGGTCGGGGTCGGTGATGGGCGTAAAGGCCCGGTCGCCATAGGTGTCCATCCAGTAGTACACGTTATCTTCCGCGTGTTCGGGGTCCCCGGTCTTGGTGAAGTCGATCTCCCGGACCTGCCGGGCGGCGGTGATGGCGGGGTCCAGGTGGGAGGTGGCGCTGTTCAGGTTTTGCAGATGGCGGCCGTAGGCCACATTGACCACGGGCACCTCCTCCGGCCGGTCGCGCTCGTCCCACACCCGCGTGGTCCCCCGGGAGGCGAAGAGGCTGTTGACAGTGACCGAGGTGGTCTGGGGCAGGGCCACCACCCCCTCCTCGGAGTTGGGCTTATACCAGCTGGTAACGCTGACGGTGACGTCCTTGCCGGGGGTGATGGCGTAGCCGCCGTCCTGTTCCATCCACTGGGCAAAGGAGCCGCCCACCGTCCAACCGGCGATGTTCGTCTCGTTCCGCTTATAGCCGGAGGTCTTCAGGGTGTCCAGCACCACGGTGTTGGTGGTGAGGCTTCGGAACGCCCCCTCCTTCACCAGGGTCTTGGAGGTCTCGCCGTCGCTCACCGTCACGCTGAGGTAGATCTTGCTCAGGTCGATGTCGGAGGGCCATTCGGGGTCCGAGCCGATCTTCAGCACCAACTCCTCGGCGTTGATAAGCTCCACCGTGGGCTTGGGCAGCGTCTTGCTCTTCGGGCGGGCCACGTCCCACGCGCCGTCGGCGCCGTAATAGCCCACGGCGAAGCCGCCGGCGGAGCGGGCAAAGGCCCGCCGGCCATCCTTGACCCGGCAGGAGTTCCCCCCGTCCGTATACTGATAGATCTTCTGATAGGTGGCCTCGTTCAGCGTCCGGCTCCCGTTCCGCTCCAGGAAGAACACGCCGTACACCGAGCCGGAGGCGGGGTCAAACTCCACCAGGTAACAGCCCCCGGCCAGGTCGCTCTCGATGGCGCCGGGGAGAACGAGCCAGTCCGGCTCCGCCCCGGCCACGTCGGTGGAGACGTACCAGAGCTCCGTCCCGCTCTCCAGTCCATCCACCGCCCCGGCGGGCACCTCCGCCGCCGGCCGGCCCGCTCCGGCGGACAGGTCCAACTCCCCGGAGGAGGTGGAGCGCAGAGCGGTCAGGCGGTTCTGCGCCGCCACGAAGATGGCCCGGGCGTTGTCGTCCAACTCGGTGTACTTCAACTCCTGCTGGTAGTGGAGCACGGCGGGCACGGTCACAGCCGTCAAAACGGCCAGGATCCCCAGCACGATCAGCAATTCAGACAGGGTAAAGCCCCGGCGGCGGCGCGCGCGGTCATGAACCTGTTTCATCTCAAGCCACCTCTCTCCCGTTCCCCGGAGGGAACCTGCCAGGGGCGTCGCCCTGGCGCAAAGCAGTCCTATGGTCGGGCCGTTCAAGCGTCCGAAGTGACGCGGGGATTCAAGGGCGCGACCGTATATTCCAGGGACCACAGATGCTCGCTGTCCTCCGTCCCGGCGGCGGCCGGCTGGTCGTCCACCGACAGCGTCACCTTCACGCTCTCCACCCTGTCCCCGTCCATGACCGGCTCAAACTTCAGCTGGTCCAGCACCAGGCCGCTGTACGCCTTCTCCCCCAGGAGGGCGTAGGGCTGGCCCACGGGGCTGTTATCCAGGTCGGAGAGGCTCTGGACGGCCACATGGCCCTCGCTGTCCAGCGCCAGCCGGACCCGGGCGCCGTAGGTACTGCTCTCCAGCACCACGGCGGTATCCTCCACCTGGATCAGCCGGCCGTAGCGGATCTGGTCGGCCACCGCCTGGGCGGCGGTGGAGGTCACGGTTTGGGCGTCGGCGGTGGTGATGGCCCGGGCCCGGTCGTGGAGGGCGATGGAGACGCCCATGCAGGCCACCGAGCTCATCAGGGATAAGATCGCCAGCGTCACCAGGCACTCCGCCAGGGAGAAGCCCCCCCGGCTCCGCAGTTTGCGCCTCACGGGGTCACCCCCTTGCCGTAGACGGTGAGGCCCGCGCCGTCTTCGGGGGTGTAACTCCGCGCGTCGGAGAAGGTGATCTCCGGCGCCGACTCCCCCCGGACGGTGACGGCGCAGGGGGTGTCGCCATCGGTGAAGTGGGCCTCCACGTCGGACAGGTCGTCATAAAAGGCCACGTCCATCTCCCGGGCCCTCTGGTTGATGCCCATGGAGACGGTCAACATGGTCGCCAGCATCAGAATGGCTACACAGCAGATGACGATGCTGATCAAAACCTCCGCCAGGGTCTCCCCCCGGGAGGAGCGAAGTTTTTTCCGCGGCATACCGCGCTCCCCTCCTTTAGCTCTGGCGGATGACCGCGCCCGAGGCGGGCCAGGTCACCGTCAGGGACTGGGTGGTAGTGGTGGTGGACTCGGCGGAGGAGGAGGCGCTGTCCATGCTCTGCTTCGCCTCCGCCTGGGCGGGGATGGTGAGGGTGGTCTCGTAGTATCTGGCGCCGTCCGCCTCCAGCCAGAAGCGGGCGAACAGCGAATAGTCCTCCCGCAGCTCCAGCGTCCACTTCACCTGGCTCAAAATGGGCTCGGCGGCGTCCACCTGGAACTCCAGGCCCTCATATTTCAGGGCGCCGGGGTCGGCGGGCGCGGACTTGCCGTCCAGGCCCCACCACTCCCCGGGGACCTCCCGGGCGCGGAACAGCCCCTCCAGGTGGTCCTCCAACCAGGGCTGGAAGGGGCCGTCAAAGCGGCTCTCGGCCAGGTCGGTCAGGGTGTAGGTGGGGCCGTGCTCCTGCCAGTAGCCGCTGTCTTCCCCGGTGGAGACGTAGCGGTAGGTATACCTCTCCCGCAGGGTGGCCGAGGCGTTGTACTCCCCGGCGCACAACTCGTCCCGGACCAGCCGGACGGCGGAGGCCACGGCCAGATACCGCTGCTGGTCCTCCCGCAGGTGGGTGTACCGCCCCGCGTTGGACCCGGCGGCGGTGAGGGCGGCGGCTCCCGCCACCGCGCACACCAGCAGGAGCAGAAGTCCCATGAGGATGGACACGCCCCGGTTGCTTTTCAGCTTCCTCCCAAGCATCCCGCTCAACCCTCGCTTCGCGCTTCGGCCGCGTCGGGGGCCGACTCATAGAAGGTGATGGTGCCGGAGACCTGCAAGGGCCCGGCCAGGATCCCGCCGGAGGCGGTGGTCTCGCGGTCGTTGGAGCGCAGATAGATGTTGCTGTTGCCGTCTCCTCTGGAGGTGTTTTCGGCGGGGGTGATGGTCAGGGCGTTCATCAAGGAGCGGTTCCCCGTGTGGGTCAGGCGCTGGATGATGTCCCGGGCCGCCTCGTAAGAGGGGGCGGTGAAGGTGAACTGCACCGCCCGGGTGGCCACCTTCTCCTGGAAGGTCACCTCGGAGAAGGTGAGGTTGTACTCCAAATCGCCCAAAATGTGGTTGAGTTGGACCATCAGGGCCTCCGCGTTGTCGTAGAGGGGCATGACGGTGATCTGGTCCTGGGGCATGGCGAAGATCTCCTCCAACTCGCTTTTCATGCTGTTGTACCGCAGTGCGATGGCCTGGGCCACATCCCGCTGCAGCTCCATCTCCTCCCGCTCCGTTTCCAGGTCGGCCAGTTCTTTTTTGATGGGGTTGTGGACGGCCAGGACGTAAAGCCCCACCAGGGCCACCAGCACCAGGACCAGCAGCATGATCTTCTCCCGGCGGTTAAAGCTTCGCATGAGCATTATTCGTCCACCTCCCCTTCCCCGCTGGCGTCGGCCAGCATAATGGTCATCTCGGTGGTGCGTTGGACCGCGCCGCTCTCCTCGGTGGTGGTGGCGGTGGAGACGAACACCTCGCTCACCAATTTATCCGCCTTCAGCCGGTTGATGAGTTCGGAGGTGTTCTCCAGCGTCAGCCCCTCCAGGGACATATCCAGCCGCCTCTGGGCCAGGGACAGCCGCTGGATCTGGCAGACGGGGAAGATCTCCCGCTCCAACAGCGCCAGGATGTCCATGCGGTCGGCCAGGGTGCGGTCAAAGTCCTTGTAGGTGTACTGGTTGTACTGGGCCTCCACCTCGTCGTAGTCGGCGCAGGCGGCCATATAGCTGTCCACCTGGCTCTTGATCTGGTCCACCTGCCGCTGGGCGGCGGCCACCTGGGCCAGCCGGTCGGCCACGCCGAACTTTGCCACCAGGACGGCCGCCAGGACGATGATGACCGCCACCGGGGCCACCCAGGCGGACTTGAGCCAGGTGTTCTCCCGGATAGCCAGGTTCATAGAGGTCTTGGAGGCGATGTTCTTTTCCTTTTTCACGGCCATCACCCCCTTTGCGCCGCCGCGCCCAGAGCCAGCAGGGACGACGGCTCCCGGTCCAGCGCGGTGAACAGCTTCTCCCAGCCCTCCACGGGGACGCTGAGGGTCTCCCGCAGACTGGCGAGCAGGGGCTCGATCTTCATCCCGCCGCCCCAGCAGTAGATCTGCTCCACCGGCTGTTCGGCGTTGCTGTAATTGTAGTAGTTGACCGCCTTGAGCACCTCCAGGGCCATGCGGCCGTAGATATCCTGACAGGCGGGCAAGTCCTGACAGCCCTCAAAGTTGCTCTCCCGGTAAGTACAGGCCACGTACGGGGCCACGTTGAACCGCTCGGCGATCACGTCGTCCAGGGCGGAACAGCCGAAGTCCATGTTCCGGCCCGACTGGTGCCGCCCGTCCTTGAGCATATGGAGGGCCACGGCGGCGTGGCCCAGGTCCAGCAGACAGACGCTGCCCTGGACGGCCTGGGGCTGGAAGCGGCTGAACAGGTTCGTGTACGCCATCTCCTCGGGGATGGCTACCCGGAGGCGGAAGCCGGCCTTGCGGAGCATGAGGTCGTAGGCGGCGATGGTCTCCTTCGCCACGGCGGCGGCCATCAGGTCCAGCTTGGCGCCCTCCTCCAGCCGGTCCAGGACGGCGTAGTCGTAGAAATACTTCTCCTTTTCCTGGGTAATAAAGTCCCGGAACTCGTAGGAGAGGTTGACCTTCAGCTGGCTGTGGGTCATGGCGGGCACGTCGAAGCGGCGGCAGAAGCACTCGTTGCTGTGGAGCACCAGGCTCACATGGCCGCTGGGGAGGTGGTACTGCTTTCGCAGGTCCTTGAAAAACTCGGTCATGGCGGCGGAGGAGACGATGCGCCCCTCCTTCACAAGCCCCTCCGGCAGGGGCTCGGCCACGGACTTTTTGATGCTCTTGCCGTCCCACAAGACCAGGTGGACGGCCCGGCTGCCGATATCGACGCCCAGGCGCGCTTGGGACATGGCAGGTCCCTCCTTCTCAAAAAGCTATACGGAAAACAGCCCCAAATACCAACTGAGGACCATTTCGGAACACAGAACGGCGGGCCAGGCGGCCAGGGCGATAGCCGGGCCGAAGGGGAACTCTTTTCCCCGCCCCCGCCCGGTGGCGAAGGCCAGGACCAGGCCGGTCAGACAGGCCAGGATCACCAACAGCAGACCGCCCCCGGGCCCCAGGTAGAGCCCCAGCAGGGCCAGCAGCTTGATATCCCCGCCGCCCATGGTCTCCCGGCCCATGACCTTGTCGGCGATCAGGCTCACCGCCAGAACGCCCCCGCCGATGGCCGCCGCCCCCGCCAGGCCCAGAAGCAGGCGGCGCAAGGGGTCGGGGTGGGCGGGGAGAAAGGCCAGGAAGCCCGCCGCCCCGACGAGCATGGGCACCCCGGGCAGCTCCATGGTGGCAAGGTCGATGAGGGAGAGGTAGAGCAGGACACAGGCCAGGAGCATAAACTCCAGGGCCTGGGGGCTCAGCCCCGCCCGCCAGACCACCGTGACGAACACGGCGCCCAGGAGGCACTCGGTCACCAGGCAGGTGGCCCCGATCTTGGCCCCGCAGGTGCGGCACCGGCCCCGCAGGGCCAGGTAGCTCACCACCGGGACCAGGTCTAGGGGGGTCAGGGTCCGGCCGCAGCTGTCGCAGTGGGAGCGGCCCCGCCAGGGGCGCTTCTCCCCCGCCGCGGCCCGGCCGGCCAGACAAGCCAGAAAGCTGGCCAGACAGGCGCCCAGGGCGAAGGCCAGGAAGAGGAGGTAGGCCGTCAAAAGCGGCCCGAAGTCGTTGAGCATAGGCGTTTGCTCCTGTGGTTTTTCCGCCCCGGCCAAGATAGCCAAAAGCAGGGGAAAAGGGTCAGAGTGTCCCCTGGCCCCTTTCCCCCGCCGGGGGGCGCGGCGCGCCCCCCACGGGAGGAGATCATTTGGTTGGGAAATTACGAACCGGTTTTAATATCGACTTTTTCGACCGTCACAACATACTCGCCGGCGGGATTACCCGACTTCTCCGCCGTGGCCGCGCCGTCCTTAATGGTGATCTCACCCATGGTGCCGTCGGCCGCGATCTCGCAGGTGGCGTTCCAGGGGCCTTCCTTGCTCAGAGTGCCAGAGGTGTCGTTCATGACCTGGATCAGGGCGGCGGACTTCAGGGCGCGCTTGTTGGCGGCGACGACCTTCTCGTTGGCGTCACCGATGGCGCCGGTGAACAGAGGCACGGCGATGGCCACCAGGATGGCCATGATGGCCAGCACCACCAGCAGTTCGGCCAGGGTGAAGCCCTTCTTGTTGTTGACCTTCTTCATACTTTTTTCCTCCTTTTAATAAAATGCTTTTTATTCCAACGCGGAGAGGTCTGCTCCGCGATTGAAACCCACAGGACGGCTCACGCGCCGGCCACCGCGGTCTCCATGCCGAACATGGGGATGTAGATGGCGATGACGATGAAGCCCACCAGCAAGCCCAGGAAGATGGTCATCATGGGCTCCAGCATCCCCACCGCCTTGGCGGAGGCGGCCTCCGCCTCCTCGTCGTAATAGGAGCCGATCACGTCCATGGTCTGCTCCAGTTCGCCGGTCTCCTCCCCCACGCTGACCATCTCCAACAGCATGGGGGGCAGATAGGGGTTGCCCTCCAGGGCCGCGCCCAGGCGCTTGCCGGACTCCAGCTCCACCACCGCCGCGTCCACGGTCTTGGCGATGGCGGCGTTGTCCAGAATGCGGGCGATGATGGCGATGACCTGGGTGATGGGCAGTCCGGCGGTGAGCAGGACGCACAGGGTGTTGGCAAACTGGCTGGCGGCGTTCATGCGGCCGATGTTGCCGATGACGGGGATCTTCAGGCTGAGCCGCCCGATCCGCAGCGCCCCCTCCGGGGTCTTGCGGTAGAGCTTGTAGCCGATGATCAGGGCGGCCAGGGCCGCGATCAGGACGGGCCACCAGTGGGTGAAGAAGTGGGACATACCCATGAGGATGCGGGTGGGCAGGGGCATCTCCGACCCCATTCCCTCAAAGGTCTGGGTCATTCTGGGCACCAGCACCACCATCACCACGCCCACCACCACCACCGACAAGATCAGCAGGATGGCGGGGTAGGTCAGGGCGCTCTTGACCTTGCGCTTGACCCGGTTGGATTTCTCGTAGTAGGTCTTGAGCCGCTGGAAGCAGATCTCCAGCGAGCCGGAGGTCTCCCCGGCCCGGACCGTCTCGATAAAGGTGGTGGGGATCTTCTTGCCGTTTTTCTCCAAACTCTGGGACAGGGAGTACCCGGCGGACACGTCCGCGGCGCAGGCGGTGAGGATGCGCTTCATCAGCTTGTCGCTGGTCTGCTCGGCGATGAGCTCCACGATGCGGCTCATGGGAAGACCCGCCCGGAGCATGATGGCGAACTGGCTGGCGGTGAGGCTGAGCACCTTCTCGCTGACCCACAGCGGCTCGTTCAGGTCCACATGGACGCCCTGCTTTTCGGTCAGCTCGGTGATCTTTTCCACCACCAGGGACTGGGCCTTGATCTGGGCCACGGCCTCGTACTCGCTGTACGCCTCGATGACGCCGTTGACGCTCTTGCCGCCCGCGATGGGGCGGGCCCTATACTTATAGGTGTTCACGCCCTATCCCCCCTTACCCCAGCAGGGTGCCCCGGCGGACGACCTCCGGGTCCCGGGCGGCCAGACGGGCCGTCTCGGCGGAGATGATCTGCTTGCGGTAGAGGTCCAGGATGCAGTTGTCCATGGTCAGCGACCCCTCGCTGGCGGAGGTGGAGAGGGTGCTGGCGATCTGGGGGGTCTTGCCCTCCCGGATGAGGTTGCGGATGGCGGGGTTGACCATCATCAGCTCACAGGCGCAGACCCGGCCGGTGGTCTTGCGGGGCAGGAGCTGCTGGGACAGCACGGCCATGAGGGTGGTGGACAGCTGCAATCTGATCTGCTGCTGGCGGGAGGCGGGAAAGACGGTGACGATGCGGTCCACCGTCTCCGCCGCGGAGCCCACGTGGAGGGTGGCGAAGACCAGGTGGCCGGTCTCGGCGGCGGTGAGGGCGGTCTCGATGGTGTCCAGGTCCCGCATCTCGCCGATGAGGATCACGTCCGGGTCCTCCCGGAGGACCGCCCGGAGGCCGTTGCCGTAGCTCTCCGTGTGCAGGCCCACCTCCCGCTGGCTGATGACGCACTTGTCGGGGGCGTAGATGTACTCGATGGGGTCCTCCATGGTGACGATGTGGCAGGGCTTGGTGTGGTTGATGCGGTTCAGGATGGCGGCCAGAGTGGTGGACTTGCCCGAGCCGGTCTCGCCGGTCACCAGCACCAGGCCCCGGTTCATGTCCGGGATGCGCTGTACCGCCGGGGGCAGGCCCAGGTCGTCCAGCTCCGGGATGCGCTCCGACAGCAGGCGGATGGCCGCGGACAGGCCCAGCCGCTGGCGGAAGATGTTCACGCGGCAGCGGATGGGGCCGGGGAAGGTGATGGCTAAGTCCCACTCCCCCGCCCCGCTCATGTCCACGCCGGGAAGCATTTCCCGGGCGTATGCCTCGGTGTCCTCCGGCGTCAGGGGGGAGTCGAAGTCCTGGAGGTCGCCGTCCACCCGGAAGCGCACGGGCAGGCCGGGGCAGATATGTACATCGGACGTGCGGCGCTCCTTGGCCTGGGCGATCAGATCGTTAAGCGGAAGCATTGGGCACCTCCTCGGTGGAATTGATGGTCCGCATACCCTCTTCGATGGTGGTGATCCCCTCCAGCACCAGCCGGACGCAGTTCTGGCGCAGGGTGGTGAAGTCCTCCTTTTGCAGAAGCTCCATGAGCTCCGCCTTGGGGCGGCCCTCGGAGATCATCATCTTGGCCTTGCGGCTGAGGACCAGGACCTCGAACACGCCCATCCGGCCCTGGTAGCCGGTGTGGTAGCAGTGGGGACAGCCCTTGCCCTTGTAGAGGGTCTTGCGGGTGCCGGGGGGCAGACCCAGCCAGCGCAGGTCCTCCTCGCTGGCGGTGTACTCCTCCCGGCACTGGGGGCAGATGCGGCGGACCAGGCGCTGGGAGATCATGCCCTTCAGCGCGTCGCCGATCAGGTAGGGCTCCACCCCCATGTCCAGCAGACGGTTGATACCGGCCAGGGTGTCGTTGGCGTGGATGGTGGAGAGGACCAGGTGGCCGGTGATGGCCGAGCGCATGGCGATCTCCGCCGTCTCCCCGTCCCGGACCTCGCCCACGGCGATCACGTCCGGGTCCTGGCGCAGGATGGAGCGCAGGCCGCTGGCGAAGGTCATGCCGGTCTTCTCGTTGATCTGCACCTGGTTGACCCGGTCGATGTGGTACTCCACCGGGTCCTCCAGGGTGACCACGTTGGACTCCGGGGTGTTCAGAATGCGGATCATGGTCTGCATGGTGGAGGATTTGCCCGAGCCGGTGGGGCCCACGATGAGCACCATGCCGCTGGCGTTTTCCAGCAGGGTGTGGTATTTGGCCAAATCGTCCCCGCCCAGGCCCAGGTCCTCCGGCTTGTGGAGCTGAACGTTGCGGTCCAGCAGACGGATGACCACCTTTTCCCCGTGGATGGTGGGCAGGGTGGAGACCCGCAGGTCCACCTCCCCGCCCTTCACCCGGACGGAGACGCGGCCGTCCTGGGGGACGCGGCGCTCGGCGATGTCCATGCCGCCCATGATCTTCAGCCGGGAGATGACCTGCTCCTGCAGGTCCTTGGGGATGGTGACGCCCGCCCGCAGCAGGCCGTCCACCCGCATGCGCACCAACATCTCCTTCTCCTGGGGCTCCAGGTGGATGTCGCTGGCCCGGACGGTCACGGCCTGCTCCAAAATGGAGTTCACCAACCGAACCACGGGGGCGGACTGGCTCTCCGCGTCCAGGTCGTGGGTGGCCTGGGCGGCGGCGGAGGCGGCGGCGGGCCGCCCCTCGGCGGCCACCATCTCCTCGATGGCGTTCACCGCGCCCTCGTCCCCGTAGAGGGCGGCGATGGCCCGGTCCACCGCCACGGCGGTGGCGATGCGGGGGGTGACCCGCTTGCGGGTGGCGGAGCGCACGTCCTCGATGGCCATGAAGTTCAGGGGGTCGGCCATGGCTAAAATCAGCTCGTCCTTGACCACCTGGACGGGGACCACGCTGTGCTTTTTCGCCAAACTCTTGGGAACCAGGCGGGCCAACTCCGTGGGGATCTTGGCCTTGCTCAGGTCGATGAAGCTGATGCCCAGCTGCATCTCCAGGGCCTCGATCATCTGCTGTTCGGTGATGACGCCGGTGGAGATGAGGACCTCGCCCAAACGCTTGCGGGTCTCCTTGCCCACCTTCAGGGCCTCCTGAAGCTGGTCCTGGGTGATCAGCCCGACGGAGACCAGCAGGTCGCCCATCCTCATGTATGCCATCGTCACACTTCCCTTCCCACGGGGTATCGGCGCTCTCCAGGCCGGCGGGCCGGCGCCCGCGTTGGCCGAATGGCCCGAGTTTTCAGTTCAGCAGGAATCTCAACGCTCCTAATATAGCACATCTTCCACAAAATTGCAAGATGTACCTTCTCATTTTTCGTTATTTTTACAAAAAGCCGCCAACGGCTGGCGTTGGCGGCTTTGGGAGGGGCTATGGGCGTCTCACCGGGCGGAGACGGTGTTGGAGAGGGGGATGATGTTCACGTAGCTGTTGCCCTGGCCCAGGGTCAGGGGGGTGCCGTCGGCCTTGGCGTAGGTGATGGGGCTGTCCCGGTCGGCCTTGGACCAGGTGATGGGGATGGCCTTGCCCCCGCAGGCGAACCAGCCGTCCCCGGAACAGCCGGACAGGTCCACCCGCATACGGCCCGCGCTGTCCAGCACCTTGTGGTTGGCGCGGATGACGAGGACGTTGGTCACCGCCACCTGGCTGCCGTCGTTGCCGTCCACCAGGGGCGCGCCGTACTCGGACACCAGGTATTTGCCGCTTTGCTCGTCATAGGTGAACACGCCGGTCTTGTAGCTGGAGAAGGGCACCTGGAGCTCCTGGGCGCTCTCCCCCTCCGCCGGGGTACCGTCGGCGGCGAAGGTGTAGGGCAGGCTGTACCCCTCGGGGTGGTCCTTGCGGAAGGAGTAGCTGGGGAAGTTCTGGACGATCAGGTCCCCGGAGGTGAGGACGCTGTGCTCGTAGCCGTTGTTCTGCCGCCGCTCCTGGTCCCGCCAGAAGATGGCGTTGTAGGCGGTGGAGCGGACGAAGTCCAGGGAGGTGACCCCCCAGGCCTTGATGTCGGCGTAGGCCTCGTCACTGCCGCCGGCGTGGAGGTAGATGGCGTCCAGGCCCAGGGCCAGCTCTAAGTAGTAGGGCCGGGAGGAGCGGATGGAGCCCACCTCCCCCACGCCCTCCATGGTCTGGTAGACCCCCAGCATCCGGGTGATGCCGCCCTCGGCCAGGGCCTCGTAGATAATGTCCGCCTGGGAGTTGCCCTGCTGGGGCAGGGCCGCTTTGATGTTGTTGAGCATCACGGCCACCGGCCGCTGGGTGTTGACCCCCTCGCCGGGGATGGCCTCTCCTGTCAAGGGGTTTACCTTTTCAGGCGGGATGGGATCGGGCTCCTGACTGGGCTCCGGGGTCTCCTGGATCACGGGGGTGGGGGAAGGCTCTGGCAAGGGGTTTTCCTTGTCACCCCCGCCGCAGGCGGTGAGGAACAGCACCGAGCACAAGATGACAGGCAGCAGACGATATTTCAATCCGATCACCCTTTCCCATGGATTTCCCCTCCATCATACCACAGGTTCTGGAATTATGTCAACAAGAAAAGGCTCAAAAGACCTTGACCATGATCAGCACCACCAGCACCGAGGCCGCCAGCACCACCAGGGCGGCCGCCAGGGGCTCGAAGCGGAACCGGCGCTTTTCCTGGGGGGCCTTGCTGGGGGCCACCAGGCCCATCCGGCGCAGGGCGGCGGCCACCGGGGGGTAGAGGATCATCAAAAGGGAGGCGTTGAGGATGCCCTTGACCAGGTTGAACATACAGATCATGGGCATCATGTCCGCCACGGCGGCGTGGGGCATATGGAAGTAGAAGGGGGTGATGAGGTAGTTGAAGGCGATCATGCCCGCCAGGCGGCACAGCACCCCCACCGCCAGGCCCATCACCGCTCCCGAGGTCCCGCCCCGGCGGCGGTAGATCCACACCGCCGGGCAGATGAGCAGTACCGTGGACAGCACGTTCATCACAAAGCCGTACCACCCCGTGGTGCTCAGGGTGACCGCCTCCAGAAGGGCCTCCACCACGATCATCATCGCCGCCGCGGCTGGGCCGAAGAGGAAGCCGCCGATGCCGATGACCGCGTCGATGGCGTCCAGGCTCAAAAAGCCGCCCACCTTGGGGATGATCTTGCACACCGCCATGACCGCGTAGGCCAGGGCGGTGAGCATAGCCATGGTGACCAGGGTTTTGACGTTGTACTGGGTCTTTTCGTGTTTCATAGTCGTTCGCTCCTTGTCTTCCAAAAAAGTAACACCTGAAAAGCCATGCCTTTCAGGTGTTACGAGCGCCCCCTGCGGGGACGCGACACATCTTCTTCCATCCAGACTGTCACTGTCGGTTTCGGAATTTCGCCGAATCGGCCCTCCCGCAGGAGGGTTCGCGGACTGTACCGCCGGTGGGGACTTGCACCCCGCCCTGAAGACACCGTTGTTCAGTTGTTCCGCCAAACAGTATAAGACGTTTCCCGGGAAAAAGCAAGAGGGGTCTTACAATTCCTTCGCCTTTTCCTTGATGTACGCCTTGAGCCACTTTTCCGTGAGGGGGTGGTCCAGGGCGAAATCGATGGTGGCCTCCAAAAAGCCCGTGACGTTGCCGGTGTCGTAGCGGCGGCCCTCAAAGTCCACCGCCACCATCCGCTTTCGTTGGCACAGCTGCCGGAGCCCGTCGGTGAGCTGGATCTCGCCCCCCACGCCGGGCTTCAGGTCCTCCAGAATGTCGAAGATGCAGGGGTAGAGCACATAGCGGCCCAGGATGGCGTAGTTGGAGAAGATCTGCTCCCGCAGGGGCTTTTCCACCACGTCGCTGACGGTGAAGACGTTGCTCTCCAGGGGCTCCACCTTCACCGAGGAGTAGCGGCTGATGCTCTCGGTGGACACCTCCTGCACCCCCACGGCGGAACACTGATACTTCTCCGCCGCCTGGATCAGCTGGCCGATGACCGGGGTCTTGGCGCGCATGATGTCGTCCCCCAGCAGGACGGCGAAGGGCTCGTCCCCCACGAAATGCTTGGCCCGCCAGATGGCGTGGCCCAGGCCCTTGGTCTCCTTCTGCCGGACGTAGAAGATGTTAGCCAGATCCGCGGCCCGGCGGACCTCCGCCAGCTCCCGCTCCTTGCGGGAGGCGTTGAGTCGGTCCTCCAACTCGGGGTAGTAGTCAAAGTAGTCGTCCATGGCGGACTTGGCCCGGTTGGTGACGATGAGGATGTCCTCGATCCCGGCGGCCACCGCCTCCTCCACGATGTACTGGATGGCGGGCTTGTCCACCATGGGGAGCATCTCTTTGGGCACGGTCTTGGTGGCGGGGAGCATCCGGGTGCCCAGTCCGGCGGCGGGAATGACGGCTTTTTTTACCTTCATTTGACAGACCTTCTTTCCGGCGTGATCATGGCGCGGGTCAGCGGGAGCCGTTCCAGGAGCTTTAAGAGCGGGAGCCCCAGGCCGTAGCAGACCACGGTCTCGCCCACCACAAAGGTGAGGGCGTTGAAGCCCAGGGCGGAGAAGAACGCGCCGCCCATCGTCCCGTTGGCCTCCGCCCAGGCCCAGATGGGGGGCAGAAGGACCAGGTTGGTGAGGATGGGGGGCAGCGGGGCCAGCCAGCGGTTGGGCGCCTTCGCGGTGAGCCAGGCGGCCAGGGCGGTGGCCAGGGTGCCGAAGACCATGTCCACCACCCCGTATGGGGACAGGACGTTGGCGATGAGACAGCCCAGGGCCAGCCCCGGGGCGGTCACCGGGAAGAGGAAAGGCAGAACGGTCAGCGCCTCGGCAAAGCGGAACTGCGCGGGGCCGAAGGTGAGGCTGAACAAATCGCCAAAATAGCACATGACGGCGTACAGGGCCGCCACCATGGCGGCCAGGGTCAGGCCCCGGACAGAGAATTTACCCATGACAAAGAACCTCCATTTTTTGTTTAGAGTGCCCGCGCCAGGCACAGCGTTGGAGGTCCCTTCCCCGGGGCAAGGCGCGCGGCCCCGGGCGGCATCCGCTCCAACGGTTGGACTGGGTGTGGAAACCAGTCAAGGGTATTTTACCACACCTGTCCCCCATTTGCAAGCGCCCCGGCCGGCCGCCCCCTGGACGTGAAAAAAGGAGCGGCCCCGCCGCTCCTTTTCGCCTCAACGCTGATTTTGCTGGAGCATGAAATCCACGTTCTGCGCGATCAGCTCCCGCTGTTCCGGCCGCAGGGTCCGCAGCCGCTCCAGCAGGACCCGCTCCCCCTTGGACACCGGGTAGGGCCGCTGGGGGTCGTCGGTGAGGCCCAGGAGGTAGTCGGTGGTCACCTGGTAATACTGGGCGAAGGCCACCAGCACCTCGTAGGGCACCGTCCGCTTCCCGTTGAGATAGTTCCCCAGGGCGTTCTCCTGTACGCCGAACACCCCCGCCAGCGTCCGCACTTTCACGTCGCTGTCCACCTGAAGCTCTTTCATCCGTTCGTGAAGCACCATATGCTATGTCACCTCACCAACCATGATGAACAATTTGTTTGATTGTATGTTAAATATTCACAAAATAAAATATTTTTATTTTATTCGACAAAATTCGACTGACAAGCCACACGATTTGTAATATTATGGCGAAAAAGGGGCGCCGTCCCGAAGGACGGCGCCCGACAGGGGTCTGGAAATGGGGGAAATTACTTGTGATCCACCTTGAACATATGGCGGATGAGGTCCAGCACCTTGCAGCTGTAACCCCACTCGTTGTCGTACCAGGCGACCACCTTCACGAAGGTGTCGGTGAGGTAGACGCCGGCGTTGGCGTCGAACACGGAGGTGTTCTCCTCGCCCAGGAAGTCGGAGGAGACCACGGCGTCCTCGGTGTAGCCCAGCACGCCCTTCAGCTCGCCCTCGCTGGCCTTCTTCATGGCCGCGCAGATGTCCTCCTTGGTGGCGGGCTTGGCCAGGTTGACGGTCAGATCCACCACGGACACGTCCAGGGTGGGCACCCGCATGGAGATGCCGGTGAGCTTGCCGTTCAGGTCGGGGATGACCTTGCCCACGGCCTTGGCGGCGCCGGTGGAGGAGGGGATGATGTTGCCGCTGGCGGCGCGGCCGCCGCGCCAGTCCTTCTTGGAGGCGCCGTCCACGGTCTTCTGGGTGGCGGTGGTGGAGTGGACGGTGGTCATCAGGCCTTCCTTGATGCCAAAGGCGTCGTGGAGGACCTTGGCGACGGGGGCCAGGCAGTTGGTGGTGCAGGAGGCGTTGGAGACGAAGGTCATGTCGGAGGTGTACTTATCCAGGTTGACGCCGCAGACGAACATGGGGGTGTCGTCCTTGGAGGGGGCGGACATGACCACCTTCTTGGCGCCGGCGTCGATGTGGGCCTGGGCCTTCTCCTTGGTGAGGAACACGCCGGTGGACTCCACCACGTACTCCGCGCCCACCTTGCCCCAGGGGATGTCCTTGGGGTCCTTGCAGGAGAAGAACTCCACCCGCTTGCCGTTGACGGTGATGGAGTGGTCGTCCCACTCGATGGTGCCGGGGAAGCGGCCGTGCATGGTGTCGTACTTCAGCATATAGGCCGCGTAGTCGGGGGTCATGAAGGGGTCGTTGATGCCCACGAACTCGATGTCGTCGCTCCCGATCCCGGCGCGGAAGACCATGCCGCCGATACGGCCAAAGCCATTGATACCAACTTTGATGCTCATAGTTCATTTCTCCTTTTCGTCATTTTTGCGCGGAAGTATTGGTTTGTCAGCGCCACTATGATACCACATTTTCCCGCGTTTGCAAAGAAAACTTTCTGTGAATTTTTTCACAAAATTTCCCCAAAACCGTGGGCCCGTTTGTGCGTTCTTCACCACTGGCCGAGAAAATTTTACATTTCTCGACTTTCCGCTTGTGCGGGAGGCCAGGATTTGGTATAGTAACAGTAGGCTTTTCCACGCCATACTATGGATCTGACCACAAATGCCGCGAAAAGGAGGTGACGGTCATGGACGCCAAGGAGTTTCAGGAGGTCTTCGGCCGTCTGAGCGCCCCGGCTCTGCTGAAGACCGGCGAGGGCTGGCTGACCAACCCCGCCGCCCAGGCCCTTGGCCTCACCCAGGCCGAGCTGGACCAGCTGGAGCAAGGGGAGGACGGCGCTTTGCTGTGGCTGGCCCGGCAGTTTTACCACGTCTCCGCCGGCCGGCTGGAGGGTGGGACGCTGGTCCTGCTCCAGCCCGACGTCTTCCTCGCCTCCGCCGCCCTCAATCTGTCCAGCCAGCTTCGGGACCGGCTGACCATCGCCTTCAGCGCCGTCACCGACCTGAGCAAGAGCGACGCCCTGCGCCACGACCTGCGGGCCCGGGAGAGGCTGGCGGCCCTGAACCAGGAGCTCTATCGGATCTTCCGCATGGTCACCCAGCTGGAGCGGTGCGCCGCGGCCAGCCCCCTGGACAGCCGCATGAGCCAGGTGGACATGGGCCCGTGGTTCGACCACCTGTCCGGGGAGGTCCAGCTCCTCTGCCAGGCGGCAAAGGTGGAGTTCACCGCTGAGCGGGACACCCGCTCCCCCACCCTCTCCGCCAACCGGCGGCAGCTGGACTATATGATCCTGAGCCTGATCTCCAACGCCATGAAGAGCCTCCCGGAGACGGGGGGCTGGATCCGCTTCTCCATGAAGGAGCAGGCCGACCAGGTCATCCTCACCTTGGCCGACAACGCCGGGGGCTTCTCCCCCGACTACCTGACCCATCCCCTCTGGACCGATCCCCTGCGCCTCCTCCGCCGCCGGGGCCTGGGCCTGGGCCTGCCCCTGGTCCAGCGCATCACCGCCGACCACGACGGGACGCTGATGGTCTTCCCCTCCGACAAGGGCACCCGGGTGGTCATCTCCCTGCCCGTCAGCCGGGAGGCGGGCTTTTTCTCCCAGCCCGAGCCGCGCATCGAAGACGCCCCCGGCTTCTCCATGGCCAAGATCCTCCTCTCCGACGCCCTCCCCTCCTCCATGTACTTCCCCAACCCCTACGGCGACGACGAGTGAGCGCCGTATACACACAGAAAGACACACAAAAAAAGCCGACCGCCTGTAAAGCGGACGGCCTTTTCATTTGTTCCGGGGCTTAGTCTGGCAGGAGGTTTTCCAGTTCCGGCTTTGTAAAGTGGTAGGACTTGTCGCAGAACTGGCAGGTCAGGTCGGCCTCGCCTTGCTCCTCTATGAGCTGGCGCAGGTCTTTGGCGCCCAGGCTGATGAGGGCTTTTTCCATGCGCGTCCGGCTGCAGTAACAGCGGTACGCCACCGGGGCGCGCTCCAGCACCCGGAGGTGGAAACCGTCCAGGGCCTCCCGCAGGAGCCCTTCCCCGTCCAGACCCCGCTCCAAAGCGGCGGTGACGGCGCCCAGGCGGGCCACCCCGGCCTCCACCCGGTCGATCTCCGCCTCGGTGGCTCCGGGAAGGAGCTGGATGAGGTAGCCCCCGGCCTGGGCCACGGAGCGGTCGGTACCCACCAGCACCCCCAGGGCGCAGGCGGTGGGGATCTGCTCGCTGACGGCGAAGTAGCTGGTCACGTCCTCGGCGATCTCCCCGGAGACCAGGGGCACGGTGCCCACGTAGGGCTCCTTGAGGCCGATGTCCTTAATAACGGTGAGGGTGCCGTCCCGGCCCACGCCGGCGCCCACGTCCAGCTTGCCGGGGGCCTTGAGGGGCAGCTCCACCGAGCCGTCCCCCACGTAGCCCCGGACGTTGCCCTCCCGGTCGGACACGGCCATGACGGTGCCCAGGGGACCGCCCCCCTTCACCGTCAGGGTGACAGCGCCCTTTTCCTCCTTGAGCTGACAGCCCATCAGGGAGGCCGCCATCAGAGCCCGGCCCAGGGCGGCGGTGGCCAGGGGGGCCAGGCGGTGGATGGTCCGGGCCCGCTCGGTCAGGTCTCGGGCGGTGATGCTCACGGCCTTCACGTGGCCGTCCTCCGCGATGACACGTATCAATTCATCCATAGCTTTTACTCCTTCTTTCCCGCGGAAAAGCAGACCCGGTCATCGGTGGGCCGGGGGGCGCGGCTGGTCCAGCCGCCATAGAGTCGGATATGCACGAAGCCGGCCTCCCGGAGCATCTCGGTGAGCTCCTCCAGGGTGTAGGCGTACTCCCGGTGCTCCTCCTGGCCCCGGGACCAGCCCTCCCCCTCCCGGCGGAAGACGTCCATATAATAGGTGCAGATCCTGCGCCTGGGGGAGTACGCCCCCTGCCAGACGCAGAAGGTGTTCTCGTCCTCGTCCAGGAAGATCTGGCCGTCCATGGCGGCCAGGGCCTGGGGGGTGCGGACATCGAACAGGAAGACCCCGCCGGGGGCCAGGAAGGTGTGTACCCGCTGAAAAGCCCGCCGCAGCAGGGCCGGGCGGGTCACGTAGTTCACGCTGTCCAGGCAGCACACGCAGGCGTCCACGGTGTCGTTGAGGTCCAGCCGGTCCATGGACTGGTGGAGAAACAGGGGCGGGATGGGCACGTCCCGGCTCTTGTCCCGGGCCTGGGCCAGCATATCCTCCGAGAGGTCCACCCCGGTGGTGTCGTACCCCCTGGCCGCCAGGAGCCAGGTGAGGCTCCCCGTGCCGCAGGCCAGGTCCAGCACCGTCCGCACCGGGCGGCGGGCCCGGCGGAACTGCCGCTCCAGATGGTCGCAGACCTTCTCGTAGTCCACGTCCCGGGTCAGCGCGTCATAGCTGGGGGCCAGAAAGGAATAGGTCACCGGTCCTTCTCCTCTTCCCAAATGGGGCGAACGCGGGGCAGGACCTGCTTGTAGCCGTCGGAGCCGTAATGGAGGGCCCGGTTCACCCGGCTGATGGTGGCGGAGGAGGCGCCGGTGCGGGCCAGGATGTCGTTGTAGATCATCCCCTCGTCCAGCAGAAGGGCGACCTCGAACCGCTGCTCCAGGGCCTTGATCTCGGCCACGGTGCACAGGTCCTGGAAGAACCGCTTGCACTCGTCCACGTCCTGGAGCGCCAGGATGGTCTTGTAGAGGATGTCGCTGTGGCTCTTGCGCTCGTTCCTTGTCACGAAAACCCCTCCCTTATCTTCCTTGGGTCTTTCATATTTTACCGCAATAAAGTATGAAAGTAAAGAGGTTTTTCAAATTTCTCCCAAGGCCTTGACAAGGGCCGGGGGGATATGGTAAAAATAAGGTGTTGTATGACTGACGGAAGTGGGGAGACCACGTGGAGTACAACCCCGGCCAAGGCGCCGGGAATGCCGACCGTCTGGGCGCGCTGCTGGACCAGCAGCGCGTTTTTTGTCCCCACATAACAGAAAGGAGCGCGCGCATGAAGACCGATATCGAGATCGCCCAGAGCTGCCAGATGGAGCACATCACCGCCATCGCGGAGAAGGCCGCCGTGCCGGACCGCTACCTGGAGCAGTACGGCAACTACAAGGCCAAGGTGGACGCCGGGCTGCTCTCTGAATTGAAGGACCGGCCGGACGGCAAGCTGATCCTGGTCACCGCCATCACCCCCACCCCCGCCGGAGAGGGCAAGACCACCACCTCCGTGGGTCTGGCCGACGGCCTGCGGAAGATCGGCAAGAACGCCATGGCCGCCCTGCGGGAGCCCTCCCTGGGCCCCGTGTTCGGCATCAAGGGGGGCGCCGCCGGGGGCGGGTACGCCCAGGTGGTGCCCATGGAGGACATCAACCTCCACTTCACCGGCGACTTCCACGCCATCGGCGCGGCCAACAACCTGCTGGCCGCCATGCTGGACAACCACATCCAGCAGGGCAACGCCCTGGGCATCGACCCCAAGGCCATCACCTGGAAGCGGGCGGTGGACATGAACGACCGCCAACTGCGCCACATCGTAGACGGCCTGGGCGGCCGGCTCCAGGGGGTGCCCCGGGAGGACGGGTTCGACATCACCGTGGCCAGCGAGGTCATGGCGGTGCTGTGCCTGGCCGACAACATCACCGACCTAAAGGCCCGCCTGGCCCGGATCATCGTGGGCTACACCTACGACGGCAAGCCCGTCACCGCCCACGACCTGAAGGCGGAGGGGGCCATGGCGGCCCTCTTGAAGGACGCGCTGAAGCCCAACCTGGTCCAGACCCTGGAGGGCACCCCGGTGTTCATCCACGGCGGGCCCTTCGCCAACATCGCCCACGGCTGCAACAGCGTCACCGCCACCCGCATGGCCCTCAAGCTGGCCGATTACACCGTCACCGAGGCGGGCTTCGCCGCCGACCTGGGGGCGGAGAAGTTTTTGGACATCAAGTGCCGCATGGCCGGCCTCACCCCCGACGCGGTGGTGGTGGTCGCCACCGTCCGGGCCCTGAAATACCACGGGGGCGTACCCAAGGCGGAGCTGAACGGGGAGGACTTGGAGGCCCTGGAAAAGGGCCTGCCCAACCTCCTCCAGCACGTGTCCAACATCAGGGAGGTCTACGGCCTGCCCTGCGTGGTGGCCATCAACGCCTTCCCCACCGACACCCCGGCGGAGCTGGCGCTGGTGGAGGCCAAGTGCAAGGAGCTGGGGGTCAACGTGGCCCTCAGCGAGGTATGGGCCAAGGGGGGCGAGGGCGGCGCGGCCCTGGCCCAGGAGGTGGTCCGGCTGTGCGAGGCGCCCAAGAACTTCCAGTTCAGCTACCCCCTGGACGCCTCCATCGAGGAGAAGCTGGCCCTCATCTGCAAGCGGATCTACCACGCTGACGGCGTGGCCCTCACCGCCGCCGCCAAGAAGCAGGCCCAGCAGCTCACCGACCTGGGCTTTGGGGGCCTGCCCATCTGCATGGCCAAGACCCAGTACTCCTTCTCCGACGACCCCGCCCTGCTGGGCGCGCCCAGCGGCTTTACCGTCACGGTGCGGAACCTAAAAGTCTCCGCCGGGGCGGGCTTCATCGTGGCCCTCACCGGGGACATCATGACCATGCCCGGCCTACCCAAGGTCCCCGCCGCCGAGAACATCGACGTGGACGAAAACGGCAGGATCACGGGGCTGTTCTAACAAGCCGCGTCCACCCCATCCAAAGCCTTCTCCCCCTCGAACACGAGACCCGGCCGCCTCTGGCGGCCGGGCCTCGTGTTGCGTTTGGGCGGCAAATTCATTTACTAAGTTGACTGGCGGAATCATGACCCTTGTCTTAGAACATCGACCGTCCCCTTGTCTTCTGTCTTCTTTCGCCCACTTTCAGCCAACTATATTTCTGAATAAGACAGGAAAAATAGGCCAAAAGAACAGCGCTAGTCTAACTATCTTCCAGACTTTATGCGTGGCGCAAACTTTTTCAACCACGACATTACTGATAACACACACCAGTATTGTCGCAATATCAACTGCAAGAAAACGTGTATCGTTTTTGGGGAAATACAGAAAGCGATAGGATAAATAGATCGACCACCATATCATAACGATCGCATTGGTAATTACCGCGATCCTTTTGCCCAATTCTACCACATCTTTCTTTGATATAAAAGGGTCTTGCAACGTCTCAACAAACGGGAATTTACTCAATTCTGACTTCTACACCTTCGACCTCAAGATAAACAGTTTTATCTGTGTCAGTATTATTTTGCACTGAGACACCGATTTTGAACCATTCGCCTTTTACCGTTTCAAATTCCACAGGCATTCCGGGGGTTAGATATGTTGCCACATATTCGGTTTCAACATTTTCATTAACCGGCGATAAAATCACTTCTGTATCTCCCAAGCCCTCGCCGCAAGAAATGGTAATCTTTTTGCCCGTTGCTGATATTTCTTCGTCTGAGTAAACAAATCTCTCCATACTCCCAGCGGGTACAGTAATACTTACCTTGTAACTTTCGTTCTTCCCACAGCCTGTCATAGCAAGAATGCAAGCCAATGCTAAAACAAATGATATCAATTTTTTCATATATTACCACACTCCTTGTCAAACCTCGAGTTGTCGAACAGTCGTCCACTCGACCATTCACATAATACCACCCAACTGTTACAGCCGCCGATAGAGTTCCATGTAGCCCCGCAGTTTTTGGGCCAGTTTGATGGAATCACCGCATACCCCGCATTCACTTGTCCGTGATTTATCATGACATAATTGTTGTATTAAGTGTCCAGTTTACAGAAATATAGTGTATTCGTATCGGTATCATATAGCCCTAAAGTAAAGTTGAATGAATACCTATGTAAAATATCTGCCGTTGCATCATTTTGCCTATCGATCAGCAAATAATATCCGTTCTGGATTTCCGGGACGATCGGATGCCCCTCATTGTCATTCAACATAGGCCCAATGTGCGTTGTCCCATCGGACAAACCATAAACCAATGCCTGAACTGTATCATCAAGGGGAAATTCACTCCATTCCGAAGAGCTTTTGATTTCTTCCAGAATGGTATCATCGTCAAAACGATACGCAATGCAGGTTGTTCCATCTCCTGGAAAACCGCCATGAGTATCGTAATTTGATATTTCTTCTCCCTTTGATACGTCAAGACCCAATACCTTTGCGCCGCAGGCCGTTAGAACAAACACTAAAAGCGTTGACAAAAATAACGGCATTAATATTTTCTTCGTAAGAAAACCTTCTTTCTAACAACCTAACGATCGATTCATTGCTCTTGCTAGTTACTAGTTATGTGAGAGTTGTAACAATAGCACGCCCCGGCGAGCTTGCCCTCGCCCGGAGCGTTCCTATTTGCTGTCCCGGCTTGTCCCCGCCGCCGCCAAACGGTTGAAGCCATCGTAAGTGTAGTTCCCCGAAAGACAGGGGCGTCACTTTGTCTTCGGCTTTGTCAAGACAGGAGAACCGTCCCCCCGTCTTTCCCCTTGTCTTTAGATAAATTCATAGTTTGTCATATCTATTGCTCGGCAATCAAGCCATTCGCAGAGATCGCCAATGAGTCCTGCAACAAGGCTCTCACTATTTTCATCCAAAAGATGAAGATGAAGCACGATCGCTTCTGAAGCTAATTGAAAGGAAACTGCATAACCGTCAGTTTCGTAGGAGAGCCACGTAGGGTCCGCTGTTTCTACTCCATCCAGATGTTTCTCTAATTCCACCAGAACCTTATCAATTTGAAACGGCATAGTGGTTTTATCACAGATTTCTTCAATCTGCTCGGCATTGGTCCTTATCAATTTAACATCCCAACTCATTTTAATTCTCCCCTGAATACCGCACTATATTTCAGATGATCAAGGGTTAGGCCCCCACTGTACTGCAACGCCTACCGCTTTCAAAGATTTGATTATTCTTTCAGGGAGTTTAGAGCTAAAGTAAAAGACCACCCCTTGCACTTTACTACCATTTATGGCTGCAATACTTGAATAGCGTTGCGTTTGGGCGGCAAATTCATTTACTAAGTTGACTGGCGGAATCATGACCCTTGTCTTAGAACATCGACCGTCCCCTTGTCTTCCTTGTCTTTTCGTACATCAATCAAGGCTTTCGACCTTTTTCCATAGGTAAATATATACCTTTTTTGGGGCTCCAGTCTAAAATATTCAGACGATGTGAACAGTTGAATACCTGTCGGAGTCTCAACAACTATCTTAAAAAATGTGGTTTCAATTTGTTCGACATCCACATCCCACTTCTTACGTTTTGCCTTTCCATTACGAGCCAAGAAGGGACTGGATCGATAGATGAACTGCTCCAGAAAAACCGCTTCCACTGACATGTCGTTTTTGCAAAACAAGTCAACGATCACCCGCAACGAAAATAGGACAAACCCAAAGACATATTGGATCAGCCATAGGCATACTACGATTATCAGCAGGACTGCGGGAACGGAAAAACGAATCTGTATTATGCCTTCTTCAACGTAAACAAACACGATAAATACCGCTATGGCCAGAAAGGTTATCAGTTCTATCACATACGGTCTCAATCTTTTCCACTTCATGATAGCACCTTCTCAGCTATTTTGCTGCCTCCGCTGATGTAGATGAAACAAAATCGCTAACAACTGTATTGTGATACCTCTTCGAACGCCGATTTGTCGAGCGGTCGCCCTCTCGACCATTCACATGATACCACCCAGCTGTTACAGCCGTCGGTAGAGTTCCATGTAGTGGCGCAATTTCCGGGCCAGTTTGGGGGTGAGGGCTTTTTTGTCCATCCGCCAGCGCCAGTTCTCCCCTACGGTGGAGGGGGTGTTGATCCTGGCCTCGTCCCCTAGGCCCAGCAGGTCCTGCATCTGGACGATGGCCAGGTCCGCCACACTGCTCCACGCCCCCCGCATCATGGCCCAGTTGAGGCCCTCCCGGGGGCCGGCGGCTAAGTACTCGGCGGCGAAGGCCACGTCCTCCGGGGCGGCGCTTTGGGCCCAGCCCAGGACGGTGGAGTTGTCGTGGGTGCCGGTGTAGACCACACAGCGGCGGGTGTAGTTGTGGGGCAGATAGTCGCTGTCCTCCCGGGAATCAAAGGCGAACTCCAGCACCTTCATGCCGGGGAAGCCGGTGTCGGCCAAAAGCTGGCGCACCCCATCGGTGAGGAAGCCCAGGTCCTCGGCGATGATCCGGGGCTGGCCCACCGCCCGCTCCAGGGCCCGGAAGAAGTCCAGCCCCGGGCCCTCCCGCCAGCGGCCATTCCGGGCGGTGTCCTCCCCGGCGGGGATGGCGTAGTAGGCCTCAAAGCCCCGGAAGTGGTCGATGCGGAGCACGTCGTAGATCCTGCACTGGTGGGCCACCCGGGCCATCCACCAGCGGTAGCCGTTCTTCTTCATCCCCGCCCAGTCGTAGAGGGGGTTGCCCCAGAGCTGGCCGTCGGCGGTGAAGGCGTCCGGGGGACAGCCGGCCACCTCGGTGGGCCGCAGGTCCTCGTCCAGCTGGAACTGGCCGGGGTCGGCCCACACGTCGGCGGAGTCCAGGGCCACGTAGATGGGCAGGTCCCCGATGATGGACACGCCCCGCTGGTTGGCGTAGTCCTTCAGCGCCCCCCACTGGCGGTAGAAGATGTACTGCACGAACATCCAGAAGGCGATCTCCTGGGCCAGGCGCTTTTTCGCCGCCCTTAGGGCCCGCCCGTCCCGGCGGCGGATGGGCTCGTCCCACTCATACCACGGCTTGCCGCCAAAGTCGTCCTTGAGGGCGGCGAAGAGGGCGTAGTCCTCCAGCCAGGGGTTCTCGTCCCGGAACCGCTCCAACTCCACCGGGGCGTTCCGGGCGAAGCGGGCAAAGGCCAGGCGCAGGAGGGGGAAACGCTTGTCGAAAAGCTCCTCGTAGTGGACCGCGCCATCTTGGGTGAAGTCGGCGGCCTGGATCTCCCGCTTTTTCAGATACCCCTCCCGGCACAACTGGTCCAGGTCGATGAAGTAGGGGTTTCCGGCGAAGGTGGAGACGCTGGAATAGGGGGAGTCGCCATAGGCGGTGGGGCAGATGGGCAGGATCTGCCAGTACCGCTGGCCCGCCTGGGCCAGAAAGTCCACGAATTTTCTGGCCTCCGAGCCCAGGGTGCCGACTCCGTAGGGGCTGGGCAGGGAAAAGATCGGCAGGAGGACGCCGCCGCTTCTCATGTCGAAACACTTCCTTTTGGGTCGATTTGCTCTATTTTACCCCTTCCCGCCCCGGGCCGCAACCCCCTATATGATGGGTTTTTGTCCAAAAATACGCGCCATGTACTCACCGCTGGGCCCACGCCGGCTCCGGCTCCAGGGCCATGGCCGAGCACTCGTAGGCCACCCGCTCCTCGGCGTGGTCGGGGAACTGCTTGGTGTAGCCCCGGCTCTGGAGGCGGCCCTCCAGGGTCAGGCGGCTGCCCACCCCCAGGCCGGCGCACCGCTGGGCCAGGGAGCCCCAGGCGATGCAGGGCAGGTAGTCGGAGCGGCCGTAGCGGCGGTTCACCGCCAGGGTGAAGTCGCAGATCTCCCGGCCCAGGGGGGTGCGGCGCACCTCCCCCAGGCGGCAGATGGTGCCCCGGAGGGTGAGCAGGTTGGCGTGGGGCTCCCCGGTGGGCGCGACCGCCTCGGCCAGGACGGTGATGACCAGTCGGGCCCCCACGCCGCTTCGGTTGTTGAAGGTGCGAAGGCTGCCCCGCACCTCCACCTCCTCCCCCACCTCCGGCGCCATCTTGTCCAGCAGCTTGCCGGGGAGCTGGATGTTCAGCACGTCCCGGTTCCCCGACAGCCGCTCCACCGACAAAGGGAAGAGGTAAAAACGCTCCTGGTGGCTCAGGTGGGAGAAGGCCGGCGGGCCGCCCACCGTCCCCCGGAGGATGATCTGGTTAAGGTCTTTTTCGGCTTCCATGGCGCAACGCTCCTTGTCTTCGGCTGCGCCATGTATATGCGCCCCGCCGGGGCGTTAGACCAACCCCGCCGCCCGGGGCGCTCTCCGCCAGGTCCTCCAGCTCCCGCCTGCCCCACGCCACCCGTTTCAGGTTGATAAGATCCCGGGGGCCGATGTTGTTGGAGGTGGACGACCCGCCGATGGCCCCGCAGCCCAGCGTCAGGGCCGGGAACAGGTCGGTGGTGGCCCCGATGCCCCCCAGGGCGGCGGGGGTGTTCACCAGCACCCGGGAGGCGGGGACCGCCCGGGCGAACCGCTCCACCACGGCCTCGTCCCGGGCGTGGATGGCAAAGGTGTGGCCCGCCCCCTGGTGGCGCAGAAGCTCCACGCACCGGGCCAGGACCTCCGCCTCGTCCGCCTCCTCGTACCAGGCCAGGATGGGGCTCAGCTTCTCATAGGAAAAGGGGTGGCCCCGGCCCACCCCGTCCTCCTCCGCCAAAAGCACCCGGGCGGAGGCGGGCACGCCGGTAAGTCCGGCCAGGCGGCAGATCTGGGCCGCGGACCTGCCCACCAGAGCGGGGTCCATGCCGCCGTCCTCCCGGAGGATGCGGCGGCCCAGGGCCTCCCGCTGTGCCCGGTCCAGGAAAAAGCCCCCCTGGCGGGCGAACTCCGCCCGTACCCGATGGGCAAAGGCCCGCTCCACCACCACGGACTGCTCGCTGGTGCAGACCGTGCCGTTGTCAAAGGTCTTGGAGTCCAGCACCCGCTTGACCGCCCGGGGCAGGTCGCAGCTGGGGTGGAGGTAGACCGGGCCGTTGCCCGCCCCCACGCCGATGGCGGGGGTGCCGGAGGCGTAGGCCGCCCGGACCATGGCGTCTCCCCCGGTGGCCAGGATCAGCCGGGTGTCCCGGTGGGACATCAGCTCCTTTGTCCCGGCCAGGGTGGGGTTTTCCAGCACGGTGACGGCGTCCGCCGGGCCCCCCGCCCGCTCCACCGCCTCACGGACCAGGGCCACGGTCCGGGCGGTACAGCGGGCCGCCCCGGGGTGGGGGGAGAAGACCACGCTGTCCCCCGCCTTCAGGCAGATCATGGCCTTGTAGAGCACGGTGGAGGTGGGGTTGGTGGAGGGCACCAGGGCCGCCACCAACCCCACGGGCACGCCGAAGTCCCAGGTCTTTTCCCGCTCGTTCCGGCCCAGCAGGCCGACCACCTTTTCCCCCCGGATGGCCTCATACACCCGCTGGGCGGCAAAGAGGTTCTTGCGCGTCTTGTCCTCCACCACGCCAAAGCCCGTCTCCTCCACCGCCATTTGGGCCAGCTCCGCGGCGTGTTCCCGGCCCGTCTTGGCCACGGCGGCCACCAGTTTGTCCAGCTCTCCCTGCTCCATCCCGGCCAGCGCCTCCCCGGCGGCCTTGGCCCGCTGGATGCACGCCCGGGCCTCATAGACGGAGGTAAGCTCCCTGTCCATGGGTCACACCTTCTTTCATCGGCCCTTAGTATGGCGCCAAATCGGGAAGTTATGAGGGCGGCTGGACAGAGAAGGAAAAATTTGCTATACTGCGGGGGAAGTTTCTTGTGAAAGAGGGAGTTTTTGCCCATGGGTCTGGTCGTCTTCCTGCTCGCCCTCTGGCTGGCGCTGGGGGCCTGGTTTCTCAAAAGGGCCCAGGTCCCAAGGCGCTGGTTCTGGATCTGTCTGGCCGCTCTGGCGGCCGCGGTGGTCCTCCACCTCCTCTCCCTGGACCACCAGACCCAGGACTACACCGCCTTCCTCTCCCGGTGGGTGCAATTTTTCCGGGATAACGGCGGCTTTTGGGCCATCCGCCGGCCACTGGGGGACTACAACGTTCCCTATCTCTACTTCCTGGCCGCCATCTCCTACCTCCCCGTCTCCGACCTCTACCTCATCAAGCTCCTGTCCATCTTCTTTGACCTTCTGCTGGCCTTGACCGCCCTGCGGCTGGTCCGGCTGACCGATCCGGGGCAAAAGGGGGCCGAGGCGGCGGCGTTCTGCGCCGTACTGCTCCTGCCCACGGTGGTGCTCAACGGGGCCTACTGGGGCCAGTGCGACAGCGTCTACGCCGCCCTGACCCTGCTGGCCCTGGCCGACGCGCTGGACCGCCACCCGGCCCGGAGCGTGGTCTGGCTGGGCGTGGCCTTCTCCTTCAAGCTCCAGACCATCTTCCTCATCCCCCTGTGGTGCGTGCTGTGGTACAGCGGGCGGGTGAAATTTAAGCACCTGTGCCTGTTCCCCTTGTCCTACCTCGCCACCGTCTTGCCCGCCCTGCTGTTGGGCAAGCCCCTGGGGGACATTTTGGGGGTCTATTTCAACCAGATGGGGGAGTATAACAGCCGCCTCACCCTCAACGCCCCCTCCCTCTACGCCCTCATCCCGGACGGGGCGGAGGTAAACGCCGCCTTCTGGTCCAAGGCGGGCATCCTGGCCGCCTTCGCGCTGGTGCTGGGCCTGCTGGCCCTGCTCTTTTTCCGCCGGGCCAAACTCACCAACGGGCAGATCCTCACCGCCGCCCTTCTGCTGGCCATCGGGGTGCCGCTGTTCTTGCCCCATATGCACGAGCGGTACTTCTTCCTGGCCGACGTGCTCTCGGTGATCTGGTGCGTCTCCAGCCCGGCGCGCCTGCCCGTCCCTCTGGCGGTGCAGACCGCCTCCTTGGGGGGCTACCACGCTTACCTGGTCCTGCGCTACGCCTTTCCCATGGCCTGGGGGACCTGGATGCTGGTGTTCTGCCTGGCGGGCGTGGGCGGGTCGCTTCTCTACCAGCTGAGGGAGCGCCCCTCCCCCCTTCCAGGGCCTGCCCGGACAAGGAAAAAAAGGCGGCGGTGACCGGGCCGGTTTTTCGACATTTCTCTTGAAATTTTGGCGGAGATACGGTATACTGTACCCTACGATCGCGCAATGGTAGTGGGCGGGGCTTCTGCCCCGCCCTTTTCCGGGCCTGTTCCCATCCTCTGAAAATGGAGTGTGCCATATGAAAAAACAAACCAAAAAGGGCTTTCGGCCCTCCCCCGCCCTCCGGGCCACCTCGTTTCTCCGCCAGGCGCTCCCCTTCCTGGGGGGGCTGGTCTTTTTCCTGACCGTCTGCCTGTGCGGGCCCTCCACCATCAAGGGGACCGCCCTGTGGCTGTTCTTCCCCCTGGCCGTGGCCTTTGTGTGTTTGTTTGTCTACCGGGACCGGCTGTCGGCCCCCCTGCTGTGTCTGGCGCTCCTATGCACCATGGGCGGGGCCTCCACCCTCTACGCCCTGGCGGGCAAGTTCGCCCTGTCGGAGTTTTTGAAGCTCTTCACCTCCCTCTCCCTGGTCCTGATCCTCCTGGGCTTTTGCCGGGGGAAGACGCCGGGGCGGACCATCGCCGAGATCCTGGCCACCTTCTCCGCCCTGGCGGGGCTGGTGAGCATCGACCTCATCTCCACCCGCTTTCTCAGCGGCGTCTTTACCGGCTTCCTGGGCCTGTTCTCCGGCGACTACGCGGACCTTGCGGGCGTGGAGGCCGGGGTGCGGATGATCTCCCTGTTTGACAACCCCAACTTCTTCGCCGGCCTTATTGGCCTGGGGGTCCTGCTGTCGCTGAGCCTGGTGCTGTCCGAGGCCACCGGGTGGCGGCGGACGGTCCACATCTGTCTGCTCTACGTCAACGCCCTGGCCTTCCTCCTGGCCTTCAGCATGGGGGCCAGCGGCGCCATCGCCCTGGCCTTCCTGGTCTACCTGGCCTTAGAACTGCCCCAGCGCCGCTCGGCGGCCCTGGTGCTGATGGTGGAGACCCTGCTGCTCACCGCCGGGGCCGCCGCCCTCGTCTCCCAAAGCTCCCTGGGCGTGTGGACGGGTCCCCGGCCGGTGCCCCTGCTGTGCGCCGTGCTTGGCTCGGCGGCGCTGTGGGCCCTGGACCGCTATGTGGGCCAGCGGCTGGCGGGCAAGCTCAAGGGCAAGGCGGTGGTCACGGTGATCGCCGTCATCCTGGCCCTTCTGGTGGTCTTCGCCCTGGTGGCCTACCACTGGACCGCCGGCGTCTCCCTGGGCCAGGGGGAGACCCTCCGCCGGGCCATCTACCCCCAGCCGGGGGAGTACGCCCTGGTGACCGGGCCCGACGGCCAGGCTTCCCAGGTCCAGGTCACGGTGGAGAGCCAGGACCAGCGGGAGGCCATGATGCACACCTTCACCGTCCTCTACCAGGGCCCCCTGGACCAGGCCGCCTTCGCCGTGCCGGAGGACAGTCTGGTGGTCTACCTGGACTTCACCGCCCAGGGGGAGGCGCGGCTGGACAGCGTCCTGTGCCAGGGGGCGGAGAGCTACAAGATCCCCCTTCGCTACCCCCTGCTTCCCGGCTTTATCGCCAACCGCCTCCAGGGCCTGCGGGCCAACCAGAACGCCATCCAGCGGCTGGTCTTCTTCGCCGATGGCATGAAGATGTTCCGCCGCAGTCCCGTGGTGGGGCTGGGCATGGGCGCGTATGAAAACGCCATCCGCAGTGTCCAGAGCTTTGACTACGAGACCAAGTACGCCCACAACCACTACATCCAGTGCCTGGTGGAGACGGGCGTGATCGGTCTGGCGCTCTTTGTGGGACTGCTGGCGGTGTCCGCCGTCTGCGTGGTGGTCAGCCGCCGGAAGAAGGGGGAGGACGGCGCGGTCGTCTGCCACCCCCTGACCCCCGCCCTGGGGGCGGCGGTGGTCTTCATGGCCGTCCACGCCGCCACCGAGGTGGTCTTCTCCACCTACCCCTACCTGCCCATGGCCTTTGGCATCTTCGCCCTCGTCGGGCTGTGCTGTGGCGACGCAATTAGCCTGAAATGGCTGGGGAACAAGGGCAGGGCGGCGGTGCTGGCGGTGATGGCCGCGCTGATGGCGGTCTTCTTCATCGCCCTGCTGTGCAACGTGTGGGTGGACAACGACGTCCAGAGCAAAAAGGCCGCCGGGAACCTGAACCTGGAGGACCTGAAGGCCGCCGCGGAGAGCGACCCCTTTGAGTGGGCCGACTACGCCCTGTCCTACGTCAACAGCGTGACCACCATGCACGCCGACGGCACCTCCCTCAGCGACGCCACCCTGGCCCAGGCGGAGAAGTTCGCCACCAAGTTGTCCGTCAAGGACTCCAACACCATCCCCCGGTATCTGGCCGAGTACTACTTTGAGATGGGCCGGGAGGAGCAGGGCTTTGCCATGATCGAGAAGTTTGTCTCCTACGTCTCGGCCAACCCCAACACCTGGAACGCCGCCTTCAGCATCATGGCGAACTACGACCTGGACCACACCGACGCCTACCACGACCAGGTGCGCCATGTGGCGCAGATGCTGGAGGACTGGAACGCCGCGAACATGGGCGCCATCGTCCTGGACGAGCCCTTACAGCCCTTCCTGGAGCACGTGACACAGTAGGAGCGTTTGTATGATCCGACAAAATCAGCGGCTTCTCAACTACTTCAACGTCTTCACCGACGCGCTCATCCTGCTCCTGGCTCTGCCGGTGGCCTTTTGGGCGCGCTTTGTCCTGTTGCCCGGCGGCGTGGTCACCGTCCCTCTGCGGTCCTACCTGTGGCTCAACCTGTGGCTCACCGCCCTCCAACTGGTCCTCTTCTCCGCCTTCGGCCTCTACGGCTCCTTCCGCCGCTCCCGCCTGCGCCAGGAGCTGCCCCGGCTGTGGCTGGCCAGCCTGATGGGGCTTGTATTGCTGTTCAGCTGGCTGTTTTTGGGCTACGGCGTCCACTACTCCCGCCTGACCTGGGGCATTTTCTTCCTGCTCAGCGTCACGGCGCTCAGCGTGAAGCGGGCGCTTTTGCGGACCCTTCTGCGGCGCTTTCGCCGGAAGGGCTACAACCAAAAGCGGGTCCTGCTGGTGGGCTCCGGGGAGATGGCCCGGCGCTACTGCCAGGAGCTGGCCGCCGACCCCGCCCTGGGCTACCAGGTGGTGGGCTACCTGGCCGGCGGGCCGGGGCAGATGCCCCCGGCGCTGGAGCGGCTGGGGGCGGTGGAGGATCTGCCCCAGGTGCTGGAGGCGGGTCTGCCGGACGAGGTGGTCTCCACGCTGGAGCTCTATGAGTTCCACCTGACCCCCCGGATCATCCAGGCCTGCGACAAGGCCGGGGTGCGCCTGTCCATCGTCCCCCCCTACGCCAAGTTCCTGCCCGTCCACCCCCAATTCGACGAGTTGAACGGCATTCCCCTGATGAACGTCCGGCGGGTGCCCCTGGACTCGGTGTTCAACGCCTTTTGCAAGCGGAGCGTGGACGTGGTCGCCTCCGCTGTCTTGCTGGTGCTGACCTCCCCGGTCCTGCTTCTCTGCGCCGTGGGGGTGAAGCTCTCCTCCCCCGGGCCGGTGATCTTCAAGCAGCAGCGGGTGGGCCGGGACCAGCGGCTGTTTGATATGTACAAGTTCCGCTCCATGCGCCTCAACGACGCCCAGGACTCCGCCTGGTCCACCGCCCGGGACGACCGGCGCACCCGGTTCGGCTCCTTTATCCGCAAGTGCTCCCTGGACGAGCTGCCCCAGCTGTGGAACGTCCTCAAGGGGGATATGAGCCTGGTGGGGCCCAGGCCGGAGCTGCCCCACTTCGTGGAGCAGTTCAAGGAGGACGTGCCCCTCTACATGGTCAAGCACCAGGTCCGCCCGGGCATCACCGGCTGGGCCCAGGTGAACGGCTTTCGGGGGGACACCTCCATCCAGGGGCGCATCGAGTGCGACCTCTACTACATCGAGCACTGGAGCCTGCTCTTCGACATTCAGATCCTGTGGATGACCCTCTTCCGAGGCAAGTTCCTCAACGCCGAGGAACTTGCCTCCGGCCAGGACGACAAGGAGACGAACCCATGACCCAGCGCGTTCTGTTCACCGCCTCCACCGCCTCCCATATCCGCAACTTCCACCTGCCCTATCTGCGCCGCTTTCAGGAGCTTGGGTGGCAGGTGGACGTGGCCTGCGGCGGCCCGGCATCGGACATCCCCGGCGCGGACCGGGTCCTCCCCCTGCCCCTTGAGAAAAAGATCACCGCCCCGGCCAATTTCCGGGCCACCGCCCTCCTTCGCCGGGAGCTGGCGCGGACGAGCTATGATTTGATCACCACCCACACCTCCCTGGCCGCCTTCTTCACCCGCCTGGCCCTGCCCCGGTCCGGGCCCCGGCCGGCGGTGGTGAACATGGCCCACGGGTACTTATTCGACCTCCAAGATCCCGGGCCCCGGGACAGGCTCCTGCTCCAGGCGGAGCGGATGACCGCGGGGCGCACCGATTTGGTGCTGACCATGAACCGGGCCGACTACGCCGCCGCCCGGGACAATCGCCTGGGCGGCCGGGTGGAGTGGATCCCCGGCGTGGGGGTGGACTTCCACCGGCTGGATGCCGGGCTGGCCCAGGACCGGGCGGCCCTGCGGCGGGAGTTGGGCCTGGGGGCGGAGGAATTTGTCCTCCTCTACCCCGCCGAGTTCTCCCGGCGGAAAAACCAGGCCATGCTCCTCCGGGCCCTGGCCCAGCTGCCGGAGCGGGTGACGTTGGCCCTGGCCGGGCAGGGGGCGGAGTTGGCGCGCTGTCAGGCCCTGGCCCGGGAATTGGGCGTGGCGGGCCGGACGCGCTTTTTGGGCCAGGTGGCGGACATGGGCCCCTGGTTCGCCGCCGCCGACGCCGCCGCCTCCCCCAGCCGGAGCGAAGGGCTGCCCTTCAACATCATGGAGGCCATGTACGCCGCCCTGCCCGTGGTGGCCAGCGCCTGCAAGGGCCACGTGGACCTGCTGGAACAGGGCCGGAGCGGCCTTCTCTACCCCGTGGACGACGTTCCGGGCTGTGTCCGGGCGGTCCGGCGGCTGCTGGACGACCCCGGATTGGGATCGGCCCTGGGCCGGGCGGCCCATGAGGCGGCGCTGGAATATCGGCTGGACGCCGTCCTGCCCCAGGTCATGGAGCGGTATCTGTCGGTGGTCAAGACCCCCGCGCTGGTATGAGCCCGATTGTTTTGCACCCCGTTGCGCATAAAAAAGCCCGCTGAGAACTGGGTTCTCAGCGGGTTTTTTGACGGGATGGGGTCACACCCGGAACATAAGGTCGCCGTAGCTGGGGTAGGGCCAGAGGGCGTTGGGCACGTCCACCTCCATGGCGTCCACGGTGGCCCGGAGGGCCTCCATGGCGGGGATGATTTTGGTCTTAAAGTACTTGGCCCGGGGCAGAACGCCCTTTTGGGTCTTGGACCCCTCCGCCAGCATATCCAGAGTCTCCACCTGGTCGTAGGCGGCGTCCAGCAGGTTGGAGAGCTTGGCGATGAGGGCGCTCTGGGCTCTGCACGCCAGGCCCTCCACCGCCAGGCGCTGGTTCTTCACGCCCCGGGCCAGCTTGCCCACGTAGCCGCACACGGCGGGGATCACGTCCCGGCGGACCATCTCGGAGAGGGTGAGGGCCTCGATGTTCAGGGTCTTGGCGTACTCCTCCAAAATCGTCTCGTACCGGGCCTCCATCTCGGCGCGGGTGTAAATCTTGTGGTCGGCGAAGAGCTTGACGTTCTTGTCGTCCATGTAGTGGGGCAGGGCGTCCACGGTGGTCTTCAGGTTGAGCAGACCCCGGCGCTTGGCCTCCCTGACCCACGCCTGGGAGTAGCCGTCGCCGTTGAAGATGATGCGCTTGTGCTCCTTGACCACCTGGCGCACCAGCTTGATGGCGTCCTTCTTCACGTCCTTGGAGCCCTCCAGCGCCTTGGCGAACTGGGTCAGCTCCTCGGCCACGATGGTGTTGAGCATGATGTTGGGACAGGCGATGGAGATGGCCGAGCCCAGGGAGCGGAACTCGAACTTGTTGCCGGTGAAGGCGAAGGGGGAGGTGCGGTTGCGGTCGGTGGTGTCCCGGGTCAGGTCGGGCAGGACGTGGACGCCGGTCTCCAGAGTGCCCGCGGCGGCGCCGCCGTAGGTCTTGCCCTTTTCGATGGCGTCCAGCACGGCGGTGAGCTCGTCCCCCAGGAACATGGAGATGATGGCGGGGGGCGCCTCGTTGGCGCCCAGGCGGTGGTCGTTGCCCGCGGAGGCCACCGAGATGCGAAGCAGGTCCTGATACTCGTCCACGCCCTTGATCACCGCGGCCAGGAACAGGAGGAACTGGGCGTTCTCCGCCGGGGACTTGCCCGGGTCCAGGAGGTTCTTGCCCGAGTCTGTGGAGATGGCCCAGTTGTTGTGCTTGCCGCTGCCGTTCACCCCGGCGAAGGGCTTTTCGTGGAGCAGGCAGACCAGGCCGTGGCGGGCGGCCACGTTCCGCATGGTCTCCATGGTCAGCTGATTGTGGTCGGTGGCGATGTTGGAGGTGGTGAAGATGGGGGCCAATTCATGCTGGGCGGGGGCCACCTCATTGTGCTTGGTCTTGGCCAGGATGCCCAGCTTCCACAGCTCCTCGTCCAGCTCCTTCATAAAGGCGGCCACCCGGGGCTTGATGGAGCCGAAGTAGTGGTCGTCCAGCTCCTGGCCCTTGGGGGCCTTGGCCCCCAACAGCGTCCGGCCGCAGAAGCGCAGGTCGGGCCGCCGGTCAAAGAGGGCCTTGTCCACCAGGAAATACTCCTGCTCCGCGCCCACGGTGGTGGTCACTCGGCGGGTCTGGGTGTCCCCGAACAGCCGCAGGATCCGCACCGCCGCCTGGCTCAGATCCTCCATGGAGCGCAGAAGGGGGGTCTTTTTGTCCAGCACCTCCCCGGAGTAGGAGCAGAAGGCGGTGGGGATGTAGAGACTGCCGCCCTTGACGAAGGCGTAAGAGGTGGGGTCCCAGGCGGTGTAGCCCCGGGCCTCAAAGGTGGCCCGCAGGCCGCCGGAGGGGAAGGAGGAGGCGTCCGGCTCGCCCCGGATGAGCTCCTTGCCGGAGAACTGCATGATGACCCGGCCGTCGGCGGCGGGGGTGATGAAGCTGTCGTGCTTTTCGGCGGTGACGCCGTTGAGGGGCTGGAACCAGTGGGTAAAGTGGGTGGCCCCCAGCTCCACCGCCCAGTCCTTCATGGCGCTGGCCACGGCGTTTGCCACCGTCAGGTCCAGGTCCTTGCCCTGGTCGATGGTCTTGCGAAGGGAGCGGTACACGTCCTTGGGCAGGCGCTCTTGCATCACGTCGTCGTTGAAGACGTGGCTGCCGAAGATGTGGGGGATGGAGATCTTCTTTTCTTCCATGGCTCTCTCTACCTTCCTTTCCCGATACCAAAAAACGCCAGGGACATCGCCCCAGCGCCCTCTCTGCGGTGCCTCTCATTATAGCCCTCCCCTCCCCCGCTGTCAAGGGCAAAGCGGGGCCCATCGGCGGGGGCGGCTCTTGCTTTTCGCCGCGTTTCGTACTATACTGGAGCCGTGGGGCCGCCCGCCCCGCCGTTTTCAGATCCCATTGAAAAGGAAGCGATCCCATGAAGATCCAGATCACGGCTGACAGCACCTGCGATCTGACCCCGGCCCTGGCGGAGCGCCACCACATCACCATCACCCCCCTGTGGGTGACCTGCGGCGGGGAGACCTACCAGGACGGGGTGGACATCACCCCCGACGGCCTCTACGAGAAGATCCGGGCCAGCGGGGAACTGTCCTCCACCGCGGCGGTGAACGTCCAGACCTACCTGGACGTGTTCTCCCAGGCCTTGGAGGACCACGACGCCGTCATCCACTTCACCATCAGCTCCGATATGTCCTCCTGCTACCAAAACGCCCGCATCGCCGCCCAGGAGCTGGGCCGGGTGTGGGTGGTGGACAGCCGTAGCCTCTCCACCGGCATCGCCCACCTGGCCCTGGACGCCCGCGAGATGGCCCAGGCCGGCATGGAGCCGGCGGAGATCTGCGCCGAGCTGGAGCGCCGGCGGGACAAGCTGGACGTGAGCTTCGTGGTGGACACCCTGGAATACCTCCGCAAGGGGGGCCGCTGTTCCGCCGTGGCCGCACTGGGGGCCAACCTCCTGAAGCTCCACCCCTGCATCTATGTGAAGGACGGGGCCATGGGGGTGGGGAAAAAGTACCGGGGCAAGCTGGCCGACTGCCTGACGGCCTACGTGAAGGAGCGCCTGGCGGACGGCCAGAGCGTGGACACCCGGCGAATCTTCATCACCGACTCCGGCGTGAGCGAGGCCGTCCGGGACCAGGTGGAGCAGACGCTCCGCTCCCTCCTCCCCTTCCAGGAGATCATCCGCACCCGGGCCGGCTGCACCGTCTCCTCCCACTGCGGGCCTGGAACGCTGGGCATCCTCTTTTACCGCAAGTAAAAACCCCAGCCCGCCCCCGCGGGCGGGTCATGACCGTATGTCGTTTGCGCTTGTCTTTCACCGCGCGCGGGCGGCTGTTCGGCAAATCGTAATTTGGAGGAAACTTACATGGTCGATTTCATGGTCGATCTGTTTGTGGAGATCGCTGATTTCTTTATTACTTTTTTGGGTGATCATGTCATTGACAAGTTTGCTAAAAAGAAATAAGTAACTCCCCGTTTGTCGAGACGCCGCAAAACCCTTTGAGGACAGCGCATTTCTATACATAGGTCTGGCGGCCATGGGGTGATCATATGAAATCGAAATGTAAAATTGTTATGGACATTTTGCTTGTGATAGCGGCGATCACTGCATTTGCTTATAACTTTTCCATGCAACGAGAGATCTCATACTTCTCATCTGTTGTGGCGGTATGCGGCACGATCACTTTACTGGTGAGAGATGTTATAAAGCTGAAAAAATAAATAAGCCAATTCCCGTTTGTCGAGGCGTTGCAAAACCCTTTAGGGACGAAAGGGCGCGCTTCGATATATAGTCTGGCGGCCAGGTATCGCGCGCGCCGCGGGGTTTTCGCTCTGACAGCTATACGGGCGATAATCGAGGGATACAAATGAGAAAATATACATTAAAAGCCGGTGATTTTGTATTAGAAATGGAACTGGCGGTCTTTGAGGAAGATATGGATATTCCAATCAATTCCATGCTGCATATAAAAATACACAGCGATCATTTCAGCGCGGCCACTACCATGGATATGGATATAAGAACATTTCGGATATTTGCTGAAGCATTATCGAATGTTTACACCTCATTGGAGGGATATGCTGAACTAAGAGAACCGTATGGAAATAGTTTTATGATTTTTAAGGCCATGGCGAATGGACATATCCATGTGAATGGAGTTGTTTATAGTCATTGTATCAGTGGACATGAACAGGAATTGCGATTCGAGAATGAATTTGATCAGTCGTATCTGAGAGAGTTCGTTCATGAAATTCATACAGCTTCCCGTTTGTCGGGCTGAATGCGGCGGAAGGGCGAAAAAAGGACCGTTGACGGGCCGGGTTGCCGGTGGGTCAACGGTCTTTTTATGCTGTTTCGCAGTTGGCCTATCGCCGGGGCGCTTTTTTGAGCGGGCCTTTAGCTGTTCCAGAGAAGGGGTGGGGTCTGGGAGAGGGTCACGTGGTTGGTGGAGGAGGCGCTCTCCTGCCGCACCGTCACCTCCGCGCCCGGCGGCGGGGGGTCGGCCAGGGACGCGGTGAGGACGCCGGGAGACAGGAAGGTGGTCTCCAGCGCCTTTCCGTCTACGGCCACGCGGCTCCAGGGGGTAAAATGCGCCCCCTCCACCGTCAGCGTCCCGCCGTCCCAGCGGGCCCGGGTGAGGGCGATGGGCTCCGCCCCCAGCCGCATCTGGGCGGGGGCATAGGGGGCGCGGCCGGCCAGGGCGTAGGCCCCGCCGTAGAGCAGGTCGTACTCCAGCAGGTGGAGCCCGTCGGCGTAGTCGGCCCGGCCGGAACACTGCTGGTGATACCGGGAGAGAACGCCGCCGTCCATCCCCAGTTGCCCCAGCACCTGGGCCGAGAGCTGAAAGGCGCTCAGATCCCGGTCCTCCTGGGCCAGGCCCAGGTTGTCCCAGATGACGTACTCGGTCTGGAACAGATCGCCGTTGGACAGCTGGCCGGCGGAGATGTTGAAGGCGGGCAGATGGTCGCCGTACAGCACCACCACCGCCGGCTCCCCCCGGTCCTCCAGCGCCCCGATCAGCTCCCCGATGAACTGGTCCATCTCCCGCAGTTGGGTGCAGTAGTAGGCCAGGGCGGCGCTGTCCGCCTCATGGCCCCGCCAGGTCACGTCCAGCATCTCCCCCGGGGCCATGCTCGCCGCGCCCCGCTGATACTTGCCGTGGCCCTGGACGCTGATGGCGAAGACGAACTCCTGCCCCGGCCCGGCGTCCAGCGCCCGGAGGATCTCCCGGGTGAGCACCCGGTCCCTGGCCCAGCCGATGGAGTTATATTCCACGTCCTCCATGTACTCGATGGAGGTGAAGGCGTCAAAGCCCAGCTGGGGGAAGACCTTGTCCCGCTCGTAGAAGGTGGCGTCGTTGTCGTGGATGGCGTAGGCGGTGTAACCCAGGTCCTTCAGGTCCGTGACCACCGAGCCGCAGGCCTGCCGACGCAGGACGGTGCGGTAGGGGTACTCCCCCATGCCGAAGAAGTCCAGGCTCATGCCGGATAGGATCTCGAACTCGGTGTTGACCGTCCCGGCGCCCACGGTGGGGACGGTCAGAAAGCCGGAGGAGTAGTTCTCCTTCAGGGCGGTGAACACCGGGGTAGGGTCCTCTTCGCAAATCGCGCCGTTCAGGTGGGCCACGTCGAAGAAGGACTCCAGCTGGACCATGATGATGTTGGGGCGAAGTTCGGGGGCGGGCGTCCGCTCCAGGCGGGCGGTCAGGTCCTCCACCGCGGCCTGGGAGTAGCCCTGGGGCCTGTCGATGCCCCGGTCCACCGCCCCGGTGCAGAAGCAGTAGACAAAGCCGTACTCCTGATAGGCGGTGCTGAAATTGGAGAAGGCCGCCCGCCGGGCCTCCTCCTGGCCCACCGCCGTCAGCTGGTAAAAGCCCGCCGCCGCGATCAGGGAGGCCGCCAGGGTGAGGGCCGCTAGCCGCCAGGAGCGACGGTGCTTTTTAGATCGGAAGAGGGCCAGGATCAGCCCCGCCAGGGCCAGCAGGGCGCCCAGCGCGATCACCGCGATCTCCCAGGGCTCCAGGTAGGCGGTGAGAATGTCGGACACGGAGGGCAGGAGCAGGATGTCCTCCACGGAAAAGGGCATGACCCGGAAGGTCAGGACCAGGGCGTTGGTCACCCCCAACAGCAGCCAGACACCTGAGATGAGCAGGAGGAAAAAGGCCCGCTTTCGGAGAAAGAGGGCCACCGCCAGGGTCACCAAAATGATGGTCAGGTTGGCGGCGAAGCGGACGGGGTGCAGGGCGGCAAAGACCGCCCCCTGCCAGATGGAGTGGCGGTTCAGCGCCTCCACGGCCAGGGTCAGGAGCAGGGCCAGGGCGACGGTCAGCGCCGCGGGATGCCGCTCCAGCGCCGCTTCCAGCCCGCCTTTCGCCCGTCTCAGCGGCTCTGGGAGCCGCTTTTTTTCCAGGGTCTCCGCCCGCATCCTCTCCCCCCTGTCCTCGCGCCGGGACACGCCGGCCCGTTTTTTCGCACGGGCTATACTATACCAGAAAACCGCCCGTTACGCAAGGGGTCCCCGCATGGGGAGAGAGAGCGGAAAAAGGCGCCGGAACTCCTAGAGTTCCGGCGCCTCTCACGCCTTGGGCCCCAACAGCAGAGGTTGGATCTGCCGCCCGGCCAGGGCCTGGGACAGGGTCTCGGCCACCTGGGCGAAGTCGGCCACCAGGCTGGTGGGCTTTCCCGCCGGGTCGTCCTGGCGGAAGGGGACAAAGTAGATGTGCTTGCGGCCCATCAGCGTCCCCAGGTTGGGCAGGGCCGCCCCCAACCCGTCGTTGGTGGAGGGGGCCAGCACCAGGGGCCGGCCGTTTCGCAGGTGGGCCTTGGCCGCCATGGTCACCGAGCTGTCCGCCACGCCGTGGGCCAGCTTGGCCAGGGTGTTGCCCGTGCAAGGGCAGATGACCAGGGCGTCCAGCAGTTTTTTCGGGCCGATGGGCTCGGCGTCCTTCACCGTCTGGATCACCCGGCGGTCGCAGATGCGCTCCATCTCCCGGAGGAAGTCGTGGGCGTTGCCAAAGCGGGTGTCGGTGGCCGCCAGGGTCTCCGAGACGATGGGGACGACGTGTTCATACTTGGCCCGCACCGCCTCCAGGGCGGTCATGGCCTGGGACAGGGTACAAAAGGAGCCGCAAAAGGCAAAGCCTACCGTGATTTGCTCCATGATGACACTCCTAACTGTATTCGCCTAACATATTGTAGATGGTATCCCGCAGGGCGGAGGCGGCGGTGAGGGGCGCCACCTTTCCGGGCAGGGACAGCGCCCACACGCACCGCGTCCCCAGCTCCGCCGCCCCCTGGAAGTCCACCCCGCCGGGCTTGGAGGCCAGGTCGATGACCAGACAGCCCTCCCGGAGCCGGGATAGGAGCTCCCGGGTCAGGACCCGGGCGGGGACGGTGTTCACCACCAGGTCGCACTCGCCCAGGGCGTCGCCCAGGCGGTCCATGGGGACGGCGTCGTGGCCGTAGGCGTCGGCCCAGGCCAGGGCCTCCCAACTCCGGGCGGCCACGGCCACCCGGGCCCCCAGGGCCTGGAGCCGGTGGGCGGTGAGCTTGCCCACCCGGCCGTAGCCCAGCACCAGGGCCCTGGCCCGGTGGAGGGTCACCCCCATCTCCTCCAGGGCGATCTGCACCGCCCCCTCGGCGGTGGGTACGGCGTTGGCGACGGCCAGTTCTTCCCGGCGGAAGTAGTCGTGGATGGTCAGGCCGCGTTGGGCGGCCAGGGCGGCGGTCTGGGCGCTGACCATGCCGCCGCAGATGAACTGGCGGGGCGACAGGTGGGCAAAGACCTCCTCCAGGGCGTGTTCCGATTCCGACATGGGCGCGTTCAGCGCGCCGTCCGGGCCCTGCGCGGGCAGGGGAAGAATGACGCATTCGGCCCGCCCCGCCTGGGTCAGGTCGTCCTCGCCCTCGCCCAGGGCATAGGTATGTACCCGGTGGCCGTCAGCGCGCAGAAGACCGGCCAGCTTCTCCTGGCGCAGGTCCCCTCCGATGATCCAAAAGGTTTTTACTTGTGGCAAATCCGCTCCCCCCTTTACACCCCTTATCCTATTCTCCGCCGCCCCCTTTGGTGCGCCGGGCGGGAGGACAAAAGGGCCCGCCGTCCCCGGGGACGGCGGGCCCTTTGTCGTGGTGGTTCTCTTGATGGTCTTCGCAGTGGCTTCGTGGCGAGGTCCGGCGCGTAGAGGTGAGGCGGCTCAGGACCGCTCCTCCTCCGGGCGCTGGTACTCCAGCAGGTCGGAGATCTGGCAGTCCAGCACATAGCACACCTTGGCCAGGAAGTCCAGGTCGGCCATCTCCACCCGGCTCCCCTTATAATAGCGGTCGATCACGTCATACTTGACCCCGGTGAGCGTCCGCAGGCGGTTGCGGGTGATGCCCCGGCTGTCCAGCATCTGGGCCAGCTTGACCTGCACCCGGCCGTATTCCTTGGTCTGATAGCGGATGATGCCCCTCAACTTCTCCACGCCGCCTTCCCCCTTTTTTTGTTTATTTTAACAAGGGATACCCCGATTGACATTTCCCTATTTGCAGGATATCCTTATATCAGGATAATCCCCAGGCCGGGGGAACCAAATCCGGCGGGATACGTCAATGGAGAGAGGGGGGCGAAGACCTTAAGAAAATCTTAAAGAATTTTTCCCGGATTGTAACTACCATCCTGTCCCCCGCCGGAGTATAATGTCCATCAGTGGAATAAAACAGGGCCGGACGGCCCAGGAAATAAAGAAGGTGCCAGATCATGCGTGGAAAAGGAAAAAACGCCGCCGTGGCCGAGCCCGCCCAGGAGGCGGCGAAGGAGACGACTCAGGAAGTTGCCCAGGAGCCCGTCCAGGAGGCGGGTCAGGAGACGGCGCAAGCGCCCGCCAAAGAGCCCGGGGCCAAAACCCCGGCGAAGAAGAAGCGCCGGCGGGGCCACCCGGTGCGAAACGGGATCATCGCCGGGGTGGTGGTGATCGCCCTGGGCGTGGGCGGGTTCTTTTTGTGGCGGTACTTAAACAAGACCGACAAGGTCAACAGCCAGATGATGACCCGCACCGCTGACTGGAGCTCCATCCAGTCCACCGTCCAGGGCTCCGGCTCCGCCCGGGCCAAGGAGTCGGCGGCCATCACGCTGGAGAACGCCGGCATCGTCCAGAGCCTCTACGTCACCGAGGGCCAGGTGGTCAACCAGGGGGACCCCCTCTACGAGATCGTCTCCCCCGCCGCCCAGGAGGCCCTGACCACCGCGCTGGACAAGCTCCAGGACCGGCAGGAGGCCCTGTCCAAGGCCCAGCGGACCCTGACTGAGGACCAGCAGACCCTGGACGACGTGCTGGAGGACCAGCAGCTCTCCGGCCAGGAGCGGTACGTCAAGGCCCCCTTCTCCGGCCAACTGCGGGACACCGCGCGCTACAAGGTCGGGGACAAGGTGACCCGGGGGGAGAAGGTGGCCCTGCTGGTGGACGACCTAAGGTTCCGCATCCCCTTCTACTTCAGCTACGCCTATGAAAACGACATCCAGGTGGGCCAGGCGGTCCAGGTGTCGGTGGGCGGAACGGATCTGACCGGCACGGTGGAGGAGGTCAACTTCATCCGCCGGGTGGCCGCCGAGGGCACCATCCTCT
This sequence comes from uncultured Oscillospiraceae bacterium, assembly GCA_947627325.1. GTDB lineage: Bacteria > Bacillota > Clostridia > Oscillospirales > Oscillospiraceae > MGBC124762. The sequence continues at coordinate 25,359 of CANQVO010000002.1, read as the reverse complement.
TTGAGGCGGTGGTGGTGATAGAGAATCCCGGCGCGCTCACAGACGGCCTGAGCGCCACCTGTTCCCTGGCCGGGCCGGGGGGCGTTGCCATCTACCCCTACGGCCCCGGGACGCTGGAGTATTACCGCACCGAGGAGATCTGGAGCGAGGCCCCCAAGGCCAAAAACGACCGGGAGCCCACGGTGGTGGAGTCCACCGCCCTGCGGGACTACGCCGACGTGAAGGAGGGGGACGTTCTGCTGGTGCTGTCCCAGGAGGACTTTAGCCGGGACATCGAGAGCGCCCGTGAGCAGGTCCGGGCCAGCCAGGAGAGCATCGACAACGCCGCGGAGTCGGTGGAGGAGGCGCAGAAGGACGTGACCGAGGCCCAGGAGGCCCTGGAGGACTTCTCCGCCGTGGCCCCCATCTCCGGCACCGTCACCTCCTGCACCCTGGTGGAGGGCCAGGAGGTCAAGAGCGGGGACACGGTCATCACCATCTCCAACAACACCACCATGGTGGTCACCATCCAGGTGGACGACCGGAACATCGCCTACGTCAAGCCGGGCATGACGGTGGACCTCCAGAGCAACTGGGGCGACGGGGGGACCTTCGTGGGCACGGTGACCAAGATCGACATGTCCCTCTCCGGGGACGCCATGGGCTCGGGCATGACCAACTACCCCGTCACCCTGGAGGTGGACAACCCCGGCGGGACGCTGCTGGAGGGGATGTGGCTGAGCTACTCCTTCGTCACCAGTCAGTCGGACAACTGCATCGTGGTGCCCATGCAGAGCGTGAAATACGTGAGCCTGGAGGACGGCGAGACCGCCTCGGTGATCTTCATCCAGGCGGACAGCCGGCCGGAGAGCGCCGTGGATATCGACATTCCCGAGCTCATGCCCGGCGAGACCCCCAGCTACCCCTCCGAGGCGGAGGGCTTCTACCCCGTGGCGGTGGAGACCGGCCTCTACGACAACTACAACGTGGAGATCACCAGCGGCCTGGAGGGCGGAGAGACCGTCTTTGTGGACTACTACGTGGAAGAGGCGTGGGGGTAAAGTGACCTATGCTCATCGACATTCAGGACATTTATAAGATCTACAACGAGGGCAAGGAGAGCGAGGTCCGGGCCCTCAACGGGGTGAGCCTTCGCGTCGACCGGGGGGAGTTCGTCTCCATCATCGGCCAGTCCGGCTCGGGCAAGTCCACGCTGATGAACATCCTGGGCTGTCTGGACATTCCCACCTACGGGGACTACCACCTGGACGGCACCGATATCACCGAGCTCACCGACCGCCAGCTGGCCCACATCCGCAACAAGCAGATCGGCTTCGTCTTTCAGGGCTACAACCTCATCCCGGTGCTCAACGCCTGGGAGAACGTGGAACTGCCCCTGATCTACCAGGGCCTGGGCCCCCTCAAGCGCCGGGACCGGGTGGAGGAGGCGCTGGAGCGGGTGGGGATGCTGGAGCGCCGGGACCACCGCCCCGGGGAGATGTCCGGCGGCCAACAACAGCGGGTCGCCATCGCCCGGGCCATCGCCACCCATCCCCCCATCATCATGGCCGACGAGCCCACCGGCGCGCTGGACTCCAAAACCGGCCTCCACGTGCTGGAGATCCTCCACTCCCTCCACCAGGAGGGCTCCACCGTCATCCTCATCACCCACGACAACTCCATCGCCGCCACCGCCGAGCGGATCGTCCGGCTCTCCGACGGCGTTGTGGTGGCCGACGGCGCGCGGGAGGAGGTCTTTGCCCCATGAAGATCGGACAGTCCATCAAAATGGCCCTCAAGTCCCTGGCCACCAAAAAGGGCCGCAGCTTCCTCACCATGCTGGGCATCATCATCGGCCTGGCCGCCGTCATCGCCCTGGTGACCTACGCCCAGGGGCAAAACCTGGCCATCAAGGCCCTCTACGACAGCCAGGGCACCAACGTCCTCAACGTCTCGGCCTACACCTGGGACGGCACGGGCAACGACGTGGGCCAGAAGCTCTACGACTACTGCCTGGGCCTGGACGGCGTGGTGGGCATCACCCCCAACGGCTACGTCTACGACGACCTGACCATCTCCTACGGGGCCAAGACCCTGTCCCGCCAGCGGAACTACATAGGCATGGGCGGCGGGGTGATGGTCTCGGAGGGCGTCTCCAACGAGGACCACTACCCCGACATCCGCCTGGGCAACGACAAGTTTGGCCTGTGCGGGGACTACAAGCTGGCCCGGGGCCGGGAGTTCAGCTACCTGGAGGTCCAGAACATGGCCCAGGTGTGCGTGCTGGGGGCGGACACGGCGGAGTACCTCTTCTCCTTCGCCGACCCCATTGACAAGATCATCACCATCAACGGCCTGCCCTTCCGGGTGGTGGGGGTCTACCAGAGCAAGGCCAACGGGGTCCAGCTGGGCAAGAGCGAGGACGCCCAGTGGGTGGCCGAGTCCCTCAAGTACCTGGACAAGCTCCTGCTCCTGCCCAGCTCCATGACCCGGTACTTCAACCGCAACGAGCCGGTCAGCGAGTACACCGTGAAGGTCAAGAGCGCCAGCGACCTGGCCGAGGTGACCACCGAGCTCAACAGCTTTCTGCCCGGGATCATCCCCCAAAACAACGGCAGCTTCAGCGTCTACAACCCCGGCCAGTACGCCCAGGACCTGGACGAAGCCGACGCGCTCCAACAGCGCTTTTTGGGCATCATCGCCGCCATCTCCCTTCTGGTGGCGGGCATCGGCATCATGAACATCATGCTGGTCACCGTCACCGAGCGCACCCGGGAGATCGGCATCCGCAAGGCCATCGGGGCGGAGCGCAAGAGCATCATCGTCCAGTTCCTCATCGAGGCGGTGATGATCTGCGGCATCGGCGGGCTCTTCGGCGTGGCGGGCGGGTACATCGCCGCCGCGGTGCTCACCAAGACCTCCTTCGGCCTGGTCATCATCCCGAGCACCGCCGTCGCCCTGGGGGCCTTCGGTATCTCGGTGGTCCTGGGGATCGTCTTCGGCCTCTACCCCGCCATCAAGGCCAGCGCCCTCCAGCCGGTGGACGCCCTGCGGGCGGATTGAACTTGAAAAAGGAGTGGTTCTCCATGAGACAAAAATTCGTCGCCCTTCTGCTGTGCGGGGCCCTGCTGGCGGGGCTCCCCCTCTCCGCCGCCGCCTTTGCCGACGTGACAGACCCCGCCCTGGCCGAGGCCGTGGGCACCCTGCGGGAGCTGAAGATCGTCAACGGCAAGCCCGACGGCTCCTTTGACCCCCAGGGCACCTTCACCCGGGCGGAGTTCTGCAAGATGGCCCTGGTGGCCCTGGGCCGGGAGCAGGAGGCGGAGTTGTACCAAAACCGGGTCATCTTCACCGACGTCACCGCCGCCCACTGGGCCCTGGGCTACATCAACGCCGCCGCCGCGGTGAGCGAGGGGGTCATCCCCCTGGTCCAGGGCAAGGGCAACGGCGCCTTCGCCCCCGATGACGCCATCACCTGCGGCGAGGCGGTGACCATCCTGGTGCGCTGTCTTGGCTACTCCGACGCCGACGTGGGCGGCGACGGCGGCGCGTGGTACGCGGGGCATATGCTCCGGGCCAGGAGCATCGGTCTGCTGGACGGTCTGGAAAACGTCTCCGGCGGGGACACCCTCACCCGCGCCCAGGCCGCCCATCTGTTTGAAAACCTGCTCTACACCGAGGGCAAGGACAGCGACCGGGTGTTTCTGGAGACCGCCCTGGGCGGCACGGTGGGCGAGTCCCAACTGGTGCTGGAGGTGAAGGGCAAGGCCCTGTCCGCCGGGGGCTGGGCCGCGCGCACCGACAAGGCAAGCTTCGTCACCTTCCGCGCCGACCTGGACCCCGCCCTCCGGGGCAGCCGGTGCAAGCCGGTGCTGGACAAGGATGGCAACCTGGTCGCCCTCCTGCCGGACGAGGACTACACCACCCGCGCCGTCCGCATCCTCTCCGCCGAGGCCCGGTACATCATCGCCGACGGCGACGAGCAGATCCTCATCCCCACCGCCACCCCCCTGTGGCGCAGCGGCGGGGAGCAGGAGAGCTACGGCGCGGTGTACAAGGAGATCGCCTACGGCGCCAACGCCGTGCTCTGCTACGACAAGGCGGACGCCCTGGCGTCGGTCTACCTGCTGGACCGGGACGAGTCGGTCAAGACCGCCGTGGCCAAGGAGGGCAGCGGCCCTTTTGACCAGCTCCTGGGCGGGGCCTCCGTCCAGGTGTACCGAAACGGCCTGCCCGCCACCCTGAGCGCTGTGCGCCCCTACGACGTGGGGGAGTACGACAGCCGCGCCGGGGTGCTCAAGGTCACCGACAACAAGCTCACCGGGGTGTATGAAAACGCCGACCCCAGCCCCGTCAGCCCCAACACCGTCACCCTCATGGGCCACGCCTTTCCCGTGCTGGACTGCGCCCTGGCAGATCTATCAGGTTACCGCCTGGGCGACCCCATGACCCTGCTGTTGACGGAGGACTACCAGGTGGCCGGGGTGGTCTCCCCCGCCGTGGCCTCCGGGGTGGCCATCGGCACCGCCGTGGTCACCCAGGGGGAGAATGACGCCCGGGGCCGGGAGACCTACGACGGCAAGCTCACCCTCCCCTGCGGCATCATCTTGTCCGGCAAGGTGCGTACCAACAACACCCTGGCCGCCCAGGTGCCCGGAAAGCTCTACACCGCCACCGCCTCCCAAATTGGGGAGCTGGACCTGCTCCAGGCCCGCGCCACCCCCGCCCCCGGCGACTGGGACGTCGCCGGCGGCACCATGGGCGGCGCGCGCGTCTCCCCCCAGGCGACGGTCTATGACAAGACCGAGAGCGGGCCGCTGAAGCGGGTGGCCCTGGAGGCGGTCACGGTGGACACCGTCCCCGCAAAGCGCATCTCCCTGGCCCACCGGGACAGCGCCGGGACGGTGGACTACATCGTGCTGGACAACGTCACCGGCGACTGCTACACCTACGGCCTGGTCACCTTCACCGCCGGGGACGGCTACACCGACGCCTCCCTGTCCGTAGCCAACGCCAAGGGCAGCGTGAAGCTGACCACCGGCGGCGGCTTTACCAAGCTGGACGGCCAGTTCATGGGCCTGGCCGCCCCCCTGTCCAGCGACACCCACCAGCCCCTGGTCACTGTCAACCTCCAGGCCCACGCCCAGGTGCCCCGCACCGACTTTTCCGAGAAGACCGTCACGGTGGACGGCGTGGTCTATCCCCTGTCCGACGAGATCGACCAGTGCTGTTACAACGCCGTGTCCGAGACCTGGTTCCCCTCCCTGGACGCCGCGCTGTCCTACGCCGGGCGGCTGACCGTCTACGTGGACCGTACCCCCGAGCAGGGCGGCAAGGTCCGGCTGGTGGTGGCCACCGCGGACAAGTGAGGCGGAGGGCAAAAAATCCGCCAGGAGCGCGGCGGGGCCGCTCTCCTGGCAGACCTGGGCCGGCGCTCCGCGCCGGCTTTTTTTACGCCAGGTCCAGGGACACGGGGCAGTGGTCGCTGCCGTAGACGTCGGCGTGGATGGCGGCGGCGCGGATCCTGTCCCGCCAGCGGGCGGAGAGAAGGAAGTAGTCGATGCGCCAGCCGGCGTTGTTCTCCCGGGCGTGGAAGCGGTAGCTCCACCAGGAGTACGCCCCCGCCAAGTCGGGATAGAGACAGCGGAAGGTGTCCACAAAGCCGGAGTCCAGCAGGTCGCCGAACTTCTCCCGCTCCTGGTCGGAAAAGCCGGGGTTGCCCCGGTTGGGACCGGGGTTTTTTAGGTCGATCTCCCGGTGGGCCACGTTCAGGTCCCCGCAGAGGATCACCGGCTTCTCCCGGTCCAGCTTCAGCAGATACCGCCGCAGGGCGTCCTCCCAGGACATACGGTACTCGATGCGCTTGAGCCCCTCCTGGGCGTTGGGGGAGTATACGGTGACCACGTAGCGGTCGGGCAGTTCCAGGGTGATGGCCCGGCCCTCCCCGATGTGGTAGGCGTCGTCCAGGTCATAGCGCACCGACACCGGCTCCAGCCGGGTGAACAGCGCCGTGCCGGAGTAGCCCTTGCGCTGGGCGGAGTTCCAGAAGAGCTGATACCCGGGCAGGTCCAGGTCGATCTGGCCGGGCTGGAGTTTCGTCTCCTGGAGGCAGAACACGTCGGCGTCCAGGGCGGCGAAGCTGTCCAAAAACCCCTTGCCCATACAGGCCCGCAGGCCGTTCACGTTCCAAGACACCAACCGCATATCCTCTCCCCCTCTCGTTTTTGAACATTATACCATGCCGCTTTTCGACAAACAAGCCCCCTTGACAGCTGTGGTATACTATCTTTAAGGCTTCAGATCCCCCACGCATAGTGAAATTTCAGAAGCCGCCAAAGTTGGAGGAGTTCAACAGAGATGACGCGTCGGGAGGGCGGCGCGGAGAAGCGCGAAGCATAAGGGCCGCCGCGTCATAGGCATCCTGCTTTTGGTGGTGCCGACCAGTTGGAACACTTCCACCGTATGGGTATACTATGATCACCGCATATATCATGCAGATGGCGAATTTATTTCAGGCAGTTGGGCTGACGCAAAATGGACGATGGAACGAGAGCACGGAAAATGGCGCGTTACCGCGGTATATGAAGATCCGTAAAGGCAGGGAGAACGGTCCTTTCGTCTTATGGAATAAGGTATTGTAATGATGACCATTAAAGTTGCAACCGCACATAGCATAATATATACATTTGTCTTTGTGCTTGCTGGTGTGCTTTGGATACAAGGGTATATTTTTGTTCCAACTGTACCGTGGTTTTATGCCGTGCTGATCGTGCCTTGTGTGATTCAAAGCATATGCTTTCGCAAATTTTGCGAGAACAGTATCATTTGTAAGCTGTACTACATCAACTTGCTCGCCAATATACTGCTTTTGTGTCGGGTCGAAGTGCTGATCGGCACACAGTATTTTCAAATCTAGTTTTATCCTGTATCACGAAGTATTGGCGCAATTTGAGGGGGAGAGCGCTTTTCGCGCTTTCATTTCCAGTGGGTCTTGTCAGCGTGTTTGCCGCCGCCACAAAACTTGCGATCTCGTTTGGAAAAATGCTGATAGCGGCGATCCTTTCGATCATGATTTCTTTGTTATTGGTGATCGACATGCATCCAAAGATCCAGATCTCAGAAGACCATATAAGTTGTGGCTACCCGTATGATGCTCCATTTGTGGACACGGATGCTATCCCTATCAGGTCAAAATGCAACCTTGGATTTGGATATCTCATTGCCCTGGTAGAAGAAGACGCGGGAAGATAGACGGAATGTGTTACTTTGGGCGGGGGGAGGTGATGGACGGTGGGCCAGACTAAGGTCGACAAACGGGTTGTGGCTAAGAACCCCAAGGCGTACCACGACTATTTCATCGAAGACACCTTTGAGGCCGGGGTGGCCCTGGCGGGCACCGAGGTCAAGTCCATCCGCCTGGGCAACGTGAACCTGAAGGATTCCTTCTGCGTGGTCAAGGACGGACAACTCACCCTCTACGGCGTCCACATCTCCCCCTACGAAAAGGGCAACATCTTCAATAAGGAGCCCCGCCGCCCCCGGCAGCTGCTCATGCACAAGCGGGAGATCTACAAGCTGGGGGCCAAGGCCCAGCAGGAGGGCTACGCCATCATCCCCCTGTCGGTCTACTTCTCCGGCCCGCGGGTGAAGGTGGAGCTGGGCCTGGCCAAGGGCAAGAAGCTCTACGACAAGCGGGAGGCCGCCGCCCAGCGGGACGCCAAGCGGGAGATGGACCGGCGGATGAAAGAGAGAAGCAGATAAAGGAGTGTTGACTATGGCAAACCCCACCTTTACCATCACCATGGCGGACGGCAAGGTCATGTCCGGGGAGCTCTACCCCGACAAGGCCCCCAACTCCGTCCGCAACTTCATCGCCCTGGCCCGGGCCGGGTTCTATGACGGCCTGACCTTCCACCGGGTCATCCCCGGCTTTATGATCCAGGGCGGCTGTCCCCACGGCACCGGCACCGGCGGCCCGGGGTACACCATCCGGGGGGAGTTCTCCGGCAACGGCTTTGCCCAGAACGACCTGGTCCACGACAGGGGCGTTCTCTCCATGGCCCGGGCCATGTCCCCCAACTCCGCGGGCAGCCAGTTCTTCATCATGGTGGAGAAGGCGCCCCACCTGGACGGGCAGTACGCCGCCTTTGGCCGGGTGACGGAGGGCATGGAGACCGCCGACGCCATCGTCGCCGTCCCCACCGATTTCAACGACAAGCCCAAGACCCCCCAGCGGATCCAGACCATCACCATCGACACCCACGGGGAGGACTACCCCGCCCCGGAGAAGGTGTAAACGAAGAACTACGTTGCTATCCTCAGCCTATCCCGAGAGGGCGGCGCGCCGCTCTCACATGGGGCCGTACCGGTTTCGACGGGGACGTGGAGGCGGGAATAGCGGGCGGATGCGCCTATCATCCTTAAAATGGGCAACTTATAAATCAAAGAACAACGACAACGTAGTTCTCGCTGCCGCCTAAGAGCCGCAGCCATCCGCGCCGGAGGGGCCACGGGCCGGCAAGGGTGTCATCTTAGTGGCGTCCGTGCGCGCGCAAAGAGTTGAGCGCGCCATGCATCATGACTCTACCGATCCCTCGAGTGTGACGGCTCACGCCTGGGTGAGGGAATTCAAATAACCGTCTGCGCCCGGAGAAGTTCCCGTCAAAGCGTTTTCGGACAGGGGTTCAACTCCCCTCGGCTCCACCAAAGGAGAGCCAGGCGAACCGTGCCGCCATACACATGGTCGGCGGGGCGTTCTGGCTCTTTTTCTATTTCTGGAAAAAAGAGAGATGGTCGGGATGTATTTCCCCAAAGACATGACGTTTCAATATTTCTTTTTCGAAACCTACCCGGGCTATTTTTTGCAGGTGCTCCCTGTGGCGCTGGCGGCGGCGGGGATATGGTACGCGCTTCGGCGGCGCGGGGGACGGCGCGCCCCGGTGGGGCGGACGCTCTGGGAGTGCGCCTTTGTGGGGTATCTGACGGGGCTAATCTGCCTGGTGGCCCTGCTGAGAGTGATCCAAGTCCTCTGGTACTTCCTACTCTATCACGGGGAGAGCGGCCTCCGGCTTTTCTGGTTTGACGGGAACTTTGACCTGATCCCCGATTTCTGGAACCGGCTGGGCGACGGGGAGACGATCGGCAACCTGCTCCTCTTTCTGCCCTTCGGCGTCCTCTATCCCCTGTCCCACCCCGGCGCCTCCTGGCGGAGGACTATGCTGGCCGGGTGGGCCTGCATGGCGGCGGTCGAGCTACTGCAACCCATCTTTGGCCGGGCGTTCGACGTCAACGACGTGATCTTGAACGCCCTGAGCGTGGCCGCCTCCACCCTGGCCTTCTTCCTATTGCGAAAGGCCCTAACCAAAGGCAAGGGCCCAGACGGGGCTGGTTGAATCCCATGCCGGGGTGTGGTATAATATTCGCGCTCGGTGTGCAAAGCACACCGGTCTGCCGGTGGCAGGCGCACTTTTGCTCCGCAAAAGTGTCGGCGCGAATGTTGCACCATAGTCAAAACCGGCTTCGCCGGTTTTGCGCCGCTTTTGCGGCGCGCAAGCTACACAGTAGCTTGCAACTATGGTATAATGGCCGCAACGCGGCGTTCGCGGCGGAGGGAGGCGGCGGGGTGAATTATGTCAGGGGGATCCGGCTTCGGGAAATGCCGGACGAGCAGTCCTATTTGCGAAATATCCCCGCGATCCGCCATTTTAGCCAGATGGAAGGGCTGGAGTTCCGCGCGCCGGTGACTTTTTTGATCGGGGAAAACGGAAGCGGCAAGTCCACCTTTCTCGAGGCGATCGCCGTCTCCATGAGGTTCAACCCGGAGGGCGGGTCAAGGGATTTTTCCTTCTCCACAAGAGCGACCCATTCAGAGCTATGCGACCTGATCACCGTCATCAAGACCATTCCCCCCAAGGACGGGTTTTTCCTGCGGGCAGAGAGTTTTTACAATACCGCCAGCTACCTTGACGACACCAGCACCTTGCTGCGCTATGGCGGGGTGTCCTTTCACGCCCAGTCGCACGGGGAGGCCTTTATGGCGCTGGTGTCCAACCGATTCGAGGGGAACGGCCTCTACCTTTTGGACGAGCCGGAGGCCGCGCTCTCGCCCCAGCGGCAGTTGAGTCTTATCGTTGAGATGGGTCGGCTGGTGAGGGAAAACTCTCAGTTCATCATCGCCACACATTCCCCCCTGCTGATGGCGTTTCCAGGGGCGGAGATCTACCAGTTCTCCGACGCGGGCATCCAAAAAACGGCCTATCGGGAGACGGATCACTACCTGGTCACAAAACGGTTTCTTGACGCGCCGGAGCAAATGCTGCACTACCTGCTGGAGGAAGCGTGATTGGTCGTTCCCGCATACCGCGGCGGGGCGTTGATTTGAAAAAAGGAGGTCATAGAGATGAAAAAGGTTCTCGCGTTGGCGCTGGGGGTCGTTCTGCTGCTGGGGCTGGCGGGGTGCGGAAGCTCCGGCGGGTCGGCGGCGGAGGGCTCCCCCGCCCCAGCGGAGCCCTCCCCTTCCGGCCAGGCGGCGGAGGAGACGCAGGGGGAAAACCTCCACCACGTGGAGATCGACATCGCCGACTACGGCGTGGTGAAGCTGGAACTGGACGGGGACGCCGCCCCCATTACGGTGGAGAACTTCCTGGCCCTGGCCCGGGACGGCTTTTACGACGGGCTCACCTTCCACCGCATCATGGCGGGCTTTATGATGCAGGGCGGCGCGCCCCGGAGCCCGGAGGAGGCGGCGGAGCCCATCTACGGCGAGTTTTCCGCCAACGGCTGGGACAATCCCATCTCCCACGTCCGGGGGGTCATCTCCATGGCCCGGACCAGTGAGCCGGACAGCGCCAGCAGTCAGTTCTTCATCGTCCACGCCGACTCCACCTTCCTGGACGGCCAGTACGCCGCCTTCGGCTATGTCACCGAGGGGATGGAGGTGGTGGACGCGGTGTGCCAGGCCGCCCAGCCCATCGACGACAACGGCACCATCCCCGCCGAGGAACAGCCGGTGATCGCCTCCGTGACGGTGCTCGACTGAGCCGGGCCGGCGGGGACGGGGCCGGGCCCGCGGGGGCCCGGTCCCTCCCCCGCCCCAGGGGATTTTCCTCGGAAAATTTGGGAAAAGTCTTGACAACCGGGGTGGCAGTGGGTATAATAACAAACGCCGTCTAACCGTGACGACACAACAGGGGAGCATAGCTCAGCTGGTAGAGCGCATGCCTTACACGCATGATGTCACAGGTTCGAGCCCTGTTGTTCCCACCAAGATGGCTCGGTAGCTCAGTTGGTTAGAGCGCCGGCCTGTCACGCCGGAGGTCGAGGGTTCAAGTCCCTTCCGAGTCGCCATTTGCCTCTGTAGCTCAGTTGGTAGAGCAGCGGACTGAAAATCCGCGTGTCGTTGGTTCAATTCCGACCGGAGGCACCAAAAAGCTGCGTTGGGTGGGCCCGCCCATCCAACGCAGTTTCCCCCCTGGGGGGTCGTCACGGCAACACGCGGGTGTAGCTCATCTGGTAGAGCGCCACCTTGCCAAGGTGGAGGTAGCGAGTTCGAGCCTCGTCACCCGCTCCATTTTCCCTCCAGCGCCGCCCATTCCTGGTAGGCAGGTTTCCCGTAATAAATTCCCCTCTCCCCTTTCGTAGCGGGCGTAATTGTTCGCATGACCCCTCCCTTCTCCACATAGACTGGAAGCACGGCGACATAGCCAAGTGGTAAGGCAGAGCTCTGCAAAAGCTCCACCCCCAGTTCGAGTCTGGGTGTCGCCTCCAAAAAAAGACCGTCTGCGTATGCAGACGGTCTTTTTCTTTGCTCTTGTTCGGAGGCGGCCCGCCGATCTCGGGGCGGGTCTCCCCTGCGGATTTACCGCTGGCCCTTGTCGTAGGGCTGGCCCTCCGCCTTGGGGGCGCGGGATTTTTTGGAGGTGAAGGCCAGGACGATCAGGGTGATAACGTAGGGCAGCATCCGATAGATGTGGCCGCTGATGGGCAGGGAGGCCAGCCAGTAGACCCCGTCGCCGTTGATGTCCAGGCTGGTGTAAGACGCGGCGATGCACTTGAACACGCCGAAGATCAGGGAGGCCCCGGCGATGTTCAGGGGCTTCCAGTTGCCGAAGATCATCACCGCCAAAGCCAGGAAGCCGAAGCCCGCCACCTCCCCGGTGGAGGCGCAGTTGGCGGTGGTGAGGGCGTAGACAAAGCCGCCCAGGCCGGCCAGGGCGCCGGAGATGGTGGTGCCGGCGTAGCGCATTTTGTAGACGTTGATGCCCAGGGAGTCGGCGGCCTGGGGGTTCTCCCCGCAGGAGCGCAGGCGCAGGCCGAAGCGGGTCTTATAGAGCAGGATGGACAAGACCACAAACAGCAGGATGCACACGTAGGTGGCCAGGTAGTTCTTGTTCACAAAGGTCTCCCACAGGAAGTTGCCCTTCTCCGTGCGGCCCATGCCGAAGAGGCTGTTCTTCAGCATGAACCAGCTGGGGGCGTCCCCGTCGATGAGCAGGGTGTTCTGCCCGGCGATGATGCGGATGAGAAAGAGCACCAGGGCGGGGGCGATCAGGTTGAGGGCGGTGCCGCCGATGGTCTGGTCCGCCTTCAGGTTCACCGACGCGAAAGAGAGCAGCAGGGAGAAGACCGCCCCGCAGAGGGCCGCCACCAGCATCCCCAGCAGCTCGTAGCCCTGGAGCGTGACCCAGTTGCCCGCCGCTTTCGCCTGGGCGAACACGGGCAGGGCCTGGGTCAGGCGGACAAACAGCACGCCGGTGAACGCCCCGAAGACCATGGTGCCCTCCAGGGCCAGGTTGATGATGCCGCTTCGCTCGGCAAAGACGCCGGCCAGGGCTACGATCATCAGGGGCACGGCGTAGCGAAGGGTCTGTTGGATGAGAAATGTCATTTCCCCTCGCCTCCTTTCTCCGCGGTCGCCGGGCCCGGGTCGGGCGGGGCGGCGGGGGCCGACGCTTGGCTCCGGCGCTTCTTCCGACCGCTCAAGATGTTCTTGATGACCAGGGAGAAGGCGGAAAAGTAGACGATGACGGCGATGATGACGTCGGCGATGTACTCGTTATAGGCGGTGAGGTTCCGCATTTGCAGGCCCACCACGTTGAGCATGGACATAAAACAGCCGGTGAAAATCACCGCGATGGGGTTGCAGACGGCCAGCAGGGCCACCGGGATGCCGTTGAAGCCCACGGCGGGCAGGGTCTGGTAGGCGGAGGTCCAGTAGTACTCCGTGTTGCCCGACAGGCAGTAGAGCGCCGCGGCGGTCCCGGCCAGCGCCCCGGCGATGGCCATGGAGAGGACGATGTTGCGCTTGTCGTTGATCCCGGCGTAGCGGGCGGCGTGGCGGTTGGCCCCGCAGGCCTTGAGCTGGTAGCCCAGGGTGGTCTTGGACATGAGGATGTACACCAGCACGGCGATGAGGATGGCAATGAGGATGCCGCCGTTGATCTGAGAGCCGGGGAAGAGCTTGTCAAGGCCCATCTTGGCCGTGGCTACCCCCGCGCCGTCCACATAGGTGTAGTCCCCGCCGCCCAGGCCGGTGCCGGCGGCCACCCGGGTCAGGCCGAAGGTGGTCTTGTAGATGTAGCCGGTCTTGGTGGTCTCCACCATGTTGCGGAAGCGGCTGCCGTCAAAGACGGCGGCCACCAGGTTGCCGGCGATCCAGTTGGTCATGATACAGGCCAGCACCTCGTTGATGTTGAGGAACGCCTTCACAAGGCCGGGGATACAGCCCCACAGCGCCCCGGCCAGCATCCCCCCGAAGAAGGCCAACAGCCAGATGACCAGCTTGGGCATGGACCCGGCGGGGATGGACAGGGCGATGACCAGGGTGGCCATGGTGCCCATGAGGTACTGCCCCGGCGCGCCGATGTTGAAGAGGCCGGTCTGGTACGCCACCGCCACCGACAGGCCGGTGAGGATCAGGGGCATGGCCCGGAAGAGCATATTGCCGATGTTCACGCCGTTGAAGCCGAAGGTGAGCTCCCCCGCGGCGTCCCGCCCGGTGGAGAGGATGCCGAAGAACACCAGCCGGATGCCGTCCCAGGCCCCACGCATCCCCAGGGAGGGGGTGAAGAGGCCCATGACCAGCACCAGGATACTGCCCACCAGAAGGCCGATGAGGATGGAGATCAGGGAGGCGACGACAGACCGGGTCCCCTCCTTGTTCCAAAGGGTGATCGCCTTGTCTCTCACGCGCCCTCGACCTCCTTTCTCCCGTCCGCCCGCTTGGCCCCCGCCATGTAGAGCCCCAGCTCCTGGACGGTGGTGGCCTTGGGGTCCAGCTCGCCCACGATCTCCCCTTCATACATCACCAGGATGCGGTCAGAGAGGCTCATGACCTCGTCCAGCTCCAGGGAGACCAGCAAAATGGCCTTGCCCTGGTCCCGCTGGCGGACCAGCTGGCTGTGGATGTACTCGATGGCCCCCACGTCCAGACCCCGGGTGGGCTGGACGGCCACCACCAGGGGCTTGTCCCGGTCCAGCTCCCGGGCGATGATGGCCTTTTGCTGGTTGCCGCCGGACATGGACCGGGCGATGGTCACCGGCCCCTGGCCGGAGCGGACGTCAAACTGCTCGATGAGCTTTTCCGCGTAGGCCCGCACCGCCTTTTGGTCGATAAAGCCCGCCTTTTGGAAGCGGGGCTCCCGGAACCGCTGGAGGACCAGGTTCCGCTCCAGGGTGAAGTCCAGCACCAGGCCGTGCTTGTGGCGGTCTTCGGGGATGTGGCTCATGTGCTTGCCCCGGCCCCGGATGGAGGCGTGGGACACGTCCTCCCCCAGCAGGCGGATGGAGCCGCTGGCCCGGTCCAAGCCGGTGAGGCCGTGGATGAACTCGGTCTGGCCGTTGCCGTCGATGCCGGCGATGCAGACGATCTCCCCCGCCCGGACCTGGAAACTCACGTCGTGGACCGCGTCGCGCTTGTGGGAGCCCCTGGCGGGGACGGTGAAGTGCTCCACCTCCAGCACCACCTCCCCGGGCTTGGCGGGGGTCTTGTCCACCTCCAACTGCACCGGGCGGCCCACCATCATGTTGGACAGGGCCTGCTTGTCGGTGTCCTTGGTGTCCACCGTGCCCACGCACCGGCCCTTGCGGAGCACGGTGACCCGGTCGGCCACCGCCATGATCTCGTTGAGCTTGTGGGAGATGAAGAGGATGGACTTGCCCTCCTTGGCAAACTCCTTCATGGTGGCCATCAGCTCGTCGATCTCCTGGGGGGTGAGGACGGCGGTGGGCTCGTCAAAGATGAGGATCTCGTTGTCCCGGTAGAGCATCTTGAGGATCTCCACCCGTTGCTGCATCCCCACGGTGATGTCCTCCACCCGGGCGTCCAGGTCCACTTTCAGCCCGTACCGCTCCGACAGGGCCTCCACCTTTTTGCGGGCCTCCTTCTTGCTCAGAAAGCCCAGCTTGGTGGTCTCCGCCCCCAGGATGATGTTGTCCAGCACGGTGAAGACCTCGATGAGCTTGAAGTGCTGGTGGACCATGCCGATGCCCAGGGCGGTGGCGTCGTTGGGGTCGTGGATCTTCACCTCCGCCCCGTTTTTCTTGATGATCCCCTTCTCCGGCTGGTAGAGGCCGAACAGTACGCTCATCAGCGTGGACTTCCCCGCCCCGTTCTCCCCCAGCAGGGCGTGGATCTCCCCCCGCCGAAGCTGGAGGGTAACGTCGTCGTTGGCGATGATGCCCGGGAACT
Source organism: uncultured Oscillospiraceae bacterium (assembly GCA_947627325.1). Lineage (GTDB taxonomy): Bacteria > Bacillota > Clostridia > Oscillospirales > Oscillospiraceae > MGBC124762. The sequence continues at coordinate 9,692 of CANQVO010000002.1, read as the reverse complement.
CCTTGGTGATGTGGAGCATTTCGATGATGTTTTCCACCTGGGCCATGACCGCTCCCCGCCTCCTCTCTCAAAAATGCTATCTCCATTATACTGTCCGCCCCGGGAAAAAGCAAGAAATTTATCCCTTTTGGGGGGCGGATGGTAAAAAAAGAGAGGGGCGCGGGCGCGCCCCTCTCACGGGAACAGGTGCTTACACGTAGTTCACGGTCACGTTGGAGTAGTCCTGGTTCGCCACGGCGTCGTTCACCAGAACGGTGTTGTCGATGGTCAGGGAGCCGTCCTTGATGGCGGCCAGCTGGGCCTCGTACTCCTCCACGGTGTAGTTCTCCAGCATCCAGGTGTCGGTGGGCAGGCCCACGGCGTCCTCGTTGGCGCCCAGGGCGGTGCCCACGCCGCCGATCTCATCGAAGGTGCCGTCATAGACCTTGGCCAGGGCCCATTCCACGGAGCTGGACAGGCCCTTCATGGCGGAGAGGATGACGGTGTCGGACTGGGAGGACTGGTCCACGTCCACGCCGATGACGTAGCCGTCGTTGGCGGCGGCGGCGTCGGTGATGGAGGTGAAGATGGAGCCGCCGGCGGAGAAGACGATCTCGGTGCCGTTGGTGTACCAGCCGGCGATCAGGGCCTGGAGCTCAGGGGAGGCGGAGAAGTTGGCGCCGAACTGGTAGGTGTAGTTGATCTCCACGGTCTTGCCCATCTCGGCGGCCGCGGCGTTGGCGCCCTGGACGAAGCCGTAGCCGTAGCGGTTCACAGCGGCGTTGGTGCCGCCGCCGCCGCCGGCGAAGCCCAGCTTCTCAAAGCCCTCCTTGACCACGGCGTAGCCGGCCATGTAGCCGGGCTGCTCCTCGCAGAAGGAGATGCCGGCCACGTTGGTCAGGGCGTTGCCGGCCTCGTCGTTCACGGGGTAGCCGTCGATGAAGATGAAGGAGACGTCGGGGTACTCGGCGGCGGCCTTCTTCAGGGCGTTCTCCTGCATGAAGCCGGCGGCCACCACGGCCTCGGCCCCGCCCTCCACGGCGGCCTTCATGGCGTCGTAGCGGTCGTCGTCGGTGGCCTGGTCGCCGTTGGCGGGCTGGTAGTACTTATAGCTCTTGTCGTTGGCGGCGGCGTACAGCTTCACGCCGTCAAAGGTGCCCTGGTTGAAGGACTTGTCCTTCAGCACGCCCACGTCGGTGACGAAGGCGATCTGGTAGGTGCCGTCGTCGGTGGTCATGGTGTCGGGGATGGCGTCGGCGTCCTGGGCGGGAGCCTCCGGGGCGGCCTCCTCCGGGGCCTGGCTCTCCACGGGGGCCTCGCTGGGGGTATCGGGGGCCTCGCTGGGGGCGGGGGCCTTGTTGCCGCCGCAGGCGGCCAGGGCGAAGACCATCGCCACCGCCAGCAGAAGGGCCAGGAGCTTCTTGCTGTTCTTCATCGTGCAACCTTCCTTTCTTTTCGTGTGCCCCGGCGCGCGGGGCAAAATATGGACAGGCCCATTATACCCCACCGCTGTCAAAAGGGCAACTACTTTTTTACAGAAATGTTACAAGGAGGAAATTTTGTTCCCATTTTTCTGAAAAGCGGCAAAAGCGGGCCACTCCCGCCCCCGGTGGACAGGGCGGCGAAAATCTGGTAGAATGGAGGGGAAGGAGGGTGGCTCCATGCGCTACGCCCAGGTGGTCCCCGCCCGGTTCCTGGCCCGGCCCAACCGCTTCATCGCCCAGGTGGAGCTGGCGGGCCGGGTGGAGACGGTGCACGTGAAAAATACCGGCCGGTGCCGGGAACTGCTGGTCCCCGGCGCCACGGTCTATCTGGCCGCGGCGGCGGATAAGCCCGCCAGGAGGACCGCCTACGACCTGATCGCCGTAGAGAAGGGGTCGCGCCTCATCAACATGGACGCCCAGGCCCCCAACCGGGTCTTTGGGGAGTGGGCCGCCGGGGGCGGTCTGCCGGGGCTGACCCTCCTGCGGCCGGAGACCGTCTGGGGCGCCTCCCGGTTCGACTTCTACTGGGAGTCGGCCGGGGAGCGGGGCTTTGTGGAGGTGAAGGGGGTCACCTTGGAGATCGGCGGCGGGGCCTACTTCCCCGACGCGCCCACCCAGCGGGGGGTCAAGCACCTCCACGAGCTGACGGCGGCCCGCGGGCAGGGCTACCGGGCGGCGGTGTGCTTTGTCATCCAAACGCGGCCGGTGGACTTCTTCTCCCCCAACGACGCCACCCACCCGGCCTTTGGCCAGGCTCTGCGGGAGGCGGCGGAGGCGGGGGTGGAGGTGTGGGCCTACGACTGCGCCGTCGCCCCGGACAACCTGACCCTGGGCGACGCCGTGCCCCTGCGGCTGTGAGCGCGCGAGAAGATGCCCTTCCCTTTTGGGGCGAGGGGCGGTATACTATAAGAAACGCGGAAGGAGGTCGGGGCGCATGAGGAACTGGGACGAGTTGGAGGCCGCCTGCGGGGCTTGCCGGAACTGCTCGCTGTGGGAGGGGCGCACCAACGTGGTCTTTGGGGTGGGCTCACGCCAGGCGGAGGTGCTGTTCATCGGGGAGGGCCCCGGGGAGAACGAGGACCTCCAGGGGGAGCCCTTCGTGGGCCGGGGCGGCAAGCTGCTGGACGACATGATGGGGGCCATCGGCCTAAAACGCCGGGACGTGTACATCGCCAACATCGTCAAGTGCCGCCCGCCTCAGAACCGGGACCCCATGAACACCGAGATCGAAGCCTGCATCGGGTATCTCCGCAACCAGGTGGCCCTCCTGCGGCCCAAGATCATCGTCTGCCTGGGCCGCATCGCCGCCATGCGGGTCATCCAGGAGGATTTTAAGATCACCCGGGACCACGGCAAGTGGTACGAGAAAAACGGGGTGTGGGTCATGGCCCTCTTCCACCCCGCCGCCCTGCTCCGGGACCCCCGGCGCAGGCCGGATACCTTCACGGACCTCAAGGCCCTGCGGGCCAAGATCCAGGAGCTCTGCACCCACACGCCCCTGGCGGACTGATTTTTCGCAAAAAGGGCTTGCAATTCCCGTTTCTTTGTGGTAAGATACACGGTGCGTATGCCAAATCACATACGCAAATTGGAAAAAAGAGGTGAAACCCCATGAAGGAAGGGATCCATCCCGCCTATGGCCAGACCACCATCCGCTGTGCCTGCGGGAACGTGATCACCACCGGGTCCACCAAAAAGGACATCCGCGTGGAAGTCTGCTCCAAGTGCCACCCCTTCTACACCGGCAAGCAGAAGGTGGTCGATACCGGCGGACGGGTGGGCCGCTTCAATCGGAAGTTTGGCCTGGACCAGAAGTAATTGCCAGAAAAAGGCCCGCACTTATCTTGAGTGCGGGCTTTTTCACATTCAGCGGCGCATCCTATGAGAAGATCGGCCCCGGCGGTCCGTGCGGGGCTTTGGGGAGGACGAAATGCAGGAGATACAGGAAAAGCCCCGCCAGCGCGGGGTGCTGGTGGGGCTGGATTCCCGGGCGCTGGACCAGGACGACAACGCCAGCGAGGACACCCTGGACGAGCTGGCCGCCCTGCTGGAGACGGCGGGGGGCGTGTGCGTGGGCACCGTTTTGCAGACCAAGGACGCCCCCGACCCCCGCACCTTCATCGGCCAGGGGAAGCTGGAGGAGGTCAAGGCCCTGGTGGAGGCCGTGGAGGCGGATCTGGTGGTCTTTGACAACTCCCTCTCCCCTTCCCAGCTGCGGGCCGTGGGGGAGGAGTTGAAGGTCCAGGTGCTGGACCGGGAGGCCCTGATCCTGGACATCTTCGCCCAGCGGGCCCAGACCCGGGAGGGGCGGCTCCAGGTGGAGCTGGCCCAGTACCAGTACCTCCTCCCCCGGCTGACCGGGATGTGGACCCACCTGGAGCGGCAGGAGGGCGCCATCGGCACCCGGGGCCCCGGCGAGACGCAGCTGGAGACCGACCGGCGGCACATCCGGCAGAAGATCGCCAAGCTGAAGGAACAGCTGGAGGACGTGCGCCGGGTGCGGGCCACCCAGCGGGAGCGGCGGGAGAAGAACCAGGTGCCGGTGGTGGCGCTGGTGGGGTACACCAACGCCGGGAAGTCCACCCTTCTCAACGCCCTCACCGGCGAGCACATCCCCGCCAACGACCGGCTCTTTGACACCCTGGACACCACCACCCGGACCCTGGAACTGTCCGACACCTGCACCGTCCTGCTCTCCGACACGGTGGGCTTTATCCGCAAGCTGCCCCACCACCTGGTGGCGGCCTTCAAGGCCACCTTGGAGGAGCTGACCTTCGCCGACCTCCTCCTCCACGTCATCGACACCTCCAACCCCCTGTGGATGGAACAGCACCGGGTGGTGGAGGGGCTGATCCGCTCCCTGGGCGCCTGGGAGACGCCCAGGCTGGAGGTCTTTAACAAGTGCGACCTGGCCGTTCCCGGGGAGATCCTGCCCCACGGGGAGGACCGGGTGTGGATCTCCGCCCGCACCGGCGAGGGGCTGGACAAACTGCGCCAGGAGATCCTGAAACGGCTGGACGCGGGCAAGCGGCGGGTGGTCCTCTCCCTGCCCTACGACAAGGGGGGGATTTTGGATCAGCTGTACCGGGAGGCCACGGTGGAGGCGGTGGAGTACCAGGAGACCATCCAGGTCACCGCCCTGTGTACCCCCAAGACGTTGGGCCAGGTGCGGGCGTATATCACCAGCGGGTGGACGCCCCCCAAAGAGCCCTGGGAGGACTGAGGGCATGGGCGGTTATTTTGTCCCCCTGGGCCCCGGCCAGGCGGAGTTGACGGAAAAGCGCTCCCGCTTCCTCGGCCACGTCTTTCCGGCGGCGGACGAGGCGGAGGCCCGGGCGCGGATCGAGGAGATGAAAAAATTCTATCACGACGCCCGGCACAACTGCTGGTGCTACCGGCTCCACACGGGGGCGGAGCGGTACAGCGACGACGGCGAGCCCCAGGGCACCGCCGGGGTGCCCATGCTGACGCTCTTTCAAAAGGCGGAGGTGACCGACCTGGTGTGCGTGGTCACCCGGTATTTCGGCGGGGTCCTGCTGGGGACGGGGGGCCTGGTGCGGGCCTACACCCAGGCGGCCAAGGACGCCCTGGCCGCCGCCGGGGTGGGCGAGATGCGCCCCTGGACCCGGCTGGCCCTGGCCTGCCCCTACCCCCTGCTGGAGCAGGTCAAGCTCCTGTGCGCCCAGCGGGGCGGCGTGCTGGAGGACTGCGGCTACGCCGACACGGTATCCCTGACCATGCGCTTTCCCGCCGGCGGAGCCCGGGACTTCGCCCTGGCGGTGCGGGAACTGACGGCGGGGGCCCTGGCCCCGGAGGCGCTGGGGGAGGTCATGGCCCCGGCCCCGGCGGAGGGGTGAGCGGGGGAAATTTTCAAAAAGTTTTTGGAGAAAAAAGGGTTTTTCCTCGCGGACAGCGTATAATATGCTGTTCGCGATTTTTGGGAAAGGGGGACGAGGCCGTGACATTCCGGGAACAGTGGGAGGAACTGGAACGGGCCAACCTGTCCCCCCACGCCTGTCTGGCCGCTGAGAGCCGGGGCAGGGCGCGGGAGGCGGAGCCCTGCGAGATCCGCACCTGCTTCCAGCGGGACGTGGACCGCATCGTCCACTGCAAGGCCTTCCGGCGGCTCAAGCACAAGACCCAGGTCTTCCTCCAGCCGGAGGGGGACCACTACCGCACCCGCATGACCCACACCCTGGAGGTCATGCGGATCGCCCGGACCATGGCCCGGGCCCTGCGGCTCAACGAGGACCTCACCGAGGCCATCGCCATGGGCCACGACCTGGGCCACACCCCCTTCGGCCACGCCGGGGAGCGGCTGCTGGACCAGATCATGCCCGGGGGCTTTCGCCACTACGAGCAATCTTTGCGGGTGGTGGAGCGGCTGGAAAACGGCGGGGATGGCCTGAACCTCACCTGGGAGGTGCGGGACGGCATCCTCCGCCACACGGTGGATCCCCTGGCCGCCACCCTGGAGGGCCAGCTGGTCCGCCTGGCCGACCACATCGCCTACATCAACCACGACATCGACGACGCCCTCCGGGGCGGCATCATCTACCAGATGGACATCCCCCAGACCCTCCTGGCCGAGCTGGGCTTCTCCCACGGCCAGCGGATCGACACTTTGGTGACCGACGCGGTGGCCCAGAGCGCCGACGGCGACGGCATCCGCCTCTCCCCCGCCAAGACCCGGGCCCTGGACGAGCTGCGGGAGTTCATGTTCGAGGCGGTCTACCGCAACCCGGTGGCCAAGGGGGAGGAGTCCCGGGCCCAGGGGATGCTGGAGCAGCTGTTTCACTATTATGTAAACCACCTGGACAAACTCCCCGACGACTACTACGCCATCGCCCAGGCCGAGGGGCCGGAGCGGGCGGTGTGCGACTACATCGCCGGGATGACGGACAAGTACGCCGTGGAGCAGTACCAGGACGCCTTTATCCCCAAGGCCTGGACGGTGAAATAGGCGGGCGCGGCGGGCTTTTTCCCGTCTAAAGCGCCCAAAAACTGGGCCATACTCCATGGAGGGGGGACGAAATTTGGCCATACCCCAATCATTTCTGGATGAACTGACCGCCCGCTGTCCCATCGAGGAGGTGGTGGCCGACTACGTCACCCTGACCGCCAAGGGGGGCAACCTGTGGGGGCTGTGCCCCTTCCACGCGGAGAAGACCCCCTCCTTCTCCGTCTCCCCGGACAAGCACATCTTCCACTGCTTCGGCTGTGGCAAGGGGGGCGGGGTGATCCGCTTCGTCATGGAGATGGAGAGCCTGTCTTTCCCCGAGGCGGTGCGGAAGCTGGCCGCCCGGGCGGGGCTGGAGATGCCGGAGGAGGATCAGGAGGCCCAGCGCCGGCGGGCCCACCGCAGGCGGCTGTTGGAGTTGAACCGGGCCGCGGCGCGGTTTTACTACGAGACGCTCAAGACCCCCCAGGGCGCGCCCATGCTCCGCTACGCCCAGGAGAAGCGGCGGCTCACCCCGGCCTATATCAAGCGCTTCGGCCTGGGGGCCGCCCCGGACGCCTGGGACAGCCTGATCCACGCCATGGCCGCCCAGGGCTACGAGAAGGGGGAACTGCTGGAGGCGGGCCTGGCGGTGGCGGGCAAGAACGGCGGGGTGTACGACAAGTTCCGAAACCGCCTGATGCTCCCGGTCATCGACGCCGCCGGGGACATCCTGGGCTTCACCAGCCGGGTGATGGACGACTCCGCCCCCAAGTACCTGAACACCCCGGAGACCGCCCTGTTCAAAAAGCGGGGCATCCTCTACGGCATCAACTTCGCCAAGCTGACCAAGCGGGGCTTCCTCCTGCTGGTGGAGGGCAACCTGGACGTAATCACCCTCCACCAGGCGGGCATCGACAACGCCGTGGCCACCATGGGCACCGCCCTGACCATCGACCACGCCCGGCTCATCGGCCGGTACACCCACGACCTGGTCCTCTGCTACGACAACGACGCGGCGGGGGTGGAGGCCACCCAGCGGGCCATGACCGTCCTGCGGGACACCGATTTCAACGTCCGCGTCCTCCAGCTCCCCCGCCGCCGGACGGAGAGCGGAGAGCTGGTCAAGCAGGACCCGGACGACTTCATCAAGTTCCAGGGCCCCGCCGCCTTTGAGCGGCTGTTGGCGGGGAGCGAGGATCAGACGGTCTACCGGCTGGAAGTGGTGGCTGGAAAGCACGACCTGACCAGCAACGAGGGGAAGGTGGCCTACTTCAAGGATATCATCCCGGTGCTGGCGGGCCTGCCCAGCGCGGTGGAGCGGGAGATCTACGCCGCCCGGGTGGCCAAGGAGGTGGATATCTCCAAGGAGTCCATCCTCCACGAGGTGGAGCGCCACCGCAAGGGCCAGGTCCGGCAGGCGCGGCGGAAGGAGGAGCGCGCCGCCCTCACCCCCACGGCCAACATCCAGCCCAAGGACCGGGCCCTGCGCTACGAAAACCCACGGTCCGCCCGGGCGGAGGAGGGGGTCATCCGGCTCCTCTTCTTGGACCCCACCCTGCTGAAGCTGTGCGGGGACTTGACCCCGGAGTCCTTCTCTGTCCCCCTGTGGGGCCGACTGTTCGGCCTGATCCGGGACCGGGGGGACGAGGGTATCAGCCCCGCGGCGCTGGACGGGGAGTTGACCGCCGGGGAGAGCGACTGGCTGGCCCGGATGCTGCAGGAGCCCCAGTCCCTGGCCGAGGGGCGGCAGGCCATGGCCGACTACATGGAGATCATCCGGGCGGAGGCCGCCAAGCGGCTGGGCCCGGCGGAGGACCCGGTGGCCGATCTGCTGGCCATCCAGGCGAAAGGAAAACAGAAATTAGAGCGGGAGGACATGAAATGAGCGGCAAGAAAGTGAAGCTGACCCCTGTGGAGGAGGAGAAGGAGAAGACCTCCAAGAGCAAGGCCAAGGCCCCGTCCAAGACCCCGGCGAAAGCGCCGGCCAAGACGCCTGCCAAGACGGCGGCCAAGGCCCAGCCCAAGACGGCGGCCAAGACGCAGAGCAAAACCCAGCCGAAAACGCAACCCAAGGCCGCCGCCAAAGCTCCGGCGAAGGCGGAGACAAAGACCTCGGCGAAGGCTCCGGCAAAAGCTCCGGCCAAGACCGCGGCGAAGGCCCCGGCCAAGACCGCGGTGAAGGCGCCGGCGAAAGCCCCGGCGAAGGCGCAATCCAAAGCGCAACCTAAGACGGAGAGCAAGGCCAAGACGGAGACGAAAGCCCAGCCCAAGGCGGAGAGCAAGGCCAAGCCGAAGGAGCAGACAAAGGTACAGCCTAAGGCGGAGACAAAGGACAAACCGAAGGAGCAGACCAAGGCACAGCCTAAGGCGGAAGCCAAGGCGCAGTCTAAGGCCCAGCCGAAAGAACAGGCCAAAGAACAGCCCAAGGAGCAGCCGAAGGAACAGGCCAAAGAACAGCCCAAGGAGCAACTGAAGGAACAGGCCACGACGCAACCCGAGGAGCAGGCCACGGAACAGCCCAAGGCCCAGGAGGAGCACAGCGAGACCGCCAGGCAGGACATTCTAAAGGCCCTGGAGGGTCTGCCGGGGGCGGATAAGCTGGCCGAGCTCATCGAGCGGGGCAAGAAGAAGGGCAAGGTGTCCGCCCGGGATCTGATGGAGGCCCTGGAGGACGTGGACCTGGAGGGGGACCAGCTGGACAAGCTCTACGACCTCTTTGAGTCCATGGGCATCGACACCGCCAGCGAGTATTACGCCGACATCGAAAACCTGGACAACCTGGAGGATCTGGGCGACCTGGACCAGGACGCCCCGCCCCCCGCCGAGGAGTTGGAGGAGCTGCCCGCCGGGGAGATGGTGGACCCCAACGCCCTGGGCGACTCCTTCGGCATCGACGACCCGGTGCGGATGTACCTCAAGGAGATCGGCAAGGTCAACCTGCTGTCCTCAGATGAGGAGGTGGCCCTGGCCCAGGCCATGACCGACGGGGCCATGGCCCAGGAACAGCTGGCCGAGTTCAACCAGATGCGGGAGGCGGGGGAGGAAGTCCCCCTCAGCGAGGCGGAGGAACAGGAGCTCAAAAAGCTGGCCCGCAAGGGCGAGGAGGCCAAACAGCGCCTGGCCGAGGCCAACCTCCGGCTGGTGGTGTCCATCGCCAAGCGGTACGTGGGCCGGGGGATGCACTTTTTGGATCTGATCCAGGAGGGCAACCTGGGCCTCATCAAGGCGGTGGAGAAGTTCGACTACACCAAGGGCTACAAGTTCTCCACCTACGCCACCTGGTGGAT
>CANQVO010000001.1 GCA_947627325.1 uncultured Oscillospiraceae bacterium | reverse complement strand
TTTCGCCGTCTCGCTGACCAGCATCCCTTCTTTCATTTTTCCCAATTTCGCCCTTGACTTTTAATAGTTAGTCTTTCGCTAAAATTATTATATTCTATTTTAGCTAATTCGGCAAGAGGAAATGCAAAGAAAAATGTGCCTCAAATTAAGGCACATTTTTTGTCACAATATATTCATTTTGAGATGCGAAGGAATCTGAGCCTCAAAATGTTGTAAAATGTTATTGCTGCTTGTCGTGTTTTGAAGTATAATAAGCAGATAGAAGTAGTATTATTTGAAGCAAAGTCTACCGCAGAAGTATAGGAGCATATTTTATGAAGATCATTTCTTTATTTAGTGGGGCCGGGGGCTTAGATCTTGGTTTGATACAAGCCGGAAATGAGATCATATGGGCAAACGATATTGATAAAGATGCAGTTGCAACCTACAAGGAGAATATTGGTGAGCATATTATTTGCGATGATATAAAGAACATAGATATAACCGCGCTACCTGTTGCTGATGTGGTTGTAGGTGGCTTCCCTTGTCAAGGCTTCTCCCAGGCCAACAGGCTGCGCACCCTCGATGATGACCGCAATCGCTTATACCGCTTTTTTTATACCACAATTAAAGAAAAGCGGCCCAAATTCTTTATCGCAGAAAATGTTAAGGGCATTTTGAGCCTCGGGCATGGCGAAGCAATCAAGCAGATCATTGCCGATTTTGAAGAAGCTGGATATATTACATCGGTCAATTTGGTAAACATGGCGGATTATGGGATCCCCCAGACTAGGCAGCGAGTACTTATTATTGGGCAACGCAAGGATTTAGGTGATACGCTTAGGTTTGTGTTTCCTTCCCCGACGCATTCGAATAAGGGCAATCTACCACAATGGATCTCAATTAAAACTGCAATCGATCATTTTCCCGATCCTGATTTGGAAAATGCAGTATTGAATCACATTTATTCGGCCTATAAGGTAGAGTACCGTAATTTTACAGGCCATAGGAAGACTGACCCGGACAAGCCCTCTCCGACGATTCTTGCGAGAGGAAATGGAAAGGGTGGTGTATGCGCTATCCCCCACTATAATGGCAAGCGCAGATTAACCATTCGCGAAAGCGCCAGCATCCAAACATTTCCAGAGGATTTTCACTTTTGCGGAACGATGAACTCTTGCTACCGACAAATAGGAAATGCTGTTCCAGTTGCCTTTGCAAAGCTTTTAGGTCTTGAACTGATAAGATTAGAAAAGGAAGAAAAGCTATGAATGTAGTATCTCTTTTTAGCGGCGCTGGTGGTTTAGATTTGGGCTTTCAGATGGCCGGTCACAAGATCGTTTGGGCTAATGATATATACGAGGATGCCGTGGCTACTTACCGGAACAACATCGGGGATCATATTGTTAGCGGCGATATTTCAGCAATCAGTACAGATAGCATTCCTGACTGCGATATTGTAATTGGGGGGTTCCCTTGCCAAGGATTTTCAGTAGCCAATACGAAGCGTTATGCGGCTGACGAAAGAAATGTTCTCTATAAACAACTCATTCGGGTAATAGTAGCGAAGAAGCCAAAATTTTTTCTGGCGGAAAATGTGAAAGGAATCACCACGCTGGAACATGGAAAAGTCTTTCAAATGATCCTGAATGATTTTTCCTCTATGGGGTATAAAGTTACATCTAAAATACTTAACGCTGCAGACTATGGCGTTCCCCAAACAAGATTGCGAGTAATTATTGTAGGGGTGCGGGAAGACATTGATTTTGAATATAAATTTCCGAGACCGACAAATAGCGAGACCGGCGCTGATGGATTACCTATTTGGGTGAATGTGACAGAAGCATTATCAAAGATTCCGGATCCAAATATTTCCAACGGCCTACCGAATCACGATTATTCAAAGTACAAATTGCATTTCAATGGCTATTTGGGGCATCGCGCATTGAAGCCAGACAAGCCAGCTCCTACGGTTACGGCCCGCGGAGATGATAAAGGCGGCGTTGTGGTACTGCCTCACCCCAATGGGCAAAGGCGGATGTCCTGTAGAGAATTAGCTACTATTCAGAGTTTTCCTCTTACCTTTGCTTTCAGTGGAAGCCGCTCTTCTGTGTATCGCCAGATTGGAAATGCGGTACCTCCATTGCTGGGCTATGCGGTGGCAGATGTATTTAACCAATATGAGGAGGAATGACCATGCTTCCGGCGAACTTTGTTCCTACAAAGCCTTTTCCTGATTTCAAATGGCAATGGGCCTGTTTTCAGTGTACCGAGGGCCTAAATGATCCTGTTCTTCTTCTTGGCGTTTTGTTCAGAATGAGAAAGCTGGAACCGCTGGGAGTAAAGTATAGTTCAGACGAATTTGCCAGGGAATTGATTGACCTCTCAAATGACACAGCCGATTCTGTGGGCGTTGACTTAGCCAGGCGCACTGGCGACAGAAATCTTATTAGAAATTCAGGTCAATATTGGCGCGCTGTTGGCTTAATTCCTCCAGCAGATCGTAGTGGAATCATTCAACTAACAGATTTCGGGAGAAAAGTTGCGGATCACGAAATCTCTCAAACTGAATTTGCTGCAATTACCGTTCAAACTCTAAAACTGCCAAATCCTAATATACAGAATGAAGCAAAGTGCAAGGAATGGATAGAGAAGGGTCTTGCCATCTATCCCTTACGGCTCATTTTGTCGATTGTGTGTGAGTTGCAAAAAGCTGGAGATTCTCAGGGCTATATTACTCCAGAAGAACTAATTCGAATTGTGATTCCGCTATCTGGCTGTAAAGCTGAGTTACAGGACTATGTAAATTTTATTATTCGATTCCGCACAGGGGAGATTACTTTGATCGGATGGCCCAATTGTTGTACTGGGGCAAATGACGAGCGAATGGCAAAGGAATTTCTGCTATTTTTATCAAACTATGGCTACCTTAACGAACGCGTCGAAGAATCAAACGAAAAAAGGTACTACATCAATTCTGTGATTCATGACGAGATACTAGCAATTATTAGTGAAAAAGAACACAGCGAATCGTTGACGCAGATGCTCAAAGAAATTCGGACAACAGAAGTCACCGCAGAACTTGAAAGGAAACGGATACAATTCGTCCATAACGCACGTCCAAATCAGGCTGCCTTTAGGCGTGAAGTGCTAAAGGCTTGTGAGCGGTGCGTGATTACTAATGTATCGATGCCAGAGGTTCTTGAAGCTGCCCATATCAAACCATTCAAATACAAAGGCGAGGACACAATAGCCAATGGCTTCGCAATGAGAACCGATATACATACTTTGTTTGACGCAGGGCATTTGAGGATTGCCGTTGATGGGACTGTAGAACTTTCTACAAGAGCAAGAATGGACTATGGAGCCACAATCCCGCCGAGAATTGTAATTCCTTCTTTTATCAACACGGACTTCCTGCGTTGGAGATGGGACAACTACAATGGCCTCTAATTTGAGAATGACGGCCTTACGCATATAAAGCGTAAGGCCGTTACCTTTTGGAAAAAGCCAATTGGGACCATTAAATAATACCTCAAATTGAGGCATATTTTTTGACAAAAAATGCGTCTCGATTTAAGCAAAATTGATTGTTTGTCCTCGAAAAAATTGTATGTTATAATTATTTTGGACAGATTTCTGCTGTTTTTGCCTCTCGTCGGCGCTTCCGGCCCAAACCATACCAGAATCCATACCAGAATGAGCCTGAAAAACAGCGAAACAGGGCGGCACTCGATGGGAGGGTCGCCCGGCGCAAAGCGTTGGAAATACTGCACTTTGTGGTTTTGCGTGCCGCCGTGTTTTTCGCTCTGGCTCCATGGCATTCAAGAGGTCAGCACCCCCGCCAACGCAAGGCGTTGGCGGTTCGATCCCGCTTATCTCCGCCAAGAGAAGTCCTGAAGCCGCAAGGGTTTCAGGACTTTTTCTCTTTTTGCGGCGAGCTCCGCCTGCTGTCTCCGGGCGCGCGGGGGCGGGTGCGGGGAGGGGGCGCGGGCTACTTCTCGTCCTGGCCGAAGTGCGTGAACATGGTCCTGAGGACGTTGATGGCTATCCGCTTGCGCTCCAGGGGCTGTCCGTCCATGAGCTGGCGGAACTGGTCGGTGATGTTGTCGTCCGTTCCGGGGACGGCATCAGACAGCAGGTAGTCCACCGTAACCCCCAGCCGGGAGGCCAGCGTGACCAGCGTGTCCAGGGAGAGTCCCCGCTCGCCCCGCTCGATGGCGCCTATGTAGGTGTCGGAGATGTCCACGTCCTCCGCCAGCTGCGCCTGCGTCAGGCGAAGGTGCAGACGCTCTTCCCGTATCCGTTCCCCAAGGCGCTTGTCATTCATGTTGTCCATAATATCACCCACACTTATTGTATCGAATGTGAGCCGGGGACAAGAAATATCTAGGAGGGGTTTTGTGTTAATGCAGAGGGGTATTTGTGATATATCTTCGATGCGGATCTGGCGGAGCCCGTTTGTCTGTGCCGCAAGTGTGGAACGCAAGTCAACGAGGGGATGCTTTTTTGCCCGAAGTGCGGAGCCGCGGCGATCGTGACCAGTGAAGCTGCCCCGGAAGCCGTTGCGGAACCGACCGCGGCGGGGACAGGCTCTGATAAGCCGGAGCCTTCTCGTTTTAGAAAATTGTGGGACAAAAGCTCAAAGCCCAAGAAGGTCCTGATCGCGGCGGTCGGCGTGATCGCTCTGTTCGTATTGCTGGAAAAATCTGAGCCCCTCTCGTTGCCGTGGCCCTTGTGGCAGGCCTCCTTCTCTCGATCTTCACCGGCACAAAGGAGGAACGCAGGGACGCGAAGGTCGTTTTCGAGATCACAGGTGAAAACTTTGTGGTAGACCGGCTGGAAATAAACGGGAGAGAACAAAGCGACCTTGTGCTGTGCGCCTTATTGCCAGCAATTTATGAGACAGATCAAACAGGAGGGATCGGTCATGTTTTTTCCAAAATGCGGGAACAAACTGCCGGACGACGCGGACTTCTGCACCCAGTGCGGCGAGAAGCTGACGCGGGAAACAGCCCCCAGCACCGGGACGCCCCAGCCCGCCGACAGCGGCAAAGCGGCGGCTCCCAAGGAAAAGAAGCCGAAAAAGAAGAAGGCCAAAAAGGTCGCGATCGGCATCGTCACGGTGGTGGCCGTCGTGCTGGTCGGCGGGGCGATCTCGGACGACAACAGCCAGGATACCCCCACGCTGTTCGACCTGGCCGAGGGCGTCGCCCCCATGACGGAGTACGGCTACGACGCCACATATGGCGATGTCCTGGACTGGCTCATCGCCGGGGAGAAGATCTCCCTTAAGCAGGAGGGAAGCGTGGCGTACCTGACCTACTCCGGCAACGTGACGGGCGGCGATCACCCGGTGTCCGTCGTCCTGGAAATGACGGGGCTGAGCGCCGATGCGGAGGAGCAGAGGCTCTACCCCTGCGCGATGACCCTGAATGGGATCATCGTGGACGATTGGCTGGCGGCGCACCCCATCGGCCCCATGTCCGGGTCTGCCCCGCGGGACGGATCGTCCATCCCGGAGGAGGTGGCCCAGGCGCATTACTCCTTTGAACTGTGGGCGGCGCCGCGGGAGCATTTGGGACTGATCTACGTGCGAAAGATAGACGGGTATCTGGCCTTCACCCCATTCCACGGCGGCACGATCTATGATTTGGACGCGTGGTACGAGGCCACATACGGGGCATATTCCCCCTAAAGGCGGAAGGGCCGACCCTTTGCCCACCCAAAAACAGCAGTCACCAAAAGGTGGCTGCTGTTTTTTCCGCCCCGGGCGACGCTGGCCGCCAAGGGGGCATTTGGGCACGGTGGGTGTAGATGTTGTATGATCCGTTGCTGTATGAAATTTATGACAGCTCCGTTTCGCCGCCGACGATCAAGATTTTTTGCTTTTTCATTCGTTCATGTTTATCACCGATATGATACAAAAAATATTCTTTAAGCAGAATTTATAAATATTTAAGGTTCATATAAGGTTTCATTTATTTTAACGAAAGGAGTGTGTGGTAGCATTCGATCATTCCAAAACAGAAAGGGGATCTACTATGAACGAAATGGTCAGAACGACGAACCTCACAAAGCGCTACAAGGGCGCGGCGGCGGTCAGCGGCCTGGATCTGCGCGTGAACGAGGGGCGCGTATACGGGTTTCTCGGCCCGAACGGTGCGGGGAAAACGACTACGCTCAAAATGCTCCTGAGCCTGATTCGACCGACGGAGGGCGAAATTGAAATAATGGGACAGCGCATGGACGGGAAAAACCGCGTTAAGATCCTGCGCGATATCGGCTCGCTCATCGAGTCGCCGTCGTTTTACGGACATCTCACAGGCGAGGAAAATCTGCGTATTTTGCAAACACTTCTTGACGTACCGAAAGAGAATATCCACAAGGTACTGCAAATCGTCCGGCTCGACGGTCAGGGCGGCAAGAAAGCGGCGGCGTACTCGTTGGGCATGAAACAGCGGCTCGGGCTTGCGGGCGCGCTCTTATCCTTTCCGAAGCTCTTGATACTCGACGAGCCCACAAACGGGCTTGATCCGTCGGGCATACAGGAGATGCGCGAGCTTATCAGATCCCTGCCGCGGCAGTACGGCATGACGGTGATCGTGTCAAGCCATTTGCTCTCGGAGATAGACCAAATGGCGGAGGACGTGGGGATCATCGCGAACGGCCAAATGAAGTATCAGGGCACGCTGGACGATCTGCACAGCATCGACCGATCAAAATCCCTTGAGGAGATATTCCTTGACCTCACGGGAAGGGAGCGGAGTTTATGATCAAGCTGTTAAAATGCGAGTTTATGAAAACGCGCCGACGCTATGTGGTCGTGACCGCGCTCGCGGTAACGGCGGCGATGCTGGTATGGATCTATCCGAGGCACCATAGCGGAGATCTACTGCGGCTCGGCTGGATGGCGAATTTATACGAGCTGCCCCTGATCAACTCCATCTTCATGCCGCTGCTCTCGATCATCGTGTCGTCCCGACTGTGCGATATCGAGCATAAAGGCGCCATGCTGAAGCAACTTGCGGTCACAAAAAGGCGCGGGCAGATCTACGACGCGAAGCTCTTATACGGACTTGCGATCATGCTGTTCTGCGTGGTGTTGAGTTGGGGAGCGACGATCGCGTTCGGCTATATCGCGGGCTTTGAGGGCGATGTGCCGATAAAGCTGTATCTTTTCTATCTGCTGTTCACCGCCGCGCCGACGGCCGCGGTGTACATCTTTCAGCACACGCTGTCGCTCTGCTTCAAAAATCAGGCGGTCACATTCTTTTCCGGCGTGATAGGCGCGTTTCTCGGGACCTTTTCCATGTTCCTGCCACAGCTCTTGTGGCTGAGGAGAACGCTCCTTTGGGGCTATTACGCCGTGCTGATGTTTGTGGGCCTGTTTGACTGGTCGAAGGAAAACCGTTACCAATACGCGCATTTTGAGGTCGTGGGAGTGGATTGGAGTTTCTTTGTTGTACTGCTTTTTATATGCGCCGCTCTGTATGTGATCGGGCGGGAAATGTTCAAGAGAAAGGAGATGTAACGTGTGTTGCTGAAATTATGGAAGGCGGAGAGGATGAAGCTCGAACGCTCGCCGGTGTGGCTCGCGTTTTTGCTGATGCCGATCATTCCGGCGGTTTTTGGAACGGCGAATTACCTGTACCAGAAGGAGGTTTTAACGCGCGAGTGGCTGAGCCTCTGGACACAGCACACGCTGTTTACCGACTACTTCTTTCTGCCGATCATGCTCGGCATTTACTGCGCGTATATCATGCGGCTGGAAAACGCGAACCATAATTGGAACAAGGTTTTCACCATGCCCGTGGGACGCGCGTCGGTATTCTTGGCAAAACTTCTGACTGCCGCGATGATGCTGTTTTTCAGCATGATATGGATATGCGCGCTGTTCGTGATCTCGGGATATCTGGCGGGGCTCGCGGATCCGCCGTGGCTCACGATCGCGCGGTGGTGCGTGTTCGGCACGCTCGGAGGAATGGTCACGGTAGCGATACAGATCTTGATCTCCATGAACATAAAAAGTTTCGCCCTGCCGATAGGGATATCCTTCGCGGGCGGGCTTTCCGGGCTGGGCTTTCTCGCGAAAAATATGGGCCACATATGGCCCTACTCGCTGATGGCCTACGGCATGAACTCGAACGCGCCGCAGAAGATCGCCGAAAGCGGCGGCTACGCGCGGTTCGCTGTTGTGTGCGTCGTGTATCTTGCGGTTTTCACCGCGATCGGAGCTGTCACGGCGGCGAGGAGGGATGTAACCTAATTGACCGCGCGATACGCCGACCCGCCGCCGCGGATCGGTCGCCAGTCCGCCGCTCCCCGGCGGGCGGGGGCGTTTTTCCGCATAGGGACGACCTGGGGGCGCATAGGGTAATGGTCGGAGGTGGGCGGTATGCTGTCGGCCTGGATCGTGTTGATGCTCAACGGACTCTTTCTCACCCTGCGGCTGTCGGGAAACACCGGCTCCTTCCCGAAGCCCCTGAAGGGGGAAGAGGAGCGCAAATACCTGGCCCTGGCCCAGCAGGGGGACTTGGAGGCCCGGAACATCCTGGTGGAGCACAACCTCCGCCTGGTGGCCCACATCGTGAAGAAGTACTACACCCAGTCCGCCGACCAGGACGACCTGATCTCCATCGGCACCATTGGGCTCATCAAGGCGGTGAGCACCTTCAAAAGCGACAAGAACATCAAGCTGGCCACCTACGCCAGCCGGTGCATCGAAAACGAGATCCTGATGTACTTCCGCTCCCGGCGCAAGCTCCAGGGGGAGGTGTCCTTGTCCGACACGCTGGACAACGACGCCGAGAGCAACAACCTCTCCCTCATGGACGTGATCCGGGTGGACGACACCATGCTGGAGGACCTGGACCTAAAGGAGTCGTGCAAAAAGGTCCGCGCCGCCGTGGGGCGGTGCCTGAACGAGCGGGAGGCCCTGGTCATCACCCTGCGCTACGGCCTGGACGGCAAGGCCCCCCTGACCCAGCGGGAGATCGCCGCCCGGTGCGCCATCAGCCGCAGCTACGTCAGCCGCATCGAGAAAAAGGCCCTGGAAAAGTTGCGGCAGGACCTGGACGACGACCGGGACCCGGAGCGATAAAAAATGGCCGCCCAGATGGGCGGCCATTTTGTATGGGTGTAAACTCAACGCTTGGAGAACTGGGGCGCGCGCCGCGCGGCGTGGAGGCCATATTTTTTGCGCTCTTTCATGCGAGGGTCGCGGGTGAGGAAGCCGGCGGCCTTCAGGGCGGGGCGGAACTCCTCGTTCATCAGCAGGAGGGCCCGGGCGATGCCGTGGCGGATGGCACCGGCCTGGCCGGTGACGCCGCCGCCGGAGACGGTGGCCTCGATGTCCACCTTGCCAATGGTGGAGGTGGTGACCAGGGGCTGGCGGACGATGAGCTTCAGGGTCTCCAGACCGAAGTAGTCCTCAATGTCCCGACCGTTGATGGTGATGGCGCCGGTGCCGTTGGGGAAGAGGTGGACCCGGGCCACGGAGGACTTCCGGCGGCCGGTGCCGTAGTGATAGGGCTTCTTACTCTTATACATCTTCCTTATCCTCCTTACGCCTCGGTGTAGAGCTCGGGCTTCTGGGCGGCGTGGGGATGCTCGGCGCCGCGATAGATCTTCAGCCGGGTCAGCGAGTCCTTGGTGACGGTGTTGCGGGGCATCATGCCGCGCACGGCCAGCTTCACAGCCAGCTCCGGCTTATCCTGCATCAGCAGGCGGTATTTCGTCTCGTGGAGGCCGCCGGGGTAGCCGGAGTGGGTGCGGTAGAACTTCTGCTCCAGCTTCTTGCCGGTCAGCACCGCCTTGTCGGCGTTGATGACGATGACGAAGTCGCCGCAGTCGGCGTGGGGGGTGTACTCGGGTTTACGCTTGCCCCGCAGGAGGTCGGCGGCGATGACCGCGGTCTTGCCCAGAGGCTTGCCGGCGGCGTCGATCACATACCACTTGCGGACAATGTTGCCCTTGTTGGCCATAAAGGTGGACATTATGATCTCTCACTTTCCGTTAAAATTGTCCGCAAAACCGCGGATAAAGTTGACTTTACAAAGTCGAGCGTGTTGTATTATAATGCTTTCGGCCCCGGCTGTCAACGGATTTTTGGAAATTTTTTGCCGGGGAAGTCAAAATCTTCGATTTTTAGCTTTATCCTCGTTTGTGCTCCTGTTTGCTCACTTTCGATTTTACATTTTTCCGGGGAGGGGACGGCGGTGAAACAGATCGTATCTCAAATGCGGCGGTGCGTGGAGGACTATCGGATGATCCAGGCCGGGGACCGCATCGCGGTGGGGCTGTCGGGGGGAAAGGACTCGGTGGTGACCCTGTGCGCCCTGGCGAAGCTCCGGGAGTTCTACCCACAGCCCTTCACCCTGGAGGCCATCACGGTGGACATGACCGGGGGGGAGACGGACTTTACCCCCCTGGCGGACCTGTGCCGGGGGCTGGAGGTGCCCTTCCACCTGGTCACCACCCACATCTTCGAGATCATCTTTGACCACCGCCGGGAGAAGAACCCCTGCTCCCTGTGCGCCAAGATGCGCCGTGGGGCGCTCCACGAGGCCATGGCCCAGCGGGGGCTCACCAAAGTCGCCCTGGGCCACCACCGGGAGGACGCGGTGGAGACCTTTTTTATGAGCCTCTTTTACGAGGGGCGGCTCAGCTGCTTCCAGCCGGTGACCTACCTGGACCGCACGGGGATCACCCAGATCCGCCCCCTGCTCTACTCCACCGAGGGGCAGACCCGCTCCGCCGTGGCGCGCAACCACCTGCCGGTGGTAAAAAACCCCTGCCCCGCCGACGGGGCCACCAAGCGCCAGGAGACCAAGGAGCTCATCCAGGCCCTCTCCCAGCGATACCCGAAGCTCAAGGAGTACGCCTTCTCCGCCATGCAGCGCCTCCCCCTCCCCGAGTGGGGCGTCCTCCCCCGGGAGGAGGAATAGCAAACGGGCCGCCCGAACATCGGGCGGCCCGTTTGTGGTTCAGATGAAAACGCGCGGGGGGAAATCAGTCCTCGGCGGATTTGGCTTCGGCGATGACTTTGTCCTGGACGGCGGGAGGGGCGTCCTCGTAGCGGACGAAGTGGAAGGTGAAGGAGCCCCGGGACTGGGTGATGGAGCGCAGGTCGATGGCGTAGGTGGTCATCTCGGCCATGGGCACCTCGGCCTCCACCTCCTGCTCGCCGTTGCCCACGGGGTTCATGCCCATGACCCGGCCCCGGCGCTTGTTGATGTCGCCCATCACGTCGCCCATGTAGCTGTCGGGGATGACCACCTTCAGCGAGCCGATGGGCTCCAGCAGGACGGGGCTGGCCTCGGGCATGGCGGCCTTGTAGCTGAGCTGGGCGGCGGTCTTGAAGGCGATCTCGGAGGAGTCCACGGGGTGGTAGGACCCGTCGTACAGCGTGGCCTTCAGGTTGACCACCGGGTAGCCCGCCAGGGGGCCGTGGACCACGGCCTCCCGCAGGCCCTTCTCCACGGCGGGGAAGAAGTTCTTGGGCACACTGCCGCCGAAGACCTCCTCGGCGAAGACCAGGCCCTCCTCCTCGGGGTTGGGCTCAAAGCGGATCCACACGTCGCCAAACTGGCCGGAGCCGCCGGTCTGCTTCTTGTGGCGGCCCTGCTTCTCCACCTTCTTGCGGATCTTCTCCCGGTAGGGCACCTTGGCCTCGGCCAGTTCGGTGTCCACGTTGAAGCGGCTCTTGAGTTTGCTCACCAGCACGTCCACCTGGATGTCCCCGGCGGCGTGGATCAGGGTCTGGTGGACCTCGGCGTTGTTCTCCACGGAGAAGGAGGGGTCCTCCTCGTTCATGCGGTTGAGGCCCTGGGCCACCTTGTCGTCCTGGCCCCGGGTCTTGGGGGCGATGGCCACGGAGTAGCAGGGCTCGGGGAAGGGGATGGGGGCCACCTGGAAGACCTTCCGGGGCTCACAGAGGGTGTCCCCGGTCTTGAGCTTATCCATCTTGCCGATGGCGCCGATGTCGCCACAGCCCAGCTCCTTGACCTCCTCGGTGGCCTTGCCCTTCATGATGTAGAGCCGGCCCAGCTTCTCGGCCTCGCTGGTGCGGGCGTTCACCATGGGCATATCCGGCTTGATGGAGCCGGAGAGGACCTTCACCAGGCTGAACTTGCCGTACTGGTCGGAGACGGTCTTGAACACGAAGGCGGCGGGCAGGGCGCCGGGGGAGACCACGAAGGACTCGCTCTCCCCGTCGCTGTTGATGACGCTGTGGGGGTTGCCTTCCAGGGGGTTGGGGAGCAGGTCCACGATGGTGTCCAACAGCATCCGGGTGCCCAGGCCCTGGAGGGCGCTGCCGCAGACCACGGGGAAGAGGCTCAGGTCCTTCACGCCCTGGCGCAGGCCCTGGACCATCTCGGCGTAGGTGAAGTCCTCGCCGCCGAAGTACTTCTCCATAAACTCCTCGCTGGTCTCGGCCACCGACTCCTTCAGCGCGTCGTAGAGCTCCTCCACCACGGACTGCTTGTCCTCGGGAACGGCGATCTCCTTGCGCTCGCCCTTGGGGCCGAACTCGTAGGCCCGCTTGTGGAGCACGTCGATGATGCCGATGACCTTTTTGCCCGCGTCCCAAATGGGGGCCACCACCGGGGCGATGTTCTTGCCGAACCGCTCCCGCAGGGTCTCAAAGGCGGAGTTGTAGTCGGAGTTCTCCTCGTCGGTCTTGGAGATATAGAGGATGCGGGGCAGCTTGCGCTGGTCGCAGTATTTCCACGCCTTCTCCGCGCCCACGCTCATGCCGCCCTTGGCCGAGCAGACGATGACGGCGGCGTCCACCACGTGGAGGGCCTCCATCACCTCCCCGGAGAAGTCAAAGCCGCCGGGGGTGTCCAGCACGTTGATCTTGTTGCTGTTATACTCCACCGGGGCGATGGCCAGGGAGATGGAGGTCTGGCGCTTGGTCTCCTCGGGGTCGTAGTCACAGATGGTGTTGCCGTCGGGGATCTTCCCCAGGCGGGCGGAGCCGCCGGTGAGGTAGAGCATACTCTCCACCAGAGAGGTCTTGCCGTTGCCGCTGTGGCCCAGCAGGCAGATGTTGCGGATGTTTTGCGCGGAATAGCTCATGTGCCTCGCTCCTTCGTGTTCAAATGATAGAACCAAACTATTAGTCATTATACACTAACAAAAGCGCCATGGCAACCTCTTTTTTGGAAAAATGCGAAAAAGAACGGCGGGGACGGGGCGGCGGCCGCTCCCGCGGGGGGCGGAGGGGCGCATAAGCGCCGCCTGGCGGGAGAAGATAGAGGGTATCAGAGCCTGTTTTGGGAGGGACGCCCTTGTTTATCGCCCTGTTTCGCACCGTGGTCCTCTATCTGCTCATCATCCTGGGCATCCGGCTCATGGGCAAGCGGCAGGTGGGGGAGTTGGAGCCCAGCGAGCTGGTGTTCACCCTGCTCATCGCCGACCTGGCCGCCGTGCCCATGCAGGATTTCGGCATCCCCCTCATCACCGGGGTGGTGCCCATCCTCACCCTGCTGTGCATCACCCTGCTCATCTCCATCCTCACCATGCGGAGCGTCCGCTTCCGGGCGCTGATGTGCGGCGTGCCCAGCATCGTGGTGCGGGACGGCCGGCTGTGCCAGGCGGAGATGCGGAAAAACCGCTTCACCCTGGACGAGTTGGCGGAGGAACTGCGCTGTCAGGGGGTGGCCGACCTCTCCACCGTCAAGTACGCCATCCTGGAGACCAACGGCCAGCTCACCGTCCTGCTCACCGCCGCCGACTCCCCGGCCACCGCCTCCCAACTGGGCCTGCGGCCCCCGGAGCCCGGCCTGCCCACCCTCATCATCAGCGACGGGCGACTGCTGGAGCGCAACCTGAAGGGCCGGGGGCTGAACCAGGCGTGGCTGGACAAACAGCTCAAGGGCCACCACGTCAAGCGGGTGGAGGAGGTCTTTGCCCTGTGGGTGGACGAGGAGGGTCAGGTGACCTTCGCCAAAAAGGAGGGAGCGAGATGAGGCGGGGATGGCTGGCCCTGGGGCTGCTCATCGCCCTGGTGGGCCTGGCCGGGTGGCACGGGGCCGCCCTGCACGGTCTCACCGGGGAGCTCACCGGCCTGCTGACCCAGGCGGAGGCGCGGGCCGAGGCGGGGGACTGGACGGAGGCCGCCGGGCTGACCCGGCAGGCGTCGGAGCGGTGGGAGGGGAAGCACTTCTACCTGCACGCCACCTTGGAGCACGACGTGACCGACCAGATCGCCTGCGGCTTTGCCGAGACGCTGGAACTGCTCCAGTGCCAGGAGGCGGGGGAGTACTCCGCGGCCAACGCCCGGCTGGTGAAACAGCTGGAACTGTTGGGGGATATGGAGCGGCCGCTTTTGGAAAATCTTCTCTAAGGACTTGAAAACCCGGTAAAGTCGTGGTATTTTATTTAGAGAGAAAAAGGGAGAGGGGGGAGCGGCGTGAAGATCTCCACCAAGGGCCGGTACGCCCTGCGGATGATGGTGGACCTGGCCCAGTCGGGGCAGGAGGGGCCGGTGGCCCTGCGGGACGTGGCCAAGCGGCAGGGGATCTCGGAAAAGTACCTGGAACAACTGGTCGCCCCCCTGATCCGGGCGGGACTGTTGCGGAGCGTCCGGGGCGCCTCGGGGGGATATCTGCTCACCAAGGCCCCGGAGGAATACACCGTGGGGGAGATCCTGCGGACCCAGGAGGGCTCCCTGGCCCCGGTGGACTGCGCCGCCGCGGACGGCGCCCCCTGCGCCCGCCGGGATAGCTGCCCCACCGCCCCCCTCTGGCGGCGCATCGCCCAGGCGGTGGACCAGGTGGTGGACGCCACCACCCTGCAGGACCTGGCGGACGGGACGGGCCAGCTCTCCGATAACGGCTGAATCCTCCGGCGCTCCACACGGGGCGCCGGTCCTTTTTTGTTTTTGTTGCAAAAGGGCGGGGAGTTTTGTATAATGGTATCGTTACAGTTCACCCGAGGGCGGAGGTGGGGAAGTTGGTGATCTTAGGCATCGACCCGGGCTACGCCATCGTGGGCTTCGGCGTGGTGCAGAAGACCCGGGAGGTCACCCAGCTCATCACCTGCGGGGCCATCAACACCCCCGCGGGCCTGCCCCTCTCCAAGCGGCTGCTGCAGATCAGCCAGGACATGACCACCCTCATCGCCCAGTTCTCCCCCGACGCCATGGCCATCGAAAAGCTCTACTTCGGCAACAACGTCACCACCGGCATCGGCGTGGCCCAGGCCCGGGGGGTCATCCTGGCCGAGGCGGAGCGGGCGGGCCTTCCCATCTACGAATACGACCCCAGCCAGGTGAAAAGCGCCGTCACCGGCTACGGCAAGGCGGAAAAGCGCCAGGTGATGGAGATGACCAAACGCCTGTTGCGCCTGAGCGCCGTCCCCAAGCCGGACGACGCGGCGGACGCCGTGGCCATCGCCCTCTGCCACGCCCGGTCGGCCACATCTCTTCTGAATCGAGGTTAGCCCATGTTTTACTACGTCAAGGGCCCCGTGGCCCATGTGGCCCCGCGCCTGGCCGTCATCGACTGCGGCGGGGTGGGCTACGCCTGCCACACCACCCAGACCACCCTCTCCCGCCTGGAGCGGGGCAGGGAGGCCACGCTCTACACCTACCTGAACGTCCGGGAGGACGCCATGGAGCTCTACGGGTTTTACAGCGAGAACGAGCGGAGCTGTTTTGAACTGCTCCTGGGGGTCTCCGGCGTGGGGCCCAAGGCGGCCCTGGCGATCCTGTCCTCCACCACCCCTGAGGGCCTGGCCGCCGCCATCATCACCGGGGACGAGCGGGCCCTGACCGCCGCCCCCGGGGTGGGCAAGAAGATCGCCCAGCGGGTGATCTTGGAGCTCAAGGACAAGCTGGCCAAGGGCCAGCTGCCCGCCCCCGGCGGGGAGAGCTACGGCGGCACCGGGGTGACCGTCATCCCCCAGAACAAGGCCAGCGAGGCCGCCGCCGCCCTGGCGGTGCTGGGGTACTCCTCCCAGGAGGTGGCCCTGGCGCTGAAGGGACTGGATCTGGAAGGACTGAGCCTGGAGGAGATCGTCCGTCAGGCTCTGAAGAAAATGGTAAAGTGAGGAAACCGCCATGAAAAAACGTCTGCTTGCCCTGCTGTTGTCGGCGACCATGCTGTTGGCCCTGGCGGCCTGCGGCCCCAAGAACAACTCCTCTGACGCCTCCGGGGAGACCGAGGCCCCGGCGGCAACGCCCCTGCCCGCCCCCGACCTCCCCGGCCCCGGGGACTACGTGCCCGAGGAAGTGGGCGAGGGCGAGGCGGAGTTCATGCTCCAGGTGGTCCACGGGGACAATACCGCCCTGATCGACTACGTGGTCACCGACAAGGAGTTCCTGGGGGAGGCCCTGGAGGAGAACGGCTACATCTCCGGGGAGGAGGGCGCCTACGGCCTCTTCGTCACCACGGTGGACGGCGAGACGGCGGACGCGGACCAGGAGCAGTGGTGGTGCCTGACCAAGGACGGCGAGCGGGTGAACACCGGGGTGGACTCCACCCCCGTGGAGCACGGGGCCATCTACACCTTCACCCTGACCACGGGCTATTGAGCGGCCCCCACACCACGGGAAAGGGCGTGACGGCGTGAGCATCGACTTTTCCGAGAGCGGCTTTGAGACCCAGGAGCCCCTGGTGGCCACCTCCCTTTTGCGGGAGGACGAGGGGGAGTACTCCCTGCGGCCCAAGACCCTGTCGGAGTACATCGGCCAGGTCAAGGCCAAGGAGAATCTGAGCGTCTTCATCCAGGCGGCCAAGCTCCGGGGGGAGGCGCTGGATCATGTGTTGCTCCACGGCCCCCCGGGCCTGGGCAAGACCACCCTCTCCGGCATCATCGCCAACGAGATGGGGGTGAACATCCGCATCACCTCCGGCCCCGCCATCGAAAAGCCCGGGGACCTGGCCGCCCTGCTGACCAACCTCCAGGAAAACGACATCCTCTTTGTGGACGAGATCCACCGGCTCAACCGCCAGGTGGAGGAGATCCTGTACCCCGCCATGGAGGACTACGCCATCGACATCATCATCGGCAAGGGCCCCTCCGCCAACTCCATCCGCCTGGACCTGCCCAAGTTCACCCTCATCGGCGCCACCACCCGGGCCGGTCAGCTCTCCGCCCCCTTGCGGGACCGCTTCGGGGTCACTTTGCGGCTGGAGCTTTACAGCCCCGAGGAGCTGGGGCTGATCGTCAAGCGCTCGGCGGGGATCCTGGAGGTCCCCATCGAGGACGCGGGGGCCATGGAGATCGCCCGGCGCAGCCGGGGCACCCCCCGCATCGCCAACCGAATGCTCCGCCGGGTGCGGGACTTCGCCCAGGTGAAGGGCTCGGGCACCATCACCAAGGACGCCGCCGACCAGGCCCTCACCGCCCTGGAGGTGGACTACCTGGGTCTGGACGCCATCGACCGGCGGATGCTGGGCTCCATCATCCAGCACTACGGCGGCGGCCCGGTGGGGCTGGAGACCCTGGCCGCCACCATCAACGAAGAGGCGGTGACCCTGGAGGACGTGTACGAGCCCTATCTCATGCAGATGGGCTTTCTCACCCGCACCCCCCGGGGCCGCTGTGTGACGGCCCGGGCCTATGAGCACCTGGGCCTCACCCCGCCCGCGGGGAGCGGGCTGGACCAGCTCACCCTGTAAATCAAAGCGCCCCAGGCGCGGCCGGGGCGCGGAAAAGGAGTCGATCGCTATGGGCAAACTCTTTGGGACCGACGGCATCCGGGGCGTGGTGAACGCCGGGTTGGACGGCGAGCTGGCCTACCAGGTGGGCCTGGCCGCCGCCGCGGTGCTGGCGAAGGAGAAGCACGGCCGGCCCCTCTTTACCATCGGCAAAGACACCCGTGTGTCCTCCGACGTGCTGGAGGCGGCCCTGATCGCCGGACTGTGCTCGGCGGGGGCGGACGTGCTCCGCCTGGGGGTCATCCCCACCCCCGGCGTGGCCTTCGCCACCATCCGCAACAGCGCCGACGCCGGCATCGTCATCTCCGCCTCCCACAACCCCTTTGAACACAACGGCATCAAGATCTTCAACGGCCAGGGTTTCAAGCTCTCCGACGCGCTGGAGGGGGAGATCGAGGATATTATCCTGAACCAGGTGCCGGTCCCCCGGAAGACCCACGGGGACATCGGCCTCATCGTGGAGGCGGACGAGCGGGAGAGCGAGGCGTACATCGACCACCTGGTCTCCACCATCGACGCCGACCTCTCCGGCCTCAAGATCCTGGTGGACTGCGCCAACGGCGCCGCCTCCGCCACCGCCCCCCGGCTCTTCGCCCGCTTTGCGGGGCTGAAATTCGACGTGATCCACGCCCAGCCCGACGGCCTCAACATCAACAGCGCCTGCGGCTCCACCCACATCGACCAGCTGGCCCAGAAGGTGAAGGCCGGGGGCTACGACGTGGGCATCGCCTTTGACGGCGACGCCGACCGCTGCCTGGCGGTGGACGAGGCGGGGACGCTCATCGACGGCGACCAGGTGCTGGCCATCTGCGGGCTGGACCTGCTCCAGCGGGGGGAGCTGCCCCACAACACCGTGGTGGCCACCGTCATGAGCAACCTGGGCTTTCGCATCTTCTGCAAGGAGCACGGGCTAAAAATGGGCTGTACCCCCGTGGGCGACCGCAACGTGCTGGAGGAGATGGAGCGGGGCGGCTTCCTGCTGGGGGGCGAGCAGTCGGGCCACACCATCTTCCGCAAGTACACCACCACCGGCGACGGCGAGCTCACCGCCCTCCAGCTGCTGGCCGTCTTCGCCAAGTCCTCCGCCGGGAAGATCTCCGACCTGGCCGGGATGTGCAAGCGCTACCCTCAGACCCTGGTGAACGTGGTGGTGGAGTCCAAGGAGCGCAAGGAGACCATCATGGCCTCCCAAAAGCTCCAGGACGCGGTGGACAAGGCCCAGGCGGAACTGGCCAACACCGGCCGCATCCTCATCCGCCCCTCCGGCACCGAGCCCTTGATCCGGGTGATGGTGGAGGCCAAGGAGCAGGAGCAGGCCGACGCCGTGGCCGCCGACCTGGCGGAGCTGGTGAAGCGGCTGTGACCAAAAATTTTGTCACAACCCACAAAATTTGTTGAAAGTTAGGGCCAACATAAAATATTTTGCATAAATCTCTTGACAGTTGTACGGGAATTATACTATAATGACCAGTGGCGATGATAAGGAGCGGGTCAAATGAGCCAAATTTTAGAGGAATTGCCCGACCAGACCCTCCAAAAAATGGCCCGCGACGGCGACCGCGCCGCGGAGGAGACGCTGATCCTGCGCTACTCCCGCGCCGTCCGCTCCTGCGCCCGCCCCCTGTTCCTGGCGGGGGGAGACAGCGAGGATCTGACGCAAGAGGGCTTCCTCGGTCTTCTGGACGCCATCCGGGAGTACCGGCCCGACCGGGACGCCGCCTTTGCCACCTTCGCCCAGGTCTGCATCCGCAACCGCCTGCGCTCGGCGGTCCGCTCCGCCGGACGGGAAAAGCACGCGGTGCTCAACGCCGCCCTCTCCTGGGAGCGGGACCACGTAGAGCCCGCCGCGGCCGCCCCCCTGGGGCCCGAGGAACTGCTCATCGCCCGGGAGGACTGGGCCGAGGAGCTGGGCCGCATGGAGGAGAATCTATCCCCCCTGGAGCGGGAGATCCTGGAGCACTATCTGCGCGGCCTCTCCTACCGGGAGATCGCCCAGGCCACCCACCGGTCCGCCAAGAGCGTGGACAACGCCGTCCAGCGCATCCGCAAAAAGCTGGCGCGGCCCTGACTTGGTGATTTCAGCGCAAGCTGAGACACATATTATTTCGTCCCAGCACGATTTGGGTTTTCCGTTCGGGCCAGGGCAACAAAAGAGAGGGTTATCACATGTACGAAGACAAGACACTCATCTGCAAGGAATGTGGCCAGGAGTTTGTGTTCACCGCCGGTGAGCAGGAGTTCTACGCCGAGCGCGGCTTCCAGAACGAGCCTCAGCGCTGCAAGGCTTGCCGCGACGCTCGCAAGGCCGCTGCCCGTGGCCCCCGTGAGTACTTCACCGCCACCTGCGCCGCCTGTGGCAAGGAAGCCCGGGTCCCCTTCGAGCCCAAGACCGACCGCCCCGTCTACTGCTCCGACTGCTTCGCCAAGATGCGCGAGCAGCAGGACGGCGCCGCTCCCGTGCAGGAGTAAACCGCGGTCTGACCTCTTTAGCGAAGAAGCCCCGGCGAGCACCGCTCGCCGGGGCTTTCTTTTGCTGTTTTGTCCTGGGCCGCCGTTTACGACTTGCCAAGGGAAAGGCCCCGGAGGGCGGGGGGCGTCCTTTACGCCGACTCGGTCAGGAACCGCTGCAGGAGGGTGGCCACCTGGGCCCGGGTGGCGGTGCGCTGGGGGTTGAGGCGGCCGTCCTGATCGCCGATGAGGATGCCCTCGTCCACCGCCCAATTGGCTGCGTCGGCGGCCCAGGAGGAGACGGTGTTCCCGTCGGGGAGGTTGGGCAGGTGGTAGCTGACGGGGGCCTGGGCGCCGCGGCGCAGCTGGGCGTAGCGGTAGAGCATGGTGGCCAGCTCCTCCAGGGTGATGGCGCTGTCGGTGTTGAGCCCGTCGCTGATCCGGTTGGTCACCGCCCAGCGGCGACCCCGGATGTCCCAGCTCTCCAGGGGGGACTGGGGGGCGGTCTCCTCCCCGTCCAGGCGGGCCAGCACGGTCATGACCATGGCGCGGGTCATGGGCCCGTCGGGGTCAAAGCGGTCGCCGCCCACGCCGTTGAACAGGCCCTGGCCCACGGCGTAGGCCACCGCCTCCTCGTACCAGCTGCCTGGGGCCACGTCGGCAAAGGCGGTGAGGGGGGCGGAGGGCTGGGCGGGGGCGGGGGGCTCGTCCAGGCGGTCGGGGTCGAAGAAGTCCACCTGGTAGGCGAAGGGGACCGGCTCCCCCCGGCTGTCTTTCAGGCCCTGGATGGAGACGGTGTACGTCCCCTCATAGCCCCCGCCGCCCAGGTCCGGGCGGAAGATGATGGCGTTGGCCACGCCGTAGTTGGCGGTGTCCACCCCCAGGTAGGCGCCCCGGTCGGCGGCGGGGTAGTCCTGGGCCCCGGAGAGGGTCCAGCTGGCACCGTCGGCCTCCCGGGTGAGGGTGACGGTGAGTTCGGCCCGGCTGGGCGTGGCGTAGCGGCTGGGGTTCAGGGTCACGCTCCAGGCCTGGTCGGCGTGGAACAGGCTTTCGGGGAAGCTCCCTGAGGCGGGCCAGGCGATGAAGTCGTAGTCGATGTCGTCCCCCGAGCGGTCAAAGGCCCAGAGGGTGGCGAAGTTGTAGGTGTAGGGGCCGTAGGTGGCGTTGCTGGGGGAGAAGCCCAGCCCGGTCTTGGACATGGTGGGGTTGAGCATCCACCGCCGGTGGCCCAGCATGGGCAGGTTGCCCCCGTCCGAATCGTCAAAGAAGGCGTCCACCGCCTGGGTCAGGGTGGCGTTGGTGCCCTGGTAGATGTTGGAGCTGGAGGTGGCGTTGTGGCCCCGGGCGTAGAAGTCGTCGTCCATGTCGGCGGGCTGGGCGGGGTGGTGGCTCAAGCTGCCGTTGGCGGCCAGCAGGACCGCGCCGTACTGGGCCCGGGCGTTGTAGTCCTCGTCCAGCCACACCCCCGGCACCCCCGCCAGCCGCCGCAGGGCGTTGAAGCGGCCCACGGCGGCGTCCAGGGCGGCCTGGCTCACCTGGCCGGGGTCGTAGGGGGCGGAGAGGGAGGGCTGGCGGGCCATGGTCTCCCCGGAGAAGGCCAGGGGGTTGGCCGCCAGCATTTGGGCGATCTCCCGCACCGAGAGCGGGGGCATATCCAGAGAGCCGCTCCGCAGATACCCGTCCCCCTCCGCCGCCCAGGCGGGGGTGAGGAGGAGGCCCAGGCAGAGCAGAGCGGCCAAAATACGCTGTCTCATAGAAAACCGTCCTTTCAAAAAAGCGCCCCGGTCCGGGGCGCTTTGAGGTGGTGCGGGGCGCTCACTGGGAGACCGTGTAGTTGGGGGCCTCCTTGGTGATGTACACGTCGTGGGGGTGGGACTCCTTCAGTCCGGCGGCGGTGATCTGGATGAACTGGGCCTTGGAGCGCAGGTCGTCGATGGTGGCACAGCCGCAGTAGCCCATCCCGGCCCGGAGGCCGCCCATGAGCTGGTAGATGGTCTCGGACACCAGCCCCTTGTAGGGGACCCGACCCTCCACGCCCTCGGGCACCAGCTTCTTGTTGCCCTCCTGGAAGTAGCGGTCCTTGGAGCCCTTGCCCATGGCCCCCAGGGAGCCCATGCCCCGGTAGACCTTGAACTGGCGGCCCTGGAAGACCTCCGTGTCCCCGGGGGACTCCTCACAGCCCGCCAGCAGGGAGCCCAGCATGACCACGTTGCCCCCGGCGGCGATGGCCTTGGTGATGTCCCCGGAGAATTTTACGCCGCCGTCGGCGATGATGGGCACGTCGTACTCCGCGGCCACCTGGGCCGCGTCGTAGATGGCGGTGACCTGGGGCACGCCGATGCCGGCCACCACCCGGGTGGTGCAGATGGAGCCGGGGCCGATGCCGATCTTCACGCAGTCCGCGCCGGCCTCAATGAGGGCCCGTGTGCCCTCGGCGGTGGCTACGTTCCCGGCGATGAGCTGCACGTCGGGGTAGAGGGCTTTGATGCGGCGGACGCAGTCCAGGATGTTGTGGCTGTGGCCGTGGGCGGAGTCCAGGCACAGCACGTCCGCGCCCACCTCCACCAGGGCCTTGACCCGGTCCAGCACGTCGGCGGTGACGCCGATGGCCGCCCCCACCAGCAGCCGGCCCTTGGCGTCCCGGGCGGAGTTGGGGTAGACCTGGGCCTTCTCGATGTCCTTGATGGTGATCAGGCCCTTCAGCCGCCCCTCCTTGTCCACGATGGGGAGCTTTTCGATCTTGTGGGCCCGCAGGATCTCCCGGGCCTGGTCCAGGGTGGTGCCCTCCGGGGCGGTGACCAGGTGGTCCTTGGTCATGACGTTGTCGATGATCTGGGACATATCCGTCTCAAACTTGATGTCCCGGTTGGTGATGATGCCGATGAGCTTGCCGTTGTCGCAGATGGGCACGCCGGAGATGCGGTACTTGGCCATGAGCTCGTCCGCCTCCGCCAGGGTGTGGCCGGGGGCCAGCCAGAAGGGGTTGGTGATGACGCCGTTCTCACTGCGCTTGACCATGTCCACCTGCTCGGCCTGGGCGCCGATGGACATATTCTTGTGGATGATTCCGATGCCGCCCTCCCGGGCCACGGCGATGGCCATGCGGGACTCGGTCACCGTGTCCATGGCCGCGCTCATCAGCGGGATGTTCAGGGTGATCTTCCGGGTCAGGCGGGTCTTGAGGTCGATGTCCGCGGGGAGGATGCTGCTCTCCGCCGGGATGAGCAGAACATCGTCAAAGGTCAGGCCCTGCTTGCCGAACTTCGCTCCCATTTCTCCCATACCGATCTCTCTCCTTTTCCGTGGTAAATTTTATCCATTCTACGATGTAGCGGGCCAAAAGTCAAGGGGTCAGAGCGCCAAAAGCGGTGGAAATTTTTACGCCTGGAGATATCCCTGGAACCGGGCCTCGCCCGCGCCGTCCAGACCCTGGACGTAGGCCCGCTCCCCCTCCCGGCGGAGCAGGAGGGACAGGCTCTCCCCCGCCTTGCACTCCCGCAGAAAGTCGATGTGCAGGGCGCGGACAAAGGCGCCGGGGGGCTGGGTCTGAAATTCGGCGGCGTCGCAGAGGAAGTCGGCGTAGCGGGTGTTGTTCACGTGGCCGTTGCCGTCGGTGTCGCTGTAATGGAGGGTCCGGGTCTGGACCGGGGCCAGGGGCCCGGGCAGCTTGAGCTTGGGCAGCTTGACCTCCCGGATGAGGGGCCCGCCGTCGGTGCCGGCGAACTCGGGGAAGTGGTCGGGCCGGGTGAGGGAGTGGTCGGCCAGGTCCACCAGCGCCCAGATGCTCACCGCCTGGCCCACCGGCTCTCCGCCCACAGACAGGTCGAAGTCCCGGTACATCAGGGGCTTCTCCCCGCCCCGGTGCCAGGTCTTGATGGTCAGCTGGTCCCCCCAGCGCAGGGGCCGCTCCAGGGTGTACCCGGCCCGGAGGACCATCCAGCAGTGGCGGTACTTGTCCACCATCTCCATGTTGGTGCACCCGAACTGTCCGGCGGCCAGCCCCGCCGCGTCCTGGAGGTAGCCCAGCAGGGCGGAGGGCCGGCAGACGTTGAAGCAGTCCAGGTCCCGGCTGTCGATGGTGTAGGTCGTCTCAAAATACAAGGAAGTCCCTTCTTTCTCGCGGTGTTCCGCCCCATTATACACCCAAACCGGGAAAAAGGGAAGGGGCCCGGAAAAGCGGGCGGGCGGGGAGGGGCGGAAAAAGACCCGGACGGGCCATGGGCCTGTCCGGGTCTTTCGTTTACGGTTCCAGTTCCGGCCGGACCTCGCCGGGGATCTCGTCCTCGTCCGCCGTCACATCGTCCTCCACGCGGATGCGGATGCCCGCCTTGGGGTCCCACTCCACCTGGTAGCCCAGGATGGTGCCCAGGTCCCGCAGGTTGTAGTAGATGTGGCCGCCGCCCTGGGGGTCGGTGAGCTGGATGGCGCTGACCTGGGTGGCCGCGCCGTCCACCAGGGTGAGGGCGGCGGGGGTGGTGTAGGGCTGGTCGCCCTGGAAGGCCGCCTTGGCGCTGTCGCCGGAGGACAGGTAGGGGGTGTGGGTGGTGAGGGCCACAGCGCCGTCGTACCCCACGTCAAACTGGGAGGTCGAGCCGTTGAGGGCCTGGGCCAGTTCCCGGAGCTTCACATAGTTCACGTCGTTGCCCTGCCCGTCGGTGAGGGCGTACATCTGGAGCCGGACCATGGTCTCGCCGATGGCCACCTCCTGGGCGGCGTCCCGGGCCAGGGGGACCGTCTCCTGGACCTCCTCCTGGGGCGCTTCCTCCACCGCCGCCGGGACCGCCCAGTCGGCGGTGCCCGCGCCGTTGGAGACGCCGTAGTCGATGTACCACAGCTGGTCGATCTTCTTCAGCACGGCGTCCTGGTCGGCGCCCTTGATAAAGCTCTGGGTCAGGGGGATCCGGCCCAGGGGGTAGGTGGGGGCGGGCTCGGAGCAGTAGAAAATGCCGGTGGCATAGTCGTAGTCGGTCAGCAGTACCGCGTGGGGGGTGGAGGGGCTGTATGCCACGATGCCCTCCGGGTGCGTCTCCAGCAGTTGGATAAGGGCCTGGCGCTTGGTCTCCAGGGAGCCGCCGGCCCAGCCGCCGCTCTTGCGGGCCACGGTGACGTGCAGGCCGTTGTATGTAAAGTTCCAGGCCAGCCCGCCGGGCCAGGCGACCTTTTTCACCGAGGCGATGGTGGTGGCCTGCCAGTTGGCGTCCCCGTCCAGCACCGCCCTGCGCCGGAGCATCATCACCGCGGAGGTGAGGGTGCAGGTGTGGCTGTTCTCCTGCTTGAGGAAAACGCTGGAGTCGTTCACGTCCACGGCCCCCGCGGTGGCGGCGAGGACAACGGCCAATAGAATGGTGAAAAACAGGGTCAGAAACCGCTTCTTCATCACCGCTTCTCCTTTGTAACAGAATTGATACCGAATTGTAACCTCTCGGGAATTTGTCACTTATTGTAACATATTGTTTTCAATTTGACAAGAGGAAATTTTCGTCTACGCATATTTTTTTCCAGCGGGGAAAGGATAGGGGGGAGAAAGCAAGGAGTTGAGGACCATGGCAAACCGTTTGGGGCGGCAGACCGTCGCGCTGGAAAAGCCCGTCTATCTGGTCTCCCACGCCGCCGTGGGGGGCAAAAAGGAGGGGGAGGGGCCGCTGAAGCGGTACTTCGACCACCTGTCCGACGACGACACCTTTGGCCAGAAGAGCTGGGAGAAGGCGGAGTGCCAGATGCAGAAGCTGGCCCTCCAGATCGCCCTGGAGAAGTGGGGCAGGACCGGGCAGGAGCTGGACTACCTGCTGGCGGGGGACCTGTTGAACCAGTGCATCTCCTCCTCCTTTGCCGCCCGGGAGAGTCAGGTGCCCTTCTGGGGGCTCTACGGGGCCTGCTCCACCATGGGGGAGTCCATCGCCCTGGCCGCCCTGCTCATCGACGGGGGCGCCGCCCGGACGGCGGGGGCGGTGACCTCCTCCCACTTCTGCACCGCCGAGCGGCAGTACCGCAACCCCCTGGCCTACGGCGGCCAGCGCACGCCCACCGCCCAGTGGACGGCCACCGCCGCGGGCTGTACGATCCTGGCCCAGGAGGGCCGGGGTCCCCGGGTGACCCACATCACCACCGGCATCATCGTGGACAAGGGGATCAAGGACGCCAACAACATGGGGGCCGCCATGGCCCCCGCCGCGGCGGACACCCTGGCGGCCCACTTCCGGGAGACGGGCCGGGACCCGAGCTACTACGACCTGATCGCCACCGGGGACCTGGGCCAGCTGGGCCGGGAGATCCTGCTGGAGCTCACCCGGGACGAGGGCTACGACCTCACCGGCTGTCACAACGACTGCGGCCTCCTGCTCTATGACCGCCAGCAGCAGGACGTGCACTGCGGCGGCTCCGGCTGCGGCTGCGCCGGGAGCGTGCTGAACGGCTACCTTCTGCGGCAGATGGCGGAGGGGACGCTGAAGAAGATCCTCTTTTGCCCCACCGGGGCGCTCTTGAGCCCCACCTCCACCCAGCAGGGGGAGTCCATCCCCTCCATCGCCCACGCCGTCAGCATCGAGGTGTAAAGTTATGGAATATGTAAAGGCGTTTCTCTGCGGCGGCGTTCTGTGCGCCATCGGACAGATCCTCATCGACAAGACCAAGCTCACCCCCGCCCGGATCCTGACCACCTACGTGGTCTCCGGGGTGTTCCTCACCGCCATCGGGGTCTACCCCAAGCTGGTGGAGTGGGCCGGGGCGGGGGCCACCGTGCCCCTCACCGGCTTTGGCTACGCCCTGGCCCGGGGCACCGCCCGGGCGGTGGCGGAAAAGGGCTGGCTGGGCCTGTTCACCGGCCCCCTCACCGCCACCGCCGCGGGCGTGGGCGCGGCCATCTTCTTCGCCCTATGCGTCGCCCTCCTCTGCAAGCCCAAGTCCAAATAGGAAAAAGGCGGCGGGCGGGACGGAGCCCTGATCTACCTCCGGCGCGGTCATACCGGCAAAAAAACAAGCGGTTCAGGACAACTCCTGAACCGCTGTTTTTTGCGCTGTCTGTGGGGACGGGGCGGCCTGGGGCATCTCCAGGCCGTGGATAAAGCCGTCCAGGGCGGGGGAGAGGACGTCCGCCCCCACCACGGTGTTTTTGTAGATGAGCAAGGACGCCTGGACCCCGGTCTCCCCGGTGGGGTAGTTTAGGATCTCATAGGTATAGCGCCGGACCCGCTTGCCCGCGTACTTTTGCAGGTCGAAGCCCTGCTGGCTCTGGAGGGCCAGGTAGTCGTCGTACTCCGGGCCCATCTCCTTGGGGATGAGGATCTCCTCCACCGCCAGGGGCTCCTCCCGCACCAGCCACCCGTAGGACCCCAGGAAGCTCAGCCGGTCCTCGGCGGTGCGGAGCTTTTTGGGGGAGATGACCTCCCCCGCGCTGGTGGAGCCCCGGTCGAAGACGCCAAACAGCACCGCCAGGGCGCACACCAGCACCAGCGCGGTGACGCCCCCCGCCGCCAGCCGCCTTCGGTTCAGCTTTGCCGTGTAAATGATCATGGTCAACATCGCCCCTTCAAAATATCCTGAGCAATTTCTATGTGGGTGTGGTATGATATATGAAAGGAGTTTTTGCCGAAGGGGGTGCGGGGGATGGAGCGGTTGGATAAACGGCTGAGCCAGGCGGGCTACGGCCGCAAGGACGCCCGGGAGCTGATCCGCCGGGGGCGGGTGACGGTGGACGGGCGGGTGGCCGCCCGCCCGGAGGAGAAGTGCCCGCCGGAGGCGGAGATCGCCGTGGACGGTCAGGTCCTGGGCGGGGGCTTTGTCTACCTGATGCTCCACAAGCCCGCCGGCGTGGTCTCGGCCACGGAGGACCGGCGGGAGCGGACGGTGCTGGAGCTCCTCCCCGACGACCTCCGCCGCCGGGCCCTCTTCCCGGTGGGGCGGCTGGATAAGGACGCCACCGGCCTGCTCCTCCTCACCGACGACGGCCCGCTGGCCCACCGCCTGCTCTCCCCCCGCTTCCACGTGGACAAGACCTACGCCGTGGAGGTGGAGGGGACGTTTGACGCGGAGGATGTGGCCGCTTTCGCCGACGGCATGACCCTGGCGGACGGGCAGATGTGCCGCCCCGCCACTCTGCGGCCCACCGGCCCCGGCCAGGGGCTTGTGACCCTGGGGGAGGGGAAGTACCACCAGGTCAAGCGGATGTGCGCGGCCCGGGGCAAGCCGGTGCGGCATCTGACCCGGGTGGCCTTTGGGCCCCTGACGCTGGACCCCGGGCTGGCGCCCGGGGCCTTCCGGCCTCTGACCCGGGAGGAGGTGGCCGCCCTGCTGGCGGCGGCGGAGGGCCCGGGGGGCGGCGCTTCGTCGAATTGAACAAATTTTTTTGCAAAACCTATTGAACTCTTTCCCAACTTCCAGTATAATGGGCATACTCGGTAAAATTTTTCGTCGAGTTGACGACGGAAAGGAAGAGAATATCAGGAACCTGTGTGAGGGTTAAGGAGGGGGACACCCATGTCCAGCCGCATCTTTCAAAGCGTGATCCTTCAGATGAAGGACTGCACCAAGTTGCCCCTAGGCGTGGTGGACGGAGAGGGCGCGGTGGTGGCCTGCACCGATCTAAGCATGGTGGGGGAGCGCTGGCCCCACGTGGCCGAGGCCATCAACCGCCATGACAGCGCCTATGTGAATGTGGACGGCAAGCTCTTCCGCGCCCTGTCGGGCTGGAGCACCCTCTACGACTACGCCGCCTTCATCGGCGGGGAGGGGGAGGAGGCCCAGAGCCTCTGCGGTCTGGCCGCCGTGGCCCTCAACGGGGCCAAGGCGTCTTACGAGGAAAAGCACGACCGGGCCACCTTTGTGAAAAACATCATCACCGACAATATTTTGGTGGGCGACATCTACGTCCGGGCCCGGGAGCTCCACTTCCCCGACGAGCACCCCTGGACCGTCTTCCTCATCCGCATGGTCCCCGAGGGGGACCCCGGCGCCATCGACCTGATCCAGGGCCTGTTCCCCGACAAGCAGTCCGACTTCGTCCTCTCCCTGAGCGACACGGACATCGCCGTGGTCAAGGCCCTGGAGGAGAACTGGGACGCCAAGGAACTCCACCGCATCGCCACCCAGATGCAGGAGCAGCTGGAGGAGGAGCTCCACGTCAAGTGCGTCATCGGCATCGGCACCGTGGCCCCCCACCTGCGGGACCTGGGCCGCTCCTGCAAGGAGGCCGGGGTGGCCATCGAGGTGGGCAAGGTCTTCAACACCGAGATCGCCGTCATCAACTACGAAAACCTGGGCATCGGCCGGCTGATCTACCAGCTGCCCGCCACCCTGTGCGAGATGTTCCTGCAAGAGGTCTTTAAGAAAAACCCCATCGACGCGCTGGACCAGGAGACCCTCTTTACCATCAACAAGTTCTTTGAGAACAACCTGAACGTATCCGAGACCGCCCGCAAGCTCTTTGTCCACCGCAACACCCTGGTCTACCGGCTGGAGAAGATCAAGAAGCTCACGGGCCTGGACCTGCGGGAATTTGACGACGCCATCACCTTCAAGGTGGCGCTGATGGTGAAGAAATACCTGGTCTCCCGGGGTATCGACAACTGACGGGAGGCTCCCATGGTACGCTTCATTGACGTGACCAAAGTCTACGAAAATGGGACCGAGGCCCTGAAGGGGGTCTCGTTTCAGATCAACGACGGGGAATTTGCCTTTCTGGTGGGCCCCTCCGGCTCGGGCAAATCCACCGTCACCCGGCTTATGACCGCGGAGATCGCCCCCTCCGGCGGGCGGATCATGGTCAACGGCCACAACCTCAACAACATCAAGCCCTCCCAGGTCCCCTATCTGCGGCGGACCCTGGGGGTGGTGTTCCAGGACTTCCGGCTGATGCGAAACAAGACGGTCTGGGAGAACCTGGCTTTTGTCATGCGGGTGGTGGGCTCCTCCACCCACACCATGCGAAAGCGCATCCCCTACGTGCTGGAGCTGGTGGGCCTGTCGGGGAAGGAGCGGGAATTTCCCAACCAGCTCTCCGGCGGGGAGCAGCAGCGCCTGGCTATCGCCCGGGCCCTGGTGAACAACCCGGAGATGATCATCGCCGACGAGCCCACCGCCAATGTGGACCCCGGCCTGAGCGTGGAGCTCATGGAACTTCTGGCCCAGATCAACGACCTGGGCACCACCATGCTGGTGGTCACCCACGAAAAGGGCCTGGTGGACCGGCTGGGCAAGCGGGTCATCGCCATCGAGGAGGGCCGCATCCTCCGGGACGGGACCGGCGGCTATTATAGAGACGTCCCGCCCAGCAGATATGAGGACTATGCCAATGGATGACGAGCGGATGAAGGACGAAACAGCGCCCCAGGAGCCGGCCTTGGACGGCCCCGCTGGGGCGGAGGAAGCTATCACGGACGGCCCCGCCGAACCGGCGGAGCCGACTTTTGCCACGCCCACCGGGCCGGAGAAACCGGCCACGGACGACCCCGCCGAAGGGCCGGCGCCCCCCCCGGACGACTCCGCCCAGCCGGAGGGACCGGCCCCGGAGGAGCCCGCCGAGGAGGAGCCGGGGCGGGACGAGCGGGCCCCGGACCCCGAGGACGACCGGGTGCCGGGGTACGACGTGCCGGTGGAGCGGGTGACCATCCCCGATCCCCAGGGCCGCGGGGCGACCCTGGACCCGGGGCGGATGGTGGGCACCAACCGCACCCGGAGCAGAAAGCCCCGCCGGGGCTGGAATTTCGGCTATTTCCTGCGGGAGGGCATCGTCAGCATCTTCCGCCACGGCCTGATGTCCTTCGCCGCGGTGTGCATGACGGTGGCCTGTCTGCTCATCATGGGCACCTTCACCCTGGTGGCGGTGAATTTGGACGCCAACTTCCGGGAGCTGGAGCGCCGGAACGAGTTTTCCGCCTACCTGGACGAGAGCCTGAGCGAGAGCCAGGCCCGGGGCCTGGAGGAGGCGATCCTGGCCGTGCCCAACGTCCGCCAGGTCCAGTTCGTGGACCGGCTGGAGGTGCTGGAGGAGTTCCGGGCCGAGCGGCCCGACGACCAGGGCCTCTTCGCGCTCCTGCCCGACGACACCTTCCGCCACCGCTTCCGGGTCTACGTCAACGACCTGGAGCGGCTGGAGGAGACGGTGCGGGCGGTGGAGCAGGTGCCCGGCGTGGCGGACACCTCCAGCTTCTTAGCGGGCGCGGAGGGGATGGTGGCCCTGCGGAACGTGGGCGCGGGGGTCGCGTTGATCCTGGTGGCCATTTTGGCGGTGGTGAGCCTGTTCATCATCGCCAACACCCTGCGCCTTGCCACCTTCTACCGCCGGGACGAGATCGCCATCATGCGGATGTGCGGGGCCACCAAGGGCTTTATCTGCTGGCCCTTCGTGGCCGAGGGGGTCATGCTGGGGCTGTTCAGCGCCGGGCTGGCTTTCGGGGCGCAGTGGCTGGTCTACAACATGATCGCCCGGTCCATGGCCTCCGCGGGACAGCTGAGCTTCCTGGTGGTGGTGAGTTTCCAGAACCTCTGGCCCGCTGTGCTGGCGACCTTCTGCGGCGGCGGGCTGGCCATCGGCGTGCTGGGCTCCCTGCTTGCCATCCGCCGGTTCCTGAAGGTCTGATTTCCATAAAGGGGGAGCGCGGGATATGAGCGCCTATCACAAGAAAAACCGCCGCCAGCGGTTCACCGCCCTGCTGGCCTGTATTCTGGCGTTGCTGATGATCCTGCCCATGGTCTTCATGGTCCTGGGCAACTTGGGCTCCGCCGGCGCGGCCTCCTCCACCGCCCAGATCCAGAGCGAGATCGACGCCCTCCGGGCTAAGAACAAGGACCTGGCCGGGCAGAAGTCCGAACTCAAAAAGGAGCTGGACGCCCTGGGGGCCGAGCGGGACAAGGCCACCGCCCGCAAGGGTCTGCTGGACCAGCAGATCTCCGTGCTGGAAGAGGAGATCGAGAACCTGGACGCCCAGCTGACGCAGTACGCCGCCCTCATCGAGGAAAAGGAGCGGGAGGTGGCGGAGAACGAGGAGAAGGAGCGGGCCCAGTTTGCCCTCTTCTGCAAGCAGGTCCGGGCCATGGAGGAGCAGGGCACCGTCTCCTACTGGGAGATCCTCCTCTCCGCGGAGAGCTTTACCGATCTGCTGGACCGGGTGGAGATGGTCAACAACATCACCGATTACAACCAGAAGGTCTGCGACCAGCTGGTGGAGGCCCGGGAGGCGCTGAAGGCGGCCAAGGCCCAGCTGGAACAGGCCCAGGCCGAGACCCAGGCCCTCCGGGAGACCCAGCAGGCCGCCAAGGACGAGCTGCAGAGCCAGCAGGCGGAGGTCCAGGCGCTCATCAACGAGATCAAGGCCGACGAGAAGCTGACCCAGCAGGCTCTGGACGAGCTGAACGCCGCGGCCAAGGAGATGGACGCGGAGATCGTCAAGAAGGAAAAGGAGCTCCAGGCCGCCATCGCCGCCGCCCAGAAGAGCGGCAGCAACAGCTACCAATTTGACCCCGGCACGGGCTACTACTGGCCCCTGCCCATGAGCAACGTCCGGGTCACCTCCTTCTTCGGCCCCCGGACCCACCCGGTCACCGGCCAGTACTCCAACCACGCCGGCACCGACATCGGCGCGGCCAAGGGCGTGGAGATCTACGCCGCCCACGGCGGGGTGGTGCTCACCTCCGTCCACCAGGGGACCTACGGCAACTACGTGGTCATCAGCCGGGGCGACGGCGTCACCACCCTCTACGCCCATATGTCCAAGCGGGCGGTGAAGGAGGGGGACACGGTGAAGCAGGGCCAGGTCATCGGCTACGTGGGCGACACCGGCCGGGTCACCGGCCCCCACCTCCACTTTGAGCTGCGGATCAACGGCACCCGGGTGGACGCGCTGAAATACTACCCCAACGTGAACTGGATCAACGGCACCGGCTTCCCGTACAACTGACCGTAACGCCATGAGGGAAAAACGCTTTACCGTCCGCGCCCTGATCGTCACCGCCGCCCTCACCCTGGTCCTGACCCTGGGTGGGGTGGCGCTCGCCGCCTGGCTCCACCTGGGGTCGGGCGGCCTTGCTGTGCTGGAGAGCATGGAGCTCATCCACCACTACTTCCCCGGCGACCACTCCCGCGCCCAGACAGCGGAGGACGCCATCCAGGGGATGGTGGACGGCCTGGGGGACCGCTGGTCCTACTACCTCACCGCGGACGAGTACGCCGCCCGGGAGGAATGGATGGAGAACACCTACGTGGGGGTGGGGGTGACCTACACCGCCAGCGAGGACGGCACCGCCATGGAGATCCTGGAGGTGACCCCCGGCAGTCCCGCCGAGGCGGCGGGGCTTTTGGCCGGGGAGCGGATCGTGGCCATCGACGGCCAGGCCCTCAACGGGGAGAACATGGACCGGCTGGTGCGCGGCATCCAGGAGCAGGTGGGCCGGGACGTCACCCTCACCGTCCTCTCCGCGGACGGCGTCTCCCGCCAGGTGACCGTCCGCACCGGCCGGGTGCTGGAGCCCCCCGCCCAGGGGGTCCTGCTGGAGGACGATATCGGCTATGTGCGGATCGACAACTTTAACTCCGGCGCCGCCGCCGCCGTCCGGGAGACGGTGGAGGAGCTGATTGGCCAGGGGGCCCGGGCGCTCCTCTTTGACGTGCGCTACAACCCCGGCGGGTATGTCACCGAGGTGACCGGGGCGCTGGACTACCTTCTCCCCGAAGGGCCCATTTTCATGGAGTGGCGCAAGGGCGGCCCGGTGCGGACCATCTACTCCGACGCGGCGTGCGTGGACCTCCCCATGGCGGTGCTGGTCAACGCCGACAGCTACTCCGCCGCCGAGCTCTTCGCCGCCCAACTGCGGGAGAGCGGGGGCGCGGTTCTGATCGGCCAGCCCACCTGCGGCAAGGGCTATTACCAGCAGACCTTCCGCCTGCCCGGCGGCGGCGCGCTGAACCTGTCCAGCGGGTTTTACACCACCGGCTCCGGCGCGTCCCTCATCGGCACGGGGGTGACCCTGGACGTGGCGGAGGAGGAGCCGGAGGCCCAGGTGGAGCGGGCCGTCCAATGTCTGAGAGAAAAGCTGGGGTGAGGGAGCATGGTCCGTTTTTTGATCGGCCGGGGGGGTGCGGGCAAGTCGGGCCGGGTCTTTGAGACCATGGCCGCCAACGCCCCCCGGCGGCGGCAGATCCTGATCGTCCCCGAGCAGTATTCCCACCGGGCGGAGCGCAGGCTGTGCGCCGCCGGTGGGAATTTGCTTTCCCTCCAGGGGGAGGTGCTCACCTTCACCCGCCTGGCCAGCCGCGTCTTTGCTGAGCGCGGCGGCCTGGCCCGGCCCGTGCTGAGCCAGGGGGGCCGGGTGCTCTTGATGTACCTGGCGGTGCGCCAGACCCGCCAGGGCCTGACCGTCTACCGCCACCCCTCCAAAAAGGCCGCGTTCCTGGCCGGACTGCTGGACACCCTGGACGAGTGCAAGAGCTACGCCGTCACCCCCCGGGCCCTGGCCCGGGCGGGGGGGACGCTGGGGGGCGCGGCGGGGGACAAGCTCCAGGACCTGGGGCTGATCCTGGAGG
This sequence comes from uncultured Oscillospiraceae bacterium, assembly GCA_947627325.1. GTDB lineage: Bacteria > Bacillota > Clostridia > Oscillospirales > Oscillospiraceae > MGBC124762. Next base: position 243,152 of record CANQVO010000001.1, on the reverse strand, counting down.
CCTACGACGCTCTGTGCCAGACCCTGGGGGCCGACCCCCGGGACCGGTTGACCCGCCTGGCCGAGGCGCTGAAGGACTGCGGCTGGGGGGCGGGCTGGGACTTCTACCTGGACGGCTTTACCGACTTTACCCCCCAGCAGGGGGCGGTCCTCCTCCGGCTCATGGAGCGGGCCCACAGCGTCACCTTCGCCCTGACCTGCGACCACCTTTTGGAGGACGAGGACGGCCTTGGCGTCTTCTCCCCCGCCCGGAAGACGGCGGCCTACCTGGCCGACCTGGCCCGCCAGGCGGGGCGGGAGACGGCGGTGGAGACCCTGACCGGCGGGGGCCGGGACAAGGACCCCGCCCTGGAACACCTGGAACAAAACCTCTTTGCCGACGCCCCCGCGCCCTGGCCCGGCCCCGCCCCGGTGGTCTGCCTGAAAGCCCAGGACCCCCGGCAGGAGGTGGAGTGGGCCGCCGGGGAGATGCTTCGGCTGTGCCGGGAGAAAGGCTGGCGCTTTCGGGACATGGCCCTCACCGCCCGGAGCTTCGAGCCCTACGAGGAGTTGGCCCACAGCGTCTTTGCCCGCTTCGGCGTGCCGCTGTTTCTGTCCCGCACCCAGGACATTCTGGAAAAGCCGGTGCTGGCCCTCATCACCGGGGCGCTGGAGGCGATCCAGGGGGGCTACCGCTACAAGGATATGTTCCGCTACCTCAAGACCGGCCTGACCGACCTCACCGACGAGGAGCGGGACCGGCTGGAAAACTACGTCCTGACCTGGGACATCAAGGGCGGCAAGTGGACCGGCCAAAAACCCTGGCATATGCACCCCGGCGGCTACGGCCAGCCCTTCACCGACGCTGACGAGGCCCAGGTGGCCCGGCTGGACGCTCTGCGCCGCCGGGTGATCGCCCCCCTGGAAAAGCTCCGCCGGGCGGAGGGGACCACCGGGCGGGACCGGGCCATGGCCCTCTACCAGTTTTTGGAGGATATCTACCTGCCCCAGACCCTGACCCAGCGGGTGACCGCCCTGACCCAGCGGGGGGAGCTGAACCTGGCCGACGAGTACGCCCAGCTCTGGGATATCCTGGTGGGGGCGCTGGAGGAGTGCGGGCGGCTGCTCGCCGCGGTGGAGATGGACTTCGCCGAGTTCGCCCAGCTCTTTACCCTGACCCTGTCCCAGTACCAGGTGGGCTCCATCCCCGTGGCCCTGGACCGGGTGACGGCGGGGGACTGCACCCGCCTGGGCTATGACAGCTATAAGGCCGTCTTCTTCCTGGGCTGTGACGACAGGCACGTCCCCGCCCGGGAGGGCTCCAAGGGTCTGCTGACCGACGACGACCGCCTGGCCCTCAGCGCCCTGGGCCTGACCCTGGCCCCCCGGGCCGCCGACAAGCTCCACCGGGAGATGACGGTGGCCTACAACGCCCTGACCCTGCCCACCCGGCGGCTCTACCTCAGCTACCCCGCCCAGCAGGACGGGGAGGAGGGCCGCCCTGCCTTTGTGGTCCACCGGGTCCTCTCCCTCTTCCCCGCGGCGCGCCTGGACCACATCGCCCCCCGGGAGGACCCCCGGCTGGCCGCCCCGGAGCCCGCTTTGGAGCTGGCCGCCGCCCACCCGGAGGTCCGCGCCGCCCTGGCCGCCATCCCGGAGCTGGCCCCCCGGGTGGCCCGGTTGGAGACGGCCCTGGGCCGGGAGCGGGGCAGTCTGTCCCCGGCGGGGGTGGCCGCCCTCTACGGCAACCGGGCCCCCATGTCCGCCTCCCGGCTGGACCTCTACCGCTCCTGCCACTTCTCCTACTTCATGCGCTACGGCCTCCGGGCCCAGCCCCGCCAGCGCTACGACTTTGACGCGCCCCAGTACGGCACCTTTGTCCACGCCGTGCTGGAGGAGGTGCTGGGGGCGTGGGACAAGTCCATGACGGCGGAGGCGACCCACGCCCTGACCCGACAGGCCATAGAGCGGTATCTGGCGGAGGACCTGGGGGGCATGGAGGACAAGACCCCCCGGTTCGCCTACCTCTTCCGGCGGCTGTGGAAGACGGTGGAGCGGGTGGTGGACAACGTCACCGACGAGTTGCGGGGCAGTGACTTCGCCCCCGTCGCCTTTGAGCTGGGCTTTGGCCGGGGAAAGGATCTGCCCCCCGTGGAGCTGGACCTGAACGGCTTCACCGTCAGCCTCAGCGGCTTTGTGGACCGGGTGGACGGCTGGGAACACGACGGGAAGCTCTACCTCCGGGTGGTGGACTACAAGACGGGCCCCAAGGCATTTGACTTCACCGATATCTTCAACGGCATCGGCCTGCAGATGCTCCTCTACCTCTTCACCCTGGAGGACAAGGGCCGGGACTACTTCGGCGGCGGCCGGGAGATCGTCCCGGCGGGGGTGCTGTACATCCCCGCCCGGGAGGCGGTGGTGTCCGGCCGCTGGGACATGAGCGAGGAGGACCGGCTCAAGGCGGTGGACAAGGCCCTGACCCGCCAGGGCCTTCTGCTGGGCGACCCCGCCGTGGTGGAGGCCATGGAGCACCCGGGGGAGCGCGGTCGCTTCCTGCCCATCCGGGTGAAGAAGGACGGCGACTTCTCTTCCGAAAACCTGGCCAGCCTGGAACAGCTTGGCAAGCTGGCCGCCCACGTGGACCACATCCTGGCCCAGGTGGCCCAGGAGCTGCGGGCGGGCACCGTGGCCGCCGACCCCTATTGGCGGGGCAGCGAGGAAAACGCCTGCCTCTGGTGCCCCTACCACTCGGCCTGCCAGTTCGAGGAGGGGGTGGGCGGCGAGAGTCGCCGCCGCCGGAGCAAAATGAGCGCCCAGGACTTCTGGGACGCCCTGGAGGAAGGAGGCGGGCAGGATGGCCGTTGAACTCACCCAGGCCCAGCGCCAGGCGGTGGAGAACACCGGCGGGCCGCTGTTGGTCTCCGCCGCCGCCGGGGCGGGGAAGACCCGGGTGCTGGTGGAGCGGCTGATGGACCGGGTGCGCGCCGGCGCGGATGTGGACCGCTTCCTCATCATCACCTTCACCAACGCCGCCGCCGCGGAGCTGCGCCAGCGTATCGCCGAGGACCTGGGCCGCGCCCTGGCCCAGGAGCCGGGCAGCCGCCACCTCCGGCGGCAGTTGACCCTGGTGTACCAGGCCCACATCTCCACCATCCACGCCTTCTGCGGCGACCTTCTGCGCCAGTGGGGCTATCTGCTGGACCTGGACAGCGACTACCGCCTGTTGGACGAACAGGAGGCCGCGCTGATGCTCCAGGAGGCCATGGAGGACTTGTTGGAGCGCCGCTACGAGGCCCCGGACGACGACCTGGCCCTGCTGTTGGACGTCTTTTCCGCCGGCCGGGACGACCGCGCCCTCCGGGACATGGCGATAGATATCTACAACAAATTGCAGAGCCACCGGGACCCAGCCCGGTGGCTGAGAGAGCAGGGGGCCGCCTGGGATCTGTCCGGGGTGGAGGACGCGGCCCAGACCCCCTGGGGGGCCTATCTGCTGGGGCGGGCCAGGAGCCTTGCCGCATACTGGCACAGCCGGCTCACCCCGGCGCTGGAGGAGTGCCGGGAGGGGGTGGCGGCCTATTGCCCCAGCCTTCAGGCCACCGTGGACGACCTGGCCCGGCTGGCCGGGGCCCGGTGCTGGGAGGAGGCCCTGATCCCCCAGTTCCCCCGGCTGGGCTCCTCCGCCAAGTGCCCCGACCCCGACCTGGCCCAGCGGGTCAAGGCCCTGCGGGAGCAGTGCAAGAGCCAGCTTGCCAAGGGCCTGGAGCCCCTGGCCTTCACCAGCGCCCAGCTTTTGGAGCAGATGGCCCTGACCGCCCCGGCGGCCAAGGCCCTGCTGGCCCTGATCGGCCAGCTGTCCGACGCCTACGCCAAGGCGAAGGCCAAGAGGAACGTGCTGGACTTCAACGACCTGGAGCACCTGACCCTCAAATTGCTCACCGACCACCCCCAGGCCGCCCAGGAGTGGGGACAGCGGTTCGAGGAGGTGATGGTGGACGAGTACCAGGACACCAACCAGGTGCAAAACGCCATCTTCGACGCCTTGACCAGGGAGCGGGGCAACCTCTTTATGGTGGGGGACGTGAAGCAGTCCATCTACCGCTTCCGCCTGGCCGACCCCACCATCTTTTTGGAAAAATACCGCGCCTATCCCCCCGCCCGGGACGCCCAGCCCGGCCAGGGCCGAAAGGTCATCCTGGGGGAGAACTTCCGCTGTGGGGCCGAGGTCATCGACTGCGTCAACTTCCTCTTCTCCAACCTGATGAGCCGGGAGCTGGGAGAACTGGACTACGGCCCTGACGAGGCGTTGCGCCAGGGCCGGGCGGATCCCCCCCGGGACGACCGCGCCTGCGAGCTCCACGTCCTGGCCAACCCCAAGGACGACCTGGACGGGAACGACGCCATGGCCGAGCCCCGCTTCATCGCCCAGCGCCTGCGCGCCCTGCTGGATACGGCCTTCCCCGTGGACGACGGCCAGGGGGGCCGGCGGCCGGTGGAGCCCGGGGACATGGCCATCCTCCTCCGCTCCCCCGGCGGCGCGCTGGGCCGGTACATCCGCGCCCTCTCGGAGCAGGGCATCCCCTGGGCCAGCGAGGGGGGCGACGACATCTTTGACACCCCCGAGATCTCGGTGGCCCTGTCCTACCTGGAGATCCTGGACAACCCCCGCCAGGACGTGCCCCTCATCGCCGTCCTCCGCTCCCCCCTCTACGGCTTCACCCCCGACCGCCTGGCCCAGCTGGGTCGGAGCCGGGGGGAGGGCTGTTTTTACGACGCCCTGACCCAGGACGGCGGGGCCGACTGCCGGGAGGTGCTGGACGACCTGGCCGCCCTGCGGGAGCTGGCCCGGGACAGGCGGAGCTTTGAGCTGATCTGGGAGCTCTACTGCCGCACCGGCCTTTTGGAGCTGTACGCCTCCATGCCCGGGGGCCAGGCCCGGCGGGAGCACCTGCTGGCCCTGCACGACTGTGCCCGGCAATTCGACGCCGCGGGCCACAAGGGCCTGTTCGGCTTTCTGGACCACCTGCGCCGCCGCCGGGACCGGGGGGAGGCCCTCACCGCCCCCGGCGGCCAGAGCGGCGGCGGGGTGCGGATCCTGTCCATCCACCGCTCCAAGGGGCTTGAATTCCCGGTGGTGGTGGTGGGGGGCCTGGGCAAGCAGTTCAACCACACCGACTCCCGCCTGCCCATGCTCTTTCACCGGGAGCTGGGCCTGGGCCCCAAGGGCCTGGACGCGGAGCGGCTCATCCGCTACCCCACCCTCTGCCGCTGGGCGGTGGCGGAAAAGCTGGAGGAGGAGATGCTCAGCGAGGAGCTGCGGTTGCTGTACGTGGCCCTGACCCGGGCCCGGGAGAAGCTGATCCTCACCTGCGCCCTGCGGGACCCGGAGAAGACGGCGGAGAGCCTGCTGGAACAGGCCCAGCTGCCTGTAGCGCCCCAGGCCCTGGCCCATATGCCCACCCCCGGCCACTGGATCCTGGCCGCCGCCCTCTCCCGGCCTGAGGCCGGGGCCATCCGGTGCGGCCTGCCCCCGGTCCACCTGCCCCCCGCCGGGACGGACTTCGGCCTCCCCTGGGACATCCAGCTCCACGACGCGGAGCCCTACCAGCGCCGCCCCGCCTCCCGCGGCCAGGTGACCGACCTGCCCCAGGCCGAGGCGGTCCAGGTCCCCGACTACACCTGGCGCTACCCCTGGCGGGCGGCGGCGGACCTGCCCTCCAAGCTCACCGCCACCCAGCTCAAGGGCCGCGCCCTGGACGCGGAGGTGGAGGAGGAGGCGGCGCCCCTGGCCAAAAAGCCCATCTTCGACCGGCCCGACTTCGCCCTGCAAAAGGGCCTCACCCCCGGGGAGCGGGGCACCGCCCACCACCTGGTGATGCAGTATCTGGACTACGGCCGGGTGGGTAGCTTGGAGGAACTGAACCAGGAGCTGGACCGCCTCAGCGCCCAGGGCTTCATCACCCCCCAACAGCGCGGCGCAGTGGACCCCCAGGTTTTTCTCACCTTCTTCCGCTCCCCCCTGGGCCGGGAGGCGCTTGGGGCGGGGGAGGGCCTGCGCCGGGAGTTCAAGTTCTCCCTCCTGGAGCCCGCGGAGCGGTATTGGCCCCAACTTGCGCCGGGGGAGACGGTGCTGCTCCAGGGCGTGGTGGACTGCTTTTTCGACACCCCGGCGGGCCTGGTGGTGGTGGACTTTAAGAGCGACCGGGTGACGGAGGCCACCGTGGCGGCCCGGGCGGAGGCGTACCGCCCCCAGCTTGAGGCCTACGCCGCCGCCCTGTCCGCCCTGCTGGAGCGGCCCGTGGCCCGAAAGGCCCTGTGGTTCTTCGCCCTGGGCCGGGCCGTTGAACTGTAAAGGAGGGCCCGCTATGAGGCTCTATGACTGCGCCCCGCCGGGGGCGGCGGCGTACGAAAACCCCATCTTGCGGATGGACCTGAGCGACCCGGACGTGATCCGGGTGGGGGAGGACTACTACCTGGTGGCCTCCTCCTTCACCTACCTCCCCGGCGTGCCCCTGTTCCACTCCCGGGACCTGCTCCACTGGCGGCAGCTCGCCTGGTGCGTGGCCTCCCTGCCCTTTGCCCGCTACGCCCTGCCCGCCCACGGCGCGGGGACCTGGGCCCCCGCCATCCGCTACCACGACGGAATTTTTTACGTCTTCGTCCCCCTGCCCGACGAGGGGATCTTCGTCACCACCGCCCAAGACCCCGCCGGCCCCTGGAGCCCCCTGCGCTGTCTGTGGGCGGGGAAGGGGTGGATCGACCCCTGCCCCCTCTGGGACGACGACGGCAGGGCGTACCTGATCCACGCCTACGCCCGGAGCCGCTGTGGCATCAAGCACCGCCTGGACGTGTGCCGGATGGCCCCCGACGCCTCCCGCCTGCTGGACGGGGGGACCATGGTGTACAACGACCCGGTCCGGCACCCCACCCTGGAAGGGCCCAAGTTCTACAAGCGGGCGAAGGAATACTACATCTTCGCCCCCGCCGGCGGGGTGGGCACCGGCTGGCAGACCGTCCTGCGGGCCCAGTCCCCCCTGGGGCCCTACGAGGACAAGATCGTCCTCCACCAGGGCAAGACCGACGTCAACGGCCCCCACCAGGGGGCCTGGGTGGACGCCCCCGACGGCGGGGACTGGTTCTTCCACTTCCAGGACCGGGGGGTCTATGGCCGGGTCCTCCACCTCCAGCCCATGTCCTGGCGGGACGGCTGGCCCGTTATGGGGGAGCGGCCCAACCTGGAGGGGGTGGGCCAGCCTGTAAAGGCATTTCCTTTGCCACTCAAGAACGCCCCCGGGGCGGACTTCACCCCCGCCAACGACGACGACTTCCCGGGCCCGGAGCTGGCCCCGCCGTGGCAGTTCCAGGCGAACCCCCAGCAGGAGTGGTATCAGGTCTGTAAAGGTCTGCGCCTTGCCATCCTCCCCTGCGCCCGGGGGGAGAGCTTGCTTTGGTATCTGCCCAACGTCCTGTCCCAACTGGCCCAGGACTGGACCTACACCATGGAGGTCCCGGTGACCCTGGCGGCGGAGGGGGCGGGGGACGAGGCGGGGATCGCCGTGCTGGGCCACCGCTATTCCGCCCTGGCCCTGCACGCCGGGGAGGGGGGTAACGAGCTGCGCCTCTACCGGGGCACGGTGACGGAGCGGTCCGCCCGGGGCGCGGCGGAGGAGGCGCTGGTCCGCGCCATCCCCTGGCCCGGGGACCGGGCCACCCTGCGGCTCCACTTTGGGGAGGGGGGCAGCGTGACCTACGGCTACCTGGGCCCCGGCGGCGCGGAACACCTCCTGCCCGAGGCGCTCCCCGCCGCCCCCTCCGCCTGGTCCGCCGCCCGCCCCGCCCTCTTCGCCCGCAACCTCCACAACCGCCCCGGCGGCCACGCCCTCTTCCACCGCGTGACCTTCACAAAATAACCCCGCGCCCCGGGCCCACCCGGGGCGCTTTTTTGTGCCCGAAAGGGCGCATTTTTTGTCGTGATCTGGGTGTTGCGTTTTCTTGCCGAAAGTCGTTATATGTATATTATAGATGCGGAACCAAAGTAATTTGGCGCGGCCTTCTTCGGCGCTTGAAATGCTTTGTAAAATTTGTTATGATGTCGCTGAGATGATATCAGCGGCGGATAGGGGGAGTTGGATGGACGGGACGGGGAACGGAAGGTTTGAAAGATCTATCCTCCACACGCGCGCTGTCTGCGCCATTTTGATGATACTGCTGGCGGGCGGCCTGCTCCTGGGCCTGGCGCTGTGGGTCATCCGGGGCCAGGAAGAGACGCGGGTCTACACGAAAACCACCGCCTACCAGGCCCCGGACGCCGAGCTGACGCTGGAGGTCCGCCGGTGGAGAGAAGATGAGCCCCGCGGCGCGTCGGGGTGGGATTTTGTTCTGATCTCGCCGGAGGGGGAGGAGCGGCTTTTGGAGCGGACCCACGCGCTGGCGGACGCCGCCATCACGGGGGTGGACTGGTATCCCGGCGGAGCCGTAGTCCACACCCACGGCCCCGGGGGGAGCTTGCCCCTGACGTGGGGGCCGGGGTAGACGTGGGCCCCGAAAAGCGGCTGAGATTCCCCGGGAAATAGGCGGATCAAAATCAGGGCGGGGTGCATAGTGCGCCCCGCCTTGTTGTTGGGTGGATCGTTCATGGAGGTGAGGCGCGGAGGGAACGACGTTCATGAACCTCCGATGGAGTCGATGATCGTCTTGATCTCTTCCACGGAAAGTTTACCTCGTATGGTTGTCACCAAATTTTCGTCGGCCCATGCGGCCGTGTTCGTATTTACATTTGACATGATATAAAATGTCCTACCATTACTGGTATATGGCTCCACATCGGCAGCATCCTTTTCAAAGGGAAGCGCTCCAATAGATCCGGCTTCCTTGTAGTAGTCAACGCTGACAAAAAAGCCTTTTCCTTCGGGGTTTACAAATGCAAGCTCCACAGTCTTGCTCACATCATCATCCCAAACTTCCGGATCGCCTGCGGTAAATCCATCGGGGAACCATGTGGGCGCAAGTTCTTTCGGCAGTTCCTGCTCCTCAAGGGCCTCCTGAAACACAGCGGAAAATTCCGAGGTATGCGGGTTTTCCCTGTGAGATGGGATGAAGAAAAACACCTCGTCCGTCCAGCGGGCCAGATTGCCAAACACATCGAACCCCGCGGCCTGCGCTCCCAGCATGATCGTAAAGACGAGGACGATGGCGGCGGCGATGGCGACAATCGCCCGCTGATAGGGGCGGCGCTTGGCGGTGTTGACAGGGGCCGCTTTCGGGTCAGGGTCAGGCGAAGCGGACTGGAGCTTTTCCTGAAACGCCTGAAACGCCTCCCGCGCGTTGGGCGCCTCCGGCATAGGAGCCTTGCGGTCCAGCGCGTCCAGACAGGCGTCGATGGCGTCCGGATCGTAGCTTTCCTCCGTCATGGTATCCAGCATCCGCTCCAAATCATGGGCCAATTCGATCGGAGACATGGCCTCAAACCGCTCCGCTGACAGCCCATCCCCGCCGGGCTCTTTTTGTGAAGATGGCCGTTTCATATGATCTCCCGCCTCCTTTCTGCCCTTCGTTTATGCCTGGAAGGATCTGCTTTGCCGCGGGTCACGGGGAGAGATCTTCCGGGCCGAGCAGCTTTCTGCATTTCGCGACGGCCCGAAACACACAGCTTCTGCTCCCGCTTTCCGAGATGCCCAAGCGATCCGCAATCTCCCGATAGTCCAGGCGGTCCTGAAAGTACCAGATCAGGACCGTTCGCTCCCTCTCGGACAATTTCGCGGGGAGCCACTCTTCAATGTCATGATCGTCTTTTAGTGCAGGAACATTAAATAGAACTTCCATAGAAATCTCCTGAGTTGACAGCCGCCGATTTTCATTTTTGCATAAGTTGACCAAGGTGAGCATGAGCCATGCCTCCGGCTTCGGGTGGGCCAAAAGCTCCTCCTTGTGAAAAAGCGTCAGCAGGAAGGCGTCCTGGACCAGCTCCCGCGCGGTCTCAAAATTGCCTGTCAGGCGGTAGGCCACACGGCACATACGCCCATAGGCCGCCTGATAGATAGAGCCGATCCAGTCGTTCCAAGCCTGTGCCATGTGTTCACCTCCCATACCGCGACTGCGTTGACGTATATGCGGATATTATATCATCTTTTATCCAAAATGGAAGAAAAAGCCGAACCGATCATCAACGCGGCAGGGCGGAACAGCCTCCGGCCGCGCTTGTTTTGCCCGGGGTCTAAAAAATTTGGAAAAGGACGCAACAAAACAGGGCGGTCATAACATATCTATTTTTGGAGGAGGGAGAGGTAACATCGCGTCCAACAAACAGGGGGCGCCAGCAAAGCCCGAATTACATGACAGAGAGGGAGAAAAAACATGGATATGAAGTTGCCGCTCAGGAGCAAATGGTTCACATGGATATTGGCCGCGCTGTTTCTTGTATCGCTGCTTTTCAATTTCATTCTGCTGGCCCGGAGCCCCGGCGGGGCCGGGAACGTCAGCGAAGAGGATTTCCTGTCGCTGAGCGGGGCGATCGGGGATGGATTCTCGGCAAGCGGCTATCAGGAGATCTTGAGCAAAAACAACATGGATCTGACGATGGCGCTCCCCCAGCAAGCGGAGGATGATACCTTTGACCTTCGCACCAAGGTTTTCGTGTATAAAAGTACGGAGAAAAATGTGGTGATCCTGCTCAACGTCTCTTACAGCGACCTCCCCATGCCGACAAAAGAGACCTGGCTGGCCAGCTTTGACTATACCCCCAACCTTCTGAACAGCACAAAATATCTCTCGGGGTATGACCCGGATCTGCCCCCCATCTTCCTTGCGACCCATTCCTTCTGCTACGCGGGTATCCACTATACCCTGACCTGCTTTTCCGATACCGCCACGGACATTTTGGCGCAGAATGAACTGACCCAATTCAGCAACGCCCTGCTCTCCTTCATAAAAAACCAAAAGTAACACCAACGGAGAGGAACACCGCCCCCGGCCTCGTTCAAGCCACCTCACAGTCCTTTGCCCCAGAGGCGGCCGCGGCGTGAGCAATAGAAGAACTACTCTATTCCCGGGACGGCATTGTGCCGCCCAGTGGCGGCATCTTCCACTACCAATCCTGTCAATCCGGGCCGCCGAGTGGAAGAAGAAGGGGCAACAATCATAGCCCCTTCTTTTTCTTTTGGCATCCAAAACCGTTTTCTTTTTCTTCGCAAAGAAAAAGAAAATGGGTTTGGCCCCCGCGCCGGGCAGGCGCGACCTTTGCCCAGTGTGGGCAATCACCAACCCTCTGTTGAGAGGACAAACTTTGCCTTACGGACAAAAAGGAGCAACCCCTCGTCGAGAGGACAAACTTTGACCCCCGGAAAGAAACTGAACTTCCCCGGGAAATAGCCAGATAAACAACAGGGCAGGGCACATAGCGTGCCCCGCCCTGATTTTGCTCGCAAATGTCGTATGTGCCGCGCGCCTTTCGCCTGCGCCGGCCTTGCCCTGCGCCGGCCTTGCCCCGCGCCGGCTTTGCCCCGCGCCGGGGGCGATCAGCCGTTCTGCTCCATGTAGCGCATCATGGCCTCGGCGGCCTTTTTGGCGCCGGCCACGGCGTGGACCACCGTCTTGGGCCCGGTGACCACGTCCCCGGCGGCGAAGACGCCCTCCCGGGTGGTCATGGAGTTCTCGTCCACCACCAGCAGGCCCCGGTCGTTGCCCTCCAGGTGATAGGTGGACTGGATCAGCTTGTCCTTGGGCATCTGGCTCACGGCGATGACCACCGCGGTGGCGGGCATGAGCGCCTCGTCGTCGGCAAAGCCGGTGACGTTGCCATCGTCGTCAAAGAGGACGGTGCGGAACATGGGGCCCTTCTCGGTGATGCGGGTGACCGACTTGCCGTAGACGAACTCCGCCCCGTCCAGGCGGGTGTAGTCCATCTCGTGCTCGCTGGCGGTGGCGTGGAGGCTGTTGGACACCAAGGTGACGTTCTGCGCGCCGCCCCGGAAGGCGGTGCGGGCCACGTCCATGGCCACGTTGCCCATGCCGATGATGACCACGTCGGTGCCCAGGTCGTGGTGGGAGGGGTTCTCCAGGTAGGAGATGCCGTAGTGAACGTGGGCCAGGCTCTCGCCCTGGATGTTCAGGGTGCGGGGCCGCCAGGCGCCGGTGCCCACGAAGATGGAGGCGTAGCCGTCCCGGAACAGGTCCTCGATCTTCAGCGCGCCGCCGATGGTGGTGTTGGGCCGGACCTTGATGCCCAGGCTGAGCAATAGCTTTTTGTAGCGGACGAAGACCGGGTGGCCCAGGCGGAACTCGGGGATGCCGTACTGGGTCATGCCGCCGATCATGTCCTTGCTCTCAAAGATGGTCACGTCGTAGCCGTTCTTGGCCAGGACGATGGCCGCCGTCATCCCGGCGGGGCCGCAGCCGATGACGGCCACGCTCTTGCCGTTGGAGGGCGCGCGCTCGTACTTCATCCGGGCCAGATAGGTGTCGGAGACGAATTTTTCGATCTCGAAGAACTGTACCGGGATGCCCTTCTTGCCCAGGACGCAGTGGCCGTAGCACTGGGAGCCGTGGTCGCAGACGGTGGCGCACATAAAGCTCAGGGGGTTGTTCTCAAAGAGGACCTTGCCCGCCTCCATGACCTTGTTCTCCTTAAAAAGGCCGATGACCTGGGGGATGGGGGTGCTGACGGGACAGCCCTTTTGGCACATAGGCACCTTACAGCCCAGACAACGGGCGGCTTCGTTTTCAATATGCAGGCTCACGGGCGAGGACTCCTTTCATATGTGGCGATGGGAAAGTCTTTGTGTATTATAGCATACTCGCCCCCGTTTGAACACCCCTTTTTTGTAAAAAATAGAAAGAGGACGATTTGGGGGAAAGTGGGGTTTTCCTGTGGGCACGGCTATGGTATAATGTTCCAAAAGAACGCCGCGGCGGCGGAAGGAGAGAGGGGGGACGGGCATGGAGGGCTGGCGGAAGCGGCTTTTGGGCCTGCTGGCGGGGGTCGTGGCCGCCCTGATCGCCCTCTGCGCCGTGCTGTACCCCAAGGAGTTCGCCCAGCTTACCGCCCTGCTGGCCCCCCAGCCCACCGCCCAGCCCTCCGCCCAGCCCGCCGCCCCGGCGATCCCCTTCGACCTGGCGGCCATCCCGGCCTTTCAGGGGGAGCCCTGGGTGGAGATCAACGGCGGCGCGCCCTATTTCACCGAGGAGGAGCGGACCGATCAGAGCTTTGAGCGGTACAGCGACCTGGACGCCCTGGGCCGGTGCGGCCCCGCCTATGCCTGCGTGGGCCGGGATCTGATGCCCACCCAGCCCCGGGAGGAGATCGGCATGATCCGCCCCTCGGGCTGGCACACCGTCCGCTATGACGACCTGGTGGAGGGCAAGTACCTCTACAACCGCTGTCACCTCATCGGCTACCAGTTGACCGGGGAGAACGCCAACGAGAAAAACCTCATCACCGGCACCCGCTTCTGCAACACCCGGGGGATGCTGCCCTGGGAGGACCAGGTGGCGGACTATGTGCGGGAGACGGGCAACCACGTCCTCTACCGGGCCACCCCCGCCTTTGAAGGGGAGGAGCTGGTGGCCCGGGGGGTGTTGCTGGAGGCGCTTTCGGTGGAGGACGAGGGAGACGGGGTACGCTTTTGCGTCTACGTCTACAACGCCCAGCCCGGCGTGACCATCGACTACGCCACCGGGGAGAGCCGGCGGACGGAGGAGGCCGCCGATTCCCCGGCGGCCTGACGGCATATTATCTGGTTGAAAAACGCCGCCCCGGGCGTTATAATAGGGGTAACTTCTCCGGCGATGGACCCCATCAAACAAGGAGGTATATGACATGAAAAAAGGAACCCGGAAACTCCTCTCCACCCTGTGCGTGACGGCGCTTCTGCTGGGGCTGGCCCCCCTGGGCGTCCCCGCCCTGGCGGCGGGGGAGGGGGAACACACCCTGTGGATCGTGGGCGACTCCACCGTGTGCGACTTCGGCGACGCCGACGCCTTCTACTACTACCCCCGCTACGGCTACGGCACCCAGGTGGGCGGCTATCTGGACGGCAGCTACCAGGTGGCGAACCTGGCCATGTCCGGCCGGAGCTCCAAGAGCTTTCTGGCCGAGGAGAACTACCAGACCCTGATGGACGGCATGGCCGCCGGTGACGCGCTGATCATCGGCTTCGGCCACAACGACGAGAAGGCGGACGCGGAGCGGTACACCGACGCCAACGGGGACTGGCAGAGCGAGGGCTCCTTCGCCCAGTGCCTGTGGGCCAACTACATAGAGCCCGCCCAGGCCAAGGGGGTGGAGGTCATCCTCTGCACCCCCATCGTCCGGCGGACGGAGGACGCCTTCACCGACAGCCAGCTCCACATCACCACCGACAGCGGCGACTTCCCCGGGGGCGACTACCCCGCCGCCATCCGGGCCTTGGGTGCGGCGAAGAACTGCGCCGTGGTGGACCTGACTGCCCTGACCCGGGAACTCTATGAGGCCCTGACCCCCGCCGAGACCCTGTACCTCCACGCCTGGACCAGCAACTCCGAGACCTCGGTGGACAACACCCACCTGAACATCTACGGTGCCAAGGTGGTGGCCTACCAGCTTGCCAAGGCCCTCCAGGGCGGGGACACGGAGCTGGGCAAGCACGTGGACCTCTCCGCCGGAGAGCCCGCCAAGGCCGCTGACCTGGTCTCCAACCCGGACTACGTGGTCAAGGAGTACACCCGCCCCGTGGACGGCGCCGGCGCGCTGGGCCAACCGGCCACCGTGCCCAACGCCGCCGCCGACCCCGGCGAGGCCCCCGCCCAGTTGACCTTCTACCCCACCGCCTTCGGCGACCTGGGCGGCACGCCCACCGCCGGGGATGAGGGCAACTTCCACTTCACCCAGGAGGGGGATGCCCTGCGGGTGTCGGTGGCCCTCAAGGGGAAGATCGCCTCCTCCACCGAGGGCCTGGCCCTCTACTATCTGCGCCTGCCGGTGGGGACCCAGTTCACCTTCTCCGCCACCGTCACCCTCAACGGCGTGAACACCGACAGCAACCCCAAGCAGTCCGCCTTTGGCCTGATGGCCCGGGATGATATGTACCTGGATATCAGCGACTCCAGCATCCTGGGCGACTACGTGGCGGCGGGCTCCTTTGCCGACGGCCACTCCAACTGCTTCTACCGCCGCAGCGGCGTGCTGGGGCTCAAGGATCCCCTGGCCGCCGCCCCGGCGGAGGGCCAGTCCTACCGGGTGAGCATCGTCAGCAACTCCGACGGCTTTACCTGCGCCATCGGCGACGAGGAGGCCCAGTCCGGCGGCTTTGACTTCCCCCTGACCGCCAACGACAGCCAGTACTTCTACCTCTGCCTCTTCGCCTCCCGGAAGATGGACGTGACCTTCAGCGACATCGCCCTGACCACCGCCGGCGGCGCGCCCGCCCTCCCCGAGGCCGCTCCCACCGCCCGCTTCGCCGACCTGCCCGCCGGCCACTGGGCCCAGGCGGCGGCAGAGGCCCTGGCCGACCAGGGGATCATGCAGGGCACCGACGACACCCACTTTAGCCCCGATATGCCCGCCTCCCGTGCCATGCTGGTCACCCTGCTGTGGCGGATGGAGGGGGAGCCCCAGGCCCGCATCCGCATCGCCGACTACCCCGACGTGGCCGCGGATAGCTGGTATCTGGAGGCGGTGCGCTGGGCCCGGGAGCGGGAGATCGTCGCCGGGTATGAGAGCGGCAACTTCGGCCCCGACGACCCCCTCACCCGGGAACAGCTGGTGACCATCCTCTACCGCTATGCCCAGGCCAAGGGCCTGGACGCCCGCCTCAGCGCGCACACCGACCTCTCCGCCTACGCCGACGCCTCCGCCATCGGGGCGTGGGCCCTGCCCGCCGTCCAGTGGGCGGCGGCGAACGGCCTCATCCAGGGCAACGCCGGCGCTCTGGCCCCCCAGGGCCAGGCCACCCGGGCGGAGACCGCCGTCATCCTCCAGCGCTTCCTGGCCCTGAACGCCTGACCGGCCCGGGCCCCGCGCTCGCTCTCAACGGCGCTTATTCCCATCCAAGCGGCCTCGCCCAGCGCGAGGCCGCTTGTCCCGTCCAGGCCCGGTGAGTTGCGCCGGGGGAAGATTTGTGCTAGAATAAGTCCCACGAAATATGTCGAAGAATAGAAGGGAACCATATGACAGACGCGAAGGCCCACTACGACAGAATGACCAAGACCCCCCTGGCCAAGCTCATCATCACTCTGGGCATCCCCACCACCATCTCCATGCTGGTGACCAACATCTACAACATGGCGGACACCTATTTTGTGGGGACGCTGGGGGAGAGCCAGCAGGGCGCCACGGGCATTCTCTTCACCCTCCAGGCGGTCATCCAGGCCTTCGCCTTCATGCTGGGCCAGGGCTCGGGCACCATGGTGTCCAAATCCCTGGCCGACGGGGACCAGAAAAAAGCCTCGGAGTACGCCTCCACCGCCTTTTTCACCGGCATCAGCATCGGCCTTGTGCTGTTGGTGGGCGGGCTGTTGTTCCTGACCCCCTTCATGCGCCTGCTGGGCAGTACCGAGACCATCCTGCCCTACGCCCGGCAGTACGGCGCCTGCGTGCTCATCAGCGCCCCCATGCTCATCGGCTCCTTCGTTATCAACAACGACCTTCGCTACGAGGGCAAGGCGTTCTACGCCATGATCGGCCTGGTGACAGGCGGTCTGCTCAACATCTTTGGGGACTACATCCTCATCCGCATCTTCTCCCTGGGGGTGCTGGGGGCGGGCATCTCCACGGCGGTGTCCCAGGTCATCAGCTTTTTCATCCTGCTCTACTTCTTCCAAAAAATGGCCCAGAGCCACATCCGCATCTCCTCCGTCAGCCGCCAGAGGCACGTCTATTTCACCATCGCCCGGGTGGGTTTTCCCGCCCTGATCCGCCAGGGGCTCAGCTCCATCTCCAACGGCCTTTTGAACAACCTGACCAAGGTCTACGGGGACGCGGCCATCGCCGCCATGAGCGTGGTCAACCGCTTCAGCGCCTTTGTCATGTGCGTGGGCCTGGGCATCGGCCAGGGCTTCCAGCCGGTGGCCTCCTTCAACTACCAGGCCCGGGAGTACGGCCGGGTGAAGAAGGGGCTGCTGATCACCATGGGGGTGGGCCTGGTGTTCGTGGCCTGCCTGGCCGTGCCGGGCTTCATTTTCGCCGGGTCCATCGTCTACCTGTTCCAGCACAGCCCCCAGGTCATTCAAATCGGCAGCTTCGCCCTGCGCTGGGCCTGCGTGGGGGTCATGTTCCTGCCCTTGTCGGTGCCGGTGAATATGCTCTACCAGAGCATCCGCAAGCCGGAGCTGTCCTCCCTGCTGTCCCTGATGCGCTCGGGGCTGATGTTCATCCCCACCCTGATGCTCACCACCCACCTCTGGGGCCTCCTGGGCATCCAGATCTCCCAGCCCCTGGCCGATATGCTCACCGGCCTCTTTTGCATCCCCTTCACCCTGGCCTTCCTCCACAAAAAGACCTTCGAGCCGTAAAAACCCCCATTCCCAAAAAGAGCGGACCACCCGGTCCGCTCTCTTTTTGTCCCCGCCGCCGTGGGGCGGCCTCCAAAACGCGCGTTCCGGCGGGGCGCGCGGGACCGTGAAAGAGACGGGCGTGGCCTCGGCCGCGCCCGTTTGTTGTGCCGCAGACTGCCGCCGACCATGGCTTAACACAAAGCACATTAAAAATTCAACGCATTTTGTGATATAGCAAGATGGCAAATGTAAAAATTATAATACAAAAATACAAACAAACAGTGAGGAAGTGTGACGCCGTGGAGAAGTTTATCATTACGCCCAAAGAGGACAGGGGAGTGACGATGACGATCCGTATCGACCGAACGATACAGGAAAAATACAACGAACTCTCGGCCAGGACCAACCGTTCCCGGAATGAGTTGATCAACATGGCGCTGCAGTTCGCGCTGGATCATATGGAGATTCGGGAGCAGCCGCAATAGGAGAGGGACCCCCACGCCCGGGTGGCCGTGGGGCCGACCAGATATCAAGATAAAATGGGGTCATATTATGAAAAAAGCTGTTGTTTGGGTGTTTTTAGCCGTTATTTTCGCGCCGATCCTGCTGGGGCTGACGGGAAAACTGGCCGGCGTCCGGCTTGACGTGCCATTGTTGGGATACACAGATTCGGTGGAGAAGCCGGAGCTGTCCGCCCACACATTTTTGGACGGGACCTTCCAGAAGGACTACGGCGCCTGGATGGAGGAGAATATGCCGCTGCGGGGCGCGTTTACAAGGACCTATAATACGATCCGATATGAGGGCTTCGGCCTGGGAAACCGGATCGTGGGGAACCACGGATCGATTTTTGAGACAGCGTATGTGGAGGCGGAGTTGGCGCTGGGCAATTATGACTATTCCGACCCCGCGCGGGCACAGCGTATGCGGGACGTTGTGGACCACATGGCCTCTGTGGACCGAAAATTAAGGGCGGTCGGGAAACATCTGTATGTCTATATCGCGCCCAGCAAGGCTGATCTGTACCCCGAGGATATACCCCAGAACTATGTGGCTATGGCCCAGCCCGGCGGGGTCCGCGTGGTGGATCTCTTCCGGGAGCTTATCTCAGCCACCGATGTCCCCTATCTGATCTGCTCGGACATGAAGGACAGCCTGGAATACCCGGCGTTTTATCCCACCGGCATACACTGGTCCAGGACCTATGAGCAGTTGGCGTCCCAGAGGATCGTCAACGATCTGTCCGCCCTGTCCGGGGAGACCTACCAGAACATAGAGATCACTGGGGTGAAAACGAGCAAGACGCCGTTTTGGAGAGATTCGGACGTATTTAACCTGCTCAATGTCTGGTTGCCTCAGAACGTGGATTACTACGAGTACACCACCCAGCCGGCGGAAGAGGGGCCTGTACCGGAACTGGATATCCTGCTGATGGGCGACTCCTTTGGACTGGGACTTTGCCGGGATATCGGCGACCCCCTTGCGGACGTCTCGATTTGGTCTATTGATCGGAGCAACTCCCTGCGTGGGCCGGATGGGAAGCAGCAGCTTTTGAATGGGAATTGGGAAAACCTGGACCTGCAGACGTGCCTGGATCGCGTGGACTTTGTGGTGCTGGAGGTCGTAGAGTCGGAGCTGGTCTACGATACCCATGGATTCATCGACTACCTGGACGCCTACCTGGACCACTATGTGCCCGCGCCAAAAAGCGATTATTATCCCGCGTGCCTGGACGCGAGCCGGGCAGAGACTTGGGATCTGGAACTGGTCAGGGGGGTCTATGGCCGAGGAGACGAGTATGCCTGGACCCAGCCCTCGTTCAGGGTCCCGCTCCACAGCGAGAGCATCTCGAACAACGGGTTGGAGATCGTCTTCTCGGTGGATGGACACACGGCAGAGCCCGGCGAGCCGCAGCAGGTGGAGGTCGCTGTGAACGGAACGGTGGTCCGCCGGGAGACCTATACTGCCCCTGGAGATGTGCGGATGATCCTGCCGCCCGACCAATTCCAGCGGGATGAAAACGACAGCTATGTGGTGACGGTAAACTGCTCTCGATCCGTTATCCCCAGCGCTATAAGTGGAAGCACGGACAACAGAGATCTGGCCCTTATGCTGCGATACATTGGGGGTGCCCGGTAATGGTATTTTCCTCGTCGGTCTTTTTATTTGGATTTTTGCCCGTTCTGCTGGCGGTGTATTTCATCGCCGCGGAGCGGTATCGAAATGCGATCCTATTCCTGGCGTCCCTGTTCTTTTACGCCTGGGGCGAGCCGAGGAATATCGCCATCATGCTTTTGTCCATCGCGGTGAACTACGCCCTGGGCTTTGTGGTGGAGAAGGACTGGAAGCTCAAGCGGGCGGGGCTCGTGGTAGCGGTGGCGTACAACCTGGGGATGCTGTTCGTCTTTAAGTATCTGAATTTCGCGGTGGACACCTTCAACCAACTCAGCGGCAGCGCCATCGCGATCCGGCAGATCGCCCTGCCCATCGGGATCTCCTTCTACACCTTCCAGATCATGTCCTACGTGATCGACGTGTACAGGGGCGGCGTGCGGGCGCAGAGGAACATCCTGGACCTGGGGCTGTACATCTCCCTGTTCCCCCAGTTGATCGCCGGGCCCATTGTGCGATATGTGGATGTGGAAAAGCAAATCGGGGAGCGGACCGCCACCTGGGAGATGGCCCGGGAGGGCGTGATACGGTTCATGGTCGGCTTCTCCAAAAAGATCCTGATCGCCGACCAACTCTCCACCCTGGTGGATACGGTCTTCGCGGGGCAATACCCCTCCCTGATCGCCAACTGGATCGGGATCGTCGCCTACGCTCTGCAGATCTTCTTCGACTTCAGCGGTTATTCGGACATGGCCATCGGGCTGGGCAAGCTCTTTGGGTTCGACTTCCTGGAGAACTTCAACTACCCCTATATCTCCCAGTCCATCCAGGAGTTTTGGAGAAGATGGCACATCTCCCTGAGCTCCTGGTTCCGGGATTACCTGTATATCCCCTTGGGCGGGAGCCGGAAGGGGGCCGCGCGTACCTACGTCAACCTTTTGATCGTCTTCTTCCTCACCGGCCTGTGGCATGGGGCCAGCTTCAACTTCATCGCCTGGGGCCTGTTCTACGCCGTGTTTCTGATCATCGAGCGGCTGGGTTTCAAGCGCGTGCTGGAAAAACTCCCCAGGGTGGTCCGGCACCTCTACGCCCTGCTGGTCATCCTCATCGGCTGGGTGCTCTTCCGGGCGGACAGTCTGGGCGCCGCGGTGGGCTACCTCCGGGGGATGTTTGTCCCGGCGGGGCGGGACATGGTGAACTTCGCCTTCATCATGAACCGGCAGTACTGGTTCTTCCTGATCGCCGGGATCGTCCTCTCCGTGCCCCACCCCAAGCTCCGGGCGTCGGCCCGGGGGAACGCGGCGGTGCGGGCCGCTTCAGAATTTCTCCTGGTGCTGGTGTTTGGCATCGCGATCTGCTATATGGTCGGGAGCGGATATAGTCCGTTTTTGTACTTCCGATTCTGAACAGCCAACCGACGAGCCGCCGCGGCGAATATGCCGCGGCGGCTCTGTTTTTTTGTGAAATGTGGCGCAAAAGGCAAACCGTAATGGGGATGGCCCCGCGGCATTTTTGGGGCAAAGGCCGCGATAAGCCCCGGCAGGGCATCCGGGTGTGCCTCCCCACTGGACAGACGGGGGCTTTTGCGCTCCCGGATGAAATGTGGTACACTAGCCCAAAGACATAGTCCAGGGGAAGGAGGCGTGGGTATGACGTTGGAGGGGTTGGAGATCCTGCGGGTCTCGGAGCGGGGGCGGGTGGTGCTGATGCGGGACGGGGAGACGGGGCGGCGCTACGTCCGCAAGGAGCTGGCGGGGGATGCCCCGGTCTACCAGCGGCTCCAGGGCCTGCGCCACCCCTATCTGCCCGCCATCGAGGAGGTGCGCCGGGAGGAGGGCAGGACCGTCATCCTGGAGGAGTACATCGACGGGGCGGATCTGGCCCACCTGACCCTGGGGCAGGGGCAGTTGACCCGGATCCTGCTGGAGCTGTGCGACGTGCTGGAATTTCTCCACGGCCAGGGCATCCTCCACCGGGACATCAAGCCCTCCAACCTGATGCTGGCCGCCGACGGCCACCTGCGGCTCATCGACTTCGACGCCGCCCGGGAGGAGCGGCCCCAGGCCGACCAGGACACCCGCCTGCTGGGCACCCGGGGCTACGCCCCGCCGGAGCAGTACGGCTTTGCCCAGACCGACGCCCGGGCGGACATCTACGCCCTGGGGGTCACCTTCCGCCAACTCCTGGGCCCCCTGGCCCGGAAGCGGCGGTGGAAAAAGCTCCTGCGAAAGTGCACCGCCCTGGACCCCAAGGACCGCTACCGCTCGGTGGGCCAGATCCGCCGGGCCGTCTGGCTGGGGCGGGCGCGGCGGTGGCTCCTGCGGCCCGCCTTGCTCCTGATCCTCGCCTGGCAGCTCTACTACCTGGCCATCATCGGCTACGGCATCGCCACCGACGGGGAGTTCCGGGAGGTGCTCCACGGGGCCATCTTCGAGACGGCGTGGCTGGAGCGGACCCGGGTGTTCCAGGGGCTGGACGTGGACAAGCTGAAGACGGACCGAATGGTGGGGCGGCGGTACACCGGGGACGTCTCCCGCCAGGCGGCGCGGGTCCAGGCGGCCTACCCGGACCGTGGCGTGATCTACACCGGCTATCTGGACGAGGCGGACGGCGCCCTCTTCGGCGTCTTTGAGGTGAGCTGCAGCGTCTACACCGGGGAGTACCGCTACGAGCGGTTTTTGGGCCTGTGCGCGGCGGCGCGGGACGGCTCGGTCACCCCTCTGATCGACCCACAGGCGTGCCAGGCGTCGCCGGAGCGGTACGGCCCGGCGGTGCGGGCTCTCTACGCCCTGGACGTGTTCGACACCCCCATTTTCTAAAAAAAGCCGCCGGCTCAAGCGCGAGCCGGCGGCGTTTCTATTCCAACACTTCGATGTTGTGGTCGAAGAGGAGCTCGTTGGCCTCCAAAATGTCCTGGCCCTGGCTGAAGGCGTAGAGCAACAGCGCGTCCCGGGGGTCCCGGGGGTAGAGCTCCCGGTAGCCCGCCTGCTTCAGCAGGGTCTGGACCTCCTCCGCGTCCAGCCCCAGGCCGAAGGCCAGGGCGATCACCTTGTCCCGGGAGGGGTACTTCCGGCCCAGGAAGATCTGGTAGACGTAGGCCCGGTTCAGGTTGGAGCGGCGCACCACGTCCGCCTTGGTCAGCTTTTTGCGCGCGAGCCAGCCCTTCAGATACTCCGGCAGACTGTCCACCTGCATCTCCGCGCTGTTGCGCTCCAAATAGTCCAGAATGTCGCCAGAGGCCCTGATCTCGTGGACCAGTTCATCGGTGGTCTTCATCTCCATCACCTCGCCTCTATTCTAGCGGTATTATAACACAAAAAGGTTAGCCGGTGGCTAACCTTTTTGCTTTTTTCCCGTGTTAAGATCCCATAGGGTCCTGTTTCGCCAAAAAGAGCGTCAGGACCTCCTGGGCCAGCTTCAACTCCCTGGGGGTGCAGTGCCGTAAAAGGTCGATGACCGGGTCGGGATCCCCGGGCTCCCAGCCCTCGCCCAGCAGGATGTATTCCATGGGCAGGTGCATGGCCCCCGACAGCTTCAAAAGGGTGTCCACCGACATCTGAGAGGTGCCCACCTCCAGCTGACCATAGTAACCCGCGCCGATATCGGCCAGCTCGGACATTTTCTCCCGGGTCAGACCCAGCTCGCTCCGCCGCTGGCGCAGACGGCGGCCAATTTCCACAAGCTGTTTTTTCTCCATTATCGTATAGCACCTCCAATTTGCTATTGTAAATGGAAAAAAGGTGTGGTAGAATATGTCGAAAGATAACGATAAACGTTATCTAATATATTAAGACGAGAAAGGGAGGAGTTTCACATGGCCACATCTTGGGTCGCGGTCTGTCAATTCTGCGGGAAGCGGGGGAGCCAACAGACGACCGCCAGCGGGCGGAAACCGGCTTTTACGCCCACGATCCCCGGAAAATGCCCCAGCGCCCCCAACGGAAAGCATAGCCCAAGGTGGGAGGAGAGGTAACAGCGCGCGGGGAAGAACGGAGGTGATACCATGCCCCTTGGGAGACGAATTACCTCTTCTGCCGAGGGCCAGGGACCCGCCGCGGAGAAGGATACGGCTCCCGCGCGGCCCGCGCCCGTGGAAGCGCCGGCGGAGGCCTGTCCCTTTCCAGCGGTGGAGCCGCAATACAGCTTTGAGGAGATGATCCTTCCCCCCGCCACCTACGACGCCATCCAAGACGCGCTTGCGCTCTACGAAAAGCGGGAACTGTTGTTTGGGCAGTGGGGGCTGGAGAACACCCACAGAAAACAGCGGCAGGGCGGGATAAACCTCTACGGCCCTTCCGGCACGGGGAAAAGCATGGCGGCCCACGCCATTGCCGGCCAGCTGGGCCGAAAGATCCTCTGCGTGGACTACTCCCAGATAGAGTCCAAGTATGTGGGGGAGACGGCCAAGAACCTTGTGTCCATGTTCGACTGCGCGAAAAGGACCCGGTCGATCCTGTTTTTTGATGAGGCTGACGCCCTGCTGAGCCGGCGGGTCACGAACATGAGCAACTCCACCGACGTCAGTGTAAATCAGACCCGGTCCGTCCTGCTCCTACTGCTCAGCGAATATGACGACCTGGTTTTGTTCGCGTCGAACTTTATCGCCAACTATGACCCGGCGTTCCTGCGCAGGATACGCTCCCATGTGAAATTTGAACTGCCTGACGAGGAAAACCGGGCCAAGCTGTGGCGCAGGTACATCCCCCCGCAAATGCCCACCGACGTGGATATTCCGAGATTGAGCGCCCAATACCCGGGCATCTCGGGGTCGGATATTTCCACCGCTGTGTTGAACGCCGCGCTGCGGGCGGCGCGGCTGGGGGAGGGCCTTGTCCGCCACGCCTATTTTGAGCAGGCCATCCAGCGGATCGTGGCCAGCAAGGAGGAGAACAGCGAGTTGGGCACGCTGACCTCCAGGCGCACCGTCAGTGAAGAATATGTCAAAAAACAATTAAGAGGAGATGTGTCAAAATGATTGCTCTTACGATTATTTTTGGGCTGACCGCCGCCCTCATTACCGGCCTGGTCGCCTTTTGGCAGAACATCATCGGATGGATCAAGAAGGCCGCCAATAAGATCAAGGAGGCGCTGGGCCTGGCCCCGGAGGGGACCCGGACCTTCATCACCCAAACCGCCGAGGGGTTGAAGAACCGCTCGAAATATTACTACAAAGAGCAGGTGACCCGGGAGTGGCAGGAGGTCGTCTACACCAAAGCTGTGGACGAGAGCGAGGTCCCCGCGGAGATCCTGGCCAAGGTACGCAGAGCGCCCATGGAGACAGAGGTATCCACCACCGAGGAACTGAGCCTGGCCATTGGCGCGTGAGGAGGGGTCAAATATGCTTGTGACAGGGGCGCTGGCCGCGTTGGCAAAAAGCGCGCTGAAGGCCACGGTGGCGCCGATCGTTGAGGAGGCCGGCGGAATTGCCGTGGACGCGGCCCAAGGCGCCATCCGCGGGAAGATCGCCGGAAGGATGTCCGCCGAGGAGTGGGCCGACGTTGTCATCGGCACAGTAGACGCGCTCAAGGATCGGATCGTGGCGGAGCAGGATATGCGCTATGTGGGAGGGGAGATCAAGCTCGCCATGTCCGCGGGCAAGCAGAACATGGTGACCCTGTCTTTCTGCCTCTTCTTTTTGGACGCCGCTGAAAAGTGGCAAAAGGCGGACGCGGCCTGTGACATTCCGGCGGCCCGATTCACTTTGGAGACGCTGGAGGAGCTGAACACCGCGGGAGAAATCAAATACGCTGTGGAGTGATACTTTTGGTATACATTATTATTGCCATCGTGGCGTTCTTTGTGCTCAAAAAGCTCATCTCCGCTATTTTGCACGGGACCGCCTCCGCTGTCCGGAACCTGTTCTTTCACCCCCAGGTCAACTCCGCGGTGACGATCTTTTTTGTGGCGTGCTTCCTCATCTCTGGCTCCAGCCCCTTTGGCGCCGGGTTTCTGCCCTTGCTGAGGATCCTGTGGGCGCTGTGCATCCTGGATTGCATCCGGGATATCCTTGTGGGGGACAGCTATTACAAAGCGGGCAATGCGGGCGTCGATCCGCTGTACGCCACCAAGAGCGTGCTCTCCATTTTCACGCTGGGCTTGGTCAGAGGCGTATTTTTCCTGGTGGTAGGGCCGTACCTTCACCGCTCAGAGGCCCAGGCCCTCCGTGAGACCGTGGCCAGTGGACTGCCTGTGAGCCCGTACTGCGGAAGCGGTCTGAGGGCCCGGGAGTACTACTACGACCAGGAGCTGGAAAAACTTGTGCAGAGCGGCGAGATCGTCTCCAACGAGCACACCTTACGCACGGAATGCGCGCTTATCAAAAAGAAATTAGACCAGCTCTACCCGAAAAAATTTTTGGAGGTCGCGATGGACGCCATCCGTGGCGACCCGGAGGTAAAGCGGGACCGCGCCAAGGGGAAACAGGTGCTCGAGGAACTGGACAGCGCTCGGGTCTACCTCGGCAAGGCCGCCTTTGAGCGGCTGGGGGAGGCTGTCAAAGAGGCGATGAAGGACAAGGCGCCCATGTCGGCTGATGATATCGTGCGGCTCAAAGCGCTGCAGCCTTTCGGCCTGGTCGATCGAAACGGCCGCAGTGGATGGGGCCAGCTGTTTGTCATCCAGGCCCTGGGCCCAATGGTGGAGAACGGCACCTTTGTGGACCTGGATCTCAGCGACAAGCCCTGGGATAACCACGCCTATCAGTATGCGAAAAGCACAAAGCCGATGGCCAGCCTTGACGCGGGCGGCGACCCCCGCTTTTACGACCCGGACCTCTGCGACTGACCGCTGAAAAAAGCAAGACAGGAGAACGCCTCTCCTGTCTTGCTTTTGTATGCCTGTACCGCCGCCGCACCGGCCCGGCGGGGGCTTTGGCCTGGCCGGACGGCCCCGGGGCGGGGGGCCCTGTGGCGAAAAAACGAGAGAGTTAGCCGCCGGCTAACCAATTCCTGGTAAACTGCCGTTAAAATGGAGGCGAAGTGCTGGAATAGCCCGGGCCGACGAGGGAGATCCGATCTGCCATAAGGAGGGCGCCTATGAAAAAGAGATCGTTGATATGCGGCGCGGCCCTGGCGGGGGCGCTCTTGTGCCTTGCCGCCTGCGGCGGCCGACCCGCCGGGAAGGCCCAGGAGACAACTGTCCCGCCGGCGGTGGCCGCCTCCGCATCCGCCCCGACCCCGGCGCCGACCCCGGCGCCGACCCCGCCCCCGACCCCGCCCCCGACCCCGGCCCCGACGCCGACCCCCATGGAGCGGAAGTACAGCGACTACGATGAGAGCGGGTCAGGGGTGAACTTCCAGTTCCTGGATGTGCCCGGCGCGGCGCTGAAGAAAGAGGAAGCGGAGTTCAGGTTGGCGGAATATCTGTACAGCCCCTGGTTTTGGGAGGACAATGATATGCCGCTGACGATCGACGAAGAGACCATAGACGGGCGGGAATACCGGGTCCACGCCGTAAAGGAGTACGCCGGTGAGGCATTGGCCGCGCGGATCTCCTATGCGGACGAGCCGGGCGCGTACTACCAGATCGCCGCATACCCCTATTCCTCCGACCCCTATATCCGCATGGTGTCGATCCGGTCTGTGGATGACGACGCCACCGAGCGCATCGCCCTGGAGTATACCCAGGCGGAGCTGGAGGAGCTCTACGCCAGGTACGAGGAGGAATACGGCGGCCCTGTCGAGGCGGAGCCCTCCGTGCCCGATGGAATGGTGGCGTACTTCCGCTTTATGTATGACGTGGGGCGGTATGTGACCGAGGACGGGCAGTACGTTTTGAAGAACAAGTGGACCTGGTCGGAAAACACTTACGTCTCGCCGCAGGAGGCGATGTTCTCCGTGTTTCTTCCAACCAGGATCGACGCGGTCGACTGCCCGTACACCCCCTGCTCGGAGGATGTGCTGGGTATGTCCCTTGGGGACGCGATGTTCTCCAGCTATGACAACCTGTTGGACTTTTAAGTCGTTCGACCTGGAAACCAGGATATATGAAAAGGAAGGGAGATCAAACCATGAAAAAACTACTATCTCTGCTGTGCGCCCTGGCCCTGATATTGGGCCTGGCCGCCCCCGCCCTGGCCGTGGAATACGGGGCGGAGCTGAACCCCAACGAAAAGACCTATGCCCAGAGCTTCAGCGACGTGCCCCCCGACCACTGGGCGTTCCAGTACGTGGGCGAACTGGTGGAGCGGGGCGCCATCAACGGCTACCCCGACGGAAAGTACTACCCCGATAAGATCGTGACCCGGGAGGAGTTTGCCAAGATCATGGTGGTGGCCGCCGGGCTCACCGCCGCCCCGGTGGCGTACAGCAGCTATACCGACGTGGACGTGACCTACTGGGCCAGCCCCTTTATCGAGACGGCCAAGCCCTACATGACCGCCTACCAGGACAGCTGGGGCGGCACCAGCTTCCACCCCAAGGACGGCGCTCTGCGGGAGGACATCGCCGTGGCGGTGGTCAAGCTGAAGGGCTATGACACCCGCCTGGCCGATCTGAGCATCCTCCAGACCATGTTCTCCGACGTGGACGGCATCTCCGCCGCCGCCCAGCCCTATGTGGCCCTGGCGGTGGAAAACGGCATCATCAGCGGCTATCTGGACGGCACCTTCCGGGGCCAGGCCACCATCACCCGCAGTGAGGCGGCGGCCATGCTCTGGCGGGCCTTCCAGTACGGCAACGACAACAAGGTGATCGCCACCGAGAGCACCCCCGAGCCCTCCGAGCTTCCCAAGAAGACCATCGAGGTCCCCAAGACCACCGCCACCCCGGAGCCCTCCCAAAAGCCCTCGACCTCGACCGGCTCCAACGCCTCCTCCGAGCCCACCTCCAAGCCCACGCCCATGCCCACCGCCACGCCCGAGCCCGCCAAGCCCTACGTGGCGGAGACGCTGGTGAAGAACGTGGAGATCTCCGACACTGACCTGATGATGACCATGGATGACGACAGCAACCTCATCTTCTACAACGCCAAGAGCGATCAGATCGTCTCCCTGGACCCCGCCACCGGCAAGACCACCACCCTGCTGGACGTGAGCCGGGCCACCGTCGAGGTGCCCGTGGAGCCCCAGGCCGCCAGCCTCTCCGCCCTGGAGGAGGAGGGCGACCCTCCCGCCGCGGAGGCGGCCGAGCCCCCCGCGGACGAGGAGGATCTCACCCAGGAAACGGAGCCCGGATCGGAGCCCCCCGAGGATGAGACGGAGGAGGATCTTACCCAGGAGCCCGAGCCCGAGGTCCCATCCACCGTCACCTACCAGGACCTGACTGTCAAGCAGGTCTTTTGGGACGACGTGGCGGGCCGTCTGCTGGTGTGGGGCGAGTTTGCCTCCATCAAGAATGACGACAACGGGGGGTGGACCCTGCCCAACAGCGACAAGGGCTGCAAGGGCCTCTTCACCCTGGAAAATGGGGATCTGAGCTATTTTGCGGACATATCCTCCAACGTTTATATTGGTTATTTCAATTCCATTTCTCCGAGAAGTATTCAGTGTGCCCTCAGCGATGGGACTTTTGTAATCAAGGCTTATGGCTCTTATGTGACCTACGATTATGCGGATTATATCTTTGATGTTGCGGAAAATACCGTAATTGCAGGCCTTGGCAGGTCTTATTATGCGGTGTTCCAAAGCGGCGCGGATATTTACGCGATAGATGGTTCTTGGCTGAAAAAGTACGACTATGGGACTGGGGATATGGCGCTCATGACCAGCAGTACCAATGCTTATTGCAACCGCTACGCCAACGGCAAGATATACTGCTGGGGCCCCAACGGGATCTGGGTCGTCCGTCCCTCCGACGGCGCCGAGCAGACCAAGCTGGACCCCTCCAAGGACGTGGATATCCAGGACCTGCGGCCCCTGCCCAGCAGACACAACCTGCGGGTCACCGCCGACGAGCAGTACCTGTTTTATGACAGCGACTCCAACGCCATCCGCGTCATCCGCCCCAACCCCAAAGCCTGACCGCCGCCCATCCAGCAAGCAAGACAGGAGAACGCCTCTCCTGTCTTGCTTTTTTCTATGCCTGTGCCGCCGCCGGAGCGGCCCGGCGGGGACGCCCCTACGCCGGGCACTGGCGGCCGGTGTGGTCGATGGTGTAGTCGCCCTGCAGGATGAGCTGGGAGACGGGCACCAGGGTGTAGCCCTGGCCGATCAAGTCCTCGATGAGCCCCGGCAGGGCCTCCGGGGTGTGCTTGGCGGCGTTGTGGAAGAGGCAGATGGACCCCGCCTGGACTTTAGAAGTCACCCGCTTGGTGATCTCTCCGGCGGAGAGGTCCTTCCAGTCCAGGCTGTCCACGTCCCACTGGATGGGCTGGATGCCCATGGAGCGCACGGCGGAGATGACGTGGTCGTCGTACTCCCCGTAGGGCGGACGGAAGAGGGTGGGCCGGACGCCGGTGACGGCCTCGATCTTGTCGTTGCAGGCGTTGATATCCGCCACGATCTGGTCGGTAGACAGGGCGTTGAAGTGGTCGTGGTGGTTGGAGTGGCCCATCACCTCGTGCCCCGCGTCGTGGAGGGCCTTGACCGACTCGGGGTACTTCTCCACCCAGTCCCCCACCACGAAGAAGGTGGCCTTCACGTTGTACGCCCCCAGAATGTCGATGAGGGTCTGGGTGTCCTCGTTCCCCCAGGCGGCGTCAAAGGTGAGGGAGGCCATTTTCTGGTCCCGCTGGACGCAGTAGATGGGCAGCTGCCTGGTGGAGGCGGAGGCCCCCACCACGGCGGGGTGGTTCACCGCCCAGAACATCCCCGCGGCGATGACGGCGCAGGCCAGGGCCATCAGCGCCCGGCCCTTGATGACGAATACTCTCATAAAATTCCTCCCCCAAAGTCGTGGTAGTACCACCATATGACCGGGGCGGGAAAAAATGCCGTTTTCCTCCGTGACCGGCGCGGTCCGAGTTGACTTCCCGCGGGTTTTCTTATATACTGACAGGGAACACATCGCCCCAGCCGCGGGGCGGCCGCCCGGGGACGGGCCGGGCGGGAACGCGGCAAACAAGAGAGGTAGGGGAACCGTTATGCCAAAGATCATCCGCACCATCGACCAACTGGTGGGGGACACGCCCCTGGTGGGCCTGGCCCGCTACGCCCGCAAGCACAACTGCCAGGCCAAGATCCTGGCCAAGCTGGAGTACTTCAACCCCACCGGCAGCATCAAGGACCGGGCGGCCCTGAACATGATCAAGATGGCCGAGCGCCTGGGCAAGATCCGCCCCGGGGACACCATCGTGGAGCAGACCGGCGGCAACACCGGCGTGGCCCTGGCCGCCTTCGCCATCCCCCGGGGCTACCAGGTGGAGATCTTCCTGGAGCGGGGCGCCTCCCCGGAGCGGACGCTGATGCTCCAGGCCTACGGGGTCAAGCTGTTGGACTACCGGGACGCCCTGGGCACCAAGACGGAGGAGGAGCGCCGCGCGCCCTGGACGGACCCCGATCGGGAGGCCACGGTGGAGGAGATCGAGGCGTACTGCCAGGCCAAGCCGGGGCGGTACTTCATGCACCAGGCGGTCAACCCCTACAACCCCGACGCCCACATCCAGACCACCGGCCCGGAGATCTGGACCACCACCCGGGGCGCGGTGGACATCCTGGTGGTGGCCGCGGACACCGGCGGCACCCTCCGGGGCCTGTCCACCTATCTGCGCCAGCGGAACCCCGAGCTGAAGATCGTCCTGGTCCGGCCCCGCAACGCCGCCCGGGAGGACTCCCAATTCACCAGCGAGGTACCCTATGACGAGCGCATCGAGGTGGGCCAGCGGGACGCCCTGAACGCCGCCCGGGAGCTGATCTCCACCGAGGGTCTGCTGGCCGGCGCCTCCGCGGCCCGGGCCCTCTGCGCCGCCACCCAGGTGGCCCAGCGGCCGGAGAACGCGGGCAAGACCATCGTGGTGGTCATGTCGGACAACAGCATGAAGCACCTGGTCGCCGCCGCGCGCCGGCCGGACCTACCCTGACCCCAGCGCGCCCTCCAGCGCCAACAGCGCCCGCTTCCGCTCCAGCCCCCCGGCGTAGCCGGTCAGGCCGCCGGAGCGGCCCACCACCCGGTGGCAGGGGATGAGGATGGAGATGGGGTTCCGCCCCACCGCGCCCCCCACCGCCCGGGCGGACATACGGGTCAAATCCCGTTGCCGGGCCAGGGCCTGGGCCAGGTCGCCGTAGGTCCGGGTCTGGCCGTAGGGGATGGCGCCCAGCAGGGCCCAGACCTCCCGCTGAAAGGCCGTGCCCGCCGGGGCCAGCGGCGGCGTGGGGCCGGGGTCCCGCCCCGCGAAGTAGCGCGCCAGCCACTGCCTGGTCTGCTCAAAGATGGGCAGGCCGTCCGCCTCCGACGCGCCGTCCAGCCAGGCGGGGTAGTGCCGCTGTCCCTGGAACCACAGCCCGGTGAGGGCCGCGCCGTCGGAGGCCAGAGCGACAGCGCCCAGGGGGGAGGGGCAACGGGTCGTATACGCCACGGCAAGTCCTCCTTTTGATGTATTTCCCGTCCAGCATACCGAAGGACCGCCCGCCTGTCAAGGTTGGGCGGTCCTGTTTTGGGAAATGTTGCATAAGAAATGAATGAAAATACAGGGCGATTTGGGGTATTCTTCTAAAGGAATTTCCTTGCGCCAAGGGGCCAAATGTGCTAAAATGCAGAAGATAAGTCCCGCAAAGGGTGAAAAAGTGCATATCGTGCGATGGGAAGTCTGCGGAAAACAGGGCCTGGCCCGACCGACGGAGTAACACTCTCAGGTGCCGCCTATGGTGGCGGTAGGACCGCAGACGGATCGCACTCTGGAGACGCCCGGCCCCGCGCCGGGGGCCGAAGGGGCAGACGTGGAGACACGCCAAATCTCTCAGGCAAAAGGACAGAGCGTTCGCCCCGGGCCCCTGCGCCCCGGCGGAACAGGCTGTTTTTGGATGGGAGCGCCCCGGCGGCGCTCCCTCTTTTTTGCCCCGGGGACCGATTTTTCAAGAAGGGAAGGGATCGAGATCATGGAGGCATTTGTCTCTCTGGTGGAGAAGGTAAACGATGCGGTCAACGGATTCGTGTGGGGTCTGCCCATGCTGGTCCTGCTGGTGGGCACCGGCATTCTGATGACCATTCTCACCAAGGCCTTCCAGGTGAGCCACTTCGGCCACTGGATGAAGGAGACCATCGGCGGGATCTTTACCAACCGCCACATTACCGCCCACACCGGCAAGGAGGATAAGTCCATCAGCCAGTTCCAGAGCCTCTGCACCGCCCTGGCCGCCACCATCGGCACCGGCAACATCGCCGGCGTGGCCGCGGCCATCATCGCCGGCGGCCCCGGGGCCATCTTCTGGATGTGGATCGTGGCCATCTTCGGCATGATGACCAACTACTCCGAAAACGTCCTGGGCATCTTCTACCGCCGCAAGAACGAGAAGGGCGAGTGGCAGGGGGGCGCCATGTACTACCTGCGGGACGGCCTGGGCGGCTATAAGGGCTGCAAGCAGATCGGCCGGGTGCTGGCCGTGCTGTTCAGTTGCTTCTGCGTCCTGGCCAGCTTCGGCATCGGCAACATGAGCCAGATCAACTCCATCGCCGCCAACATGAAGGCATCCTTCTCCATCCCGCCGGTGGTCACCGGCGTGGCGCTGATGGTCCTGGCCGCCCTGGTCATCGTGGGCGGGCTGAAGCGCATCGCCGCGGTCACCGAGAAGCTGGTGCCCTTTATGGCCATCGCCTACGTCATCGGCTCGGTGGTCATCGTGGCCATGAACGCCGCCAACATCGGCCCCGCCTTCGTCTCCATCTTCCGGGGCGCCTTCGCCATCAAGGCGGTGGGCGGCGGCATCGTGGGCAGCGGCGTGAAGCTGGCCATCACCTGGGGCATGAAGCGGGGCGTGTTCTCCAACGAGGCGGGCCTCGGCTCCTCCGTCATGGTCCACTCCAGTTCCAACGTGAAGGAGCCGGTGAAGCAGGGTATGTGGGGCATCTTTGAGGTGTTTATGGACACCATCGTGGTCTGCACCCTCACCGCCATGACCATCCTCACCTCCGGCCTGGTGGATCTGAACAGCGGCAAGGTGCTCACCGACGCGGCGGACACCGCCCTGGCCGCCCAGGTCTTCGGCCTGCACTTCGGCAAGGCGGGAGCCGCGTTCATCGCCCTGGCCATCCTGCTCTTCGCCTTCTCCACCGTCCTGGGCTGGTCCCACTACGGCTCCACCGCCTTTACATACCTCTTCGGCACCAAGGCGGTGATCGGCTACAAGGTCTTCTTCGTGCTGTTCATCATGGTGGGCGCCACCATGAAGCTCTCCCTGGCCTGGGACCTGTCCGACACCTTCAACGGCCTCATGGCCATCCCCAACCTCATCGGCGTGCTCAGCCTCAGCGGTCTGGTGATGAAGATCACCAAGAACTATGTGGACCGCCGCCTCCGGGGCAAGGATATCGAGCCCATGTACTCCCACTTCCCCGACATCCAGAAGGCCCAGATGGCGAACACGGAGGACTAACGCCCCTCCGCATTTCAGAACGACAGACCGGGGGACGCTCCCAGCGGAACGCCCCCCGGTTTTTTATGCCCGCCGCCCTTCCACGAACATCGGCCTTTTGTGTGAAAGGCGCTCGCGCGGGGCGTCCAGACGCAGGGACGCGCCGACCGCCTTTTTCGCGTCTCAAGTTTTATCAGGGGAGCGGTACAGCCGCCCTTTCGTTGTGCCCTTCCGGCCAGAGGGCGGTTCCCTCTTTCGCTGTGCCCCAAAGCTGTGCAAAAAAAGGGGGCGGCCCATGTGGGCCGCCCCCTTGGCGTTGGGAGCGTTACGCGGCGCTGTCCGCGCCCGCCAGCAGTTGGGTGTAGGGGACGACCGTGGCCCCAGCGGGGGGCTCGGTCTCCGGGGCGGCGGAGCCGGGGGTGTAGGCGCCCTCCAGGGTCACGTCCAGCAGGGACTGGCCGTTGACGTTGGAGGTCACGTCGGCCTTTATCTTCCCGTCCCGGTCGCCGGAGACGCTCATGCCCAGGGCGGAGACGCTCTCCCCGCTGGTGGAGAGGGTGCCGCGCAGCAGATACCGCTCCGGCGCGCCGTCCGCGCCCATGTCCAGCCGCACGGAGATCACTCCGCTGGCCCTATCCCCCAGGGGGAGGACGTAGGAGGTGGTGTAGGTGCTGCCCTCCTGGGCAAAGCCCTCGTCGGAGAAGGCGGCGACGCACTCATTCACCGCGGCCTTGGCGGCGGCGTAGGCCCCCGCGGCGTCATCGGGCCGCAAAACGGCGCCCGCCAGGGCGGAGAGCAGGGAGGCGTAGTAGTCCGTGTCCTGGCTCATCTCCATCAACTGGTCCCAGCTCATGCCCAGCGTCTGTTCCATCAGGGAGGCCATGTCCATCTCCAGCCAGGTATCGGGGGTCAGGCCGGCCTGGGCCGCCGCGTCGCCCAGGGCGGAGAGGTCCACGGTCAGGTAGAGCTTGCCCTGGGCCATGTCGCCCCGGGCGGAGAGGTCCACGCCCTGCTGGGCCAGAGCGTCCAGGGCGTCCAGCGCGGTCTGGTCCAACTGGGCGGCCGCGTCACCCATCCCGTTCAGCAGGCCGCTCATGTCCACCTTCAGGCCCATGTCCATGTCCACCTTGGCCTCGTCCTGGAAGGTGGCCTGGATGTCGCCGCTCATGGAGAAGAGGGAGAGCATATCCATGGTGAAGTCGGCGTCCAGATCCCAAATGCCGGTGGAGTACTGCCCGTCCAGGTCCATGATCTGCTGGAGGTGGGTGAAGTTCCGGCCGGCCAGGGCCTCGTCCACCAGCTTTTCCGTGTCGATGATAACGGCGGTGTACGCGTCCTGGTCCCAGCCCACCGCGCAGTCAAAGGCCTGGGCGGCGAAGCGGACGGGGACGTAGGTGCGCCAGGTGGCGGGGTCCACATAGGGGGCCACGTCCATGGTGATGGGGACGGTCAGGCCGTCCTCGGTGACGGTGGCCTGGGTGGAGCCCAGGGTCATGGTCAGGGTCCTGTCGCCCCGGACGGCGGTGATCACGTCGCCCTGGTTGTCCACCTGGGCCCCCATGGCCTCAAAGACCGCCCGGAAGGGGAGGAAGGTGCGCTGGTCCACCACCTGGGGCGCCGCGTCGGTGAAGGTCAGGGCCTGGCCGTCCAGCTGGACGGCGACCACCCGGTCCTCCGCGGCCATCGCCCCGCAGACCAGCAGGGACAGGCACAGGGCCGCGCCCAGCGCCCAGCGGGCAAGTTTTTTCATAGAAGACACCTCCAAAGTGTAGATAGGATACCTC
This sequence comes from uncultured Oscillospiraceae bacterium, assembly GCA_947627325.1. Lineage (GTDB taxonomy): Bacteria > Bacillota > Clostridia > Oscillospirales > Oscillospiraceae > MGBC124762. The sequence continues at coordinate 207,366 of CANQVO010000001.1, read as the reverse complement.
CATTGTACCAGCACAGGCGGAAAAAAGCAAGCAAAAGCCCCGCCGGAGGCGGGGCTTTTGGGCGGCGCTTAGTAGTTGACCTTGCGGAGTTCAAAATAGGCCTGGGGGTGGGCGCAGACGGGGCAGACCTGGGGGGCGGACTTGCCGGTGTGGATGTGGCCGCAGTTGCGGCAGACCCAGATGTACTCCCCGTCGGGCCGCTGGAACACCAGGTCCTCCTTCAGGTTCTTCAGCAGGGCCAGGTAGCGCTCCTCGTGGGACTTCTCGATGGCGGCCACGCCGGCGAACTGGGCGGCCAGCTCGTCAAAGCCCTCGGCCTTGGCAGTCTCCGCCATCTCCCGGTACATCTCGGTCCACTCCTCGTTCTCCCCGGCGGCCGCGGCGGCCAGGTTCTCGGCGGTGGAGCCGATGCCCTGGAGGGCCTTGAACCACAGCTTGGCGTGCTCCTTTTCGTTGTCGGCGGTCTCCTGGAAGATGGCGGCGATCTGCTCGTAGCCCTCCTTCTTGGCCTTGCTGGCGAAGTAGGTGTACTTGTTGCGGGCCTGGCTCTCGCCGGCGAACGCCTTCCACAGATTGGCCTCAGTCTTGCTGCCCTTCAGTTCCATAGGTAAACAGCTCCTTTCAAAAAATAAAATATGCGCTCGCTCCCCCCGGGGGGAGAAAAACGACTGCTATCCCCCGGCCCGGCACCGGGCGCACAGGCCGTAGTAGACCACCTCGTGGCGGTCCACCTGGTGCCCCAGGGCCCGGGCCGCCCGGTCAAGCTCCGGGTCGTACGCCCCCGCCACGTCGCTGACCTGCCCGCAGACCCGACAGCAGAAGTGGCTGTGGGGGGCCACCATCCCGTCGAACCGCTCCACCGGGAAGGGAAGCTGCCGCAGCTTGCCCTCCCGGGCTAGGAGGTGGAGGTTGCGGTAGACGGTGCCCAGGCTCAGGTTGGGGTGGTCGGGTTTGAGGGCGGCGTAGACCATTTCGGCGGTGGGGTGGGCGCTGGAGGCGCGGACGGTCTGGTAGATCAGCTCCCGCTGGCGGGAATAGCGCCGGACGGCCATGGACCGCACCTCCCTTATCAGGAATCATTCCTTTTTACATAGTTTACCACAGCGGGGAAAAAATGCAAGGCTTTTTTTGGCAAAGCGGGGGAGAGGCAGGGAGAACTTTCCAGGTTTTTCGCGCCGGAGAAGTGGAACACTACCCTCAGCGCGGACAGGACTCTGCCGCGCGGGGAGGAAAAAGAGATGAAAAAGACTTGGTCCATCTTTTGCGTGGCCGCTCTGCTGGCTCTGTCCCTGACCGGCTGCGCCGACAAAAAGACCGGGGAGAACCAGGCCGAGCCCTCGCCCGTGGCCACGCGGCTGTCCCACCAGACCACCGTCCACGGCACCGCCGAGAGCGGCGACCTGGCCGGCTCCGACGGCGTGGTGGGCGGCGGCCGCGCCGACGCCAGGCCGGAGGACAGCCCTCTGGGGCAGGCGGGCGAGGACGTGCGGAACACCCTGGACAAGGCCGGGGACGGCGTGCGCGACGCCCTGGACGACGCCGGGGACGCCGCCCGGGACGTGGGCCGCGACGCTAAGCGCATGATCGAGGACCGCTGAACCAAAAAAGGTCATGGCGAAACGCCATGACCTTTTTTGCGGCGATTTTGGAAGGCGGAGCGGTCAGCCCCGCATGGCGATCTCGTGGCGCTTGGGGCCGGTGGAGACGATGGTGACGGGGGCGCCCACGCGGGATTCGATGAAGTCCACGTAGTCCTTCACCGCCTGGGGCAGCTTGCGGTAGTCCGTCTCCCCCCGGATGTCGCATTTCCAACCGGGCAGGGTCTCAAACACCGGCTTGGCCCGGAGCAGGGCGGGGGTGGTGGGGAACACGTCGGTGACCTGGCCGTCGATCTCGTAGCCCACGCAGACGGGGATCTCGTCCAGATAGCCCAGCACGTCCAGACAGGTGACGGCCACCTGGGTGGCCCCCTGGATCCGGCAGCCGTACTTGGTGGCCACGCAGTCGAACCAGCCCACCCGGCGGGGCCGCCCGGTGGTGGCGCCGAACTCGCCCCGGTCGCCCCCCCGGCGGCGGAGCTCGTCCCCGGCCTCGCCGGTGACCTCGCTGACAAAGGGCTCGGTCTGGGAGCCCACGCAGGAGGAGTAGGCCTTGGTGACGCAGATCACGTCCTGGATGGCGGTGGGGGGGATGGCCGCGCCCACGCAGCCGTACCCGGCCAGGGTGTGGGAGGAGGTGGTCATGGGCACGATGCCCAGGTCCGGGTCCTTCATGGAGCCAAGCTGCCCCTCCAGCAGGATGGTCTTGTTCTGGGCCAGCGCGTCGTGGACAAAGCCCACCGCGTCGCCCACGAAGGGGCGGAGGTCCTCCCGGAGGGCCAGGAGCTCCTCCATCAGCGCGTCCAGCTCCAGAGGGGGCTTGTGGTAGAGGTGCTCAAAAAGCACGTTCTTGATCCCCAGGGCGTGCTCCAGCCGCTCCCGGAGCCGGGGCTCGTCAAAGAGGTCGCAGACCTGAACGCCGATCTTGGCGTACTTGTCGGAGTAGAAGGGGGCGATGCCGCTCTTGGTGGAGCCGAAGGCCTTGCCCGCCAGGCGCTCTTCCTCGTAGCTGTCCTGGAGGACGTGGTAGGGCAGAAGAAGCTGGCACCGCTCGGAGACGATGAGGTTGGGCTGGGGCACGCCCTGGTCGGTGATGGACTTCAACTCCGCCACCAGCTTTTTCACGTCCAGCGCCACGCCGTTTCCGATGACGTTGGTGACGTGGGGGTAAAAGGTGCCCGAGGGGAGGATGTGCAGGGCGAAGCGGCCGTAGTCGTTGATGATGGTGTGCCCGGCGTTGGCCCCGCCCTGAAAGCGGATGACCACGTCCGAGCTCTCGGCCAGCAAATCGGTGATCTTGCCCTTGCCCTCGTCGCCCCAGTTGGCGCCCACAATGGCTTTTACCATGGTCGTACCTCCGGCCCCGGGATTCGCAGCCGCTCGGTCTGCCTTTTTCGGAGCCCATACACATTCATTATACTATCCGCCCCCCAAAAAGGCAAGCCCCTTTTCCCCACCCCCCGGCGGGGGGTCGCGGCCCCCGCACTCAAAATATTCGACAGATGGCGAAAATGCTTGAAATGCGGCCCGCGCTGTGATATAATGAACCGCTTGATTGGGCTGTCCGCGGGGCTGTGGCGACAGGCCCATGGGGCCAAGGCCGGAGCGCGGCCCGGACAGGACGGCGGCAGAGGCGGACGGACAGAGGAAGACGGGGAGTGGAACGTGTGCGGGTCGTGATCAACGCGTTGCAATATAAGCCCAACAGCTCCGGGATCGGAGTCATGATCCGGGACCTGTTCGGGGCCTACGCCCAACAGACGGAGCGGCCCTGCCAGGTCATTCTGCCCCAGGACGCCCCGGCGTTCCCGGCGGGGCGGGACACGGAACTGGTCCGCGCCCCCTTCGACCACGGGGAGGGCAGGAAGCGGATGTTTTTTCAGTCCTTCCGCATGGGGCCCAGGTACTGCGAGGACGCAATCCTGCTGACCACCGACTCCAAAACGCCCTTTTTCCTCCCCAAAAGCTGTAAGCTGGTGCCGCTGGTGACCGATCTGGCGGTGTTCCGTATGCCGGAGGTGTACGACCGTTCCCGGGTGCTGTTGTGGCGGCTCCAATACCAATATGTGTGCCGCCGGGCGGAGCGGTTCCTGGCGATCTCGGAGTTCACAAAGAGCGAGATGGTCCAGGTGCTGGGGATACCGCCGGAGAAGATATCCGTGATCCCCATGGCCTGCCGGGAGGACCTAGCCCCGGTGGAGGACGAAGCCGCTCTGGCGGCGGCGCGGGAGAAATACGGCCTTTCAGAGAGGTATATCCTGTTTGTGGGGAACAACAACCCCCGCAAAAATCTCAAGCGGACCATCCGGGCCTTTGACCGGATGAAGGAGCGGACCGGCCTGCCCCACAAGCTGATCATCGCCGGGGAGCAGGGCTGGCGGTTCGACCGGGCCGACGCCCTGCGGGAGATCAAGCACCAAGGCGACGTGGTCTTCACGGGCTTTGTCCCGGACGAGGATATGCCGGCGCTCTACTCCGCGGCGGACCTCTTTGCCTTCCCCACGCTCTATGAGGGGTTCGGCATCCCCGTCCTGGAGGCCCAGAAGTGCGGTACGCCGGTGGTGACCAGTGACCGATCCGCCCTGCCGGAGGTGGCGGGGGACAGCGCGGAGTTGGTGGACCCCTACGACGTGGAGAGCATCCGCGCGGGCATGACCAAGGTGCTGTCCCAGCGGTCGGCGGCGGAGGAGCTGATCCGCCGGGGCTTTGAGAACGTAAAACGATTTTCCTGGGAGCGGTCGGCGATGCTCCTGCGTGAGAGAGTGGAGGAGATGATACCGTGACCGTCCAAGAGAGATATGACCGCTGGCTGGCTCTGGCGGTAGACGAGGAGCTGGCCGGGGAACTGCGGGCCATCGCCGGGGACGCCCCGGCGGTGGAGGACCGTTTCTACCGGGAGCTGGAATTTGGCACCGGCGGCCTCCGGGGGGTGCTGGGGGCCGGGACCAACCGGATGAACGTCTACACCGTAGCCAAGGCCACCCAGGGGTACGCCAACTATTTGAACAAGACGGCGGACAAGCCCTCCGTAGCCATCGCCTACGACAGCCGCATCCACTCCGACCTCTTTGCCCGGACGGCGGCGGAGGTGTTCGCCGCCAACGGCGTCCAGGTACACATCTACCCCAGGCTGATGCCCACCCCCTCCCTGTCCTTCGCGGTGCGGGACCTGAAGTGCGACGGCGGCGTGGTGGTCACCGCCAGCCACAACCCGGCCAAGTACAACGGCTACAAGGTCTACGGCGGAGACGGCTGCCAGATCACCACCCAGGCCGCCAAGGCCATCCAGGGGGAGATCGACGCCGTGGACCCCTTTGACGACGTGCGCCGGACGGACTTCGAGGCCGCCCTCCAGGCGGGGACGATCGCCTACATCGGGGAGGACACGGTGGACCGCTACCTCCAGGCGGTGGGCGGCGCCTCGGTGCTGTCTTCGTCGGTGCCCCGGGACGTGAACATTGTCTACACCCCTCTGAACGGCGCGGGGATCTCCTGCGTCCCCCGGTGTCTGAAGGAGCACGGCTTCACCCACATCACCATCCCCACCGAGCAGGGCACGCCGGACGGGCACTTCCCCACCTGCCCCTACCCCAACCCGGAGGTCCGGGAGGCCCTGACCGTGGGCCTTTCCTGGGCGGAGCGGACGGGGAGCGACCTCCTGCTGGCCACCGACCCGGACTGCGACCGGGTGGGCACGGCGGTGCGGACCGGGGAGGGTTACACCCTCATCACCGGCAACGAGATGGGGGCGCTGTTGCTGGATTTTGTGTGCAAGTCCCGCCTGGAGCGGGGGGATATGCCCCGGGACCCGGTGGCGGTGAAGACCATCGTCACCACCCCCATGGCGGCGCGGATCGCCCAAAAGTACGGCGTGAGGCTCATCGACGTGCTCACCGGTTTCAAGTTCATCGGCGAGCAGATCGGCCTTTTGGAACAGCGGGGCGAGGCGGAGCGCTACATCTTCGGCTTCGAGGAGAGCTACGGCTACCTCAGCGGCAGTTTTGTCCGGGACAAGGACGCGGTGAACGCCTCCCTGCTCATCTGCGAGATGTTTGCCTACTACAAATCCCAGGGGAAGACCCTCATCGACGTGCTGGACGAGCTCTACCGGGAGCACGGGTACTTTGAGGGCCGGCTCCTCTCCTTCACCTTCGAGGGCTCCAGCGGGAGCGAGAAGATGGGCGCGCTGATGGGCGGCCTGCGGAGCGCCCCGCCGGAGGAGATCGCGGGGCTCGCGGTGGAGCGGGTGACCGACTACCTCAGCCCGGACACGGGCCTTCCCCCCTCCAACGTCCTGCGCTTTTTCCTGGCGGGTGGCATGGAGGCCACCGTCCGCCCCTCCGGGACGGAGCCCAAGTTGAAGGTGTACCTCACGGCGGTGGGCCAGGACCGCGCGGAGAGCGTGGCCGCCGCAGACCGGCTGGCCGGGTATTTTGAGGCATGGGCCAAAGCATGAGGGTCGCCCTGGAGCTCCAGCCCTGCTGTGGCAAACGCTCCGGCATCGGGGTCTACACCTACGAGCTGGCCCGGCGTCTGCGCTCCGGAGACGGGCTGGAGTTCGTGGGGAACCTGTTCAACTTTGTCGGCCGGAACGACAATTCCGCCGCGCTGTCCGGGATCTCCATGCCCATCCGGGAGAATCGGCTTTTGCCCTACGGGATCTACCGCCGCGTTTGGAACGTCCTCCCCATCCCCTACCGGGCCATGTTCCCGGCGGGCGCGGATCTGAGCGTCTTTTTCAACTATATCGTCCCGCCCCGGGTCAGCGGGAAGGTGATGACCACGCTCCACGACATGACCTATCTGCGCTTCCCGGAGACGATGGACGCCAAAAACCGGCGGCGGCTGGACAAGGGCCTGCGGTACAGCGTGGAGCGCAGCGACCGGATTTTGACCGTCTCGGAATTTTCCAAGCGGGAGCTGCGGGAGCTGCTGCACATCCCCGAGGAGCGTGTGGCGGTGGTCCCCAACGCCCCCTCCATCGGGGCGGAGACAGCGGATCTCGCCCACCTGACCGAGCGTTACGGCCTCCGGCAGCCCTACCTCCTCTACGTGGGCACCATCGAGCCCCGGAAGAACCTGACCCGCCTGATCGCGGCCTTTGACCGACTGAAGCGGGAGGCGGGGATCCCCCACCAACTGGTCCTGGCGGGGGGAAAGGGCTGGCAGACTGAGGAGATCTACCTGGCGGCCCAGAAGGCGTCCCACGCCGGGGACATCCTCTTCACCGGCTACGTCTCCGCCCCGGAGAAGAACGGGCTTTATCAAAACGCCGCCGCCTTTGTGTTCCCCTCCCTCTACGAGGGATTTGGCATCCCGCCCCTGGAGGCCATGACCTTTGGCTGTCCCGTGATATGCGCCAACGCCGCCTCCCTGCCGGAGGTGGTGGGGGACGCGGCGGAGCTGGTGGAGCCGGAGGACGAGACGAGCATCGCGGAGGGGATCTGGAAGGTGATATCAGACCAGGCCCGCGGAGACGAGCTGACCCGGCGCGGGGCCGTTCAGGCCCGGAAATACACCTGGGACGCGTCCAGCGAGAAAATGGCCCAGGTGTGCCGGGCGGTCTTGGAGGAAACGTGATTTTGGAGTATACACCGCTGAAACTCCGCCCCTGTTACAAGGAATATCTCTGGGGCGGGGAAAGACTAAAGAGAGAATACGGCAAGGCGGACGCGCCGGACCTCACCGCCGAGAGTTGGGAGCTCTCCTGCCACCGGGACGGAATGTCCGTGGTGGCGGAGGGCCCGCTGGCGGGAAAGACGCTGGAGGAGCTGGACCGGGCCGCCTACTGGGGCACCGGCTGTAAGGACAGGCCCTTCCCTATCCTGGTCAAGCTCATCGACGCGGCCAAGCCCCTGTCCGTCCAGGTCCACCCGTCGGACGAGACGGCGGTGATCCGCATGGGCGAGCGCGGAAAGGCGGAGATGTGGTATATCGTAGACTGCGCCCCCCAGTCCTTCCTGTACCTGGGCCTCCGGCGGAGGATCAGCCCGGAGGAGTTCCGGCGGCGGGCGGAGGACGGCACCATCTGCCAGGTGCTCAACCGGGTCCCGGTGGCCCGGGGGGACGTGTTCTATATCCTCCCCGGCACCATCCACGCCATCGGCCAGGGGCTCCTCATCGCGGAGATCCAGCAGAGCTCCAACACCACCTTTCGGGTGTACGACTACCGCCGCCGGGACGCCGCCGGACAACTCCGGCCCCTCAACCTGGACCGGGCGGCGGAGGTGATGGACTACACACCCATCATCCCGGAGGAGTGCCGGGCCAACAGCATGGTCTCCTTCTCGGGGTTCGAGATCCGGGAGATGTTCTCCTGTGAGCACTTCCGGGCCTACCGGGTGGACGCGCGGGGCGAGGTGGCCCTTCGGTGCGACGGCAAGTCCTTCCAGCACCTGCTGTGCGTGGAGGGGGCGGGCGTCCTTCGAAGCGGCGGCGGGACATACCCCCTGGCGCGGGGCGGGTCCTATTTCCTCCCGGCGGCGCTGGGAGATTATCAGATCGTGGGGAATTGCAGAGTGCTGCTGTCCCGGATATGAAAGGGGAAGATACGCATGAAAAAGACGGCGCTCATCATGGCGGGCGGCCGGGGCGAGCGGTTCTGGCCCAAGAGCCGGAAGAACCTGCCCAAGCAGTTTTTGTCCCTGACCGACGATGGGAAGACCATGATCCAGCTCACGGTGGAGCGGATCCTGCCCCAGGTGGCCATGGAGGACATCTATATCGCCACCAACCGGGACTACAAGCGCCTGGTGCGGGAGCAGTTGCCCGACCTGCCGGAGGAGAACATTCTGTGCGAGCCGGTGGGGCGCAACACCGCCCCCTGCATCGGCCTGGGCGCGGTCCACATGGCGAAGAAGTACGGCGACGCGGTGATGATCGTCCTGCCCTCGGACCATCTGATCCAGTACGCCGCCATCTTCCAAAGCGCCCTGCAGGACGCCTGCGCCGTGGCGGAGCAGGGGCCCAATCTGGTGACGATCGGGATCGCCCCGGACGCCCCGGAGACGGGCTACGGCTATATCAAGTTCCTGCCGGAGAAGACGCTGGGCCGCGCCTTTGAGGTGGAGCGGTTCGTGGAGAAGCCGGATCTGGAGACGGCCAAGGCCTACCTGGCCTCCGGGCAGTACCTCTGGAACAGCGGGATGTTCATCTGGAAAGTCTCCAGCATCCTGGACAACCTGGAGAAGTACCTGCCCGACACCTACGCGGGCCTTGTGCGGATCCAGCAGGCCATCGGCACGCCCGCCCAGGAGGAGGTCCTGGAGCGGGAGTTCCAGGGGTTCCAGAGCGTCTCCATCGACTACGGCGTGATGGAAAAGGCGGATCATATCTATACGCTCTCCGGCTCCTTTGGCTGGGACGACGTGGGGAGCTGGCTGGCCATCGAGCGGCTGCGCGCGTCCAACGAATTTGGAAATGTGATCGATGGCAACGTGGTGGCGGTGGAGACCCGGAGCTCCATCATCCAAGGCGGCAAAAAGCTGATCGCCACCGTCGGGCTGGAGAACGTGATCGTGGTGGACACCCCGGACGCCCTTTTGATCTGCGAGAAAGCGCACGCGGGAGACATCAAAAAGGTGCTGGAGAATTTACGCATCTGCAACCACGAGGAATACCTGTAAAAGGGCAGAGATGGAAGCAGGGCGCGGTTCTTTGGCGGCGGAGCTCTGCGGACAAGCGCCTCTGACCAGACATCGGAGGACTGGCGAACTAGAATTTGAGACGGAGTTGAGACAAGGGTATGCTGAAGAAACTGAAACAGCACCAATTCCTGTTCAGCGAACTGGTGAAACGGGACTTCGCGAAGAAGTACAAGCGGACCATCCTGGGCATGGCCTGGAGCATCCTGTCCCCCCTGATGAACCTTATCATCATGTGGCTGGTGTTCAACAATTTCTTTGGGAACAATGTGAACCACTACGCGGTCTACCTCTTCGCCGGCCAACTGGTGTTCTCCTACTTTACCGACGCCACAAACCTGGGCATGAACTCCCTGGTGGGCAACGCCGGGATCTTCACCAAGGTCAACGTGCCCAAGTACCTGTTCCTGTTCTCTCAGAACGTGTCCTCCCTCATTAACTTCGGCCTCACCCTGCTCATCTTCTTCACCTTTGTAGCCATCGACGGCATCCCCTTCACCTGGCTGTTCCTGCTTCTGATCTACCCCACCATGTGCCTGGTGGTGTTCAACCTGGGGGTTGGCCTGGTCCTCTCGGCGCTGTTCGTGTTCTTCCGGGATATGCAGTACCTCTGGGGGATCCTGACCCAGCTCATCATGTGGATGTCCGCCATCTTCTATACCATCGACGGTTACAGCCCCATGGTGCAGAACCTGTTCCTGCTCAACCCCATCTACCTCTATCTCCGTTACTTCCGCAAAATCGTCATCGACGGCGTCATCCCCACCCCCCAGTTCCACCTGCTGGCGGCGGCCTACGCCCTGATCGCCTTTGCGGTGGGGGCGTGGATGTACAAGAAATACAACCATGAATTTTTGTACTACGTGTGAGGCGAGCCTATGAAGACAATGATAAAAGCTGAGCACGTGACCATCGGCTACAAGATCGGCGATTTCAAGGACATCGGCCTGAAGGAATGGGTCGTGCGGCACCTGAAGCGGCAGTACCACGTGGAGAGCTTCATGGCGGTGCGGGACGTGTCCTTTGAACTCTACGAGGGGGATATGCTGGGCATCATCGGCGCCAACGGCGCGGGGAAGTCCACCCTGCTCAAGGCGGTGATCGGGGTGATGGAGCCCCGGGAGGGCCTCATCCAGCGCGGCGGCAACATCTCCGCTCTGCTGGAGCTGGCCTCCGGCTTCGACGGGGACCTGACGGTGAAGGAGAACGCCTACCTCCGGGGCGCCATGCTGGGCTATACCCGGGATTTTATGGACCGCACCTACGACCAGATCCTGGACTTCTCCGAGCTGCGGGACTTCGCCGACCGCCCCTTCAAGCAGTTGTCCACCGGGATGCAGTCCCGCCTGGCCTTCTCCATCGCCTCCCTGGTCCAGCCGGAGATCCTGATTTTGGACGAGGTGCTGTCCGTGGGGGACGGGGCGTTTCAGGAGAAGAGCGCGGCCAAGATGCGGGAGATCATCGCCGGCGGCGCGGCCACCGTCCTGGTGTCCCACTCCCTGAGCCAGATCCGGGAACTGTGCAACAAGGTCCTGTGGCTCCACAAGGGGGCCCAGGTGGCCTTTGGGGAGACCCAGCCCCTGTGCGACCAATACGAGGCGTTCCTGGCGGGAAAACTCTCTATCGAGGAGGCGGGCAGAGCATGAGCGGGAAAAAAGCGCGGAGCCAAAGCCCCCTGTGGCGCGCCGCCGCCATCACGGAGGTCATCGCCTGCTATATGGCGATCCTGGCGGTGATCAGCTATGCCCGGGGCCCGGAGCACTGGCGGCCGGTGGGGCCCCCGGTTTTGGAGAGCGGCGCCTTCACCTCCTTTGCCGGGGAGGCGGCGGGGGAGAATGGCCCCCTGCCCATGGAGAACGGCCCCGACGGCCAGGCGGTGGGCTACCAGGCGGAGGTGGAGCTGAGCGGCGGAGCCGCCCTCCAGGTCACCCTGAAGATAGAGTGCCCGGCGGAGTACGCCGGGAACACCCTGATCGTGGACCTCTATAACGACCAGGCCGGATACGACGACCCGGCCCAGGAGAGCCAGGTCGCCCTCCAGGAGGGGACCAACCAACTGGACCTGTCCCTGGACCCGGGATCGTCCCCGCCGGAGCGGGCGTCGGTCCGGCTGTTCACCTTGGACAGCGCCGGATACCAGCTGGAGGACGTGACCGTCCGGCAGATGGAGCGGATGCCCAAGATTCCGGGGAGCGTGTGGATCGGCCTGGCCGTGTGCCTGGCGCTCCCGCTGTTCACCCTGGCCGCCTGGGTAGTGACGCGCAAGCTCGAAAGGAGGAAGACCGATGGCTGAACCTGTGGTCAATGTAGAGAAGATCATGGAGGAGATCCGGCGGGAGATCCAGATGGAGGAGGCCCTGCGGGACCTGCCCCGGTTCGAGGACATCCCCCTGGACGGCGGGGAGCGGCCCGCCCCGGCGGAGACGCCCGCTCCGGCGGCGGGGAATGTGGACTGGCAGACCCTGGAGCAGTCCCTGGACTACATCAACCGCAATTACGATGTCCCCTACTATTGGCCCTTTGCGGGCTCCAAGGTGAAGACGTTCCTCAAGCGCGTGGTCCGCCGCCTGGCCAAGTGCATCCTGGCCCCCATCGTCTCCATGCAGGACGCCTTCAACGCCCACGTGGTGCGTGTCTGCAACAACCTGAAGGAGGCCATCGTCTCTCTGATGGCCCGCGCGGACGCCCACCAGAGCGAACTGGCGCGGCTGCGGGGCGAATTGGACGAGCTGCGAGGCACACTGGAGCGCCAGCAGACCCTCCTGGCTCGCCAGGACGAAATTTTGACCCAACAGGGCGAGACTCTGGCCCAACAGGACGAGGCCCTGACCCAGCAAAAACAGGCCCTGGAGGAACAGCGCGCGGCGCTGACGGCCCAGGAGGCGGCGCTGACCGGGGCCGCGGGGAGCGTGGATGCCCTGTCCGGCCTGGTGCGGGAGACCCAGGATATGCTTCAGGTGAACGACCAGCGGGCGGCCGACCTGGAGCGGGACATGGACTGCATCCGCCGGGTGGACGGCTCCATCTTTACTGCCAGAGAGACAGTAGATTACAACAAATATTCCCAGGCCGGTGAGGACAGCATTATCGCCTATGTGTTCCGCATGTTGGGATATCGTCCCTCCGAGGTCTCCTACCTGGATCTGGGGGCCAACCACGCCCGGGAACTGAGCAATACCTACTACTTTTATCAGCAAGGGGCCAGCGGCGTCTTGGTGGAGGCCAACCCCGACCTCATACCTGAACTGAGACTTCTGAGAAATCGGGATACGATCCTGAACCGCTGCGTCTCCAGCACGGACGATGAGATGGTGGACTTTTACATCGTCAGCGGGAGCGGCATCTCGTCTAAGGAAAAGGCGTCGGTGGAACACGCCATCGCCGCCAATCCCCTTTTGGAGGTCACAGAGACCACCCGCGTGAAGACCGTGTCGGTGGACACGATCTTGCGGCAGTATTTTCCCACTGCCCCGGCGCTGCTCAATATCGATATCGAGGGCAGCGAGATGGACGTGCTGACCACCTGGAACTTTGACCAGTACAGGCCCCTGGCCATAGTGATCGAGACCATTCCCTATGAGACCCACCTGGTGGTGGGTCAGAAGAACGAGAAGATCATTGATCTTCTCCAGAAAAATGGATATGTGGAGTACGCTTTTACCGGCATCAACTCCATTTTCCTGGACAAAAGAGCCCTGACGGCGCGCGAAGACCACCGCGGGAAAGCCCATGCCGCCCCCACGGATTACTATGCGGATATGTTCACCAACGAGCGGGCGTCCAGGACTCCTAACGGCATTTGCCTGCGACCGGATGGAATCGCCTATGGCCCGTATATCACCTGCCCGGCGGGGGAGTACCACCTCCAGGTAAAGCTCGTGGCCCTGGACAAGCATACGCCGATATACCTGGATGTGATGGCGGAGACCGGGACGGAGCGGATCACCCGCTTCCAACTGTCCGACGGGGAAAACGACCTGGCCTTCTCCCTGGACGAGGAGAAGGAAAAGGTGGAGTTCGTTTTGCACAATGAGACGCGGGGATACCTCTACTTGACGCGGGTATATTTGCGTTGAGTGCTTTGCCGGAACGGGCAAAGAAACCATGAGAAAAAGAGATTTTGGAGTGAGACTTTATGCGAATCATCCAGCTTTTGCCCACCATATCCTACGGAGACGCGGTGGGGAACGACACCCTGGCGATCCAGGAACTCCTCCGGGAGATGGGATATCATGACACGGCCATCTACGCCGAGAACATCGACCCCCGCCTCCCAGAGGGGACGGCCCATCCCGTCTCCGACCTGCCCCAACTCGCCCCGGAGGACGTGATCCTCTACCACGGTTCGGTGGGGACGGATCTGAACGACCAGCTGCCCCAGTTCACCGGGCGGAAGGTGATGATCTACCACAACATCACCCCGCCGGAATTCTTCGCGCCCTATTCGCCCACGGGCGTCAGGCTGTCGGCGGACGGCATCCGTCAGATAGAGCGCCTGGCGGGCAAGCTGGACTACTGCGTCGCCGTCTCCCAGTTCAACAAAGAGGACCTGCTCCGCATGGGTTACACCTGCCCTATCGACGTGTGTCCCATCCTCATCCCCTTTGAGGACTACGCCAAGGCCCCCGACCGGGCGGTCCTGCGCCGGTACAGCGGGGACGGGTATGTGAACCTCCTCTTTGTGGGCCGCGTCGCCCCCAACAAGCGGCAGGAGGACGTGATCCGGGCCTTCTACTTCTACCACAGGTTCTTTGAGCCCAAGTCCCGGCTGTTCCTGGTGGGGGCCTACGAGGGGATGGAGCGCTACTACCAGCGCCTGGCGGCCTATGTGGACCGCCTGGGGCTGACCGACAGCGTGATTTTCCCCGGCCACATTAAGTTCAACGCCATCCTGGCCTACTACAAGCTGGCGGACGTGTTTGTGTGCATGAGCGAGCACGAGGGCTTCTGCGTCCCTCTCACCGAGGCCATGTACTTCGACGTGCCCATCGTGGCCCGGGCCACCACCGCCATCCCCGACACCCTGGGCGGTGGCGGGGTCCTGGTCCCGGACAACGACCCCCGGGAGGCGGCCCGGCAGATCCACCGCCTGGTCCAGGACCAACCCTTCCGGGAGGCGACGCTCCAAAAACAGCGCCAGCGCCTGGCGGACTTCTCCCACGAACGGGTGAGCGCGCGCCTGAGATCCCTGCTGGAGGCGTTCATAGAAGGGAGCCAAGGATGAAAAAGATCGGGTTTGTCGCCCCATGGTACGGGGAGGATATCTCTGGCGGCGCGGAGGCGGAGCTGAGAGGACTGGTCCACCATCTGCACGACGCCGGCGTGGAGTTGGAGGTGTTGACCACCTGTGTCAAGGACTTCCGCTCCGACTGGAACGTAGATCACCACCCCGCGGGGCTGGCGCTGTGCGCCGGGATCCCGGTCCGGCGCTTCCCGGTCCGCAAGCGGGACGTGCGGGCCTTCGACGCGGTGAACGCCAAGCTGATGCGGGATCAGCCGATCACGGCCCAGGAGGAGGAGACCTACCAGCGGGAGATGGTGAACAGCCCGGCCCTGTACCGCTACATCCGGGAGCGGCAAGGGGAGTACAGCCTGTTCGTGCCCATTGGCTATATGTTTGGCACCACCTATTTTGGGCTCCAGGCGTGCCCCCAGAAGACGGTGATGATCCCCTGCCTCCACGATGAGTCCTACGCCTATATGGACATCTTCAAAAAGCAGTTCCCCCGGGTGGCGGGGATGATCTTCCACTCCGAGCCGGAGCGGGAGTTGGCCGAGCGCATCTACGGAGTCCGGGGAGAGCGATTTCAGAACCTCGGCGAGGGTCTGGACACGGACTTCACCTTTGACGCCGCCCGCTTTCGGGCAAAATATCACCTGGACGATCCCTTCCTCCTCTACGCCGGGCGGAAGGAGCCCGGGAAAAAGGTGGACGAGCTGATCCGCTTTTTTATAGACTATAAGCGGAGAAAACCGTCGGCGCTGAAGTTGGTCCTGTTGGGCGGCGGACAGATCGACATCCCCTCCCCAGAGGTCATCGACCTGGGCTTTGTCCCCGTCCAGGATAAGTACGACGCCTACGCCGCCGCCTCCGTGTTCTGCAACCCCTCCCAGTTTGAGAGCTTCTCCCTGGTCGTCATGGAGAGCTGGATCGCCGGACGGCCTGTGCTGGTGAACGGAGCGTGCGCGGTGACCCGGGACTTTGTCAGCCGGACAAACGGCGGGCTGTACTACGAGTCTTACCTGGAGTTCGCGGCCTGTCTGGACTATCTGCTGACCCACCGGGAGGTGGCCGACCAGATGGGGCGCAACGGCCGGAAATTCGTCCTGGAGAATTTCTCCTGGCCGCAGATCGTCAAGAAGTACACGGATCATTTTAAGGCAATAGCGGGTGAAAAGGAATGAGAGAGAAGATCGCCATGGTGTGCCAGCGATATGGGCTGGAGGTCAACGGGGGAGCGGAGACCCATTGCCGCCACCTGGCAGAGCGGCTGAGCGCCTATTACGAGGTGGAGGTCTATACCACTTGCGCGGTAGACTATATGACGTGGCAGAACCAGTATAAGCCCGGGACACATACGATCAACGGCGTCACCGTCCACCGATACCGGGTGGATAAGGCGCGGGATGTGAAGAAGTTCAACCAACTCAGCGAGCGCGTCCTGACCCGGCCGGAGCACACGGACGAGGAAGAACTCAAATGGATCGACCTGCAGGGGCCTGTCTGCGGAGAACTGCTGGAGCGGCTTTGGGCGGTGCGCGGGGAGTATAAAGTGGTCATTTTTATGACTTACCTCTACTATCTCACCGCTATGGGCCTGCCCATGGGTTTTGAAAACGCCTTGCTGGTCCCGACGCTACATGACGAGCCGTCGGCGTACCTGAGGCATTACAGAAAGGTCTTTGGCGGCGCCAAGGGCTTCATTTGGAACACCCCCATCGAGCGGGAGTTTGCCCAGTCCCGTTTTCCGAAGATCAAAGACACGCCGGGCATCATTGCCGGCGTGGGGGTGGATCTGCCAGAGGGGGAGATCCCAGACGTTCCACCGCGGTTGCGGGAGATGAACTACATCACCTATGCGGGCCGGATCGACGAGTCCAAGGGCTGCGGGGAGATGTTCGATTTTTTCCTGCGGTATAAGCGGGAGAACGGCGGCGATTTGAAACTGGTGCTGATGGGCAAGCCGGTGATGGAAGTCCCCACGTCGGAGAACGTCATCAGCCTGGGCTTTGTCTCCGAGGAAACAAAATACGCGGTGATGCGCGAGGCAAAAGCGCTGGTACTCTTTTCCAGGTTTGAGAGCCTGTCCGCCGTGGTGTTGGAGAGTATGCTCATGGGCCGCCCGGTCATCGTCACGGAGCACTGCCCCGTGCTGAAGGAGCACTGTCTGCGCAGCAACGCCGGACTCTGGTTCAAGGATTACCCTGAGTTTGCCGCCGTTTTGAACTATATGCTCAGCCACGAGCAAGTTTACCAGACCATGCGGGAAAACGGAAAACGCTACGTGGAGGAAAACTATCAGTGGGATCGGATCATGGAGAAGATCAGGGATCTGATCGAGCGTACCGCCGCCGCGCCCAGGACTGCGGCGCGGTGAAAGGAGGGGGGAGCGTCTATGGTCATTACACAGACTCCATTTCGCATTTCGTTTTTTGGAGGGGGGACGGACTTCCCGGCCTTCTATGAGCAATATGGCGGGCAGGTCCTCTCTACCAGTTTCGACAAATACTGCTACCTGACCGTCCGGCATCTCCCCCCGTTTTTTGACTACTCCAACTATATTGCCTACTCCAAATGCGAGCGGACCCGGGAGGTAGACGAGATCCAGCACCCGGCGGTCCGGGAGGCCATGAAGGCCATGGATATGCACGATATGATCGTGCTCTACGACGCTGACCTTCCCGCACGCACCGGCCTGGGGACCAGCAGCTCCTTTGCGGTGGGGCTCCTGGCCGCCTTTTACGCGCTGAAGGGAAAGTATGTGGACAAGCGCAGATTGGCGGACGAGGCGATCCACCTGGAGCGTGTGCTGTGCAACGAGAAGGGCGGGGTCCAGGATCAGATCGCCGCGTCCTTTGGCGGCTTCAACAAGATCATCTTTGGGCCGAACGGCTACGAGGTGTGCCCGGTGGTGATCGGGAAGGACACAAAGGACAGACTGAACGACAACCTGCTGCTGTTTTTCACCGGGCTTTCCCGCTTCTCCTCGGAGCTCCAGGCGGAGCAGGAGAAGAACATCGACCAGAAGACGCGCCAGCTCCTGCGGATGAAGGGCCTGGTGGACGAGGCGGAGAAGGCGCTGGTGGAGCGGCGGGTGGATGACTTTGGCCGCCTGCTGGATGAGGAGTGGAGGCTGAAGCAAGAGGTCAACGGCAGGGTCTCCAACCCCCTGATCAACGACTATTACGCCCGGGCGATGGCCGCCGGAGCACTTGGGGGCAAGCTCCTGGGAGCCGGAGGCGGCGGCTTTCTGCTGTTCTATGTGCCGGAGGAGCACAAGGCGTCTGTTCGAAGCGCCCTGGGGAATTTGATGGAGATCCCCTTCCGATTTGAGGAGGGCGGCGTGAGGATCATATACTACGTCCCGGAGATCTATGACCCGAATAAGGGAAAGGTGCAGGGCCTATGAAAAAGAGTACGGAAACGCTGTTTGACAAATATCGGGCGCGGCATACTTTTGTAGCGCCGCTGGAACCGGCGCTCCGTCAGGCGGTGGAACTGCTGGAGGACTCCTTCCGCCGCGGCGGAAAGCTCCTTGTCTGCGGCAACGGCGGCAGCAACGCCGACGCCGACCACATCGTGGGAGAGCTGGTCAAATCCTTTCGCCTCCACCGTCCGTTGAGCGAGGAACTGAAAAGCGCCCTGCCCAGCGCGGAGCTGGCCGAAAAGCTCCAGGGGGGCCTGCCCGCCATTGATTTGGGGGCGCACACCTCCCTGCTCACGGCGATGGTCAACGATGTGGGCGGCGAGTATATCTTCGCCCAGCAGGTCGTCAGCTATGGGCGGCCGGAGGATGTGCTTCTGGGTATCAGCACCTCTGGAAACTCCAAGAACGTCCTCTACGCCGGAGAGGTCGCGCGGGCCATGGGGATGAGGACCATCGGCCTGACAGGCCGTGACGGCGGGAGGATGAAGGACGCCTTCGATCTGACCCTAATCGCCCCCGCCGCCGCCACGGAGGACATACAAGACATCCACTCCACCCTCTACCATATCCTCTGCGCCGCGTTGGAGTGCCAGTTCTGGGGGGATTGATATGGTTGCGGTCATCATGGCGGGAGGGAAGGGGACGCGGATCGCCTCGGTGAACAGCGCGGTCCCAAAGCCCCTTCTCCCCGTTGCGGGAAAGCCGGTTCTGGAGCATGAGATCCTCTGCCTCAAGGGCCAGGGGATCACCCGGATCGTGCTGACGGTGGGCTATCTGGCCGATCAGATCTGCGCCTATTTTGGCGATGGGAGCCGCCTTGGCGTCCACATCGAGTATGTCCGGGAAGAGGTCCCCCTGGGGACGGCGGGGGCGCTGTACTACCTGCGGGGAAAAGTGACAGACGATTTCCTTCTCCTCAACGGAGACATGATCTTCGACGTGGACTTCCACCGCATGATGGCGTTTCACAAAGCGCGGGATGCCGACGCGACCCTCCTGGTCCACCCCAACGACCACCCCTATGACAGCGGGCTCATCATCGCGGATGAAACCAACTGTGTGCGCGGCTGGCTGACCAAGGAGGACAAGCGCGCGTGGTACTCCAATCGCGTCAACGCCGGCGTACACATCCTGTCGCCGCGTATGCTGGAGACGCTGACGAAGCCGAAAAAGACGGACCTGGACCGGGACGTCCTCAAGCCCGCCATCCCCTCCGGCAAGCTCTACGCCTATCACTCCCCGGAATATGTGAAGGATATGGGCACGCCCGAGCGGATCCGGGAGGTGGAGCGGGACCTTCAGACGGGTTTTGTGCACAGCAGGAATCTGCGCCAAAAGCAGAGGGCCATCTTCCTGGACCGGGATGGCACGATCAATCCGTTCGTTGGGTTTTTGCGGGATATCCAGGACTTTTCGCTCCTTGACGGGGCGGCGGAGGCCATTCGCGATATCAACCGCGGCGGATATCTGGCGATCGTGGTCACGAACCAGCCCGTCATCGCCCGGGGCGAGGTCACCTGGGAGGAGCTCCGGGAGATCCACCGCAAGATGGAGACCCTTCTGGGCCAGAGCGGGGCCTACCTGGATGACATTTTTGTATGCCCCCACCACCCGGACAAGGGGTTCCCCGGGGAGCGGCCAGAGTATAAGATGGACTGCGCCTGCCGCAAGCCCAAGCCCGGCCTGCTCCTTCAGGCGGCGGAGCGGTATAACATCGACCTGTCCGCCAGTTGGATGATCGGGGACTCTGACAGTGACGTGGCGGCGGGCATAGCCGCCGGCTGCAAAACGGTGAAGCTGGACGAGAAAACAAGCCTTCTGGACGCCGTAAAGCGGATCATCCACGGCGAAGCGGGGCGGCAAGATCCTTAAAATGGAAGCCCCAAAAATAGCAGGAAGTTGACTGATACGATCCATGAGAGATAGAATTGCCTCTGGTACCCAAAGGCCACTGCGTCCGAAGCAACGCGGGGCTGTGGTTTGAGAATTACCCCGAGTTCGCCGCCACCCTGGACTGGCTGCTCACCCACCCGGCGGAGCGCCAGGCCATGGGGAAAAACGGCGTGGCCTATGTAAAGGAGAACTACCAGTGGGACAAGATCGTCGCCCGGATCCAGGGCCTGATCGAGGGAACGTCGGTCCCCGGGACAGACAGCGCGGGGAAAAGGGCGCGTTGAACTGGTAGTTGGGAAAAGCGGCTTCGCCCCAACTACTGGCGCGAGCGGACGAGCAACGGCACGGCGGTTTTGACGAGGTAGGGAAGATCGTCTATCATACTAAAGAAAAGGAGTACACCCCATGAAAAACACGAAAGAAATCAAGCGGAACCTAGCGGAGGCACTGTTTCCCTCGCTCTTTTTGTCCTTTACGTTTTTTGTCTTTGGCCCTCTTGAGATCTATCTGACCAATCTCTCCAGCCTGTGGTTTACGCTGAAGATGTTCCTGCCGGGGTGCCTTCTCATTTTTCTGATCTCCCTGGCCCTTTTCACGTTTGTCATCTGGATCTCCCGCAACAACCCCGTTGTGACAGGCATTGTGTTCGGGGTGGCCCTCGCGCTGTATATCCAGGGCAACTGGATGTTCGTCAGCTATGGGCAGATGGACGGCACGGCGATCGACTGGGCCGGCTACGGGGCCTGGCCGTATATCAATGGGGCGATCTGGATCGCGCTGATCTTGGCGTCGGTGATCCTGGCGGTGCGGTTCAAGGACAAGCCCATCTACCAAAAGGCGGTCCGGTATATCTCTCTGGGCCTCGTGGCCATACAGTGCCTGACCCTGGCCACGTTGCTGTTTACCACAGATTTGTCTCAATTTAAGAGGAATTACTATGTCGCCCGGGACGAACAGATGCTGGACCTGTCCACCCAGCACAACGTGATCGTCATGCTCTTTGACGGCTATCAGACGAGTTATTTCCAGCAGGTGCTCCAGGACATCCCGGAGGCGGAAGACGTATTTGACGGATTTGTCTTCTTCGACAACGCGGTGGGCACCTCTCTATACTCCCAGGAGGGGAGCGCGACGATCTTTACTGGGAAACAGCTGGAGCAGACAGGGATCTCCTATCGGGAGAACGTGGACGACGTCTATACGCGATCGGAATTTTTCCCCGCGCTCTCCCGGGAGGGCTATGATGCGCGCTACTATGAGGTAACGGAAAATGTCTCATCTGAAGCAGCTCCTGTCATCAAGAACATCGTGATCGAGGAGCCCGAGGGGGTCTCGGCCGCCGAGGTCGTGAAGACCATGGGCCAGATCACGGCCTTCCGCTATATGCCGCATATCTTGAAGCCCTATTTTTGGTTTTCCTACACGGATATTGAGGATGTAAAGCCGGCAGATGAGTTCGGCGCGAACGACAGCCTGTTCAACCAGGAGATCCTGGCGGGGAAGCTGCGGGCGTCGATGGATGAAAACGTCTACCGTGTTTACTATTTCAAGGGGGTCCATCCGCCCTACGACCTCGACGAAAACGGGGATCATATCCAATACGAGGGAGAAACCTATATCCTCGAAGATGTGGTGGACATTCACGACAATGAGAAGATGTACCGCCAGGCCAAGGGCAGCGTGCGGATCATGATGAACTTCATCCAGGCGCTCAAGGAGGCGGGCGTCTATGACAACACGGATATCGTCATCACGGCGGACCACGGCTGGCAGAATCGGTACAATCCGCTTCTGCTCATCAAACGGCAGCACACCACCGGGAAGCTGGAGGTCTCTCACGCGCCGGTCTCCTATATCGAAGACTTTGAGCCCACCATCCTGTCTATGATCGACCCGTCCTACGCGGGGAAGAAGACGGTCTTTGACTACCGGGAAGGAGAGGAGAGAAGGCGGCCCTTCTACCTTTACGATTTTAATTCAGACCGCAGCTATAATGAGATTCGGGTATTTAGCACATATAGCAGTGAGATCCCCGTGGAGGAAAACTTCCTGCAGGAGCTGGACGATGAACAAATCAAGTATCAACTGGGAGACGAAGTCCTGTTTACTGAGGAAGGCGGGGGAGTGAACTACTTTAGGCGCGGGATATCCTACGTGAGGACCGATTATCCCTGGACCCTGGGGAAAGATGGGGTGATGTATCTGAACATTGGTGAGGTACCTGGCGACTTGACCGGGACGTTCCGATTTGCTATGATCCATGGCGCATCCCAGCGGCTCATCATCAAGAGCAACGGCCAGGTCCTGTACGACCAAGAGGTCAGTTCCGCTGATAAGGCGGCGATCTTTACCGTTCCGGCGGAGTGCATCCAGGATGGCAAGCTGACGTTGGAGTTGGAATACCCGGAGGCATATTCTCCCAAAAGCGCGGGGGAAAACACGGATGGCCGCGTATTGGCCTTCGCCTTCTCCTCCATCCGCTTTGGGCAACCGGACAAGTATCAACTGGGGGACAGGATCCTGTTTACCGAGGAAGGCGGGGGAGTGAACTGCTTCAGGGGCGGAATATCCTATGTAGAGACCAATTTTGCCTGGTCTCTGGGCAAACAGGCGCATATGTATCTGGACCTCTCTTCAAACGACCTGTCAGATCGGGTCGAGTTGGAAGGACACATCCGGCTTGCCGATGTATTTAACGGTTCGCAGCGCGTGACGATCAAGGCAAAGGATCAGATCCTCTATGATGACGTGGTGACCCTTGACATGAATACGATCGAATTCAAGATCCCGATCGAGTGCCTGAATGGCGACGCCTTAGAGTTGGAGTTGGATTACCCGGACGCCTGCTCTCCGGCCAGCCTGGGCAAAACCGACCAGCGGGTCCTGGCGGTGGGGTTCCGGGAGATCTGGTTCGAGTAAAGGATCGATGGCGCAGCGCCGCCGCGAGGTGGGGTTTGTCTGCCGCTAATATCTGTGTAAGGAAGTGAGGCCGTTGTTTGATTGGATCGCGATCCCCTTGGGGATACTGATGCGCGCGTGTTATGACCTCTCCCACAACTACGCCCTGGCCATCCTCCTGTTCACCGCCCTGACCAAGGTGATCTTGTTCCCGGTGTCCCTGTGGACCCAGCGCAACAGCCTGAAGATGGTGGCCCTCACCCCGGAGCTGAACGCCCTGAAGATCAAGTACTACGGCGACAAGGACGCCATCGCCGAGGAGACCCAGGCCCTCTACAAGCGGGTGGGCTACCACCCCCTGGCCAGCACCGTGCCCATGTTCATCCAGCTGATCCTGCTCATCGGCGTGATCGGCGCGGTGCGGCGCCTCCTGGCGGGCACCGAGAGCTTGCTCTCGGTCTATCCCTCCCAACAGGGAGGGATAACGCTCCTTGTCCCCCTGCTGGCCGGCCTGGCGGCGCTGGCCCTGGGCCTGGCCCAGAACCACCTCAACCCCCTCCAGCGGGAGCAGACCCCCGCCGGCCAGTGGATGACCAACGGCCTCTCCATCGCCATCTCCCTGGCGCTGGGGGCCTTCGTGCCGGTGGGCGTGGGGCTATACTGGATCGCCAGCAACCTGCTGACCATCCTCCAGCAGCTGGCCCTCAACGCCGTCATGCCGCCCAAAAAGTATGTGGACTACGAGGCCCTGGCCAAGAGCCGGAAGGAGTTGGCCGGGATCGAGGGCCTGTCCGCCAACGTCTCCAAGGAGGACAAGCGCCGGGAGAAGGCGGACTACAAGCGGTTCTTCTCCGTGGCCAACAAGCACCTGGTCTTCTACTCTGAGTCCAGCGGGTTCTATAAGTACTTCCGGGGCGTGATCGACGAACTGCTCCGGCGGACGAACCTCACCATCCACTATGTCACCAGCGACCCCAAGGACCAGATCTTCGACCTGGCCAAGACCCAGAGCCGCATCCGTCCCTACTACATCGGCGAGCGGCGGCTCATCACCCTGATGATGAAGATGGACGCGGATATGGTGGTCATGACCATGTCCGACCTGGACAACTACCACATCAAGCGCAGCTACGTCCGCAAGGATGTGGAGTACGTCTATATGTTCCACTACCCCTTGAGCACCCACATGGTCCTGCACACCGGGGCGCTGGACCACTACGACACGATCTTGTGCGTGGGCCAATTCCAGTTTGACGAGATCCGCTTTGGCGAAAAGCTCCACGGGACGCCGGAGAAGAAGCTGGTGGCGTGCGGCTACGGTCTGCTGGAGGACCTGCGGGCGCAATACGAGGCGATGCCCCGGACCCAGCGGGAGCGGAAGAAGATCCTGATCGCGCCCTCCTGGCAGGTGGACAACATTCTGGACACCTGCATCGACAAGCTCCTGGACCAGCTGTTGGGGAAGGGGTATCAGGTGGTGGTCCGGCCCCACCCGGAGTATATGAAACGCTACCGCCCCCGGATGGACGCCATCGTGGAGCGCTATCGAGACTACCAGGGCGGCGACCTGACCTTTGAGCTGAACTTCACAGACAGCAGCTCCATCTTTGACTCCGACCTGGTGATCTCCGACTGGTCCGGGACCGCCTACGAGTTCGCCTTTGTGACGGAGAAGCCCGCCGTCTTCATCAACACGCCCCCCAAGATCCACAACAGCGAGTACGACCAGTACCCCATGAAGCCCCTGGAGCTGACCCTGCGCGCCCAGGTGGGGGTGGAGTTGGGCATGGACGAGTTGGACGGCCTGGAGCGCGCGGTGGCCGACCTGCTGACGCGCCAGGAGGAATACCGGGATCAGATCCACCGCATCCTGGGGGAGACCATCGCCAACTTTGGGCAGAGCGCCAAGATCGGCGCGGAGTATCTGATATCCCAACTGAAGGAGAGACAGCGCCATGGAAGTTAAGCGTTTTCTGGACCATGTGGACGATCTGGGCATCGACTTTTTCACCGGCGTGCCCGACTCCCTCCTGGCCCCTCTGTGCGACACGCTGTATCTGCGCTACGGCTCCCAGGGGGAGCGGCACATCGTGGCGGCCAACGAGGGGAACGCCGTGGGCCTGGCCGCCGGCCACTACATCGCCAGCGGCCGCCCGGCCCTGGTGTATCTGCAAAACAGCGGCATCGGCAACGCGGTCAACCCCATCGCCTCCCTGCTGCACGAGCAGGTCTACGGGATCCCCTGCCTGTTCGTGGTCGGGTGGCGGGGGGAGCCCGGCCTCCACGACGAACCCCAGCACAAGTTCCAGGGCATGGTCACGGTGGAGACCCTGGAGCTCATGGGGGTCAAGACCTTTGTCCTGGAGAAGGAGACCGCCCCAGAGACGGTGGGGGAGTACTTCGCCCGGTGCGGGGAACTGCTGGCCCAGGGCCGGTGTGCGGCGATCGTGGTCCGCAAGGGCGCGCTGACCTGCGAGGAGAAGGCCGTCTACCGCAACGCCAACACCATGACCCGGGAGCGGGCGCTGGAGTTGGTGCTGGAAGGGGCCGGGGCGGAGGACATCTTTGTGTCCACCACCGGCAAGGCCTCCCGGGAACTGTTTGAACTGCGGGAGAAGCGGGGGGAGGACCACAGCCACGACTTTCTCACCGTTGGCTCCATGGGCCACGCGCTGATGATCGCCCTGGGCGTGGCGGTGGACAAGCCCCAGCGGACGGTGTGGTGTATCGACGGGGACGGCGCGGCGGTGATGCACCTGGGCGGTTTGGTGATCGCCGCGGGGATGGCCCGGGAAAACCTGATCCACGTGGTGGTCAACAACACCGCCCATGAGAGCGTGGGGGGGATGCCGGTGGCCGCCGGCCAGGCCGATTTCAGCGCCCTGGCTAAGGCGGCGGGGTACCGCTCCGTGTTCCAGGCCGCTGACGAGGCCGCCCTGCGCCAGGCGCTGGCCGCCCTGAAGGCCGCCCCGGGCAGCCGCTTTTTGGAGATCCACGCCGCCCTGGGGTCCCGTAAGGACCTGGGGCGGCCCACCACCACCCCGAGGGAAAATCTGGACGCGTTGAGGAAGACATTGGGATGAAAGCGTTGATCTTGAACTCCGGCGTTGGCAGGCGGATGGGGGAGGAGACCCGGGAGCACCCCAAGTGCATGACCTCCATCGGGGCGGGCCACACCATATTGAGTTGGCAGCTGGAACTGCTCAAAGAGGCGGGCGTCACCGACGTGGTCATCACCACCGGCCCCTTCGCCCAGACCCTAGAGGACTACGCCTCCCAGCGGCTGGCCTCCGCGCGCTGTGTCCACAACCCGCGCTACGCCGAGACGAACTACATCTACTCCATGTACCTGGCCCGGGAGCTGCTTTTGGACGATATCCTCCTGCTCCACGGCGATCTGGTTCTGGAGCGGTCTGTGCTGGAGGAACTTCTGGCCGCGCCGGGGAGCGCCGTGGCGGTGGAGTACGGCGTCCCCCTGCCGGAGAAGGACTTTAAGGCCCGGCTGGACCAGGGGAAGGTCCGGGAGATCGGCGTCCACGTGTTTGGCGCGGAGTGCGTGGCCAGCCAGCCGGCCTACCGGATCGCCCGGGCGGACATGGAGTTGTGGCTGGAGGCTATCTCCCGCTTCTGCCGGCGGGGGGAGACCGGGGCCTATGCCGAAAACGCCCTGAACACCATCTTTGACCAGGTGGAGATGACCCCGCTGGCCCTGGACGGGCGGCTGTGCAACGAGATCGACAACTTGGAGGATCTGGCGGCCATATCCCGGCGGTTCCAGGCGCTGATCGCAACGGATAAAACGTAAGGAGACGGCTATGAAACAGGTTTATATGTGCTTCAGTACGGATATTCTGCACAGCGGCCACCTGCGGCTCATCAAAAAGGCGGCCGCCCTGGGCGAGCTGACGGTGGGCGTGCTGACCGACGAGGCGATCGCCACTTACAAGCGCTACCCGCTGATCCCCCTGGCGGAGCGGCTGGAGATGTTCGCGGACATCAAGGGCGTGGAGCGGGTTGTGGTGCAGGATACGCTGTCCTATCAGACGGTCCTGCGGAAGCTGCGCCCGGATATCGTGGTCCACGGGGACGACTGGCACACCGGCTACCAGGCCAATATCCGCCGGGAGGTGCTGGACACCCTGAAGGAGTGGGGCGGGGAACTGGTGGAGTTCCCCTACACCCACTCGGCCACCGAGGACACCATCAGCGAGCTGGACCAGCTTTTGAATCTGCCGGAGAGCCGCCGGTCCCGGCTGAAGAAGCTGATGTCCTACAAGCCCTGCCTGTCGGTGATGGAGGCCCACAACGGGCTGACCGGGCTGATCGTGGAGAACACCCGGGTGGAGACGCCGGAGGGAGTTCGGCAGTTCGACGCCATGTGGGTCTCCAGCCTGTGCGACTCCACCGCCAAGGGCAAGCCGGACATCGAGTTGGTGGACATGACCTCCCGGATCAAGACGCTGGAGGAGATCATGGAGGTCACCACCAAACCCATCATCCTGGACGGCGACACCGGGGGTCTGACAGAGCACTTTGTATTCAACATCCGCACGCTGGAGCGCATCGGCATCTCCGCGGTCATCATCGAGGACAAAAAAGGCCTGAAGAAAAACTCCCTCTTCGGCACGGCGGTGAGGCAGACCCAGGACTCCATTGAGAACTTCTGCGAGAAGATCCGGGCGGGGAAGGACGCGCTGAAGACCCGAGATTTTATGATCTTTGCCCGGTGCGAGAGCCTGATTTTGGAAGCCGGGATGGAGGACGCCCTGGAGCGGTGCTTCGCCTACGTGAAGGCGGGCGCGGACGGGATCATGATCCACTCCAAGCGCAAGGAGCCGGACGAGGTGTTCGAGTTCTGCCGCCGCTTCCGGGAGGTGGAGCGGGACACGCCGCTGATCGTGGTGCCCACCACCTACAACACGGTGACCGAGGAGCAGTTCGCCAAGGCGGGGGTGAACATCGTCATCCACGCCAACCACATGATCCGCAGCGCTTTCCCCGCCATGCAGCGGTGCGCCGAGACCATTTTGCGAAATGGCCGCTCCCATGAGGCGGACGAGTTGTGTATGCCCATCAAGCAGATCCTGACCCTCATCAAGGATACCTAAGGGGTGGCGGGGATGTTTCAAGCGTTTGTCAAGACCCAGATCCAGTTCCTCCCCCGCCCGGAGGCCCTGCGCCGTCTGCGGGAGCTGGCGGCGGAGGAGAGCGGCGTGGCCGTGGTGGCCAGCCCGGGCACGATCGGGCGGCTCGGCCTGGCCGAGCTTCTGCCTCCGGCGTGCCGCTATGTGACCGGCTTCTCCTCCAACCCCTCGGTGGAGGACCTGCTGACGTGCCTGGAGGTGCTGGACCGGGCCCCGGTGAAGCGGCTGATCTGCGTGGGCGGCGGAAGCGCCATCGACCTGGGCAAGGCGCTGTGCGCCATCTCCGGCATGGAGTCTGGCGGGCCCCGGGACTACGACGGCCTGTGCCAGGCCATCGCCCAGAAGACCTACCGCGCCGGGGGGAAGCCGCTGGAGCTGATCGCCGTCCCCACCACGGCGGGGACCGGGGCGGACGTGACGCCCTGGGCCACCATCTGGGACACCCGGGGCGGGAAAAAGCTCTCGGTGGACCGGCCCGACCTGGCCCCGGACCTCTCCCTGATCGTCCCGGCCTTTACGGTGGATATGCCGCCGGGGCTGACCCTGTCCACCGGGCTGGACGCGCTGGCCCAGGGGATGGAGGCCTTTTGGGCCAGGGCCAGAGACCCCCTCGCCCAAGCCCTGGCGCTGGAGGCGGTGGAGTACATCCGAACGTACCTCCCCCTGGCGCTGAAGGAGCCGGAGAATGTGACCTACCGGGGCGGGATGTGCGTGGGGGCGCTGTTGTCCGGCCTGGCCTTTTCCAGGACCAGGACCACGGCCTGCCACTCGATCTCCTACCCGCTGACCATGCGCTACGGGATCCCCCACGGCTTCGCGGTAGCGGTCACGCTGGAGCGGGTGGCGGCAATCGACCTGCCCGCCGTGCCGGAGATCCAAACGCTGTTGGGCCGCTTCGGCGGCGCGGAGGGACTTCACCGCTGGCTGGAGGCAGTCACGGCGGGGATCCAGCCCCTGCGCCTGTCCGCCATGGGAGTCCCGCGGGAGGACCTGCCGGACCTGGCCGCGGGCGCCTTCACCCAGGGCCGGATGGACAACAACCCCGTGCCGCTGGGAGAGAAGGAGGTCCTGTCCATCCTGACAGAGGTTTGGTAGCCCGATCTGATACCCTGTGAACCATTATTAAAGGAGGTTTTTGTAATGAAAAAGTATATCCCCCATCTGTACGTGACGGTCTGCCTGTCGGTGGCGCTGATGGCCAACGCCTACGCGTACCTGGACCCGTCGGTGATGACCTACACCATCCAGGTGGTGGCGGGCGTGCTGGTGGCGGTGGGCGCCGTAGTGGGTATCTGGTGGCGCAAGGCCAAGAAAAAGGTCCAGGACAAGCTGGGCATCGACGAGAACGCCAAAAAGGAAGTGGAGGAGGACATCGTAGAGTTCTCCGACGAGGACAAGAAGGACTGACCCCATCCCGCCCCTTGACGGGATAGAGCCAAACAGCGTAAAATAACACAAAGCCCCAAAATGGCTAGCCATTTTTTCCTCTTCTTGAAGAGAAGAGGATCCCTCTTGCTCGCGCGAGGGACAGCGCCGCGCCGCCGGAGAACAGGGCGGTTGCCAGGCAAACGGAGAGGCCAGTTTGGAGAGGGAGGAAGGACCTGGATGAAAGAGAAGACCTTAGCCTGGCGGTGGAAGAAAGAGCGGGAGTTGTTCCTGGATTTCCTGAAGAAGACGCGCTGGATGATCCTGCTGGCCAGCGCCATCCTGCTGTTTACCTATATCCAGTGGCTCAAAGCGCCGATCCTGCACGTCGATCCGGAGATACTGATCCTGGATCCGGCCAGCCGGTTTGGAGGGGGGCACGCGGGACGGCCGGGGCTGACCCTGGCGAATATGCTGTTGGGGTTGACGAAGTTCAATCCGGATCTTATGAGCGCCTTCGGCTGGCTGGCGCTGTGCGTGGCGGGAGTGATGGTAGGGTATACCCTGTACCGCTGCGGCCTGCGGGATCCATATGTCTGCGCGGCGCTGGGGCCGCTGATGTTCATCAGCGCGGCTGTGGCCAGTCAGTTTTACTGGTATCAGCGGCTGATCAGTACCTCGGTGGCCTATGTGCTGTGCGGCGCGGCCGCGGCCCTGAGTTGGTTTGGCCTGATGAAGAAAAAGTGGCTGCCATGCCTGCTGTCTGTCCCTCTGCTGGCCTGGGCGTTCAGCATCTATCAGTCCATGCCGTTTGTTTATATCGCGTTGGCGATCACCGCGTATTTACTGCTTTATCGCCGCTTGGCCCTGACGGACGAAAAGGCGGCGCCGGGCTTTGCCGCGGTGGTGGGGCAGGTGCTGATCTTCGCGGCGGCGTATTTGCTCTACGCGTTGCCGGCGAACGTGTTTTTGATCGACGCGCATCAAAAAGAGGTCTTCCGCGAGATGACCTCCTATTGGGGGCGCCAGCCGCTTTTTCAGTGTCTGAGGAGCGTCCTCGGCTATGTAAAGTCCGGCCTCTTGGGGAATGGGACAGTTCCGTATACCACCTGGATCTACGGGGCGTTGAGTGTGCTGGCCTTCCTGGCCGCCCTCTGGGAGTGCTGGAACGCCAAAGGGAAAAAAGGCCGCTGGCTCTACGTGTTGGCCGTGGCCGCGCTCCAGTCGTGCCCGTTTCTGGTCGCCGTGTACTGCGGCGGAGCGCCGCTGGCGCACAGCCAGTTGGTCTACCCCGTGGTGATGGCCTGTAATATCCTGTTCCTGGCCGGACTGCGCCCCGCTAAACGCCCAGCCGCCTCCCGGCTGGTCGCGGCGGCGCTGGCGGTGGTCCTGATTTGGAGCCAGAGCGGTGTGGTGATGCGGTTGCTCTATACGGATCATACCACCGGGGAAGAGGATCTCCGCGTGATGGAGGAGATCGCCTTTCGGATCCACCAGATCGACCCCGCAAACAAACCGGTGGCGCTGGTGGGCGAATACGCGCAAAAGCTGAACCCCGCTTGCCGATCCTTGGAGTATATCGGCTGGAGCGTGCTCAACTGGGGCGCCGCAGACGCTCCGCACTATATGGTCAGGACGGCGCGCATGGAACGCTTCTATCAGAGCTTGGGGATGGACATCACGACCGTCGCCGATGAAAGCGGGATGCTGGCCGCCCGGCGGGCGGCGCTGGATATGCCGGTCTGGCCGGCCCCGGGCAGCGTGAAAGAGACAGAGAACTGCGTGGTCGTCAAGCTGAGCGAGGACAGGTGGCCGGAGGAGGTCGTTGAACCGGCCCTGACCAGTATGGGGGCGCTTGAGCTGCCCTACGGCGACGCGGCGCGCGTGACTGTGGAGAGCGCGGCGGTAGAGGATGGCCGCCTGACCGTCCGTGGGGTCGTCCGCCAGAGCGATATGCGGTACAGCTCCTGGAGGCCCCACCTGTATCTGTTGAGCGGCGAGACGGGAGAGATGTTTGAACTGGCAAGCGCGAAATATGGCCGGCCCGGGTTGATGGTGGACGGGCAGGACGCCGCGAACAGCTGCTTTGTCGCCATGGCGCCTGCCGACGCGGTGGAGGCCCTGGGCGATTACACCGTCCTCTTTGGCTATGAGGACACGGTCAGCGGCCAGACCTCCCTCTGCGACACATCGATCTCCCTGGGGGCGGCGCTGGGCGGCCACGCCGCTGGACTGCCCGGGGCGGACCAGACGGAGAAGACAGACCGGCCCGGGGACATCGGCTTCTACCGCACCAACGCCAGGTTGGAGGGGAGCGAGTTGGTCTCGGACGGGACCACCGCCGGAACCATCCTGTGGGGCCCCTACTCCGAGACCGTTCCCGGCGTGTATGACATCACCCTGAACTATGTGGTGGAGTCCGTCAGCGACGCCGCCGAGGGCACCTTTGACGTGGCCCTGGATACCCAGCGATACGCGGCAGTTTCCTTCACCGCCGGCCAGACCAGCGCCACCCTGGAGGACGTCTCCATCGAGGCCGGGCACAAGTTCGAGGCCCGGGTGAGCGTCCCGGCGGGGATGGTGATCCGGGTGCAGTCCATCCACTATACCCGGGTGGGATAGGTATCGTTTTCTCTGGTATCCCTCCCTCCCGCCAGAGCGGGAGGGAGGGGCATCTTCCGTCTTGACGGGATAGGTCGGATACGATAAAATAATACAAGCCCAAAATGGCTAGCCATTTTCTCTCTTCTTGAAAAGAAGAGAGAAAACCGTTTGCACACCGCGTATTGTGTACGGCTCGCCGTGGGGAAACGGAGGTAGACAAAAAATGAAAGCGAAGACGGTGAAAAAGCGCGAGGCGTTGCGGAGGCCTGAAAAATTCACCCCGATCGAGATCGCCATGGCCCTGTGCCTGGCGGTGGCGGTGGTGTATACACTGTATCTGATTTTTACGAAGCTTAACCCCTATGGTCTGAATTCGGATGTGGTGAATGAAATCAGTTATAGGCGTCTGACCTGGGAGCAAAAGACCCTCTTCCCCAAGGGCTATGTCTGCGGGCAAGAGTCGCTGAGCACAAGGCCGGTCCTGCTTTATTGGCTATTTTACGCCATTACCCATAAATTTCTGCTGTCTTTTCAACTGGAAGATGCCTGCACCTTTTTTCTGGAACTGGCCGCTATTTATTACTTTTTGACCAAGTTAAAGGTTTCCCGGGCCGCGAGGTTTTTCTCTTTGTTCCTGGTCGTTACCTGCCTGGCTTTCGCAGCTATGCAGGTGAGCTTCTGGACGATGAACGCAAACGTCCTATTTATGATCTCCATTTTCTTGACGCTGGCTTTGCGGATCTCCCTCAAGGAGGCGGAGACGACTCGGGACAAGCTTCGGCTGGCCGGGCTCATGTCGCTTCTCGCCGCCGTCTTGGCCTATGGGACGGTCAAGATGATTCTCTACTTATACCTGCCCCTCGTTGTGCTGGATGTGGGCCGATTGCTGTGCAATTATTTCAAGCGGGTGCCTATTGGACGTGCGGAGTGGACACAATGTGCGGCCAGCTTAGCGGCGCTGGGGGTGACTGTCCTTTTTTACGCCCTGTTCTTGCTCCGCCATTCCGATTTCATTTGGCCGTTGCCTATTACCATTGCTGGTATGGACAAATGGTTTTCCTGGGAGGTCGTGTCTGCCCAGTTTAGGGTGATCCTTCAATGCTTTGGGATCGTTGGCGGGGGAAAGCTAACGTCCTTGACCGGGATCCAGTTTGTGCTGAGCGTTGCTATCGCGGCAGTGGAATTGGTTTCCATTCTGTGGCTGGTGCGGAACGGCTCAGAGCAAGTAAAGGATTTTATGAGGTATGTGGCCTTGGTCGCGGTCGGGATCATCGCCTTCCATGTGCTACCCGGCACCGTGGCGACTTCGGTACGTTACTATTCCGTAGTCGCCATCGCGATCCACCCGCTATGCGGCTGTGCCATCAGCGAGTGGATGGGAAAAGGGAAAAAGCTGGACATCAAGCCCCTGGCCGCGGTAGCGGCCATTGTGGCGCTGTTCTTGGGTATACGGGCTGAGGTGGACAGGAAAGCCTATTCGGGGGTACCGGCGCTGGCGCAGGTGGCGGATTACGCGGTGGAGAACGGCTACCAGTATGCCGTAGGTGGATATTGGAACGCCGGCATTCTGACTGGCTATTCTGATGGACGCCTGGAGACCTGGCACAGTGGTGGGGGCACCCCATCGCCGATTGTAACGTTGACCCCGCAGTTGTGGCTGATCGACACAAATTTGTTTACCCAGGAGCGGCTGGGAGAGCAAGGGCTCCTGATCCTCACGGACCTTGAAGAGAAAAAGATCTTGGAGGATGATAGCTACGTCGCGATACTTCTGAACGAGTACGCGGAAAAAGTGACGGAGATCGACGTCTACAACCTGTACGCTGTGACGGAAAATCCCTACACGCTGATCGAGAAGATCAAGCGTGACAGAGCGGGCGGCCTGCCGACGGCGGAGCAGACGGAGAAGACGGACCGGCCAGGGAATGTGGGGTTCCGCTTCCTGAACAACGCGGAGCTGAACGAGAATGGCGAGTTGGTTTCCGATGGGGCCACTGGCGGGATCATCTTATACGGCCCCTACTCCGAAACCGTTCCCGGCGTGTACGACATCACCCTGAACTATACCGTGGAGGCCGCTGCCGGTGCCGCCGAGGGCACCTTTGACGTGGCCCTGGACACCCAGCGATACGCGGCAGTTTCCTTCACCGCCGGCCAGACCAGCGCCACCCTGGAGGACGTCTCCATCGAGGCCGGGCACAAGTTCGAGGCCCGGGTGAGCGTCCCGGCGGGGATGGTGATCCGGGTGCAGTCCATCCACTATACCCGGGTGGGATAGGTATCGTTTTCTCTGATATCCCTCCCCCCCGCCAGAGCGGGAGGGAGGGATACCTCCCTGGCTTGACAGGATAGGCCAGTCAGTGTAAAATGGTGCGAAAGCTTCAAAATGGCTAGCCATTTTTCTTTTCTTGAAAAGAAGAGAGATCCCTTTGATCGTCTTGCCCGATATCCGGCTTGCCGCGGGGAGAAGGGGACAGACCATCTGACAAGGGGAAGGGAAAGAGGTCGATATGATGAAAAAGATAGAGGGACAGGCCCATGCCTGATACGCTTTTGTCCCTTGCCCGCAGTTGGCGCGCGGAGGACAGCCCCGTCTCGCCCACCGCGGACATCCTCGCCTGGGTGCGGGAGCGCAACGCCAACACGGCGGTGGAGATCCGCAAGATCCCCCTGGAGCGGTGCGCCCCCTGGTTCTACGACGCCGTCGAGGGCTGTATCCGCAACGAGAACAGGAGCTTTTTCACCGTCACCGGCCTCCGGGGCCCGGACTTCGCCCAGCCTGTCATCCTCCAGCCGGAGATCGGCTACCTGGGCATCCTCTGCCGGGAGTTCGACGGGGTGGCGCACTTCCTCATGCAGGCCAAGATCGAGCCGGGGAACGTGAACTGCGTCCAGATCTCCCCCACCATCCAGGCCACGAAAAGCAACTTCACCCAGAAGCACGGGGGGAAGAAGCCGCCCTATCTGGACTACTTTCTGAACGCCTCGCGGTATGAGATCGTGGTGGACCAGATCCAGTCGGAGCAGTCCTCCCGGTTTTACAAGAAGCGCAACCGCAACATCCTCCTTCGGGTGGAGGAGGACGTGCCCGTTCTGCCCAGCCACCGCTGGATGACCCTGGGCCAGATCAAGCGGCTCATGCGGGAGGACAACCTGGTGAACATGGACACCCGCACGGTGCTCTCCTGCATCCCCTTTTCCAAAGCGCGGCTCGGCGAGGGGGACAAGGCGGAGCTCCAGGCGCTCTTTTCCGACCAGCCCCTTTTCCGCTCCCTCTTTGTGGGCGGGGAGGAGAACGCCCTGCCCGCGGTGTACCAGTATGTCAACAACGTGAAGATGTTCACGGAGGGCGGCGCGCGGCTGGTGCCGCTGGACAGCCTGGAGGACTGGGAGACGCGGGACGGGGAGCTGGTGTGCAAGCGCCCCTACCCTTTCAAGGTGGTCTTTTGCGACATCGCCATCGAGGGCCGGGAGGTGCGCCGCTGGACCCAGCCCCTCTTTGAGGCCATGGGCGTGGCCACCTTCGGCCTTCTCTGCGTGGAGGACGGCGGCCTTTTGAAGTTTGTCGTCCGCGCCACCCCCGAGGTGGGGTGCTTTGACGTTCTGGAACTGGGCCCCACCGTCCAGCGTGAGGCGGTGGAGCGCGCCCCCCGGGAGGACGCTGTGACCCGCTTTTTCTGGGACCGGCTGAACACCGGCCAGGGCGTGGTGTTCGACCACCTCCTGTCCGAGGAGGGCGGCCGCTTCTACCATGAGCAGAACCGAAACGTACTGCTGCGGGTGGACAAGCCCCAGCTCCCGGCGCTGCCGGAGGGGTATTTCCTCCTGGACCTCAGGACGCTCAACGAGCTGGTGCAGGTGAACAACACCATGAACATCCAGCTTCGCAATCTGCTGTCGCTACTGGAGGCGTGATGTATGACGATACGAATTGGGATCCTCTGCCCCTCCAACATCGCCTACCGGCGGTTCCTCCCGGCGCTGAAAAAGCACGGCGGGTTCACGTATGTGGGCGTGGCCTGCGCCAACTCCGCTGAGTGGTTCGGGGGCCACGCCGCCCCGGAGGTCCTGGCGGCGGAGCGGAAAAAGGCGGAGAGCTTTCGGGAGTTGTCCGGCGGCGAGGTGTTCGAGGGCTACCGCGCCCTCTTGGAGCGGGCGGACGTGGATGCCGTCTACCTCCCCCTCCCCCCGGCCCTCCACTACACCTGGGCGAAGGAGGCCCTGGAGCGGGGGAAGCACGTCTTTGTGGAAAAGCCCAGCACCACCCGCGCGGCGGACACACAGGCCCTGGTGGACCTGGCCCGGGCCCGCGGCCTTGCCCTCCACGAGAACTATATGTTCATCTATCACCGGCAGATCGGGGAGATCCGGCGGATCATCGCCTCCGGCGAGCTGGGGGAGGTCCGCCTGATCCGGGCCTCCTTCGGCTTCCCCTTCCGGGGCGCCGGCGACTTCCGCTACGACCGGGCGATGGGCGGCGGCGCGCTGTTGGACTGCGGGGGCTACCCCATCCGCCTGGCCCGCCTGCTGCTGGGGGACTCCGCGCGGCTGGTGGACGGCCGCCTCACCCAGAGCCCCGACTTCGGCGTGGACCTCTACGGCAGCGCCACTCTTCGGAACGACGACGGCCTCACCGCCCAGATCGCCTTTGGCATGGACAACGCCTACCAGTGCAGGCTGGAGGTCTGGGGCAGCGTGGGCACCCTCACGGCGGACCGGGTCTTCACCCCGCCCACCGACCTGGCCCCCGTACTCACCATCCACTCTAACGACGGGACCCGGACCATCGAGGTGCCCCCGGACGACCAGTTTTACAACTCCATCGGCGTGTTTGAAGCCTGCGTACAGGGCCCCGCGGAGCGGGAGCGCCGCTACGCGGACATCCAAGAACAGGCGGAAGTGATCGACCGCTTGTTCTCGGTCGGGAGCGCAAAATGATGGGCCATAGACTTGCGCCCGCTTTGCGAAGGAGGTGGGCAGGGTGAAAACGGTGATCGTAACAGGGGCCAGCGGCTTTATTGGAAGCGCGGTGACCACCGAATTGCTTCACCTGGGATACAAGGTGTACGGCGTGGGACTTGGCATGGACAGCCATAGGGAACTTCTCGCGCGGGACGCCTTTGTCCCCGTCGAGCTGTCGTTTGAACAGTATGCGAGCATCCCCGGGCATTTGACCCCAGGGGAAGAAATCGACGCGTTCTTCCACTTCGCATGGCAGGGCGGTTTTGAGCGGGACACGCTGAGCGACTACGCGCTTCAGCTCTATAACGCGAGATGCTCCTGTGACGCGGCCATTACGGCAGCCGCTGTCCACGCGAAAAAATTTATCTATGCCGCCACCATCAACGAGATCGAATCCCAGCAGTTCCTCAACGGCTTCGCCTCCTTTGAGACAAGGCCCACGTGTATCTACGCGGCCGCTAAGCTGACCGCTGAATTGATGTGCCGGACGATCGCCCAGGAAAAGCACATGGGATATAACGCCGGGATCATTCCGATGCTTTACGGGGAAGGCAACCGCTCCAAGCAGTTGATAAACACCGTGCTGGCGGCCCTGATCCGAGGGGACGCGCCGAAACTGATCGAGGGCAACAATCTGTATGATATCGTCTCGGTAACGGATGTGGCCAAAGCGTTTGCCGCGATCCTTGAAGCTGGGAGAGACGGGGAGAGATACTACATCGGTCACCGCCGACTCAAGACGTTCCGGGAATGGATGGAGCAGATGGGCAAAGTCGTCGCTCCAGAGGTGCGGCTTCGCTTTGGAGAGTACCAGGACCCCTTGAATTTGGACTATTCCTTGGTCGATCTGGACGCGCTGTTCCGCGATACGGGGTTTGAATGTCAAGAGGATTTTGAAGCCGGGATCCAGAAGCACGCGGCGTGGTTGAAAACTCTGATAGACAGAGGTGAACTGTCATGAAAAAAATATCCTATGTCATCCCCTGCTATCGGTCTGTGGATACGATCGCTTCCGTCGTGGATGAGATACAGCGCACGATGGAGGGGCAAAACTACACCTATGAGATCATCCTGGTAAACGACGCGTCGCCAGACGACCTGTGGCAGGTGATATCGGATCTGGCGGAGAAGATCCCGGAGGTCGTGGGCGTCAATTTGGCGCGGAACTTTGGCCAGCACGCGGCTTTGATGGCGGGCTACCACTATGTGTCGGGCGATATCGTCATCTCCCTGGACGACGACGGCCAAACGCCGGCGGATGAGGCGATGAAGCTGGTCGCTAAGATCGAAGAGGGATACGACGTAGTTTACGCGAAATATAAGAGAAACATGGAGAGCGCCTTCCGGCGCTTTGGAAGCTGGGTCAATCTCAAGATGGCGGAGGCCCTGATCGACAAACCAAAAGGGATCGCGATCCAATCCTTTTACGCGGCGAGAAGGTTTATCATCGACGAGATCTTGCATTACAACAACGCCTACCCATATATCTTTGGCCTTGTATTCCGAAGCACGCAGAATGTGGCCAACGTTGAGGTGACCCACAGGAGCAGAGCGACAGGACGCTCTGGCTATACGTTGACGAAGCTGATCCGGCTTTGGATGAACGGTTTTACCGCGTTTTCCGTGAAGCCGCTCCGCTTTGCGACGATCATGGGAATGATTAGCGCGGTGATCGGATTTCTATTAGGGGCATGGTCGATCATCAATAAATTTGTAGCGCCTGATGTGCCGAGAGGATATAGCTCTCTTATTTCAGTGATCGTCTTTTTCGGCGGCATGATCATGCTGCTGCTTGGGCTGATCGGCGAATACGTCGGCCGGATCTATATCTGCATCAACAGAGCGCCTCAGTATGTCATAAAAGGGACAACGCGGGACACGGAAGAAAGATCCGACAAAAAATGATCGATAAAATCAAAGGATTTTTGACCGCCGAGACGCTTCGTTACCTCATTTTTGGCGTACTTGCGGTGGTCGTGAACACGGCGTCCTTCCTGCTGCTGGACCTGGTCATGGGGGAGATCGCGGCGAATACGCTGGCCTTTTTCCTGACGGTGCTGTTCGCCTACTGGACCAACAGCCAGTTCGTCTTTCAGACGGGCATGGCGTGGAAGAGTTTTTTGGAGTTCATGACCATGCGCCTTTGCACCCTGCCCCTGGACGACGGCGGGATGTGGTTGCTGCTGACCCTGGGGGTCAACGACCTGCTGGCCAAATGCGCGGTCAATGTGGTCGTCATCGTCATCAATTATCTGATCAGCAAGCTGATCATTTTCAAAAAGAGATAAAAAAGATAGAAACGGAGAGGCAGTCATGAAAGGCATCATTCTGGCCGGCGGCTCAGGCACCCGGCTCTACCCCATCACCAAGGGGGTCTCCAAGCAGGCCCTGCCCGTCTACGACAAGCCCATGATCTACTACCCCCTGTCCACCCTGATGCTGGCGGGGATCCGGGAGGTGCTCATCATCTCCACCCCCAGGGATACCCCGGTCTTTCAGGAGATCCTGGGGGACGGCTCTCAGCTGGGGATGCGCTTTGTGTACGCCGTCCAGGAACAGCCCAACGGCCTGGCCGAGGCGTTTCTCATCGGGGAGGAATTTATCGGCTCGGACAAGGTGGCCCTGGTGCTGGGGGACAATATCTTCTACGGCGGCGGCTTCTCCGCGTTCCTGGCCGATGCCGCGGCGCTGGAGGAGGGCGCTGTGATCTTCGGATATCCCGTCCACGACCCTTCGAGCTCCGGGGTGGTGGAGTTTGACCAGCAGGGCAAGGTGCTCTCCCTGGAGGAAAAGCCCAAAAAGCCCAAGTCCAAATACGCCGTGCCGGGCCTCTATTTCTACGACAACCAGGTGGTGGAGATCGCCAAGCACATCCGCCCCTCTGACCGGGGGGAGTTGGAGATCACGGCGGTGAACAACGAGTACCTGCGCCGGGGCCAGCTGCGGTGCATCAGATTTTTCCGAGGCATGGCCTGGCTGGACACCGGCACCTACGACGGCCTCCAGGAGGCGTCCCAGTTTGTGAACATCATCCAGAAGCGCCAGGGGCTGTACGTCTCCTGCATCGAGGAGATTGCCTACCGCCGGCACTTCATCGACCGGGCCCAGCTGCTCCGCCTGGCCGAGCCGCTGATGAAGACGGAGTACGGCCAGTACCTCAAGGAGATCGCGGAGGGGGAGACGCTATGACCAAGATGATCGTCACCGGCGGGGCCGGCTTTATCGGGAGCAACTTTATCTTCTACGAGCGGGCCCACCACCCGGAGGACGAGCTCATCTGCGTGGACAAGCTCACCTACGCGGGGAATCTGGAGAGCCTGGCCCCGGTGATGGACGACCCCAAGTTCCAGTTCGTCCGGGCGGACATCGCCGACCGGGCGGCCATGGACGCCCTGTTTGAGCGGGAAAAACCGGACGTGGTGGTGAACTTCGCCGCGGAGAGCCACGTGGACCGCTCCATCGAGAATCCCGCCATCTTCCTGGAGACCAACGTGCTGGGCACCCAGGTGCTGTTGGACGCCTGCCGGAAGTACGGGGTCCAGCGGTATCACCAGGTCTCCACCGACGAGGTCTACGGCGACCTCCCCCTGGACCGCCCCGACCTCTTCTTCACCGAGCAGACCCCCCTGCACACCTCCAGTCCCTACTCCGCCTCCAAGGCCAGCGCGGACCTGCTGTGCAACGCCTACCAGCGGACCTACGGCCTGCCCATCACCATCTCCCGCTGTTCCAACAACTACGGCCCCTACCAGTTCCCGGAAAAGCTCATCCCCCTAATGATCGCCAACGCCCTGGCGGACAAGCCCCTGCCGGTGTACGGCCAGGGGCTGAACGTGCGGGACTGGCTCTACGTGGAGGACCACTGCGCGGCCATCGACCTGATCCTCCGGCATGGGACGGTGGGCCAGGTCTACAACATCGGCGGGCACAACGAGATGCGGAATATCGACATCGTGAAGATCATCCTCCAGCAGCTTGGCAAGCCGGAGAGCCTGATCACCTACGTCACCGACCGCAAGGGCCACGATATGCGCTACGCCATCGACCCCACCTTCATCCACCAGGAGCTGGGCTGGCTGCCCGCCACCAAGTTCGCCGACGGCATCCGCAAGACCATCCAGTGGTACCTGGACAACCGCCCCTGGTGGGAGAACATCATCAACGGCGACTACCAGACCTACTATGAGCGGATGTACGGAAACCGATAGAAGCCCTATCCTCCAACACAGAAAAACAGCCGCCGACAGGCGAGCGCGTTACAACATCGCCGGGCCTCAGTAGACGGGGGAAACTCCCCCGCTCTCTGACGCCCGGCTTTTTTGCCCGCGGTGGGCAGCCCCCGCAATTTCCCCGGGGCGGGTGTGAAAATGGGCTTGCGTTTTGAAAAAAAGTGTGGTATCATACCCTCTGTTCTTATGAAACGCGGAGAACAGGAAAATAGCGTGGACCGCCTCACAAGAGAGGCCCCGCCGCCGGCTGAGAGCGGGGCTTGAGGACGGGCGCTTGGTTCGCCTGGGAGCGGCCGGGGGGAAAGACCTGGACGGGTGACGCCGTTACACGGTCCAGAGCGCGCGGGCGGCGTGGCCCGCGAATTTGGGTGGTACCGCGGAAGGATCGGCCTTTCGTCCCAATGTGAGGGGACGGAGGGCTTTTTTGTCGCCGTTTTTCGGCGGGGAAGGGGGGCGCGGAGATGGAGGAAAAGAAGACCCGGGAGGGCCGCGCCCCGC
The DNA here is from genome assembly GCA_947627325.1 of uncultured Oscillospiraceae bacterium. Lineage (GTDB taxonomy): Bacteria > Bacillota > Clostridia > Oscillospirales > Oscillospiraceae > MGBC124762. The sequence continues at coordinate 165,884 of CANQVO010000001.1, read as the reverse complement.
GGCTGTCCAGGGCGCAGTTGTCCTGGCTGTGGCCGCCGAAGGTGCGGTGGCAGAACCTGCTGGCGCTGACGCTGGCGGGGGCTATCAACGCCTTCGGGGTGACCATCTTCCTTTACCCGGTGGACCTCTACGACAGCGGGATCTCCGGCACGGCCATGCTCCTGGACAAGGTGACCGTCCTCCCCATGGCGGCGTTCCTCCTGCTCTTGAACCTGCCCGTCTTCGCCTTTGGCTGGCGCAGGCAGGGCCCCACCTTTACCCTCTACTCCACCTACGCCGTGGCCATATACGCCCTGGGCGCCTCCCTCATCACCAACGTCCTGCCCGTGGACGTGTCCGCCGCCTCCCCCCTGGCGGGGACGGACCTTCTGCTCTGCGCGGTGTTCGGCGGGTTGATCTCCGGGGTGGGTAGCGGCCTGACCATCCGCTTTGGCGGGGCCATCGACGGGGTGGAGGTCCTGGCGGTGATCTTCGCCAAGCGGATCGGCCTCACCGTGGGCTCCTTCGTGATGATCTACAACGTGGCGCTCTACGTGGTCTGCGGTATCGTCTTCCAGAGCTGGACCCTGCCGCTCTACTCCATCCTCACCTACGCCGCCGCCCTGAAAACGGTGGACTTCGTGGTGGAGGGCATCGACCGCTCCAAGGCCGCCACCATCATCACCACCCGGCCCGAGCACGTGTGCGACGCCCTCAGCCGGCACTTCGGCGTGGGGGTCACCTGGATGGAGGCCAAGGGGGGCTTTTCCCACACCAGAAAGGCCATGGTCTACTTCGTGGTCAACCGCTTCCAGATCGGCCAGATGAAGAGCGTGGTCCACGACCAGGACCCCAGCGCCTACATCTCCATCACCGAGGTGGCGGACGTTTTTAAGAAAAACCAGTAATTTTCACGCAAAGGAGCGTCAGAGATGAAAGAACAACTGGCAAGGATGCGGGCCGAGGCCCTGGCCGCCCTGGAGGCGGTGAAGGACGCCGCCGCCCTGGACGAGCTGCGGGTCAAGTACCTGGGCAAAAAGGGCGAGCTCACCGCCGTGCTCAAGCAGATGGGCCGGCTCTCCGCCGAGGAGCGCCCCGCCATGGGCGCCCTGGCCAACGAGGTCCGCGCCGCGGTGGAAACGGCGCTGGAGACGGCCTCCAAAAAGCTGGAGGAGGCGGCGCTGGAGCGGAAGCTGAAGGCGGAGACGGTGGACGTGACCATCCCCGGCAAGACCGCCCACATGGGCCACCGCCACCCCATGTATATGGCCCTGGACGAGATCAAGGAGATTTTCGTGGGCATGGGCTTCACCGTGCTGGACGGGCCGGAGGTGGAGCTGGCCGAGCTGAACTTCGACCGGCTGAACGCCGAGGAGGGCCACCCCAGCCGGGACTGGTCGGACACCTTCTACTTCGACGCCGACAGCCGGGTGATGCTCCGCTCCCAGACCTCCCCCATGCAGGTGCGGGCCATGGAGACCATGGAGCTTCCCATGCGGATCATCGCCCCCGGCCGGGTCTACCGAAAGGACGAGGTGGACGCCACCCACTCCCCCATGTTCCACCAGGTGGAGGGGATGGTCATCGACAAGAACGTCACCATGGCCGATCTGAAGGGGACGCTGAACAAGCTGGTGGAGCAGCTCTACGGCCCGGGCACCAGGACCCGCTTCCGCCCCCACCACTTCCCCTTCACCGAGCCCAGCTGCGAGATGGACGTGCAGTGCCACAAGTGCGGCGGCGCGGGCTGCCCCACCTGCAAGGGGGAGGGCTGGATCGAGCTGCTGGGGGCGGGGATGATCCACCCCACCGTGCTGGAGATGTCCGGCATCGACCCCAACGTGTGGTCCGGCTGGGCCTTCGGCATCGGCCTGGAGCGCACCGCCATGCGGCGGTTCAAGATTGCCGATCTCCGGCTCATCTTTGAAAACGACGTCCGATTCCTGGAGCAGTTTTGAGAAAGGAGGCTGTGAACGATGAACTTATCCCGTGAATGGCTCAATGAATTTGTCCCCGTCACCGCCTCCGACAAGGAATTTGCCGAGGCCATGACCCTCTCCGGCTCCAAGGTGGAGACCACCACCGACCTGGGCGCGGAGATCTCCAACGTGGTGGTGGGCCGCATCCTGTCCATGGAGCGCCACCCCGACTCCGACCATATGTGGGTCTGCCAGGTGGACGTGGGGGCCGACCAGCCGGTGCAGATCGTCACCGGGGCCTGGAACATCCACGTGGGCGACCTGGTGCCCGTTGCCAAGGACAACTCCTGGCTCCCCGGCGGGGTGCACATCACCCGGGGCAACCTCCGGGGGGTCAAGTCCAAGGGGATGCTCTGCTCCCTGAAGGAGCTGGGCCTGGACGAGCGGGACTTCCCCTACGGCGTTATCACCGCCGCCGCCCTGCTGAACGACTACCACCCCATCGACCCGGACAAGCCCTCCGTCCCCGCCGACGTGCGGCCCGGGCACAAGATCTACGGCCCCGTGCTGGCCGCCGCGGTGGAGGCCGTGGAATCTGCCGGAGAGGGCCGCTGGTCCTGCACGCTGACCTACCCGGAGAAGACCGCCGCCGTGGTCACCCCCTGCCAGAACCTCCATGAGGGCGATATGGTGGCCTACAACACCAAGACCGGCGCCATCTGCACCCTGGCCGACCTCCACGCCGAACAGCGGGAGTTCCCCCACTGCATCCCCGACGGCATCTTCGTCCTCCAGGAGGACTGCGCCCCCGGGGACGACATCCGGGAGGTCACCGGCCTCAACGACCAGGTGGTGGAGTTCGAGATCACCCCCAACCGGCCTGACTGCCTGTCCGTCATCGGCCTGGCCCGGGAGGCCGCCGCCACCTTCAACGCCCCCCTGACCCTCCACGACCCAGTGGTGAAGGGCGGGGCGGAGGGCGTCCTGGCCGAGCTCCTGGACGTGGAGACCCCGGCGGCCGACCTGGTGCCCCGGTACACCGCCCGGATGGTGCGGAACGTGAAGATCGCCCCCTCCCCCAAGTGGATGCGCCGCCGCCTGCGGGCCATGGGGGTGCGGCCCATCAACAACATCGTGGACATCACCAACTACGTCATGCTGGAGTACGGCCAGCCCATGCACGCCTTTGACTACCGCTACGTCACCGGGGGGAAGATCATCGTCCGCCGGGCGGCGGAGGGGGAGGAACTGACCACCCTGGACGGCAACGTCCGCAAGCTCACCGCCAACCACCTGGTCATCGCCGACGAGAACCGCGCCGTGGGCCTGGCGGGGATCATGGGCGGCATGAACTCCGAGATCGTGGCCGACACCGCCGACGTGGTCTTCGAGTCCGCCTGCTTCGACGGCACCTGCATCCGCAAGGGGGCCCTGTCCCTGGGGATGCGGACCGAGGCCAGCGCCAAGTTTGAAAAGGGCCTGGACCCCCTGAACACCCTCCCCGCGGTGAACCGGGCCTGCGAGCTGGTGGAACTGCTGGGCGCCGGCGAGGTGGTGGACGGGGTCATCGACATCCTCAACTACGTCCCCCAGCCCACCGTGCTGGAGTTGGAGCCGGAGAAGATCAACGCCCTCCTGGGCACCGACGTGCCCGAGGCCGACATGGCCGCCATCCTCCGCAAGCTGGACTTCCAGGTGGAGGGCCGCGCCGTCACCGTCCCCTCCTGGCGGGGGGATGTGAAGCGGATGGCGGACCTGGCCGAGGAGGTGGCCCGGTTCTACGGCTACAACAACATCCCCACCACCCTCATGCGGGGCCAGACCACCGTGGGGGGCTACTCCGCCGAGGAGCGGCTGGAGCGCCGCCTGGGCCGCACCGCCCAGGCCATGGGCTTTGACGAGATCATCACCTACTCCTTCATCAGCCCCACCTACTACGACAAGATCCGCTGGAGCCCGGACGACCCCCGCCGCCAGTCCTTCAAGATCCTCAACCCCCTGGGGGAGGACACCTCCATCATGCGGACCACCACCCTCCCCTCCATGCTGGAGATCCTCACCCGGAACTACAACTACCGCAACAAGTCCGTGCGGCTCTACGAGGTGGGGCGGATCTACCTCCCCGGCGGGCCGGACGGCCTGGCCGTGGAGGACAAGTACCTCACCCTGGGCGCCTATGGCGAGGACATGGACTTCTTCACCATCAAGGGCGCGGTGGAGGCCCTGCTCAAGGAACTGCGCTGTCAGGGCGTACGGTTCACCCCCGTCCGGGACGACCCCCCCTACCACCCCGGCCGGTGCGCGGCGGTGTGGGCCGGGGAGAAGCGCCTGGGCGTGGTGGGCCAGCTCCACCCCCTGGTGGGCAAGAACTACGGCGTGGACGTGCCTCTGTACGCCGCCGAGCTGGCCCTGCCCGCCCTGCTGGAGGCCCAGGGGCCCGACCCCGAGTACGTCCCCCTGCCCAAGTTCCCCGGCGTGGCCCGGGATATCGCCGTAGTCTGCGACGAGGCCGTCACCGTGGGCGCGCTGGAGGACTGCATCGCCCGGGGGGCGAAGGGGCTTTTGAAGGAGGTCTCCCTCTTTGACATCTACCGGGGCCCCGGCATCCCGGAGGGGAAGAAGTCCGTGGCCTTCAACCTCACCCTCCGGGCCGACGACCGCTCCCTCACCGGCGAGGAGGCCGACGAGGACGTGAAGTCCATCCTGGCCGCCCTGGGCCAGGAGCTGGGCGCGGTGCTGCGCTGACGGAAAATTTCCAGTTTATACTCTTTACAAGCGGAGAAAAATAGGTTACAATACCGTTACACATTGTGGCGCGCGAAGGAGGTGTGGCCCCATGGACGACTTGAGTTATACCCGCCGGTTTTCCCTCCAGCAGGACCGGGGAGAGGAGATCCGCCAGATCCTGACCACCGTTTACGACGCTCTGCAGGAAAAGGGCTACAACCCCATCAACCAGATCGTGGGCTATATCCTCTCGGAGGACCCCACCTATATCACCAACCACAAAAACGCCCGGGCCCTCATCCGCAAGCTGGACCGGGACGAACTGCTCCAGGTGCTGTTGAAAGCCTACCTGGCCGACTGACCGCCCAGGACCAAAAAGCAGGGGACGAGTTACCGCTCGTCCCTTGTTTTTTTACTTTTGGGATGATATAATAACATTATCTATCTGCTAAAAATCGGCAAAAGGGGGGAATGGGCCGTGGGGATGTGGAAAAAAGCGGGTCTGGCCGCGCTGGCGGCCGCCCTGATCCTGGCCCTCGCCGGCTGTATGGGCGGCGAGGCGGATGAGATGTTCGCCCTGCCCCAGCCCCCGGAGGACTACCGCAACCTCAACGCCAAGCTAAACGAGGTCCGCATGGCCATCAGCGGGGAGTCCATCGCCCCCCAGACGGGGGCCAACTCTCAGACCGTCCAGCTCCAGGACCTGGACGGCGACGGCGTGCTGGAGTCCGCCGTGGCCTTCTTCCGGGTGCCCGGGGCGGAGCGGCCTCTGAAGGTGTACGTCTTCGACCTCCAGGAGGACGGGAGCTACCAGGTGGACACCGTCATCGAAGGGGTGGGCAGCGCCATCTACTCGGTGGACTACGAGAACGTGGGCGGCGGGGAGCGCAAGGAGGTCCTGGTCTCCTGGCTCATCTCGGGGGACGACCGCACCCTGGGGGTGTACAGCCTGGACGACGTGGAGGGCATCGAGCTTCTCTGGGTGAACAGCTACACCCGCTTCCGCCTGGCCGACCTGGACGAGGACGGGCTGCGGGAGCTGGTGGTGGTGACCCTCCCCGTGGGCGGGGACGGCAGCCCCCGGGCCGACTATTACGACTACGACGGCGCGGCCCTGGCCCTAAAATCCACCGCCCCGCTCTCCTCGGGGATCAACGAGGTCAAGAGCCTGCGTAGCGGCAACCTGATGGGGGACGTGCCCGCCGTCTTCGCCGCCTCCGGCTTCCCGGAGTCCTCCGAGCAGGTGGTGGACATCCTCTGCTGTCGGGACGGGGCGCTGACCAACATCACCCTGGACCGGGACACCCACCGAAGCGAGGCGACCGTCCGCTCCTACACCGCCGTCTCCGGCTGGGACATCAACTACGACGGGGTGATGGAGGAGCCCGTATCCGTGCTATTGCCCAAGGCCCAGGGCGTTACGGACGACTTCTGGCTGCTCCAGTGGCGGCAGTTTGACGACCTGGGTCAGCCCCAGACGGTGCTGACCACCTACCACAACGTCACCGACGGCTGGTACTTCGACGTGCTCGACGACTGGACCGGCCGGGTCACCGTCTCCCGAAAGGACTCCATCAGCGCCGGGGAGCGGGCGGTGGCCTTCTCATTGTGGGAGGGGGAGGACGAGGAGGCCAGAACCTTCCTGGTCCTCTACAAGCTCACCGGCACCAACCAGCAGACCCGGGCCTCCCTGGGCAACCGCCAGACCATCTTTAGCGACGCCACCTCCACCTACGCCTACGAGCTCATGTCCCAGGTGTGGGACACCGGCCTTTCCGGGGAGGAGATTGGTCGACGCTTCCACATCATCCGGACCGAGTGGTCCGCGGAGAACTGACAGGCAAGGAGGGAGCCAGAGATGAAGAAGGTTTTGGTCCTGGAGGACGAGACGAACATCCGCAGCTTTGTGGTCATCAACCTGAAGCGGGCGGGCTATGAGACCATCGAGGCGGGCACCGGGGCGGAGGCGCTGGAACAGCTCAAGCGCAACCCCGACATCCGGGTGGCCCTGCTGGACATCATGCTGCCCGACGAGATGGACGGCTTTGAGGTCTGCCGCCGCATCCGGGCCAGCAACTCCAAGATCGGCATCATCATGCTCACCGCCCGCACCCAGGAGATGGACAAGGTCACCGGCCTGATGACCGGGGCGGACGACTACGTGACCAAGCCCTTTTCCCCCGCCGAGCTCACCGCCCGGGTGGACGCCATCTGCCGCCGCATGGGGGACGACGCGGCCCCGGCGGAGGAGGGGATCATCAACAACCCGCCCTTCCTGCTCAACACCCGCAACCGCACCCTGGAGAAAAACGGCCAGCGGGTCAAGCTGACCCAGGTGGAGTACGCCATCATCAAGCTCTTTATGGACAACCCCGGCAAGGCCCTGTCCCGGGAGCAGATCCTCAGCTCCGTGTGGGGGGAGAAGTACTACGGGGAGCTGAAGATCGTGGACGTGAACATCCGCCGCCTGCGCCTGAAGATCGAAGACGACCCCCAGACCCCCGCCTACATCACCACCGTGTGGGGCTACGGCTATAAGTGGGGCTTCTGAGTCAATGCGAACCCGGACAAAAAAGAGAGGAGGAGAGGCCGTGAAAGGGGAAAAGACCGCGGACCAGCAGAAGAAGACCCGCTCCCAGAGCATCCGCCGCCGCTGGATGACCAACTCCCTGGCCGCGGTGTTCTTCATCGTCATCCTGGGCGTCTCCGCCTTCTCCGTGGCCATGTCCAGCTTTTACTACTCCACCGTGGCCTCCGGCCTGGAGGCCCGGGCCAGCATGGCCACCCGCTCCTTCCGCAACTACACCGAGACGGAGTACAACTACCGCGCCGCCTCCTACGCCGCGGAGTTCGAGGAAAAGGGCAAGCTGGAGATCCAGTTCATCAACCGCTATGGCCGCATCCAGTACTCCTCCTACGGCCTCACCGCCGGCACCATGCCCGGCACCCCGGACATCCAGGAGGCCCTGGGCGACCAGCGCCTGACCAGTTGGTCGGGCAACGACCCCAGCACCGGCGAGCACATCATGTGCGTCTCCGCCCCCATCGTCTACGACGGCACGGTGGTGGGGGTGGTGCGGCTGGTCACCTCCTTGAAGCTGGTGGACCGGCAGATCCTCATCGTCCTGGCCGCCGCCCTTGGCATCGGCCTTCTCATGTTCCTCATCGTCTACATCTCCAATATGTACTTCGTCCGCTCCATCGTGGAGCCGGTGGTGGGCATCACCGACATCGCCCAGCGCATCGCCTCGGGCAGCTACGGCATCCAGATGGAGAAACGCTCCGCCGACGAGATCGGCGACCTGGTGGACGCCATCAACGATATGTCCATGAAGATCAACCAGTCGGAAAAGCTGAAATCGGAGTTCATCTCCTCCGTGTCCCACGAACTCCGCACCCCTCTCACCGCCATCAACGGCTGGGCCGAGACCATGGCCAGCGGCGAGGTGCGGGACCCGGCGGAGATGAAAAAGGGCCTGGGCATCATCGTCTCCGAGGCCCGGCGGCTCACCGGCATGGTGGAGGAATTGCTGGAGTTCTCCCGCATCGAGGACGGCCGCTTCACCCTGTCCATCGAGCCGGTGGACATCAAGGCGGAGCTGGAGGACGCGGTGTACACCTACCGGGAGTTCTTCCGCCGGGAGGGCATCACCCTGACCCACACCGACTGCGACGAGGAATTTCCCCCCATCGAGGCCGACCCCCACCGCCTGCGGCAGGTGTTCTGCAACCTGCTGGACAACGCCGCCAAGCACGGCGGCTCCGGCAAGCGCATCGAGACGGCCATCCACAAGGACGAGGAGGCCAACCAGGCGGTCATCACCATCCGGGACTACGGCCCCGGCATCCCCGAAGACGAGCTCTCCCACGTGAAATACAAGTTCTACAAGGGCTCCTCCAAGGCCCGGGGCAGCGGCATCGGCCTGGCGGTCTGCGACGAGATCATCACCCGCCACGGCGGCACCCTGGAGCTCTCCAACGCCGAGGGCGGCGGCTGCCTGGTCACCATCCGCCTCCTCCTGGGGGAGTGACCCCCGCCGCTTTTCCCCGGGGAATGGCCCGGAGCCGGTGGGCTCTCACCGCGGAACGCCCCATTTTTATACGCGCGAATTTATGGAATGTAGAGAACGCGTCCCCATTCAGAGCAAAGAGAAAGAGCCCTCCCGGTCGGGAGGGCTCTTTGGGTCCTTTGGTGGCGCTTTACGCCGCCTGGGCCCGGCCGGTGCCTACCTCGGTATCCCGGAACAGCAGGGTGATGCACCACAGGGCGGCCAGACCCACCAGGGTGTAGATGACGCGGGCCAGCACGGTGGTGGCGCCGCCGCACAGGAAGGCCACCAAGTCGAAGCGGAACAGGCCCACGCTGCCCCAGTTCAGACCGCCGATGACGGCCAGAAGCAGAGCGATCTTATCCATGAACATCGTCGTTTCCTCCTCTGTCTGGTTGGACAGCGGTAGTTTGCCCGCCTGGGCCGAAAAAATCCCGGACAAGGTATTCTATTTTCATGAAATATTTGCTATAATGATATCTGTCAAAAGTTCAGACTTTCGCGGGGGGTGAGGACGTGGGCGGAGAGATCGACTGGCGCGGGGCCATACCGGGCCTGGCGGCCCTCCCGGACGAGCCCATGTCCCGCCGCACCACCTTCCGCGTGGGCGGCCCGGCCCGCTGGATCCTCCAGCCCGCCGACGCCCAGCAGGCGGGGGCCGCTCTGCGTCTCTGCCAGGAGGCGGGGATCGCCCCCTTCTTTTTGGGCAACGGCTCCAACCTGCTGGTGCGGGACGAGGGCTACGACGGCGTGATGCTCTCCACCGCCGCCATGGACCAGATGACCGTCCTCCCCGGAGAGCCCGCCCTCTACGCACAAAGCGGCGCGCTCCTGCCCCGCCTGGCCAATCTGGCCGCGGAGGCCGGCCTGTCCGGGCTGGAGTTCGCCTCCGGCATCCCCGGCAGTGTGGGCGGGGCGGCGCGGATGAACGCGGGGGCCTACGGCGGGGAGATGAGCCAGGTGGTGGAGCGGGTGGACTACCTGGACGAGGCGGGCCGCCCCCACGCCCTGGCCGGGGCGGACTGTGGCTTTGCCTACCGCCACAGCGTCTTCTGCCAAGAGCCCTGGTTCATCACCGGGGCGCTGTTTCGCCTAAAGCCCCGGGACCCGGCGGAGATCCGCGCGGAGATGGCGGAGTTGACCCGCCGCCGCCGGGAGAAACAGCCCCTGGACTACCCCAGCGCGGGCTCCACCTTCAAGCGCCCCCAGGGCCACTTCGCCGCCGCCCTGATCGAATCCTGCGGCCTGAAGGGCCTGACGGTGGGCGGGGCCCAGGTGTCGGAAAAGCACAGCGGCTTTCTCATCAACCGGGGCGGCGCCACCTGCGCCGACGTGCTGGCGCTGATGGAGCGGGTGCGGGACGCCGTCTGGGAGCAAACCGGGGTCCGGCTGGAGCCGGAAGTGGAGATCATACCGTAAGAAAAGAGGGAGGAGCATGGAGTTCATCATCGTCTCCGGCCTGTCTGGCGCGGGCAAGAGCAAGGTGGCCAGCTTTTTGGAGGACATGGGCTTTTACTGCGTGGACAACCTGCCCGCCCCCCTCATCCCGCCCCTGGCGGAGCTGTGCATGGCGAGCCCCGGCAAGTACGAGCGGGTGGCCCTGGTCATGGACGTGCGGGCCGGCCAGACCTTCGACCCCCTCTTCGCCGCCCTGGAACAGTTGGAGGCTATGAACTGCGCCTATAAGATCCTGTTCGTGGAGGCCACCTCCGAGACCATCATCAAGCGATACAAGGAGACCCGCCGGGCCCACCCCCTGGCCAAGGAGGGCCGGACCCTGCTCCAATCAGTAGAGCTGGAGCGCCACGCCACCGAGGAAGTCCGCCGCCGCGCCTCCTACATTCTGGACACCACCGCCCTCAGCACCGCCAAGCTCCGGGGGGAGATCCTGCGCCTGTTCGGCCAGCCCGGCCCCATGCCGGACATGGGCGTGAGCGTAGTCTCCTTCGGCTTCAAATACGGCATTCCCATCGAGGCCGACCTGGTCTTCGACGTGCGGTGCCTGCCCAACCCCTTCTACATCGCCGAGCTCCGGGACCAGACCGGCCTGGACGAGGGGATCCGCAGCTTCCTCTTTGGCTACCGCCAGACCGCCGACCTCATCGGCCACCTGGAGGACCTGCTGAGCTTCCTTCTGCCCCTCTACGTGGAGGAGGGGAAGACCGCCCTGGTGGTGGCGGTGGGCTGTACCGGGGGCCAGCACCGCTCCGTCTTCATCACCCACGCCCTGGCGGACTTTATCCGCCAAAAGGGCTACCACGTCAGCGAGAACCACCGGGACATGACCCGGGCCTGAATTTCCACAAGAGAGAAGGGACGTTCCATGACCTTTTCCGCCAGGGTCAAGGAAGAGCTGTGCCGCAAGAGCCTGAACAAAAAATGTTGTGCCCTGGCCGAGTGCTACGGGGTCTTGCTCTTCTGCAACAGCTGGACGTCCCGGGAGGCCCGGATCGTCACCGAGTCCGACGCCTTCGCCCGCCGCCTGCCCCAGCTGTTCCGCAAGGCGTTCCGCATGGATTTTGACCGGCGGCCCCGGCCGGGGGAGACGGGCAAGCGGGTCTTTCTCATCACCGACCCGGACAAGCTCCAGACCCTGGACCGGGCCTACGGCTGTGACAGCGCCCGGGCGGTGAACCGCACGGTGAACTTCCCGGTGGTGGAGGAGGACTGCTGTAAGCTGGCCTTTTGCCGGGGGGCCTTCCTGGCCGGCGGGGCGGTGACCGACCCGGAGAAGGACTACCACCTGGAGTGGGTCACCGGCCACATCGCCGTCAGCCGCGCCTTCCCCGTCATCCTGCGGGAGCTGGGCTTTGAGGCCAAGCAGGCCGAGCGCAAGGCCAACCACGTCACCTACGTCAAGCACTCCGACACCCTGGCCGACCTCCTCACCGCCCTGGGGGCGGGGGTGAGCGCCATGGAGATCATCAACACCAAGCTGGAAAAGGACATCCGCAACGGGGTCAACCGCCGGGTCAACTGCGACGCCCACAATCTGGACAAGGTGGTCCAGGCCGCCCAGGAGCAGATCGCCGCCATCGAGCGGCTGGAGCGGGCGGGGATGCTCTCCGGCCTGCCGGAAAAACTGCGGGAGACCGCCCGGCTCCGCCTGGAGCTGCCCGAGTGCACCCTGGCCGAGCTGGCCCAGAGCTGCGACCCCCCGGTGAGCAAGTCCTGCCTGAACCACCGCCTGCGAAAGCTGATGGCCCTGGCCCAGGAGTGCTGAACCGCGCCGAACCATATCCCGAAAGAGGTGAGCCCCGTGAGCTTCTGCCATCTCCATGTGCATACCGAATACTCCCTGCTGGACGGGGTCTGCCGCATCGACAAGTTGGCCCAGCGGCTCCGGGAGCTGGGCCAGAGCGCCATCGCCATCACCGACCACGGCAATATGTACGGGGTCATCGACTTCTACCGGGCCTGCAAGAAGGCGGAGATCAAGCCCATCATCGGCTGTGAGGTCTACGTGGCCCCCCGCACCCGCTTTGACAAGGAACACGGCCTGGACAGCGAGAGCCGCCACCTGGTCCTGCTGTGCGAGAACGAGAAGGGGTATCAGAACCTCTCCTACATGGTCTCCATGGCCTATGTGGAGGGCTTTTACATGAAGCCCCGGGTGGACATGGACCTCCTGCGCGCTCACAGCGAGGGCTTGATCGCCCTGTCCGCCTGTCTGGCCGGGGAGCTGCCCCGCCGCCTCCGGGCGGGGGACTACGAGGGGGCCAAGGCCCACGCCCTGGAGATGGCCGCCATCTTCGGCCCCGACCACTACTACCTGGAGCTCCAGGACCACGGCATCCCCGCCCAAAAGCAGGTGGCCGCGGATCTGATCCGCCTCCATGAGGAGACGGGCCTGCCCCTGGTGGTCACCAACGACGCCCACTACCTTCGCAAGGAGGACGCCGGGGTCCAGGACGTGCTCATGTGCGTCCAGATGGGCAAGACGGTGGACGACCCCAACCGCATGAAGTTCGAGACGGAGGAGTTTTACCTCAAGAGCGAGGCGGAGATGGCCGCCCTGTTCCCCGACCTCCCCGAGGCGATCGAGAACACCCAGAAGATCGCCGACCGGTGCCAGGTGGACTTCGAGTTCGGCCACCACCACCTGCCCCAGTTCCAGCTGCCCGACGGGCATACGGATAGCTGGGACTACTTCCGCGACCTCTGCGCCCAGGGCTTTGCCGCCCGCTATCCAGACCAGCCCCAGGCGTACCGGGAGCGGCTGGACTACGAGATGGGGGTCATCCGGGAGATGGGGTTTGTGGACTACTTCCTCATCGTCTCCGACTTCATCGGCTACGCCAAGGCCCAGGGCATCCCCGTGGGCCCCGGCCGGGGCTCGGCGGCGGGGAGCATCGTCAGCTACTGCCTGCGCATCACAGAAGTGGACCCCATGAAGTACGACCTGGTCTTTGAGCGGTTTTTGAACCCCGGCCGGGTGACCATGCCGGATATCGACACGGACTTTTGCATCCGCCGCCGCCAGGAGGTCATGGACTACGTGGCCCGGAAATACGGCGCGGACCGGGTGAGCCAGATCGTCACCTTCGGCACCCTCAAGGCCCGGGCCGCCATCCGGGACGTGGGCCGGGCGCTGAGCTTCCCCTACGCCGAGGTGGACGTCATCGCCAAGGAGGTGCCCTTCGCCCTGGGCATGACCCTGGAAAACGCCCTAAAACTCTCCAAGCCCCTGCGGGACCGCTACGAGGCCGACCCCCGGACCCGGCAGTTGGTGGACACGGCCATGGCGGTGGAGGGGATGCCCCGGAACACCTCCACCCACGCCGCCGGGGTGGTCATCACCGGCCGGCCGGTCTACGAGTACGTCCCCCTGGCCACCAACGACGGTGTGCCCGTCACCCAGTACACCATGACCACCATCGAGGAGCTGGGCCTTCTCAAGATGGACTTTCTGGGCCTTCGCAACATCACCATTCTGGACGACGCCGTCCAGCTCGCCCGCCAGGAGGACCCCGGCCTCTCCCTGGACAGCATCGACGAAAACGACCCCGCGGTCTACGATATGCTGGGCCAGGGCAGGACCGCCGGGGTGTTCCAGATGGAGTCCGCCGGGATGACGGGGGTGTGCGTGGGCCTGAAGCCCCAGAACATCGAGGACATCACCGCCATCATCGCCCTCTACCGCCCCGGCCCCATGGACTCCATCCCCCGCTTCATCGCCTGCAAGCAGGACCCCAGCCAGATCCAGTACAAGCACCCCCTGCTGGAGCCCATCCTGAAGGTGACCTACGGATGCATCGTCTACCAAGAGCAGGTCATCGAGATCTTCCGCAAGCTGGGGGGCTACTCCACCGCCCAGGCCGACATGGTCCGCCGGGCCATCTCCAAGAAAAAGCGCGCCCAGATCGAGGCCGAGCGGGAGTTCTTTGTCCACGGCGACCCGGCCCGGAACATCCCCGGCTGCGTGAAAAACGGCGTCAGCGCCGAGGTGGGCGTGGCCATCTACGACGAGATCGAGGACTTTGCCGAGTACGCCTTCAACAAGGCCCACGCCGTGTGCTACGCCGTGGTGGCCTACCAGACCGCCTGGTTCAAATACCACTACCCCCGCCAGTACATGGCCGCCCTCCTCACCTCCGTTCTGGACAGCCAGGACAAGGTGGCGGAGTACATCGGCGAGTGCAAGGACATGGGCATCGCCCTGTTGCCCCCCGACGTGAACCAGTCCGGGGCGGAGTTCACCGTCTCGGGCAAGGATATCCGCTTCGGCCTGGCCGCCTTGAAGGGGGTGGGCCGGGGGTTTACCGAAAAGGTCCTGGCCGAGCGGGAGGCCCGTGGGCCCTTCCGCTCCTTCACCGACTTCTGCGCCCGGATGTACGAACACGACCTGAACCGCCGGGTGCTGGAGAGCCTGATCCGCTCCGGCGCCTTTGACGCCACCGGCGCGCGGCGCAGTCAGCTCATGCAGGTCTGCGACCAGGTGGCCGGCGCGGTGGCCGACGCCCACAAGCAGACCCTGGAGGGCCAGTTCGACCTCTTTGGCGGCGGGGGAGAGGACACGGTCACCGTCCCCGAGATCCCCCTGCCCAACATCCCCGAGTTCACCCAGCGGGAGCGGATGCTCATGGAGAAGGAGGTCACCGGCCTCTACCTCTCCGGCCACCCCATGGACGAGTACCGCGCCGCCGCCCGAGCCCAGAACGCCCAGCCCATCGGCCCCATCCTGGCCGACTTCGCCCGGGAGGAGGGCCCCCAGCGGTACCGGGACGGCCAGCAGGTGACCCTGGCGGGCATCGTCACGGCGGTGAAGACCAAGACCACCAAGAACAACACCCTCATGGCCTACGTCACCCTGGAGGACGACACGGGGGCCATGGAGCTGTTGGTCTTCTCCCGCACGCTGAACGAGGCGGGGGGCTACCTGAAGGTCAACCTCCCCGCGGTGGTGACGGGCAAGCTCTCCGTCCGGGACGAGAAGGCCCCCCAGCTGATGTGCGACCGGGCCGGCTCTCTGGAGACAGGCCTGGAGACCGCCGGGGCGGAGGCCCGCCCGGCCCAGGAGGCCCACCCGGACCAGCGGCTGTTTCTGCGCCTGGCCTCCGGGGAGGACCCCCATCTGGAGCGGGTGCGCTGTCTCTTCTCCCTGTTCCCCGGCACGGACCGGACGGTGCTGTACCTGGAGCGGGAGGGCAGGCGCCTGGGCGCTGTGTGCCAGCACCACCCTGCCCTCCTGCAGGAGCTCCGGGAGGTGCTGGGGGAGGCCAACGTGGTGCTCAAGGGCGGAGAGGGGGCGCTCCGATGAAAAAGCTGGGCGCCTTTCTGCGCCATCGGGTGGTGCTCACCGGCCTGGGCATCGCCCTGCAGCTGGCCGTGCTGGTGCTGATGACCGCCCGGTTCAGCCAGTATTTCATCCCCTTTTACTGGGCGATGGTCATCCTCTCCACGGCGGCGGTGCTGTGGCTGATTTCCAGCCCCGCCAACAACGGCTACAAGATCGCCTGGATCGTGCTGATCCTCTCCTTCCCCGTCTTTGGCGGGGTGATCTACCTGGTCAGCCAGGGCAACCGCTTCACCCCCGGCATCCGCCGCCGGCTGGAGGAGATGGAGTGGACCATGGACCAGACCCTGCGCCCCGACCGGCAGAGCCGGCGGGTGACCGAGGAGCTGGGGGCGCTGGCCGGGGGCCAGGCCCGGTATCTGGAGGAGTACGGCTACTGCCCCGCCTACCCCGACACCCGCTGTACCTACTACCCCCTGGGGGACGACTGCCTGGAGCCCATGTTGGAGGCCTTGAGAAACGCCAAGCACTATATTTTCCTGGAGTATTTCATCATCACCCAGGGGGCGTTCTGGGACGCGGTGGCGGACGTTTTGGAGGAAAAAGCCAAGCAGGGCGTGGACGTGCGGGTGATCTACGACGACCTGGGCTGTGTGGCCCTGCCCGACAAGTACGACCGGCAATTGGCCCAGCGGGGGATCAAATGCCTGGTGTTCAACCGCTTTGTCCCGGTGGTGTCCGCCCTGATGAACAACCGGGACCACCGCAAGATCTGCTGTGTGGACGGGGTGGTGGCCTTCACCGGGGGGATCAACCTGGCCGACGAGTATATCAACCAAAAGATCCGCTTCGGCCACTGGAAGGACAGCGCCGTCCGCCTGGAAGGCCCGGGGTGCTGGTCGCTGGCGGTGATGTTCTTGTCCATGTGGGGGTTCATCACCAATGAGAGCGTGGACCCCGAGCCCTTCCGCCCCGCGGACGTGCCCCGCTTCCCGGACAGCGGCTGGGTCCAGCCCTATACCGACTGCCCCTGGAACGACGAGCGGGTGGCCCTGACGGTCTACCTGAACCTCATCAACCGGGCCCAGCGGTATCTCTATATCATGACCCCCTATCTGGTGGTGGACGAGACGGTGAACACCGCCCTCATCTCCGCGGCCAAGGCGGGGGTGGACGTGCGGATCATGACCCCCCACATCCCGGACAAAAAGACGGTCTTTTTCCTGACTCGGGCCCACTACGAATTTCTCATCCGGGGGGGCGTGAAGATCTACGAGTACACCCCCGGCTTTCTCCACGCCAAGTCCTTCGCCGTGGACGACCGCTTCGCCACGGTGGGCTCGGTGAATCTGGACTACCGCAGTCTCTTTCTCCACTTTGAAAACGGCGCGCTGTTGCTGGACAGCCCGGCGGTGAAGGACGTGAAGGAGGACTTTTTGAAGACCCTGGAGCAGTGCCAGCCCTACACCCTGGCCGACTGCCAGAAGGTCCGCTGGCCGGTGCGGGTGCTCCGGGGCCTGCTGCGGATCTTCTCCCCCCTGGTGTGAGAGAGGAGGACAGACATGGACAAGCGGAAACAGCCCCACCCCCGCCGGGACCTGACGGCGGGGGAGGAGACGGCCCTTCTGCCCTTCCTGCTGGGGGCGGTGCGGGGCAAGTCCCGCAACGCGGTAAAAAACCTCTTGACCAACCGCCAGGTGCTGGTGAACGCCGCCGTGACCACCCGGCACGACGCCCCCCTCCAGCCCGGGGACGTGGTGACCATCCTGCCCCCCGACGACCCCGCCCCCGCCGACCTGCCCTTTCCCATCTGCTATGAGGACGACCACCTGCTGGCCGTGGAAAAGCCCGCCGGGCTCCTGTCTGTCGCCAGCGACCGGGAAAAGACCCGCACCGCCTGGCGCATGACCTCCGAGGCGTACCGCCTTAAAGACCCCGCCGGGCGGCTCTACGTGGTTCACCGGCTGGACCAGGACACCTCCGGCCTGCTCCTGTTCGCCAAGAGCCAGGCGGTAAAGGACGCCCTCCAGGAGAACTGGGACAACCTGGTCCAGGAGCGGGGCTACCTGGCGGTGGTGGCGGGCCGCCCGCCCCGGGAGGAGGACGTGGTCCGCTCCTGGCTCCGGGAGACCCGGACCCACCTGGTCTACTCCGCCGACGGCCCCGGCCAGGACGGCAAGGAGGCCATCACGGAATACCGCCTGGTCAAGACCAACGGGACGTACAGCCTCCTGGAGCTCTACCTCCAAACCGGGCGGAAGAACCAGATCCGGGTCCACATGAAGGACCTGGGCTGCCCGGTGGTGGGGGATAGGCGCTACGGCGGGCCCAAGAGCCCCATCGGCCGGCTCTGCCTCCACGCCCACCGCCTGACCTTCACCCACCCCGTCACCGGCCAGACCGTCGCCCTGCGCTCCCGCAAGCCCCGGGACTTCAACCGCCTGTTCCGGGAGGAGGCGTAAGCGAGATAAAAGAGCCCTGTCGGCGCGCGCCGACAGGGCTCTTTTTGCTGTGTTCGGGAGGTGTTTCCGGCGTTTTTCGTCCGGGGATCGCCGCTGGAAGCGGGGGAGCTCCAAAAACGCGCCGGGGGTCAGGAGAGCAGCATACGGTCGTTGTCCAGGTCCTTCCCCACGCCCAGCTTGAACTGGGCCAGCAGGTCGGCCACCGTCATTTTGGCGCGCTGTTCCCCGGCCACGTCCAGCACAATGTTCCCGCCGTCCATCATCAGTGTGCGGTTGCCCAGCTCCAGGGCCTGGTGCATATTGTGGGTGACCATCAGGGTGGTGATCTTGTTCTCGCTCACCACGTTTTTGGTGATCTCCAGCACCTTCTCCGCCGTGGCCGGGTCCAGAGCCGCCGTGTGCTCGTCCAGCATCAGGAGCTTGGGCGGGCAGAAGGTGGCCATCAGCAGGGTAAGGGCCTGGCGCTGTCCGCCGGAGAGCAGGCCCACGGGCTGGCGCATCCGATCCTCCAGCCCCATGTCCAGCAGGGCCAGCCGGTCCCGGAAGCGGACCCGGTCCGCCGCCGTCAGGTGGGAGAACCACCCGCCGCTGCCCGCGGCCAGGGCCAGGTTTTCCTCGATGGTCATGTGGGGGGCGGAGCCCCGCATGGGGTCCTGGAACAGCCGGCCGATGGACTTGGAGCGTTTGTGGGGGGGCAGGAAGGTGATGTCCCGCCCGTCCAGGAGGATGGATCCCGTGTCCGCCATAAAATCCCCGGCGATGGCGTTGAAGAGGGTGGACTTGCCCGCGCCGTTGGAGCCGATGATGGTGACAAAGTCCCCGGGGGCCAGGTGGAGGGACAGGTCGGCGATGGCCGTCTTCTCGTTCACCGTGCCGGGGTTGAAGGTCTTGGAGAGGTGCTCGATCCTCAGCATCTCAGCGCGCCCCCTTTCTCGCGGCGGAGCGGTAGACCAGCCGCCGCTTCAGGACCGGCCACTGCTCCTTCAGATAGGGGATGAACAGGGCCAGCACCACGATGACGGAGGACACCAGCTTGAGCATGAAGGCGGGCATATGCAGCCGCAGGGCGATGGCGTACACCAGCCGGAAGATGAACGCGCCCACCACCATACCAAAGGCCCGCAGGGGGATGGGCCCCCGGCCCAGGACAGTGGCGCCGATGAGCAGGGAGGCCAGGGCGACGGTCACCACCCCCTGGCCGATGTTCACGTCCATGGACTTCTGCATCTGCCCCAGCAGACAGCCGGACAGGCCGGTGAAGGCGTTGGCCACGCACAGGCCCACGATGGTGGTAAAGGTGGGGCTGATAGAAGAAGAGCGCACCATGTCCGGGTTGTCCCCGGTGGCCCGGATGGAGAGGCCCAGGCGGGTGTTGAGGAACAGGGAGAGGAAGACGATCACCAGCGCGGCGGCGGCGGCGCCCACCAGGATCTCGGAGAAGGGGGCCAGGGGGGTGCCCGCCAGCAGGGACTTGACCGTGGAGAAGATAGTGACGGTCTTGTTCATGTTGATGT
The DNA here is from genome assembly GCA_947627325.1 of uncultured Oscillospiraceae bacterium. Lineage (GTDB taxonomy): Bacteria > Bacillota > Clostridia > Oscillospirales > Oscillospiraceae > MGBC124762. The sequence goes on along the minus strand of CANQVO010000001.1, from coordinate 146,498 downwards.
TGGGCGAGCCCCCCAGCACCGCCATATTCACCGAGTAGAGCCCCACGTTGACGATGATGCCCGCCAGCAGGCTGTTGATGCCCATTTTCGTTTGGAGCAGGGCGGTGACGAAGCCGGAGAGCACCCCGGCGCCCATGGCGGCCACCAGGGACAGAGCGGGGTGGCCGGACACGGCCACGACGGCCCCCACGGCGGCCCCCAGGGTGAAGCAGCCGTCGGTGGACAGGTCGCAGACGTTGAGCATGGAGTAGCTCAAGAACAGAGCCAGCACCGTGAGAGAGTAGACCAGCCCCAGTTCCAGGGCGGCGGTGGCGACAGACAGCATAGGGAGCCTCCTTAAAAGAGAGGGGATAGGGGCGCGCCCCTATCCCCCGTAGTGTGCCCGGTTCAGCCCGCCACGTCCTCGAAGGACTCGGCGGTGGTGATCTCCTGGATCCTGGTGCAGAAGGGCTCGAAGGCGGCCTTCACCGTCTCGTAGTCAAAGCCCAGGGCGGCGCAGGTCTCGGTGTTGATGGTGGCGGTGCCGTTGTCAAAGGTCATGACCGGGGTGGTGGCGGGGTCGGTCCCGTCCACCAGGATCTGGGCGACCATGTTGGCGGTCTGTACGCCCAGGTTGGCGTAGTCCACGCCGAAGCCCAGGAACGCGCCGTTCAGGGCGAAGGAGTCCGCCCCGGTGTAGTGGGCGATGCCCGCGTCGATCAGGTCCTCATAGATGGCCAGCTCCGCGGTCATGATGGTGTTGTCGGAGGGGGTAAAGGCGGCGTCCACGCCGTCCTCCTTCATGGACTGGACCGCCAGCATGATCTCGTCGGTGGTGGAGCCGTTGTAGTCCTTATAGGCGATGTTTCGCTCGTCCAGGAACGCCTTGGCGTTGGCGATGGCGGTGGTGGAGGAGTCCTGGCCCAGGTCGTAGAGGAAGCCGACGTTGTCCACCTCGGGGTCGGCGGCGAAGATCAGGTTCATCACGGCGTCGGTGTTCAGGTAGTCGGAGGTGCCGGTGATGTTGGCGCCGGGGGCCTCGATGGAGTCCACCAGCTCAGCGCCCACGGGGTCGGACACGGCGGAGAAGACCACGGGGATCTGGTTGTCTTCGGTGGCGGCCTGCATGGCCATCGCCACGGGGGTGGCAACGCCCACCATCAGGTCCACGTCGTCGGCGATGAAGTTGGCGATGATCTGGTTCATCACGGCGGCGTCGCCGTTGCAGTTGTCGTACATCACCTCAAAGGTGACGCCCTTCTCCTGGCCCAGGGCGGTCAGTTGGGTCTGGATGTTGTCCACGATCTGGTTGAGGGAGGCGTCGTCTACGTAGTTGCAGATGCCCACCTTGTAGGTCTCGGTGGCGGCGGGGGTGGCGTCGGCGCCCTCGGTGGCCTCGGGGGCGTCGGTGCTGTCGGCGGCGGACTTGGAGCCGCCGCAGGCGGCCAGGGAGAGGACCAGGGACGCGCCCAGGACCAGGGCCAGGAACTTCTTGACGATGTTGCGGTTTTTCATGTGGGATGACCTCCATTTTTTGTATTTGGGCGGCAGATGGAGGGCGAAACTTTGCCGGAGTTAGGCCGAAGAAACAAAAAACTTTTGCCCCTCACATGGGACAAAAGCCTTTGCTTCTGCGATACCACCCAAATTGGCGCCCGCGGGCGCCCACTCGCTTCCGAGTACCATCATACTCGGCCCCGCGCTCTAACGGGAGGGGACCCGTCGGGAACTACTGAGCGCCGGATGGATACCGCGCGCCGTTCAGCCCGCCCTCGGAAGGCCATTCCCCAGCTGCCTCGCGTCCCGCTCACACCCTCCGGGACTCGCTACGGCTCGGTCGATGCTGGGTACTTTTCTTCCTCATCGGTTTACTGTGATGAAGTTGTTATCCGCAATTATAAGCGCCTCCCGCCCGTTTGTCAAGCCCCCCGGTCAAATTTTTTTCGCCGGGGGAGGAAGGAGAGCTTGGTCTCGGAGAGGATGATGGCGAAGAAGATGATAGCGAAGCCTGCATACATGGCGGGGGTGGGCCGCTCGTCCCCAAAGAGGACGGAGAACAGCACCCCGAAGGGGGCCTCCAGGCTCAGCAGGACCGCCGCGGCGGCTGGGGGAGTGTTGGCCTGACCCACGTTCTGAAAGAGCATGGCCAGGGCGGTGGCAAAGGCGGCCAGATAGGCGATGCGGGCCCAGTTGTCCAGAGGGATGGGCACCGCGCTCTGCCCGGCGACCAGCATCCCCAGCCAGGACAGGGCGGCCATGGTGGCGAACTGGAGGACGGTAAGCAAGACCACGTCTGAACGCTGGGCGTACCGGGGCACGGCCAGGATGTGCAGGGCGAACATGGCGCCCCCCAGCATGGTCAGCACGTCGCCCCCCACCAGCCCCGTCTCGCCTCCCAAAGAGACCAGGCCGATGCCCGCCATGCAGAACAGCGCGGCGGCCACGTTGTAGAGGTCGGGCCGCTTGCGGAAGAGGAGCCAGGAGAAAAAGGGCACCAGCACGCAGTAGATCCCGGTGAAAAAGGCGTTCTTCCCCGGCGTGGTGCCCTGGAGGGGCCCCAGGCCGCTCAGGCCGTAGGTCTGGAAAATGTACGCCCCCTCCATCAGGAGCCCCAGCACCGCCCCGCCCTTCAGGGCCGCCCGGTCCAGGTTCTTCCACCGGCGGCAGAAGATCACCGCCAACAGCCCCGAGCCCAGGGTGAAGCGGACGGCCAGCAGGTAGAAGACGGGCAGACCGTCCACCGCCTGCTTCATGATGAGGAAAGAGGTGCCCCAGATGACGGTGGCGGCCACCATCAAGAGCTGGGGCCAGATCTTGGTTTTCGTCTGGCTCTCGGTCATGGCTTGACTTCTCCTTTGTCCAATGGTAATCTGAAAAAAACAGGAGGTGGTGGGGATGGAGCGCCTGCCCCGGGATTTTTACAACAGAGACACCCTGACCGTGGCCCGGGACCTGCTGGGCTGTGTGCTGGCCCGGGAATACGCCGGGGAGCTCCTGCTGGGCCGGATCACCGAGACGGAGGCGTACATCGGCCGCTGTGACAAGGCCTGCCACGCCTATCATTATAAGCGCACCCGCCGCACCGAGACCCTGTTCGCCCGCCCCGGCACCGCCTACCTCTACCTCATCTATGGTATGTATACCTGCCTCAACCTGGTGACAGAGCCGGAAGGGGAGCCGGCGGCGGTGCTCATCCGGGGTCTGGAGCCCCTGGCGGGGGCGGAGACCATGGCCCGGCTCCGCTTCGGGCGGGACCTGGGCGAGCTGACGGCCTACCAGCGGAAAAACTTCCTCAACGGCCCCGGAAAGGTCTGTAAAGCCATGTCCCTTGACAGAACGCTGGACGGCCACGACCTGCTGACCCCGCCCCTCTACGTCCTGCCCCGGCAGGGAGAGATCGGCGCGATCCGTTGCGGCCCAAGGATCGGCGTGGATTACGCCCAGGAGGCCAAGGACTTCCCCTGGCGGTTTTGGATAGAGGTGTGAAGGCGTAAGCCTTCACACCTTTTTCATATGCTGGGCGGCGCTTTTAAGCATGAGCCGCTTGGTGCCCACCTGGTCGAAGGCGATTTCGACCAGAGCGTCGCCCCCCATGGGCTTGAGGGCCAGGACGAGGCCGGGGCCGAAGGCGGAGTGGTTGACCTGATCCCCCACCTTGAAGTCGGGCAGGGGCGGGGCGTCTTTCTGAGGCTGGGCGGCGGTCCGGCCGGTGGAGACGGTGGCGGCGGAGGCGGGGCGGCGGCCCCGGGTAAAGACCCCCACCGAGCCCCCCGCGTCCTCCTCAAAGCCATACTCCCGAAAGGTGCCCGCGGCGGAGCGGCGGGCGCCGCCGGGGCTGTACCGGGCGGTGAAGGGGGAGTCGTCCTCCCGGCGGCGGGAGGGGAGGGGGCTCTCCCGGAGGCCGGGGCCGTCCTCGCCCCGCTCCAGGGTGACGCCCCCGGCCCAGTCCTCCATGGGGTCCCGGCGGAACAGGAACTCCTTGCCGCTTCGCTCCACGTACTCGGGGGGGATCTCCTTGACAAAGCGGGAGGGCTGGTTGCAGGTGGTGTGGCCAAAGAGCATCCGCTGGGCGGCGGAGGTGAGGCACAGCTTCTCCTTGGCCCGGGTCATGGCTACGTAGCAAAGCCGCCGCTCCTCCTCCAGCGCGTCGGCGTCGCCGATGGCGCGCAGGCCGGGGAAGACCCCCTCCTCCATCCCCACCAAAAAGACGGTGGGGAACTCCAGGCCCTTGGCCGCGTGCATGGTCATCATGCTCACGCAGTCCTCCCCGGCCTCCCCGTCGTCCAGGGTGGTGTAGAGGGAGATCATGTCCAGAAAGCCGGCCAGACTGGCCGTGTCCTCCGCCTCCTCCAGGTAGCCGTTGATGGAGGTGAGCAGCTCTCGGATGTTCTCCAGCCGCCCCGCGTCCTCCACGGTGTTCCGGCTCTCCAGCATGACGGCGTAGCCGCTGCGGGCCATGAGCTCTTCGTAAAAGGCGTTCAGCGGCATGGTATCCAGCAGTCCGTGGAGCTCGGTCATCAGCCGGACAAAGGCGTCCAGCCGCCCGGCGGCGGACTGGAGCTCCGGGTGGTCCTGGGCGTGGGCCGCCACCTCCCACAGGGAGACCCCCTGGGCCTGGGCGATGGCCTGGGCCCGCTCCAGGGTGGTGGCGCCGATGCCCCGGGGGGGATTGTTGATGATCCGCAGGAGCCGCAGGTCGTCGGCGGGGTTGTGGAGGACAAAGAGGTAGGCCAGCATATCCTTGACCTCCGCCCGGTCAAAGAACCGGGTGCCGCCGTAGATGCGGTAGGGGATGCCGTTTCGCTTCAGGGCGTTTTCGATCTGGTTGGACTGGGCGTTCATGCGGTAGAGGATGGCGTGGTCCTGGAACCGGGCCCCCCGCTGTACGGCGTCGATGATCTGGCCGGCCACGTACTGCGCCTCGTCCGACTCGTTCATGGCGGTGTAGTGGGACAGCTTCTCCCCCTGGTGGTGCCGGGTCCACAGCTTTTTGCCCTTGCGGCCCTGGTTGTTGGCGATGACGGCGTTGGAGGCGTCCAGGATGTGGCCGGTGGAGCGGTAGTTCTGCTCCAGGCGGATGACCTGGGCGCCCTTGTACTGGCTCTCGAAGGAGAGGATGTTCTCGATGGTGGCCCCCCGGAAGCGGTAGATGGACTGGTCGTCGTCCCCCACCACGCAGATGTTCCGCCACTTGCCCGCCAGCAGGGAGGCCAGGCGGTACTGGAGGGCGTTGGTGTCCTGGTACTCGTCGATGAGGACGTAGCGGAACTTGTTTTGGTAGAAGGTCCGCACCGCCTCGTTGCCGTCCAGCAGTCGGACGGTGTGGAGGATCAGATCGTCAAAGTCCAGCGCCCCCGCGTCCCACAGCCGCTTTTGGTACTCCTCATACACCTCCGCGGCTTTCATCAGATACACGTCCCCCGTCTTTCTCTGCCGCTGGGCGTATTCCCCGGCCAGGAGCTCCTGGTCCTTGGCCTTGGAGATGAGCCCCAGCATGGCCCGGGGGGCGAAGACCTTGTCATCCATGTTCTTGGTCTTGAGGATGTCCTTGATGACCCGCAGGGAGTCGTCGGTGTCGTAGATGGTGAAGGAGGGGTCAAAGCCCAGCTTGTCGATGTCCCGGCGGAGGATCCGCAGGCAGGCGGAGTGGAAGGTGGCGGCCCACACGTCCTGGGCCAGCTCCGCCCCCAGCCTGGCCCCCAGCCGCTCCTTCAGCTCCCCGGCGGCCTTGTTGGTGAAGGTGATGGCCAGGATGGACCAGGGGGCGGCGGGGTCCACCGCGCACAGCGCCCGCATTTTGGCCCGGTCGCCCTGGCCTTTACTCTCTATGTACCGGCGCAGGAAGTCCAGGTCCTCCCCGGTGGCCCAGTCGGGGGCGTCGGGGCAGTCGGAGCCCCGGCCGTAGGTGATGAGGTTGGCGATGCGCTGGATGAGCACGGTGGTCTTGCCGCTGCCCGCCCCGGCCAGAAGGAGAAGGGGCCCCTGGGTGGTCAGAGCGCCCTCCAGCTGTTGGGGGTTCAGTTCCGGGTAGTCCAGGGCGATGGCCTGGCGGCGCAGGCGGCAAAATTCCCGGGCCTCTTGTTGGGTCAGCATGGGCTTCCCTCCCTCTCTCTGGTGGGATACACGCAAAAAGACAGGCGCGCCGGCACGGCGTGCCTGTCTTTGGCAGGTATTGGTTTACTCCGCGTCGGTCTTCTCCGCCTCGGCGGGGGCCTCTTCCGCGGCGGGCGCGGTCTCCACAGGCGCGGCATCCTCCGCGGGAGCGGCGGGAGCCTCCGCCACAGGGGCCTCGGCGGGAGCGGGCTCGGCGGGCTCGGCCTCCTCGGCGAACTCGGGGGCGACGGTGGTGCCCGCGCCGTCGGCGGTGGCCACCACGGCGTCCTCCTCCATGGCGGTCTCCGCGGCTTTGGCGGCCTTGGCGGCCTGGGCCTCCTCGATGAGGGCCCGGATGGACAGGGAGACCTTCTTGTTCTCCTTGTCGATGGCGGTGATCATCACGGTGACGTCCTGGCCCTCGCTGACCACGTCGCCGGGCTTCTCGATCCGGTGGTCGGAGAGTTGGGAGATGTGGATCAGGCCGTCCACGCCGGGGATGATCTCGGCAAAGGCGCCGAAGGTCATCAGCTTGACCACCTTGGCGGTGACCACGCTGCCCACGTCGTACTTGGCGGTGAACAGGGCCCAGGGATCCTGACTGCGGTCCTTCATGCCCAGGGAGATCTTGCGCTTCTCCTTGTCAAAGGAGAGGACGTAGACGGTGACGGCGTCGCCCACATTGACCACCTCGGAGGGGTGCTTGATGCGGGACCAGGAGAGCTCGGAGATGTGGACCATGCCGTCCACGCCGCCGATGTCCACAAAGGCGCCGTAGCTCACCAGGGACTTGACCACGCCCTGGTAGACCTTGCCCTCCTCGATGTTCTCCCACACCTCGGCGGCCTTGGCGTTGCGCTCCTCCTGCTCCACGGCGCGGATGGAGCCCACCACCCGGCGGCGGGAGCGGTTGACCTCGGTGATGCGGAGGCGGACCTTCTGCTTGAGCATCTGAGAAAGGTCCGCGCCCCGGGGCTGGCCGGACTGGGAGGCGGGGATGAACACCCGCACGCCCCGGACGCTGGCCACGATGCCGCCCTTGTTCTCCTCGGTGATGACGCCCTCCAGGATGGAGTGGTCGTCCACGGCGGCCTCGATGTCGTCCCAGCTCTTCACGCTGTCCAGGCGCTTCTTGGACAGGGTGACCACGCCCTCCTGGTCGTTGACCCGGACCACGAAGGTCTCGATCTCGTCGCCCACCTTCACCAGGTCCTCCGGCTTGGCGTTGGGGTCGTCGGTCAACTGATCCAGGGGAATGTAGGCGGCGTGCTTGGTGCCCAGGTCGACGCAGACTTCTGTCGGGTTGATTTCCGTGACAACGCCCGTGACCTTATCCCCCGTATGCAAAGTTTTGATCGACTTCTCCAGCATTTCAGCAAAGGATTCCTCGATCTCCATCATGTTTTCGTCGCTCATAGTGTCATAGACCTCCTTTATTATCCACCCGGGGGTGGACGCCCCCGCGGTGATACCCACCCTGGACATCCCGGCAAATTGAGATGGGTCCAGCTCAGCGGCGGAGGTGACCCGCACCACCGCGTCGCATCGTTCACGGCAGAGCTGGAAGAGCCGCTTGGTGTTGGAGCTCTTGGGATCCCCGATAACGACCATACCATCGCATCGGTCCGCTAAACACTGGGCTTCCTGCTGCCGCTTGTAGGTAGCATTACATATTGTATCAAAGATTTTTAGATTTGTACACACCTTTTTTGCAAATTCTACGCAACTTTCCCACTGGGCGGGAATGGCGGTGGTCTGGGAAACCATGGTCAGAGGCAAATTTCGCCTTGATTCGTCCTCATTCAGCCATTTTTTCAAACTTTCCAGCCCATCCGCCACAACTGAAGAAGAACACCACCCGGCGATGGCGGCCACCTCCGGGTGGGTGGGCGTGCCCACGATCAGAGGGACGCGGCCCTCCGCCCCCGCCTCGGAGACGATCTGGTGGATGCGCTTGACGTTGGGGCAGACGGCGTCCGCCACCGTCCAGCCCCCGGCCTCCAGGGCCTGATACACCGCCTGGGCCTCCCCGTGGGAGCGCAACAGCACCGTGGCGCCGGGGGGGAGGTCGTCCACGCTGTGGCACAGGGCCATGCCCTGGGCCTCCAGCTGGGCGATGACGTGGTCGTTGTGGATGACGGGGCCCAGCATGGCGCAGGGCGCGCCCGAGGCCGCCAGCCGCTGGGCCAGCTCCACCGCCCGCCGCACCCCGTAGCAGAAGCCGGCGGACTGGGCCAAAATCACTTCCATATCAAACCCGCTCCGCCAGCGCCTTGACGCGGGCCATCAGGTCGTCGGCGACGCGGCGGTAGTCCTCGGCGTTGGGCTTGCGGTCCTGGGGCAGGGCGGGGCGGTACGCCTCCCCAAACACCACGGGGGTGCGCCGGAACCACCCCAAATGGGCGGGGACGTAGACGGGGACGATGGGGACCCCCGTCCGGGCCGCCAGCATGGCGGCCCCCGCCTTGGCGTCCTGGGACTCCCCCTCCTTCACCCGGGTGCCCTCGGGGAAGAGGAGGAGCTTGTGGCCCTCCTTCAGCGTCCGCATACACTCCTTGATGGCCTTCACGTCCGACTTGCCCCGGTCCACCGGGATCATGCCCACCTTTTTGAGGATCCAGCCCAGCACGGGGATCTTGAGCAGTTCCGCCTTGCCCAGGATGTAGGGGTGGTCCCGCCGCTTCATGGACAGGATGATGAAGATGGGGTCGGAGTACCGGGTGTGGTTGCCGCAGATCAGGCAGGGGCCCTGGGGGATGTTCTCCTGGCCGATCACCTGCCTGGGGTGGACGACGGCGAAGATCACCCAGGCGATGGCGTGGAAAAATCGAAACCAAAATTCACTCACTGAGAAAGCCGCTCCTTTACTACCTCATATAGCCTCTGCCAGCTCTCCTCCAGGGAAAGCTGGGTGGTGTCCACCAAAATGGCGTCCTCCGCCTGCTTCAGGGGGGCCACTTCCCGGTGGGTGTCCCGCCAGTCCCGGTCGATCACGTCCCGCAGGACCTGTTCGTAGTCCGCCTGCTGACCCCGGGCCAAAAGCTCGTCATAGCGGCGGCGAGCCCGGGCCTCCGGCTGGGCGGTGAGGAAGATCTTCACCTGGGCCTGGGGCAGCACCACCGTGCCGATGTCCCGGCCGTCCATGACCACGTCGCTCTCCCGGGCCGCGCGCCGCTGCATCTCCAGCAGATAGGCCCGCACGCCGGGGATGGCGGAGACCTTGCTGGCCGCGTCGGAGACCTGGTGTTCCCGGATGGCCTCGGTCACGTCTTCGCCGTTTCGGTACATATGCTGGAGCCCGTCGGGGCCGTAGCCGGTGGTGACGGTGAGGCCGGGGAGCAGGGCCAGCACGGCGGCCTCGTCCCCGGGGTCCACCCCCTGGCGCAGGGCGTGGAGCCCCACGGTGCGGTAGATGGCCCCCGTGTCCAGGTAGAGAAAGCCCAGCTCCTTGGCCAGACGCTTAGCCAGGGTGGACTTGCCGGCCCCGGAGGGGCCGTCGATGGCGATGGCGGCGTGATTCATAGGGTTTGATGCTCCTTCCAGGCCCGGGCGGCGGCGTCGCCGGCGCAGTGGCCGGTGGCCCAGGCGATCTGCAGATTGAACCCGCCGGTGTAGCCGTCCACGTCCAGCACCTCCCCGGCGAAATAGAGGTTTTCCACCAATTTGGAGCCCATGGTTCTGGGGTCCACTTCCTTGACGCGCACCCCGCCGGTGGTGACGATGGCCTCCTCCACCGGCCTGGGCCCGGAGATGGGGAAGGCCAGGTCCTTCAGGACCTCCGCCAGCCCCCGGCGCTGTTCCCGGGTCAGGGAGTTGAGTTTCAGGGCGGGGGGGATGCCCGCCCGCTCCAGCACCACCGGCCCCAACAGTCGGGGGACCAGGGTGAGGACGTAGTTGCCCATGTCCCGGTTGGCGTACTCCTGGAGGTCCCGCACCACGCGGCTGTCCAGTTGCTCCGGGGTGAGGGCGGGTTTTAAGTCGATGTGGGCGGTGTACCGCGCCCGGTCAAACTGCCGCAGGTGGGCGCTGCAGGAGAGGACCAGCGGCCCGGACAGGCCGAAGTGGGTGAACAGCAGCTCCCCCTGGTCCTGATAGAGGACCTTGCCCCGCTGGTCTTTCGCCGTCAGCTTGACGTTTTTGAGGGACAGCCCCTGTAAAGGGGAACACCCTTCCGCCTCCAGCGGCACCAGCGAGCCCCGGGTGGGGGCGATGGTGTGGCCCAGATCCCGAGCCCAGCCGTAGCCGTCCCCGGTGGAGCCGGTGGCGGGGTAGGAGAGCCCGCCGGTGGCGACGATGAGGGCGGAGCAGGGGAAGACCCCCCTCTCCGCCTCCGCGGCGACGATCTGCCCGCCCTTGTGCCGCAGGGCCTTGACCCGGTCCTCCACCAGCTCCACCCCCGCCCTGCGGAGGGCGGAAAAGAGGGCGTCGATCACGTCGGCGGCCTTGTCGGACACGGGGAAGACCCGGTTGCCCCGCTCCACCTTCAGGGGAACGCCCAGGTCCTCAAAGAACGCCTCGGCGGCGGCGGGGGGGAAGGCGGACATGGCGCTGTAAAGGAACTTGCCGTTACAGGGAATGTGGGCCAGCGCCTCCTCCGGGGCGCAGTGGTTGGTCAGGTTGCACCGGCCCTTGCCGGTGATGTAGAGCTTGCGGCCCAGCTTGGGGTTGCGCTCGATGAGGGTCACCGGGGCCCCCGCCCGCCGGGCGGTGAGGGCGGCCATCATCCCCGCGGCCCCGCCACCGACGACCACGATGGGGTGGCTCACTGGCCCTCCTCCACCTTCTCGTAGACCTCGTACTCCTCCCAGATGTGCTCCAATTCCTCCAGATTGCGGGACAGGTCCTCCTTCTTGGCCCGGGCGATGGCCACGATCAGGGCGTTCACCAGGCTCAGCGGGCCCACCAGGGAGTCCACGAAGGAGACCATGTCGCTCTTGGCCACCAACAGCCGCTGGGCGGCGGCGGCCAGGGGGGAGGCGTCGGAGTCGGTGATGGCGATGACGTGGGCGCCCCGGTCCCGGGCGAACTCCATGGCCTTCACCGTCCGCTTGGAGTACCGGGGAAAGCTGACGCCGATGACCACGTCCTCCCGGCCCACCCGCAGGAGCTGTTCAAACATCTCGCTGGCGGAGGCGGCGGTGACGTGGGTGACGTTGTCGAAGATCAGGTTGAAGTAGAAGGCCAGGAAGGTGGAGATGGCCCCGGCGGAGCGCACGCCGATGAGGTAGATCCGCTTGGCGCCCACGATGTCCCGCACCGCGCCGTCAAAGGCGTCCCGGTCGATCTGGTCCAGGGTCATGCGGAGCTTTTCCATGTCCGAGTGCATCACCATGGACAAAACGTCGTGGTTGGCCATGCGGTCGTCCGCCACCTCGATGCGCTGGATGGAGGTGAGCTTGTTGCGGATCATCTCCTGCAAGGTCCGTTGCATGGCGGGGTAGCCGTCGTAGCCCAGCTCGGCGGCGAAGCGGACCACGGTGGACTCGCTGACCTTCACCGTCTTGCCCAGCTTGCTGGCGGTCATAAAGGCGGCCTTGTCGTAGGACTGCAAAATATAGTTGGCGATGAGCTTCTGCCCCTTGGAAAAGGTGGGCATCTGCGCTTGGATAACGGACAAAATGTCCCGGTTCATCGGGCAGGACCTCCCCTGTTTTGAGGTAAAGCGGCGCGCCGCCGTCCGCGGCGCGCCAGCACGTCTATCTTACCCCAACCGGGGCGAAAATGCAAGAGGTTTTGCAAGATTTATTTCAAAGACTTGCAAACAGGGGCGCTCTCACCCCTCCGTCAGAGCCCGGACCTCCTCCACCGTCAGATACCGCCACTGCCCCCGGGGCAGGGCCCCCAGGGTCAGGCCGCCCTCCCGCACCCGCTTGAGCCGGAGGACCTCCAGCCCCGCCAGGGCGCACATCCGCCGCACCTGGCGGTTCTTCCCCTCGTGGATGACGACGGAGAGCCGATTTCCCCCCAGCGCCCGGACCCGGGCGGGGGCCAACGGGGCCCCGTCCAGCTCCATGGGCCCGGTGAGCACCGGCAGGGCGGCGTCCACGTCCCCCCGGACGGTGACCAGGTACTCCTTCTCCACCTGGTGGCTGGGGTGGAGCAGGCGGTTGGTCAGCGCCCCGTCGTTGGTGAACAGGAGCAGCCCCTCCGAATCCCAGTCCAGCCGCCCCACCGGCCACACCCGCACCGGGCAGTCCGCCACCAGGTCGGCCACCGTGGGCCGTCCCCGGTCGTCGGAGAGGGTGGAGACGGTCAGGCGGGGCTTGTGGAGCATCAAATATGTAAAGTGTTCCGGCTTTACAATGTCCGCGCCGTCAAAGGTCACCGTGTCCCGCTCCGGGTCGGCCTTGTCCCCCAGCCCGGCGGGGACGCCGTTGACCAGCACCCGGCCCTCTTTCAGATACTCCTCCGCCTGCCGCCGGGAGCAGACCCCGGCGGCGGACAGGAGCTTTTGCAGGCGTTCCTCCAAGGGCCATGCCCCCTTTCAGCGTTTGCGGTCCTCCGGCGCGTCGTCGGCGGCCACCAGGTCGGCCCGGGCGATCTCCCGGCCGTCCAGCCAGAAGGTCAGCGACCCCACCGGGTCCCCGGCCCGGACCGGGGCGGAGAGGCGCTGGGGCAGGTCCCAGCGGGCGGTGACCGCCTCCCCGGTGAGCAGGGCGGCGCGCGCGTCCGCCCGGACCACCGCCCCCACGGCGGGGATCAGGCTGCCCTCCACCGGGATCAGCCCCACCTCCTTGCCGCCCCGGGCCAGCAGGTGGGAGCGGCACAGGCCGAAGCCGTAGTCCAGCAGGGCGGCGTGGTCGGCCCAGTCGTCCCCGTCGTTCAGGGTGACGGCGATGAGAGTCGTCCCGCCCCGGGTGGCGGCGGAGACCAGGGTCCGCCCCGCCTTTTTCGTGTAGCCCGTCTTCAACCCCACGCAGCCGGGGTAGCGCCACAGGAGCTTGTTGTGGTTGCTCAGCGTCCGGGCCCCCAGGGTGATGGACCGGGTGGCGGCGATGGGGGCCAGGGCGTCGTTTGCCAGCACCGCCCGGCCCAGCAGGGCCAGGTCGTAGGCGGTGGAGTAGTGGGCCTCCCCCTCCAGGCCGTTGGGGTTTTCAAAGTGGCTGTCCGCCATGCCCAGGGCCTGGGCCTTGTCATTCATCCACCCCACAAAGGTCTCCACATCCCCGGCGCAGTGGATGGCCACCGCCACCGCCGCGTCGTTGCCCGAGTGGAGCAGGAGCCCGTACAGCAGGTGTTCCAGGGGAAGCTGTTCCCCCGCCTTGAGATAGAGCGAGGACCCCTCCACCCCAACGGCGGCGGGGTCCACGGTGACGATCTGGCTCAGGTCCGGGCAGTGCTCCGCCGCCACCAGGGCGGTCATGAGCTTGGTGGTGGAGGCGATGGAGCGCCGCTCCCGTTCGGCCTGGGCGTACAGCACCCGCCCGGAGCCCGCCTCCATCAGGATGGCGGACTGGGCGGAGGTGGACAGGGCCCGGGCGGGTGCGGGCGGGCAGAGCAGGGCGCACAGGGCCAGGGCCAGCAGAGTGCCCACAGAGCGTTTCTTCATAAAAGGGTCACCTCGCCAGGCGATTTGACCCTAGTATGGCCTTAAAATTCCTCTTTATCCCCCTGTTCCGCCTTGCGCTGGTCCAGGAAGGCGATGACCTTGTCCACCACGTCGGGGACGGTGTCCACCACCCGGTCCAGGGTGGACACCGGGCCGGGGCCCACGGGCAGGAGCCGGACGTTGTCCCCCCGGACCACCAAAAAGGCGATGGGCTCCATCTTGATCCCCGCCCCGGCGCCGCCGCCGAAGTTGTTTTTGCCCTCCACCTTGGGGGTCTTGCCAAACTCGCTCCCGCCGCTGGCAAAGCCCATGGAGAGCCGGGAGATGGGGATGAGCATGAGCCCGTCGGGGGTGCGGATGGGCTCGCCCACGATGGTGTTCACGTCCAGCATCTCCCGGAGCTTTTGGAGAGTGGCGGCCATAACGTCGCTGATGGGATTGCCGTGTTCGCTCATAGTTTACGCCTCTTTCTTCGTTTTATCGTCCCGGGCCCGCTTGAGCCGGGTATAGTTCCTAAGGAATCGGACCAGCAGGGGCACGCCCAGGGTCAGGGTCTTCCACAGGTTCAGAGACAGCGCGGCGCTGGCGTAGACCTCGCTCTTGCCGCCGCCGAAGTCCGCCCGACAGCCCAGGCGGCTCTTCTTTACCTTGAAATTCTCGTCCACCAGCGCCCACAGCGCCCCCAGCGCGGCGCTGGCCCGGCCGTAGCCGATGGCGGCGTCGGCGGGGTCGTCGGAGCGCCAGGTGACAAAGAGCTCCAGCTCGTCGATGGTCAGCCGCTTCTTCACCCCCGCCAGCGCGGGCCCTACCAGCGGCAGAGCGGCCCGGACCAGGTCCAGCGCCCCGCCCTTTTTTTGCTTCTCGGCCTCCGCCTCGTCCTGGCTGCCCGCGTCCTCCTGGGGTGGGGCCTTCTCCTTCTTCTTGGCCTTCTTTTTCCCCTTCTCGCGGGGGAAGACTTTGAAGCGGAAGCACAGCACCTTGACCCAGGCGGCAAAGCCGTCCTGGTCGTACCGCGCCGCCCCGCCGAAGGGGAGCAGGAGCAGGATCAGCAGGACCAGCAGGACAATGAGCAGTACCTTCATCCCTCCCGCTCCCCGTGGCCGTCGTCCTCCGCCTCCGGCGCTTCCGGCCCGGCGGGCGCGCCGTCCGCCTGGGGCGCTTCTTGATCCGGCGCCTCCTCCTGGGCGGGGAACTCCTCCTCCGACAGGGGCGGGGCGGCCTCCTCGGCGGCCAGGCGGGCCGCGGCGGCGAGGAGCTCGTCGTCGGACACGTCGGCCATCTCCTGCTGGGCCCGGAGCTTTTCGATGTTGGCCTGGAGCTCCAGGGTGATCTGCCCGTCCTCGGGGGTGGAGTTGGGCAGCTCGGGCAGCTCGTCCAGGGAGGAGAGGGAGAAGGAGCGCAGGAAGTTCTTGGTGGTGCGGTAGAGGATGGGCCGCCCCGGCACCGCCAGACGGCCGCACTCCTCGATGAGCTCCCGCTCCAACAGCAGGCCCACGGTGTAGGAGCTGTCCACCCCCCGCACCTGGTCCACGTAGGCCCGGGTGGTGGGTTGGAAGTAGGCGATGATGCTCAGCACCTCCAGGGCGGGCTGGCTCAATTTGGCGGGCTTGCGGGACTCAAAGGTCTGGCGCACCGCCTCGGCGTACTCCGGGGCGGAGGCCATCTGCCAGGCGTTGTCCAGCTGGAGGACCCGGATGCCCCGGTGGTCGTAGGCGTACTGGTCGGCCAGGTTGCGGCACAGCTCGTCCACCGTCTCCCGGTCCAGCTCCAGGGTCAGGCACAGCCGCTCCACCCCCACCGGCTCCCCGGCGGCAAAGAGGATGGCCTCGATGATGTGCTGAGTCTCTTTCACGTCCATGCGGATCCCCCCCTTAATAGGTGTCCACGTTCAGCTCGGGCAGCTGGTCGCCATCGTCGATGCAGGTGACGGTGCAGTCCTCCGCGGTGCCCGCCAGCAGGACCCGGCAGGCCTTGCACAGCTCCAGCACCGCCAGAAAGGTGGCCACGATCTCACTGCGGCTGCGGCTGCCCTGAAAGAGGGAGAGGAACCGGGCCACGCCGAAGGCGCGCAGGCGGCCAATGACCTCGTTGGCCTTGTCTCCCACCGGGTAGGGCTCCCGGCCCACGATGCCCTCAAAGGCCACCATGGGCGGCGGCAGGCGGCTGTCCAGCCGCTCCATGGTCAGGGAGATGGCCCGGAACAGGTCCTCGGGCTGGTGGCGGTAGTGGAAGATCCGCCGGGTCCCCAGCTGCTCGGGGCCCTTGGTGATATAGTCTCGCCCGTAGAGGTACCGCTCCCCCAGCTGGGGGGCGACGGCCTGGATCTTCAAATAGCTCTCGTGGCGCTGGTGGGCCTCCAGGTCGGCGATGAGCTGTTCCATCTCGCTCATAGCCTCCTCGTCGTGGATGGACAGGAGCATCCGGGTCTTGATGTAGACCAGGTGGGCGGCCATGGTGACAAACTCGCTGGCCACGTCCAGGTCCAGCTCCTTGCGCCGGTCCATCCACGCCAGGTACTGGTCCAGGATGAGGGAGATCTGGATGTCCTTGATCTCCATCTTGTTTTTGGCAAGCAGGCTCAAAATGAGGTCGAGAGGGCCGTTGAAGTCCTCCATGTCGTCGTCCCTGGCCTTGACCACGTGGGTCAGGTGGAACGTCAATTCCTCCACGGTCTCTCACCTCCTTTTTGGGCCGAACGGCCCTCAGAAATACAGGGGATAGGGGAAAAAGCTGATGAGGCCCAGGTAGTGGACCACATGGGTGATGAGGTAGGTCAGCGGCCGGTCCAGCCAGCCCAGCCACACCGCCGCCAACAGCGCCAGCATCCCGAAGCGCTCATAGCGCAAAATGGTGTTGTAGACCTTGTCCGGGAGCAGGGAGAACAGCACCTTGGAGCCGTCCAGGGGCGGGATGGGGAAGAGGTTGAACAGCCCCAGCCCCACGCTGAGCACCGCGGCGTTGAGCAGGAACTGGGCCAGGTAGAGCGCGGCGTAGAACGTCCACACCGGCCCGTCCGGGGGGAGCGCGTCCAACAGCCGCGCCGCGCACCCCGCCAACAGCAGAAAGGCCCACGCCAGCAGGAAGTTGGACGCCGGCCCGGCCAGGGCGGTGAGGGCCATACCCTCCTTGGGCCGCTTGAAGTACCGGGGGTCCACCGGCACCGGCTTGGCCCAGCCCACGTGGGCGGTGATCATCAGCAGCAGGCCCAGGGGGTCAATGTGCCGGATGGGGTTGAGGGTGAGCCGCCCGGCGTTCTTGGCGGTAGGGTCCCCCAGACGGTAGGCCACCACCCCGTGGGCCAGTTCGTGGAAGGTCAGGCAGACCAGGGCCGCCGCGGCGGTGAAGAGGGCGGTCAGCAGGCCCTGCCAGTCCATACTCCGCGCGAAGTTGGCAAAGGAGCCCACGGCCACACCCCCTTTTGTTGGTAGAATTTCTCCAGAATAACTTATCCTACCACATCCCGCGCAAAAAAACAAGAGCCCGATGGAGGCGCAGCCTCCCACCGGGCGTTTGTGGCCCCGAAGGGCGAGGTTTTGCCACTCGGTGGGGGGGTTGCGCCTACAATGGACGAGGTTTGTCCTCCCGAACGGGGGGTAGTTGTTGCCCAACGTGGGCAAGGACGTGCGCCTCCCGGCGCGGGGGCCAGGACCATTTCTCTTTTCTTTGCGAAGAAAAGAGAAACGGTCCTGGACTCCAAAGAGAAAAGATGGGGCTTATTACTGTTGGCCATCGTTTCTATTGCTCGGCGGCCCGGAAAGACAGGATCGCGACACGGGGCCCCCAGCAAGGGCGTAAGCCCTTGTTGGGGAGAGGACGAGCAGCGGAATGAGTGAGCCCTCGGCTTTAGCCGGGGGCGAGGGATATGGAGCTTGCGAGGACGACGCCGCCACTGGGCGGCGCAACGCCGTCCCGGGAATAAAGTAGTCCTCCTATTGCCACCGCCGCGGCCGCCTCTGGGGACTAGGATTAGAAGGTGGCTCTCCTTTTCCTTCACCTTTCGCCACTCAACCACCAAAAACCCAACCGTCCCGCCTTCAAACCGAACGCTCCCGGCGTGCAACGCCGGGGGCGGGGTTTGTTGTCACCGGACTGTAATCATTCTTTTGTTGACATTGTAGATATCTTACGTTATGCTATGTCTACAATGTAGATAAAGGGGTGTGAGCGATGGGTGACATTAAGTTGAACTCCAGCGAGTGGAATATTCTCAACTGCCTGTGGGAGAAGGATCCCTGCCCGCTGCTGCAACTCGTGGGCGAGATGGAGCGGACGGTGGGGTGGGCGCGGAGCACGACCATCACCATCCTGGGCCGCATGGAGGCCAAGGGGCTGGTGGGGCGGCGGCAGATGGGGCGCGAAAAGGTCTATGTCCCCCTGGTGGAGCGGGAGGACGCGGCCACCACCGAGACCCGCAGTTTTCTGAAGCGGGTGTACCAGGGCAGCGTCGAGTTGATGATGAGCGCCATGGTGCGGAGCGACGGCCTGAGCCGGGAGCAGATCGCCCAGCTGCGGGCCATTCTGGACGAGGCGGAACAGGAGAAGGAGCCATGAGGCTGACACGGCTTTTGGGCTGGGCGCTGGCGTCCTCGGCCCTGATTTTGGCCGTGCTGGCCCTGCGGGCGCTGTTTGGGCGGCGGGTGAGCGCCTGCCTGCGGTACGCGCTGTGGGCCGTGGTGCTGGCGCGGCTGTTGACGCCGGCCTATCTGTTCCGCATCCCCCTTGCCGGGCCGGCCCTTCCCCCGGCGGCACGGGTGGAGACGACCGCGCCGGGCGTGGGGATCGCCGCCCCGGCCGAGCCCGTGGGCGCTCCCGTCTCCGCACCCCCTGCCCCGGTCGAGATAACGGCGCCATCCGCCGCGCCGAATGTCCCCGCGGCGCGCCCCGCAACCGAGGGTCCGGGCTGGGCCAGCGCCCTCGGATGGCTCGGCTGGGTGTGGCTGGCCGGGTCGGCGGTCGTGGCCGCGGCGCTGTTGGTCTGCAATTTGCGCTTTGCCGGGAAATTGCGCCGGGCGCGGCTACCCTTGGAGCACGCGGAGGGCCGTCTGCCCGTCTATGTGGCGCCGGGCCTGCCCTCCCCCTGCCTGTCCGGGCTGATCCGCCCGGCGGTCTATGTCACGCCCCAGGCGGCGGAGGACCCCGTCTTACTCCGCCACGTCCTGGCCCATGAGACCACCCATTTCCGGCATGGGGACCGCCTTTGGAACGTTCTGCGGGGCGTGGCCTTGGCCGTCCACTGGTGGAACCCGCTGGTGTGGATGGCGGCGATTCTCAGCCGGAGGGACTGCGAATTGGCCTGCGACGAAGGGGCGCTGAAACGGTTGGGCCCCGGGGAGCGCATCGCCTACGGGCGCACCCTGCTGGCGCTGGTGCGGGAGAAGCCCTGCCCCGGCGGGCTGTTCACCTGCTCCACCACCATGACCGAGGGGCAGAAGGACCTGCTGGAGCGGGTACGACGCATTGCCCACGCCCCGAAGCGGACGGCCTGGGCCGCGGCGCTGGCCGCCGCGCTGACCCTGGCCGTCACCGCCTGCTCCTTCACCTCCCCCGCGCCCCCCAAGGCGGAGCCCGCGGAGCGCGTTAGCCCGGAGTTCGCCGATGTGGAGAACGCCGCCGCCACCGCCCAGGTCAACGGCAGAGCGGTTACGCTGACCATGGACTACAAGGGCGGCAACCCGGATGGCGAGGTGGGCGGCGCCGCCTTCACGGTGACCTGCGGCGAAGCGCAGGCGCGATTTACCGACGACTGGGTGGAGGAGACGCCCATCACCTTGGCCGGGGCCGATCTGGACGGCGACGGCGCCCAGGAGGTGGTGCTGGCGTACACCACCAGCCACTTGATGGGCGGCCTGCTCCAGTCCCTGCGCGTCTTTGACGGGGACACGCTGGAGCCGCTGGCCGCGTTCACCCGGGACGATCTGCCCGGGGTGATCTTTGAACAGGTCCAACTCACCGGCAAGGGGGACAACTATTACCTCACCGCCCCCGGCGTGGCGGAGACCATCGCCAAATCGGCGTGGGACGAGGACTATCCCACGGAGACGGACCTGATGAGCACCATGGCGTTTGGCAACTACTATGCGTTCGCCGTGAAGGATGGTCGGCTGTACTGCGACCTGGGCATTTGGCAGGGACAGCGCGGCGCCGTCCGGGTGGAACTGGGCCTGGAGGGCGGCGGGCTGGTGTGCAAGTCTTTCCAGTATGTACCCGCCGCCACCGCCCAGGCCGCCCGGCAGGCGCTCGGCCGGGTGCTGGCCCAGGCGGAGGACGTCGAATTTTCCAGCGGGAGCCAGCACGGCGACGATGTGTCCCACACCGCCAACGTGACCGACCTGTGGCCGGCCCTGGGCGCGGATCAGGGCGGGGGCGGACTGACGCCCCAAGAGTTCGCCGTCCTGGACCTGGACGGCGACGGGGTGGACGAGGCGGTGCTCCGCACCGACGGCGGAGGCGGCTGGGCCTTTGTGCTTCACTGTGAAAACAGCGGGGTGCATGGGTACGCCTATCCCGTCCGCTGGTTCAACGCCTGGGATCTGAAAGCGGACGGCACCGCCCCCAACTCCAGCAGCGCCGCGGAGAGCGGGGTGGGTCGGCTCCACTTCCCGGCGGACGGCACGGCGTCCATCGAGGACGTGCTGTATCAACTGCCGGTGGATGGCGACTGGTCTCATATGCGCTACACGGTAAACGGCGAGGAGGTCAGCGAGGCGGCGTACACCGCCGCCCTGGAACACTGGAACGCCCAGCCGCCGGCCCGGTGGTACGCGTTCACCCCGGAAAACATCGCCGCGGTATTTTCAGCCTGACAGACCGGGCGGGAAAGCGGGCAATACGGGGGGTGTTGCTTGCCCGCCACGGGCAAAAGGGCGCGCCTGCCGGCGCATGGGCGGCGTCTATCCTCCCGAACGGGGGGGTGAGTTGTTTGCCCAACGTGGGCAGGACGTGCGCCTCCCGGCGCGGGGGCCAGGACCATTTCTCTTTTCTCTGCGGAGAAAAGAGAAATGGTCCTGGACTCCAAAGAGAAAAGATGGGGCTGATTATTGTTGCCATCGTTTCTATTGCTCGGCGGCCCGGAATGACAGGATTGCAAGAGTAAGATGCCGCCACTGGGCGGCGCGACGCCGTACCGGGAATAAAGTAGTCCTCCTATTGCAACCGCCGCGGCCACCTCTATGGCGAAGGACTGAAAGTCCGTTTTTACGTGGGGTGAGTGGTGAAAGGCGAAGGGAAAGTGGAGCGGCCATCTAGTCCTAGTCCCCAGAGGCGGCCGCGGCGGTTGCAATAGAAACGTTACGCTTCGTTAGCGTACCACATTGCGCCGCCCAGTGGCGGCATCTTCCACGAGCGATCCAGCTAATCCGGGCCGCCGAGTGGAAGAGGAAGGGGCACCAATCATAAGCCAAATTCTTTTCTCTTTGGAGTCCAGGACCGTTTCTCTTTTCTCCGCAGAGAAAAGAGAAATGGTCCTGGCCCCTGCGCCGGGAGGCGCGACCTTTGCCCAGTGTGGGCAATCAACCAACTTCCGTTGAGAGGGAAAACCTTGCCATTACGGACAAAAAGAGGGCATCCCTCCGTCGAGTGGACAACCGCCGCCCGTCGCGGGCCGCCAAGCCCCCCGCGCCGTCATACCCGCAGGGCCCAAAACGCCACCGCGCTGGCGGCGGCCACGTTGAGCGAGTCCACCCCGCCGGCCATGGGGATCTTCACGGTGTAGTCGCACTGGGCGATGGTGCGCGCGGCCAGCCCGTCCCCCTCGGTGCCCAGGATGATAGCCAGCCGCTCCTCCCGCCGCAGAGCGGGGTCGCCGATGTCCACGGTGTTGTTCCGCAGAGCCATCGCCACCGTCTTGAACCCCAGGGCTTTCAGCCGCGCCAGCCCCGGCTGGGGCCACTGGTCAAAGCTCTCGCCGATGCGGGTCCAGGGCACCTGGAAGACGGTGCCCATGCTCACCCGGGCGGAGCGGCGGTAGAGGGGGTCGCAGCAGCCGGGGGTGACTAGTACCCCGTCCATCCCCAGCGCCGCCGCGGAGCGGAAGATGGCCCCCACGTTGGTGTGGTCCACGATGTTCTCCAGCACCGCCACCCGCCGGGCGTTTTCGCACAGCGCTTCCACGCTGGGCAAATCGGGCCGCCGCATGGCGCACAGCACCCCCCGGGTGAGTGGGTAGCCGGTGAGACCGGCGAGCAGGTCGTCGTCGGCGGTGTAGACCGGCACGTCCCCGCACCGGGCGATGATGGCCGCGCCCTGGCCGGCGAGGTGTTTGCGCTCCATGAGCAGGCTCACCGGCTGGCACCCCGCGTCCAGCGCCCGGTCGATGACCTTGGGGCTCTCGGCGATAAAGATGCCCAGCCGGGGCTCCAGGCGGTTTCGCAGTTGGGCCTCGGTGAGCCGGGCGTAGGCGTCCAGCCGGGGGTCTTGAAAGTCGGTGATTTCGACGATATCAGCCATCGGCCCTTCCGCCCTCCCCGCGGTGGAGCGCGTACAGGATCCCCAACAGCGCCGCCGCCGACAGGGCCAGGGGGATCCAGGGCTCCTTCACAAAGCCCACGATCACATAGCCCACCCCGCAGATGACCGCCACCAGCGTGGCGTAGGGCAGTTGGGTCTCCACGTGGTCGATGTGGCGCACCTGGGCGCCGGTGGAGGCCAGGATGGTGGTGTCCGACAGGGGGGAGCAGTGGTCGCCGTACACAGAGCCCGCCAGCGTGGCCCCCAGGGTGGGGATGAGCAGGTCAGAGCCCGTCCCGGCGAAGATCATGGTGACGATGGGGATGAGGATGCCGAAGGTGCCCCAGGCGGTGCCCATGGAGAAGGACAGAAAGGCGGCCACGGCGAAGACGATGGCGGGCAGCAGCGCCAGGGGGAAGCGGGTGTTCTGGATAAAGTCACCCACGAAGTAGCCCGTGCCGATCAGCTCCCGGCACACCCCGCTGAGGGACCAGGAGAGGATGAGGATGAGCATGGGGGGCACGATGCCCTTGATGCCGTCCACGATGCTCTCCATAAACGCCGTAAAGGTCATGAGCCGCCGGGGGAGGTAGAGGACCATGGCGGTGACCAGCCCCGCGAAGGCCCCCAGGGTGAGCCCGGCGGTGGGGTTGGCCCCGATGGCCTGGCTGAAGGGCACGCCGCTGAAGAACCCGCCCACGTAGGCCATGCCCAGGATGGCGCAGACCACCAGCACCAGGATGGGCAACACCAGGTCCAGCACCCGGCCCTTCCCGCCGGGGGCGTCCTTTTGCTCGTCCTGGCCGATCCGCCCGGTCTCCCCGGTGGCGTCGGCCCGCGCCTCCGCCCGCCGCATAGGCCCGAAGTCCATGCCGCCCACGCACAGGGCGAAGACCATCAGCAGGGTCAGCAGGGCGTAGAAGTTATAGGGGATGGTCTTCAGAAAGGCGGAAAAGCCCCCGGCGCTGTCCAGCTCCGAGGCCACCGCCACCGCCCAGGAGGACACAGGGGCGATGATGCACACCGGCGCGGCGGTGGCGTCGATGAGGTAGGCCAGCTTCTCCCGGGAGACCCGGTGCTTGTCGGTGATGGGGCCCATGACGGTGCCCACGGTGAGGCAGTTGAACCCGTCGTCCACGAAGATGAGCAGGCCCAGCAGGGCGGTGGCCAGCCGGGAGCTGCGCTTGCTCTTCAGCCGGGTGCTGGCCCACTTGCCGTAGGCCTGGGAGCCGCCGGAGCGGGTCACCACCATCACCACCGCCCACAGGAGGGCCAGGAAGATGATCATGTAGCCGTTTTCGGCGATCTTGTGGGCCATCATGTCAAAGGTCCGGGCCACCGCGGCCAGCACCGAGGCGCCGGAGGCGAAGGAGTAGATGAGCATACCCGTAAAGATCCCGGCGAACAGGGAGGAGTAGACCTCCCGGGTCACCAGCGCCAGCACGATGGCGATGACCGGCGGCAGAATGGACACCCAGCCGGTGCGGAGCAGTTCCAGTTCCATGTCGTACCCCCCATACAGTTTCGCAGTCTATGCCAATTCTACCCAAAAGGCGCGTCCTTGTCAACAAAGCCCGCCCCGGTCGCGGCGGACATACCACGCCCCCACCAGGATACTCACGACCACGTAGGGAATGAGCAAAAACAGGCAAAACAGCGACACGATGGGCGGGAACAGGATGCTGATGAGGAACAGGAGCCCCATCACCACCGTCTCAAAGCCGATGAACCGCTGGGCCTTTTTCGCCTGCTCGCCCGCCCCTTTTTTGACCTCCGCCCCCTCGAACTTGGGAAGGTAATTGCCGACCACCACCAGGACCGCGCCCACCAGGAAGCACACAAGCCGCCGGATATCCAGCTTCCAGCCCAGCCCGTACCCCAGCGTGGCCACCTGGAGGACCATGGCCATGACCGGGATGATCCACTTGGTCGCCCGGGTGAACTTTTTCCGCTCGCCGTGGCGATAGGCGTTCCAGTCGTTGACAAAACAGCAGAAGGTCTGCAAAAGCGCCATCAGGACCGGCAGGCCGAACACCACAAACCCCTTGGAGGCGAAGCCGTCCGGCTCGTTGTCCAGGTTGAAATGCACCGCCATGACCTCCGGCAGACGGCCCCAGAGGGCGACCCCCAACAGGATGGGCAGCAGACACACGGCGCAGGTGACGGCAAGGCTTTTCCACTTCATAAATTTCACGATCTGTCCCCTCCTAACCCGTAGATCCAGGTCAACACCTCTTCAAAGACGGAGGTGTTTAGCGCGTAATAGATAAAATTCTTGCTCTTTTCCTCGGTGATGAGGTCGGCGCTCTTCAGCTTCGCCAGGTGATAGGAGACGGTGGCGCCGGTCAGGTCGAACTGCCTGGCGATCTCCCCAGCGGACCGCTTCCCGCCCTTCAAAAGCTGCAAAATATTCCGCCGCGCCGGGTCGGATATCGCCTTCAAGGTCTCGTTCAACCCCATCTTCCTCCCCCTCTCCAACACTATTTAGAGATATCTCTAAATAGATACTACCACGAACCCCCAACCCTGTCAAGAGGTATTTAGAAAAAATTCTAAATACCACAGAAACCCCCAAACCCGCCCCCATAAAAACCCAGAGCGGGAGCACCCGTTGGATGCCCCCGCCCTGTTCATTTTCCCGATGAATGGGAGGTTGTAAAATGATCTATTACAAATAGCACGATGGCTATTATGGCGATGACTGCGAATGACAACAGGTCCCATCCACTAAAAGGCGGAATAGAGAGGAGCCTCGCGAGACTAAGATCGATTATGACGCATAAGGGGATCGTCAACAACAGGGAAACCGCGGCCGCGATGATTTTTCTCCCCTTTGATTTTCTGCAAATGAGATAGACGCACCAAAGATACGCGACAGAATAGAGGGACATCCTGATCCCGATCGTCAGAACCAGACGATTTCCAACGATCCTACTTATCGCGTACAGAAACGGAACGATCAAAACACTAAGGATAGCCAAAGAGCCGGGGAGCCCTTTGTCCCCGTATTTTACAAGCGGTACAAATACCAGCCACGCGAAAAGGATCGCGGTGATGGGATACAGCGACCAGGTGAACGTCCCCGATATGGCTATATCACAGATAGCGCAGACGATGGCCCCAAGGAACAGCGATACCGAAAAGGATATGGTCCATATGGTTCGGAGCGATACCAGTTTGGAGCTCGCGCTTCTCTCCGCGTAAACCAACGCGTTGTCGATGGTCTTCTCCACCTCCTCCGAGGGAGCGGATGGACTCCTTTGGCCGTTCAGCAGCTCGCCTGTCGTCACCCCCAGGATATCGGCCAGCGACGTTAGAAGCGTGATATCGGGACAGCTCAGCCCCCGCTCCCACTTTGAGACCGCCTTATCGGTAATATGTAATTGAGCGGCCAACTCCTTTTGCGTCAGCTTCCGCTCCTTCCGCAGTTGGGCGATAAATGGCCCGATTTTGCTTTCACCCATAGCATGGATCCCTCCCCGCGCACCTGCCCGATCACGATCGCATTATATACCAGTTCCCCCCCAGCGGCAACCGACCAACGGTTTATTTGGCGCGGTAAACCAAAAGTAGAGCCCATCAAACGCCCAGGGCAGGGAAATGCCCCCGCCCTGTTCATCTCCCCGATAAATGAGAAGCTGTCGGGGAGATATTCTTCACACACGCCCTGCCAGCCTATCGGCAAAACGCGTCAGATCCTTCGCAAACTCCCGCGGCTGTTCCAGGGCGGTGAAATGGCCGCCCCGGGGCATAGTGGTGTATTGGACCACAGGATAGTGCTTTTCCACCCACTCCCTTGGCACAGGGAGAATATCGTGGGGGAAGACCGCGATGGCGGTCGGTACGGTGATCGGCCCCATGGTCGGCAGGGTAAAGCTGTTTGCGTGGTAGGCGCGGATGGAGGTGTATGCCGTGTTGGTCATCCAGTAGAGGGTCAGGCAGTCGCAGAGGTCGTCCATCGTCAGCAGAGGCCAGTCGCTCCAGGCGCGGTATTTTTCCACGACCCACGCGGCCATCCCAGCAGGGGAATCACGGAGCATAAACGCCAGGGTCTGGGGCTTGGTGCTGTTGATGTTGATATAGGCCCCCTCCGTCCGCGTCCACGCCTGAGCGCGGCGCTTATAGTCCAGCTCCGCCGGTGTAAGCGAATCATCCGCCGCCGCCACAATGTCCCCCGCAAAGCCTACGTCCGTGAGATGGATGCCCTTGACCTCCCCCGGATAACGGGCCGCCAGATAACACGTCACGCCCCGGCCCATATCGCCGCCTGACGCGATGTATTCCCTGTACCCAAGCACCTCGGTCATCAGCTTATGCCAGAGCTCCGCCACCTCGGCGTTATTGAGAAAGCCCTTCGGCGGCAGGGTTGAAAAGGCGAAGCCCGGCAGAGAGGGCGCCACAAGGTCAAATTCGGAGAGCAACGGAAACGCCTTTGCGTAGCGGAGGAAGCTGTCCGGCCAGCCGTGCGTCAACAGCAGCGGCGGCGCGCCCTTGCGGGAGCCGGGGATATGGAAGAAATGGACCGTAACGCCATCCAACTCACAGGTAAACTGCGGATATCGGTCGAGTTCCGTCTCCTTCCGCTTCCAATCATAGCTGTCCCGCCAGTAGGACAGGAGGGAGGAGAGGTATTGCACGTCCGTTCCCAGCGACCAACTGTCTCCCTCTATCGGCTCCGGCAGCCTTGTCATGTTTATCCGGCGGCGGAGTTCCTCAAACTGTTCATCGGAAAAATGGATGTGAAAATCCGCTTTCATCCTCAGGCACCCCCATACATTCAGCCAATGAAACGATCCGCTTCTCATCTGCCATTATATCCAAACGCCCATAAAATCGCAAGGGCGGGCAGAGAATATCCCCGATGGAAATGAAAGATCCGAACTACGTGACCCCCGTGGGTCAAGTAGTTCGGATCGCCATACTTTTGGTCAAAGTGTAGTGATAGGACTTATGGCTTCAGGATTCGGGAAAAAACAAATCGAAGCCCAGCGCGGCGGGTTCGATTTGGAAAGGAGGAGCGGCGGAATGAGCGCGCTCTGACTTTTTGAAAAAAAGTCGGAGCAAGCGATATGGAGCTTGCTCCGACGTGGTCCGAGTGGCGCGACTCGAACGCGCGGTCTCCTGGTCCCAAACCAGGCGCGATACCAGCTTCGCTACACCCGGATATCTTGCCGCCGGGGGGGCGGCACGTTCCATTATACGAAAAAGGGGAGGGGATTGCAAGGATTTCTTGCCTGTGCTACAATATCCGCACATTAACCACCATGGGGGAACAGGTCATGCGGATGCGGAAAAAAGCACATTTGGACCGGCGGATGGAGCGGCAGAGCGCCCGGCTGGTGGAGCGGCCGGAGGCGAACCGGGGCCGCTGGCGGGAGCTGCTGGACGGGTGCCGGGAGGTCCGGCTGGAGCTGGGCTGTGGCAAGGGCCGCTTCACCGTGGAGACCGCCAAGGCGGAGCCGGAGGTGCTCTTTGTGGCGGTGGAGCGGGTGGCCGACGCCATGGTGATGGCCATGGAGCGGGCGGAGGCGGCGGGCCTTTCCAACGTCTTTTTCATCGACGGCGACGCCCGGGCGCTGGACGGCTGGTTTGCCCCAGGCGAAGTGAGCCGGGTCTACCTCAACTTCTCCGACCCCTGGCCCTCCAACCGCCAGGCCAAGCGGCGGCTGACCCACCCGGACTTCCTGCGGCTCTACGCCGCCGTGCTGGCCCCCGGCGGGGAGATCCATTTTAAGACGGACAACCGGGGCCTCTTTGACTGGTCCCTGTTCCAGTTCCCCAAGGCGGGCTACGCCCTAAAACAGGTGACCCGGGACCTCCACGCCCACGGGGTCAGCGGCGTGATGACCGACTACGAGGAGAAATTCTACCGGGAGGGCAAGCCCATTTGCCGGTGCGTGGCTGTAAAGGGAGAAACCTTGTCGGCCCGCCTGACCCTGACGCGCCCCCAGCCGGAGCACGAGGCCGCCGTCTGGATCTATCGCCAGTGTTTTCAGGATGTTCAGGAACCATGCGTCGGCGCCGCCGGTCTGGAGGATGCGGCGGACTACGCCGCCTGGCGCGCCGCTGTGACCGATGAAGCTGTAAAGGCAAACACCTTTATTGCCCTGGACAGCGGGGGAGAGATGGTGGGGGCCATCCGCGTCCGCCGGGAGGCGGAGGGGCCGTGGGAGGCGTCCGGCGGCCAGGTGGCCTTCAGCGTCCGGCCCGACCGCCGCCGCCGGGGCTACGCCACCGAGATGCTGGGCCTGGCCCTGGCCTACTGCCGGGAGGAGCTGGGCCTGACCCGGGTGCTCATCACCTGCGCCGACGACAACGCCGCCGCCGCCCGGACCATCCTGCACTACAAGGCGGCCCTGGAGGATCGGGAGGCTGACGCCGCGGGCCGCCCGGCGCGGCGGTACTGGGTGACAGTGTGAGAAGAAGCTGTTAAGACGCCTTTCGGGCGGCTCGCTTGGACGCCTTGCGGGCCGCCTTTTTGGCCTGCCGCTCCTCGATGACCTGGCGGGCCTTGTCGGAGATGGCCTGGCGGAGGTGGACGTCCAGCTTGGGGGTGTCAAACTGGGCGTAGGTGTGGCGGAAGCGGCGGGTGCGCCGCTCGGCGGCGGCCACCAGGTCGCTGTACTTCTCCCGCAGTTTGGCCCCGCTCTCCGACAGACTCTCCGGCAGGGCGGAGGCCATGGCCTCCTTGGCGTCCTGGAAACGGCTGGTCAGGCCGCTGCCCGCCTGCTGGAGGGCGTTGACGACCTTGGTCATCAGGGCCAGGTCCCGGATGGTGACCACCGCGTCGGCCAGGATGGCGGAGGCCAGGACGATGGCCAAAATGTCCCGTACCATGGTCGGGAGGGCGGCGACGGCGCGCTCCACCGGCGGGTGGATCCAGAAGATGCACACGTAGGACAGCGCGCCCCACACCAGGCACACCCACAGGCAGATGCGGCCTTTTAGATTAAAGCGGTACATACTGTAATCCCAGTATTTCATGTGGGTGGTGACCTCCAAAAACCAGCCCACGAAATACTCCCAGGCGGACATGGTGACGGTGGAGACCAGGTAGAACACCAGAATATTCCCCGCCAGGGGCCGGAAAAACAGGATCATCAACAGCACGCCCACCCCGTAGATGGGGCAGATGGGCCCGTGGAGAAAGCCCCGGGAGACAAAGCGCCGCTCCAGGACGGAGCAGTAGACCGTCTCCATGCACCAACCGGCCAGGGAGTAGAAGCAAAAGTAGAGCACCAGGGTGGACAACGTGTAACCAAACAGCATATTACTTCTCCTTCCGGGGCTCCCGCGCCAGACAGGCGAGGATGGCGTTGAGAACGTCTTCGGGGCGCTTTTGAAAGCGGCGGGCCATCTCCTGGCCCCGCCGGGGGTCCGGGACGGTCAGCCGCAGCTCCAGCAGGGGGCCGGCGTTGTCGGACAGGCCCAGCTCCACGTGACAGCGGCCCGGGGCGTCCTCCAGCACCTGGGCGGTGACCTGGGCGCTCCGGCGCAGGGCGGCGTTGACCCGGGCCAGGGCCTTGTCACAGCGGTCGCGGACCACGGGGGAGAGGTCCCCCTCCAGAATGCCGCCGTTGGCGCGGCCCTTGTCGGTGATGGTGTAGAGCCCGTCGTCGCCCCTGGACAGGTGGCCGCTGTCCACCAGCTGTTCCACCGCCTGGGCGTAGAGGAAGAAGTCGATCCCCGGGTCGCACAATGCCAGGTCGGTCAGGGTGTCGAAGTCGATGGGGGCGGTCACCCGGGCCATGTTGTATAAGATGACGACCTTTACGTCCAGGGACTCGTGGACAAAGCCGGGATGGGACATTCCGCCGCCTCCTTTTCTCACTGCGTTCAACTTGAAATTATACCCCATTCAGGGAAAAAGTACAAGCTAAAATTTGTCGCCGCCCCGTTCTCCCGCCCCCGGCCCCTGCATAGGTTCAGGGGAGGGGGTGAGCGGGTTGAAGGAGACGGGCGCGTCCATGGTGGGCGGCACGGTGCTGTTGACCTTCAGCGGCCTGTTTGGCCAGGTGGTGGGCTTTTTCTACCGCATCGCCCTGTCCCGGCTGATCGGGGCGGAGCTCATGGGCCTCTACCAGCTCATCATGCCCGTCTACGCCGTGCTCAGCTCCCTCACCGCCTCGGGCCTCACCGTGGCGGTGTCCGCCCTCTCCGCCCGGTACGGGGCCCGGCACGACCTGGCCGCCATCCGCCAGGTGCGGCGGGTCAGTCTGCGGCTGTTTTTCACGCTGTTGGCCCCTCTGGGGCTGGCGACGGTCCTGCTGTCCGACCCCATCTCCGTCTACCTCCTGGGGGACGCCCGCACCCGGCTGGGGCTGTGTCTGCTGGTGCCCTGCCTGGCCCTGACGGGGGTGGAGAATCTCCAAAAGCACAGCTTTTTCGGCGTGGGCCGGGTGGCCCCGCCCGCCCTGTGCGAGATGGCCGAGCAGGTCATCCGGGCCGTGGCGGTGCTGGGGCTCCTCCTGGTCTTTCTGCCCCAAAATGGGGAGCGGACGGTGGGCCTCATCGTCCTGGGGATGTGCCTGTGCGAGGTATTCTCCGCCTGCGCCCTCACCCTCCTCTTCCGCCGGTGCATGGGCCGGGGCGGGGGAGAGCGCCCGGAGGTGCCCGGTCTTCGCCGGGAGATCCTCCGTATCGCCCTGCCCGTGGGGGGCACGGCCCTGCTGGGCAACCTGATGGGCTCGGCCAACGCCGTGCTCATCCCCCGCCTGCTGGTGAAGGGCGGGGCCACCGTGTCCCAGGCCATGAGCGCCTTTGGGGTCATCAACGGCATGACCCTGCCCATGCTCCTCATGCCCTCCGCCTTCGTGGGGGCCCTGGGGCTGATGCTGGTGCCCAAGCTGGCCCAGGCGGTGGCGTTGAAGCGGACTGGGGAAGCCCGGGATCAGCTGGGCCGGGTGATGGGGGCCACGTCGCTCCTCATCCTGCCCGCCATGGCCCTGCTCACCGTGGTGGGCCCCAGCCTGGGGGTCATCCTCTTCCGGGACGCCCGGGCGGGGGAGCGGATCTTCCCCCTGGCGGTGGGGGTGGCTTTGAGCTGTTACCAGGCGGTGCTGGGCAGCGCCCTGAACGGCCTGGGCAAACAGAGCGCCGCCGCCGGGAATATGCTCCTCAGCGACGGCGTGCAGCTGGTCTTTACCTGGTTTCTGGTGGGGGACCCTCGCATCGGCCTAGGGGGCTACGTCACCGGGCT
Source organism: uncultured Oscillospiraceae bacterium (assembly GCA_947627325.1). GTDB lineage: Bacteria > Bacillota > Clostridia > Oscillospirales > Oscillospiraceae > MGBC124762. The sequence goes on along the minus strand of CANQVO010000001.1, from coordinate 115,233 downwards.
GTGGGTCAGTTCCCTGGTGGGGGCCGTCCTCAACTACCGGGACGTGCGGCGGGCCATCGGCATCCGCACGCGGCCCTTTCCGTGGCTGGTGGCGCCCATGCTGGCCTCCGTGCTCATGGGCCTCTGCTGCCGCCTGCTCTTTTTCAAGCTGTTGGAGGCCGGCCTGGGCGCGGGCCTGGCCTGCCTGGCGGTGACCGGGTTCGGCGCGGTGCTCTACCTGGCCGCCCTCCAGGCCCAGGGGGTGGGCCTAAACGCCCTCCGGGCGGGCCAGGAGGCCCAGTAGGGGCTCAAAGTCCGCCCCCTCCATGGGGTCGCCCCCCCGGTCCACCGTGGCCTGGGCCGACTTGGCCACGAAGTCCACGGCGGTCTGGGCGGCGTCCGCCAGGTCGTGCCCGGCCAGCAGACGGCCCAGGGCCACCGAGGCGAACAGGTCCCCCGTGCCCGCGAAGGTGCCCTCCACCATGGGCGCCTGGGCGGTGTGGACAAGGCCGGTCTCCCGGTCGTAGCACCCCGCCCCCAGCGTGTCCGGGGCCAGGGACAGGCCGGTGAGGATGACGCTCCGGCGGCCGTCCAGACTCAGGCGGCGAAGCCACTCCCCGGCCTTTTCCCCGCCGGGGGCGGGGTCGTAGGGCTCGTTTAAGAGGATGGCGGCCTCGGTGAGGTTGGGGGTGATCACGTCCGCCTGGGCGGCCAGCTGGCACATCCGCTGGCAGAGCTGGTGGGTGTAGGTGCGGTAGGGCTTGCCCTGGTCCCCCATCACCGGGTCCACCAGGGTGAGGAACCCGGGCCTCTGGTAGGTCTCCAGACAGCGGGTGAGGATGTCCATCTGCTCCGGCGAGCCCAGAAAGCCGCTGTAAAAGCCGTCAAACTGGGCGTTGAGGTACTTCCAGTGGTCCAGCACCTGGTCCATCTGGCCGGTCAGGTCCAGAAAGACGGCCTTGTCGCCGGTGGGAAAGGCGGTCTGGGCGGAGAGATAGGCGGTGAGCAGGGGATAGGCCCGCACCCCCATGACCGCCAGCGTGGGCAGGACCACCGTGAGGGAACACCGCCCAAAGCCGGAGATATCGTGGACCGCGATGATATGCTTCAAAAAGACCGCCTCCTAAAAATCGCCCCTCCATTATGCACCCTCCCGCCGCTTTTTGCAAGAGGAACAGGGCGACAGCCGCCGCCAAATCAGACCGCGGCGCGGCCAACCTCCGCCCCGGCGTCCCGCAGGATCAGACCGGGGTAGACGCCGGGAAGCGCCTCACCTCCGCCCCTGTTCCGTCAGGCGTCCCCCTCCGCCCGATCTAGGTAGGAGGCGATCTCCCGCAGGAAGGTCTCGCCGTACTGGGCGGCCTTCACCTGGCCCACGCCGGAGACCTCCAAAAATTCCTCCGGGGTCCGGGGCCGCCTGGCCGCCATGTCTGCCAGCGCGGCGTTGGAAAAGACGATGTACGCCGGAACGCCCGCCTCCCGCGCCAGCCGACCGCGTAGCGCCTTGAGTGCAACCAACAACCCCTCATCCGGCCCCGCCGAGCTCGCAGGGACCGCCTGATGTTTGCCTTGCGCCTCGTCCTCCGGCTCCGCCTGGTGTTTATCTTCCGCCCCGTCCAGGTAGGCGGCGATCTCCCGCAGGAAGGTCTCGCCGTACTGGGCGGCTTTTACCTGGCCCACGCCGGAGACCTCCAAAAATTCCTCCGGGGTCCGGGGCCGCCTGGCCGCCATGTCCGCCAGCGCGGCATTGGAAAAGACGATGTACGCCGGAACGCCCGCCTCCCGCGCCAGCCGACTACGTAGTGCCTTGAGTGCGGCTAAAAGTTCCTCATCCGGGCCCGCTTGAGTTGCCGGACCCGCCGGGCCCGCCCGCCGCTTGTCCTCCGCCTCGTCCTCCGGCTCCACCCGATGTTTGTCCTCCGCCTCGTCCTCCTGGGTCTCCGCCGGGCGGAGCATGGTGACCCGCTGGCCGTGGAACAGGACCTCGTTTGCCCGCGGGGTGGGCCGAAGGGTCCCGTGCTCCGGCTCCACCGTCAAAAAGCCCTCCCGCTGGAGGTGGTCCACGATCTCCCGGATCGTTCCTCTGGGCAGAGCGCGCATCAGCCCGTAGGTGGACAACTCGTCCAGCCCAAATTCCTGGATACGCGGGTCCTTGTCGCTCCGCAGGACCCGGATGACGAGGGCCGGGCCCACGTAGTACCCCAGCCGGTCCCGCACCCGCCGGACGCAGGAGAGGATCATCTGCGCCTCCCGGGTCACGTCCGTCTCCACAAATGGGGTGCGGCAGTTTCCGCAGTTTTCGCACCGCTCCGCCGCCGCCTGGCCGAAGTAGTCCAGCAGGTAGCGCCGCAGACAGCCGGAGGTCTTGCAGAAGCCCACCATGGCGTCCAGCAAGAGCAGATCCCGGCGGCGGACCAGCTTCCGCTCCTCCTCTGTCAGCGCCTCGTTCTCCCCGCTGTTGGCGATGAGGTATTTGGCGGTGTTCACGTCGCCCTGGGAGAACAGCAGGATGCACTCCGCCGGCTCCCCGTCCCGCCCCGCCCGGCCCGCCTCCTGGTAGTAGGCCTCCAGGCTCTTTGGCATATTGTAGTGGAGGACGTAGTTCACATTGGACTTGTCGATGCCCATGCCAAAGGCGTTGGTGGCCACCATCACCGGCCGCCGGTCGTACTGGAACTCGGTCTGGTTGGCGCGCCGCTCCTGGTCGCTCAAGCCCGCGTGATAGCGGGTGGCGGGTATGCCCGCGCGCTGGAGGCGCTCACACACCCGCTCCACGCTGGCCCGCGTGGCGCAGTAGATGATGCCGCTCTTCCCCCGGCGCTCCCGCACCAGCTTCAGCGTGGCGGCGGTCTTGTTCGCCGGGCGGCGCACCTCAAAATACAGGTTGGGCCGGTCGAAGCCGGTGACCAGACACACGGGGTCGCGTAGCTTCAGCCGCGTGGTGATATCCTCCCGGACCTCGCGGGTGGCCGTGGCGGTAAAGGCGGCCACCACCGGCCGGCGGGGGAGCCTGTCCGCGAGATCCGCGATCTTCAGATAGCTGGGGCGGAAGTCGTGGCCCCACTGGGAGATGCAGTGGGCCTCATCCACCGCCAGCAGAGAGACGGCGCGGTCCCGCAGGAGCGCCGAAAAGCGCGGGTCGTCCAGCCGCTCGGGGGCGATGTAGACCAGCTTGTATACCCCCCGGTCGATCTCGCGGACCGTCTCCTGAAAGTCCTCCGAGGACAGGGAGCTGTTCAGGAAAGCGGCCCGGATCCCGTTCCCGCGCAGGGCGGACACCTGGTCCTTCATCAGGGAGATCAGCGGCGAGATCACCAGGGTGAGCCCCGGCAGGAGCAGGGCGGGGATCTGGTAGCAGATCGACTTGCCGCCCCCGGTGGGCATAACGCCCAGCACGTCCCGGCCGGACAGGATGGCGTCGATCAGCCGCTCCTGCCCGGGGCGGAACTGGGCGTGGCCGAAATACTCTTTCAAGGCGGCGTATGTATGTAAAAATAAGCTCATGTTGATACCTTTTTTCTCTGCTTTTAGTGGGTAGGGGTAGAATGACTGATCCACGTCCCGCCCTGCTGGGTCATTCAGTCAGAACATAAGGACCGTCCCCTGGTATTCCAAGAGCCGTCCTCTTGTCCAAATAATAATCCCCTTGTCCATCAAACGCAATTCTATATGTGACAGGTTTTTGTTCACTCCCTAAAACAACGACCATCGCTACATGATTGTCCCAAGAAATCGCAAAGTTGCCTTCGTCAACAGTTGCCCCATCATTCCCTATCCTTGTGTAAATGGTATCTCCATACTCACCAACTTTGATCCCGATCCTCTGAGCGCCAAAAGAAACCGGATCGCCATATGCAACTATCTCTACCTGATATGCCCCATCAGCCGATGAGGAGCTACAAATCACGCGTTCCTTCGGCGAAGAAGTTTCTTGACCCAAAGTCCAAAAAATGAGTGCACACAAGATCAAAACTGCTACCGAGGCTACCATGATAATTTTTTGAACTAAACCTGTCTTCATGACAGCGCTCTTCACTCCTTTCCGGCTAATTCCCAAATAAGATCCACAAACGCATCTGCTACTCCTCTGGTTACATTACCGGGAATATCATCTAATTCGTCATATAGTGGCCATGCAACTGCGTGAAGGAATTTTAACTTTGTATATTGCCTGACATAGTCTTTTACTACGTCCTTAGATTTACTATTAAGCACGCTATTTGTCCATAAAAGACCTCCCCCAGCGCGGCCGCGCGGCCCTTGCGCTCAACGCCCATTATACACTACAAGCTGGGAAAATCAACTCCGCCCCCGCCCGCCGGGCGCTTGACAGGCCACCCGTCTTGATGATAAGATGATTCCGCGCCGGGAGACCCCCGGCTATCCATATGCGGGTATGATGGAATTGGTAGACATGCGAGATTTAGGTTCTCGTGCGGCGACGCGTTGGGGTTCGAGTCCCCATACCCGCACCAGCGGAGCAGACAGGCGGCTGTCTGCTCCGATTTTTTACGCGGGGGAGGGCTGGGCTGGGGCGGTTGACAAGGGGGAGGGGGGTACGATATAATATAAAATTAGTACTTTAGATACAGATTTAGAGGGAGTTGGAGAGATGAAGGGAAAGAGCGTTTTTGTCCGGGCCGCGGCGGTGCTGCTGGCGGCTGTTTTCTGCTGGGGCGGCGCGGGGCCGCGGGCCCGGGCGGCGGAGGACCGGGTGGTCCGCATCCCCTGCGGCATCAACGACCTGCTCTACCTGGACGACCAGGGCCAGCCCGCGGGCCGCTATCTGCCCTACCTGACCAAGCTGGAGCGCATCAACAACTGGCAGTTCGAGTATGTGGACACCACCTGGACCCAGGCGCTGGAACAGCTGGAGAACGGGGAGCTGGACCTGCTGTTCCCCACCACCTTCACCCAGGACCGCACCGCCACCATGGACTTCTCCACCCTGGTGGCGGGGTACAGCGCCCCCGGCCTCTTCGCCCGGCTGGACAGCGAGTACGACTACGAGGACTTCTCCGCCTTTGACGGCGCCCGCATCGCGGTGACCCAAGGCTCCACCAACGAGCAGATGCTGGAGGAGTTCGCCCGGGACCGGGGCTTCACCTACCAGCCGGTGTACATGGAGAGCAACAGCCAGAAGGCCCGGGCCCTGGAGCGGGGCAACGTGGACATGATCGTCCTCACCGCCTACAACGACCTGAGCAACACCGCTCTGGTGTCCCTGATGGACGCCAAGCCCTTCTACTTCTCCGTCAAGAAGGGGACCAACCAGGACCTCCTGGACGAGCTGAACCGGGGGACCCAACAGCTCTTGAAGGAGGACCCAGACCTGGTGAGCAGTACCTTCCGCCAGTGCCTGCTGGAGGGCAGCGGCGGGATGCTGGCCTTCACCAAGGAGGAGCGGGACTTTGTGGAGTCGGGCAAGGAGGTGCGGGTGGGCCTCTACGCCGACACCCGGCCCCTGTCCTACACCAAGAGCGACGGGACGGTGGGCGGCATCTACACGGACCTGATGGACTACGTCCGGGAGAACTCGGGGATCAACTTGGTCCTCTACCCCCTCACCCGGGATCAGGACTGGCGGGAGCTTTTGCGGAGCGGGGAGCTGGACTTCTTCTTCGGGGAGTCCTTCGCCCTGAACCGGGAGAGCACCGACCTCCAGTCCACAGACCCCTTCTACCCCTACGACTACGTTCTGGTCACCAAGAACGACTGCGCCTTTGGCGCGCTGGAGGACCCGGTGATCGCCCTGACCCGGGGGCGGTTCTACCTGGGGGACTACGTCACTCAGAATATGCACGCCCAGGCCCGCTTTTACGACAGCGGCAAGGAGTGCTTCCTGGCCGTTTTGAAGGGCGAGGCGGACGGCGCCATGGTGAACAACGCGGAGTACAACTACCAGTCCAAGAACCCCCGCTTTTCCGCCATGATCCAGTGGGAGAACTACCGGGTGACCACCGACGGCGGCCTGATCAGCACCGATGACATAGACCCCGTGGAGTTCTCGGCGGTGAACAAGGCGGTGGGGCTGTTGTATGACGACTTTATCAGCACCACCATCAACGACAACCTGAACCTCCCCTACAACACCACCCTGTCCGACGACCTCTACATGATGCGGGGCGTTCTGCTGGTGGCCGCCATCGTGCTGGTGGTCATCATCGCGGCCTTCCTTGTCATCCGCCGGATCCGGGAGCGGCAGCGGGCGGTCCTGGCCCAGCACAAGGAGTACGAGCGCAACCAGCTGCAGGTCCTGGCCGCCCTGAGCCGGGATTACGACGCCGTCTACTACACCGACCTGGGCACGGACACCTGCAAGGAGCTATGGGTCAACGAGGACGCCGCCCGGGCCAAGGGGGCGGGGCGGGTGTTGGCCCCGGGCTCCAACGTGTACAGCGAGGCCCTGCGGCAGTATGTGGACAACTTCGTTCAGCCTGAGGACCGGGACAAGGTCCTGGCCCTGAGCGACCCCGCCGCGATGCTCCAGCGGCTCCGGACCACCGGGGACTTCTCCCTGCGCTACCGGGTCAAGGAGAACCAGTGGGGCCAGGGGAACTTTGAGATCCACGTGGTGGAGCTGAGCCAGGTGGGCGACGGGCGGGGCATGGTCTTCGGCACCCGCTGTATCGACGAGGCGGTGCGGGCGGAGTCCGACCAGCGCCAGCTTCTGGAGACCGCCCTGGAGGCGGCCAACAAGGCCAGCGCCACCAAGTCCGACTTCCTCTCCAAAATGTCCCACGACATCCGAACCCCCATGAACGCCATCATCGGCATGACCGCCATCGCCGCCGCCCACCTGGACGACCAGGAGCGGGTGCGGGACGCTTTGGGCAAGATCTCCTCCTCCAGCCGGTATCTGCTGGGCCTCATCAACGAGGTGCTGGACATGAGCAAGATCGAGGCGGGGGCCATCACCCTGACCGAGGAGCCCTTCAACCTCTCCGAGTTTTTGAACGACCTTCTGGTGATGGTCCAGCCCCAGGTGAAACAGCACAACCACAAGCTGGAGGTCCGCATCCAGGACATCCAGCACGAGGACGTGCTGGGGGACAGCCTGCGGATCCAGCAGGCCTTTGTCAACATCCTGGACAACGCGGTGAAATACACCCCCGACGGCGGCACCATCAGCCTGAACGTGCGGGAGCTGCCCATCCGCACCCCCAAGGCCGCCCGCTACGAGTTCGTCTTCCGGGACACCGGCCTGGGCATGTCCAAGGAGTACGTCGCCAAGATCTTTGAGCCCTTCAGCCGGGCGGAGGATCTGCGGGTCAGCAAGATCCAGGGCACCGGCCTGGGTATGCCCATCACCCAGAACATCGTCCAGCAGATGGACGGCACCATCCAGGTGGAGAGCGAGGAGGGGAAGGGCACCACCTTCACCGTGACCATCTTCCTGAAACTCCAGGACAGCCAGGAACTGGACGTGTCCGGCCTGGCCGACCTCTCCGTGCTGGTGGTGGACGACGACGACGCGGCCTGCGAATCGGTGTGCGAGCTGCTGGAGCAGATCGGCATGAAGAGCACCGGCTGTTCCAGCGGGATGGACGCCGTGGCGGCGATGAAGCAGACGGTGGGGACGCCCCAGGAGTTTTACGCCGCCATCCTGGACTGGCGTATGCCGGAGATGGACGGCATCGAGACCGCCCGGGCTATCCGGGAGGTGGCGGGGGACGAGCTGCCCGTTATCATCCTCTCCGCCTACGACTGGTCGGATATCGAGGCGGAGGCCCGGGCCGCCGGGGTGAACGCCTTCTTGTCCAAGCCGGTGTTCAAATCCGGCCTGATCCGCCAGTTCAAGACCCTGAAGAGCGCGGAGGAACAGCAGACGGTGGAAAAAGCGCCCCACGAGCCCCTCAAGGCCATCCAGGAGAGCGACTACTCCGACGTGCGGGTCCTGCTGGTGGAGGACAACGATTTGAACCGGGAGATCGCCCGGGAGATCATGGAGATGGCCGGGCTCCAGGTGGAGGAGGCGGAGGACGGCAAGGAGGCCGTGGAGAAGGTGACCGCCAGCCCGGAGGGCTATTACGATATCATCTTCATGGATATCCAGATGCCCGTCATGTCGGGCTACGAGGCCACCCGGGCCATCCGGGCCCTGGACCGCGCCGACACCGCGGCGGTGCCCATCATCGCCATGACCGCCAATGCCTTTTTGGAGGACATTCAGGCCTCCAAGGACGCCGGGATGAACGAACACCTCTCCAAGCCCATCGACTTTGACCGCTTCAGCGAGATCCTGAAAAAGTACCTGAAGAAGTGACCGGGAAAAAGAAGGACGGACGCGCCGCGGCGCGCCCGTCCTTTTGTTTTGTCCTCGGATGATTTTACTTGGCCACGATCTTGGTGGAGCGGCTCTTGATGACGAAGAGGGTGCCGATCATCAGGAGGATGCCGATGGGCAGGCCCAGCAGACCGGGGGCGCCGAAGTGGACCAGGATGCCGGTGATCAGGTAGGACACGCCGGAGACCACCGCGCAGGTAAAGGCGTAGGGCAGCTGGGTGGAGACGTGGTTGACGTGGTCGCACTGGGCCCCGGCGGAGGCCATGATGGTGGTGTCGCTGATGGGGGAGCAGTGGTCGCCGCAGACGGCGCCGGCCATACAGGCGGAGATGCACACGATGGCCATGGGGTCGTCCATGGGGAACACGCTCTGGACGATGGGGATGAGGATGCCGAAGGTGCCCCAGGAGGTGCCGGTGGCGAAGGCCAGCAGACAGCCGATGGCGAAGACGATGAAGGGGAGCACCAGCTGGAGACTGCCCGCGGAGGCGTTGACGAAGTCCCGGACAAAGAGCTTGGCGCCCAGGGAGTCGGTCATCCCCTTCAGGGACCAGGCGAAGGTGAGGATCAGGATGGCGGGGACCATGGCCTTGAAGCCCTCGGGCAGGCAGGACATCATGTCCCGGAAGGACATGGCCCGGCGGATGAGGTAGTAAATCAGGGTGAAGACCAGGGCGAAAGCGGAGCCCAGCATCAGACCCACCGAGGCGTCGGAGTTGGAGAAGGCCTCGATGAACCCGGCCCCCTCGAAGAAGCCGCCGGAGTAGATCATGCCGATGACGCAGCAGATGATGAGCACCACCACGGGCAGCACCAGGTCCAGCACGATGCCCTTGCCCTCGGGCGCGTCGCTCTCGGCGGTGGCGTAGGGGTCCTTGCCGGAGAAGAGGTCGCCCTTCTCCACGGCGTTGCGCTCAAACTTAGCCATGGGGCCGAACTCCACCTTCATCAGGATCATGCCCACCATCATGACGATGGTGAGGATGGCGTAGAAGTTGTAGGGGATGGCCCGGAGGAACAGGTTAAAACCCTGGCCGTCCTCGGCGAAGCCCGCCACGGCGGCGGCCCAGGAGGAGATGGGGGCGATGATGCACACCGGCGCGGCGGTGGCGTCGATGATGTAGGCCAGCTTGGCCCGGGAGACCTTGTGCTTGTCGGTGATGGGCCGCATGACCGAGCCCACGGTGAGGCAGTTGAAGTAGTCGTCGATGAAGATCAGGCACCCCAGCACCACCGAGGCCAGCTGGGCCCCCGCCCGGGACTTGATGTGCTCCTTGGCCCAGCGGCCAAAGGCGGCGGAGCCGCCGGCCTTGTTCATCAGGCACACCATGGTGCCCAGGATCACCAGGAAGATGAGGATGCCCATGTTGTAGCTGTCGGTGACCGAGGCCACGATGCCGTCATTGAACACGTGGAGCAGGGTCCCCTCAAAGGCGAAGTTGGAGTAGAGCAGGCCGCCGGCCAGGATGCCGATGAACAGGGAGGAGTAGACCTCCTTGGTGATCAGGGCCAGGGCGATGGCGATGACCGGGGGCAGCAGGGCCCAGATGCTGTTGAAGACCCGGCTGGAGGACTGGACATAGCCCGAGCCGCCGCAGCTCCCGCAGGGGACGGCCTCCCCCTCGTCACTGAGGACCACGGCCGCGCCGCCGCAGTCCGGGCACTCGATGTACTTGGTGCCGCTGAGCACGGTGGGGTCGTCCACGGTGCCCGCGCCGCCGCAGGTGGCGCAGTCCGCCACCTGGCCGTCCTTGGTCTGGACGGCGCCCGTGCCGTCGCAGTCGGTGCAGACGAAGGACCCGTCGCTGGTCTCGATGGAGCTCGCGTCCGCGCCCTCCGCGGGCGCCGCGCCGGCGGTGGTGGCAAAGGCGAAGAGCATCAGCACCACCAGGGACAGCAGGAGAAAACGCTTTTTCATGTCTTTCCCTTCCTTTCTCTTCTTGGGCGCGAAAAAAGGCGCCTTTCCTATGAAAAGCGCCCAGCCGCCGGGGGCATGCTCTGCCCGATCGACCAGATAGCGCTTCACATACCCTGTGACAGTCCGCCGGGTGTTCCCCGACGGCCCAGGCGAAGGCGGGCGGACCCCCGACCTCCCCTTCGGCGGAGCGCCCTTTCCCCCGGCGGCTGTCCGGCCGCTTGCCCGGGGTACTGATGTTCTCCGCGCCTCTATCAACGGGGCTGATTGTAGCACGAAACGCCCGGAATGTCAAGAAAAGTCTCCAAAACGCCCACTTCCCCGCCAAAAGACGGGGGGCGGGACGGACAAAAAGGCGGCGGGCCGGGGGCCCGCCGCCGTTGACGCGGTCACATACTTTTCTTGATCTGGTTGATGGCGCTCTTCTCCAGCCGGGAGACCTGGGCCTGGGAGATGCCGATCTCGTTGGACACCTCCATCTGGGTCTTGCCCTGAAAAAAGCGGAGGGAGAGGATGCGCTTTTCCCGGTCGGACAGGCGGCTCATGGCCTCCCCCAGGGCGATGCGCTCCAGCCAGCTCTCGTCGGTGTTCTTCTTGTCCCGCACCTGGTCCATCACGTATACCGTGTCGCCCCCCGACTCGTACACCGGCTCGTAGAGGCTGATGGGGTCCACGATGGCGTCCAGCGCCATCACCACCTCCTCCCGGGGGAGGTCCAGCATCTGGGCGATCTGGTCCAGCGTGGGCTCCCGCTGATGTTCGGAGAGGTACTTCTCCTTCGCCCCCAGGACCTTGTAGGCCGTGTCCCGCATGGAGCGGGAGACCCGCATGGCGCTGTTGTCCCGCAGATACCGGCGGATCTCCCCCACGATCATGGGAACGCCGTAAGTGGAAAAGCGCACGTCCAGGTCCACGTTAAAGTTGTCAATGGCTTTCATAAGGCCGATGCACCCCACCTGAAAGAGGTCGTCGGCATTCTCCCCCCGGCCCATGAACTTCTGGATCACCGACAACACCAGCCGGAGGTTGCCGCAAATCAGCTCCTCCCGGGCCGCCGCGTCCCCCTCCTTGACCCGGCGCAAAAGGGCCATGGTCTCCTCGTTTTTCAGCACCTTCAGCTTGGCGGTGTTGACCCCGCATATCTCTACCTTTCCCTGCACCCCAAGTGCCTCCCCGCCTTGTCTTTTCAATGGTTTCAGTATCTCCGGGGCGGGGACTTTCATACGGCGGAGCGGGGCCTTTATTTTTTTCTCGTTGACCGTCTTCGATGGATTTTTTCGCCCCGCTTTTTTCCGCCCGGCAAGGGGGAGAAAACGGGGCTTGCAGGATGGGGAAATAAGGCTCGCAAAAAAAATTAAAAAAATTTGAAAAAATAGGAGACAAATCCAGAAATATGTGGTAAAATACAAAATCGAGAGTGCCGCCTATGCAAGCGGCAGACCCATTCGCTTTCACATTTATATAGGAGGAATAGAAAATGGACAAGATCACGGACACCAAGAAGGAGGCCGTCAAGGCCGCCGCTCCCGCCGCCGCCCCCGTCGCCGCGCCTGTCAAGGCCGAGCCCGCCGCCAAGGCCGAGCCCGCCAAGAAGCCCGCGGCGAAGAAGGCCCCCGCCAAGAAGGCCGCGGCCAAGAAGCCCGCCGCCAAAAAGGCCGCCGCCCCCAAGGCCGCCGCCAAGAAGGCCCCCGCCGCCAAGAAGACCGCGGCCAAGAAGGCCCCCGCCACCCGGAAGACCGCCGCCAAGAAGACCGAGGAGATCTTCGTGGAGTACGCCGGCGGCGGCTGGAACCTGGCCGACATCAAGGCCAAGGTGGCCGCGGCCGCCAAGGGCGCCAAGAACGTCACCATCTACGTCAAGCCCGAGGACGGCAAGGCGTACTACGTGGCCGACGGCCAGGACGGCGCCGTGGAGCTGTAAGCGTTTCCCACGCCAAAGGATCGGCGTCCCTCCCAAGGAGGGGCGCCGATTTTTTACGCCGATTTTTCCCCGCCCCGCCCTTGCATTTTTGGCGGAAGATCAGTATAATGGTCTGCGGCTCCCACGGGAGCCAAATATTGCGCTGTACCCATCGTGGACAGCAGCAGGAGGTAATTTAATATGGAAAACAAGAGGTACGACACAAAGAAGCTGGCCCTGCTGGCGCTGTTCACCGCCATCGTGGCGGTGCTGCAGATGATGGGGGTGGCCATCCGCTTCGGGGTCTTCGCCGTCTCGCTGGTGGGGGTGCCCATCATCATCGGCGGGGCGCTGATGGGGCCGCTGGCCGGGGCGTGGCTGGGCCTGGTCTTCGGCGTCACCGTCCTGCTCTCCGGGGACGCGGCCCTCTTTCTCACCTGGAACCCCGTGGCCACGGTGGTCATCGTCCTGCTCAAGGGGACGCTGGCAGGCCTGGCGGCCGCCCTGCTCTACCGTCTGCTGGAGAAGAAGAACAGCTTCCTGGCCGTGCTGGCGGCGGCGGTGGCCTACCCGGTGGTGAACACCGGCGTGTTCTTCCTGGGCTGTATGCTCTGCTTCGCGGACCAGTGCGTCCAGGCGGCGGCGGAGATGGGCGTGGTGGGCAGCGCCCCCATGGTCATCGTCACCGTCTTCATCGGCTTCAACTTCCTCTTTGAGCTGGGCCTGGACCTGGTGCTCAGCGGCGTGGTGGACCGGCTGATCCAAGTGGGAAAAAAGACGCTGAAAAAAGCGTGACAGGAGGGATGACCCTATGATCCTCGCCATCGACGCGGGCAACACCCACATCGTCCTGGGCTGTCTGGACGGGGAGCGGCTCCGCTTCACCGCCCGGCTGTCCACCGACCGGAAAAAGACCGCCGACGAGTACGCCCTGATGTTCCGCAACCTCTTTGACCTCCACCAGGTGGACCGGGGAGAGGTGGAGGGGGCCATCCTGGCCTCGGTGGTCAGCGAGCTCACCGAGGCCCTGCGCGCCGCCGCCGAGATCGTCACCCACCGCGCGCCCATCGTGGTGGGCGCGGGGATCAAAACGGGGGTCAACATCAAGATCGACGACCCCGGCCAGCTTGGGGCGGACCTGGTGGTGGGAGCGGTGGCCGCCACGGCCAAGTATGAAAAGCCCATGGTCATCTTCGACCTGGGCACCGCCGATACCATGTCGGTCATCGACGCCGACGGCCGCTTCCTGGGCGGGGCCATCATGGCCGGGCCCCGGGTGAGCGTGGACGCCCTGTCCACCGGCACCAGCCAGCTTCCCCATATCGACCTGGACCTCCCCGCCAAGGTCATCGGCACCAACACCGTTGCCGCCATGCAGTCCGGGGCCATCTACGGCCACGCCGCCATGGTGGACGGCCTGGTGGACCGGGTGGAGGCGGAGCTGGGCAAGCCCATGGCCACGGTGGTGGCCACCGGCGGCCTGGCCGGGGTGGTCATCCCCCAGTGCCGCCGGAAGATCGCCGTGGACGACGACCTCATGCTCCAGGGCCTGCGCCTCATCTACGAAAAAAACCGCGCCTGAGCCCCCGCCCCGTTCCCCACCGCCTGCATGATTTTCCCGCCCGCGCCTATTTTTTCACCCGCGGGGGCGAAAAGGGTTGACAAACAGGAAAATTTCGGTATAATAATAGGGCTTGCCCATGGTTTGGGCGAGCCCTATTTCCTTGTCCCCGGCGCGACCGGGGGCCATTAGACCATAAGGAGGTGCTGAACATGGCAAAGATCAACGGTAACTACGAGGTGGTTTACGTCCTGGACCCCAACCTGGGGGAGGAGGCCACCGCCGCCCTGGTGGAGAAGTTCAAGGCGCTTGTGGAGAGCAAGGGCACCCTGGGCGAGGTCAACGAGTGGGGCAAGCGCAAGCTGGCCTACCCCATCAACGACCTGAACGAGGGCTACTACGTCCTCATGACCTTCACCGCCACCCCTGACCTGCCCGCCGAGTTGGATCGTCAGCTGCGGATCAACGACGCCGTGATGCGTTCCATCATCGTCTGCAACGACGAGCGGTAAGGAGAGAAGATCATGCTCAACAAGATTTTTCTCATGGGCCGCCTGGTGGCCGACCCGGATCACCGGCAGACCCCCAGCGGCACGTCGGTGACCACCTTCCGCATCGCGGTGGACCGGGACTTCCGCAACAAGGAGACCGGGGAGAAGGAAGCCGACTTCATCAGCGTGGTCACCTGGCGCGCTACCGCCGACTTCGTGGCCAAGTACTTCTCCAAGGGCCGGATGATCGTGGTGGACGGCCGCCTGCAGACCCGCAACTACACCGACCGGGAGGGCAACCGGCGCACCGCCACGGAAGTGGTGGCCGAAAACATCTACTTTGGCGACACGGCCCGCCGGGACAGCGATGGCGGCTACGACCGGGGCTATCCCGCCCAGCAGCAGCACGCCGCCCCCGCCCCCCAGCGTCCCGCCTACGACGCTCCCGTCCCCGCCGGGGACCAGTTCACCGAGCTGGACGACGACGACGGCGAGCTGCCCTTCTGATCTTCCACAAAATACCGCGCCCGGCCTTCATCGCCGGGCATGAAAGGAGTTTTGAACCATGGCTATGGAACGTGAACAGCGCCCCCGCGGGCGTAAGCGCCGCAAGGTCTGTACCTTCTGCGTGGATAAGGTGGAGCACATCGACTACAAGGACGCCGCCAAGCTCGGCAAGTTCCTCTCCGAGCGCTCCAAGATCCTCCCCCGCCGCACCACCGGCACCTGCGCCATGCACCAGCGCCAGCTGACGGTGGCCATCAAGCAGGCCCGCCAGATCGCCCTGCTGCCCTACGTCACCGACTGACGTTTTTTGGCGTTGAAAAAAATATCCCCGGACCAGGAATGGCCCGGGGATATTTTTTCCCATTTGTTTCATCTTTGTAATCAATGTGGCATTGCATTCCCCCTCCCCGCGGCGTATAATAAACCTCGACCTGATTCGACAAAGGAGAGTTTTGTATGCGTCCCAAACTTTCGCGCCTTCTGGCTGTCCTCTGCCTGGCCGCCCTGCTCCTCTCCGCCTGCGGCGGCAAAAAGTCCACGGCCGGCCCCAGCCAGCCCACCCCGGAGCCCACCCAGGAGGCCACGCCCGAGCCCACCCCCGAGCCCACGCCGGAGCCCGAGCCCACCGTCCCCCCGGAGGCCTACGTGCCCTGGGGCCCGGACCAGGTGGTGGAGCATCTCTTCTTCCACCCCGTCATCGCCTACCCCCAGTGGGCCTTCCACGACTGCCCCGCCAGCGAGAGCCAGAAGCAGGGCCTGGACGACTGGATGGTGACGGTGGAGGAGTACAACAAGATCCTCCAGAACCTCTACGAGAAGGACTACATCATCGTCAACATGAACGATGTGTGGGGCGAGTATGTGGACGACGCCGGCCAGACCCGGATGCGCCGGGAGACCCTTCTGCTCCCGCCGGGGAAAAAGCCGCTGATCATCTCCTATGACGATGTGAACTACTACCCCTATATGCTGGAGGAGGGTTTTACCTCCAAGTTGGTCGTGGGCGACGACGGCGACGTATGGGCCCAGTGTACCGACCCCTACACCCAGGAGACCTTCCTCACCCAGGACCTGGACGCGGTCACCATCCTGGACAAGTTCGTCAAGGAACACCCGGACTTCTCCCTCAACGGCGCCAAGGGCTGTCTGGCCCTCACCGGCTACCAGGGCATTTTGGGCTACCGCACCCAGACCGACCGGGACCTCTCCGGCGACGAGCTGGCCGCCTGGGAGGCCAGCCGCCAGAAGGAGCGGGAGGCGGTGGCCCCCGTTATCCAGCGGCTGAAGGAGACGGGCTGGTACTTCGGCTCCCACACCTGGGGCCACATCAACCTGACCAAGCACGGTATGTCCTCCGTCCAGGACGACACCCAGCGCTGGCTGGACGAGGTGGGCTCCTTGGTGGGGGAGACCCAGCTGCTCTTCTACCCCCACGGCGCCCGGCCGGACGGCGGGGACGACGTGCGCCAGACCGGCCCGGAGTTCCAGTACCTCCAGAGCGTGGGTTTCCGGGTGTTCGCCTCGGTGGGGATCGAGTCCTACTCCAAGATCAAGACGGACATCTCCGCGGTGATCTGCGACCGGCTCCACCCCGACGGCACCACCCTGCGCTGGTCCCGGAACCGCTATTTGCAGTTCTACGACGCCAAGGACATCATGGACACGGCCGTCCGGCCCGACCTGGGCTACAACTGGACGGAGTGAGGAGGAGCCTATGAGCCATGACCAACTGGTAGAGCTGGCCTTCTCCATGCTGGAGCGCGCCTACGTCCCCTACTCCCAATTCCCCGTGGGCGCCGCCCTGCTGTGCGCGGACGGCAGCGTGTTCACCGGCTGTAACGTGGAAAACGCCGCCTACGGCTCCACCCTCTGCGCCGAGCGGGTGGCCCTGGTGAAGGCGGTGAGCGAGGGGCACCGGGACGACTGGTCCGTCCTGGCCGTGGCGGGGAACGGCGCCGACTACTGCTGGCCCTGCGGGGCGTGCCGGCAGATGCTCTTTGAGTTCTGCCCGGAGCTGACGGTGCTGGTGGCCCGGGGGGACGGGGACTACGTGGCCCTGCCCCTGAAACAGCTCCTGCCCTACGGCTTCGGCCCGACCTCGCTGATCCCCGCGCCCTGAGGGCCCGCGGAGCGGCCCTTCTCAAAAACGACGCAAAAAAGACGACAGGCACTGTGCCTGTCGTCTTTTGCTTGCCGCGGGTCCGTGTTTTTTCGTCACATGGTCTTTTTCCAGGCGGCGGGGCTGAAGAGGGCCAGCAGGGGGAAGATCTCCAGCCGCCCAAAGAGCATATCCAGCATCAGCACCCCCTTGGAGAGAGAGGAGAACACGGAGAAGTTGCTGGTGGGCCCCACCAGCTGCAGGCCGGGGCCGATGTTGTTCAGACAGGCCAGCATCCCGGTGAGATTGGTCTCCATGGGCAGGTTGTCCAGGGCCAGGACCAGCACCGAGAGGATGGCGATGACGCAGTAGGCGGACAGGTAGGCGTACACCCCCCGGATGGTCTCGTCGGGGACGGTGCGGCCCTCCACCTGGACCAGGTTGACGCTCCTGGGCCGGAGCATCTGCCGGACCTGGGCGCGCAGGGAGCGGAAGATGAGGATGAGCCGGGCGGTCTTGATCCCGCCCCCGGTACTGCCCGCGCAGGCGCCCAGCACCATCAGCACCACCAGGATACTTCGCGACAGCTGTGGCCAGAGGTCAAAGTTCACCGTGGAGAAGCCGGTGGTGGTCATGATGCTGGCCACGGTGAAGGCCGCGTGGTGAAAGGCGTCCCGAAAACCGGGGTACTGGGCCACGGTGTTGAGGGTGACGATGATGGTGGAGCCCAGGATGAGGGAGAGGTAGACCCACAGCTCCTCGCTTTTCAGCACCTGCTTGAACTGGCGGGTGAGGAGCAGGAAATAGACGGAGAAGTTGATGCCGAACAGGGTCATAAAGACGGTGCAGACGCCTTGGAGGTAGGGGGAGTAGCTGGCCATGGAGTCGTTCTTGACCCCGAAGCCGCCGGTGCCGGCGGTGCCGAAGGCGGTGCAGAGGCTGTCAAACAGCGACATACCGCCCGCCAGCAGGAACAGCACGTCCAGCACCGTCAGGGCCACATAGATGCCGTAGAGGATGGCGGCGGTCTGCCTCAGCTTGGGCACCAGCTTGCCCACGCTGGGCCCCGGGCTCTCCGCCCGGAGGATGTGGACGGAATAGCCCCCCTTGCCCATGGGCACGATAGCCAGCAGAAACACCAGGATGCCCATGCCCCCCAGCCAGTGGGTAAAGGACCGCCAGAACAGCAGGCCCTTGGACATGGACTCCACCTCCGGGAGGATGGAGGCGCCGGTGGTGGTGAAGCCGGAGACGACCTCAAAGAGGGCGTCGATATAGTGGGGGATCTCCCCGGAGAAGACGAAGGGGAGCGCCCCCACCGCCGACAGCACCACCCAGCCCAGGCCGGTGATGAGAAAGCCCTCCCGGGCGTAAAAGTGCCGGTCGGCCTTGCGGCAGAGCAGGCACAGCGCGCCCCCCGCGGCGGCGGCGATGACCATGGTGGCCAGGATCGCCGTCATGGCGCGGCCCTCGCCGTGAAGGGCGCAGACGATGACGGAGGGGAAGAGGAACAGGCACTCCAGCAGAAGCAAAAAGCCCAGGACCCGTCCGATGATCTTTCTGTTCATAGCAGGCCCGCCCCCTCAGTCGGCAAAAATGTCGTCCAGCGCGGTGATGGCCCGGTCACCGGCGGTGACCACCACCAGGGTGTCCCCGGGGTGGAAGCGGGAGTCGCCCTTGGGGATGACGGTGCTGCCGTGGTGGGTGATGCAGGAGATGAGGATGCCCTCCTTCAGGGGGACGTCCTTCAGGGGCTGGTCGCAGTGGCGGGTGTTGGCGTCGGCCCGGAACTCCAGGGCCTCCACCTTGCCGTCCACGATGGTGTGCAGGGCCAGGATCCCCGCCGAGCCGCTGGCGGTGGACATGGCCCGGACGTAGCGGACGATGTTGGAACAGCACAGGGCCTTGGGGCTGATGATGGAGCCCAGGCCCACCTTGCGGAAGAGCTGGTCGTACTCCACCCGGTTGATCTTGGTGATGACCTTGCTCACCCCCAGGTGCTGGGCCAGCATGGAGAGCACCACGTTCTCCTCGTCCATCCCCGTCAGGGTGATCACCGCGTCAAAGGCGGTGAGGCCCTGGGCGTCCAGCACCTCCTGGCGGGAGCCGTCGGCCTCGATGATGGCGGCCTTGGGGAAGGTCTCGGCCAGGCGGACACAGCGGTCGTGGTCCCGCTCCAGGATCCGCACGTGGATGCCGCTGTCCAGGCACCGCTGGGTCAGGTAAAAGGCGATGCGGGAGCCGCCGATGATCAAAAGGCTCTTGACCTTGTGTTCCACCAGGCCCAGGTTGCGGACCAGCTGGGCCAGGTCGTGGAGGGCGGCGGTGACAAAGAGGGTGTCCCCGGCCCGGAGCACGAAAGAGCCGCCGGGGATGTGGACCTCCCCCTGGCGCTCCACCGCGCACACCAGCACCTTCACCCGGGCGATCTCGTAGAGCTTGTGGAGGGGAATGTCCGCCAGGTTGGAGCCGTCGTTCACCGGGATGGCCACGATCTCCACCCGCCCCTTGGCGAAGGACTCCCGCTTGAGGACGGAGGGGAACTGGAGGAGCTGATAGGCCTCGTGGGCGGCGGCCTGCTCGGGGTTCACCGTCAAGGAAAGGCCCAACTCCTCCCGCATGGCAACTAACTGGTCGGTGTACTCGGGGTTGCGGATGCGGGCGATGGTGTGCCCGCAGCCCAGCTTTTTGGCGGTGAGGCAGGTGAGCAGGTTCAGCTCGTCCCGGCTGGTGGCGGCGATGAGCAGGTCGGCGGTCTCCACCCGGGCCTCCTGGAGGGTGGCCATGGCCGCCCCGTTGCCCACCACCGCCATCACGTCCAACAGCTCCGCGCTCTCGTTGAGCACCTGGGGGTCGGAGTCGATGATGGTCACGTCGTGCTTCTCGCTGGAGAGTTGGGCGGCCAGCGCCGCGCCCACCTTGCCGTCGCCTACGATGATGATGTTCATATGTCCTCCGCTCCTTACCACGTGGAGTCGCCGTATCGTTCTGTCAAATGCTGGGCGTCCTGTATAATTGCCGCTTTGCGGACATGATACCATATCCGCTTTAGCGGTATGGTATCATTTGCCATCCTTTGCGGTTCCGCCCGGAGGGCGGGAGCAAAGGTGGCATCAAATGGTATAATAGCCGCTTTGCGGCTATTATACCATTTTTTTCGCCGTTTGCAACCACAAAAAAGACGGCCCTCCCCGTTGACGGGAGAGCCGCCCCTGTCTGGCGGGAGGCGTTAAGTACGCCGCCCCCGCTGGGGCGGCGATGGGACAGAGCTCACCAGGCGCGCTCGCACCCGCAGTCCACATCCCCCTGGTCAAAAACAGAGGTGGGGACCAGAATGAAGCTCTCGTAGTCGGCCATGGAGATGGTGGCGGTAGGCGCGGAGGTCTCCGTGTTGCCGCAGCCGCCGCAGCAGCAACTGTGACAGCAGCAGCCGGAGGCGCCGCCGTTGTTCTGCCTGCACATGGTCGTGTCAGCCTCCTCTCTCTTCGGTGTTGGAGGTCGCCCTCCACACCCCCATCCTATGCCCCCGCCCCAGCAAACGTGCGCCCCCCGGTCAGCCTTCCTCGTCCGTCTCCTCCGGCCACGGTCCGTTGGCCTCTCGGAGATCCCACGCCTTCTCGAAGCAAGCCTGGGGTGTCGGATCCTCCGTCAGACTCTTGCACCATGTGAAAAACTCCTGGGCGTTCTCTTCCGTCCCCAGCGTCAAAACTATGGCTGCGGCGTCTTCCTTCGTCCCCTTGATACTGCCCGTCAGTCTCCCTACTAAGCGCGCTGAATTGTCCCTCATTTCCATAATTGACTTCCTCCATGACTCTATTTTACAGGATACCGCTCGGTCAGGCTTCCCCGTCCTTCTCCTTCTCCTCGAAGTGTGGGCACTCCTCGTCCATCGCCTTGTCCGGGATCCACCTGGGGTACACCTCGCAGGTGAACCTCCCGCGCCACTTCCGGCACTCCTTGCATCTGCCTGTGTTGCTCCCCGGAATAAAGTTGTCCACTAAGTCGTTCGATACCATTTTCCTTTCCCCTCCTTCATGTAGATAACAGGCAGCCCCGATATAGTTTGCTCTCATCATACCACGCCGCCCTGGTTTCGACAAGTCCTCCCGGCGGACGGGGGCCGCTGGGGGCGATTTTGCACGAAAGGGGCGGGTGGGGAAAAGAGAGTGTTGCGGAATTGAAAAAAGTGGTGTATAATAGGTAAAGTCTTGACCCCGCCTGGTTGCGGAGCAAGGCCGCACTAGTCGGGGAGTTAGCGGTGCCCTGTACCTGCAACCCGCTAAAGCAGGGATGAATCCCGGCCCCCGGACCTCAGTTGTGCTGTCTGACCTTCATAAGCAGCGATGATGGATCGGTCCCACGCAAGGCGGACCCGTGAACCGTGTCAGGTGGGGAACCAAGCAGCACTAAGCGGACCACCGCTTGTGCCGTGGGGGCGCCGGACCTGAGCCGGCTGTGGAGGTAACGGGTATAACTGGGGCTTCAAAGGCCGGTGTGCGGCCGTGCTGCGCAACCAGACGTTTTATTTTTCAAACCCCCGGAGGTGATGGGATGTATCAGGCCCTCTATCGGAAATACCGCCCCAAGACCTTCTCTGACGTCATCGGCCAGAGCCATATCACCCAGACCCTCCGCCGCCAGGTGGAGACCGGCCAGCTGAGCCACGCCTACCTCTTCACCGGCACCCGGGGCACCGGCAAGACCACCTGCGCCAAGATCCTGGCCAAGGCGGTGAACTGCCGCCACCCGGTGAACGGCGACCCCTGCAACCAGTGCGACGCCTGCGTGGGGCTGGACAGCGGCGCCATTTTGGACGTGCTGGAACTGGACGCGGCCTCCAACAACAGCGTGGACTACGTCCGGGCCCTCCGGGAGGAGGCGGTCTACACCCCCGGCAGCGTGAAAAAGCGGGTCTACATCATCGACGAGGTCCATATGCTCTCCACCTCCGCTTTCAACGCCCTGCTGAAGATCCTGGAGGAGCCGCCGGAGCATTTGATGTTCATCCTCGCCACCACCGAGCTCCACAAGGTCCTGCCCACCATCCGCTCCCGGTGCCAGCAGTTCGCCTTCAAGCGCATCCTGCCCGGGGACATCGCCCAGCGCCTGACCTGGGTGGCCCAGCAGGAGGGCATCCAGCTGACCGGGGAGGGGGCCGACCTCCTCTCCCGCCTGGCCGACGGCGGAATGCGGGACGCGCTGTCCCTGCTGGACCAGTGCCGGAGCCTGGACGGCGTGGTGGACCAGCGGGCCATCATCGCCACCCTGGGCATGGCGGGCAACCTGGAGACGGCCAGGCTCCTGGACGAACTGGCCGGGGGCGACACCGCCGCCGCCCTGCTGGACCTGGACCGGCTCTACGCCGCAGGCAAGGACGTGAAGACCATGCTGGGGGAGTTGGCCGCCCTGTGCCGGGACCTGCTGGTCCGCAAGACCGCCCCCCAGGGCGGCGCGGGCCTGCTCACCGGCGGCTATGACGACGCCACCATGCGGGGCCTGTCCCAGCGGCTCACCGCCCCCCGCCTCATCCAAATGCTCACCATTTTGCAGGAGACCATCGCTGCCCTGCCCCTCAGCGGCAACCAGCGCACCGACGCGGAGCTCTGCCTGATCCGCTTGGGGGACGAGAGCCTGGACGGCAGCGCCCTGGGCCTCTCCGCCCGGGTGGCCCGGCTGGAGACCATGATGGCCTACCCCGTCCCCGCCGCCCCGGCGGCCCCCGCGCCCCAGCCCGCCGCCGTTTCTACCACCAAGGAGGCGGAGCCCCCCGCCCCGGCGGAGGTGTGGAGCGGGGACGACCCCCCGCCCCCCTGGGAGGAGGAGCCCCCCGCGCCCGGCCCCGCCGACGCCGTCCCGGCCGAGGCCGCCCCGGCGGCCCAGCCTCCGGCGGCTCAGGCCCAGGTCCCGGCGACCCCGGCCCCGCCGCCCACCGCCGAGGGCGGGGGAGAGGACCGGGACCTCTGGCCGGCCCTGCTGCCCGCGCTAAAGCCCCTGCTGTCCCCGGCGGTGTGGCCCTTCGTGTCCAGCTCCGCCATGACCGACGGAGTGCTCCGGGGGGAGGAACTGGTGCTGGAGGCCAAGGTGGGCGTCACCAAGGCCATGATCGACAAGCCGGAGATCCTGGAGGTCATCGCCCGGGCCGCCTCCGCCCGCCTGGGCCGGACGGTGCGGGTGTCGGTCACCGCCCCCGCCCCCGCCGCGGGGCGGATGGACGATCTGCTGGAGATGGGAAAGCTCTGGGACGAGTGAGCCCGGGGCGGAACCGGAGATATGGGAAGGAGTGCTGAACATGGCGAAGGGATTCAACAGCCGCGGCGTGCCCGGCATGGGCGGCGGCATCAACATGAACATGATCAAAAAGGCCCAGAAGATGCAAGAGGATATGCAACGGATGCAGGAGGAACTGGAGCAGGCCACCTATACCGCCACCGCCGGCGGCGGGGTGGTCACCGCCGTGGTCTCGGGCAAGCGGGAGCTCGCCGAGCTGACCATCGACCCCGAGGCGGTGGACCCGGAGGACGTGGAGATGCTCCAGGACCTGATCATCGCCGCGGTGAACGAGGCCATGCGCGCGGCGGAGGACGCCGCCAGCCAGAGTATGCAAAAGCTCACCGGCGGGCTCAACCTGCCCTTCTGATTTTGCGGAAAAGAGACGCCCCCGGCGTCTCTTTTTCCGTTCGCCGGGGCAGCCGGACGGCTTGACGGGAAAGGGGGGGACGGCGGGTGAGACGGTCTGTGACGGCCGCCTTCCTGTGCGCGGAGGGGGCGCTGTACGCGGCGTTCCTGCTTTTGGACGGGACGGGGCACGGCCTCGCCGCCGTGCCGGTGAAATACGCCGGGGTCCTCCTGTGCGGGGCCTTTGCCCTATGGGCCTGCGTCCGGGGCGGGGACCGGCTGGTGTTCCCGGCCCTGGCGCTCACCGCCGTGGCCGACTGGTTCCTGCTGGTGCTGGACCGGGGGTACGCCATAGGCGTGGCGGTGTTTTTGGCGGTTCAGGCGGTGTACCTTCTCCGCCTGCGGCGGCGGGGCGGCGGGCTGGGCGCGCCCCTCCGGGCGGCGCTGGCTCTGCTGGTTTTGGCGGGGTTTTGGGCCCTGGGACAGACCGCGCCGCTGGATCTGCTGGCGGGGCTGTACTTCTCCCAGCTTCTGGCCAACACCGCCCTGGCCTGGCGGGCGCGGGAGCGGCCGCCCCTGTTCGCCGTCGGCCTGACTTTGTTCGTGGGGTGCGACCTGTGCGTGGGCCTTGTCAACTCGGGACTGGCGGCGGGGGCGTATCCCTTGATATCCATGGGGATGTGGCTCTTTTATCTGCCCTCCCAGGTGTGCATCGCCCTGTCCGCCCTGCCAAAGGAGGATCGCTGTGAAACGGAGAAGTAAACCGCTGTCCGCGGCGCTGGCCGTGGTCATCGCCCTGGTGTTGCTGGCCGGGTCCATCGCCGTGCCCATCCTGTGCCGGCCCTTCTATTACGCCCACATCCGCCCCCTGGCCCTGGCGGAGCGCACCGGCTTTACCGAGGAACAGATCAAGACCGCCTTTGACCAGATGCTGGACTACTGCCTGGGCGCGCCGGAGTTCGCCACCGGCGATCTGCGCTGGTCGGAGAGCGGGCGGGACCACTTCACCGACGTGCGGGGGCTGTTTCTGCTGGACCTGCGGGTGCTGGCGGCGGCGGTGGCGGCCCTGGCCGCCCTGTTGGTTTGGGCCAAGGTCGCCGGGCGCGCCCCCGCCCCGCTGTTGAGGCGCGGCCCCGCCTTTTGGGCGGGCGCGGGGCTGGGCGGGGTATTTTTGCTCCTGGGCGGGCTGGCCGCCCTGGACTTCGACCGGGCTTTCGTGGTCTTCCACGCCCTCTTTTTCCCCGGCAAGACCAACTGGCTGTTCGACCCCCGGACCGACCAGATCATCCAGATTTTGCCCGAGGCGTTCTTCCGGAACTGCGCCCTCCTGGTCCTGGGCGTCCTGGTCCTGGGGTGCGCCGCCCTGATCGTCTTCGACCTTCTGCGGGGCAGGGGGAAGGGTGGCGCGAGGGCCGAGGACCCTTGAAAACACAAGGAAAAGCCCCGCAACCCTTGAGGTTGCGGGGCTTTTTTCGGTGGTGCGCGAGGCGGGAGTCGAACCCGCACGTCCTTGCGAACACCGGCACCTGAAGCCGGCGAGTCTACCAATTCCACCACTCGCGCGAGGGGCGCGCCGCCAGGCCGGAGCCTTGGCGCAAGCAATATATTACCACGTCCCAACCGGCCTGTCAACAGTTTTTTGGAATTTTTGCGGCCCCGGCAAAAAACTTTCAAAAAATCCCTTGCATTTCCAAGGGGAGTGTGCTAACATAATAAAGCTGCCTCGCAAGGCGGTATTTGCGGCTGTAGCTCAGCTGGATAGAGTGACTGGCTACGAACCAGTAGGTCGGGGGTTCGAATCCCTTCAGCCGTACCAAAAGAGGGCCCACATCGTAATGATGTGGGCCCTCTTTTGCCTGTGTGGGCGGTCAGTGGGGCAGCTTGTCGGCCATCATGTCGGCGGCGTCCTCGGCCAGGCGGCCCATGTTCTTCACCGTGCGGCGGGCGGCCCGCTTGATCTGCTTTTCCTGCTTCATCATCACCGCGCCCACCGCGGCCCCGGCCATCATGCCCAGGCCCACGCCCTTTATAAACGGATGCTCGTTCATCTTGCTCCCTCCTTTGTCTGCCCATTTAGTATGACCAAAATTCGCAAAAATCCATTGCGTATTTTGCCGAGCTTCTGTATAATAAAAGTACTGTGCTTTTATTTGGCAAAAAGGAGGGGAATGGCGTGGAGCTCCTCATCCGCGGGGGCCGGGTCATAGACCCGGCGGGCGGCGTGGACGACGTTTTGGACATCCTGGTGAAGGACGGCAGGATCGCCCGGATGGAGAAGACGGTGGACGCCCCCGGGGCCCAGATGATCCAGGCGGCGGGGCTTGTGGTGTGTCCGGGGCTGGTGGATATGCACGTCCACCTCCGGGACCCCGGCCTCACCCACAAGGAGACCATCCCCACCGGCCGGGCCGCCGCCGCCGCCGGAGGGTTCAGTGCGGTGGCCTGTATGCCCAACACCAAGCCCACCGCGGACAGCCCGGAGGTCCTGGGCTATATCCTGGACGCCGCCGCCTCCCCCGGCCCCCACGTCCTCCCCATCGGGGCGCTGACGGTAGGGGAGAGGGGGGAAGCCCTCACCGACGCGGCGGCCCTGCGCCAGGCCGGGGCGGTGGCTCTGTCGGACGACGGGATGCCCGTCCAGAGCGCCGCGGTCATGCGCCGGGGGCTCCAGGCGGCGGGGGCGGCGGGTCTTCCCGTCCTGTCCCACTGCGAGGACGGGGAGCTGGTGCGAAACTACGCCGTCAACGAAGGGGCGGTCTCCCGCGCCCTGGGCCTCCCCGGCCGGCCCGCCATCGCCGAGGAGCTGATGGTGGCCCGGGACGCCATGCTGGCCCAGGAGACGGGCTGCCCGGTGCACATCTGCCACGTGTCCACCGCCAAAAGCGTGGAGATCGTCCGCCGGTTCAAGGCGCTGGGGGTCCCCGTCACCTGCGAGACCTGCCCCCAGTACTTCTCCCTGACCGAAGACGAGGTGCCGCGCCAGGGGACCCTGGCCCGGGTCAACCCGCCCCTCCGCACTAAGGCCGATGTGGAGGGCATCCTTCAGGGCCTCCAGGACGGCGCCATCGACGCCATCGCCACCGACCACGCCCCCCACGCCCAGGCGGAGAAGGCCCTGCCCCTGCCCGAAGCCCCAAGCGGCATGGTGGGGCTGGAGACCGCCTTGGGGGTGACCCTGACCTACCTCTACCACACCGGGGCGCTCTCCCTGCCCCAGATCGTGAAAAAGCTCACCGCCGCGCCCGCCGCCATCCTCCGCGTCCCCTATGGCCGCCTGGCGGTGGGCGGCCCGGCCCACATCACCCTCTTCGACGCGGAGGAGGCGTGGACGGTGGAGCCGGAGCGGTTCTACTCCATGGGCCGCAACACCCCCTTTGGGGGGATGACGTTGCGGGGAAAAGTCAAGTATACCATTGTAGACGGCCAGATCGTCTACCGGGATGAAAAGGAGCGTTTGTAATGTCGTTCGATGTGCTGCAAGAGAAGATCCGCAAGGTAAAAAACCCCACCGTGGCCGGGCTGGACGCGCGGCTGGAGTACATCCCGCCCCAGCTGGTGGCCGGGTGCTTTGAGAAGTACGGCGAGACGTTGGAGGGCGCGGCCCAGGCGGTCTACCGCTACAACTGCGACCTGATGGACGCCCTCCAAGGCCTGGTCCCGGCGGTCAAGCCCCAGGCGGCCTACTACGAGCTGCTGGGCTGGCCCGGGGTAAAGGCCCTGGCCGACACCATCGCCTACGCCCACGACAAGGGCTACTACGTCATCGCCGACGTCAAGCGCGGCGACATCGGCTCCACCGCCCAGGCCTACGCCGAGGGCTGGCTGGGCAAGAGTAAGGTGGGGGGCCGGTCCATCGCCCCCTTTGACGCCGACTGCGTCACCATCAACGGCTACATGGGCTCGGATGCCATCCTGCCCTTCCTGAACATCGCCAAGGAGGAGGGCAAGGGCGTGTTCCTGCTGGTCAAGACCTCCAACCCCTCCTCCGGGGAGCTCCAGGACATGATCGCCGGGGACCGGCAGGTGTACACCGTCATGGCCGACCTCTGCAAGCGCCTGGGGGCGGGCAGTGAGGGCCAGCGGGGCTACCAGGCCCTGGGGGCGGTGGTGGGGGCCACCTATCCCGCCCAGCTGAAGGAGCTGCGCCGCCGCATGGAGCAGACCTTCTTCCTGGTCCCCGGCTACGGCGCCCAGGGCGGCACCGCCGAGGACGTGCGCCACGCCTTTGACCGCTACGGCTGGGGCGCCATCATTAACTCCTCCCGGGGCATCCTGTGCGCCTGGAAGAAGATGGAAAACGGGGCGGAGAATTACCAGGCCGCCGCCCGCCAGGCCGCCGAGGCCATGCGGGACGACATCAAGCGGTTCGTCACCATTGTGTAAAGGGGTGTGACTATGCCCGTGCGACAGAGCTGTAAGCTGGTCTCCAAGGTCCCGGTGGGGCCCAACACCTGGCAGTTCGTGCTGGAGGCGGGGGAGATGGTGGGCCGGACCTTCCGGGGCCCCGGCCAGTTCGTCCACATTGCCTGCGGCCACTCCCGGCTTCTGCGCCGGCCCATCTCCGTGTGCGCCTGTCAGGCGGACGTCCCGGAGGACCTGCTGAGCGTCGTCTTCGAGGTCCGGGGCGAGGGCACCGCGTGGCTGGCCCGCCGGGAGGTGGGGGACAGCCTGGACGTGCTGGGTCTGCTGGGTAACGGCTTCCAGATGGAGCGCGGGGGCCGCTACCTGCTGGCCGGGGGCGGCATCGGGGTGCCCCCGCTGTACGGCTGCGCCCAGTTCTGCGACGGCAGGGCGGTGGCGGTGCTGGGCTTCCGCAGCGCCCAGCGGGCCATTTTGCTGGAGCCCTTCGGGAAAATCTGTGAAGGCGCATACCTTTACACTGACGACGGAAGCCTTGGAAAACAAGGCTACGTGGCGGACGGCGTCCGGGCGGTGCTTGACAAGGATAAGAACTTTACAGCGATTTTGGCCTGTGGGCCCAAGCCCATGCTCCGGGGTGTGGCGGAGGCGGCCAGGGAATACGGCGTGCCCTGCCAGGTCTCCATGGAGGAGCGGATGGCCTGCGGGGTGGGGGCCTGCCTGGGCTGTGCCATCCCCATGGCGGACGGGACGATGAGGCACGTGTGCAAGGACGGGCCGGTGTTTGACGCCCAGGAGGTGGATTGGAATGCCTGAAGTGGATCTCTCCGTCACCCTGGCCGGGGTGCGGCTGAAAAACCCCATCGTCCCGGTGTCCGGGACCTTTGGCTTCGGGGAGGAGTACGGGCAGTTTTTTGACCTAAGCCGCCTGGGGGGCTTCTGCGTCAAGGGGCTCACCCTGCACCCCCGGAACGGCAACCCGCCCCCCCGCATCGCCGAGACCCCCATGGGGATGCTCAACTCGGTGGGTCTGCAAAACCCCGGGGTGGACGCCTTTTTGGAAAAGGAGTGGCCCCGTCTGCGGGCGCTGGACACGGTGGTCATCGCCAACATCTCCGGCAACACCCCGGCGGAGTACGGCCAGATGTGCGAAAAGCTGTCGGAGGCGGGGGTGCCCCTCATCGAGGTGAACGTCTCCTGTCCCAATGTGAAGGCGGGGGGCCTGGCCTACGGCACCCGGCCGGAGCTGTGCGCCGAGGTGACCCGGGAGGCCAAGGCCCACGCCGGGCGCACCCCGGTGATGGTCAAGCTCTCCCCCAACGTCACCGACATCACCGAGATCGCCAAGGCCGCCGCCGACGCCGGGGCGGACGCGCTGTCCCTCATCAACACCCTCCGGGGGATGCGGATCGACCTGGAGACCCGCCGACCCATCCTGCGGATGAACACCGGCGGCCTGTCCGGCCCCGCGGTGTTGCCCGTGGCCCTTCGCATGGTCTGGGAGGTCCACAGCGCCGTGGACCTGCCCATCCTGGGCATGGGGGGCGTGGCCTCTGCCCGGGACGCGGTGGAGATGCTCCTGGCCGGGGCCACCGCCGTGGGGATGGGCAGCGCCATCTTCGCCGACCCCATGGCCCCCGTCAAGGCCGTGGAAGGGCTGGAGAACTGGTGCGAGAGCCACGGCATCGCCGCCGTCCGGGAGCTCACCGGCGGCGCGCGGCCCTGGTAAGGAGGGGAGAGCATGACCCGTATCTATCTGATCCGCCACGCCGAGGCCGAGGGCAACCTCTACCGCCGGGTGCAGGGCCAGTACGACGCCAACATCACCGGCCGGGGCCGCCTTCAGGTGGAGGCCCTGGCCCGGCGGTTCCAGGACGTGCCCATCGACGCGGTCTGGTCCAGCGACCTGAACCGCGCCAAGGCCACCGCCCGGGCGATCTACGTCCCCAAGGACCTCCCCCTCCACACCGACCGGGGCCTCCGGGAGGTGAACGTGGGGGTGTGGGAGGACCTGCCCTGGGGCCTTGTGGGCCAGGAGTGGCGGGAACAGCTCCACTTCTTTGACACCTCCAGCCCCAACTGGCACGTGGAGGGGAGCGAGACTTTTGAACTCCTGCGGGAGCGCCTGCGCTCCGCCCTGACGCGGATCGCCGCCGCCCACGACGGCCAGACCGTGGCGGTGTTCAGCCACGGCATGGCCATCCGCAACGCCCTGGCCATCCTCCAGGGCCTCTCCGTGGCCCAGGGCCGGGAGGTGGCCCACTGCGACAACACCGGGGTCTCCCTGCTGGAGTACGACGGGGGTAGCTGGCGGGTGGTCTATATGAACGACAACTCCCATCTGCCTGAGGAGCTGTCCACCTTCGCCGGACAGAAGTGGTGGCAGGACGAGGAGGCCGGGGCCCTGGCCGACGCCAACCTCTGGTACCGCCACCTGGACATGGACCGGGAGTGGGGGTTCTACTACCAGTGCCGCAAGGACGCCTGGGTCACCATCCACGGGAGCCTGGACAAGTTCGACGGCGCGGCCTTCACCGCCGACGCGGCGGCCCAGGCCCGGGTCAGCCCGGACGCCGTGTGGCAGGTGATGCTGCTGGACAAGCCCGTGGGCCTGGTGCAGCTGGACATCCCCACCGCCCAGGCCCAGGACTACGGCCCCGTGCCCTTCCTCTACCTCCTGCCCGACTACCGGGGCATGGGCCTGGGCGTTCAGCTCATCGGCCAGGCGGTCAGCGTCTTTCGGCGCATGGGGCTGGAGCGCGTCCGCCTGCGCTGTGCCCCGGACAACGCCGTGGCCCAGAGGTTTTACGCCAAGTACGGATTTTACAAGATCGGGGAGGCGGCGGGCAGCCGCGTCCCCCTGGACCTTTTGGAGAAGCGCATTGGACTGGAAGATCAGTGACTTTTTGCCCGTGTCCAGACAGGACATGGAGGACCGGGGCTGGGAGGGCTACGACTTCCTGATCGTCACCGGGGACGCCTACGTAGACCACCCCTCCTTCGGCACGGCCATCATCGCCCGCCTGCTGGAGAGCGAGGGCTACCGGGTGTGTATCTGCGCCCAGCCCGACTGGCACGACCCCGCGTCCCTCGCCGCCTATGGCCGGCCCCGGCTGGGGGTGATGCTGGGGGCGGGGAATCTGGACTCCATGGTGGCCCACTACACAGTGGCCAAGCGCCGCCGCTCCTCCGACGCCTATTCCCCGGGAAATCGCGTGGGCCTGCGGCCCGACCGGGCCACCATCGTCTACGCCAACCTGGCCCGCCGGGTCTTTGGGGACCTGCCGGTGGTCATCGGCGGGCTGGAGGCGTCCCTGCGCCGCTTTGCCCACTACGACTACTGGGAGGACAAGGTCCGCCGCTCCATCCTGGTGGACAGCGGGGCGGATCTGCTGGTCTACGGCATGGGGGAGCGGGCCACCCTGGAGATCGCCCGGCGGCTGGCGGCGGGCACCCCCGTCCGGGAGATCCGGGACGTGCGGGGCACCGCCTTTTTGACCGGCGACCCGGGGGCGTGCGCCTACCCCAAGATCTCCTGCGCCTCCTTTGAGGAGGTGGCGGGGGACAAGCGGGCCTACGCCCAGGCCAACATGATCCAGTACCGGGAGCACGACCCGGTGGTGGGCCGGGCCATCCTCCAGCCCCACGGGGACCGGGTCCTGGTGGTCAATCCCCCCGCCATGCCCCTGACCACCCAGGAGCTGGACCGGGTGGCGGAGCTGCCCTACGTCCGGGAGCCCCACCCCATGTACGACGACGTGGGCGGCGTGCCCGCCATCGAGGAGGTGCGCTTCTCCATCTGCCACAATCGGGGGTGCTTCGGGGCGTGTAACTTCTGCTCCCTGGCCTTCCACCAGGGGCGGATGGTCACCTCCCGGAGCCACGAGAGCGTCCTGCGGGAGGCGGAAGGGCTCATCGCCCACCCCGGCTTCAAGGGCTACCTCCACGACGTGGGCGGCCCCACCGCCAACTTCCGCCGCCCCGCCTGTCAAAAACAGCGCAAGGCGGGGCTGTGCAAAAACCGCGCCTGTCTGGCCCCCACGGCCTGTCCCAACCTGGACGCCGACCACAGCGACTACCTGGCGCTCCTTCGCAAACTCCGTGCCCTGCCGGGGGTGAAGAAGGTCTTCATCCGCTCGGGCATCCGCTTTGACTACCTCCTCCAGGACAAGTCCGGGGCCTTCCTCCGGGAACTGGTGGAGCACCACGTCTCCGGCCAGCTAAAGGTGGCCCCGGAGCACTGCGTGGACCGGGTGCTGGACTACATGGGCAAGCCCCACATCGCCGTCTACGAGAAATTCCGCCAGAAGTACGACTCTTTGAACAAGGCCCGCGGCAAGGAGCAGTACCTGGTGCCCTACCTCATGTCCTCCCACCCCGGCTGTACCCTGGCCGACGCGGTGGAGCTGGCCTGCTGGCTCAACCGCTCCGGCCGCCAGCCCGAGCAGGTCCAGGACTTTTACCCCACCCCCGGCACCCTCTCCACCTGTATGTACTACACCGGCCTGGACCCCCGCACCATGGAGCCGGTGTTCGTCCCCAAGTCCGCCCACGAAAAGGCCATGCAGCGGGCGCTGATGCAGTGGAAGCGCCCGGAGAAGCGCCCTCTGGTGCTGGAGGCCCTGCGCCTGACCCACCGGGAGGACCTGATCGGCTACGGCAAGGAGTGCCTCCTGCGCCCCGACCGGCCCCAGCCCCGCCGCCAGGACGGGCCCCGCTCCAACGACCGGCCCGCCGGGGGGAA
Organism: uncultured Oscillospiraceae bacterium; assembly: GCA_947627325.1. Classification (GTDB taxonomy): domain Bacteria; phylum Bacillota; class Clostridia; order Oscillospirales; family Oscillospiraceae; genus MGBC124762. Next base: position 82,777 of record CANQVO010000001.1, on the reverse strand, counting down.
GAAGGGCCGGGGCGGGGGCGCCAAGACCCCCTTCAAGCCCAAGGCCCAGACGGCGGAGCGCCCCAAGCGCAAGGCGGGCTGGGCCAAGCCGAAACCCAAGCCCAACGCCCGGCGGGGGAGGCGGTAAGTCCACGCCTGTGGCGAAAAACGGAAAAAAGTTTTGGAAAACCCCAGCGTTTCCCTTGCCTTTTGGAGGGATTTGAGATATAATCACCAATCTAAGGGGGAATTGTACCCCAGCCAACGCCATGCGGAGAGAAAGGTGAGAGCATGAAGACGGCCATCGTCACAGACAGCAACAGCGGCATTTTCCCCCAGAAGGGGGAGGAGCTGGGCATTTTCGTCCTCCCCATGCCGGTGATCTTGGACGGACAGCAGTATTTTGAAGGGGTGGACCTGACCCCCCAGGCGTTCTACCAGCGCCTGGAGGAGGGCGCGGACGCCTCCACCTCCCAGCCCGCCCCGGGGGACGTGATCGCCCTGTGGGAGCGGGTGCTGGGCCAGGGGTACGATCAGATCGTCCACATCCCCATGTCCAGCGGCCTGAGCGCCTCCTGCGCCACCGCCCAGGGCCTGGCCGCGGACTTTGACGGCAAGATCCAGGTGGCGGACAACCACCGGGTCTCCGTCTCCCAGTACGACGCGGTGATGGACGCCATCGCCCTGGCCCAGGAGGGGCTGGACGCCGCCGCCATCCGCCGGGAGCTGGAGGCGGGGGGGATGGACTCGGTGATCTACCTGGGGGTGGACACCCTAAAATTCTTCAAGAAGAACGGCCGCTGTACCGCCGCCACCGCCGCGCTGGGCACGGTGCTGAACATCAAGCCCCTGCTCAAGTGCGACGGGGAGCGGTTTGACGCCATCGCCAAACTCCGGGGGGTGGCCGCCTGCCGGAAGAGGGCGGTGGAGCAGGCGGTAGAGGCCGTCCGGGCGTACCAGGCCAAGGGTTTTGCCGTCAGCGTGGGCGTGGCGGGCAGCTTTTTGGACAGCGCCGAGATGGCCGACTGGGTGGAGCAGGTCTCCGCCGCCCAGCCCGCGGACGTCCACGTTCACGGGGAGAACCTGAGTTTCTCCGTCACCTGCCACACCGGCCCCAACGCCTTCGGCCTGGCCGTCAGCCGCCGCCTCCGGCTGTAAAAGGCGAAGGGGCGAGGGCGAAAAATGTGAATTTTTGTCCGCTCCCCGCTGCGCGCGGGGGAGAGGGACAGAGCCCGCCGGAGGGGATACGGCGGGCTTTTTTTCGCCCCGTCCCCGCCGATGGGGAGAGAAAAATGAATTTTCACGGAAAAGGGACTTGCAAAACAGGGGGGACTTATGGTAAAATAGTCCCGATGTTTTTTTGACCTGGGAATTGGGAACTACATTTAATAATGGAAAAAGGAGCGATGTATGATGAAGAAGAGGATCGCGGCGGGTCTGCTGGCCCTGGTGATGGTCCTGGGCCTGGCCGCCTGCGCCAAGAGCGGCGGGGACGGGGACAGCGCCAAGGAGCTGACCTTTATCACCGGCGGCGAGTCCGGCACCTACTACGCCTTCGGCACCGTCCTGGCCGGCCAGATCAGCGACCGCACCGACACCAGCGTGAAGGCCATCGTGGGCGCCGGCTCCAAGGGCAACATCGAGAACATGGACGCCAACGACGCCCAGCTGGGCTTTGTCCAGTCCGACGTGATGGCCTACGCCTACAACGGCACCAACCTCTTTGCCGAGTCCGGCAAGATCGACAACTTCTCCACCGTGGCCGCCCTCTACATGGAGCAGGTGCAGATCGTCACCCTGGACCCCGCCATCAAGAGTGTGGCCGACCTGGCGGGGAAGAACGTCTCCGTGGGTGAGAACGGCTCCGGCGTGTACTTCAACGCCATCGACGTGCTCTCCGCCTACGACCTGACCCTGGACGACATCACCCCCACCTACCAGTCCTTCGGCGACTCCACCGAGGCCATGCAGGACGGTAAGATCGACGCCGCCTTCATCGTGGCCGGCGCCCCCACCACCGCCATCACCTCCCTGGCCGCCACCCGGGACGTGTATATCGTGGAGCTGGACGACGAGCACATCGACAAGCTGATGGAGGCCTCCCCCTATTACAGCAAGAACGTCATCCCCGCCGACGCCTACGGCCTGGAGAAGGACGCCACCACCGTGGCGGTGGGCGCGGTGATCATCGCCCGGGACGACGTCTCCGAGGACGCGGTGTACGACGTGGTCAGCGGCATCTTTGACAGCATCGACACCCTGGGCCACGACAAGAAAAACGAGTTGAGCCTGGACTTCGCCACCAGCGTCACCGCCGTGCCCTACCACCCCGGCGCCGCCAAGTACTTCGCCGAGCAGGGCATCACCGTCCCCACCAAATAAAGCCCGACCCCTTTCGACCCAAACTGCGGCGGGCTCCCCGCCGCAGTTCCTTTATGATTGCGAGATAGGAGTGACAGTATGCGTTCGCGGAAGAAGGAGGACCTGACGCCCACCCCGCCGGAGGCCCTGGAGACGGGCACCGCCGCCGACGTGGACGAGGTCATGAAGAAATACGACCGGGAGTCCAACACCCGGGTGTGGGAGGGCGCGCCCAAGCTGGTGATCAAGGCCATCATGGCGCTCTTTTCCCTCTACTGTATCTACCTCACCCTGTTTGACACCAGTATGCCCGAGTACCGCCTGGCCATGTTCCTGGGCCTGGTCATCCTCATCGGCTACCTGAATTTCCCTCTGCGGAAGGGGCACGTGAAGGTCAACTCCCTGCCCATCTACGACATCCTTTTGATGGTGGTGGGGTCCGCGCCTTTTTTCTACTTTGCCTTCAACGCCAAGGCCATCAAGACCACCAGCGCCGTGGCCGCCTCCAAGGACCCGCTGATGCTGGCCCTGGCCATCGTCGGGGTGCTGGCGGTGATGGAGTTGTGCCGCCGGAGCGTGGGCATCCCCATCCTCTGCGTGGTGGGGGTGCTGTTGGTGTACACCTTCACCCAGGTGCGCTTTGGCAAGGTGGTCTACGACCTCTTTTACACCACCAGCGGCATCATCGGCACCCCCGTCCGGGTGTGCCAGACCTACATTGTCGTCTTCATCATCTTCGGGGCGTTTTTGGAGCGCACCGGCATCTCCAACTTCTTCATCAACCTGGCTAACTGCGTGGCCGGCTCCTCCGCCGGCGGCCCGGCCAAGGTGGCGGTGATTTCCTCCGCCCTGTGCGGCATGGTCTCCGGCTCCAGCGTGGGCAACACGGTGACCACCGGCTCGGTGACCATCCCCATGATGAAAAAGACCGGCTATAAGCCGGAGTTCGCCGGGGCGGTGGAGGCCGCCGCCTCCACCGGCGGGCAGATCATGCCCCCCATCATGGGCGCTGCCGCCTTCCTCATGGCCGAGTACACCGGCATCCCCTACGCCCGCATCGCCCTGCTGGCCATCCTCCCCGCGGTGATCTACTTCGCGGGTATCTACATCGCCGTCCACCTGGAGGCCAAGAAGCTGGGCCTGCGGGGCATCCCCCGGGACCAGCTGCCCAAGCTCCGCAAGTTGCTGCCCAAGATCTACCTCCTCATCCCCCTGGTGCTGTTGGTGGTGATGGTGTCCACCGGCCGGCGGACCATGCAGTTCTCCGCCGCCGTGGCCATCGCGGTGACCATCGCCGTGGGGATCGTCAACAACCTCTTCAACGCCCTCACCAAGAGCGAGGACAAGTCGGACAACATCTCCCCGGCCAAGATCTGGGACGCGCTGGAGGCGGGGGCCAAGGGCACCATCACCGTGGCGGTGGCCTGCGCCATCGCCGGGCTGGTGGCCGGGTGCATCACCGTCACCGGCCTTGCCAGCACCCTGCTCCACGCCATCGTCTCCGCCTCCGGCGGGGTGGCGATCATCGCGCTGTTCCTCACCATGCTCAGCTGTATCGTCCTGGGCATGGGCGTGCCCACCACCGCCACCTACTGCATCATGGCCGCCACCTGCGCCCCCATCCTCACCAGCCCGGAGATCGGCATCGCCACCATCGCCGCCCACTTCTTCGTCTTCTACTTCGGCATCGTGGCCGATATCACCCCCCCGGTGGCCCTGGCGGCCTACGCCGGCTCCGCCATCGCCAAGTCGCCCCCCATGCGGACCGCCTTCCAGGCCACCCGCCTGGCCATCGGCGCCTTCATCGTGCCCTACATCTTCTGCCTCAACCCACAGATGCTCCTGGTGGACGCCCGGTGGTACGACGTGGTGCTCATCACCTGCACCGCCCTGCTGGGCATCTTCGGCGTGGCCGCCGGTTTGGGCGGGTACATCTTCCGAACCACCCACTGGTGGGAGCGGGTCATCCTCATCGCCGGCGGCTTGACGCTGATGATCCCCGGCGTCGCCACCGATATCATCGGCGTGGTCCTGCTGGGCGGCGTGTGCCTCCTGCAATACTTCACCCGCCCCGCCCACCCCGCGCCACAGACGTAAGTAAGCTCTCCGACAAAAAAACGACCACGCGGAACACCCGCGTGGTCGTTTTTTCGCGGCGGTGGAGGTCAGATCAGCAAACTGCCGATCTGGTAGACCAGGAGGCTGATCAGGTAGGCGCTTCCGATCTGCCAGGCGGCGGAGAAGAGGGTCCATTTTACGCTGTTCATCTCCCGGTACATGGTGGACATGGCCGCCACGCAGGGGATGTAGAGCAGGACGAAGACCAGGAAGGCGTAGGCCGCCAGCGGGGAGGCGAAGGTCCCGGCCAGGGCGGCGGCCACCGTGGCGCCGGAGGCGCCGATGGAAAAGCCGTAGAGCAGGCTCAGGGTGGACACCACCGCCTCCTTGGCAACCAGTCCCGTGAGCAGGGCCACCGCCGCCTGCCACGTCCCAAAGCCCAGGGGGATGAGGGCGGGGGCGATGAGCGCGCCGAAGCGGCCCAAAAAACTCTGGTCGGCGCTTTCCACCATCTGGAGGCCGGGGCCGAAGGACTGGAGGAACCAGAGGACCATGCTCATGCACAAAATGAGGGTGCCCGCCTTGACCAAAAAGCCCCGGACCTTCTCCCACACGTGGGACAGGCAGTTTTTCAGCGTAGGCAGGCGGTAGGGGGGCAACTCCAGCAGGAAGGGGGCGGGCTCCCCCCGAAAGACCACCTTTTTGAAGAAGATCCCCGAGAGGATGGCGCAGATCAGGCCTAAAAGGTAGAGGGAGAAGACCACCACCCCGGCGTACCGGGGGAAGAAGGCCGCGGAGAGCAGGCCGTACACCGGCAGTCGGGCAGAACAGGACATGAAGGGCACCAGCAGCATGGTCATCCGCCGGTCCTTGTCCTGCTCCATGGTCCGGGCGCCCATGATGGCGGGCACGGTACAGCCAAAGCCCATGAGCATGGGGATGAACGCCTTGCCCGAGAGGCCGAAGCGCCGCAGGAGGCGGTCCATGATAAAGGCCGCCCGGGCCATGTAGCCCGAGTCCTCCAGCAGGGAGAGGAAGAGGAAGAGCAGGGCGATCTGAGGTAAAAACACCAGCACGCCGCCCACCCCGGCGATGACCCCGTCGCACACCAGGCTCACAAGCCACGGCCGCACCGCCGCCCCCTCCAGCAGGGAGCGGACCCAGGGGCTGAACACCTGGCCGATCAGGGCCTCCACCCCGTCGGAGAGGAAGCCCCCCAGGGGCCCGAAGGTGAGGGCGAACATCCCCAGCATGGTGAGCAGAAAGATGGGCAGGGCGAAGATCTTGTGGGTGACCACCGAGTCGATCTTGTCCGAGGTGGACATGGTTCCGCCCCGCTGGCCCTTTTTCACCGAGACGGTGACCACCTTCTGGATGAACTGGTAGCGGCTGTCCGCCACCAGCGTCTCCCGGTCGCCCAGGGCGTAGGCCCCCTCGTACTCGTCCACGATGCGGGAGAGTTTCCACCGGGTCTCCTCGTCCAGGCCCAGCTTTTCCTCCACCCGGTCGTCCCCCTCCAACAGCTTGATGGCGGTCCAGTGGGCGGGGAGGTTGGCGGCGTAGGCCCGGTCGTGGATCAACTCGCCCACCTGGTGGTGGATGCGGTGGGTAAAATCGTCGTAGAGGTTGTCCGGCTCCAGGGTGAAGCCGGAGTGGATGGCCCGGTGGGCCCGCTTGAGGAGTTCGTCCACGTTCTCCCCCGACCGGGCGGTGATGGGCACCACCGGCACCCCCAGGGACTGGGACAGGCGTTTTAGGTCGATCTTGTCCCCGTGCTTTTCCACCTCGTCCATAAAGTTGAGGGCCACCACCATGGGCCGCTCCAGCTCCAGGAGCTGGACGGTGAGGTAGAGGTTGCGCTCCAGGTTGGTGGCGTCCACGATGTTGATGATGGCGTCGGGCTGTTCCTCCACGATAAAGTTCCGGGCCACGATCTCCTCCATGGAGTAGGGGGAGAGGGAGTAGATCCCCGGCAGGTCCACGATGGTGACGCTTCGGCCATCCACCGTGGCCAGCCCCTCCTTTTTCTCCACCGTCACCCCCGGCCAGTTGCCCACGTACTGGTTGGAGCCGGTGAGGGCGTTGAACAGCGTGGTCTTGCCGCAGTTGGGGTTGCCCACCAGGGCCAGCTTCATCTCCCGCACCTCGTGGGCCTCCGGGTCGGCGGCCTGGCGGTGCTCGGTGTGCTCGTGCTTGTGGGCCAGGGCCATGCGGCGCAGGGTCTCCTCGTCGGGGATGTGCTGGGTCATGCCCTGGCGGGCCTTCGCCGGACGGGGCGGGGCCGCCTCCGGCGGGCAGAGGGTGATGTACCGGGCGTCCTCCTTGCGGAGGGAGAGCTCATACCCCCGCAGGGTCAGCTCCAGCGGGTCGCCAAAGGGGGCGACCTTCCGCAGGGTGACCTTCACCCCCGGGGTGAGGCCCATGTCCACCAGCCGGCGCTTCACCGCCCCCCGCTGACTGCCCACGGTGAGGATGACCCCGCTCTGGCCCGGGGTCAGCTGGTCCAAGGTAAAGGTGGAGCTCGCGGCGGTTCCCATCGCCATCCCTCCTGTCCAAAAAATCAAAACGAGAGCTTCAAATGCAAGCGCCCCAAAGCCGCCGCCCGGAGGCGGAGGGCCACGCTTTGGCGCGCATGACCCCGAGCGGGAGAGCCCGCCCGGGGTCACACGGTCAAACAGCCCTTTTACGGCTCTTTGAGCGGCAAGTAAGCCTGTAAGCCGGGTTCTGTCCTTTAAGACAGCCATCTATCTAGGCGGGCCGTTGCCGGCGCGCTCCAGCCGCCTCCCCGGGACGGTCGGGCCGACCATGTGTCCCTCCACGGCGTTGCTCCGGATAGAGTTTACAGCGATGGACTGTTCCCAGCCATCGGGCGGGCGCTTATCTCCGCCTTTCCACCTTTTCCGGCGGGTGCGGGCCCGGGGGCCCGTCCTTCGCCGGTAGTTTCTCTCTGTTGCACTTTTCCTGGGGTCGCCCCCGGCGGGTGTTACCCGTTATCCTTGCCCTGTGGAGCCCGGACTTTCCTCATGGGCGCCCCGTTGGGGACGCCCACGCGGCTGTCCAGCTTACTTGCCCCCCTATTTTAGCCCATCCGGGCGGCCTTGTCAAATGCGTTCGTTTGGGGTATAATGACACAGTTACGGACCGCGCTATTTTTTGGAAACGAGGGGAACAGATGGCAGTGAACATGGAAGACTACTACGAGAGCCTGAGGGGCAAGTCCATCGCCGTGCTGGGCGCGGGGGTGAGCAACAAGCCCTTGATCGCCCTGCTGTTGGCGGCGGGGCTGGACGTGACCGTCCGGGACAAGAGCGGCCGGGAGGGCTTCGACCCCGCCCTGCTGGCGGGCTGGGAGGCCCAAGGGGCCAAACTGCGGCTGGGGGAGGACTATCTGGAGGGGCTGACGGAGGACGTGATCTTCCGCTCTCCGGGCATCATGCCCCACACCCCCGAGCTGGCCGCCGCCGTGGCGAACGGCAGCGTCCTCACCTCCGAGATGGAGGCGTTTTTCGCCCTGTGTCCCTGCCCCATCCTGGCCGTGACGGGCAGCGACGGTAAGACCACCACCACCACCATCATCGCCGAGCTTTTGAAGGCGGCGGGGTACAAAACCTGGGTGGGTGGCAACATCGGCACGCCCCTGCTGGACAAGGTGGGGGAGATGACTGCTCAAGACCGGGTGGTGCTGGAGCTGTCCTCCTTCCAGCTCATGACCATGACCCGGAGCCCCCACGTGGCGGTGGTCACCAACCTGGCCCCCAACCACCTGGACAAGCACACCGACATGGACGAGTACGTGGCCGCCAAACGGAACATCCTGGCCTGGCAGAGCCCGGAGGACCGGGTGGTGCTCAACGCCGACAACCCCCTGACCGCCGCCTTTGCCCCCCAGGCCCCCGGCCAGGTGACCTGGTTCAGCTTCCGGGGGGAGCCCCAGGGGGAGGCGGTCTTTCTCCGGGACGGCGCCATCTGGCGCAAGGACGGCGGGGGGACGCGCAAGGTCCTGGACCGGGCGGACATCCTTCTCCCCGGCGACCACAACGTGGAGAACTACATGGCGGCCATCGCCGCCGTGGGGGACCAGGTGGACCCCGCCGGCATCGTCTCCTTCGCCAGGAGCTTCGGCGGGGTGGAGCACCGCATTGAGCTGTGCGGCGAGATCCGGGGCGTCCGCTGGTACAACGACTCCATCGGCACCAGCCCCTCCCGCACCATCGCCGGCCTGCGCTCTTTTGCCCAAAAGGTCATCCTCATCGCCGGCGGGTACGACAAGCACATCCCCTTTGACGCCCTGGGCCCGGAGATCGTAAGCCACGTCAAGGCCCTGTACCTGACCGGCGACACCGCCCAAAAGATCCGCCAGGTGGTGGAGGCCGCCCCTGGCTACGACCCCGCGGCCCTGCCCATCGTGGAGACGGCGGACCTGGCCGGGGCGGTGGAGGGGGCCTACGCCGCCGCCCAGCCGGGGGACGTGGTGATCCTCAGCCCCGCCTGCGCCGCCTTTGACCGCTACAAGAACTTTATGGAGCGGGGCCGGGTGTTCAAGGCCCTGGTGGCGGAACTGAAGAATAGGGAGTGAGCGCCGCTTTGGATATCTGGAACGCCCTGGAGCGCCTGACGGCGGCGGCGGGCCCCTCGGGCTTTGAGGGGCCGGTGGCCCAGGTCGCCCGGGAACTGCTGTCGCCCTACGTGGACGAGACGTGGCTGGACCGCATGGGCAACTTGGTGGGGGTGCGGCGCTGTGGCCGGGAGGGGGCGAAAAAACTGCTCCTGGACGCCCACCTGGACGAGATCGGCCTGATGGTCACCGGCCATGAGGACGGCTTTTTGCGCTTTACCGCCGTGGGCGGGGTGGACCCCCGGATGCTCCCCGACCGGGAGGTGACGGTGCTGGCCGACCCGCCCCTCTTCGGCGTGATCACCTGCCAGCCCCCCCACCTCCAGAGCCGGGGGGAGGGGGAGAAGGCCGTCGCCATGGACAAGCTCTATATCGACGTGGGCCTGACCCAGGCCCAGGCGGAGGCCCGCGTCCCCGTGGGGACCCCCGCCGTCTACCGCGGCGGCTGTTTCCCCCTGGGGGAAAAGCGGCTCTGCGGCAAGAGTTTGGATGACCGCTCCTGCTTTGCCGCCCTTTTGCTGTGCGCGGAACAGCTCCGGGAGGCGGCGCTGGATGTGGACGTGTACTTTCTGGGCTCCACCCGGGAGGAGGTCTCCGGCGCGGGGGCCCGGTGCGGGGCCTTCGCCCTGGAGCCCGACTTCTGCGTGGCGGTGGACGTGACCCACGGCCGCACCCCCGACCTCCGCAACCCGGAGGACCGGGCCTTCGCCCTGGGGGGCGGCCCCGCCATCGGCGTGGGGCCCAACATGACCGGGTGGATGACAAAGCGCCTGCGGGACAAGGCCGAGGCGCTGGGCCTGCCCTACCAGTTGGAGGTCATGGCCGGGGACACGGGCACCAACGCCTGGGGGATGCAGATCAGCCGGGAGGGGATCGCCACGGCCATCCTCTCCCTGCCGCTACGGTATATGCACACCCCCGTGGAGGTACTGGACCGGGAGGACCTGGAGCGGGTGGGGCGGCTTCTGGCCGCCTTCGCCCAGGACCTTGAAAAGGAGGCGGGGGGATGCTGAAGGAGACCTTGACCGCCCTGTGCGCCCTGGACGGGGTATCCAGCGACGAGGGCCGGGTCCGGGACCACCTGCGCGCCCTGGCCGTGGCGGCGGGGGCCCAGGTTCGGGTGGATGCCATGGGCAACCTCATCTGCGTCAAGCGGGGCGCCCGCCCCGTCCCGAACCGCCTGATGCTCTGCGCCCACATGGACGAGGTGGGCCTGATGGTCAAGCGGGTCACCGACGAGGGCTTTTTGAAGTTCGACGCCGTAGGCGGCATCGACCGCCGGGTGCTGATCGGCAAGCCGGTGTGGGTGGGGCCCAGGCGGGTCCCCGGCGTCATCGGCCTCCAGGCCATCCACCTGACCACCAAGGCCGAGCGGGAGAAGGTGGCCAAGCTGGAGGACTTCTATATCGACATCGGCGCGGAGAGCCGGGCCGAGGCGGAGGCCCTGGCGGAGCCCGGCGACCTCTGCGCCTTTCAGCCCGACGCCCTGGAGTTTGGCGATGGCCTTTTCAAGTCCAAGGCCATCGACGACCGCCTTGGGTGCGCGGTGCTGGCCCAGCTTTTGGGGGAGGACCTCCCCATGGACGTGACCTTCGCCTTCACCGTCCAGGAGGAGGTGGGCACCCGCGGGGCTTTCGCCGCCGCCTTCTCGGTAAAACCGGAGGTGTGCATGGTGCTGGAGGCCACCACCGCCGCCGACCTCCCCGGCGTGCCCCGCCACAAGCGGGTGTGCCGGGTGGGCGGGGGGCCGGTGATCTCCCTGGTGGACGCCGCCACCCTCTACGACCGGGCCCTCTTTGAGGAACTGCGCGCCCTGGCCGAGGCCAACGGCATCCCCTGGCAGACCAAGGAGCTCATCGCCGGGGGGAACGACGCCAAGGCGGTCCAGCGCAGCCGCCAGGGGGTGCGGGTGTGCGCCCTGTCCGCCCCGGTGCGCTACCTCCACGCCCCCACCAGCGTGGTCAGCCTGTCCGACTGCGAACACATCCTGTCCCTGGCCCGGCTGTTCATCCACAGCCAGGCCAAGGCCCTGAAAGGAGACGGGTGATATGGATCTTTTTGAGACGCTCCAGGCCCTGAACGCCTGCTTCGGCCCCTCCGGCCAGGAGGGGGAGGTGGCGGCGGCCATCCGGGCGCTGGCCGCGCCCTACGCCGACGAGATCTCCACCGACGTGATGGGCAACCTCATCGTCCACAAAAAGGGCCCCGGCCCCAAGGTGCTCCTGGCCGCCCACATGGACTCCCTGGGCCTGATGGTCACCCACATCGAGGACAGCGGCCTGCTCCGGGTGGGCAAGCTGGGGGGGATCGAGCCCCGCCTGCTCCCCGGCACCCCGGTGCGCTTCCAAAACGGCGCGGTGGGCGCGGTCTTTGAGGACGAGGGGCTGGAGGACAAGAAGCGGGAGGTGGGCCACCTCTACGTGGACATCGGCGCGAAGGACGCCGCGGAGGCCCGGGCCCAGGTACAGGTGGGCGACGCCGCCATCTGGGACGCCCCCACCCGCCGGGGCGGCGGGGCGGTCTTTGGCCCCTACCTGGACGACCGCATCTGCTGTGCCGTCCTCCTGAAGGCCCTGTCCCAGGTTCAGAACAGCCCCAACGACCTGTATTTTGTCTTCACCGTCCAGGAGGAGGTGGGCCTGCGGGGCGCGCAGACGGCGGCCTTCGCCGTCGACCCGGACTACGCCGTGGTGGCCGACGTCACCGACGCGGACGACCTCCCCGGCGGCGAACACGCCGGCTCCTGCAAGTGCGGCGGCGGGGCGGCCATCAAGGTGATGGACTCCTCCGTCATCTGCCACCCCCAGGTGGTGGCGCGGCTCCGGGCCCTGGCGGAGGAGGGGAACATCCCCTTCCAGATGGATATCATGACCGACGGCGGCACCGACGGCGGGGCCATCCACAAGACCCGGGCGGGGGTGTGCACCGGGGGGGTCGGCGTCCCCTGCCGGTATATCCACAGCCCCCAGGAGGCTGCCTGGCTGTCCGACGCAGAGGCCGCCGCCCGGCTTTTGGCCGCCTTCGCCCAGGCGGATCTGCCCCCGGTGTGAAAACGAGGTGTAAAGAGATATGGCTTTACAGATAAAGCAGGAGCTTTTAGACCTGGCCGCCCGGGCGGAGGGGGATCTGGCGGGGCAATTCGCCCGGACGGAGGCCATCGCCCAGGCCAACACCCGGAAGGTTTTGGAGGCCTTTCAGGACCACAAGGTGTCCGAGGGGGACTTTGTTGGCACCACCGGCTACGGCTACGACGACGTGGGGAGGGACAAGCTGGAGGCCATCTACGCCCAGGTGTTCGGCACCCCGGAGGCGTTGGTACGCCTCAATTTTGTCAACGGCACCCACGCCATCACCGCCGCCCTCTTCGGCTGTCTGCGCCCCGGGGATACCCTGGTCTCCGGGGTGGGCGCGCCCTACGACACCATGCTGGGGGTCATCGGCGTTACAGACAAGGGCCCCGGCTCGCTGAAGGAGTGGGGGGTCAACTACTGTCAAGTGGATCTCCTTGACAACAAACCCGACCTCAAGGGCATGGCGGAGGCGGTGAAGCGGCCCCATGTAAAGGCCATTTTGCTCCAGCGGTCCCGGGGCTACGCCACCCGGGCGTCCCTGTCGGTGGCCGAGATCGGGGAGATGTGCGCCGCCATCCGGGAGGCCAATTCGGATGTGGCCATCCTGGTGGACAACTGCTACGGGGAGTTTGTGGAGGAGCTGGAGCCCACCCAGGTGGGGGCGGATCTGGTGGTGGGGTCCCTCATCAAGAACCCCGGCGGGGGCCTGGCCCCCACGGGGGGCTATCTGGCGGGCCGGGCCGACCTGATCGAGGGGGCCGCCGCCCGCCTCACCGCCCCGGGCATCGGCCGGGAGTGCGGCTGTACCCTGGGCCACAGCCGGAGCCTCTACCAGGGCCTGTTCCTGGCCCCCCACGTCACCGCCCAGGCGGTGAAGACCGCCCTCTTCGCCGCCCGGCTCATGGAGCTGCTGGGGTTTGAAGTGGACCCGGCCAGCGGCGCGCTCCGCCACGACATCATCCAGATGATCCACCTCCGGGACCCGGAGCGGGTGAAGAGGTTCTGCAAGGGGGTCCAGCGGGGCGCGCCGGTGGACTCCTACGTCACCCCCGAGCCCTGGGATATGCCCGGTTACGACTCCCAGGTCATCATGGCCGCCGGGGCCTTTATGCAGGGCGCGTCCATCGAGCTCTCCTGCGACGCGCCCATGCGGGAGCCCTACACCGTCTACCTTCAGGGCGGTCTGACTTACGAATCGGGCAAGCTGGGCATCCTCCTGGCGGCCCAGGAGCTACTAGGATAAGCCCTCCCCCGCATAGGCTGGCGGGGGAGGTGAGAGGGATGGCAAGGCGGCCCCGGTCGCCCAGCCCCTGGGGCGAGCGGCTTTTCTGCCTGCTGTTGGGGGTGGGCCTGGCGATCTTCTGCGTCTCGCTGTGGGGCCGCTCCCCGGCCCGGACCGACGCCGACGACCCCTCCCGCCGCTCCAGCGTCGGGCTGGAGTTCAGCTTCGCGGTCCACATCCTGCTTCCCCAGGGAAAAGGCGGTTGAAACGAAAGATGAGAGAGATCCTGCACTACCTGGCCCGTATGCTCCCCGCGGCCCTGCTGGCCCTGGGGGCCTACGGCCTGACCCGGCCCCCGCGGCGCAGGCGCCTGCGGGCCCGGGGCCTGACCACCACGGCCTGGCACGAGGGGGGCCTGGCCCTGTTCCTCGTGCTAGGGGGCTGGCTCCTCTGGCTGACGGTCTTCCCGGAATTTCGGTGGGAGGACGGCCATCTCGCCCTGCGCTACGCCGGTTTGGGCGGGGTCAACCTGCGCCCCCTGGTCATTTTCTACCACGCCCGCATCCTGGCCCGCCAGGGGAACTCCACCTATTTCCTCATCAACTTTTGGGGCAACATCGCCATGTTCCTGCCCATCGGCTTTTTCCCCGCCCTGCTGTGGCGGCGGGGACGGTGGTGGAAGGCCCTGCTGACCGGGGCGGGGCTGTCCCTAGCCATCGAGCTGTGTCAGCTTCCCACCGCCCGGGGGACGGATATCGACGACCTCTGGCTCAACACCCTGGGGGCCGTGCTGGGATACGCCCTGGCCTGGCTGATCCAACGGGCCTGGCCGAGGGCGGCGGAGAGATGCAAAGTACAGGAGGCGCCATCATGGACGTAAAAGCGGAGATCCAGGCCCTGCGGGAAAAGCTGGAGACCTGGAGCTATCAGTACTACGTGCTGGACGAGCCCACGGTGGAGGACTACGACTACGACATGGCCCTGCGCCGCCTGGAGGAGCTGGAGGCGGCCCACCCGGAGCTGGTCACCCCCGACTCCCCCACCCAGCGGGTGGGGGGCCAGGCCCTGGAGAAGTTCCAGAGCGTCCGCCACGAGGTGCCCCTGGAGAGCCTGCAGGACGTGTTTTCCCTTCAGGAGTTGGCCGACTTCCACCAGCGGGTGGCCGCGGCGGTGGAGGACGCGGAGTTTGACGTGGAGCCCAAGATCGACGGCCTCTCCGTGGCCCTGGAGTACGAAGACGGCGTCTTCGTCCGGGGGGCCACCCGGGGGGACGGCCAGGTGGGGGAGGACGTGACGGAGAATCTGCGGACCATCCAGGCCATCCCCCTGCGCCTGCCCGAGCGCCTGCCCCGGCTCATCGTCCGGGGGGAGGTGTATATGCCCAAGTCCGTTTTCCACAAGCTCAACGAGGCCCGGGAACTGGCGGGGGAGAAGCTCTTCGCCAACCCCCGGAACGCCGCCGCCGGGTCCCTGCGCCAGCTGGACCCCAAGATCGCCGCCCAGCGGCAGCTGAGCATCCTGGTCTTCAACATCCAACTGGCCCAGGGCCGGGCGTTTTCCACCCACACCGAGACGCTGGACTACCTCAAGAGCCAGCGGTTCAAGGTGGTGCCCTACACCCTGTGCCGGACGGTGGAGGACTGCGGCCGGCAGATCGCCGCCATCGGCGAGGGCCGGGAGGCATACGACTTTGACATCGACGGGGCGGTGGTGAAACTCAACCGTCTGGCCGACCGGGCCCGGCTGGGCTCCACCGCCAAATTCCCCCGCTGGGCGGCGGCCTACAAGTACCCCCCCGAGGAAAAGCCCGCCCGGGTGCTGGATATCATCGTCCAGGTGGGGCGGACGGGGGTGCTGACCCCCAAGGCCCTGGTGGAGCCGGTGCGGCTGGCGGGGACCACGGTGCAGAACGTGACCCTCCACAACCAGGACTATATCACGGAAAAGGATATCCGGGTGGGGGACACGGTGCTGGTGCGAAAAGCGGGGGAGATCATCCCCGAGGTGGTCTCCGTCCTCCGGGAAAGGAGGCCGGAGGGGACGCGGCCCTACCGTCTGCCGGAGACTTGCCCCGTCTGCGGCGCGCCGGTGGAGCGGGACGAGGACGGGGCCCACTTCCGCTGTACCGGGGCGGAGTGCCCCGCCCAGCTTCTGCGGACCATCACCCACTTCGCCAGCCGGGACGCCATGGACATCGAGGGCCTGGGGGAGGCGGTGGTGGAGGCGCTGGTGAACGCCGAACTCATCCACACCCCCGGCGACCTCTACTTCCTGCGTCTGCCCGACGTGGCCGCCCTGGAGCGGATGGGGACAAAGTCGGCCAAGAACCTGCTGGCGGCCATCGAGCGGTCCAAGAGCCAGGACCTGTCCCGGCTCCTCTACGCCTTTGGCGTCCGCCAGGTGGGGCAGAAGGCGGGCAAGGTGCTGGCCCAGCGGTTTGGCACGTTGGAGGCCCTGGAGCGGGCCACCTTGGAGGAGCTCACCGCCATCCCCGACGTGGGGGAGATCACCGCCCGGAGCCTGTTGGAGTGGCTGGGCCGGGACCAGTCCCAGCACCTGATCCAGCGCCTCCGGGAGGCGGGGGTGAACATGACCAGCACCCTGGAGCCGGCGGGCACCGCCCTGGCCGGGCAGACCTTCGTCCTCACCGGGGAGTTGAGCCGCTTTACCCGCAAGGAGGCCACCGAGGCGCTGGAGGCCCTGGGGGCCAAGGTGTCCGGCTCGGTGAGCAAAAAGACCAGCTGCGTGGTGGCCGGGGAGGCCGCCGGGAGCAAACTGCAAAAGGCCAACGAGTTGGGCGTGCCTGTGCTCAGCGAGGAGGACCTGATCAAACTGTTGGAGGGAGAACAACCATGACGCAGAGAGAGAAAATGCTGTCCGGGCGGCTCTACTGGGCGGACAACGAGGAACTGCTGGCCGCCCGTCTGCGGGCAAGAAAGCTCACCCACGCCTACAACGCCACCGGCCCGGAGGAGGGGGAGCGCCGCCGGGAGATCCTGCGGGAACTTTTGGGGCAGATGGGGGAGGGGACGTACATCGAGCCCACCTTCCGCTGTGACTACGGCTCCAACATCCGGGTGGGCCGGTGGTTTTACGCCAACTTCGACTGCATCATCCTGGACGTGGCCCCGGTGACCATCGGGGACAACGTCCTCTTCGCCCCCCGGGTGGGGGTCTACACCGCCGCCCACCCCATCGACGCCGGCGTGCGGAACGAGGGGTTGGAGTTCGGCAAGCCCGTCACCATTGGCGACAGCGTGTGGGTGGGGGCCAACGTGGCCATCAACCCCGGGGTGACCATCGGGAGCGACGTGGTCATCGGCGCGGGCAGCGTGGTGACCCGGGACATCCCCGACCACGTGGTGGCGGTGGGCAGCCCCTGCCGGGTCCTGCGGCCCATCACCCAGCAGGACCGGGACTACTGGCTCCGGCTCCGGGAGGAATACCACCAGAACCGTTGACGGTTTTCCCGAAAAGCGCGCAAAAAAGCGGCGCGGCCCTATGGGCCGCGCCGCTTTTTTCAATCCTCCAACCGCTCCAGGCCGTCCGCCGTGACCCGGACGTGGGCAAAGCGCCAGGTCTGCTCCGCCTCCGGGTACTTCTCCCGGTCCACCGGGGAGGCGAACATGGCGTAGGGCCGGACGTAGACGCCGTAGTCGCCGTAGAGGGCCTGGTAGACCACCATGGGCTCCTGCGTCTCGCTGTGTTTGGCGATGGCCAGCACCTGGTAGAGCTTGTTTTTGAAGTGGAGGTATTTCTCCCCCGGGATGATCTGACGGCTCATACAAGCCCCTCCTTTTTCAGCCTTTCCAGCAGAGCCCCGCACCCGGCCGCCACGTCCCGCCAGGTGGCGGCGAAGTCCCCGGTGTACCAGGGGTCGGCCACGTCCCCGGGCCGGTCGGTGCCGTCCAGGAGCAGGCGGAGCTTGCCCTCCGGGTCGCCCCCGCAGATCCGGGCCATGTCCCGGAGGTTGGCGCGGTCCATGCCGATGAGCAGGTCAAAGTCCCGGTAGTCCGCCTTTGTGAGCCGTCGGGCGGCGTGGCCGGCGCAGGGGATGCCGTGCCGGGCCAGCTCCCGCCGGGCGGGGGGATAGACGGGATTGCCGATCTCCTCCGCGCTGGTGGCGGCGGAGGCGATGAAGAACCGCTCCGCCAGCTCCGCCCGCGCCGCCAGGTCCTTCATATAATACTCCGCCATGGGACTTCGGCAGATATTCCCGTGGCAGACGAACAACAGCCGCATCGCCCTTCCCCCTTTGGCCCTTTTCTCCATGGTAGCGGATTTTTCCGGCCCTGTCAACCACCCCGCCCGCCGGGGCGGGGGAGGGGGGCGGCCCACCTTTTTCCGCCTTTTTTTCATTTTTCCTGTTTACCTTCGCGCTTTAATGTGTTAATATGAAAGGTGGCAGAGCGATTTTTTGCGGGCGGCCCCGCCGCCCGACGGGGGAGCGTTTTATGGAAAAGACAGAGGAGCGGGCCCACATCCCCGCCTTGTACGAGACGATCATGAAGCTG
Organism: uncultured Oscillospiraceae bacterium; assembly: GCA_947627325.1. Lineage (GTDB taxonomy): Bacteria > Bacillota > Clostridia > Oscillospirales > Oscillospiraceae > MGBC124762. The sequence continues at coordinate 64,957 of CANQVO010000001.1, read as the reverse complement.
AGGAGTCCCGAGGAGTGCCGCCGGTTTTTCGAGGACCTGTGCACCCCGGTGGAACTGCGCGCCATGGAACAGCGCTTCGACGTGGCGGTTTACCTTCAGCAGGGCCTTGTCTACCTGGACATCCTGCAAAAGACGGGGGCCAGCAGCGCCACCATCAGCCGGGTCCGCCGGGCCATGCTGGACGGCGGCGCGGGCGGGGTGATGCGGGAGGTCATTTTGCGCGAGGGGCTGGAACAGCCCCGGGACAACGAAGGAAAAGGGGAGTGATCGGACCATGAGACAGCTTATGCTGGGCAACGCCGCCGTTGCCCGGGGAATGTACGAGGCCGGGTGCGCCATCATCTCCAGCTACCCCGGCACCCCCAGCACCGAGATCACCGAGGAGGCCGCCAAGTACAGCGAGATCTACTGCGAGTGGGCCCCCAACGAAAAGGTGGCCCTGGAGGTGGCCCACGGGGCCACCCTGGCCGGCCGCCGGGCCGGGTGCGCCATGAAGCACGTGGGCCTGAACGTGGCCGCCGACCCCCTCTTTACCATCTCCTACCAGGGGGTGAACGCCGGCCTGGTCATCTGCGTGGCGGACGACCCGGGGATGCACTCCTCTCAAAACGAGCAGGACTCCCGCCACTACGCCGCCGCCGCCAAGGTCCCCATGCTGGAGCCCGCGGACTCCGAGGAGGCCCGGGTGTTCGCCAAGCGGGCCTTTGAACTCTCCGAGCGGTTCAACACCCCCGTGTTCCTCAAGATGTGCACCCGGGTGGCCCACGCCCAGAGCGTGGTGGAACCCGGGGAGCGGACGGTCCCCGCCCAGGCGCCCTACGTCAAGGACCCCACGAAAGTCATGATGACCGTCAACTCCAGAAACGCCCACGCCCGGGTGGAGCGGCGGACGCTGGAGCTGATCGAGTACGCGGAGACCTGCGACCTCAACCGGGTGGAGATGGGGGACACCAAGCTGGGGATCATTACCTCCTCCACCTCTTACCAGTACGCCCGGGAGGTCTTCGGGCCGGGGGCCAGCATCCTGAAACTGGGCCTTGTCTGGCCCCTGCCGGAGAAGCTGATCCTGGACTTCGCCGCCAAGGTGGACCGGCTCATCGTGCTGGAGGAGCTGGACCCCGTCATCGAGGGCCACTGCAAAAAGCTGGGGCTCCAGGTCTCGGGCAAGGACCTCTTCCCCATCTGCGGGGAGTTCTCCCAAAACCTGGTGCGGGAGTGCGTAGGGCTGGACACGCCCCGCTTCCTGACCATCCCCGACCCCATCCCGCCCCGGCCGCCGGTCATGTGCGCGGGCTGTCCCCACCGGGGGATCTTCTACATCCTCAATAAACTGCACTGCATGGTCTACGGCGACATCGGCTGTTACACCCTGGGGGCCCTGGCGCCTCTGAACGCCATGGACCTGAACGTGTGCATGGGCGCCTCCTGCTCGGGGCTCCACGGCTTCAACCTGGCCATGGGCCGGGCGGGGGAGAGCCGGAGCGTGGGCGTCATTGGCGACTCCACCTTCATCCACTCCGGCATGACGGGCATCTGCGACATCGCCTACAACCAGACCAACTCCACCGTCATCATCCTGGACAACTCCATCACCGGCATGACCGGCCACCAGCAAAACCCCACCACCGGCAAAAACCTTCGGGGCGAGCCGGCGGGCAAGGTGGACCTGGAGGCCCTGTGCCGGGCGTTGGGGTTCGAGCGGGTGACGGTGGTGGACCCCTACGACCTGGCCGCGGTGGAGCGGGTGGTGCGGGAGGAGCTGGCCGCCGATGCCCCCTCCATCATCATCAGCCGCCGCCCCTGCGTGATGATAAAAGGCACGGTCCACAAGCCCCCCATCACCGCCGACACCGACCGGTGCGTGGGCTGTGAGATGTGTATGCAGATCGGCTGTCCCGCCATTTCCGTAGAGAATGGCACGGTGCGGATCGACCCCACCCTCTGCGTGGGCTGTGGGGTCTGCGCTCAGATGTGCGACATGGGCGTGCTGGACGGAGGTGCGAAATGACCGGGAATATTATGATCGTGGGCGTGGGCGGCCAGGGGACCCTCCTGGCCAGCAAGCTGTTGGGCCACGTCCTCTTGGAGCAGGGGTACGATGTCAAGGTATCCGAGGTCCACGGAATGTCCCAGCGGGGGGGCAGCGTGGTCACCTATGTGCGCTACGGCGAGAAGGTGGCCTCCCCCGTCATCGACCGGGGGGAGGCGGACTTTATCGTCTCCTTTGAACTGCTGGAGGCCGCCCGGTGGCTGCCCTACCTCAAGCCCCAGGGCCAGATCGTCACCTCCACCCAGCGCCTGGAGCCCATGCCCGTCATCACCGGCGCGGCGGAGTACCCGGACAGGCTGGTGGAGAAACTGCGGGCCGCGGGGGCCAAGGTGGACGCCCTGGACTGCCTGGCCCTGGCCGAGCGGGCGGGCAGCGCCAAGGCGGTGAACATCGTGCTCATGGGCCGTCTGTCCCACTACTTCGGCATGGACGAGTCCCTCTGGCTCTCCGCCATCGAACAGGTGGTCCCGCCCAAGTTTCTGGAACTGAACAAGCGGGCCTTCGCCCTGGGCAAGAACGCCTGACAGACCACGAAAAACCGGGGCCGGGAAGGGGAGAGCGCCCCGCCCGGGCGCTCGTGTGAGAGACGGCGCGGCTTTATGGCCGCGCCGTCTCTTTTTGCCCGCGAAAAACCGCGACGAGGCCGGTAAAATTTATATTGACATCGTGTCAGCATTGTGCTATCCTATCTACAAGAAGGGGGGGCGCGCCCATGCCAAGAGGATCGCCAGAGCTGACCGAGGCCCGCAGGGAGGAGATCGTCAACGCCTGCGAGAAGCTCTACCAGACCATGAGTTTTAAGGAGATCACCATCAAGGAGATCGGCAACGTCACCAGCTTTACCCGCACCTCCATCTACAACTACTTCCAGACGAAGGAAGAGATCTTCCTGGCCCTGCTGAAGCGGGAGTATGAGCTGTGGATCGCCTCGCTGAAGGCGACCATGGAACAAGTCGATACGATGACCAGGGACGAGTTCGCCGCCATGCTGGCGCGCTCTCTGGAGGAGCGGGCGCAACTCCTGAAGATCCTGTCCATGAACCACTACGACATGGAGACCGGCAGCCGCCCAGAGCACCTGGCGGCGTTCAAGGTGGCCTATGGCGAGGCCATCCGCACGGTGGAGGCCGGTCTGGACAAATACTTCCCGGCGATGACGGCGGCGGAAAAGCGGGCGTTTGTCTACACCTTTTTCCCCTTCCTGTTCGGCATCTACCCCTACACCTACGTCACCGAGAAACAGCGCGCGGCCATGGAGCAAGCGGGCGTCAACTATGTGTTTCTGTCCATCTATGAACTCACCTATCACTGCGTGAAAAAACTGTTAGGAGGTTAAAAACATGAGCAAAACATTGGTAGCCTATTTCAGCGCCAGCGGCACCACGGCCCGGGTAGCCAAAGAGCTGGCCCGGGCGGCGGGGGCGGACCTCTACGAGATCAAGCCCGCCGTGCCCTACACCAAGGCGGACCTGAACTGGATGGACAAGGCCTCCCGCAGTTCGGTGGAGATGAAGGACAAAACCAGCCGCCCCGCCCTGGCGGACACGGACGCCCCCGTCGCGGCCCACGATACCATCCTGCTGGGCTTCCCCATCTGGTGGTATGTGGCCCCCACCATCCTCAACACCTTCCTGGAGAGCTACGACTTCTCCGGCAAGAAGATCGTCCTCTTCGCCACCTCCGGCGGCAGCGGGTTTGGCCAGACCGTGGCCGGGCTCAAACCCTCCGTGGCGGCGGACGCCACGATCGTGGAGGGGAAACTTCTCAACGGCCACCAGACGGCGGAGAGCCTGAAGGCTTGGGTCGAGACAGTCCTCTGAGAGGCGCCGAAAGGGAGGTATCTATGCGATATCGTACTCTGCCCCACGGAGGGGAACAGATCGGCGTCATCGGCCTGGGCTCGTCGGTGGTGGGCCAGCAGAGGGAGCGGGACATCATCGAGACGGTCCGCGGGGCGGTGGAGCTGGGCGTGAACTACTTCGACCTGGCGGCGGGCCACGCATCCTGCTTCCCCGCCTATGGCAAGGCCCTGGCCGACTGCCGGAAGGACGTTTACCTGCAGATCCACTTCGGCGCCGACTACACCACCGGGGAATATGGCTGGACCACCGACCTGGAGGCCATCAAGCGCTCCATCGGCTGGCAGTTGGAGAAGCTGAAGACGGACTATATCGACTTCGGTTTTATCCACTGTCTGGACGAGCGGAGCGACGTGGAGGCATACGAAAAGAGCGGGGCCCTGCAATACCTGCTGGACATGGCGGCCCAGGGCGTGGTGCGGCACATCGGCCTGTCCTCCCACAACCCGGACACGGTCCACCGGGTGCTGGACCGGGGCGTGGTGGATATGCTCATGTTCTCCATCAACCCCATGTACGACTACGGCCAGGGGGAGTACGCCATGGGCTCGGACGGGGAGCGGCAGGCCCTGTACCGCCGGTGCGAGGCCGAAGGGGTGGGCATCGCGGTGATGAAGCCCTTCAACGCCGGACAGCTCCTGGACGCGCGGCAGTCCCCCTTCCAAGCGGCCCTGACCCCCGCCCAGTGCATCCAGTACGCCCTGGACAAGCCCGGGGTGCTCACCGTCCTGCCCGGGGCGGCCAACCTGGACGAACTCAGGCGGAACCTGGCCTGGCTGGACGCCTCCGCCCAGGAGCGGGATTATTCCGTCATCGCGGGCCTGACCCCGGAGGAGTCCCGGGGCCGGTGCGTGTACTGCAACCACTGCGCGCCCTGCCCCGCGGGGCTCAATGTGGGCCTCATCAACAAGTACTACGACCTGGCCGCCGCGGGGGACCCTCTGGCGGCGGAGCACTATAAGACCCTCGCCAAGACCGCCGGGGACTGCGTGGGGTGCGGCCACTGCGACAGCCGCTGTCCCTTCCACGTGGAGCAGTCCGCCCGGATGAAGGAGATCGCAAACTATTTTTCGTAACAGGAGGGACCCTCTATGGAAAAAATCACCCAGACCGCGGGCCGGGACCAGCTGGGCGGCTTCGCGCCGGACTTCGCCCATTTTAACGACGACGTGTTGTTCGGCGAGAACTGGAACAACCCCGACCTCGACCTAAAGACCCGGTGCGTCATCACCGTGGTGGCGCTGATGAGCTCGGGGATCACCGATTCGTCGCTGATCTATCATCTGGAAAACGCAAAGGCGCACGGCGTGACCCGCGCGGAGATCGCCGCCATCGTCACCCACGTGGGCTTTTACGTGGGCTGGCCCAAGGCGTGGGCGGTGTTCCGCCTGGCGAAGGACGTGTGGAGCGAGGCCGCCCCCGCCGGGGAGGACGCCAAGGCCGCCCACGCCGCCTCCATGGTCTTTCCCATCGGCGCGCCCAACGACGGCTTTGCCCAGTATTTCAGCGGCCAAAGCTACCTCGCCCCGGTGTCCCAGGAGCAGGTGGGCATTTTCAACGTCACCTTCGAGCCGGGGTGCCGGAACAACTGGCACATCCACCACGCCGATCAAGGCGGCGGGCAGATCCTCCTCTGCGTGGCCGGACGGGGGTACTACCAGGAGTGGGGCAAAGAGGCCGTGGAGCTCCGCCCCGGCGACTGCGTCAACATCCCCGCCGGGGTCAAACACTGGCACGGCGCCGCGCCGGACAGCTGGTTCTCCCACCTGGCCGTGGAGGTCCCGGGGGAGAACAGCGCCAACGAGTGGCTGGAGCCGGTGGACGAGGCGCAGTACAAGCGTCTGCGGTGACACGGCGGCCCGCCCCAACGGCGGCTTTTCCGCACGGGAAAACCTTTTTGCGCGCAGGAGCCCACGGACTCCCAGCGCGGGATCGGGACAAAAAGAGGGAGGCGCTTCCACGGGAAGCGCCTCCCTTTTGCCGTTGCCGTTGGGCCGCCGGATCACTCGCCCAGGGCGTCCCGCTGGCGGACGGTCACCTTGCGCTCATAGCAGGCAAAGGCGTCGTCCACCAGTTTGCCGTCGGGCTTGGGGGTGATGAGGCTGACCAGGGGGACGATGATCAGCCCCGCGATCATGCAGAAGGCCCCGGCGTTGATGGGAGACTGGAGCAGGGCGGGCAGGCTGGTCTTCAGCGGGGAGATGTCCACCAGCATGAAGACGGTGGAGAAGAGGAAGCTGCACCAGCAGGCGATCTTGGTGGTGCCCTTCCAGTAGAGCCCGTAGAGGAAGGGGGCCAGGAACGCCCCGGCCAGAGCGCCCCAGGACACGCCCATGAGCTGGGCGATGAAGGTGACGCTGGACTTATATTGGATGAGGGCCAGCACCACCGAGATGAGGACGAACACCACGATGAGACAGCGCATGATGAGCACCTGCCGCTTCTCGTCCATCTTCTTGACCACATGGCCCTTGAGAAGGTCCAGGGTCAGGGTGGAGCTGGAGGTCAGCACCAGGGAGGAGAGGGTGGACATGGAGGCGGAGAGCACCAGGATGACCACCAGGGCGATGAGCAGATCGGGAAGGCCGGAGAGCATGGTGGGGACCACCGAGTCGTAGCCGTTGGCGGCGATGTCGATCTGATCGGAGAACAGCCGACCAAAGCCGCCCAGGAAGTAGCACCCGCCGGCCACCACCAGGGCGAAGACGGTGGAGACCACTAGCCCGGTGCTCACCGACTTCTCGCTCTTGATGGCGTAGAACTTCTGCACCATCTGCGGCAGACCCCAGGTGCCCAGGGAGGTCAGGATGACCACCCCCAGCAGGTTGATGGGGTCGGGGCCGAAGAAGGAGGCGAAGACGCCGGGGGTGGTGGAAACCGTCTCGTCCGTGACCTGGGCCAGGCCGTCCAGAGCGGCCAGAAAGCCGCCCTTGCTGGCGATGACCGCCGCGATGACGGCGCAGATGCCAAAGAGCATGATGATGCCCTGGATAAAGTCGTTGATGGCGGTGGCCATATAGCCCCCGGCGATGACGTAGACGCCCGTCAGCACCGCCATGACGATGACGCAGATGGAGTAGTCGATGTGGAAGGCCATGCCGAACAGCCGGGACAGGCCGTTATAGAGGGAGGCGGTGTAGGGCACCAGGAAGATGAAGGTGATCACCGACGCGGCGATCTTCAGCGCGGGGCTGCCAAACCGCTGGCCGAAAAACTCCGGCATGGTGGCGCTGTTGAGGTGCTGGGTCATGATGCGGGTGCGCCGGCCCAGGACCGCCCAGGCCAGCAGGGAGCCCAGGATGGCGTTGCCGATGCCCGCCCAGGTGGCGGCGATGCCGTACTTCCAGCCGAACTGCCCGGCGTAGCCCACGAAGACCACGGCGGAGAAGTAGCTGGTGCCGTAGGCGAAGGCGGTCAGCCACGGGCCCACCGCCCGGCCCCCCAGCACGAAGCCGTTGACGTCGGTGGCGTTGCGGCGGCAGTAGAGGCCAATGCCCACCATCACGCCGAAGAACACCAGGACCAGGATGATTTTCAGAACCATAACATACATTCCTCTCTTTCTCGGCGGCTTTGCCGCTTTGGTCTGTTACAGTTTAACGCTTAAAAGCGTTAAAGTCAAGAGAAAATTCACCCCATTTAACAAAAGATCCGTCCCCTTGACTTTTTGGGGGAGACAGGCTATAATACTTTAGCGGTTAAAATTGATAAAGTATGGGGCGCCAGCCCCACGGGGAAAGGAACGGACGCTTATGCCAATCACCGATCTGCTGGAGCGCAACAGCAAGCTCTACGGCGAGGAGATCGCCCTGGTGGAGATCAACCCGGAGGTCCAGGAGGTACAGCGGGTCACCTGGAAGGAATACGAGCTCATCCAGCCCAGCCCCACCGCCCCCTACCGCCGGGAGATCACCTGGTCGGTCTTTGACGAGAAGGCCAACCGGGTGGCGAACCTCCTGATGGGCCGGGGCATCCGCAAGGGCCAGAAGGTGGCGGTCCTGCTGATGAACTGTCTGGAGTGGCTGCCCATCTACTTCGGCATCCTGAAGGCCGGGGCCATCGCCGTCCCCCTGAACTTCCGCTACACCGCCGACGAGATCGCCTACTGCGTCAAGCTGGCGGACGTGGACGTGCTGTTCTTCGGGCCTGAGTTCATCGGCCGGGTGGAGGACATCGCCGGGGAGCTGGGCAAGGAGCGATTGCTCTACTACGTAGGGGAGAGCTGCCCCACCTTTGCCGAGGACTATTACCCCGCCGTGGCCAACTGCTCCAGCGTGGCGCCCAAGGTGCTCATCGAGGAGGACGACGAGGCGGCCATCTACTACTCCTCCGGCACCACCGGCTTCCCCAAGGCCATCCTCTTGAAGCACCAGGCCCTGTCCCAGTCGGCCAAGATGGAGGCCCTCCACCACGAGACCACCCACAGCGACGTATTTCTCTGCATCCCGCCGCTGTACCACACGGGGGCCAAAATGCACTGGTTCGGCTCTCTGTACACCGGCAGCCGGGCGGTCCTGCTCAAGGGCAACTCCCCGGCCTCCATCCTTAAGGCGGTGTCGGGGGAGGGGTGCACCATCGTCTGGCTGTTGGTGCCCTGGGCCCAGGACCTGCTGGCCGCGCTGGACAGCGGAAAGCTGAAAAAGGAGGACTTCCACCTCTCCCAGTGGCGGCTCATGCACATCGGCGCCCAGCCGGTGCCGCCCTCTCTCATCAAGCACTGGCTGGAGCACTTCCCCCACCATAAGTACGACACCAACTACGGCCTGTCCGAGTCCACCGGCCCGGGCTGTGTCCACCTGGGGATGGAGAACATCCACAAGGTGGGGGCCATCGGCGTGCCCGGCTACGGCTGGGAGCTGAAGATCGTGGACGAGCAGAACGCCCCCGTGGCCCAGGGCGAGGTGGGCGAGCTGTGCGTCAAGGGCCCGGGCGTGATGGTGTGCTACTACCACGACGAAAAGGCCACCCAGGAGGTGCTGGAAAACGGCTGGCTCCACACCGGGGACATGGCTATGCGGGACGAGGACGGCTTTGTCTTCCTGGTGGACCGCAAGAAGGACGTGATCATCTCCGGCGGCGAAAACCTCTACCCGGTGCAGATCGAGGACTTCCTGGCCGCCCACCCCAAGGTCCACGACGTGGCGGTCATCGGCCTGCCCGACCCCCGCCTGGGCGAGATCGCCGCGGCCATCATCCAGGTCAAGGAGGGCCAGACCTGCACCCAGGAGGAGATCGACCAGTTCTGCACCGGCCTGCCCCGGTACAAGCGGCCCCGGAAGGTCATCTTCGCCCCCGTCCCCCGCAACGCCACGGGCAAGATCGAAAAGCCCAAGCTCCGGGAGCAGTACTGCGGCGTCCGCTTGGTGGAGGCCCAGAACCGCTCCTGACCCGACCCATCCATACAAAGAGAGGGCTTCCCGGTTGGGAAGCCCTCTCTTTTTTACGCCCGAACGGGCGAAACGCTCACTTCAACCGCTTGAGGATCTCCAGCAGATACGCCCACGTGCGCTGGACGGAGGCCACGCTCAGGCGCTCGCTGGGGGTGTGGATGTCCTGGATGTCCGGGCCCATGGAGACGCAGTCCAGGCCGGGGAGCTTATCGGCGAACAGGCCGCACTCCAGCCCCGCGTGGATGGTCCGCACCTCCGGCGCGTGGCCATACTGCTGGGTGAAGACCTCCACCATCACCTCCCGCAGTCTGGACTGGCGCTTGTACTCCCAGGCGGGGTAGTCCCCGTCCCGGTCAATGGTGCCGCCCAGGCGCGCGGTCAGCGTGGAGATCTGCTCCGCCAGCGCCTCCTTTTCGGCGCCCACGCCACTGCGGAGGGAGAGGCGCATGACCACCTCGTCCTCCCGGGTCTCCAAAACGCCCAGGTTCAGGGAGGTCTGCACCAGCCCGGGAATGTCGGGGCTCATGCGCTGAACGCCCCCGGGGAGGCCCACCAGGGCGGCCAGGACGGCGGCCTTCGTCTCGCCGCTCATGGCCGGGAAATCCCCCGCCTGCCCCACCTGGACGGTGAGGGAGAGGGCGGGGTCGGTGGCCTGGAACTCCCCGGCGAAGCGGCCTTGCCAGTCCTGGGCAAAGGCGCGGATGGGCTCCACCGCGTCCTCCGCCACCACCAGCCGGGCCGCCGCCTCCCGGGGGATGGCGTTGTCCTTCAGGCCCCCGGCGGCCTCCAGGAGGGCGTAGGGCGTCTCCCGGGAGAGGGCCTCCAGCGCGCGGCCCAGCAGTTGGTTGGCGTTGGCCCGGCCCTTGTGGATCTCCACGCCGGAGTGCCCGCCGGTCAGCCCGTCCAGCTTCAGCGTCACCAAAACGCCCCGGGCGGTCTCCCGGCGGACCGGGAAGTGACAGGCCACGCAGCAGCCGCCCGCGCACCCCGCCAGCAGGATCCCCTCGTCCTCGGAGTCCAGGTTGAGCATGGTCCGGCCCTTGAGGGGCGCGCAGTCCAGCGCCTGAGCGCCGAACATGCCGGTCTCCTCGTCGGTGGTGAACACCACCTCCAGCGGGGGGTGGGGGATGTCCTGGGCGGCCAGGAGGGCCAGGGCGTAGGCCACGGCGATGCCGTCGTCTCCCCCCAGGGTGGTGTCCTCGGCGGAGATCATGTCCCCCTCCAGCCGGAGGGTGAGGCCGTCGCGCGCAAAGTCGATGGGGCAGTCCGCGGTCTTCTCGCACACCATGTCCAGGTGCCCCTGGAGGATGACCGGCGCGGCGTTCTCATAGCCCTTCGTTCCGTCCTTGAAGATGACCACGTTGTTGCTCTCGTCCTGGAGACAGCGCAGTCCGCGCTCCCGGGCAAAGGCCACGCAGTAGTCGCTGATCTGTCTGGTGTTGCCCGAGCCGTGGGGAATGGCGCACAGCGCCTCGAAATACCGAAATACCGCCCCCGGCTCCAACCCGTCCAATACCGCCATCACGTATCCCGCCTTTCCTTTTTCGTCTCCCGCTCCTTCTTGCGGTAGATCTGCCGGCCCTTCTGCGCCGGCTCGATCAGCCCGTCGTGGAGCATCGCGTCGATGAGTTGCGCGGTGAACACCCGGTCCTCCCGCACGCTGGCCCGCCTGCGGCTGTAAAACTCCGTGGCCTGAACGTCCTTCACCAGCTTGCGGACCTCGGCCTCGGTGATCGTGTCGTGGGTCTTCAGGTGGCGCATGACCCGCTCCGCCCCTTTGGACAACAGCATATTCGACAGCGTCTCCCGCTGGAAATAGGCCTTTCGCATCCCCCACACCACCAAAACCGCCGTCACCACGGCGAACAGGAGGATGCCCAAGAGCGCCAGAGGGATGGTCATGACCTTGCCCCCTTCATGGAGATAAAGCCGTTGCGCTGTAAGGTGGCCAGATAGGTCACGACCCGATCCAGCATACGGTCCGTCTCCTGGGGAAATTCCTTTTCCATGATGTGGATGATGTCCATCACGCTGTTGCGCCCGTCCATGCTCTGCCAGACGACGGTGCCGTACTGGTCCAGGGCGATGTGGCTCACCCGGGGCTTGCGGAAGAGCTTCTGGGCGATGAAGTGGTAGAAGCCGGTGTTCTCCACGTCGATCTCCACCATGCCGTCCTCCTTCAGCCGCCAGGGGCGGTCCTCCCGGCGGAGGGGCACGCTTTCAAAGTAGTTTTGGGAAACCTTTTGCTTTTTTGCCATGATGATCCCCTTTACCCTGGTTCCAAAACGGTCCGCGCCAAAGGCGGCTGGTCAGTTCTTCTTCTTTTTGCCGCCGAACATAAAGAACAGCATGACGGCCACCAGGACCGCGAAGAAGGCCACGCCGCCCCAGTTGCCCAGGGGGGCGCCCAGGTTGAAGTCAAGCCCCAGCACCGCCAAAACAGCCAGCGCGATGCCGATCAATCCCTCGCCCGCGATCATGCCCGAGGAGAACAGCACGCCGTTGTCCACCACGTCCTGCCGCCGCTGTTCGGACTGGAACTTGCGCTTGTCCACCCACAGGCGGATCAGGCCGCCGATCATGATGGGGGTGGACAGGTGGATGGGCAGGTAGAGGCCGATGGCGAAGGGGAGGACGGGGATACCGATGATCTCCACCGCAATGGCGATAAACACGCCCACGAACACCAGGCCCCAGGGCAGGTTGCCGCCCATGACGCCCTCCACCACCATCTTCATCAGCGTGGCCTGGGGGGCGGGAAGCTGGGTGGAGCCGTACTTCCATGCGGCGTCCAGCAGATAGAGCACCCCGCCGATGGCGATGCCGGAGGCAATGGTGCCGATCAGCTCACCGATCTGCTGTTTGATGGGGGTGGAGCCAATGATGTAGCCGGTCTTCAGGTCCTGGGAGGTGTCGCCGGCGATGGCGGCCACGATGCAGATGACCGTGCCGATGCAGATGGCGGTGGTCATGCCGGCGATGCCGGTGTTGCCCGTGACCTTCAGCAGGACGGTGGAGATCAGCAGGGTGGCGATGGCCATGCCGGAGACCGGGTTGTTGGAGGAGCCCACCAGGCCCACCATCCGGGCGGAGACGGTGGCGAAGAAGAAGCCGAAGACGACGATGATCAGCGCCGCCAGCAACGTGATGGGGACGGAGGGGATCAGCCACAGGGCGACGGCCACCAGCAGAGCCCCGCCCAGGGCGACGGGCATGGGCAGACTGCGGTCGGTACGCAGGGCGCCGCCCTCACGGCCAAAGCCCTTCATGGCCTTGGCAAAGGTGGAGACGATCAGGGGCAGGGACTTGATCAGGCTCATGATGCCGCCCGCCGCCACGGCGCCCGCGCCGATGTAGCGCACAAAGCTACCCCACAGCGTCCAGGTGTCCAGCGTGTTGAAGGGGCGTCGGCGGGGTACATCACCATATCGCCGCCCACCAGCACCAGCATGGGCATGATCACGAACCAGCCCAGCACAGCGCCGCCCAACAGGTAGGAGGAGACCTTCGCGCCGCAGATGTAGCCCACGCCCACCAGGGCGGGCAGAACGTCCATGCCGATGCCGGAGCCGGGATAGGCCTTGATGGACCAGTCCACCTCGCTGGGGAAGAGGCACAGGCCGTCGGCGATGAACTTATACACCGCGGCGATGCCCAGGCCGGAGAACACCAGCTTGGACTTGTCCCCGCCCTGCTCGCCGGCCAGCAGGACCTCGGCGCAGGCCTGGTCCTCGGGGAAGGGCAGAACGCCGTGTTCCTCCACGATCAGCGCGGTGCGGAGGGGCACCATGAACAGCACGCCCAGAATACCGCCGCAGATGGCGATGAAGGCGATCATCAAAAACCCGGGCTTGGCAACGGAGCTGTCCTCCGCCGCCCACATGAAGAGCGCGGGCAGGGTGAAGATCGCGCCGCGGCCAGGGACTCGCCGGCCGAGCCGATGGTCTGGACGATGTTGTTCTCCAGGATGGAGTTCTTGCGGAGGATAAAGCGGATCACGCCCATGGAGAGGACCGCCGCCGGGATCGAGGCGGAGACGGTCATCCCCACGCGCAGACCCAGGTACGCGTTGGCGCCGCCGAACAGGACGGCCAGGATGATGCCCAGGATCACCGAGGTGACGGTGAACTCCGGCACAACTTTGTCCGCTGGGATGTACGGCTTGAAGGGTTGTTTGGAATCGTTCATGTCTCTTCTCCTCCATTGATAAGATCCTGTGGGCAAACGCCCACTTATGAATATGTATTATAGCATACAAAATTCCAAAAATCAACTATTGTCCATAAAATCCGAAGAAACCCAGCGCAACAGGAGGGCTCCCCACGCGGGGGAGCCCTCCTGCCATCCTCCCAAACGGGAGATCACTTGTCAAACGCCGGGTTCGTAAAGTAAATATTCTTCTGATCCATCCTCTGCTTCGCCAGTTCAATGGCCTCGCCGAAGCGTTGGAAGTGGACGATCTCGCGTTCGCGGAGGAAGCGGATGACGTCGGTGACGTCGGGGTCGTCCTTGGCCAGGCGGAGGATGTTGTCGTAGGTCAGCCGCGCCTTCTGCTCGGCGGCCAGGTCCTCGGTGAGATCGGCGATTACATCGCCGGTGGACTGCATGGTGGAGGCGCTCCAGGGGTAGCCGGAGGCGAACTGGGGATAGACCCCGGCGGTGTGGTCCACGAAGTAGGCGGCAAAGGGGGTGCCCTCAATGTCGCTGACCTTCAGGTTCCGGGTGAGCTGGTGGACCACCGCCCCGACCATCTCCAAATGCCCCAGCTCCTCCGTGCCGATGTCCGTCAAGAGGGCCTTGAGCTCGGGGTAGGGCATGGCGAAGCGCTGGGACAGGTAGCGCAGGGAGGCGCCCAGCTCGCCGTCCGGCCCGCCGTACTGGGAGATGATGACGCTGGCCAGCTTGGGATCAGGGTTCTGGATGCGGACGGGGTACTGCAGTTTCTTTTCATAGACGAACATTTACTTGTCCCCTCCTTCCTGGTAGTTCCAGGGCCAGGGATCCTTGAGCCAGGCCCAGGTCTTGGACTGGGCGGTGGCGGTCTGGGTCACGGGGCCGTACAGGGACTCGTACCGGGCCCGGCCCTCCTTCTCCAGGGCCGCGTACTGGCGGTAGAGCTCCATGGCCTGGGCGTCGTCCTGGTGGGTGTCCAGGTAGAGCCCAAGCTCCACCAGCACGAACTCCAGCGCCTGGAGCTCGGTCAGGGGGGTCATGGGGATGTTGGCCGCCTTGGCCTTCAGCTTAAAGGGCAGGTTGAGGCCGGGGAACAGGGTGCCGTTCTCCAGGGCCTCGCCGTGGTCGTATTTTTGACTCCCCATCTGCTGGAAGGGGACGTAGGGGACAGCCAGAGGGGCGCAGGAGGGCAGGACGCCGCTGGCGTCGCCGCAGGGCATGGCGTTCATGTCCTCCCCGGGCTTGTCGGGTTTGGGAAACACAGTCATTCCTCCTTTGGTTGGCAGGCAGGGGCTCGGCCCCTGCTAAGCTATTCTATGCCCCCCAAACTTTTCGGGAAACGACTTGGCAAGGCGGCGGGGATGGTGGTATAATGCAAAGCGTCTAGTTTTCCCTCCCCCCGCATAGCATTTGGGGAGGGGGTGGGAGAATTGCGGGAAAGTACCTGGTGGAAAATTTTATCCCTGGCGGCCCTGGGGCTGCTGGGCGCGCTGGCGGTCCTCCTTCTGTGGAGGGGCCGGGCGGTCCGGACGGCGGCCCCGGCGGGGATCCGGGTGGTCATCGACCCGGGCCACGGGGGCGAGGACGGGGGCGCGGTGGCCTCCGACGGCACGGTGGAGAGCGCCATCAACCTGGACGTGGCCAAGCGGCTGGACGTGATCCTGACCTTCTGGGGGTGCGACACCAAGCTCCTCCGGGACGCGGACATCTCCCTCCACGATCCGGACGCCGCCACCATCCGCCAGAAGAAGACCAGCGACCTCCACAACCGGGCCCGGCTGGTGAACGAGGAGCCGAATCCCCGGCTCATCAGCATCCACCAAAACCACTTCCCCCAGGCCCAGTACCACGGGGCCCAGGTCTTTTACGCCAACGGCCCCCTGGGCCAGCCCTGGGCCCGGCTGACCCAGGAGAATCTGCGGCGCTGTCTGGACCCGGAGAACAGCCGGGCGGAAAAGCCCATCTCCCACGACGTCTACCTGATGAACCACGTCACCTGTCCCGCCATTTTGGTGGAGTGCGGCTTTTTGTCCAACCCGGCGGAGCGGGCCAAGCTCCAGGACCCCGGCTACCAGACCGCCCTGGCCGCCGTGGTGGCGGCATCCTATTTACAATGTACCCAAGAGGAAGGAGAGAGCGGCTATGGCTCCCAAGGCGAAACGAGTGTTTTACTGCACGGAATGTGGGAATGAGACCCCCAAGTGGCAGGGCCAGTGTTCCGCCTGCGGGGCGTGGAACACCATCGTGGAACAGCCCGCCGAGGCGGCCGCCAAAAAGTCCGCCGCCCCCCGCCGGGGCGGCCTGGCCGGGACGATGAACCGCCCCAAGCCCATCGGGGAGGTGGAGACCACCGACGAGCTTCGCTTTGAGACGGGCATGAGCGAGCTGGACCGGGTCCTGGGCGGCGGGGCGGTGAAGGGCTCGCTGGTGCTAGTGGGCGGCGCGCCGGGGATCGGCAAGTCCACCCTCATGCTCCAGATCTGCGACAGCCTGTGCCGCTTCGCCAACGTGCTGTATGTATCCGGGGAGGAGTCCCAGCGGCAGATCAAGCTCCGGGCGGAGCGGCTGAGGGTCCGGGGGGAGGGGCTGTACCTCCTGAGCGAGACGAACCTGGAGGACGTGCTGGAGTCGGTGAACGAGCTGAAGCCGGACGTGCTCATCGTGGACTCCATCCAGACCATGTACAACGGCGACGCCTCCGCCTCCCCGGGCAGCGTGGGGCAGGTGAAGGAGTGCACCATGGCGCTGATGCAGCTGGCCAAGGGCCAGGGCATCACCGTCTTCGTCATCGGCCACATCAACAAGGAGGGGTCCCTGGCGGGGCCTAAAGTCCTGGAGCACATGGTGGACTGCGTCCTGCTCTTTGAGGGGGAGGAGCATATGTCCCACCGCATCCTCCGGGCGGCCAAGAACCGCTTCGGCGCCACCAATGAGATCGGCGTGTTCGAGATGGGGGACGAGGGGCTCACCCAGGTGCCCAACCCCTCGGAGGCCCTGCTGTCCGGCCGGCCCCAGGACACCCCCGGCACCTGCGTCACCTGCGTGATGGAGGGGGCGCGGCCGGTGCTGGCGGAGATCCAGGCCCTCCTGGTCCCCAGCGGCTACGGAAACGCCCGGCGCACCAGCAACGGCTTTGACTACAACCGGGCCATGCTCCTGCTGGCGGTGCTGGAAAAGCGGGGCGGGCTGATGGTGAACAGCTGCGACGCCTACCTCAACGTCATCGGCGGACTGTGGGTGGGGGAGCCCGCCGCCGATCTGGCCGCCATCGTGGCCCTGGCCTCCAGCTTCCGGGACAAGGCCGTTCCCGGGGACCTGGCCGCCATCGGGGAGGTGGGCCTCACCGGGGAACTGCGGAGCGTCAACTCCCTTTCTCAGCGGCTGGCGGAGGTCCAGCGGCTGGGCTTTACCAAATGCCTGGTCCCCGCGCAGAATCACGGCAAGCTGCCCAAACTGGAGGGGTTACAGCTCATCCGGGTGCGGAACATCCGGGAGGCCCTGGCGGCCATCCTGTGACCGGGGCACGTAGTTGACGCAGGGGCTCTCCCCCCGCGCCACCCCGCTGGACATGGCCCGCTCCAAAAGGCAGTAGCCGTCCTTTTGGTAGAGGCAGTCGTCGGTACAGCCGATCAAGCTCATGCTTTCACATTCACCACCCTGGTCAGACGCCTTGCGGCGGCCCGCGCCGTAAGGCGGGCGGCGTCCGCCCCAAAAGCGGCGTCCGGCCCTGTTTTGGCGCTCTCGCCACCTGGGGGTCAGTATGGCCCTCGGGTGGCGAAATTATGTTTTGGCCCCCGGGGGAAAATAATAGGTGCCAAACGGGGGAAAATGTTGTATACTATCCTTGCGCTACATTTTACCGACCAAAGGAGAGCCGCCTATGAAGGTAACAAGAGAGGTCCTGGCCCCCGGTGTGGCCCTGACCGCCATCCAGACCGACAAGTTCAAAAGCGCCTCGCTGTCGGCCACGTTCCTGACCCCCCTGGACCGGGAGACCGCCTCGGCCAACGCCCTGGTCCCCTACGTCCTGCGCCGGGGCTGTGAAACCTGGCCCACCATGGGGGAGATCAGCGTCCGCCTGGAGGAGCTCTACGGCGGCGCGCTGGAGCCGGTGGCGCGGAAGAGAGGGGAGACCCAGTGCCTGGGCCTCATGGGCAGCTTTCTGGACGACGCGTACACCCTGGAGGGGGAGCGGGTGTTGGAGCCCGCGGTGGAACTGCTCACCTCCCTACTCCTGGAGCCCGTGACCCGGGACGGCGTCTTTTTGGAGGCGTACGTGGCCGGGGAGCGGGAGAACCTGATCCAGGCCATCCGGGCCCAGATGAACGACAAGCGCGCCTACGCCGCCCTCCGCCTGACCCAGGAGATGTGCCGGGGAGAGGCCTACGGGGTGGACCGGCTGGGCTCGGAGGAGGCGGCCGCCGCCCTCACCCCCCAGAGCGCCTGGGCGGCCTACCAGCGGCTGTTGTCCTCCGCCCAGGTGGAGCTCCACTACTGCGGCAGCGCCCCGGTCCAGCGGGTGCGGGAGGCCCTGTCCCCCCTGGCGGAGGGGTTAAAGGCCCGCCGGAGCGGGCCGACGGCGGCGCTGACCTGCGACGCGCGGCCCCACGCCGGCGGGGAGAGCCCCCGGGAGGTGGCTGACCACCTGGACGTGACCCAGGGCAAGCTGAGCCTGGGCTTCCGCACCGGCGGGGCGGACGCCCGGGGGGAGAACTACCCGGCCCTGCTGGTCTTCAGCGCCCTCTACGGCGGCACCGCCACGTCCAAGCTGTTTTTGAACGTCCGGGAGAAGCTGTCCCTGTGCTACTACGCCAGCTCCTCCGTGGAGGCGGTGAAGGGGATCATGACGGTGTCCTCCGGGGTGGAGTTTGACAAGATGAAGGAGGCCCAGGACGAGATCCTGGCCCAGTTGGAGGCCGTAAAGGCCGGGGACTTTACCCCCGAGGAATTGACCAGCGCCAAGCAGGCGGTCATCAACAGCTGTCAGAGCACCCTGGACAGCCGGGCGGGGCTGGAGCAGTACTGGCTCACCGCCGCCATCACAGGCTCCGCCGAGACGCCGGAGGAGCTGATCGCCCGGCTGGAGCGGGTGACCGCCCAGGAGGTGGCCGCGGTGGCCCGGGGCATGGAGCTGGACGCCATCTACCGCCTGATGGGAAAGGAGGGCTGAGCCATGGAGGAGAGACGCTACGACAAGCTGGGGACGCGCCTGTTCCACGGCGCGCTGGACAACGGCCTCCACGTCTTTGTGGACCGGCGGCCCGGCTACGGCAAGCAGTTCGCCTTTTTCGCCACCCGCTACGGCGGGATGGATATGCGCTTCCAGACCCAGGCGGGCTGGCAGGACACCCCCGCCGGGGTGGCCCACTTTTTGGAGCACAAGCTCTTTGACACCAAGGACGGAAACGCCCTGCAGATCATGGCCGCCAACGGCTCCGACCCCAACGCCTTCACCAGCTTTGGCATCACCGGGTACTTCTTCCAGTGCACCCAGGGCTTCGCGGAGAATCTGCGGACCCTGCTGGGCTTTGTCACCGAGCCCTATTTCACCCCCGAGAGCGTAGCCAAGGAGCAGGGCATCATCGGCCAGGAGATCGCCATGGGGGACGACGAGGCGGACACGGAGGTGTTCTACGACCTCCTGAACTGCCTCTACGCCCACCACCCCGTCCGCACCCACATCGCCGGGACCCAGGCGTCCATCGCCCAGATCACCCCCCAGACCCTCTACACCTGCCACGGGGCCTTCTACAACCCCGCCAACATGGTGCTCACGGTGGTGGGCAACGTGGACCCCGAAGAGGTCATGGACATCGCCCGGGAGGTGGTCACCGCCCCCGGCACCGGCGACCCGGCGCGGGACTACGGCGGGGCCGAGCCCCGGGAGGCCGTCTCCCACGAGACGAGCCGCGCCATGGCGGTGTCCGCGCCCCTCTTTCAGTTTGGCTTTAAGCTCCCCGACCCCGGCTACGGGCCGGAGCGCCTGCGCGCCCAGCTGATCGGCGACCTGGCCGGGGACCTGCTGGTGGGGGACTCCAGCCCCCTGTACACCCGGCTCTACAACGCCGGACTTCTCACCCGGAGCTTCGGCTACGGCTACGAGGACTACCCCGGCTGCGCTTTCTTCGCCCTGGGCGGGGAGAGCAAAGACCCCCGGGCGGTGCGGGACCAGGTGCTGGCCGAGTGCGCGCGCCTGGGCCGGGAGGGCTTTGCCCCGGAGGTCTTCCAGCGGGCCAAAAAGGCGGCCTACGGCGGCATGGTCAGCCAGCTCAACTCCTTTGAGAACACCGCCGTGGAGCTGGCCCAGAGCTACTTTGACGGGGTGGACTACCTGACCTTCCCGGAGGTCTTCCGCTCCATCACCGCCCAGGATGTGGCGGAGTTTATCCGAACGTGGTTCGTGGAGGCCCAGGCCGCCCTGGCGGTCATCACGCCGGGAGGTGGGGCGGCATGAGCCAGACGGTCACCTTTCCCGGCCTGGGCCTGACGTTCCACCTGAACCGGGTGGCCCTGGAGGTGTTCGGCCACCCCATCTACTGGTACGGGATCATCATCGCCCTGGGGGTGGTGCTGGCGGTGGCGGTCTGCCACCGCCTGGCCCCCCGGCTGGGCATCGTGCCGGACAACACGGTGGACATCTCCCTCATCGCCGTGCCCCTGGGCATCGTCGGGGCCCGGCTCTACTACATCCTCTTTTACCTGGACCTGTTCCGGGACGACCAGGGCCGGCTGAACTTCGCCGCCATGGTCCGCATTTGGGACGGGGGACTTGCCATCTACGGCGGGATCATCGCCGCGGTGCTGGCGGGCTACATCTACTGCAAGGTGAAAAAGATCCGCCCCGCCGCCTTCGCCGACCTGGGGGCCATCGGCCTGCTCATCGGCCAGGCCGTGGGCCGTTGGGGGAACTTTGTCAACGCCGAGGCCTACGGCGGCGAGACCACCCTGCCCTGGCGGATGGGGGTGGACGGGCTGGAGGTCCACCCCACCTTCCTCTACGAGAGCTTGTGGAACGTGGCGGGGCTGGCGCTGGTCCTGCTCATTCTCTGGCGCTGGCGGAAATTCGACGGGCAGATCTTTTTGACCTACGTGCTCTGGTACGGCCTGGGCCGGACCTGGATCGAGGGGTTGCGGAGCGACAGCCTGTACCTCTTCGGCCTGCGGCTCTTCGGCGCGCCCATCCGGGTGTCCCAGTTGGTGGCGGCCCTGTCCGCCCTGGTGGCCCTGGGGTGTCTGATCTACCATCTGGCAATCAAAAAGCACAGCCCCCAGGAGCTGTACGTCAACCAAGTGAAACAGAAGGAGGAGCGGGAAGATGACGACTCTGGACGGTAAGGCCCTGGCGGCCAAGATCAAGGCCCAACTGGCCGAAAAGGTAAAGGCCCTGTCCAGAAAACCGGGCCTTGCGGTGATCCTGGTGGGGGACGACCCCGCCAGCCGCACCTACGTCAACGGCAAGCGCCGGGACTGCGAGGCGTGCGGGTTTTATAGCGAGGAATACGCCCTGCCCGCCACCACTACCCAGGCCGAGCTCCTGGACCTGATCGCCGCCCTCAACGCCCGGGCCGACGTGGACGGCATCCTGGTCCAACTGCCCCTCCCCGAGGGGTTGGACGAGGTCGCCCTGCTGGAGGCCATCGCCCCGGACAAGGACGTGGACTGCTTCCACCCGGTGAACGTGGGCCGGCTCTACACCGGCCAGAAGGGCGGCTTTGTCCCCTGCACCCCCGGCGGGGTGATGGAGCTGCTCCACGAGTACGGGGTCTCCCCGGCGGGGAAGAACTGCGTGGTGCTGGGCCGATCCAACATCGTGGGCAAGCCCATGGCCATGCTCCTGCTGGCGGAGAACGGCACGGTGACCGTCTGCCACTCCAAGACCCCGGATCTGGCGGAAAAATGCGCCACGGCGGACATTTTGGTGTCCGCCGTGGGCAAGACCGGCCTGGTGACCGGGGATATGGTGAAGGAGGGCGCGGTGGTGGTGGACGTGGCCATGAACCGGGACGCTCAGGGCAAGCTGTGCGGGGATGTGGACGTGGAGAGCGTCGCGCCCAGGGCGGGCTACCTCACCCCCGTGCCCGGCGGCGTGGGGCTCATGACCCGGGCCATGCTCATGGTGAACACCTACCGCGCCGCCCTGGCCCACCTGGGGCTGGAGGGCTGATCTCAGCCCTCCTGGTCTTTAGCCACACTGCGGTTGACGGCGCAGAGGATGGCCCGGAGGGAGGCCCGGTTGATGTTGTGGCTCTTGCCCACGCCGAACACGTCCCGGCCCTTGGGGTCTTTTAGGCGGATGTAGCACACCGCCTGGGTGTCCGCGCCGGAGGAGATGGCGTGCTCCTTGTAGTCCACGAACTGATAGCCGTCGATGGCCCCCTCCGGCAGGTCGTGGAGGGCGTTGAAGAAGGCGTCGATGGGCCCGGTGCCGGTGCCGGTGACCCACATGACCTTGCCCTTGTAGCCCACCTCGCCGTCAAAGGTGACCCGGCTGGCGTCGCCGTGTTTGGTGTCCTCCAAAAAGCGGCTGCGCTCGAGCTGATAGGTCTTGGGGGCGGAGAGGTACTCCTTGTCGAAGAGGTCAAAGACCTGCTGAGGCTTGAGCTCGGTGCCCAGGCGGTCGGTCTCCACCTGGACGATGTGGCCGAACTCCGGCTGCATGGCCTTGGGGATGTCGTAGCCGAAGGACTGCTGCATCACGTAGGCCGCGCCCCCCTTGCCCGACTGGGAGTTGATGCGGATGATGGGCTCGTACTGGCGGCCCAGGTCGGCGGGGTCGATGGGCAGATAGGGGATCTCCCAGTAGTCGCTGTGGCTCTCGTCCATGTAGCGGGTGCCTTTGTTGATGGCGTCCTGGTGGGAGCCGGAGAAGGCGGTGAACACCAGCTTGCCCGCGTAGGGCTGGCGGTCGCCCACCGGCATCTTGGTGCACCGCTCGTACATATCCTTGATCTTGTTGATGTCGTGGAAGTCCAGCCCCGGATCCACCCCCTGGGTAAAGAGGTTCATCGCCAGGGTGACCATGTCTACGTTGCCGGTGCGCTCGCCGTTTCCAAAGAGGGTGGCCTCCACCCGCTCCGCCCCGGCCAGCAGGCCCATCTCGGCGGTGGCCACGCCCTCGCCCCGGTCGTTGTGGGGGTGGAGGGAGATGATGGCGCTGTCCCGGGAGGGGAGGATCCGCAGGAAGTACTCGATCTCGTCGGCGAAGTAGTTGGGCATACAGTTCTCCACCGTGGTGGGCAGGTTGAGGATGATCTTCCGCTCCGGCGTGGCGTGGACGGCCTGGATCACCGCCTCGCAGATCTCCGCCGCCGCCTCCATCTCCGTGCCCATGAAGGACTCGGGGGAGTACTCATACCGCAGGTCCATCCCCTGGGCGATGGCGTCCTGGGAGAGGTCGTAGATGAGCTTGGCCGCGTCCACGGCGATCTTCTTCACCCCCTCCACGTCGGTGTGGAACACCACCTTGCGCTGGAGGGTGGAGGTGGAGTTGTAGAAGTGGAAGATCACGTGCTTGGCGCCCCGGATGGCCTCAAAGGTCTTCTTGATGAGGTGTTCCCGGGCCTGGACCAGCACCTGGATGGTCACGTCGTCGGGGATGTGGCCCCCGTCGATGAGCTCCCGGCAGATCTCGTACTCCGTCTCGCTGGCGGAGGGGAAGCCGATCTCGATCTCCTTCACCCCGATGTCCAGCAGGGTGTGGAAATACTCCAGCTTCTCGGCCAGGTTCATGGGGTCCACCAGGGCCTGGTTGCCGTCCCGCAGGTCCACCGAGCACCAGATGGGCGCCTTGGTGAGCCGCTTGTCCGGCCAGGTGCGGTCGGGCAGGGAGATGGGGGTAAAGGGGATGTACTTCTCGTAGGACTGCTTCATGGGGAGAACCTCCTTTTTTGGCCGTGGGGAACAAAAACCCCCGACCAATCTCTTGGTCAGGGGCGTTAAGTCTAACGCGGTACCACCCTGCTTCCGCCCCCGGTCGCCCAGGGACGCTCATCGGCTTCCAACAAAGCCTTGGCCGGTAACGAGGCTGTCCGTCCTGCCCTATTCGTCGTCCGTATCGTTTCAGGCAGGCCGCTCGGGGACCAGTTATCCACCCGCCGCCTACGCCGATTCGCACCGAACACCGGCTCTCTGAAGAGGGAAGGGCGGGTCTTTTTTCCCGTCATCGCGTTTGTGTATGGTTTAGTTTACCTGACCCTTCCGGGTTTGTCAACCCTTTTTTGCAAGGAGGCTGTCATGAAAGTATTGGCCATCGACTACGGAGACGCCCGCACCGGGGTGGCGATCTCCGACCCCACCGGGTTTTTGCCCGGCTTCACCACCGTCATCCACAGCCGCGACCCCCAGGAAGTCGCCCGCCGCCTGGCCCAGCTGGCCCGGGAACACGGCGCCCAGCGGCTGGTGATGGGCTATCCCCGGAACATGGACGGCACCGAGGGTCCCCGGGCGGAGCTCTACCGCGCCTTTGCCCGGCGGGTGGAGGAGGCCGCGGGGCAGGAGGTGGTCCTCTGGGACGAGCGGCGCACCACCGTGGACGCCCACCGCATCCTCTCCGAGACGGGCAACCGGGGAAAAAAGCGCAAGGAGAAGGTGGACGCGGTGGCGGCCACCCTGATCTTGGAGGGCTACCTGGCCTTTTTGCGGAACAACTCGTGAAAGCCCACCAGGAGCAAAAACACCCCGAAGCACTTACGCAGGACCGCCACATCCAGCGCCGTAGCCAGCCAGGCGGCCAGGGCGGTGCCCGCCAGGCCCCATAGGATGGCGGGCCGGGCGGCCTCCCGCTTCAGGTAGCCGTTTTTTCGGTGGCAGACCAGGGCGGTGGCGGCGGTGGGGAGGAAGTAGAGCAGGTTGATCCCCTGGGCCTGGTCTTGGGCGATCCCGGCCAGGCTTGTCATATAGATGAGCAGCAGCGTCCCGCCCCCCACGCCGAAGCCGGAGAGGATGCCGGTGGCCAGACCCACCAGGGCGGCGACCAGCCGGCTCATGTGAGGGAGGTCCACGCGCCGTAGAGGATGAACAGGGCGAACACCCGGCGCAGCCAGTCCATGTTGACCCCCTTGAAGAGCCTGCCCCCTAAAAAGCCCCCCGCCAGTCCGCCGAGCAGGTAGGGCAGGGCGGTCGCCAGCTCCAAACTCCCCCGGAGCAGATAGATGGCCGAGGACAGGGCGCACAGGGGCAGGATGATGAGGACGGAATTGGCGAAGGCCTCCCGCTGGGAGAGGCCGCAGGGCCCCGCCAGCAGGGGCACCAGCACCATGCCGCCGCCCCCGCCGAAAAAGCCGTTGGCAAGCCCCGCCAGCGCCCCGGCCGCGCCGCACCAAACCCGCTGTTTTTTCTCCAAAACAAAGCCCCCTCCCCGCGTTCCAGTCCGTGACTAGTATGGCGGGGAAGGGGCGTTTTCATGCTAGGGGAGCCGGGGGGCGACGCCCACCAGGTCCAGGACCACCTGGCCCCCCAGCATGAGCCCCGCGCACCCGGGGACCCAGGCCACGCTGCCGGGGATGGCCCGGCGGCCGGGGGGCGGGGCCTCGTCGGGCTCCTGGGCGGCCTGGGGCAGCTCGGGGGAGTAGACCACCTTGTGGTGGCGGATGCCCCGGCGGCCCAGCTCCTTGCGGATGATCCGGGCCAGGTGACAGCCCTGGGTCTTGGAGATGTCCGCCACCCGGAACTGGCTGGGGTCCACCTTGTTCCCCGTGCCCAGGGCGGAGATGATGGGCACCCCCCGCGCCAAAGCGGTCTGGATCAGGTCCAGCTTACAGCTGACCAGGTCGATGCAGTCGATGATGTAGTCGTAGCGCTGGGCGAAGAACTCCTCCCGGGTCTCGGCGGAGTAGCGCCAGACCATGGGGTGGGTGACGCAGGCGGGGTTGATGGCCCGCACCCGCTCCTGGGCGGCCAGGGCCTTGGGCTTGCCCAGGGTGTCCACGGTGGCCAGGAGCTGCCGGTTGAGGTTGCTGGCCCCCACCTGGTCCTGGTCCACCAGCGTCAGCTCCCCCACCCCCGAGCGGGCCAGGGCCTCCACGGCGTAGCCTCCCACGCCGCCCAGGCCCAGCACGGCCACGTGGGCCCGGGCCAGGCGCTCCATGGCCTGGTCCCCCAGCACCAGCGCGGTGCGGGAAAACACCTCGTTCATCTCTCCACGCCTCCTCTACGTCCCCCGCACAAGCGGGGGATAAAAAGCGGGCGGGGCAGACGCCCCGCCCGTTGACGGCTCTCGATGGGTCTTTAGTTCGCCGGGGCCGCCTCCGTCGCCGGGGCCTCGGCAGCGGGGGCGCTCTCGTCGGCGGGGGCGTCAGTCCCATCGGCGGCGGCGTCCTCCGTGGCCTCGGCGCTCTCGCTGGCCTCAACTTGGTCGGCCGCCGGATACCACTTGTTCACGCTGATCTCGTAGTGGGACTTGATCTCAGCCAGGTAGTCGCTCTCCACCTGGGAGGCCAGGGCCTCCCGGGCGTGGACGATCCAGTGGGCCTCCTCCACGCTCTCGGCGTACATGACGTGGAAGCCGTAGTCGGTCTGGACGATGCCCACATCACCGGCCTTGCGGCCGGCGGTGAAGATCCAGTCCAGGAACTCGGGCACGAAGCTGGTGGTGGGGGTCACGTCCTCATAGAGGCCGCCGGGGGAGGCCAGGGAGCCGTCCTCGTTCCGGCCGTCCTGGGAGTACTGCTCGGCCAGCTCGCCAAACCGCTCCCCGGTCTGCTCGCCGGAGGTGAACTCGTCCAGGATGCGCTGGGCCTCCGCCTGGGCGGCGGCGATCTCCTCGTCGGTGAAGGGCACCTGGCTCTCGTCCACGTCGGCGGTCTCCGGGTCGTCTTCGTGGGAGGTGGAGATGAGGATGTGGCGCACGTCGGCGGAGTCGGCCACGTCGCTGCGGTAGCGGCTGTGGAACTGGACCAGGTAGTAGCCCGTGCCGTCCAGCTCAAAGACGTCCGTATCGCCGTCCACCCGGGCGGCGTCCGTCAGCCAGGTGTAGAAGACGGCGGAGGCCAGGTTGTCGCCGGAGTTGTCCATCTGGTTGTAGTCCTGGGCGCCAAAGGTCTCCGCCAGGGTGGAGAAGTCCTTGGTCTGGAGGTCGGCGCCGGTCA
This sequence comes from uncultured Oscillospiraceae bacterium, assembly GCA_947627325.1. GTDB lineage: Bacteria > Bacillota > Clostridia > Oscillospirales > Oscillospiraceae > MGBC124762. The sequence continues at coordinate 38,400 of CANQVO010000001.1, read as the reverse complement.
CGTCCCCCGCCTCGGGCTCGGTGACGGTAACGGTGGTGTCGCTCTGGAGGGCGGCCAGCATGGCGTCGGCCTGCTCCTTGGCCTGGGCCAGGGCGGCGGCGCTCTCCTCCTCGGTGGGCTCGGGGGTGTTGCCCTCCTCGTCCGCCTCGGTGGCGGGGGTGCCGTCAAAGTAGGCGTAGTCGAAAACGTAGTTGTCCATCTCGTCGGTGTGCTCGGCGTAGTAGGCCTCCAACTCGGCGTCGGTGTAGGTGTTGCCCAGGGTCTCCATGGCGCTGTTGTAGTAATCGGAGGCCAGCAGGGTGCGCTCCAGGTTGGCGAAGTACACCTTCTCGGTCATGGACCGGCCGTAGATGGCCCGCAGGTAGTTGGTCCGGCTGCCGTAGCCCTGGGCCACGGCGCTGTCCAGACTGCTCTTGGCGCTGTCCAGGGTGGCCTGGGCCTCCTCGGACAGGGTGTGATCAGCGGCCTTGGCGGCGTTATACAGGGAGATGGTCTCCTGGGCGTCGGTCAGGGCCTGCTGGCGGAAGTAGTCGTAATAGCTCATGGTCTGGTCGGCGTCCACATACTGCGTCTTCAAATCGCCGGAGGGGTCGAAGGCGGTGGTGTAGTCCAGCCCGGCCTGGTTGTACATCTCCACCAGGCGGTTGATGGCCTGGTAGTAGAAGTAGCTCATGTCGGCCTCGGTGAGGGACAGCACGTCGGTGGAGGCCCCGCCCTGGGTGGGGGTGAACTTGAGCACCGTCCTGTGCCGGTCGAAGAAGCCCGTGTTCCACACCAGCAGGGCCACGATCAGCACCACCGCGATGACGCCGCCCACGACGGCGATGATCGTGTTGCGCTTTTGCGCCTTCTGCTTTTGCAGCTCCTGCTTTTCCCGCTCGGTCAGGCCCGCCAGGGTCTTGGCCTCGCGGCGCGCCAACTTTTTCTTTGCTCCGCTCATTGGATCGTTCAGTCCTCTCATGTGTTTTCATTGGTTTGGGCGGACCCGCCCTTTGCCATTCAGATATGCCGATATATTATACCTTATTGAACGGGGAGACGCAAGGGCTAATTCCACATTTTTTCCCAGCGCTGGAAAAATCTTTCCCCGCCTCCCCGGGGGAGATAAAAACGCGGTCCAGACCGGAGACCGGTCTGGACCGTGCCCGCTTTGGCCGTGTGGGACCTATTAAAACCTGCACAGATGAGCAGGTGGGTCGCCTCCGAGGCACTTTACCGCTCCCAACGTCCATTGCCGGTCTCAGCCGGAACGGGAGGTCTGCGAGCCATGCCGCGAGGTGGGCGTCCCGTATAAAAAATGTGGGTTAATAAGAAACCCATCACGCACCAAGCAGGAAGGGGAGGATCATTCCTCGTCCTCGTCTTCCTCAGCGAAGATCTGTTCCATAAAAAGGGTGTAGACCGCGTCCAGCTCCTCGTCGGTGTCCGGGGTGGAGAGAAATTCCTCCCCGTTTTCCGTGACCGACTTGAGGATGACGATGCCGACCTCCTCATCCTCCGCCTGGGCGTCGGCGTCGGCGGGGAAGAAGGCCATGTACTGTACGCCGTTGTACTCCAGCGCGTCCAGGAACTCCAGCTCCAGCTCGTTGCCGTCCTCGTCGGTGACCGAGATGAAGTCGGGGCCAAACTCGTCGCTCATGGCGCTCACCCTTTCCTTTTTCCTTCGTATTTATATTCTACCAGCTTTCCGCCAAAAATGCAAGCCGCGGCGGACCAAAATTTCCCCGGGAATTTGTCGGGCCCGGGCGAAAGACAGGGGGTGGACAAGGGCGGAAAAGTTTGGTATAATATCTGCGATTGTACTGCGGCGGGGGTGGGCCGCGTATGCGCCGTCCCCGCGCCTGTTTGACCCTTTGGACGCTCCACGGAAACCAGTGAGGTGAAGACCATGCCAGATCCCAACTCCACGTCCAGACCCCGTCCCCGCCCCGAGGCCGCCGGCCGCTCCGGGGGCGGGACCGCCCAGCGCGGCCGCCGGCGGGGCCGCGGCCACGTCGGCAGGACGATCTTAAAGGTGGTGGGCACCATCTGCCTGACGGGGCTCATCACCGGCCTTCTGCTGGTCTGCTTCGCGGCGGTGTATATCCGCAGTGTCATCATCCCCATGGCCAGGGACCAGCAGTACCTGGGGGATCTGTCCATCGCCCAGACCTCCATCATGTACTACAACGACGAAAACGGCGAGGCCCAGCCCTACCTGACCTTGAGCAGTGACGAGAACCGGATCTGGGTGGGCTATGACGAGCTGCCCAAGGACATGGTCAACGCCCTGGTGGCCATCGAGGACAAGCGGTTTTACCAGCACCACGGCGTGGACTGGATCCGCACGGGCAAGGGCGTTCTGAATATGTTCACCGGCGGCTCCATCCAGGGCGGCTCCACCCTGACCCAACAGCTCATCAAGAATGTGACGGGGGAGAACGAGGTCACCGTCAAGCGCAAGATCCTGGAGATCTTCCGGGCCCTGGACTTTGAAAAGACCCACAGCAAGAAGCAGATCTTGGAGTGGTACCTCAACCAGATCTACCTGGGGGAGCGGTGCTTCGGTGTGGGCGCGGCCAGCTGGGTCTACTTCGGCAAGGACGTGGGGGAGCTCTCCCTGGCCCAGTGCGCCAGCCTGGTGGGTATCACCAACAACCCCTCCCGGTACGACCCCTATCTGAATAAAAACCTGGAAGTCACCAACGACATGGCAAACCGCCAGCGGGCGGAGCTGGTGCTCTGGAATATGCTGGACCAGAACATGATCGACCAGGCCGCCTACGACGCCGCCTGCGCCGAGGTGGAGAGCATGGAATTTGTCAAGGGCTCCCCCGAGGGCGGCGGGCCGGACACCATCTATAACTGGTATCAGGACCAGGTGATCGACGACGTGATCCAGGACCTGATGGACGAGTACAACTGGTCCAGCCGGACGGCCAGCCTGAAGGTCTACTACGGCGGGCTGTCCATCTACACCAACGTGGATCTGCGGGTCCAGGGCATCGTGGACGAGATCTACTCCGACCGGGAGAACCTGATGTACGCCTCCCGGTCGGGCCAGCCCATGCAGTCGGCCATCGTGGTGGTGGACGACCAGGGCAGGGTGGTGGCCGTGGCCGGCGGCATCGGGGAGAAGACCAAAAACCGGGTCTGGAGCCGCGCCAGCGACTCCGAGCGGCCCGCGGGCTCCTCCATCAAGCCCCTGTCCGTCTACGCCCCCGCCCTGGAGATGGGCCTCATCACCCCCAACACCATCATCGATGACGCGCCCTACCAGGTCCTGGACGGCTCCCCCTGGCCGAAAAACGCCGTCAACCGCTACCGGGGGCTGGACACGGTGAGCAACGCCCTGGCCCAGTCCCACAACACCGCCGCCGTGCGGGTGCTGGGGGACTACGTCACCCCGGAGAAGTCCTACGACTTTCTGGAGGACCGCTTCCACATCTCCACCCTGGTGCTGGAGCAGTGGATCGACAACGAAAAGTACTCCGACATGAATCTGGCCTCCCTGGCCCTGGGCGGCCTGACCAGCGGCGTGTCCGTCTATGAGATGGCCGCGGCCTACGCCACCTTCCCCAGCATGGGCCGCTACGTCCCGCCCCGCACCTACTCCAAAGTCGTGGACGCCGACGGCACCGTCCTGCTGGATCGCACCATGGACGGGGAGTTTGTCCTGAAGGAGAGCACCGCCTACTATATCAACAATATGCTCCGGGGGGTCATCTCCGGCGGCACCGCCACCGAGGCGGCCTTCCCCGGCATGACCATGGCTGGCAAGACGGGCACCACCACCAGCCAGAAGGACCTGTGGTTCGTGGGATATACCCCCTACTACACCGCCGCCGTCTGGACCGGGTACGACCGGCAGGAGCGGCTGGGCTCGGTCTACCACCCCCAGGTCTCCCTGTGGAAAAAGGTCATGTCCCGGATCCACGAGGGCCTGCCCAACAAGTCCTTCCCCACCCCCTCCGACCGCACGGTGACCACCGCCAGCTTCTGCCTGGACAGCGGCATGATCCCCACGGAGGCCTGCGCCCTGGACCCCCGGGGCAGCCGGGTGGCCACCGGGACCTACCTCAACGGCGACCAGCCCGTGGGCACCTGTACGCTCCACACCCCCATTGAGGTCTGCACCGCGGACGTGACGGTGGACGAGACAACTGGGGAGAGCACCATCCACTACCACCGGGCGGGGGAACACTGCCCCGAGGAGAGCGTGCAGACCATCAGCGTGCTGAACTACACCCGGCAGGGGGCGGCGGCCATGGTCACCACCGGGGACGACTGGGTCCTGCTCAAGAACTTTGACGAAGCCGACCTCTGTCCCATCCACGACGGGACGGAAGTCGTCCCCCCCGTCTTTGACCCCGACGACCCCGTCACCTGGCCCACGGACGACCCCAACTTCAACATCGACGACCCCGCCACCTGGCCCCAGACCCCCGCTCCCACCGAGGGTCCCGACGACGGAGACGGTCCCGCGGGCGAGGACCCGTCCCCCTCCGACCACCCGTCCCAGGCCCCCGGGGAGGAGGGACCCCCGGAGGAGGAGCCCTTTGTCCCGGCCGGGGACCCCTCGGGCGGCGGCTCCCAGGGCGGCAACTCCCAGGGTGGTGGCTCCCAGGGCGGCAATTCCCACGGGGGGAACCCCCAGGGCATCCTGATCGACTGACCCGCGCGCCTTCCCCGGAGGGGCCCAGCCCCTCCGGGGATTTTGTGCGTTTTGGATAGTTTTCACCCGGTCGGGGCAAAAAATCTGGTGGCCTTTTCCCCAGGGCGGCGGTTGCAATCCCTGTCGATTTGTGCTAGAATGATGTTCGCCTGCGGACAACAAATGCCCGCGCGGCAAGGACAGTCGAACCGCGCTTCACAGCTGTGGAGGTGAGGGAATGGGACAGTCGGGAAAGTTCTTTATCGTGGACGGCTCGGTGCTGCCGGAGATCTTCACCAAAGTGGTGGAGGCCAAGCGCCTGCTGGAGACGGGGGAGGCCACCACCATCAACCAGGCGGCGGCCAAGGTGGGCGTCAGCCGAAGCGCCTTCTATAAATATAAGGACATGATCCGCCCCTTCAACGATATGCTCAGCGGCCGCATCGTCACCCTCCAGCTGACGTTGAAGGACCAGCCCGGGGTGCTGTCCGATGTGCTCAACCTCATCGCCTCCCTGGGCGGCAACCTGCTCACCATCAACCAGACCATCCCCACCAACGGCGCGGCGGGTGTGTCGGTGGGGATGGAGACCTCCCGTCTGGCGGTGCCGCTGGAGGAATTTCTGACAAAGACAGCCCAGGTGCCCGGGGTCCTGCGGTGCGAGACCCTGGCGGGGCAGTAGGAGGGAGAAGAACATGGCAAAGATCGCCATTTTGGGCTTTGGCGTGGTGGGTTCCGGCGTGGCCGAGGTCATCCGCGTGAACGGGGCCTCCATCGCCCAGCGTCTGGGGGTGGAGGTGGAGCTCAAGTATATCCTGGACCTGCGGGACTTCCCGGACAGCCCCTATGCCGACAAGCTGGTGAAGGACTTCTCCATCATCGAGGAGGACCCGGAGGTGGACGTGGTGGTGGAGACCATCGGCGGGGCCCGGGCGGCCCTGGAGTTCACCCAGCGGGCGCTGAAGGCGGGCAAGAGCGTGGTCAGTTCCAACAAGGAGCTGGTGGCCACCCACGGCTGCGAGCTGCTGGCCCTGGCCCGGGCCCACAACGCCAGCTACCGCTTTGAGGCCAGCGTGGGCGGGGGGATCCCCATCCTCCACCCCCTGTCCCAGTGCCTGACCGCCAACCGCATCTCCGAGGTCCGGGGCATCCTCAACGGCACCACCAACTATATCCTCACCCACATGATCGGCACCGGCCTCTCCTTTGAGGAGGCCCTGAAGGAGGCCCAGGAGCGTGGCTACGCCGAGCACGACCCCACCGCTGACGTGGAGGGGCTGGACGCCTGCCGCAAGATCTGCATCCTGGCCGCCCTGGCCTTTGGCCGCCACGTCTATCCCGACCAGGTGCCCACCGAGGGCATCACCAAGGTGACCCTGGCCGACGTGTCCTACGCCGATGCGGCCCGGATGAGCATCAAGCTCCTGGGCCGGGCCATCCAGCAGGAGGACGGCCGGGTGATGGCCTACGTGGCCCCCCATCTGGTCCGGCGGAGCAACCCCCTGGCCCAGGTGGACGACGTGTTCAACGCCATCACCGTCCGGGGCAACGCCATCGGCGACGTGATGTTCTACGGCCGGGGGGCGGGCAAAATGCCCACCGCCTCCGCCGTCATGGCCGACGTGATCGACGTGCTCCAGCACCGGCGCACCCAGCGGTTCATGACCTGGGAGGAGGGCGGCGCGGACTACGTGGTGAGCACCGACACCCTGGAGAGCCAGTGGTTCCTCCGCCTCAAGGGCACCATCCGGGACCTGGAGGGGCTGGGCCCCGTCACCGTCCTGGGCCGCCCCGGCGCGCCGGGGGACGAGATCGGGGTCATCACCGAGTCCATGACCCGGGGCGAGTTGGACCGGCGGCTGAAGGGGAGCGCGCCCCTGAGCGCCATGCGGGTGCTGGACGAGAGCGCCGATCTGGCATAAGATAGTCTGGGAACCAGACCGCAATTCATCATGGCCCACGGGGCCGAGAAAGTTGGGTTAAACTATGGGACTGATCGTACAGAAATTCGGCGGCAGCTCTGTGGCCGACGCCGACCGGGTCAGAAATGTGGCCCGCATCATCACCGAGACCTACCGCCGGGGCCACAAGGTGGTGGTGGTGCTCTCCGCCCAGGGGGACACCACCGACGACCTCATCGAAAAGGCCATGGAGATCAACCGCCACCCCTCCAAGCGGGAGATGGATATGCTCCTCTCCACCGGCGAGCAGATCTCCTGCGCCCTGTGCGCCATGGCCATCGAGAACCTGGGCTGCCCGGTGGTCTCCCTGACCGGCTGGCAGGCCGGCGTGCGGACCGACTCCGCCTACGGCAACGCCCGCATCAAGCGGGTGGACGCGGAGCGGATCCTGGCCGAGCTCGACAAAAACGCCATCGTCATCGTCACCGGTTTCCAGGGCCTGAACAAGTATGACGACGTGACCACCCTGGGCCGGGGCGGCTCGGACACCTCCGCCGTGGCCCTGGCCGCCGTGCTCCACGCCGACCTCTGCCAGATCTACACCGACGTGGACGGGGTCTACACTGCCGACCCCCGCCTGGTGCCCGACGCGCGGAAGCTGGAGGAGATCACCTTTGACGAGATGCTGGAGCTGGCGACCCTGGGCGCCCAGGTGCTCCACAACCGCTCGGTGGAAATGGCAAAGCGCTACAACGTCAACCTGGAGGTCATCTCCAGCTTCTCCGGCCAGCCGGGGACCAAAGTGAAGGAGGTTGCGAAAACCATGGAAAAAACACACATCAGCGGCGTGGCCAAGGACAAGAACGTGGCCCGTCTGGCCCTGGTGGGCCTGGAGGACGAGCCGGGCATCGCCTTCAAGATCTTCTCCCTGCTGGCCCGGAACAACATCAACGTGGACATCATCCTCCAGTCCATCGGCCGGGAGGAGACCAAGGACATCAGCTTCACCGTGGTCAAGAGCGACATGGAGGCCGCTAAGAAGCTCCTGGAGGACCACCGGGAGATCATCCACTACGACCGCATCGACGTGTCCGACAACATCGCCAAGGTCTCCATCGTGGGCGCGGGCATGATCAACAACCCCGGCGTGGCCGCCACCATGTTCGAGGCGCTGTTCAACGCCGGCATCAACATCCACATGATCTCCACCAGCGAGATCAAGGTCTCCGTCCTGGTGGACGCCGCGGACGCCGACCGGGCCGTTCAGGTGGTCCACGCCAAGTTCTACGGGGAGCTGGGCGAAAAATAAAGGGTTGACAACATAGGGTCGGTGTGCTAAAATACCTCTTACCTATGGAAAGGGCCTCTTTTTTGTCGGCATTTTTACGGTGTATGCGGGCAAAACCCTTTCGCCAAAGCATAGGGAGGCAACACGCCGGACCACACCGTTACGCGGTACAAAAAGGGATGTTCTGCCCTTTGCGTCGCTGGGTCCGGCTTTCCGCCGGGCCCAGCGTTTTTTTGGGGGCGGCGGCAAATCAAAAAAGGAGGTGCCGAACAGTGGCAAAGGCTGGAAACCGTGTCAAGATCGTCCTGCGCTGCAGCGAGTGCAAACAGCGCAACTACCAGACCAACAAGAACAAGAAAAATACCCCGGACCGTCTGGAGCTGAAGAAGTACTGCCCCTTCTGCAGGAAGCACACCGTCCACAACGAAACGAAGTGACAGCCCTCCAAAGGCGCACTAAGAAAGAAGGGTATGTGAAAAATGTCTGAGCAAGAAAAGCAGCAGCAGACCAAGCCGGAGGCCAAGGCGCCCAAGGCCGCCAAGCCCGCCAAGAAGAAGCCTGGCTTTTTCAGCCGCGTGGCCCGCTGGTTCCGGGAGATGAAAAGCGAGCTGAAAAAGGTCCAGTGGCCCTCGTGGAAGCAGACCTGGAACAACACCCTGACAGTGATCGTCTGCGTCATCCTGGTGGGCGTGTTCATCTGGGCCTTTGACTGGGTGGCCCGTCTGGTCATCCGGGCCCTGCCCGCCCTGGTCCAGGCCATCAAGGGGTAAGGAAGATGGCGGAGTCTGCGAAATGGTACGTGGCCCACACCTATTCCGGCTATGAGAATACGGTGGCCGCCACCATTGAAAAAGCGGTGGAGAACCGCAATATGCACGACCTCATCCAGGAGATCAACATCCCCATGGAGACCGTCACCGAGATCACCGACAACGGCCCAAAAACCTTTGAGCGCAAGGTCTTCCCCGGCTACGTGCTGGTGAAGATGGTCATGACCGACGAGGCCTGGCACCTGGTCCGCAACATCCGCGGCGTCACCGGCTTCGTGGGTGAGGGCAGCAACAAGCCCATCCCCCTCACCGAGGAGGAGATCACCAACCTGGGCGTGGAGAAAAAGCAGATCGAGGTCTCCTACCAGCTTGGCGACAACGTGAAGATCACCGACGGCGCTCTGGAGTCCTTCCTGGGCACCGTGGAGGAGATCGACCTGGAGCGCGGCAAGGTCAGCGTCAAGGTCTCCATGTTCGGCCGGGACACCCCGGTGGAGTTGGAGTTGGACCAGATCGAGCGCGTGGACTGACCAAAAAGAGAGATTTCCCGACGTGGGAGGGACGGATCCGTCCCGCCATACCACATTTTATCTAGGAGGTGCTTTTTGTGGCACAGAAAGTAGTAGGTTACGTTAAATTGCAGATCCCCGCGGGCAAGGCGACTCCCGCCCCCCCTGTGGGCCCCGCCCTGGGCCAGCACGGCATCAACATCGCCGGCTTCACCAAGGAGTTCAACGAGCGCACCAAGAACGACATGGGCATGATCATCCCCGTGGTCATCACCGTCTATGCCGACCGCTCCTTCACCTTCATCACCAAGACGCCCCCCGCCGCCGTCCTCATCAAGAAGGCCTGCAACATCGAGAAGGCCTCCGGCGTGCCCAACAAAGAGAAGGTCGCCACCATCAGCAAAGAGGACATCCGCAAGATCGCGGAGACCAAGATGCCCGACCTGAACGCCGCCAGCATCGAGGCCGCCATGAGCATGATCGCCGGCACCGCCCGCTCCATGGGCGTCGTGGTGGGCGACTAAAGGAGGGATCAGCATGAGCAGAGGAAAGAAATACGTCGACAGCGCCAAGCTGATCGACCGCAGTGTGCAGTACGACGTGGCAGAGGCCATGGATCTGGTGGTCAAGACGGCCTCCGCCAAGTTTGACGAGACGGTGGAACTCCATGTGAAGCTGGGCGTGGACTCCCGCCACGCCGACCAGCAGGTCCGCGGCGCCATCGTCCTGCCCCACGGCACCGGCAAGACCGCCCGGGTGCTGGTCTTCGCCAAGGGGGACAAGGCCGAGGAGGCCAAGGCCGCCGGCGCCGACTACGTGGGCGAGATGGACATGGTGGAGAAGATCCAGAAGGAAAACTGGTTCGACTACGACGTGGTGGTCGCCACCCCCGACATGATGGGCGTGGTGGGCCGCCTGGGTAAGGTGCTGGGCCCCAAGGGCCTGATGCCCTCCCCAAAGGCCGGCACCGTCTCCCCCAACGTGGGCCAGGCCGTCCAGGAGATCAAAGCCGGTAAGGTGGAGTACCGCCTGGACAAGACCAACATCATCCACTGCCCCATCGGCAAGGTGTCCTTCGGCCCCGAGAAGCTGGCGGAGAACTTTAACGCCCTCATGTCCGCCATCATCAAGGCCAAGCCCGCCGCCGCCAAGGGCCAGTATGTCCGCTCTTGCGTCTGCGCCAGCACCATGGGCCCCGGCGTGAAGCTCAACGCCGCCAAGCTGGTGTAAGGGAACTTCGCAAAAAAAGCTCACAAAACACGGACGCCCCTGGGACGTCCGTGTTTTTTCAAAAGGAGGGTTCGGAGATGAAGAAGAAATACGCCGCCCTGGCCCTGCTCCTGTGCCTGACCCTGGCGGCCTGCGGCCCCCGCCGGGTGCAAGATGAGCCCACCCCCACCCCGGAGCCCAGCCCCTCCGCTACGCCGGAGGCCAGCCCCTCCGCCGCGCCGCTCCCCGACGGCCCGGAGGCCGACCCGAAGGGGTATCTCCTGTCCTATGTGGACCAGGCCATGGAGGGGGAAACGGCGTCCATCCTCTTCTGGCAGCACCCCGGCAGCGGCCCCAGCGGGGTGGAGCTGTCGGTGGCGGAGCACGGCCAGGACATCCGGGCGTTGTTCGCCGCTCTGGACTGGGAGGTCACCCAGGCGCCCGTCTACACCGACGACGAGCTGGACGCGTACTATGACCAGCCGACGTACAATGTGACCATGCCGGTCTACCGCGACGGAGAATGGATCGGGGAGCTGTCCCTGCGCTCCGGGGAGCCGCGGGTCACCCTGCGGACGGCGGAGCCGGAGCCGGTCTACCTCCGGGCGGACGGGGCGGAGAAACTGTGCGACCAGCTGGCCGACCTGACCCCCGACGCCTATATCCAGCTGGGCCGCACCCGGGTCCCGCCCCAGGGGAGCCAGGAGGCCACCCTAAAGCTCTACCTGGAGACGGCCCTGGAGCTTCTGAAGGCCAACGGCCACATCACCGACTACACCCTGGACCGCTATGAGGTCATCCCACCCGAGCCGGGGGAGCCCACCGCGCCCCTGGAATACCCCCGCATCGCCTATGCCGCCACCTTCTCCCTCAAGCCCACCCACCCGGAACTGCGCGCCTGGGAGGGGCTGGAGGAAAAGGACGACGGCTGGTTGGAGCAGACCATCGACTGGGAGCACATCTCCTACGACGACCGGGATCGCCTCTACGGGATGGATTGACCCATCGGGCCCCGGGGGCGGCTGTCCGCCCCCGGGCCCTGGGCCATAGCGGCGAGAGGACGGGGCAAGACCTCCGCGCGCCCTGTTTGCACGCCATCGAAAATCAACTTGATTTAGGAGAATTTGGAGATCTTTATGAAGAAAAAGCTGCTTTTACCCCTCCTTTCCGCGGCCATCGCCTTTGTCCTTTGCTACCTCCTGTGCTGTTATCTCCCCGCCCTGCGCCTCAAGCTCGCCGCCGACCCCTTGACCTACTTTGTGGAGAGCGTGAGGCACATGGCTTTGTTCAAGGCGGCGGTCTCGGCCGTGGCGGCGGGCGTCGTGGGACTGGCCGTCCGCTTTTTCCCCAAAAAGGGCCCCAAGGAGAAGGACCGCTGACCGCGGCCCGTTTTTCCCGCCGTTTTTGGAAAAATACTTGACAAACGGGGGAGAAGCTGGTATAATCCCTCTCGTGTTCTGAGACAGCAGGCGCCCGAAAGGGGTAAGTCCCGCCGAGAATACAGCAACTGAAATGACCGCTTTTTCAATGCTGTTTTCGTGCGCTTTGAACACGAAAGCGGCATTTTACTTTATGGAGGTGAAACAAGACTATGCCGAACGCCAAAGTTTTAAGCGAGAAGAAGGCCATCGTGGCCGACCTGGAGGCCAAGCTGAAGGGCGCCGCCTCCGGCGTGCTGGTGGACTACAAGGGCATCACCGTGGCCGAGGACACCGCCCTGCGGGAGGAGCTCCGCAAGAACGGCGTGGACTACGCCGTGGTGAAGAACACCCTGGTGCGCTTCGCCCTGGACGACACCGGCCTGGGCGATCTGGACCAGCACCTGCACGGCACCACCGCTCTGGCCGTGAGCGCGGACGATCCCATCGCGCCCATGCGGGTCATCAACAAGTACTCCAAGAAGTTCAACGGCGAGAAGTTCGTCATCAAGGCCGGCTTCATGGACGGCAAGGTGCTGGAGCTCAACGAGATCAAGGCCCTGGCCGAGCTGCCCGCCAAGGACGTCCTCCAGGCCCAGGTGCTGGGCACCATGCTGGCCCCCATCACCAGCCTGGCCATCGTCATCAAGGCCATCGCCGAGAAGGGCGGTGGCGAGGCCCTGGCCGCCGCCCCCGCCGCTGAGGCCCCCGAGGCCCCCGCCGCTGAGGCCCCTGAGGCCCCCGCCGCCGAGGCTCCCGCCGAGGCCCCCGCGCCCGCCGAGGACGCTCCCGCCGCCGAATAAGACGGCGCATCCACACAAAAAAACACACTGTTCTAATAGGAGGTAAATCAAAATGGCTAGTGAGAAGATCAACGCCCTCATTGAGGAAGTGAAGGCCCTGACTGTTCTGGAGCTGAGCGAGCTGGTCCACGCTCTGGAGGATGAGTTCGGCGTGTCCGCCGCCGCCATGGCCGCGCCCGCCGCCGCCGGCGCCGCCGTCGCCGCCGTCGAGGAGAAGACCGAGTTCGACGTGGTGCTGGCCGAGATCGGCGCCGAGAAGATCAAGGTCATCAAGGCCGTCCGGGAGATCACCGGCCTGGGCCTGGCCGAGGCCAAGGCTCTGGTGGAGTCCGCCCCCAAGGCCGTCAAGGAGGCCGTGGGCAAGGACGAGGCCGAGGAGATGAAGAAGAAGCTGGAGGAAGTCGGCGCCAAGGTGGAGCTGAAGTAAGCCAGCCCTTCATTTTCCCACAAGCAAAACAGGTCACCCAACTGGGTGGCCTGTTTTTTTATCCAAAGCGGGGGAGAGGTCAGCCGCCGGAGGAGGATCCGGCCTGGGGCAGGCCCAGCTGGGCCCGGGCCTGGGCCTGGCAGGCCGCCTTTTGAGCCCCGATATACCGCTGGGAGTCCATGGCCTCCTCCCACAGCCGCCAGGGGAATTTGGCCCGGATGTCGGGGGCGTAGTAGGAGCCGTCCCGGGGTACCCAGTACTCCGCCAGGGCGTAGCCCGCCCCGTCGGGGACCACGGTGATGACGGTGGGGATGTGGGACCCGGCCTCCAGCCGGAGCGCCCCGTCCTCCAGGCTGTATTCCTCGTAGAGCACCCACAGATAGAGCGTGGTCTTCTCCGGGGACACGTCCGCTTCCAGAACACGCGCGTCGATGGCCACGGCGTTGTCCCCAGTCTGGGCGGAGCGGCCATGGGCGGCGATCTGCTGGTCCAGAAACCGCTCCAGCGCCGGGTCGATCTGGCTCTGCTTGGGGTCGGTGAGGAAGCAGACCCCGGCCACCGCCGCCAGCGCCACCGCCGTCGCGGCGACCCAGCGGGCCGGCTTTTCATACCCCAGCACCGACCGCACCCGGGCCCGGATCCCCACCTCTCCAAAGGCCAGCGGGCCGGCGGCGCCCCCGCGGCGGCCCGCGCCGCTGTTCAGGAGCGCCTGGGCGTAGTCCGCCCGCCCCTCCCGGTCCAGCTCCCGGATGACCCGCTCATCGCAGGCCAGCTCCACGTCCCGGCAGAAGACCCCGTAGGCCAGCCACAGGAGCGGGGCGAACCAGTAGACCGCCAGCAACAGGAACCCCAGGGCCTTCCACCAGTGGTCCCCCCGGCGGATGTGGGCCCGCTCATGGGCCAGGATGGCCGCCGCGTCCCGCCCCTCTAGTTGAAAGGGCAGGTAGATTTTGGGCCGGATCAGGCCGAACACAAAGGGGGAGGCCACGGCCTCGCTCTGGTAGACGCCCTCCTGGAGCATGACGGCGGTATTCAGCCGCCGCCGCACCCCCAGGGCGCGGAGGACGGCGTAGAGGAGCATCCCCGCCACCCCCATGGCCCAGACGATCGACAGGACCGGGATCCAGATCTGGAGCGGGTTGGCGCTGGCCGCCGGGGAGGGGGTGAACGCCCCGCGGATCACCGGGTCCACCAGGCGGTCCAGAGCGGGGACGCCGGAGTGGATCTCCGGGGCCCGGTCCAGCATGATCCCCGGGGAGACGGTCTCCGCGCTGGGGATGAGGCTCAACCCGCTCTTCACAGATCCCGGCAAAACCAGCCGCGCGGCCACCACGGCCCACAACGCCCCCCGGGTCCACCGGGGCGCCCGGCACAGGAGCAGGCGCAGCGCCAGGACGGCCAGGACCACCCACCCCGCGGCGATGCTCCGATTCAGCGCCGCCAGAAACAGCCCGCTCATTCCGCCTCCCCCTTTCGATAGCGGTCGATCATCCCCTGCAACGCGTCGATCTCCGCCGGGGCGAGCTTCTGGTGCCGGGTAAAGGCCGCCACAAAGGCGGGCAGGGACCCCTCAAAGGTCTTCTCCACCATCTCGCTCAACTGGGCGGCCTGGACCTCCTCCTTGCTGACCAGGGAGGTCACCACGCTGTTCTCGTTTTTCAGCACCCCCCGCTCCGACAGCCGCTTGATGACCGTGTAGGTGGTGGTGGGCTTCCAGCCCAGCCGCTCCCCGCACAGCTCCACCAGGCGGCCGCTCTTGACGGGCTCCTGCTCCCACAGGATCAGGCAGAATCGGTACTCGCTCTCAAACACCTTGGGCGTGTCCACGGCGCTCCCTCCCTCTAATCCGTTAGAGTTTCCTAAACTCTACCACATTAGAGCCGCCCTGTCAACCCCATTCGACCCGCCTGGGGCGGACTTTTTGGGGGGCGACTTGACAGAAGCGGGAAAAGTACCTATAATATCTAAATTGTATGATAGCCCTTTTGTGGGGCTGTCCGCGCTGGAAGGAATTACCGCTGGCATAGAAAGGTGTGGTTTACCCTATGGCAAATAAGGCGTATAAGCTGAGCGCCGACCGGCTGGAGGCGCTGAAGCAGGAGCTCAACTACCTGAAGACCGTCCGGGAAAAGGAGGTGGCCGACCAGATCAAGGAGGCCCGCTCCTTTGGCGACCTCAGCGAGAACAGCGAGTATGACGAGGCCAAGAACGAGCAGGGCAAGCTCTACTCCCGCATCGCCGAGATCGAGGCCATCCTGTCCAACTACGTGGTGATCGAGGACCACGACAAGGACCCCGACGCCGTCCGCCTGGGCAGCCGCATCACCGTCAAGGACGTGGAGTTTGGCGACCAGGAGACCTACCACGTGGTGGGCTCCCAGGAGGCCGACCCCATGAACGGCAAGATCTCGGAAGAATCCCCCTTCGGCAAGGCCCTGCTGGGCCACAAGGTGGGGGAGAAGGTGACGGTGGAGGCCCCCAACGGCGCCATCCACTACGAGATCGTCAAGATCGAACGCTGAGATACACCACAAGAGGAGAGGATCCGTTATGTCGCAGGAGAAGAATCAACAGCCCCAGCAGGCCGAGCCCTCCCAGTCCGAACTGCTGAAGATCCGCCGGGACAAGCTGGCCGAGCTCCAGGCGGCGGGGGAGGACCCCTTCCAGGTCACCAAGTTCGCCTGGGACGCCACCTCCGCTCAGATCAAGGAGAACTTTGACGCCATGGAGGGCAAACAGGTCAAGGTGGCGGGCCGGCTCATGTCCAAGCGGGGGATGGGCAAGGTGTCCTTCTGCGACCTCCAGGACCGGGACGGCCGCATCCAGCTCTACGCCCGCCAGGACGAGATGGACGAGGCGATGTATAAGAAGTTCAAGAAGTTCGACATCGGCGATATTGTCGGCGTGGAGGGGGAGGTCTTCCGCACCCAGCGGGGGGAGATGAGCGTCCGGGCCCGGCGCATCACCCTGCTGAGCAAGTCCCTGCTGCCCCTGCCGGAGAAGTTCCACGGCCTGCAGGACAAGGAGCTGCGCTACCGCCAGCGGTATGTGGACCTCATCGTCAACCCGGAGGTGAAGCGCAACTTCATCATCCGCTCCAGGTTCATCAAGCACGTCCGGGACTTCATGGACGCCCGGGGCTACATCGAGGTGGAGACCCCCGTTCTGAACACCATCGCCGGCGGCGCCGCCGCCCGGCCCTTCATCACCCACCACAACACCCTGGACATCGATATGTATATGCGTATCGCCACCGAGCTCCCCCTAAAGCGCCTCATCGTGGGCGGGATGGACCGGGTCTACGAGATCGGCCGCATCTTCCGCAACGAGGGCATGGACCCCAAGCACAACCCGGAGTTTACCACCATCGAGCTCTACGAGGCGTATGCCGACTTCCACGACATGATGGACATCGCCGAGGGGGTGCTGTCCTCGGCGGCCAAGGAGATCCTGGGCACCTACGAGGTGGAGTGGCTGGGGGAGAAGATCGACCTGACCCCCGGCTGGCCGCGGCTGACCATGGTGGAGGCGGTGAAGCAGTACGTGGGCATCGACTTTGGCGCCATCACCGACGACGCCGAGGCGGTGGCCGCCGCCAAGGCCAAGGGGGTGGAGCTGGCCGACGCCGCCGAGCCCACCTGGGGCAACGCCCTGTACGCCTGCTTTGACCAGCGGGTGGAGGAGCACCTGGTCCAGCCCACCTTCATCACCATGTACCCCGTGGAGGTCTCCCCGCTGACCAAACGCTCCCCCCAGGACCCCCGGCTCACCGAGCGTTTTGAGTTCTTCATCAACCGCTCCGAGTTCGGCAACGCCTACTCCGAACTCAATGACCCCATCGACCAGCGCCAGCGCTTTGAAAAGCAGGTGGAACAGCGGGAGCGGGGGGACGAGGAGACGGAGATGCTGGACGAGGACTTCCTCACCGCCATGGAGTACGGCATGCCCCCCACCGGCGGCATGGGCATCGGCATCGACCGCTGCGTCATGCTCCTCACCGGCTCGGACTCCATCCGGGACGTGATCTTGTTCCCCACTATGCGGCCCTTGAGTTGACCCTTTGCATACCGAAAACCGGCCTTTTTGACTGGTTTTCGGTATGTACTGTTTCAGGGGATGGAAAGGAGGGGGCGCTGTGCGGACAAAATTCCACCTGTTGCGGCGAAAGGATCTGAACGCCACCCGGATCGTGGCCGGGTCCTTCGCCGCCATCATCCTCCTGGGGACCATCCTGCTCAGTCTGCCCGTGGCCTCCAGGAGCGGGCAGTCCCCGGGGCTTTTGACCTGCCTGTTCACCGCCACCTCCTCCACCTGCGTCACCGGCCTGGTGCTGGTGGACACGGCCACCCAGTGGTCCCCCTTCGGCCAGGGGGTGATCCTGGCCATGATCCAGATGGGCGGGCTGGGCTTTGTCACGTTGATCACCATGGTCTCCCTCGTCCTGCGGCGGAAGATCGGCCTCTCCGAGCGGCTGATCCTGGTGTCCAATTTTAACCTCAACAACTTGAGCGGCGTGGTCCGCCTGGTGCGGTACACGGTCAAATGGACCGCCATTTTTGAGTTCACCGGCACCGCCCTTTTGATGACCCGCTTCGTCCCGGCCTACGGCCTGGGCCGGGGGATCTGGTACAGCGTCTTCCACGCCATCTCCGCCTTCTGCAACGCCGGGTTTGACCTGCTGGGCCAGGACGTGCCCTTCCAGAGCCTGACCCCCTTCCAAAACGACCCCGTGGTGCTTTTCACCATCATGGCCCTCATCGTCATCGGCGGCCTGGGTTTTTTCGTCTGGAGCGATATCGCCCACCGCCGGGAGGCTGGGCGGCTGTCCCTCTACACCAAGCTGGTCCTCACCATGACTGCCGGGCTGATCCTCCTGGGCGCGGCCATCGTGCTGGCGGTGGAGTACCACAACCCCGACACCCTGGGGCCCATGCCCCTGTGGGAAAAGGTCATGAACGCCCTGTTTCAGTCCGTCACCTTCCGCACCGCCGGCTTCTGCACCATCGACCAGGGGGCCATGCGGGACTCCACCCTGGCCCTGGGGTGCATCCTCATGCTTATCGGCGGCTCCTCTGGCTCCACCGCCGGCGGCATCAAGACCGGGACGGTGGCGGTGCTGGGCCTGGGCCTGTGGGCCGACCTGAAGGGCAGGGGAACGGTGGTCATCGGCGGCCGGTCCCTGAGCCGCCGGCAGCAGTCCAACGCCACGACCCTGGCGCTGACGGCCATGCTCCTCTTTGTCATCGGCTCCATGTTCCTCTCCCTGCTGGACGCCCTGCCCTTTATGAGCGCCGCCTTTGAGGTGGCCTCCGCCCTGGGCACCGTGGGCCTCACCACCGGGGTGACCCCCGCCCTGTCCCACATCAGCCGGGTGTTCATCATCCTTCTCATGTACCTGGGCCGGGTGGGCATCCTCTCCATCGCCATCGCCTTTGCCACCCGCTGGCGGGTGGAGAGCAAACTGCAATACCCCGAGACCAGCGTGATGATCGGTTAAGGAGGCTTTTCCATGAAGACATTTCTGATCGTGGGCATGGGCCGCTTCGGCTCCGCTTTGGCCACCGAGCTGTGCGCCCTGGGCAACGAGGTACTGGCCGTGGACAGCCAGCCCGAGCCCATCCAGGCCGTGGCCTCCCAGGTGACTCACGCCGTCACCGCCGATGCCCGGGACCCGGAGGTCCTGCGGGAGCTGTCCGCCCGCAACTTCGACTGCGCCATCGTCGCCATCGGCCACGACATCGGCACCAGCGCCCTCATCACCCTGAATCTGAAGGAGCTGGGGGTGGAGAAGGTCATCGCCAAGGCCTCCAGCCACACCCACCGCAAGGTCCTGCAGAAGATCGGCGCGGACCGGGTGGTCTTTCCCGAGCACGAGATGGGGGGCAAGCTGGCCCACACCCTGTCCAGCTCCAACACCGTCAACTTTATCGAGCTCTACGAGGACGCCAGCATCATAGAGATCATCACCCCTCAGAAATGGGTGGGCAAGACCTTGAAGGAGCTGGACGTGCGGAACGTCTACGGCGTCAACGTCCTCGCCCTGCGCCGGGAGGGGCGGATGCTCATCGCCCCCGGCGGCAACCTCCCCCTGGAGGCCACCGACGTGGTGGTGGTCATGGGGCTTGACAAAAACGTCAACCGGCTGCAAAATCTATGAGTGTGCTGACCAGCCGGCAGAACCCCCTGTGCGCCCACCTGCGGAAGCTGGCCGCCCAGGGCAGATACCGCCGGGAGGCCGGGGAGTACCTGGCCGACGGGCGGAAGCTCTGGGAGGAGGCGGTGCGCTGGGGCGCGCCGGTCAAGCGCCTCATCACCACCCCGGAGGTGACGGTGGAGACCCCGGCGGGGGTGGAGCGGACGGTGGTGTCGCCCCAGCTGATGGAATACCTCTCCCCCATGGAGAGCCCTCAGGGCTTTTTGTTTACCCTCTCCATCCCCCGGCAGACGCCGCCCCGGCTGGAGGGGGAGCGGTACCTGGCCCTGGACGGGCTCCAGGACCCGGGCAACGTGGGGACCATCTGGCGGGCCGCGGACGCTTTGGGGGCGGACGGGCTGTTTCTGCTGAACCACTGCGCCGACCCCTTTGGCCCCAAGACCGTCCGGGCCGCCATGGGGGCCTCTTTCCGCCTCCCGGCCTGGGAGGTGACGCTGGAGGAACTGCGCTCGCTGTTGGCGGAAAAGGGCCTCCCCCTGTACGCCGCGGCGCTGGGGGAGAAGTGCCAGGACGTGCGCCGGGCCGACCTGCGCCGATGCGCCGTGGTGGTGGGCAACGAGGGGCACGGGATCTCCCCGGAGGTCCTGGCCGGCTGTGACGGCGCGGTGATCATCCCCATGCGGCCCCGGTGCGAATCCCTGAACGCCGCTACCGCCGCGGCCATTTTGCTCTGGGAGATGGGCCGGGATCAATAGAGGAAAAGGGAAGAAGGGAGGCGAAAGGGATGGCAAGTCTGAAATACTGGCTCTGGCTCACCACCCGCGCGGGCCTTTCCAACGAGGGCGTGTGCGAGCTGCTCAACTACTTCGGCACCCCCGAGGCCATCCACTTCGCCGACCCTTACGAGTATAACGAGCTGCCCTCCCTGAGCAGGCAGGCAAAGGAGTCCCTGGTGGACAAGTCCATGGAGGAGCCAGAGCGCATCCTCTCCGCCTGCGAGCGCCTGGGCCAGCGGATCCTGACCCTGGCCGACGCGGGCTACCCCGAGCGGCTTCGGAATATCTACGACCCTCCCGCGGTACTCTATCTCCAGGGGCGGGACGTCTCCTTTGACGATGAGGCGGTCATCAGCCTCATCGGCACCCGGGAGCCCTCCGCCTACGGCGTGGCGCAGGCCCAGCGCCTGGGCCACGACCTGGCCGCCCAGGGGGCGGTGGTGATCTCCGGCCTGGCCCGAGGGCTGGACAGCGAGGCCCTGCGGGGCGCGCTCCGGGGCGGCGGCGTGGTCTGCGGCGTGCTGGGGGGCGGGCTGGACGTGATCTACCCCCGGGAGAACCGCTTTCTCTACCAGGACGTGGCCGCCAGCGGCCTGCTCATCAGCGAATACCCCCCGGGCACCGAGCCCCGGGGCGCCCATTTCCCCGTCCGCAACCGCATCATCAGCGGCCTGGCCCTGGGCGTTGTGGTGGTGGAGGGGGGCTACCACTCCGGCACCCGCATCACCGCCACCGCCGCGCTGGACCAGGGCCGGGACGTGTTCGCCGTCCCCGGCCCGGTGGACGCCCCCATGAGCTATATGCCCAACCTGCTCATCCGCAAGGGGGAGGCCAAGCTGATCACCTCGGCCAGCGACATTTTGGAGGAATACGAGTACCTCTATCCCGCCAAGCTGGATCTAAAGCCCGGCCTGGCCCCCGATGCCCCGCCCATCGCCCCGGGGGTGACGCCCCGGGAGTACCCCGCCGAGCCCAAGCCCCCCGCCAAAAAGGCGGCGAAGGCCAAGAAGAAGGAGCCGGAGGATCAAGAGGACCAGGAGCGGGAGGAGCCCATCCCCACCGTCCACTGGCGGCAGTTGACCCCCGCCCTCACCGACGACCAGCGGGACGTGATGCTGGCCCTGCGGGACAGGAGCCTGGTGATGGACGAGTTGGTGGACCTGACCCAGATCCCCACCCGGCGGTGCAGTTCGGCGGTGACCATGCTCCAGCTGGCGGGCTTTGTGAAGGAGGAGCTGGGCAAGCGTTTCGCGGCCACCGTCCGCATCCAGGTGGACCCCGACTGACCCAAACCCCCGCGGGGGCGCGTATCTTTCCCCGCGGCGCTGATATCAACCGACCAGGAGGAACCTCTATGGCAGTGAAAAGCAATACCGATCTGGTGATCGTGGAGTCACCGGCCAAGGCCAAGACCATCGGCAAATACCTGGGCCCCACCTATCAGGTCATGGCCACCATGGGCCACGTCCGGGACCTGCCCAAGAGCAAGCTGAGCGTGGACGTGACCGACCACTTCCGGCCCGACTACCAGCCCATCAAGGGCAAGGAGGGCATCATCTCCGACCTCACCAAGGCCGCCAAGAAAAGCGGCAGGATCTTCCTGGCCACCGACCCGGACCGGGAGGGGGAGGCCATCTCCTGGCACCTGAAGGAGCTTTTGAATTTGCCGGAGGACCGCACCTACCGGGTCACCTTCAACGAGATCACCAAAAAGGTGGTCACCGAGTCCATCGCCCGGCCTCGGTCCATCGACCAGAACCTGGTGGACGCCCAGCAGGCCCGGCGCATCCTGGACCGCATCGTGGGCTATGAGCTCTCGCCCCTGCTGTGGAAGAAGATCCGCCGGGGCCTGTCCGCCGGGCGGGTGCAGTCGGTGGCCGCCCGGCTGGTGGTGGAGCGGGAGGAGGAGATCCGGGCCTTCCAGAGCCAGGAGTACTGGTCCATCGACGTGGACTTCTCCCGCCTGGCCCCCAACGCGGGCCGCTTTAAGGCCAGCTTCTTCGGCCAGGACAAGAAGATGGAGCTCCACAGCCGTGCGGAGGTGGACGCCATCCTCAACACGGTAAAGGCAGGGCCCTTTACGGTCAAATCGGTGAAGCGCCAGGACAAACAGCGCAATCCCGCGCCCCCCTTCATCACCTCCACCCTCCAGCAGGAGGCGTCCCGCAAGCTGGGGATGCCCCCCCGGCGCACCATGTCCATCGCCCAGCAGCTCTACGAGGGCGTGGACATCACCGGGGAGGGCACGGTGGGCCTGATCACCTATATGCGAACCGACTCCCTGCGCCTCTCTGACGAGGCCACCGCCGCGGCCAAGGACTTTATCATCAGCCGCTACGGCAAGGAATACTACCCCGCCAAGACCCGGCAGTACAAGACCAAGTCCGGCGCCCAGGACGCCCATGAGGCCATCCGCCCCTCCGAGGTGCGGCTGGACCCCGAGTCCATCCGCAAGGACCTGACCGCCGAGCAGTATAAGCTCTACAAGCTGATCTGGAGCCGTTTTCTGGCCTGCCAGATGGCCTCCGCCGTCTACGACAGCGTCTCCATCGACGTGGAGAGCCAGGGTTACCTCTTCCGGGCCAACCACTCCTCCCTGAAATTCAGCGGCTTTACCGCCGTCTACGAAGAGAGCCGGGACGACGAGGAGGAGGCCCCCCAGTCGCCCCTGCCCGACCTGAAGGAGGGGGAGGCTGTCAAGGCCGAGGGCTTTACCCCAGAACAGCACTTCACCCAGCCTCCCGCCCGGTACACCGAGGCCACCCTCATCAAAGCCCTGGAGGAAAAGAGCATCGGCCGCCCCTCCACCTACGCCCCCACCGTCTCCACCATCCTGGACCGGGAGTACGTCATCAAGGAGGGGCGCAACCTCCGCCCCACCCCCCTGGGGGAGGTGGTCACCGGGCTGATGCGGGACAAGTTCCCCGACGTGGCTGACCCCACCTTCACCGCCCGGATGGAGGAGCGGCTGGACCAGGTGGAGACCGGCGAGGAGAACTGGGTGGACATCCTGGAGAACTTCTACGGCGAGTTTGAGAGCAACCTGAAGAAGGTGGAGAGCGAGCTGGACGGCACCCGGCTGAAGGTGCCCGACGAGGTGTCCGAGGAGATCTGCCCCCAGTGCGGCAAGCACCTGGTGGTCAAGTCGGGCCGCTTTGGCCGCTTTTTGGCCTGCCCGGGCTGGCCGGAGTGCGACTTCACCATGCCCCTGGTGGTGGAGATGCCCGGCAAATGCCCCAAGTGCGGCGGGCGCATTCTCAAGCGCACGGGCCGGAGCAAAAAGACCGGCAAGCAGTACACCTTCTACTGCTGTGAGCATAGAAGTGAAAAAGACGAGAGCAAGCGGTGCGACTTCATCACCTGGGACGTGCCGGTAAAGGACAACTGCCCCCTCTGCGGCCAGACCATGTTCAAGACCGCCGGGAAGGGGGCCCACAAGCCCTTCTGCGTCAACGAGGCCTGCGCCAACTTTACCCCCGAGGAGAAGCGGGGCGGCTTCCGCCGCCGCGCCGACAGCCAGGAGGGGACCGCCCCGGCCCAGGCCGCCCCGGTGGCCAAAAAGACCGCCGCCAAAAAGACCGCGGCGAAAAAGACCACGGCCAAAACAACGGCCAAGAAGACCGCGACCAAAACGACCACGGCTAAAAAGGCTGCGGCGAAGAAGTCCACGGCGAAGACGGCCACCGCGAAAAAGACCGTCGCCAGGAAGGCCGGGGAGAGTTGATGGAGCCCGCGATGGTCGTAGGCGCGGGCCTGGCCGGGAGCGAGGCGGCCTGGCAGTTGGCCCAGCGGGGCATCCCGGTGGAGCTCCACGAGATGAAGCCCCAAAAGATGACCCCCGCCCACCACAGCCCGGACTTCGCCGAGCTTGTCTGCTCCAACTCCCTGCGCTCTGACGAGCTCACCAACGCCGTGGGCCTTTTGAAGGAGGAGCTGCGCCGCTGTGGGAGCCTGATCCTGGCCTGCGCCGACGAAAACCGGGTGGAGGCGGGGGGTGCGCTGGCGGTGGACCGCCAGGGCTTTTCCGCCGCCGTCACCGAGAAGATCCGCGCCCACCCCCTGATCCAGGTGATAGAGGGGGAGGTGGAGCGGGTGCCGGAGGCCCGCCCGGTCATCCTGGCCACCGGCCCGTTGACCTCCGACGCCCTGGCCGGGGACGTCCAGCGGCGCCTGGGCGGGGAGGCGTATTTGAGCTTTTTCGACGCGGCGGCCCCCCTGGTGTCCTTTGAGTCGGTGGACATGGACCGGGCCTGGTTCGCCTCCCGCTACGACAAGGGGAGCGCCGATTACATCAACTGCGCCCTCAGCGAGGAGGAGTACCGGGCCTTTTGGGAGGCCCTGACCACCGCCCAGGAAGCGGAGGTCCACGGCTTTGAGGACAAGAGCGTGTTTGAGGGGTGTATGCCCGTGGAGGTGATGGCCCGCCGGGGGTTTGACACCCTGCGCTACGGGCCCCTGAAGCCCAGGGGGCTGAAGGACCCCCGCACGGGGCGGGAGCCCTACGCCGTGGTCCAGCTCCGCCGGGACAACGCCCAGGGCAGCGTCTACAACCTGGTGGGGTTCCAGACCCACCTGCGCTTCCCCGAGCAGAGGCGGGTCTTCTCCATGATCCCCGCCCTGGAGCGGGCGGAGTTCCTGCGCTACGGGGTGATGCACCGCAACACCTACCTCAACGGCCCCAAGCTGCTGGACCGCTACTACCGGCTCAAGGCGGAGCCCCGGGTGATGTTCGCCGGACAGATCACCGGGGTGGAGGGCTATGTGGAGTCCACCGCCTCCGGCCTACTGTGCGGGATAGAACTGGCCCACCGGCTGTTGGGCCGGCCGCCGGTGGACTTTCCCGCCCGCACCGCCATCGGGGCGCTGGCGGCCTATATCTCCAACGAGAGCGTGGCCGACTTCCAGCCCATGAACATCAACTTCGGCCTCATCCCGCCCCTGGACCACCGGGTCAAGGGCAAGCGGGAGAAGAACCAGGCCATCTCCCGGCGGGCCCTGGCGGCCCTGGAAACGCTGGAACTATAAAAAGAAGGAGGAACGAGCCATGAAGATCATTCTCGACGCCATGGGGGGCGACAACGCCCCCATGAGCAACGTCCAGGGGGCCCTGGACGCCGTCAAGGCCGGCGTGGCAGAGGTGATTTTGGTGGGCGACGGGGAGCGCCTGTTGGAGTGCCTGCGGGACCTGGGCGTGGGGGAATTGCCCCACGGCCTGGAGATCGCCCACGCCAGCCAGGTGGTCACCATGGAGGACAACCCCGCCCTGGCTTTTAAGGAGAAGAAGGACTCCTCCCTGACGGTGGGCCTGAACCTCCTGAACGAGGGGGCGGGGGCGGCCTTTGTCTCCGCCGGATCCACCGGGGCCTTGCTGTCGGCGGCCACGCTGCTGACCAAGCGGGTCCGGGGCATCCGCCGGGCGGCCCTGGCCCCGGTGGTGCCCACGGGGAACGGGGGCGCGGTGCTCATCGACTGCGGCGCCAACGCCGAGTGCACCCCGGAATACCTCCTGCAATTCGCCTACATGGGCAGTTTTTACGCCCAGCAGGCGCTGAGCTGTCCCGAGCCCAAGGTGGGCCTTTTGAACATCGGCACGGAGCCCACCAAGGGCACCCCCCTGCAAAAGGACGCCTATCTCCTGTTGCGAAAGGCCCACGAGGAGGGCCGCATCCACTTCGCGGGCAACGTGGAGGCCCGGGAGGCGGTGGAGGGCGCGGTGGATGTCATCGTCGCCGACGGCTACGCCGGGAACATCTTCCTCAAGGCCCTGGAGGGCACCGGGCTGTTCATGGGTCGGCAGTTGAAGGCCATGTTCAAGAAAAACCTGCTCACCAAACTGGCCGCCCTGATGGTCAGCGGCGGCATCAAGGAGTTCAAGAAGCTCATGGACTCCTCCGAGGTGGGGGGCACCGCTCTGCTGGGCATCTCCAAGCCGGTGCTCAAGGCCCACGGCTCGTCGGACGCCCGGGCCATCCGAAACGCCATCCGCCAGGCGGTGGAGTTCAGCCAGTCGGGGATCATAGACGATATCACCGCCAATGTGGAACATATGCGCCTGGGCCCGGAAAAAAAGTCGGAGGAAGCGGCTGAAAAATTGTAATTGGCCCTTGACAGAGCGGGGAAAACTTCTTATTATGAGGGAGTAGATCCTGTCTCTCAAAGGAGTGTCGCGTATGTTTGAAGAAATCTCGGCCATTATCGCACAGCAGTTTGGCGTGGAGCCCGACTCCATCACCCCTGAGACCACCTTTGAAGAGGACCTGGGGGCCGACTCCATCGACATTGTGGAGCTGAGCATGGCGCTGGAGGACGAGTACGCCATCGGGGAGATGTCGGAGGACGACCTGGGCGATATCAAGACGGTGGGCGACCTGATCCAGTATATCCAGTCCCACACCGAGGAAGAATAACGAACGCCGAAAAGCCCCCGCCCAGGCGGGGGCTTTTTTATGAGAGGAGGGGGAGCGATGCACCCCTTGGAGGAAAAGCTGGACTACCGTTTTCAAGACCCCCGGCTGTTGGAGCGGGCCCTGACCCACAGCTCCTACGCCAACGAGCGCCTGGGCGGCGCGCTGGAGAGCAACGAGCGGCTGGAGTTTTTGGGCGACTCGGTGCTGGGCCAGGTCACCGCCGACCACCTCTACCGCGCCCACCCCGACCTCCCCGAGGGGGACCTGACCCGGATGCGGGCCGCCCTGGTGTGCGAGGAATCCCTGGCCCAGGTGGCCCTGGGCTGGGGCCTGGGGGCGTATCTGAAGCTGGGCAGGGGAGAGGACCAAAACGGCGGGCGGGCCCGGGCCTCCATCCTGGCGGACGCGGTGGAGGCCATCCTGGCCGCCCTCTACCTGGACGGCGGCATCGCCCAGGCCCGGCGCACCATCCGCGCCTTCATCCTCTCCCGGGAGGAGCAGGCGGGGGAGGGGAGGGACTACAAGACCGCCCTCCAGGAGCTGGTCCAGCGCACCCAGGGCCACACCCTGCGCTACCAGCTGGTCCGGGAGACCGGCCCCGACCACTGCAAGGAGTTCTGGATGGAGGTGACCCTGGACGGCGCCCAGGTGGGCGCGGGCAAGGGCCGCAGTAAGAAGGAGGCCGAACAGCAGGCCGCCAAGTCCGCCCTGGAAAAGCTCCAGACACCCCCCGCCTGACCGGGCCCCGCCACACACGCTCTCCTCCCGGGAGAGCGGGGGACCCGCCGAGCCGGCGGGTTTCGCGTTGACAGGGCGGGGAAGATCGTGGTAAAATTTGGGCGGTGTTTTCGCGGCGGCGGGGATCGGAAGGAGAGACGATCCGGCCGCGGGGCACAGAGAACCGAGGAGAGAAAGGGGACGAGACGCCGTGGACAACGTGCGCGATCTGAGAGAGAGGACCAACCCGGTATTCAACACAGCCCGGGCCACGCTGCTGCAGTTGGCCCAGACGGGCTACACGGATATGCTGACCATGGAATGACCCCCGTACCGTTATGAACTCATGGCGCCGCATATAGGTCGCGTTCAAGATGGGAAAGAGTTGTTGAAAAGTGGAAGCGGCACTCCCTGCGGAAACGCCGCTTTGCATCAACTGGGGGCAAACAGCGGCGGTCATTCTAACTGAATGAAAAAGTGGGCGGGGATTGCGGCAAATTTGGAAGGTGAAACATATGATTTCATGGACAAATTCAATGCGCCGGAAAGGATGAGTGTATGATTGCAACCGGGGATAAAAGCAGGACATCTATATGGAAGACAAGGAGCCAGCGTGCATAAAACCCTATATTAGGATAGTATAAAAAACGGCCTATGATAATAGAGGTGTAATTTGAGCACAAAAAGGGAAAGAGGAATCTTCTTGGTCGGGTTTTTCTTTTGCTTCTACTCTTTCTGATGTATTTTGCCAAAAGAAACGCCCTGTCCATTCGACGTCAAGAAGTGGTGAATGACTATACTTTACTTCTGCGAGGAGAAATTGGCTTAATAAGCGGAGAATATACAGTTTTTCTCAAGGTTATAGATGCCACAAAGGTGACTGCCCTTGATATGAATGGAGATGGTATACCAGAATTGGCCACAGACATTGTGAGTCGGCAATGGCATGATAAGAACATGACTCTGCCAAGTGGAGCCAACCAGAGTGCTATTTATTTAAGGATGGCGAAATAAGTAGGAGGTACTCTGGTTCAACGCGCACAGATTTTGGGGTTCTGAGCAACAGGGTTTGCTAGATAGGCACGGAAAAGCGTGGCCGGAAGGATATGATTATTTGGAACTCAACAAAGATGGAACAATTGCTAAATGTGTCTCTGTGCATAAATATGTTGTCCCTACGACTGGTCGGTGTAAGTACTATATTGACACAGAGCAGGGCAATGCGCAAGTGGTCTCAGAAGAGCAGTGAAATCGTACTGTGGAGAATTATTTAGTACTACGAGCAAATGCGCCTATTTGGAAGGACAGTTCTTCTATCGAGAGCAGTTATTGCCGAATCTGCAATCGCTTAAATGGTTTTTATAGAGATGAGTTGCGTTTTGACCTCTGATACCACTATATTATGCTATAGTGTTTCTGCCACCCGGGGAAATGATTACTTCCAAGTTGTATGGTCCAATTTTTTACCATTACGCAGAGATTAACGGTGACAACCAAATCCATACGGTATAGGGATTTCCTACTAAATTTTTAAAAGACCCTACTGTATGGATGCGCGGTGACAAAAACAGAAAAGAGGGATTAAAATGCCAACCCCGCACAGAACTTTCTTCTATTTTTTTGAGAACTATAAGAACGATATTTTTCGTGAGTGGTGGCAAAAGGAAGATGGGAAAAAGCAGCCCAAAAAGCAAGCAGAAAAAATTATGCTTTGGTTACTCATTGTGTTACCAGTTTTATCGCTAGTCCTATTTGTAATCCTGGCGGATTTTTGTTCTCATAATTATTGGCTAGTCTTTGTCTCATTTGCTCCAATGATTGTAGAGATTATTTTGAGCAATATTATGGTAGCCCATGTGGAAAAGAGAAACAAAGAAGCACTGGATGAGGAAGCGGAGCAATACTATAAACAGCGGATAAAACCGCTATACGATTGTCTTCATGAGCAGGATTATGATAACCAACTGTCTCTGTCCTGGATTATTCAATCCTGCCAGGAGATTATTGTTCAGGGATGCAGCTTGGAGAAAATGCTAAAACGCCTTGGACGATACTATGTTGTATGCATCCTTCCCATCCTTTCGTTTTGCGCTGTCACAATTCTTACAAGGGTATCCGTTGCCGAGCAATGCGTGATTGAACTTATGGGGATTGGACTACTGATTGCGATTTTTGCACTGAGTCAATTGATTAGCCCAGAAATTATTGAATTTGCATCTAAGCGGATCCGAGTTGCAAGAGAAATTAAAGAAAGCGCAGAATACCTTCTAGCACAAGGAGATTTGGAAATAGCTGAAAAGCCCCGGGCAGTGCTGGAACGTGAATCATCATCCTCTATGGCTTAGGGCGTGAAACGGATGCCAGTTCCTGACGATTTAGATAAATATAAAGATGCGGTGGCGGTCGTCCTTCTGCCCTCTGGGGTTTTAGAATTTGCCTTCGGCGGTGGCGGGCGCAGAGGGCAGGTGATGCCGTGAGGCTGGGGGATATTCGTTGGGCGCCATTGTATCCTTCGATTTTTCCTGCTTGCGCGAAAAAAAGACCCGAGGCCAACGGCCTCGGGTCTTTTGGGTGTTTGGGATTACTTCGCCAGCTGCTTGGCGATCTCCTCGGCGAAGTTCTCCTGCTTCTTCTCGATGCCCTCGCCCTTCTCGAAGCGGATGGCGTCCACCAGCTTGATGGACCCGCCCAGGGCCTTGGCCTGGGCGGCCACGTACTGCTCCACGCTGACCTTGTCGTCCTTGACGAAGGCCTGCTGCATCAGGCAGTTCTCCTCGTAGAACTTCCGCAGTTTGCCCGTCACGATGCCCTCCTTGACCTTGTCGGGCTTGGCGGCCATCTTGGGGTCGTTTTCCATCTGAACCAGCATGATCTTCTTCTCCTCGTCCAGCACCTCCTGGCCCACCTGGCTCTTGTCCAGGAAGCGGGGGTTCAGCGCGGCGATCTGCATGGCCAGATCCTTGCCCACCTCGGTGACCTTGTCGGCGGGGAGGTCGGTGTCCAGGTTGACCAGCACGCCGATGCGGCCGTTCATGTGCACGTAGGGCACGCTGACGCCGGAGCCGAAACGCTGGAAGCGGCGGATCTTGATGTTCTCGCCGATGACCTGGACCTTCTCGATGGTCTCCTCGGCCACGGTGCGGCCGGTGCCGGGGTAGGCCTTGGTGAGCAGGTCGTCCAGGTCCTTGGGGTCCTCCTTGGCGACCACCTGGGCCACGGCGTGGACGAAGTCGGTGAACTTCTCGTTCTTGGCCACGAAGTCGGTCTCGGCGTTGACCTCCACCACGACGCCCACGCCGTCGATCACGGCGGCGTAGGCCACGCCCTCGGCGGCGATGCGGCCGGCCTTCTTCTGGGCGGTAGCCAGGCCCTTCTCCCGCAGGAACTCGATGGCCTTGTCCATGTCGCCGTCGGTGGCGGTGAGGGCCTTCTTGCAGTCCATCATGCCAACGCCGGTCATCTCGCGGAGCTTGCTTACGTCTTGCGCGCTAATAGCCATTTTTTATTTCCTCCAGTATGTGTGGTAGTGTTTTCTTACTCGGCGGCAGGGGTCTCGGCGGGCGCGGCGGCCTCGGCCTCGGCGGCGGGGGCGGCGTCGGCGCCCTGGCGGCCCTCCTGGATGGCGTTGGCCATGACGGAGGAGATGAGCTTGATGGCCCGGATGGCGTCGTCGTTGCCGGGGATGACGTAGTCGATCTCGTCGGGGTCGCAGTTGGTGTCCACGATGGCCACCACGGGGATGTGGAGCTTGCGGGCCTCGTTGATGGCGTTGCGCTCCTTGCGGGGGTCCACCACGAACAGCGCGCCGGGGAGCTTCCGCATCTCGGTGACGCCGCCCAGGTACTTCTCCAGCTTGGCGATCTCGCCCAGGTGGTGCATGACCTCCTTCTTGGGGAGCATATCGAAGGTGCCGTCCTCCTGCATCTTCTTGAGCTGGGCCAGACGGTCCACACGGCCCCGCATGGTCTTGAAGTTGGTGAGCATACCGCCCAGCCACCGGGCGTTGACGAAGTACATCCCACAGCGCTGGGCCTCTTCCTTGATGGCCTCCTGGGCCTGCTTCTTGGTGCCCACGAAGAGCAGGGTCTGGCCGCTCTCGGAGAGCTCGCGGACGAAGGCGTAGGCCTCCTCCAGCTTCTTCACCGTCTTCTGCAGGTCGATGATATAGATGCCGTTGCGCTCGGTGTAGATGTAGCTGGCCATTTTGGGGTTCCAGCGGCGGGTCTGGTGCCCGAAGTGGACGCCCGCCTCCAAGAGCTGCTTCATAGATACGACTGCCATTTTGTCTCCTCCTAAAAAAATTTTTGTTTTGCCGCCACCCCGGTCATCCGGCGGGCCCATCCCCGGCAGAGAGGGGACACCGGGCCGCCGTCCCAAAGGGTGTGTGTACTTGCCACAGGCTGAAGTATTTTACCACACGTCCCAGGAAATAGCAAGGGTTTTTTCTCCGAAAAACCTCATCTTGCGTAAATTTGTCTCCTTGCGTATAATAGTCTCAAACCAAAATCGGAGCGGGGGAGAGAGGAAGATGGCGGATCTTGGGGAAAACCGACCCTTGGGCTACGACGTGTTCAGCCGATACCGGGGCGCACTCATGGGCTTTGCCATGGCGTGGGTGCTGTTGTTCCACACCTTTCATCTGATCATAGAGACCCCGTGGCTCAAAGATCTCCAGTCCCTGGGCTTTTTTGGGGTGGATATCTTTATTTTCCTCTCGGCCATGGGCCTGTCCCTGTCCTGGACCCGGAAAAAGCAGAGCTACGGGGCCTACCTCAAGCGCCGCCTGGTCCGGGTATTGCCCCTCTACTGGCTGGTGACCGGCCTCTACGGCCTGTGCCTCCGCCTGGCGGGGCAGACCTCCATCAAGACCATCTTGTGGACCATGTCCACCCTCTTTTACTGGCTGAACAGGCCCAGCTACTTTAACTGGTACATCCCCGGCCTGCTGTTTTTCTACCTGCTGGCCCCCGCCTGCGCCGCCCTGCTGGCCCGGGTGAAGCGTCCGGGCTGGCTGGTGGCCGCCGGGAGCGCGCTTGTATTCCCGCTGTTCCACCTGGCCGAGTACCACGGCCTGGGCCACCTGGTGGACGTGATCGGCCGCGTCCCCGTCTTTCTGATGGGCGCCCTGATGGGTGTCTACATCGCCCGGGGGCGGGAGCTGACCCCCAAGCGCCTCTGGCTGTGGGCCGCCCTGCCGTTCCTGGTCCCGGTGCTCCGGCCCCTGACCGCGCCCTACTACCTCCCCAGCACCCTGGCCTTCGCCTTCGGCTGTGTGGCGCTGTGCCTGGTGCTCAGCGGTCTGGCGGCGGTCCTTCCCGCGTGGGCGGAGCGGGGGCTGGAACTGCTGGGCGGGTGCAGTTTGGAGATCTATCTGCTCAACGTGGTCTTTGTCCTGGAGTACGACCGCCTTAGCGCCCTGATCCCCCGGTTCTACTACTCCGTCACCATATGCGCCAACATCCTGCTGGGCGTGGCGCTCCACTACGCCCTCAAAAAGCCCATGGCCTGGCTCACCGCCAAGGTCACAGGGTCAGCGTCCCCGTCTCGTCCTCCAGAAGGAGGAGGATATTCTGCTGGAGGCCGGTCTGGGCGTTGACGTAGATGAGCACGTGGCCGCCGTCGGCGGTCTGGCACTTGAACTCGTAGGTCAGCACCTCCCCGGTCCCGCCGCCGGTGGGGATCAGGGCCTTTTGGGCGGCCAGGACGGACAGCCCCTGGGGCACGGCGGCCTGGGCGGCGGCCTGGTCCACGGCGGGCGGGTCAAAGACCCGGTCCCGGTGCTGGCTCAGATAGCCGTGGGCCTCGTAGCCCAGCAGGGAGCCGTCGTCCATGGCGATGGTCACCTTGACAAGGTCCGGGTAACAGTACACATCGTCCACCACCGGCGCGAAGTGGATGGTGATGACCCCCTCCCGCTGGATGTGGTAGCTGGGCTCCATCCGGGCAAAGCCCCAGGCGGCCAGGTAGTTCTGCGCCAACGTCACCGCCTGGTCGGCGTCCATGGCGGGGGCCCTGGGGACCCGGTCCTGAAAGTACGCCAGGATCTGCCCGCCCTGCCGGGTCACCTGGATATATCCCCCGCCCCCGTCCAGGGGGAGGGTGAAGGCGTAGGTGGGCAGCGCCCCCTCCCCGGCGGCGGCCAGGGTGAGCACCTCCGGGGAGACGTGGAGAAAGCTGGCGGCGGCCTGCCGGGCCTGCTCCTGGGTCACCTGGCCCATGCCCTCCAGAGCCCTGGGGGTCTGGGCGCTCAAATGCTGGGAGAAGGGCCCGTCATAGATGAGGCTGGGCATCTCCGGGAAGGCCGACTCCGTCTCCTGAAAGGCCGTCCCGCCCAGTTGCCGCTCCCCGGCCTGGGTGGCCTGGGCCAGCGCCTGCCGCGCCCCCTCCAGCGCCGCCAGATCCAGCCGCCCCGCCTCCAACTGGGCCTGGAGGTCGGTCAAAACGCCGTTCAGACGGCCCGACAGACCGGCCAGGGCGGCCAGATCCTCCCCCGCGCCGTCCAGATCCTCCCGGCACAGGGCGGCGGCGTAGTCTCCCGTCTTGGCGAAAAAGGCCGCGGCCTCCTCCAACTCCACGTCGCCGCCGGGCAGCTCCCCCAGGGCGTACTGGGCGGCCAGGGCCTTGGCGTAGATCTGGCGATACAGCCCCTCCCGCAGGGGCCCGGCGGTGGTGTAGGCGGACTTCCGCAGGGCGGCGTCCAGCTCCTGGTTGGCGGTGGTCAGCTCGGTAAAGGCGTGGTAGTAGGCGCTGGTGAGGCGGCGCTTGTACCCGTCCGCCTCCACCTTTCCCCGCACGGCGAAGACCGCCAGGACCACCAGGGCGGCCACGGTAAAGACGGCCTTGGCCCGCCGGAGCCGATCTTTCATAAAAACATCCCTCCCCCCGCCTAGTTTGGCAAGGGGAGGGAGCTTTTATTTATCTTTACAAAATTCCGTCACCCGGGGAGCTCGTCCAGCCAGTGCCCCTCCGTGGCGGCGCCGTTCTCAATGGGGATATACCACTGCCCGATGGCGATGGCGGTGACCTCTTTCGGGTCCACCGGCTCAGGGAAGGTCCAGTGGTTCACCGAGTAGTTTCCCCCGTGGAACCCGCCGTCGGCATCGATCCCCGGCAGCATCCGCCCGTCCGAAAGGTAGACCGTGAGCTTGTAGCCCAGGGTGTTGGCCGTCCCGTGGGAGTCGCTCTCCAGGGAGGCGCCCAGCACAGACAGGTAGAGGGTCTCGGCGGTGGTCTGGTTGATGTTGGTCAGGGAGCCGGTCATATCCACGCGGGTCTGCTCCACCATCTCCGTCGGGAAGGTGAGATGCCACTCCCCGTGGATGATGGGCTTGGTATTGAGATACGCGCTCATGTAATCGCGCCATTCCACGTCCCCCTCCGCCACGTCGGCGGGGGTGATGCCGGTGCGGTATTCGAAGTAGGTCTCCCCGTTCCATGCAAAGTGGGTCTCCGGGGAGGCCAGCTCCATCTCCTCCTCACTCATGCCTCTGTAATCCGTGGTTTGGGCGTAGCGTTGGGTGCGGGAGAAGTCGGGAGAGACGTCGGAGCGGCTGCTGCCGCCAAAGTAATCTATCGAACTTCTCTCCAACTCCCACGCGCTGGTGTCCACCTTCGCCTTCAACAGCAGGTGGAGCACCCCGTCCTCTCCAAAGCCGTAGGAGGACAGGGAGAAGAACTCGCTCTCCAGCGCCCCGGGGTTCTGCCCCGGAGCCAGCACGACCTTGCCGTTTTCCAGGGTCAGGGTTTTCAGGGTCCCCTCCGCCATCCAATGGTGGTCGATGGGAATATCCTCATACCGGCGGCCCGGCTGGATCTCGTCTATCTTCATATCCAGGATCAGCTTTTTCGCCGCGGGGCCGCGCCCCTCCATCGCCCCCAGCATGAGGGCGGTCCTGGTCTCGGGGTCGTAACTGACCAGCCCGCCGGCGCTGGTACTGCCGCAGGAAACCCACTGGGGGCCGTCCTCCTCCCCCCAGTTGGCGGGCATGGGGGGCCCCAGGTCATCCGCGGTGAATTCGTCCAGCCGGTCCCCGGTGAGGTCCCGGATCTCGTAGTACACCTGGGCCGTGTTGCCGTCGGACAGGGCGGAGAGCACCGTGATCTGGATGCCCTGGTCGGTCACAGATACCCCCTCCACCGTCTGGCTGTACGGCTGAAAGCGCCCCAGGGCGTTGACCAGCGCCTCCCGCAGGGTGGGGGACACCGCCAGGGCGGTGAGCGTCAGCGCCGCGCACACCGCCGCCGCCAACAGCACCCGGCGGACGATTGGCCCCGCCCGGCCCGGAGCCCGCTCCGGCTGGGCCCGGATGGCGGACAAAAGCCGCTCCATCTGCTCCGGCCCGGGGCCCGCCGCGTCCATCTCCCGCCGATATCGCACGTCAAACACGTTCCTCTCCTCCTTTCAACAGCTCGCTCTGCCGCAGCAGGGCCCTGGCCCGGCTCAGCCGCGCCCGCACCGCCGTCTCCGTGAGCCGGAGCAGCCCGGCGATCTGGGCCGTGGACAGCTCCTCGTAGTAAAACAGGTGTACCGCCGCCCGCAGCTTGGGCGGCAGGGCCAGCACCGCCGCCAGCGCCTCCCCGCCGGCCTCCCGCTCCTGGGCGGGCTGTTCCCCGGCGGCCTCCAGGGGTACCTGCCGCCGCCGGCGAAGGTCCCGGAACAGGTCGCTGGCCCGGTTGGCCGTCACCCGGAGAAGCCACGCCTTGGCGTGCTCGTCGTCGGCAAAGGCGGGGGCCTTGGTAATTAGGCGCAGAAACACGTCCTGGGTCACGTCCTCCGCGTCGGCGGCGTTGGCGGTCCGGGCGTAGGCCAGCCGGTACACCGCCGGCCCGAACCGCTCCGCCAGCCGCGCCGCCTCTTCGCGCTCCATCGCGCCACCTCCTTTCACCCTCTAAAACGCTCCCGGCGGGAAAAATGTTACAAGATTGGGAAAAAATTTTGGAAAAAAAGAGCGCCCGTCTCGCGACAGGCGCTCCACGGGGCCTTGTTTTACCCCGCCAAATGCTCCATCCCGGCCCGTAGGCGCTTTAATGTCTCCTCCCGGCCCAGGATGTGGGCCAGTTCCACCGCCCCGCCGGGGGTGACCGCCTTGCCGGAGAGGGCGGTGCGGACCGGCCACATGATCCGCCCGTTTTTCAGCTCGTGGGCCTCAGCCAGGGCGATGAGGCAGTCGTGGATGGCGTCAAAGTCCCACTTCTCCAGCCCCTCCAGGGCGGGGACGACCCACCCCAGGGCCTCCAGGGAGTTGGCCTGGTCGGTCTTCATCTTCTTGTGGCAGTAGAGCTCGTTGGAGTACTCTGGCACAGCGTCGAAAAAGTCCACCTGGGGGGCGATGTCCAACAGCGTGTCGCACCGGCCCTGCACCAGGGGGGCCACCAGCTTTAGGTCGATGCCGGGGGCGTGGATGGCCTCCTTTAAGTAAGGCTCGGCCAGGGGGTAGAACGCCTCCGGGGAAAGGGCCCGGAGGTAGTGGGCATTAAAATACTTCAGCTTTTCCAGGTCGAAGATGGCGGGGGACTTGGAGATGCCGTGGAGGTCGAAGACTCCCTTGAGTTCATCCAAGGTGAAAAACTCCGTCTCCGCGTACTCCCCCCGGGGGCTCCAGCCCAGCAGGGCCACGTAGTTCACCACCGCCTCGGAGAGGAAGCCCATAGCCAGCAGATCCTCATAGGAGGGGTCCCCGTGGCGCTTGGACATCTTGTTTTGCGCGTCCCGCATGACGGGGGAGCAGTGGACGTAGGTGGGCACGGTCCAGCCCAGCGCCCGGTAGAGCAGGTCGTACTTGGGGGCGGAGGAGAGGTACTCGCTGCCCCGGACCACGTGGGTGATGCCCATGAGGTGGTCGTCGATGACGTTGGCGAAGTTATAGGTGGGCAGGCCGTCCCGCTTGATGAGCACCTGGTCGTCCAGGTCGGCGTTGTCCACGGTGATGTCGCCGTAGATGGCGTCGGAGAAGGTGGTCTGTCCGGCGGGGATCTTCTGGCGGATGACGTAGGGCTCCCCGGCGTCCACCCGTGCCTTGGCCTGCTTGTAGGGGAGGTCCCGACAGGGGTCGGCGGCGCGGCCGAAGTCGCCGCTGTCCTCCTCGCTCTCGGTCTTTTCGCAGAAGCAGTAATAGGCCGCGCCCTTTTCCGCCAGCAGGTGGGCGTACTTCCCGTAGAGGTCCCGGCGCTGGGTCTGGATGTACGGCCCCACCGGCCCGCCCACGTCCGGGCCCTCGTCCCAGTCCAGGCCGCACTTGCGGAGGGTCTTGTAGATGATCTCCACCGCGCCCTCCACCAGCCGGCCCTGGTCGGTGTCCTCGATGCGGAGGATGAACTTCCCCCCCAGGGAGCGGGCGATGAGCCAAGTGTAGAGCGCCGTGCGGAGGTTGCCCACGTGCATATACCCCGTGGGGGAGGGGGCGAAGCGGGTGCGGGCCTCGCCGGTGGGGATGCGGGCCTCCATCTCGTCAAACCACGTCATATCCATAAAAAGGGCCTCCCATCAAAAATTTCCGTTCCCATCTTGCTTTTTTTCGCGCCTTGTAGTACAATACGCCGTAGAAACGCCAAAAAGGCGGCAGGCCGCGGGGTGCGCCAACACCCCGCAGCCCTGTACGGAGTGTACGGGCACTCAGCACAGCAACGGTAGTTGCGCCACAGCTATTATACTTGCTCTTGAATCTCATTTCAAGGGCAAATGT
Source organism: uncultured Oscillospiraceae bacterium (assembly GCA_947627325.1). Classification (GTDB taxonomy): domain Bacteria; phylum Bacillota; class Clostridia; order Oscillospirales; family Oscillospiraceae; genus MGBC124762. The sequence continues at coordinate 706 of CANQVO010000001.1, read as the reverse complement.
ACTGTGTTACGCTGGAGTTTTCCGGCGGTGTTGAGGCAAACGCTCTCAACACCGCCTTTTTGCGCGTTTCCGTGATCCCCCGACCGGGGCGGGGCCCCGCCCCGCCCCCCTCGGAGGCCGCGGAAACCACAAAGGAGGAACCCCCATGAAAAAACGAGCCCTATCCCTATTCCTGGCCCTCATCCTCTGCCTGGGCCTGGCCGCTCCAGCCCTGGCCGCGGGGGAGGTAGTGAAATCCGGCTACTGCGGCAGGGAAGGGGACGGAACCAATCTGTCCTGGACCCTTACCAGCGACGGCGCCCTCACCATCTCTGGAACGGGGCCAATGAAAGACTATTGTGGTGATCGCTATGATGATTCCTATAATCCTACTCCATGGGAGAAGCATGGACAAAAAATCGTCACCGCCGTCATCCAGGAGGGCGTGACCACCATCGGCAATTATGCCTTTGATGGTTGCTGGAATCTGACTAACGTGACCCTCCCGGATGGCCTGACCACCATCGGCGACAGTGCCTTTGAGAGTTGCTGGGCGCTGACCGACGTAACCATTCCGGCGAGCGTGACCACCATCGGCGACAGTGCCTTTGAGAGTTGCTGGGCGCTGACCGACGTAACCATTCCGGCGAGCGTGACCACCATCGGCGACAGTGCCTTTGAGAGTTGCTGGGCGCTGACCGACGTAACCATTCCGGCGAGCGTGACC